>JBBRQY010000004.1:0-375725 GCA_038225655.1 Phycisphaerales bacterium | reverse complement strand
TGACCACGCCGCGGCGCGCCCTAGCCGCAGCTTTTGGTTGTGGCGGGGGGGGCGGGGGGGGGGGGGGGGGCTTGTGTTGTGTCTGATTGGGGGCGTTTGGGGTGGGGGAGTGGATGGTGGTGTTGTGGTTTTGCAGAGCATCACTGGCGGGCGAGCCGCCAGTGCCACCCTGCGAGCTGTCGGGGGTTTCGAGCGTGTCGGGGAAGCGGGCGGCGCGGGCTTCTGGGGGAATGTCGGATGTGGGATGGGGGATGTGGGATGTGGGAGTAGGAAGGGGAGGGGAGGTGGGCGCACAGTGACACTGGCATCCGCGGGATTCGCTCGCCCCGCCACCAGACTCGCTTATCCCGGGCGTGGGGGGGGCGGGCTTGCGGGTTGGGGGGGGTTGGTGGGGGGAGAAGTAGCGGCAGAGGCGGAGGTAGTAGTGGGTGGCGCGGAGGACGGTTTCGCGGTTGCGGCGGACGAGTTCCTGGGCGCGGAGGTCGGAGGTTTGGTAGAGGAGGTGGGACTCGGAGTACTGGTACTCATCGAGGACGCGCGTGATGGCGGAGATGACGGCCGCGCTTCGGTTGGCGAGGGTGAGATGGGCGCGGCGGGCGAAGGCGGACTCCAGCGCGTTGAGACGCTCGGCGATGTCCGGGCGGGCCATCCAGAGCGTGAGGGCGTTGACGGAGATGTCGTGGGCGCGGGCGGTTTCGCCGAGGGAGGTTTCGGGATCGGAGAGGGAGTCGAGGATGGCGTCGGATTGGGAGGGGGAGGGGTTGAAATCGAGGGATGTCGGATGTGGGATGTCGGATGTCGGATGTGAAGGCGGGGAGGGGGAGGGGGAGCGATTAGGATTACGATTAGGATTAGGAACGGCGGGGGCGGGGTCGGGGCGGCAGCCGTTGTGGGTTAGGGGGGTGGGGGTGGTGCGGGGTGGGAGGGTGGGCGTGGATGGTTTTGGCATGGGGACCCCCTTGCGAGACGGACCGGATGAGCCGCAGGGCTTGGGCCGGAGTTTGGCGTGTGGGCGATGGCCGCACACTTGGCTGATGGGGATAGAATACGGGAACTGTTTGGGTTGTCAAGAGGGATTTTTGGAAGGGATGTAAGTGCTTGGGGAGGATGGGGTTGGGGTGTGGGAAAACTGAGGGGGAGATTTTGGGGGGAGTGATTGGGCCGCGGAATGGAGGGAGGAGTGTGGGAGCGGGGTGAGGGTCGGGCGGGGGACGCAGAATCTTTGGTGTGGCGGGTGGTTTGTTCGAGGTTCGTCTGGTAATGTAGCGTATCCATACGGAGACCAGACATGGACCTAGTGACTTCCCTCACGCGCGATGGCGGGCTGATTCAGCAAGGGCCGACGTTTTACCTGCTGGCCCGGATGGCGGACCCGGGGGAGAAGGTGACGGTGGTGGATGCCGAGCCCAAGAGCTCATCCCTGATCGACGGCCAGCCGCTGATGCGGTTCATTGTGGAAAACCACCGCGGCGAACGCTTCATCGTCGAGCCCTGGCAACTCAGCCGGGTGCCGGCGGATGAGCTCTACAAACAGTTGCGGGAGCAGGAACAGCGGCGGCAGCAACTACCGTCGCCGCAAAAGATTCCGGTGAGTTTGGTGCGGTTGGCGGGATAAGTGGATCGCGATCAAGGGGAAGAAGATGCGGAAATGCCGGGCTCCGCCCCGGAACCCCCACCGACCCAAAGGCAACCGCAGTCGCCCCGGCCCGGGCGCTCGACCGCATAAAAATGTATACTTGCAGCCGCATGACCTCACTCCCGACTTACCGCGACTCCCGCCTGTTCAAAGCACTCTCCAAGAACGCAACGCTTGCGGGCGCAGTCGAATCGATGCGCCCAATCGCCGCCCGGGTAGGGCGGGAGGTTGCAAACCAACTCCCGGAGTACACGGATCACTCCATAGCGCATATGGACGCGCTTTGGGCGGTGGCCGACTCCGTACTCACGACCGCGGAAACCGAGTCTCTCACGCCCGACGAAGCTTTTCTTCTCGCCGCCAGCTTCTACGTGCACGATCTTGGCATGGCCATCGCGGCCACGCCGGTCGGTCTGACGCGACTAAAGGAGTCGTCCGAATACAAGGCGGAATTGGAGATGGCGCAGCGAGTCAATAACTTGCCGCCAGAGAAAGCGGAAGCCCTCGCCATTCGGGCTGCGGCGAGAAAGCTCCACGCACACGAGGCGATAGGCCTTGCAACGCAATTGATTCCCGGCGTGAATCAGTATTTGATCGAATCAGCGGTGGTCCGTACGACCTATTGCGCCACCGTTGGCCTCATTGCCGCCAGCCATCACTGGCCGCTCACCAAGGTCGCGAGTGAACTCGGCGTGAGGGGACGAGTGCCGTTCAACACTGGCGAAGGTGCAGACGTCGCATATGTCGCGTGCTTGCTGAGAGTCATCGATTTTGCGCACATCAACCGAGAGCGAGCATCCCATCTGGAACGGGCGCTGCGTTCGAGTATCGCAGCGGATAGCGTCGTTCACTGGGACGCGCAGTCGAACATCACGGGCCCTAACCGCGACGGAAACCAACTGGTGTATGGCAGCACTCAGCCCTCGGACGACATCGAGGCCTGGTGGCTGTTCTACGAGTTGGCGTCGGGCCTTGAGAACGAAATTCGTGGGGTCAGCGAGTATCTACTAGGCAGAAGTGAATCAAGAAGTCGTTTTTCGCTTGATAGTGTTCGGGGAGTGTCGACTCCAGAAGCCTTCTCTCGCTTCGTACTACTCGGAAAAGGCATTTCACCTGTGGACGTTCGACTCCAGCCCAACTCCATGGAGCGCCTTGTCGAGTTGCTTGGAGGCAAGTCCTTGTACGGCAACGACAAGCTTGTACCCATTCGCGAGCTGTTGCAAAACGCTCGTGATGCAATCTCTCTCCGACGGACTGACGCGACGGCGAGATCGCTCGATTTGGTTGATGGCAAGATAGTCGTCGAAATCAAGAAAGAGCCGGAGGGGACGTGGCTTTGTGTGAGTGATAATGGCACCGGAATGTCACGTCTGGTGATGACGAGATACCTAGTGGGGGTTGCCTCCAACTACTGGAAATCTGCCGACTTCTACTCCGACTTTTCCGCTGCCGCCGCGAAAGGGTTTTCTCCCGCTGGTCGTTTCGGAATTGGCTTCCTGTCCGTGTTCATGCTCGGCAATCGCGTGGAAGTGGAGACGGAGAAATACGGCGGCCCAAGATTCCTGCTTCGTCTGCGCGGCGTCGGGCGTCGAGGGGAACTCATCGAGCGATCCGGGACGGGGCAGGTTGGAACTCAGATCCGCGTGATGCTGGATGCAGAATGTCACGGTCGCGTATCGCATTTGGCCGATGTTGTGCGAGCCCGAGCCCCCATGCTTGAGTTCCCAATCATTGTCCGCACTCCAGCCGAATCCGGCACTAACGAGACGACGATCAAGCCCGGCTGGTGGAAGGACGTTACGCCTGAAGAGTTACAGAGCTTCACTTTGCAGTGGTTCGCGGCGGCGTATCTGGGCAAACGCGAAGAGAAGAGCCGAGTACAGGAATCGAGGGGCTTGCGTGGGTGGGACACAAGCCTAAACCAGATTTCAGGATGGCCCGCTCAGCCAGTCGAATCGGCGGCCCAAGACTCCCGATTCGTCAGCCTTGGCCTGATGCAAGCAAGCGCCGTGCTGTGCTGTTCGCGAGGCTTGGCCGTGAGCATCGTTGAGGTCGAGGATGCCTTTGGCGTGTGCGATGTAGGCGACATCGAGTTGACCGCATCCAGAGCCGGACGGATAGACGCAGGCGAAGAACTCTGGGAATACGGAGGCCGATACCGGATTCGGCGAGGCGCGCAATCTGACAGCTGGGGCATGCAGGACCGGGCCGCCAAGGGCTTGAGAGCGGGTGTTGCACGCGCGCTCGACGGACTGCCCCACCACGGGATGGTGCTTTCCCGTATGAAAATGATCGCCAACGTCGCGGAGAGATACGGTACTGATTTGCTTGAAGTGACCAAGCTCCCGTGGATTCCCGTCGCGGAGCCCCCGGGCAACGTTTTGCTCAAGACGCCCGTGGATTTTGCGACCTCGGTCGCAACGGAACGGGAGCTTGTTGTCGCAACGAACGGCAGCCATGCCACCGCGTACAAGCAAGCGGCTCTGGTGCACCGCAACATCCAAGTTTCCAATCTTCGAGCCGTAGCTTTCGAGCACGATCCTTTCCACGTCGATTATTCAAAACGGTCGGAGTTGGAGAAGGAGCACGAAACCTTGAAGTTCGAGGGCTCGCTCGATCACCTGCTTGAACTGGCCGGATCCTCTGTCGATGAGTTGCCACTGCTTTGGACGATGCTCGGACTTCTCTCGCGAGCATGGAGCGTCGACAAGTCGAATCTGGCCACCGGAACTTGGCACCTAAACGCGGAAACGGGCTTGCTTTGGGCCCTGGCACGGCGTGTCCCCGAAAAATAGGGCAGGTGGCCTGACCTTGGCATGCCACGACTTTGCGGTTCCTCCGCAAGGTCGTGCGGGGGGCGTGGGGTTGACTGCACTGCCTTGCCCAAAGCGGCAAGACAGTGCCACGGTCTTCCTTCCTTCGGCGGGTCGTACCGACTGATCCGTGCCACCTGCCGGTTACGGGCAGCCGCTGAACCATGAGGCGAGGAAGTCGAAGATGTCCTGCACGTTGGGCGTGCCGCTGCCGTTGAAGTCCGAGGGGCAGGCGCGGCAGGAGGCGGGGGAGCAGGCGGCGCCGAAGCCGTCGAAGCGGAGGCCCTGGGAGGTGCAGTCGAGCTGGCCGCGAACGGTGCAGTTGCCGGTCCAGCGGTTGCAGCATGCGCCGGTGGAGACTTCGCTGAGGGTGAGCGTGCCGGGGCCGAAGGCGGTGGTGCTGCCGTCGTAGCCGCCGACGCGGATGAGGTAGGGCTGCCCGGCCGCGACGCTGATGGCGACCTGCGATTGCAGGCCGCTGCCGCCGCAGGCGCCGAAGTTGTCGTCGTTGCAGGCCAGCAGCGTGGCGTCCGAACCGGGGCAGATGCCCGTGCCGCCGTTGTAGACGTTCACCTCGGTGTCGAAGGATGAGCCGCAGGTGGAGACCGTCAGGATGCCGCTGAGCGCCGGTGTGTGCGTGAACCACAGGTCGCGGGCGATGGAGGGGCCGTTCGAGAAGTTGCACGCGGCGACGTGGGCCACGCCATCGGTGGTGGCGGTGGTGTTGTCGAAGGGCGTGGCCCCGAGGCCGATGGGGGTGGCGAGCTGGCAGGTGTCGTTGGAGTTGACCGCGGCCGTGATGTGGCACTCCCAGGTGAACGAGATGCTCCCGGCGCTGCCTATGTTGTACACGAACGCCACCCCGAGACCGTACGTCCCCGGGGCCAGCGCCCCGCTGGCGGTGGTGATCATGTTGGGGCTGGTACCGTTTGCGCTGAAGTTCCACCAGTTCTGCAGCGAGTTGTCGAAGGAGCTCGTGCCACCCGCCCCCACGCCCGTATGGGTGTAGCCCGTCACAACGAACTCCACCCGCGTGACCACCAGCCCGGCGGGGACGATGAACGAGGCGTTGTCGGAAGCGTCGCCGGTCGGCGGAAGGCCGGTCCCCGGGATGCTCGCGGAGATGGTCCCGTGGATCGTGTTCAGGCCCAGGGCCACTGTGCCGACGGCGGTTGGGAAGTTCAGGTTGCCGCTCAGGTCCGGCGGTTCGGTGTAGTTCACCTGGGCGCGGGCGGTGGCGCCCAGGGCAAGAACGCAGACGAGCGCGGCGAGAAGGGGTCGCAGAATGGATGCGGACATGAAGGGCTCCATGAAAGGGCCGCGGGAACGCCGGCCCTGTGCCCCCGACTTCCCCCCGCTCCTCGTGCTTTTACCGAGAATATCAAAATTGGGGGCTGAACAAGCGGAGAAAACGTGGACTTCGCGGAAGTTTGTCTGCGGGGGAGGTGGAGGGCGGGGGATTTAGGGAGAGGGCGGAAGCCCTTGCTGCATTGTGAGTAGTTTTCAATGGGCAGGGCGTGCTGCATCCCGAGATTCATAATGGACTTTTTTTGATCGGAAATGTGACGGAATGAATGCCGCGGCTGCGGGGAGCGGAAGAATCTCATGTTGTCCCGCCCGACACGCCGGAGTGTTCCGGGGCGTGTGAGAGGCATTAGAGAGCGAGAGAGAGACCCCATGCGAAACCGCATTGTTGCCCTGATGTCCGCCGCCGCGTTTGCTGCCGCCGCGATGCCTGCGATTGGCGCGGTGGTTCCGTTCTCCGCCTCGCGGCATGCGGGGGCGGCGAGCGTCCCCGGGTTCGGCGTGTTCAGCCAGTCCAACACGGGCTCGGGCTTCGCCTCGCCGAACGGCACCGGTTCGTGGTCCAGCTCGCAGACCTCAAACATCACTGCGAGCGCGGTTACGTTCACCGCCACCTACGGGGGCTCGATCGACAGCGGCGGGCAGTCGGTCACGTACAGCATCCCGGGGGTTGGCTTTCAGTACATCTTCGACATCACGGTTGCCCCGCAGGACATCAGTTATTCCTGGGGTGGAAGCAACTTTGGTCCGTTCCCCACGATCGCCGGGGCGCCCATTGGCACGGTTTCGCTGTGGACCAACGGCCCCACGCAGTTTTTGACGCTTCCGGTGGGCCACTACACCGTGAACGCCTCGGACAGCATGACCTTCTTCTCCGGCCTCCCCGGCGGCTCGCGCACGAATACTGGGACGATCTCCTTTGTTCCTGCGCCGGGCGCGGCCGCGCTGCTGGGCGTGGGGGCATTGGCTATGACGCGGCGCAGACGTGCAGCAGTTTGAGGGCGCTGGCCCCCACCGCTCAGGCAAGAAAACGGGGGGCAGGTAGTGAGTTCGTGCAACGTGCTACGGGCCGCAGCGTTAGGGGGTTGAGGGTCGGGGGACGGTTGGTGGCATCCGCGGGGAGCGGGGTCGGGTTTTGCCGTCGGCCTACGCTCGACTGCGTGCCCGCCGCGCTTGTGGAAATCGCAAGTTGAACGGTCCAGAGCGGCATGCCTTTTACCGGAGATGCAGCCATGTCCGCTTCCGCCAACGGTTTGAAGAACATCGTGCTGGTTCACGGCGCGTTTGCCGATGGGTCGTGCTGGGCGAAGATTATTCCGTTGCTAATCGCCAAGGGATTCAAAGTGACTGCGGTGCAGAATCCGCTCAGCTCGCTGGGGGATGATGTGGCCGCGGTGAAGCGCGTGCTGAGCGAGCAGGATGGGCCGGTGCTGCTGGTGGGGCACTCGTGGGGCGGCGCGGTGATTACGGAATCCGGGAATGACGCGAAGGTGGTTGGGCTTGTTTATGTGGCCGCGGGCGCGCCCGACAGCGGGCAATCGTTCGGCGACTGGTGGAAGGACTACACGCCCGCGCCGGGCGCCGCGCAGATTCAACCGTACGGCAAGGACGGGTTTGTCGCATTGACGCCGGTGGGCGTGAGGGAGTGCTTCGCGCAGGATGTTCCGGCGGATGAGGCGACGTTGATCTACGTGGTGCAGAACCCGATCGCGGGGCGGTGCTTCGCGGACAAGGTTGGGACGGCCGCGTGGCGGAGCAAGCCCTCGTGGTACTTGGTTGCCGCCAATGACCGGACGATCCCCCCGGCGGTGCAGGTTGATTCGGCCAAGCGGATGAACGCGACGACGCTGACGCTGCAGAGCAGCCATGTCCCGATGATCTCGCAGCCGGAGAAGGTGGCGGGCTTTATCTGCGAGGCGGCGGAGGCGTTGAGCAAGCGGTGAGCGGCCATGGCAAGGTGGTATAGCGGTCGCGGCTTTTTCATTACTTTGATTTTTGAGGTAATCTAAACATGAAGCCGCGTTCACCAGTCACGCCCCTACTCGCACCTGAAGGTTCTGTATTTTGCAGCCGCGCCGCACTTCGGGGACGATAGTGTCGGGTTGATTCGAGATCGCTTACGAACATCCGTCCCACGCACGTGGGCCCATGCAATGGTGATCGCCGCGGCACTTGCCGCGTCTTCCGCCGCGCGGGGGCAAACGGCATATCGGGTGCGCTCGAGCACAAACACGCCGTACTCCTCGACGTGGAGCGGCTCGGCGTGGGGGACGGCTACCGCGCTGCCCACGCTGGCGACCAACGGACTCTGGCTGCAGGGCGTTCAAAAGTCCAGCGGCAGCGAGGTCGCGCTGGGCGCGACGGATTCCAACGGCGCGATCACGATCATGTTCAACACCAGCGGGACGTTCGCCGCGCCCACCACGCTGATCGCGACTACGGGCTACACGACGGTTCGCAAGTTCGGCATTGCCTACGAGCAGATATCGGGCAACTGCATGATCATGTACGCCAACGGCGCGGGAAACGACGCGGACTACCGAATCGCGACCGGCGGCACGCTCTCGGGATCCAACCCGTCGGCGATTTCCAGCACCGCCTATGTAGACTGCGTCCGGCTGATCGCCAAGGCCGGCTCCAATGAGATCCTCGCCCTGTGCTCGGACTACAACAGCGATTTCCGAGCGCGGGTGTGGAATGGGTCGTCGTGGGGGGCGATCACGGTGCTCTCGACCAACGTGGTCTCGCCGTTCACGGAGTCGTTCGCGGGGGCGTACGAGAACACCAGCGGCGACGTGATGGTGGTGTACAACACCGCCGCATCCTCAACGCCGAGCTACCGCAGCTACATCGGCGGGGTGTGGTCGAGCGCCGCGAGCATGACGGCGTGCAGCGGGGTTCCGCAGTACATCAAGCTTGCCGCCAAGCCCGGCTCCAACGAGATCGTTTGCGGGATTCTCGACGCGAACAATCACGTGCGAGTGTACATATGGAACGGGTCGAGCTGGGCGTCGACCATTGAGGTGACCACCAACGCGGGGTATTCCGACCGGCGCGTGTTCGATGTGGCGTATCAGCCCGACGGCTTGAAAGCCATGGTGGTGTACGGCAACAACAGCAACCAGCCCGCGTATCGCACCTACAGCAGCGGGAGTTGGTCCGGCGCGACGAACATGACGAACATGGGCACGACGCCGCAGTGGGTGCAGGCCGTTCCGGGGAAGAATGCCGGCGAGCTCTTCGTGCTGGTGTCCGACGCGGGCCTGGACTTGAACGTGTGGCGATGGTCCGGCACGGCGATGGGCTCCATGGCCACGCTGGAGACGTCTCTTGGAGGGACCACGACGACCGAGCCGTTCTCGATGGTGCTGCGGACGGGTTTGAAGGTTTCGAGTTGGCAGAACGTTAATCCGAACCCGTGATGCCGCGTTCCCGCTGTTCCGTGCGCCCTCTCACGCTTCATGGATTTCGTCTATGCGGAGGAAGGGTGGGTTGTGCGGTCGGGGGGTCAGGCGGGCGGGGTGGCTGGGATCAGGCCGGCCTTGATCGCCTGCTGCACGCCGCTGCGGACTGCATCCTGGATTTCGGGGGCCTCGGCGCGGATCGGGAGGAGGGCGGAGGAGGCGCGGGGCAGGACGGTCATGCGCCAGCAGAGGCGCTTCTGCTCATCCAGATACGAGCGAAGGGTTACTTCGCAACATTCTTCCAAGCGTTTGAGTTCCTGCCATGGCATTGGGGGGGAAGGGTATGCCATCGCCGCGCTTCGACCGTTGGGGTTGGGGCGGGCGGGTGGTTCTGATTGATCTCGCGTGGGGGAGGGGGTGGAGGGCGAGGGGCACGACCGGGTTTAGAGCGTGTTGTGGATTTCCGCACGAATGTCGAGCGAGCATGAGGCGAGTGTGGACGAACGGGCGGCGGCCGGCGCGGGTGACGGGGGAGCGTTCGCAGTCTTTGTTCGATTCGTATGAAGTGTGCTGCCCAGGCGACGGAGCGTTCCGCTACAAACGTTTGCGTCATACCGCGTTCGGATCATCCGTATGCAATCCGTCAAGGGCATCCCGCAAACCAGGCGCCGAGATAATCAAACACATCCTGCACATCAAGGCCGTTCACACCGTTGAAATCGGCACGCGCTTCTCCTGCGAACCATGCGCCGAGAAACTCGAAGATGTCCTGGGCGTTCAATCCGTTGACATGGTCGAAATCGGCCGGGCACGGGCCGCGCGGCAACGTGAACTTGAGCACTGCCTCCGAACCATCGGCGAATCCCACGGCTGCGACGACCTGCCGCGAGTCGTTGATCTGTGAGTTTCGCAGGGAGTTCAGGCCACCGCTCACCGTGTATACCGTCACGACGCGCTGATCTCCCGGGCCCAACTGGAGTGCATCGCCGGTTCGCAGCACGACAATCTTGCCCAGGTCCTGAGTGAACGCGACCAATGCCCGACCGTTCTGGGAGTTGACCGCGCTCCCGGCCAGCGTCGCATCAACGAGAACATCCTGAAAAGCGTTTATGCCGACGAGCTGGCAGTTAAACACCGTGGTGTCGGGAAGGCCGAAGGGATCGTTCTTCTGCACGATTGTTCGAAATGAGCCGGCGATTCCCGCTACCACGGCCTGATCCGTCAGTTGGCTCGCGCTCGCCGATGCGATGTATGTCTGGAATGCGATCAGCCCGCCGCGTGCGGCCAGCACGGCCTGTGGAGCGCCGAGTCGAACGACGATGCCCGGTGCCAGTCCCTGCACGCTCTCCTTGTCATGGACCACGGCCTGCACGCCGCTTGCGCTCCCCGCCAGCACAGCGCCTTGAAGCGGAGTACCCGGACCGGAGAACTGCACAATGGTCGCGATCCGGCCGTCCGGCGCGATCGCCGCGCTCGGCCAGCCCGAGTTGAAGAAAGCAGGGATTGGATACGAAGAAATGTACACCCGAGCCCCTGCGGGCATCCCAGGCGTATCGTCGAACGAGTTGAGCACCGGCCTGAGATTCGTGGAAGTTCCGACAAACAACCACGGGTGGACGGTCTCCGACATGGTGCTCGCCACTGCGATGGTGCCATCCTCGCCGATCGCCGGACGAAGCGGCTGCTGGATCGTGGGAATCTGCTGACCCGCCGAACTGGCGGGAGGATTCGGCGGTGCATTCCCTCGCCGCAAGATCGGGTGCGCCCCGACGATCGAGTCAAAGTATCCCGCCGCATACCCGCCCACCACGAGACTTGCAAACACACCCTGCCCCGAACGATTCGCGCTAAAGCCTGGCGCGGCGCCGCCAGGATCGAGGTTTTGGAAGTACCACGATTCTCCCGGCGTGCCCGTCGGCTCTCCATTCATAACCGGAATCGAGAACGGATCTCCGATTCCGTATCCGTATTGCGGCGATGCTGTGGGTCCCTCCGCGACGATCCCCGCCGACGCACCCTCATTGAACAATCGGATGTCGTACATGCGCGCGGTCGCGCCCGGCCGCGCCGGGTCCGGCTGATCGGCGAACCAGACCGGAGCCAACGAGCCACCGCTCATCCGATGAATCCCCGCGCCGCCATTCCCCACCGGAACGTGAAAATATGAAAACAATGTGACGTCCCCGCGCGCATCCAGCGTGCAATCGGTGAACGCCGTGGTTGCGCCCATCGGCGGTGGATATGACTGAGCGAACACAACTCCCGGGCTCTGACCCGGAACCTGCTGCCCGGTTTGCGCGATGACGGAGAATTCCACCTGCGCACGCGCCGCGGTTGCTCCAATCCCGACACAGCACACGACTACACCCGCTTCAACCACCCTTCGTGTGACCATCATCATTTCCATTCCTTTCGCGACATGATCCGGACATCCTGAATACGTGCCGCACCGGCTCTTCCTGCGCACGTCGCTCCTTTTTTTTGCTGAATGTCCGCAGCACGTTCTTCCAAGCCGCCCACCCTCTTTGACCCCGATCCCCCGCTGCCGGGGCCCTCTTCGCAGTTAAGGGGAGACGGCACTAGGATTATTCCATGCCACAGATCAGCACGTTCTTGACGTTCAACACGCAGGCGGAGGAAGCGGCGGGCTTCTACACGTCGGTGTTTCCCAACTCGAGGATCACGCGGGTGACGCGGTATCCGGACTTGGGGGTGGGGTCGCCGTTCAAGACGGGGAGCGTGATGACAGTGGAGTACACGCTGAATGGGCGGCCGTTTACTGCGCTGAACGGGGGGCCGCAGTTTGCGTTCACGCAGGGCATTTCCATCGCCGTGCTGTGCGACACGCAGGAGCAGGTGGATGAGTACTGGGGGAAGTTTGTGGCGGCGGGGGGGAAGCCGGTGGCGTGCGGGTGGATTACGGATCACTTCGGGGTGTCGTGGCAGATCGATCCGAAGTCGCTGATCGAGTTGATCGCCGATCCGGACCCGGTGAAGGCGGGGAAGGCGATGGCGGCGATGATGACGATGGTGAAGATCGACGGGGAGCAGCTGAAGCGGGCCGTGGACGGATGAGAGTGCGGGGGCTGGGGGGATTGGGTGACGGGGTGTATCGAGAACTTGCGGGTGTGGGCCGCACGGGGGTGGGAGATGCGCAGGATTGTGGGGGGCTAGGCGTAGGAAATAATGGAGCTACTCCCCCACTGCTTTTCTTTCAGGAGCCATTGGATGCGCACGTTCATCATTGCTTCTGTGGCCGCGGGTGTGGGGATGGGTGTTGGTGGGCGTGTTGCCAGCGCGGGGATTGGGTTTGACTCCATCACGGGGCAGACGAGCGGGGCTGGGTTTAACTTTGGGGCGACGGAGGTGGCCCAGGATACGACGCTGAGCGCGGCCTCCGGGCTGATGGTGACGGGGGTGACGGTGCGGATGTGGAACAACTCGTTCACGAGCCCGGTGAATGCAAACGTGCGGGTGTCGGTGTATGAATCGGTGGGAGGCGTGAGCGGAGGGTTGCCGGGCGCGCTGCTGACGACGGGGTTGGTGCATCTGACGATGGGGCTGTCGACGGTGGGGATGAACAGCATTACGGATATGTATGTTGATGTGCCGGATGCGACGGCGTCTTCGCGCTGGTTGTGGACGTCGTATCAGATCATGCCGATCGATCAGCCGGCGATTTATCCGAATCCGATGATCATGGGGCTGCCGACGGTTGGGTCCGGGGGACGGGGGCTGGCGCATTTTCTGAGCGGGGCGTGGTCGCCGAGCGGCACGACTACGGTGAGCACGAGTTTGGGGATGCAGGTGCAGACGATTCCGGGGCCGTCGGGAGCGGGGGCGCTTGGTGCGGGCGTGGGTGTGGGGGTGGGGGTGCTGGGGTTGCGGCGGCGGCGCGGGCGGGTGGGGTGAATGCGAGTATGCTCTCCGTTTCGAACGGAGATGCGCATGCTGGGTTCATTGCTGGCCGCGGGCGTTGCTGTTGGTGCTATGACGATGGATGCGCCGCCGGAGGCCGGGCCTTCACCTCGGCCGCTCTTGCACTTTACGGCGGAGCAGCACTGGCTGAATGATCCGAACGGATTGATCTGGATGGATGGGGAGTTCCATCTTTTTTATCAGTACAACCCGGAGGGGGATTCGTGGGGTCACATGAGTTGGGGGCACGCGGTGAGCAAGGACTTGCTCGCGTGGGAGCATCTGCCGGTGGCCATTCCGGAGGGGAACGGGGTGATGGCGTTTTCGGGGACGGCGGTTTTGGATCGGGGGAATACGTCGGGGTTTGGGATCGAGGGGAAGCCCGCGCTGGTGGCGGTTTACACGGGGCATGATGAGAAGGCGCGGCGGCAACGGCAGTGCATTGCGTACAGCGTGGACCGAGGGCGGACGTTCACGAAGTTCGCGGGCAACCCGGTGCTGGATCTGGACAAGGAAGACTTCCGGGATCCGAAAGTGTTCTGGCACGAGGGGACGAAGAAGTGGGTGATGGTGGTGTCGCTGGCGGCGGAGAAGAAGGTGTTGATCTACCGGTCGGTGGATTTGAAGAAGTGGGAGAAGCTGAGCGAGTTCGGGCCTGCGGGGAGGAGAGATGTGCCGAACTGGGAGTGTCCGGATCTGTTTGAGATGAAGGTGGAAGGGGAGAAGCAGACGCGGTGGGTGCTGGTGGTCAATGTTGGGGGGAATGGGCCCGCGCCCGAGGGATCTGGGACGGAGTACTTTGTGGGGACGTTTGATGGTGAGAAGTTTGTGAATGAGAACGGGGCAGAGAGGGTGTTGTGGCTGGATCGGGGAAAGGACTTTTATGCCTTTCAATCGTTTCAGGATGCACCCGAAGGCAAGCGGATCGGGATGGCTTGGATGGTGAGCACGCAGTATGCGGGGGCGACGCCGACGCGGCCGTGGCGCGGGGAGATGACGCTGCCGCGGGAGTTCACGCTGGTGCGGACGGGGGAGGGATTGCGGATGGCGCAGAGGCCGACCGACGGGGTTGGGGCGTTTCTGATGGCGCGCGGTGGGAAGGAGACGGTGGTCGAGAAGCGGGAGATTGACGCGGGCGTTTGGCCGACGGGGATTTCGGCGGGTGTGGCGTTGATTGATGCGGAGTTCGAGGTGGGTAAGGCGGAGCGGTTTGGGGTGCGTGTGCGCGAGAAGGGGGAGATGTACACGGCGGTGGGGTATGACGTGGGAAAGCGGGAGATGTATGTGGATCGGCGGCGGTCGGGGCGCGTGGATATTCATCCGCAGTTTGCGGAGACGCCGGGAGTTTCGATGGGCGTGGGAGCGAACGGGCGCGTGAAGATGACGATCGTGGTGGATCGTTCGAGCGTGGAGGCGTTTGGGGAGGGCGGGCTGGCGAGCTTGACGGATCTGATTTTTCCGGAGGCGGACGCGGCGGGAGTGTCGGTGTTTGCGGAAGGTGGCGCGGCGACACTGGTGCGGATGCGGGTGGTGGGAGTTGCGAATAAGTGACTGGCGGGGGGCGGGGGGCGGGGGGGCGGGGGGGCGGGGGGGCGGGATTACTTTGCCGGGCCGAGGAATCGCTCAACTTTGGCGTTGAGGAACCAGGCGTGGTTTTCGAGATGCCAGGTGTCGTAGGCGAGGATGGTGCGGACGGTTTGTTCGCCGCGTTGAGGGTGTAGACCTTTACGGTCCCACTGGCGGGGTTCGAGGGAGCGGAGCCATTCGGAGTGCCACTTGCGGAGGGTGTGGATGGTGGCGATGGGGCCGCCGATAGAGAGGCGGGGATGGCCGGGCGCGCCGGGGGTGATGCCGTAGAGGTCGTTGTCGATGAAGGCGTTTTCGTCCCAGGGGGTGAGGACGGGGTGGTCTTCGGCGACGACGAGGCGCATGCGGAAGACGAAGGCGAGTTCGGCGTCGGCGAGGTGGCCGATGAGGACGCGGACGGGCCAGCGGCCGACGTTGGCGTCGGGGAGGAAGGCCATGTCGAGCTGGTCGTCTTTGAGCTGGACGACGCGGCGGTCGAACTGCTCGATGCTGATGGTGTAGCGGGCGAGGAGATCGAGCGCGGACATGGCGAGGAAGTCGGGGAGGAGGGCTTTGGGATCGCGGGGGGAGATGGGCATGGGGGAGGATAGGAACATGGCAAATAGCACATGGCTACATGGCACATTGAGGCAGGGGGCTCTGCTTTGATGTGCTCTGTGGCGATGTGCTATTTGCTATGTGCAGAGTCGGCTATGCTGCGCAATGCCTCCAACGACACCCATGCCCGCCGCGCGTCGCCTTGCTCTTCAGGTTGTGACCATGCCGCGGGATACGAATCAGTATGGGACGATTTTCGGGGGGGTGATTTTGTCGTACATCGATCAGGCGGGGTTTGTGGAGGCGCGGCGGAATGGGGGGCACAAGTGGGTGACGGTCGCGCTGGATCGGGTGGAGTTCAAGCAGCCGGTACACCTGGGGGACATTGTGGCGTTTCACACTTCGACGACGCGGGCGGGGACCACGAGCGTGACTGTGAAGGTGGAGGTGGAGGCGGAGCGGTATCTGGGCGGGGCGACTGTGGCGGTGACGGAGGCGACGATTACGCTGGTGAATATCGGGGAGGATGGAAAGCCGATCCCCTTCGCCGCGCGGGTGGCCATCTGATACACTCTGCCCAATGCCTGAAGGCGCTTACGTCAACATTCTTCCGCACGCCTCGTGCATCCTTGCCCATGTGACTTCCGAGAAAGTGGGGGCACGGGAGGCGCAGATTATTGAGCAGGAGATCCGCGCGGCCGCGCCGGGGAAGAAGTGGAAGATCGTGCTGGACCTGAAGGACGTGACGATGCTGGCGTCGATGGGGCTGGGGACGCTGGTGAGCGTTCACAAGATCTGTGCGAGCGAGGGGGGGCGGCTGGTGGTGTGCGGGTTGCGGGAGGATATTTTGCAGTTGATGAAGATCACGCACCTGGATCGGATTCTGAAGATTGCGCCGGACCGTGAGCATGCGTTGAAGATGATCGGGTGAGGCGGAATGTCGGATGTGCGATGTCGGATTGGAGAGGGGGGAGGGGGGATGTGGGCGACGCATGACAAGCACGCGAACTCCGACAACGATTGCTCGACTGGCGGTCATGCTGTCGGGGTCGGGCCGGACGTTGGACAACTTACTTGTGGCGATTGCGGAGGGGCGGCTGGCTGCGCGGATTGTGCTGGTGATTGCATCGAAGGAGTGTTTGGGGGCGGAGAAGGCGCGGGCGGCGGGGATTGAGACGGTGGTGGTGAAGGGGGAGATTGCGGCGGGGGAGTTGGGGCGGATGCTGGAGGCGCGAGGGGTTGGGCTTGTGGTGTGCGCCGGATATTTGAAATATCTGCATGTGCCGGCGGCGTATGCGGGGCGGATCGTGAACATTCATCCGTCGCTGCTTCCGGCGTTTGGGGGAGCGGGGATGTATGGGGACCGCGTGCATGAGGCGGTGATCAAGTCCGGGGCGAAAGAGTCGGGGTGTACGGTGCATCTGGTGGATGAGGTGTTTGACCACGGGCGGGTGCTGCTTCAGCGAACGTGCCCGGTGTTGGCGGGGGATACGGTGAAGACGCTGGGTGCGCGGGTGTTTGCGGAGGAATGCTTGGCGTATCCGGAGGCGTTGCAACGGGTGATTGCGGGGGGCGTATAGGGGAGAGGCAGTGGGCAGTGGGCAGTGGGCAGTGGGCAGTGGGCAGTGGGAAGTGGGAAGTGGGAAGTGGGAAGTGGGAAGTGGGAAGTGGGAAGTGGGAAGGATGATGGTGATGGGTTTGCGGAGAAGGATGGAAGTACAGGCGGGTGGGTGCGACCCCTTCGGGGTCGGGGGTGTGTTCGTTAATTGCATTCCGGGGGCGGCGCTCGCTTTCGCTTGCTTTGCCCCCGGCTACTTTCTGTCGGCCCTTCGGGCTGGAAGGCAAGGCGGGGCACACTTGGTAGTGGTATTTCTTTGCGGGGTTTGCGGGATTGGGGTGAGCGGGGGAATTGCACAAGGGCCGCGGCCGGGGGACGCTCCGGCTGCGCCGGTCGTGGGGCCGCAGGCGCCGAAGTTTCCGACGCGGCAGATGACGCAGGAAGAGGCGGATGCGGAGAAGGCGCGGCTGGAGAAGGAGATCACGAAGGCGTTCGAGCGGAACGAGTTTGAGGCGGCGGAGGGGAAGTTGCGGGAGCTGATTCCGCTGGATCATGAGAACTTTGTGCCGTGGTACAACCTTGCGTGCGCGTTGAGCGTGCAGGGGAAGGTGGATGAGTCGGTGCAGATGTTGCAGCAGGCGATCGCGCGGGGGTTTGCGGATCTGCGGCAGTTGCAATCCGATGCGCACATGGCGAAGGCGCGGCAGACGGAGGCGTGCCGCGCGATCATCGCCAACTGGGGGGAGATCGCGGAAAAACGGACGGAGAAGACGATCGAGAACGCGCGGAAGAAGTTCCACGTGGGGGAGAAGGGCTCGCCGTACGCGCAGGAGAAAAACGAGGAACTGCACCTGGTGTACATCTCGGCATTTGATCCGGTGCTCTTCAAACAGGCGACGGAGGATGCGGGGAAGCTGGCGCGGTGGTGGGGAGAGGTGGCGGGGGCGGCGGGGGGAGTTCCGGCGACGGACAACAAGGATGCGCCCGGCGTGGCGGACCCAAGGCGGTCCACCACGGCACCGGGAGTGCACGCCATTGATATTCCGTGGGTGATTGTGATTTTGCCGACGCGGCCGGACTACATCAAGTGGGCGCAGGCGCGGTATGGGGATCGGTACGACCGCGTCGGCGGGGAGTACAACCACGATGCGAAGATGCTGGTTTCGATGGATCTGGGCTCATCGTGGCGGCACGAGTTCTGGCATGTGCTGCACTGGCGGGATATGGATGCGCGGACGCCCCCACAGCGGCATCCGATGTGGGTGATGGAGGGGCTTTGCTCGCTGGTGGAGGACTGCGACACGGATGCCAAGGGGGGGATGATTCCCAAGCCGAGCTGGCGCACGAACATGGTGCGGCGGCTGGCGAAGGCAGGGGCGCTGATTCCCTTCGATCTGTTCTTTGCCACCAATCACAAGCAGTTCATGGGGGATCGGACGCTGGCGTATTACGGGCAGGCGCGTGCGATGTTTCTGTATCTCTCGCAGCGCGGGAAGCTGAATGAGTGGTATGGGGCGTACACGAAGGGGTACGGGCAGGATCCTTCGGGGAAGCAGGCGTTTGAGACCGTGCTGGGGATGTCAATCAAGGAGATTGAGAAGGACTTTCGGTTGTGGGCGCGGGAGTTGCCGGAGGTGGCGGAAGAGGTTGGGCGCGGGCGGGCGAATCTGCCGGTGGATGTGGGGATCGGGACGGGGGAGGGGCCGGTGGTGCGGGTGGATGCGATGGCGGAGTTCACGCAGCCGGGGATGCGCGCGGCGAGCACGGGGGGGCTACGGGATAAGGATGTGATCACGGCGATCGATGCCAAGCCGGTGCGGGATTTGAATGATCTGGCGCGGGTGCTGGGGGATTTTGAGGCGGGGGCGATGGTGACGGTGGCGTATATCCGGGGGAAGGTGCATGGGGAGATGAAGGTGAAGTTGGTGCCGCCGCGGTAGGGCCATGCGGTGAACCGAAGCGAGTGCCGCGGCCAAAGCGGAGTGCCATGGACTTCGGTGGTTGCGCAAGGCGTAAAGGTTGTTTGCCTTGGTGCGCCTCGTCCGCCCTGCCGGGCGGAAAAGACAAAGAAGGCCGGTATCCAGGGGCTTGCGAAGCGCTGCGCCCCTGGCAACACTCGTTGGCCCTCCGGGCCGAGGCAGGGAGGCCCGGGGCGATGCGCAGATTCCATACATTCATGTGGAGCGGCCTGGAGTCAGAAAATCCGTGTTTCAGTTCAATGCGTTGCCCGGTGGGAGCTGGCGGGATGGTTAATACCAAACGCAGCTAAACTTCGGGCGGAAATCCGCGGGATTCGCTCGCCCCCCCCAACAGACTCGCTTATCCCGGGCGTGTGTTCTTTGTGCGATTGGTATGAGGCACATTTTGCTGCGGGGTGTGCAACCGGGAAGTTGGGGTGGCTGTATACTATGTGTGCCATAGTGTGTTATGCATAGCCCCCCCACTCCTGCCGGAGGCCTTTACATGTCTCGAATTGAACGTGAACTCATGCGCGGCGCTGGGCCGCTGGCTGTGCTGAAATTGCTGGAGCGTGGGGAGATGTATGGGTATGAGCTGGTTGAGGCGCTGGCGCGGAAGACGGATGGGGTGCTGGACATGGGGCAGAGCACGCTGTATCCGATGCTGTACAACCTGGAGGCGCAGGGGCTGGTACGGGGGGTATGGAAGGAGAGCGATGAGGGGCGCGGGCGGAAGTACTACACGCTGACGGGGGATGGGAAGAAGCGGCTGGCGAAGGACACGGAGCAGTTTCGGCGGTTGAGCGTGGCGATGACGGGGCTGGGGATTCTGGGGAGGGCTTCGGCGTCGGAGGTGGCGGTGGCGCTGGGGGGTGTGGCATGAGCGAATCAACCTCACCGATTTCTGAACAGGGCACGCCGGGGTTGCTGCGGAGGGAGATCTGGCCGCGGACGGTGCGTACGGCGATTGTTTCGGCGATTCTGCCATGGTGGCGGGGGCGATCGCGGAGGCGGCGCGTGGAAGCGGAGATTGCGAAGTTCTCGCTGCCGGATGGGCTGAGCACGCTGACCGGACGCACGGCGATGGCGACGCGGCTGTGGCCGGAGGAGCGGATGGATGTGGCGCGGGAACTGGGGACGCACTTTGCGGATGGGTTGGCCTCGGGACGGACGGCGGAGCAACTGGCGGCGGACTTTGGGAATCCGGGGGATGCGGCCGCACTGATCCGCGATGCGAAGGTGCGGTGCCGACCGCTGTGGTGGAAATCGTTCCGGTGGGTGATCCGCGGGGCGGCGATTCTCACGGCGTTTGCGCTGATTTCCTACGGGTACTTGGCGGCGCGGTACTTCTGGGGCGCGCCGGTGATCCGGGTGAACTACACGGCGCAGTACAACGCGCCGATCCTTGCGACGCCGAAAGAACAGCGGGCGTGGCCGATGTACATCGAGGCCATGCGGGAGCTTGGGCCGCAGCCGGAGTGGTACAAGGAGCAGGGGCTGTGGCCGGCATCTCCGGAGGATCCGCACTGGGCGGAGGCGGTTGAGTATTTTCGGGCGCATGAGCACGCGCTGAAACTGGTGCGGAAGGCGGCGGCGATGCCGACGCTGGGATATGTGTTTTCGAACGTCTCGGACCCGGAGTACATGAAGGCGCTGGAGGCGCGCAACCCGACGTTCAAGTACGACGCTTCGCTGGAGACGGCGCAGGAGAATCCGGCGTTGGTGGGCGTGCTTCTGCCATATCTGGGGGAGATGCGCTCGATGGCGCGGTTGATGAAGTACGACGCGGCGGCGGCGGTCGCGGCGGGGGATCGGGAGCGTTTCATGGCGGATCTGGAGGGCGCGCTGAACCTGGGGGACCAGGCGCTGCGCGGGAAGTTCATCATCGACATCACGGTTGGGATCGCGATTGGCCAGCTCGCGGCGGACATGGCCATGCAACAACTGGAGGCCGACGGAGCGGCCGGGGGAAAACCGTTGCTGACGGGCGAGGACGAGCGACGGATCGCGCATCAGTTCGCGGCACTGGGAGGGGGACGCGTCCGGATCGACCCGGAGTCCGAGGGGCGCTCCTGGGAGGACATGCTTCAGCGGTTGTTCAGCGACAACGGGAGCGGGGAAGGGCACCTGATCAAGGCCGCGGCGGACGATTTTTACCGGGACTTCGGCGTTGCGAATCCGACGAACAATAAGTTCGTGAAGGTGGCGATGCCGGTGGTGGCGGCGATGAAATCCTCACGGGGGGAGATCGCGGCGCAGGTCAAGGCGGTTGTGGAGGCGATGCACCATGACGAGGAGCTGCCGCTCTGGCGTGCGTTTGAGCGGACGGCGGATGCGGAGTATGAGAAGCTGTATGCCCGTTGCATCGGGCCGCTACTGATCGCGAAGGACCTTGCGGGGAACTCGCCGTACCAGGGGATCTTCGCGAATCGCGATTTGCTGGAGACACGCCGGGCGGCGGTGGAGACGGTGTGCGCGTTGAAGCAATACAAGCGGGCGCACGGGTCGTATCCCGCGGATCTGGAAGCGATGGTGCCGGCGCTGCTTCCGGCGATTCCGATCGACCCCTTCAACGGCAAGCCGCTTCGCTACAAGCTGGCGGGAGAGGGCTCCGGGGCGACGCCGCTGCTGTACTCCGTGGGCGTGGATGGGGTGGATGACGGGGGGACGTTTTCGCCGAATCCCGATGACAAGGGACGGGAGGCGAATCCGCGACTGATCGGGGCGTTCCATGACCCGAAGGCGGCGACGCCGGTGCAGGTGAAGGAAATGGAGCGGTCGCATGGGGATTGGATGCTGTATCCGCCGCGAATCGACCGAGTTGATTCGGGGAAATTGAAGGCGATGCAGTCCCGACCGTCAAAGTAGTCCTGTTGGTTCGTGTCGGATGCAGCGATCGAGTTCGATGGGGGCAACAATCCGGACGATGACGACTCCAACCGCCGCAAACGTGACTGCGTCCGCGCTCGTGCCCACACCGATTCGGGTGGAGACGCCATCAGCTGGAGGGGCGGCGGCGCGGGAGTTTGCCATCAAGCGCGTGCCGTTCGAGTCGCCGACGTTTGATGTGATGGGCGGGTGCGCGCGGCAGGAGATCAGGATTCATGAGCATGGGTTTGTGGCGTTGGTGGACGCCATGCCGCGGCTGGTGCCGGAGGGGCAGACGGCGGATGCGGCGATCGTGCAGGCGGCGCGGGTGAGCTATGGGCAGGGGACGAAGAAGGTGAACGAGGATCGGGGGCTGATCCGGTATCTGCTCCGGCATCGGCACACCACGCCGTTTGAGATGCTGGAGTTCAAGTTCCACGTGGCGATGCCGATCTTTGTGGCGCGGCAGTGGATCCGGCATCGGACGGCGAATGTGAACGAGTACTCGGCGCGGTATTCGATCGTGCCGGATCGGTTCTACAAGCCGACGCTGGATGCGGTGCGCAAGCAGAGCGCGAGCAATCGGCAGGGAGGGGAGGAGAAGTTCAAAGTCAATGTCGGAGGTGGGATGTCGGATGTCGGATGTGAAGGCGGTGAGGCCGCGGCTCGTGAGCAGAAGACCGCGGAGGAGTTTTTGCGATATCTGGATGATGCGGAGGCGATGTATGCGCGGTATCAATCGCTGACGGAGGCGGGAGTGAGCCGGGAGATGGCTCGGATTGCGCTGCCGGTGTCGGTGTATACGGAGTGGTACTGGAAGTGCGATTTGCACAACCTCTTGCGGTTTTTGTCGCTCCGCATGGATCCGCATGCGCAGGAGGAGATTCGCATCTATGCGGATGCGATGTACGCGCTTTTGCAGCCGATCGTGCCGCTGACGATGGAGGCGTTCAACGACTACGAGATGGGGAGCGTGCGGCTGACGCGGCTGGAAGTTGAGGCGCTGCGTGCCAAGTCCCCCACGATTGCGGGGGAGAACAAGCGGGAGCAGGCGGAGTGGGAAGCGAAGCGGAAGACATTGGGGCTCTGAGGAAAGCGGGAAGGCGGAAGCCCGAAGTGGGAAGTGAAGAAGGTGGGAAGGACTCATCGGGCGGGGCGCTGACGCGGGAGCAGCGGCTTCTGATCGGACGGATTCTGGTTTCCAAGCCGCTCCCCGTGCGACCGAAGCGGTTTCGATCTGAGTGGCTCTCCACGTTTGGGAGCTTCGGGGTCAGCGTGGTGCTGTTCATCGTGTGGATCTGCTGGGCTCTGGCACGCGGCGGGGTACGGACCTCGATCATTCCGCTTCTGGCCGTTACGGTTGTGAACATAGTGATGGGGATTGTGGTGTATCCGATGATCCGGCGGCGCGCGGTTGCGTTCATTCGCAAGCATGAGGCGTTCATCTGCCCCTGCTGCCACTACCCGCTGGGATCGCTTCCGGATGAGGGGCAGTGTCCGGAATGCGCCACGCTGTACACGCGGGCACAGGTCGTGGACATGTGGAAGTGGTCGTACAAGCTCAAAGACCCGTTTCCGACGCGCGCCGTGCAAACGGTGAGCAAGAACATGAAGTCGGTGCTCTGAGAGTCGCTGGGAGCCATGCGGCAGCGCATTGCTGCGGCCATCGGGGGCCGGCTTCATGCCATCTTCGCGTGGGGTTCATGCTGGGTGGCCATACCCACCTACTTGGGTCATGGCATTTCACTGGAACAGCAGCGCTTCTTCGAATTGCGGCGCACGCTGGGCGCGTTTGTGCGAACATATAGGGACCTGGGGCGTTTGTCCCGCTGTATCGCGGGGCCAATCACACGGAGGATCGCTCATGGTCACTGTTGAACTCGATGGCTCGCTGACGTTTCGGGTGTATCTGCCGCACGCGGAGAGCGTGGCTCTTGTAGCGGACTTTACGGATTGGGGGACGGGGCGGCTGGCGCTTGTGCGCGAGGAAGCGGAGCCGACGCACATCGATTGGGATACGGAAGAGCCCGGGTGCGCGGGCGAGAGAGCTGCGACGGAGCACGGGTGGTGGTCGATCCGGGTGCATGCGCCGGATGGGGACCATGCGTTCAGCTATCTAATCGATGATCAGTGGTGGCTGCCGGATTACGCCGCGCATGGCGTGAAGCGGAACGAGCATGGACACTGGACGAGTTTGCTGTTTGTGCCGCCGACGCCGCGGATGGCGGAGAGATTCAACCACAGGCGGTCGTTTGCGCGGAATATGCGGAGGACGGCGTAGGGGGAATGTCGGATGTTGGATGTTGGATGTGAATCGGGCGCGGAGGGGTTGGGCGGGGGGGGTGAGCATTGGCGGGATTCGCTCGAAGACTCGCTCATCCCGGGCGTGCGTTAATAGCGCAGGACGGAGTGGACTGCGCCGAAGTGCTTGACGACGTCGCGGCCTTTGAGGGCGTCGAGCTCGATGAGGACGGCGATGCCGACGATGGTGGCCCGCATGCCCTGGACGAGTTTGCAGCAGGCCTGCATGGTGCCGCCGGTGGCGAGGAGGTCATCGACCATGAGCACGCGCTGGCCGGGCTCGATGGCATCCGAGTGGATCTCCATGGTGTCCTTGCCGTACTCGAGCTCGTAGGAGATGCTGGCCTTCTTCCAGGGGAGCTTGCCGGGCTTGCGGACTGGGACGAAGCCGGCGGAGAGGGCCTGGGCCATGGCCATGCCGAAGATGAAGCCGCGGGACTCGGCGCCGACGACGAGGTTGACGTTCTTGTCGCGGAAGGGATTGACCATGAGCTCGACGGCGAGGGCGAGGCCGGCGGGGTCGCGGATGAGGGGCGTGAAGTCCTTGAAGAGAATTCCCGGCTTGGGGAAGTCGGGGACGTCGCGGATGAGTTTTTTGAGGCGGTCGGAGGACTGGTCCATGGGGCGAGTGTAGCGGAAAAGGCGGCACGCAGGGGTGCGCGGGGGTTACGCGGAGGTGCGCGGAGGGGGAGACGGGGAGCGATAGCATGAAGGCGTGAGCGTGAGGCGAAGAACTTGGCGCGGGCGAATGCTCCTAGGCGGGAAGTGGGCGGGGGTGGTGCTGACTGCGCTGATTGTCGTTGCAGTGATAGGCAATTGGCTCCGTCTCAACTTCGTGTTGGGAGATCATTCGTTTCTTCCAGTGAGTATCGCGGCAGTCGACGGGGATCTGATCGTCGAGATCGGCTGGAGGGGCATTCGCAGCGGCATCTATCACCCGAGGGACTACGGGTTTCCTTGGTCCTATGCGCTGCCGGTTCAGTCGGAAACCATCTGGCAGGATGGGACACTTGCTTTCGGCGGCAGACCCGTTCTGGCCCTGTGGCAGTGGGGCTTGGCCGTGCGCGTGTGGATTGCGGCAGTGATTGTTTGCCTTCCAACCGCATTCCTGTGGTGGAGAGAGCGGAGAAGGACGCGTCCGGGTGCGTGCTTCAACTGTGGGTACGACCTCAAGGGCTTGTCACTCCAGTCGGTCTGTCCCGAGTGCGGAGACGCGCGGCAGCACATTTTCATTCGGAAGAGACGGACCGGGTTCCGTTCCTGGACGCTGTGCATCTCGAAGTGGGCTATGGCTGCCGTGGCGTCGGCGATGCTGGCGCTCACCGTGATGGACTGGTGCGGACACGCGTTCATCTGGGGCACCAGTTCGCTGTATTTCCACGGCACCTTTATGGAGATACGAGAGGGGCAGGCAACGTTCGCCGCGTACTCCCCGAGCGGTTTCAGCGGAAGCCCCGAAGCGTCCACAGCTTGGAGGCCGGAGTTCCAACCCAGAACGCGAGCGATTGAATGGTTCCATTGGTCGGCGTGGCCGTGGGTCATTGAGTTGCCGTCATGGGCCGCGGCTGTGGTTGCTGCGGCAGCGACCGCATGGTTGTGGCGAGTGGATCGACGGAGGTGTCGGACCGGCCGGTGTGGCCACTGCGGATACGACCGGTCCGGCCTGCTGCTCAATGTTGTGTGTCCCGAGTGCGGCAAAGCGCCTGAGAAGCCGATTAGTGCGGGATCTCTTTGACGGCGTTGCGGTTCCAGGCGGGGATGCGGACGACGACGCGGCCGGGCTTGAGGATTTCGCACTGGCAGGCGAGGCGGCTGTTGCGGCGGATGTCGGGGGCTTCCTCGACGCGGTCTTCCTCGGCCTCGGTGGATTCGGCGAGGAGCTCCATGCCTTCTTCGATGTAGACGTGGCAGGTGGAGCAGGCGCATACGCCGCCGCAGGCGTGCTCGATGGCGATGTCCGCGCCGAGGGCGAACTCGAGGACGCTGTGGCCGACCTCGCCGTCGACGATGTGCTCTTTCTGGTCGGTCCCGGTGACGGCCTGGGGGTCTTCGCAGATGAACTTGATCGCGTTGGTGGAGGAACCCGCGTTGATTTTGACGCCGTGCATGTGCATAGGGAGAGGAGTCCTTGGGGGCGGGGATGATAGGGCCGTGCGGATTGCTTCTCCCGGTGGGCGAGTTTGCGGTTGCGGCCGATTGGGTGGGTTGCAGGGGTGGGAGTATGAGTTGTCGAACGTCGCACAAGGCACTGGCGCGGCTACGCCGCTTGAGGTGCTTCGCACCTCGGGCTGGTACCCGGGGCTTGCTCGAAGACTCGCTGCGCCCCGGGCAACCATCGTGCGCCCGAAACGGGCGAAGAGAAGCCGATGGCGCGAAACCCTATGATGGGGCTTCATGCCTTCGATGGATCGCCCAACCCAGCCGACCGTTGAACTCTCCGTGGTGTCTCCTGCGCACAACGAGGAGGACAATGTTGCCCCCCTGGTTGAGCAGATTCGGGCCGCCGTGGAACCGCTGGGGATCGGGTTTGAGGTGGTGATCGTGGATGATGGATCCACGGATACGACGCGGGCGAAGCTGGTGGAACTGATGGGGACGCGGCCGTGGCTGCGGTGCATCGCGATGACGCGGACGCCGAAGGGGAAGGGGGCGGGGCAGTCGGCGGCGTTCTTCGCGGGGTTCGCCGAGTGCCGCGGACGGCTGGTGGCGACGCTGGATGCGGACTTGCAGAACGATCCGGCGGATATCGCGCGGATGGTGATGCTGATGAGTGAGACTGGCGCTGACATGGTGCAGGGGGATCGGTCGCATGCGCGGAAGGACAACTTTGTGCGCCGGATCGGGTCGGTGGTGGGGCGGAAGTTCCGGCTCTGGCTGCTGGGGGATTCGATCCGTGATACGGGGTGTTCGCTGCGGGTGATGAAGCGGGAGATTGCGGTGCAGCTGCCGCTGCAGTTTCGGGGGATGCACCGGTTTATTCCGGTGACGGCGCGGCATCTGGGGTACACGGTGGTGGAGATGCGCGTGAACCACCGGCCGCGGGTAGCGGGGGAGACGAAGTACGGGATGGGGATCGTGCAGCGGGCGATTCCCGGGCTGATCGATCTGCTGGCGGTGCGGTACATGCGGACGCGGCGGCGGGCGACGGATCATGCGGAAGTGGAGAGTTCCGTCATTGCCTCTCAGCGGGCGAGCATCGGAGTCCGGGTGGGGCGAGATGCGCCGGCGGGAGCGGGGGCTGTGCGGTAGAGCTCAGCGTTCGCAACTCTGCGGCGGGGCGCGTTGGTTGCAACACCACGGGCATCAAGATGCCCGTGCCACCGGATGCTAATGCGGTTTGGTATAAGGTACTGGCATGAATGTACGGAAGCGCACGAAGTGGGAGCCGGCCGCGCTGATGGTGCTGGTGCTCGGGCTGGGGCTGTGGATTGCGTTCGGACCGGCGTCGAAGCCGAAGTTTCCGGTGGCGGCCGATGCGCTGACGCAGGAGGTGCGGATCGGGAACACGCGCGGGGTGCTGGAGGCGTCCAAGTCGATTGGGGCGGGCGGGGAATATGGATTCAGGTTGTGGATGAAGGACGGGCCGAATCCGGCGAAGACCATGACGCGGGCAGAGGCGGAGGGGTGGGTTGGAAAAAACGTTGTGGATGAGACGCTTGCGCCGGGGCAGAGCTGGGTGCTGCGATCGTGGGTGTTTCGCACGCTGAACATCACCACGTGGACGAGCATGGTGTGGATCGGGATCGGGCTGCTGGGGCAGATCGCGTTCTCGGGGCGGATGGTGTTGCAGTGGATCGTGAGCGAGCGGCACCGGCGGAGCGTGATTACCGAGAGTTTCTGGTGGTTCTCGCTGTTCGGGGGGCTGACGCTGTTCAGCTACTTTGTGTGGCGGGCGGACCCGGTGGCGATGCTGGGGCAGGCGTCGGGGATTGTGATCTACATTCGGAATATCCGGCTGCTGCGGAAGCATGCGCGGCGGGAGGCGAGGGGCGGGGGGGGGTGAGGATGGGGATTGGGGGTGGGCTTACAGAGCAGGTTTGGGGCACTTGGCTGGAAGTGCCTCTTTCAATGACCTGCACAGCGTTCGCCGGACCGCGGCCGCGGCGGCCGCGACATGGGCCGGTAGGCCCATGCCACGGGATTTGCGGCGATTGACGAAAGTCGATATGCTGGGGGCATGCGTGTCGTGATCGACAATGAACCCCTGACGGGAAGTCCTCGGAGCATTGCCGAGGCGCTGGGGGTGGCGCGGCTGAACGCTGAGCGGCGGGGGCGCGTGGTGATTGAGGCGTTGCTGGATGGGGTGCCGCTGCGGGATGTGGAGTTGAGCGACCCCCCCACTGCGCCGCGCTCGGGCGGGGAGATGCGATTTGCCACGGCCGATCCGCGCGAGCTGGTGAGCGCGACGCTGCTGGGCGTGGCGGACTCGCTGGCGGATGTGAAGCTGGAGCAGCAGCAGGCGGCCGAGCTGCTGACGATGGGGAAGATGAGCGAGGCGATGGACCACCTGCACCACTCGCTGCGGGCTTGGGAGGGCGTGCGTCAGGCGGTGATCGACGGGACAACCCTGATGGGGATGTCGGTGGAGACGCTGCGTGTGCCGACGCCGGATGGGGAGCGCGTGATGGCCGAGCAGGTGAAGTCGCTGGCGGGGTGCCTGGGCGAGGTCAAGCGGGCGTTCGGGGCGGAAGACTGGTCCGGGCTGGCGGATGTGCTGGGATTCGAGCTGCAGGAGCAGGCGGAGAACTGGCGGGCGACCCTGGCGGGTCTGGCCGAGTTGATTCGGACGGCGGGACAATCGGACGGATCTTCGAAGACCTCCGCCTCCCCACCTCCCCCCGCGCCTCCGGCGCGATAAAGTCATCGGGTCTGGATGGAGCACCCGCCCGTGGCGACTACTCAGGCCGAGAAGGCCGCAAGAATTGATGCGATGATGGAGCAGGCCAGCAAGGCGCTGGTGGCACGCGATTATTTTGCGGCGGAGAAGTTCGCCTCCGGCGCGCTTCGTCGGGCCCATCAGGAGCAGGACTTTGAGCGAATGGCGCGGATCGCGCTTCCCTTGCAGGAAGCCCGGCGATTCAAGCGCGACATGGCGATCGACACGGGGAAGGTGACGGTGGTGGACGGGGAGATTCCGATGGGGCGCACGCTCACGGCGGGGTGCTACCTGGTGATTCCGCCGCGGGTGGGCGTGGATGGGCGCATGATCCGCGATGCCGCGGATGAGAAGAAAGTGCCCGTGGTGGTGGTGGTGCGGGAGCCACCGACGCGGGAGGGGCTGTGGCCGATTGTCACGGTGGGGCCGGTGACGGTGCGCACGAAGATGACGCCGCCGAAGCCGGGGCCTGCGAAAAAGGCCAAGGTGGGTTCGAAGAGCAAAGCAAAGCCCGAGGAGGGCGATGCCACGGCACCGATCACACCGGAGCCGGAGTGGTTTGTTCATGCCTGCGAGCAACTGGGCGATGAGGCGATCGGACAGATCGCCGCGACGCTGCCGGCGGCGACGCGTGTGGCCGCGTTGCTGGACCGACTGGAGGCGCACCCGAACCACGAGAAGCTGCACCAGCGGCTGGCGGAGGCGTGCCGCGAGGCACTGCTGGAACCGGTGCGGAAGCGGAAGCCGGGTATAGGGGATTTCATGGACGACGCGTTCTGATACGAGCTCAGACTGCAGTCGATACGCGATTCAGAGTCAGTTTGTAAACCAGGCAAACGCATTTCAACGAAGGGCGGAAATCCTCGGGATTCGCTCGCCCCCCCAACAGACTCGCTCATCCCGGGCATGTGTTCTTGTGCGTATGGGATAAATCGAGCTGCGCTTTCCAACGGTCGCCCCGACCCGAGGGATCATTGACATTGGGCTTACCAGTCGCGCGGGCTTTCGTTGCGTCGTGGGCTGTACTCGTAGTAGCGACGCTCGGGCACTACGTAGTACTCGCGGTAGTAGTAGCGAGTGCCGTACGCCGGGCCGTAGGCGGGGCCGTAGGCCGGGGCATATTCGGGCTCGTAGGCGCGGTAGTCGCGGCGCTGGTTCTGATCTCCGATGACTGCTCCGCCGAGGCCACCGACGACGGCGCCGATGGCCGCGCCAGTTCCGGCGTGGCCGGAGAGACTGCCGAGGATCGCGCCGGCGCCTGCGCCAAGGCCACCGCCGGAGAGTGCGCCTTCGCCGGCGTTGGAGCATCCCGAGAGGGTGGCCACGAGTATGGCGGAGCCGAGGAGGGCTGTAAAGCTGTTCATCGTGCGTGACATGGGAAGCTCCTGACGAAGGGTTCTACGTCGGAACGCGATGGGTGTTTCGGGTATCCGCAGGGATGGGGGAATACCCTGAGTTTGGGTCGGAAATCCGCGGGATTTGGTCGGGGACGTGTTCTCCCGGGCGTGCGGGGAGGGCAGCAGCATGCGTTGGTTGCATTCACACGGGCATCAAGATGCCCGTGGCACCTGAAATGAATCGGACGGGATTTCTATCAGTTCCACTGGCAGCCCTTGGGGGCTTCGACGTTCCGCTGCGGCTGGGCGCGGCGGAGGAGACGCTGGACGTCCATGAGTTCGGCGGAGACGATGTCGGCCCGCTCGCGGGGATCCTCGGAGGCGAGGAGCTTGTAGCGGAGCTCCTGATCGGCGAGATACTGGAAGCCGAGCACTTCGACGAGGACGCTGGTGGGGATGTCGGTGTTCTTCAGGTGTTCGACGATTCCCGGCGCGCCGCGGAGGTCGGCGAGGCGGTCGCTTTCCAATGCGGTTGTCATGCGGAGGCGGAAACCTTCGAGGAGGTCTTCGTCGGGGCGGTCGATGTCGATGGGGCGGAGCATGGCGCGGCGGTAGAGCAGATCCTCGTCGGGGGGAAGCTCTTCGATGATCTCGGCGCGGCAGAGGCCCTGCAGCACAACGGCATACGTGCCGTCTTCGACCTGAACGTGCTGCATGATCTGGCCGAGACAGACGACGGGGCGGATGGCGGGGCGGCCGTGGTACTCGTGCTGCCATTGGTCGCCGCGGAAGGTGGCCATGGCGAACTGCTTCGGGCCGTCGAGGGCGTCGGCGACCATCTGCTTGTAGCGCGGCTCGAAGATTCGGAGGGGCACGATGCCGTGGGGCATGAGCATGGTGCCGTTGAGCGGGAAGATGGCGAAGGGCTCGCCGAAGTTCACTGCGATGGTCTGGTCCTCGGGCATGGGGGATTGTAGGAATGGGGCGAGTTGATCGTGTTCGAGGGACGGGGCGGAGAAAATCACCCGCGGAATTCGCTTCTGGCACGCTGACCTAGAGCGTGTGCACCGTCAATCGTCGTCCGGCATGATTCGGATGGTGGAGACGACCATGAAATGGTCGCTATAGCGACGCTTGTACTCGCGGGCGTCGATGGAGCGCTGGCGGAGGTAGGTGTCCGACATGACCTCGAAGCCATGGCCGGGGCCGCCCTTGATGGCGTCGGCGAACTCGGGCTGGCCGATGGGGACCAGTTCGCGGTCCATAGTGCCGCCGCGCCAGTGGGTGGCTTTGTGGGCGGAGTTCAGATCGACAAATCCGGCTTTTTCGAGGGCGGCGATCGCCGGCTCGTGCTCGCCGGTGCAGTTCGTATCACCGAGGAGCAGGATGTCCTCGTCGTGAAACTTTTTGCGGACGGCGGGGAGAGCTCCGGCGAGTGCGTCGGCTTCCTCCTTGCGGTGCTGCGAGAAATCGCCGTTGTAGTCGGCCTTCATGTGGAGGACGATCATCACGAAGTCGGTCTTGCCCTTGCCTGTAGAGAACTTCATGGCGTGCGGGGGGCGATTCCAGAGACCGGAGCCCTGCGAGCTGCGGCCCTTGCCGACGGGGACAGGCCAGGGGAGGTCGGACTTGGGATCAAAGGGTTTGTCTTCGGCGGTTTCGGCGGTAAGCACGCCCGTGTTCCAGAGCACGCCGGTGAGCTGGTCGCCATCTGAGCGGCCGGGGAAGAGGACGTATTCCCATGAGTCGCCGGTGCGCTTCTTCATGACTTCGAGGGTTTGCTCGATGGCGCGGCTGTGGATGGGACGGCCGGAGTCGCTGGCGACGATCTCGCAGACGCCGAGTGCGGCGACCTTCGAGGCGATGATGCAGTCGGCGAGGTCGGCAGGGTCCTGGGCGACGTTTTTCCCAGCTCCGCTGCGGTCCTCGGGTTTGCCGAGCCATTCGATGTTCCAGGAACCGATGCGGATTTCGCCGGAGGAAGTGGGCGCGGCTGCTGTTGGATGGGCGGGCGCGATGGGGGCGTCGGGCGTGCGTGGTGGAGTTGCGGGGCTCTGCGTGGGCTCGGGGGTTCGTCCGGAGTCGGTGTGCGATGCGGGGCTGGCTGGAGCGGCGCCGGCGGGGCTGCCTGCTTGCGGGCCGAAGTAGTACCACCCGGCCGCGAGCACGATGACCGCCAGCAGGCCGAGGGACTTGGCCACGGTCATCGGTGCGGCCGTTTGTTGTGCCATGCGTGCAACTCCATGCGCACTGAGCGTGCGATGGGCAATCGTTGGCGGCCGGGAGGGGCCGTGGGGCCAGGGCGGGATTGCGCCCGATAACAGCGGGAGATCGGGTGGACCGCAGCGGTATCAGGCCGCGCCGGCAGGACAGAGACAACCCGTGCCCTGCGCTGGTCGATCTTGCGGCGTTGACTATGCCGCAAGAAACGAGCTACAACCCGGGCCATGCTTCCACGTCGCGACCGCCGTATGGCGTGGTGGCGTGTGTGCTTGTGGGCGCGGCGGCGTTGCTGGCGTGCATTGGCTGGACGCTGACCGAGGTGCAGAAGCATCTGTCGACGATCCGCAACGATCAGATGCACTTGCAGGAGCTGACGGGCTCGATCCGTCAGTACAACGAGGGAATGACGATGTCCGCGCAGATGGGCGCGGCGACGGGGGAGGGCGCGTGGGAGGATCGGTACCGGGAGCACCAGCGGATGCTCGCCGAGTCTTTCCGCGAGCTGGCGCTCATCGCTCCTGAGGTGTATCTGCGCGAGGGGGGGAAGGACATCGACGACGTGACGGAGTGGACGATCGCCATCGAGCGCCGGGCGTTCGAGTTTGCGAAGGTTGGCAACACGCACAAGGCCCGAAAAGAGCTTGCGGCAGATGAGTATGTCAACCTGAAGAAGAAGTACGCGCTGGGGCTGGAGAAGATTCGTGCTGCGCTGGGGGCGTACATCGAGGAGAGCGCGGCCGCGCTTTACAAGGGATTGTGGCTGCTGGTGGGCATTTCCGTGGGCGCGATTTTCCTGGCGGGCATCGTGTGCGTGGCGTTTGCGTCGCGGACGCATCGGCGGGCCCAGGCCATCGCGGAGGTGATGACGGCGGCGGTGCGCAGCTCGGAGGGAGAGCTGCGCAAGCTCGCGCTGGTGGCTTCCAAGACGGATAACTCGGTGCTTATCACCGATGCGCACGGGCGGATCGAATGGACCAACGACGGCTTTGTGCGGCTGACGGGCTTCGTGCTTGATGAGGTGCGGGGGACTTCGCCGCTGGCTCTCTTCCAATGTCCGGGCGCGGACCGCACGCAACTGAACCTGCTGGACCGATGCATCCGCGAGGGGCACCGGGTGCGGGAGGAGGTTGTGGGCTTTGCCAAGAGCGGGCGGAAGTACTGGTGCTCGCTGGATCTGGAGCCGATTCGCGATGATCAGGGCACGCTGGTGCAGTTCATCGCCATCCAGCGGGACATCACTTCGCGCAAGGAGGCGGACGAGCGGCTGAAGTCTTATCACGAGGACATCCTGCAGGCCAACCAGAAGCTGGGCGAGCAGGCGCGAGAGCTGGCGCGGCGGACGGTGGAGCTGGAGAAGGCGAGCGCGGCGGCGGAAGCGGCATCGACGGCCAAGAGCGAGTTCCTGGCGAACATGAGCCACGAGATTCGCACGCCTTTGAACGGCGTGGTCGGCGCGCTGGAGCTGCTGGACCGGACGAACCTGGATCCGCGGCAGTCGCGGTACGCCCGGATGGCGTCGGTGGCGGGTACCTCGCTGCTCACGCTGATCAACGACATTCTGGACTACTCCAAGCTGGGCGCGGGGAAGATGGAACTGGAGTCGATCGACATCAACCTTGCGGGGCTGTGCTCGGAGCTGAACGACATGTTCGCGCGGCGCGTGGAGGAGAAGAACATCACGCTTTCGTGCGAGGTTTCGCCGCTGCTGCCCAGAGTGGTGCGGGGCGATCCGACGCGCCTGCGGCAGATCCTGCTCAATCTGATTTCCAACGCCATCAAGTTCACGTCGGTCGGGGGCGTGGTGGTGCGGGCGACGCCGGAATCCCGCGAGGGGGAGACGGCCGTGATTCGGTTTACGGTGACCGATTCGGGGATCGGCATTCCCGCGGAGCGGGTGGATCGGCTGTTCAAGTCGTTCTCGCAGGTGGACGCCTCGACGACGCGCCGGTACGGGGGCACGGGGCTGGGGCTTGCGATCTGCAAGAGCATTGTGGAGATCATGGGGGGGCAGATCGGGGTGGCATCGGAGCCGGGGAACGGATCGACGTTCTGGTTCACCGCTCCGCTGACGATCTCGCCGGATCAGAATCCGCAGGACCTGTCGGCGGATCGCCGGCTGCAGGACGCGCGTGTGCTGGTGCTTTCACAGACGCCCGAGGAGCACGCCGCGATCGGCGCGCTGCTGGATGGCTGGAAGTTCCGCCACCAGCATGGTGCGCCGGACGAGTCGGGCCTGGCGGCCGCGCTGGGGGACCACACACACGGCTCGGGGTACGACGTGATCATTCTGGGCTCGCCTTCACTGGGGCATGGGCTGGATCTGGCCCATCGTCTCTCGACCGATCCGCGCGGGGCGCGCTGCTCGATTATTCTGCTAATCGACGGGGCGAGCGATCAGGTGATTGACACGCACCGGCTGCGGGCGGCGGGGATCGCCGGATGCGTCCGTCGACCGGCGACGGACTCGGACCTGCTCGACGGGATTGTCGCGGCCTTTGCGTCGGCACGGAAGCCCACGAACGCGGGGCCGGCTGTGGCGGCCTCTAAAACGGCTCGTTCGGTGCTGGCGGGGGCGTTCCAGACGCGGATTCTTGTGGCCGAGGACAACGAGGTGAATCAGACGATCACCACGGAGTTGCTCTCGGATGCGGGGTATCTGTGCTTCGTGGCGCCCAACGGTCAGCGTGCTGTTGAGGAAGTGCTTACGGGGCGGTATGACCTTGTGCTGATGGATTGCCAGATGCCGGAGCTGGACGGCTTTGAAGCGAGCAAGTTGATTCGCGAGGCGGAGGCGCAGGGCAAGCCGACCTCTCGCAAGGGCGTGCCGGGGGCGCGCATTCCGATCATCGCGCTGACAGCCAATGCACTGCCTCCTGACCGGGCCAGGTGCCTGGCGGCGGGTATGGACGACTATCTGACCAAGCCGCTGAATCCGGATGCGATGATCGCGGCGATTCAGCGCTACTGCGTGCCGGAGACGACGGAGCCGACTGTTTCGTCGCCGGCGCAGGTCGCCGCTCCGGTTCCGCCTCCGACTTCGCCGGTCGTTGACGCGACCGATGCGGGTGCGCCGGCCGTTGAGCTGCCTGTGCTGGACATTGAGGATCTCCGGGCCCGCTGCCGCGCCAAGCCGGAGTTGATGTCGAGCATTCTCACGAAGTTCCAGTCGCTCGCCCGCGTGCAGCTCAGCGAGTGCCGGGAAGCGGCGGATCACAACGATGTGGCGCGGGTGGCGCGGACGGCGCACACGCTCAAGGGAGCATCGGCGAACATCGGGGCCAAGCGGCTCGCCGGCGCGGCGTTGGCGCTGGAGACGGCGGCGAAGGCCGGCGATCTGGAGGCCACCAAGCTGGAGACCGGGCGTCTGGCCACCGTCCTTGATGAGTTGCTCGTGGCGATCGCCGCGGGAGTGCTCGCGCTGAATGCCTCGATACCCGCGGCCGGCGCGACGGAGGAGCCGAGTCCATGAACATCGTTATTGCCGAGGACGATCCCATTGCTCTGGAGTTGCTGAGCGAATCGCTGCGGGCCGATGGCCACCATGTTGAGACGGCCTCCGATGGTGTTGAGGCGCTGGCGCTGATCGAGAACGGGCAGGCGCGGGTGCTGATCTCGGACTGGGAGATGCCGAACCTGAGCGGGCCGGACCTGTGCCGGCGCGTTCGGGCGAGCGGGATCGCGCGGTATGTATTCATCATCATGCTGACGGCGCGCACCGGACATGCGGACCTGGTGGAGGGGCTTCGGGCCGGGGCTGACGATTTTCTGACCAAGCCATTCGATCCGGTTGAGCTGTCGGTGCGGCTGGGCGTGGCCGAACGCATCACCTCGCTGGAGACACGCGATCTGATGATCTTCGGGATGGCGAAGCTGGCCGAGAGCCGGGATCGTGATACGGGCTCGCACCTTGAGCGCGTGCGGATGTACTGCAAGGTGCTGGCGGATCACCTGTCGTTGCAGCCGAAGTTCGCGGGGGTGGTGGACCGGGAGTTCTGCAGGTTGATTTTCGCGACGAGCCCGCTGCACGACATCGGCAAGGTGGGGATTCCCGATGCGATTCTGCTGAAATCTGACCGGCTGATGCCGTGCGAGTTCGAGGTGATGAAGTCGCACACGACGATCGGGGCGGAGACGCTGGGGGCCGCGCTGCGCGAGTTCCCCGAGGCGAAGTTCCTGTCGATGGCGCGGGATATTGCGCTGTGCCATCACGAAAAGTGGGACGGGTCGGGGTATCCGCGCGGGCTGTTCGGGATGGATATTCCGCTGGCCGCACGGGTGGTGTCGCTGGCGGATGTGTACGACGCGCTGCGCTCGGCGCGGGTGTACAAGACTTCGCAGACCCACGCGCAGGCCCGCGAAACGATTCTGGCGGGTTCGGGGAGGCACTTCGACCCCGACATCGTCGGCGCGTTTCTGGCGACGGAGGAGCGATTTGAGCAGGTCGCCAAGCAGCTTTCGGATGCGCAGGAAGACTCGAACGCCAGGATGGCGGCGTAGCTCGGCGCGGATCGGCGAGGGCGGGGGCAGTCAACCCTTCATCAAGTCGACGATCACTTCCAGGCCGCGGACGATGTTTTTTTCGTCGGTGGCGTACGAGAGGCGGAAGTGCGTGTCGCGCTTGGAAAAGACGCTTCCGGGGATCACGAGGACGCTGCGCTCGAGGCAACGCTCGATAAACTTGCTCGCGGAGATCCCCAGACGTTCGGGCACGCGCGGGAAGGCGTAGAACGCGCCGCCCGGGGTTGCCAGCTCAGTGACATTCCCCAGCATCTGCACGACGAGGTCGCGGCGCTTGCGGTACTGCTCGATGTGCTCGGACATGTTCACATCCAGCGCGGCGGCGGCCCCCCACTGCAACGCCGAGGGAGCGCAGACGTAGGTGTACTGCTGGAGCTTGCTCATCTCCTCGATGATGCGGCGCGGGCCGGCGGCGTAGCCGAGTCGCCAGCCGGTCATGCCGTAGGTTTTGCCGAAGCCGCGGAGGAGCAGGAGGTCGTCCTGGGCGTGGGCGACGCGGGCGGGGCTGGGGCAGCGCAACGTGCCATCGCCGACTTCGGAGCGGACGCGGGCGTCGGGATAGGTGAACTCGTCGTAGATCTCGTCGGAGACGAGCAGCACACCCTTGGCGCGGCAGAGGTCGAGCAGGTCGGCACACTGACGCTGGGTGGCGACAACGCCGGAGGGATTGCCGGGCGTGTTGAGCACGACCACTTTGGTGCGAGGCGTGATGAGGGGCTCGACGCGCTCGGCCGTCATCTGGAAGTCGGGGTAGGTGTCGCAGAGCACGGGCACGGCTTCCACCATGCGGCAGAGGTGGGGGTACATGACGAAGTAGGGATCGGGGATGATCGCCTCGTCGCCGGGATTCATGAGGGCGAGGAAGGAGAGGAGCAGGCCGCCGGAGGTGCCGCTGGTGACGAGCACGCCGGGGCGGGCGTGGTCGGCCTCGGAGGCGGGGCGCGGGTCGACGTTCCAGCCGACATCGTCGGCGAGGTGGCGGGCGAGACGATTGCGCAGCGGGGCGATGCCCTGCGTGACGGTGTAGCCGTTGGCGTTGCCGAGAATGTGCTCGACGGCGGCGCGTTTGATGGAGTCGGCGACCGGGAAATCCGGCTGGCCGATGGAGAGATTGATGGGGTCCTTGAGTTTTGCGCCAAGGTCAAAGACGCGCCGGATTCCCGATGCGTCGATGGCTCTGCTGCGCTCCGAGATCAGTCGTCCGACGTCCATGCGCAACGATAGCCGGTGAAGCCGCGGCTCCGTCGCCCGGGCGCGGGTGTCGGTCAGCCGACGCGCCGCGGCCGCCGGGCCGCGAGGAGGCCTGCGAGACCGAGCGTTCCGGCCGCGCCGGGTGCGGGGACGATGGAGATGTCGATGGGCTGATTCGTGATGGCGGTGGAGGCAACGTTGGAGTTTTGGGCTCCCCAGATGCCGCCGGAGAAGACCAACTGCGAGAACTGCTGGCCGAGAATGGCATTGAGCTGGATGTGCAGGTTGCGGGGGGTTAGGTCCGTCACGGTGTAGCGGAAGTGGTAGACATCGATGAACTGGCCAGCGGCGAAGTACAGAGCGGCGGCGGTTGCGTTCACCGGGGCCGTCGCGCCGACGGCTGGGGGAACGCCGAGGCCGTTGCCGGACCAAGTGTCGGGATTGCCATCGCCATCCAGGTCGATTCCCGGGGTGCCCAGGAGCGGGCCGCCCTCGACGAACGCGGTGATGAGGCCGATCTCCTGGCTGGGGGTGTTGGTGAACGTGCCAGCGGAGGTGTTGATCAGGCCGTTGAAGTTGGGGTTCACGGTGCCGAAGTAGGAATACTGGCGAGCGAGCCCGGAGCGACCAACGCTGTTGCCGACGCCGATGGTGTTGTCGTACGTGCCGTCGAGGTTGGAAATGTTGCCGCGGGCGAGCGTGCCGCGGGACTCGGCTTCGCCGGGCATCTGCACGTCGAAATAGAACCCGCCGAGGTTCTGGCCGATGAATCGGGCCTGGACGGCAAGGTCGAGGACACTGTCGCCGGGATTGACCTGGGTCTGCCCGGTTCGTTCAACGATGCGGAACGTCACCGACTGACCAAGTACGGTGGGCGCGCAGAGGGCCACAGCCAACGCCGGAAACAAAGCGGCACGCATGAGATGCTCCATGGGTTGTCGCCGGGGAGAGAGAGAAACCCGGCGGGGCCAGCTTAACGAGTTAGAAGGGGATTGCAAAGGAATTTTGTGGAATGCGCAACGCTCATGAAAGAAGGTCAATTGCGATGCGTTCGGGCGGAACGCGGAGATGCGGGATGAAATTCCGGAGCGTGCGTGTCGGGAGATGGGCGGAAGTTTCGGATGAGTTTGCAGGGAGAAAGCACTTGCAATCCCCGACCGGAGTCCGACCATGCTCGCACGCGCCATTTCACTCGTCGCTGTTCTGGTTTTCCTTCTGGCTGGAGGCCGGGCGGAGGCCCAATGCACCTATTGGAACAGCGGCCCTGCCTTGAACGCGGGGCACAACGGGCGGATCGAGGCGTTCGCGTCGTTCAACTGGTCGGGGACGCCGGACCTGTTTGCCGGGGGCACGTTTTCCACGATCGGGGGCGTCTCGTGCAGCAACATCGCCGAGCGCATCGGGTCGCAGTGGGTGCCGCTGGGCTCGGGGACGAACGGGATTGTGACGTCGATGGTGGTGTGGAACAACCTGCTCGTAGTCGGGGGGATGTTCACGCAGGCGGGGGGGTTGAACGGGACTGCGTACGTGGCGGCGTGGGATGGCACGCAGTGGCTGTCGATCGGCGGGGGCGCCGCGGTGTTTTACGGTCCGTGCCTGGGGCTGACGGTGCTGGGCTCGGACCTGGTTGTCGTGGGACAGAACAGCGCGGGGACGTCTGGTTACGCGGCACATTGGAACGGCTCGACGTGGGGGCGATATGCCGGGACGTTTGATGGCGTGGTGCGGGCGTGCGATGTGCTCAATGGATCGCTGTACGTCGGCGGCTCGTTCGCAAGTGTCGTGCAGAACGGCATTACCGTGATCGTGCAGGGGGCGGCGCGGCTTGATACATCGCTGGGAACGACCCCGTGGGCGCAGGTGGGCGGGCTGTACGGCCCGTTCGGGCAGGTGTACACGCTGACGAACGACGGAACGAACCTCTATGCGGGCGGGCTTTTTGACTCGACCTCCGGCGCGCCGAACCTGCACGCTGTGGGCAAGTTCAATGGATCGACCTGGACGAACATGGACCTGGGGCTGGGAACCTCGGGCGAATCGCCGCTGCCGCTGGTGCAGCAACTGGCGTTCTTCAACGGAACGCTGTTCGCGACTGGACAGTTCCAGCACGATGGACACGGGGGCACGCTGAGCAACTTCGCGAAGTGGACCGGTTCGGCGTGGACGGCGGTGCTGGGGCAAGATCTTGTCGGCGGGTACGGATTCGCGCTGGGTGTACACCAGTCGCAGTTGTACGTTGGCGGTGCGTTCACCTTTGCCGACACGGTGCGGGGATATGGGATCGCGCGATGGACGGGAGCGGAGTATCAGGCAGTGATCCCGGGCTTTGATGGTGATGTGAACGGGTATTGCATCTGGGATCCGGATGGGTCGGGGTCCGGGTTGCCGTACATCGTGGCCGTCGGCAACTTCACGCACTCGCCGGGCGCAGGAACGCAGACGCGGGTGGCGATCGCACAGTACGGAACGTGGACGACGCCGGCGGCGACGGGACCCAACGCGGCGGCGCGGTGCGTGACCTCGTGGGACGCGGATGGGAACGGCGCGGGGCTGCCGGTGCTGGTGATCGGAGGGGACTTCACCACGGCGGGGGCGACGAGCATTCCGCACGTGGCGCGGCTGACGCCCGGGATCGTTCCCGCGTGGACGGCGATGGGCGCGGGTCTGGACAACACGGTGTACGCGCTGGCGGACTACAACGGACAACTGATCGCGGGCGGAGCGTTTCTGAACTCGGGGGCGACCGGCGTTTCGAAGATCGCGCGGTGGACGGGCGCGGCGTGGACCGCGCTCGGCACGGGCGGGGCGAACGGGAATGTGGTCGGGCTGTTTGTGGACGGTACGGACCTGTACGCGTGTGGGTATTTCACCATGATCGGCGGGGTGGCCGCAACCGGGATTGCGAAATGGAACGGCACGACGTGGTCGTCGCTGGGGACGGGGATGACGAGCGGATTTGGCGTGACGTCAATCACGAAGTTCCGCGGGGCGATCATCGCGAGCGGGCCGTTCACGGAGATGGGGGGCGTGGCGACGAGCCGCGTGGCGCGGTTCTCCGGGGGCGTGTGGGCGGCGTTGGGAGATGGGGTGTCCGGGTTTGGCGCCAACTCGATGGATGTGCTGCAGGACACGCTGGTGCTCGGCGGACAGTTCACGACGGCGGGGAGCGTTACGGCAAACAATGTCGCTCTATGGAACGGAGGGGCGTGGAGCGCACTGGACGGAGGGGGCGTGAATGGAATCGTGCGGGCGGTGCAGGCGAACGATTTCTCGGTGTACGTGGGCGGGGTGATGACCAAGGCGGGCGGTGACACGAACCTGCGGAGCGCGCTGTGGGTGAGCGAGCGTCCGGCGATCATTTCGCAGCCGCAGGACACGACGATCTGCTCGGGGGGCAATGGGTCGCTGGTGATGAACATGTCGTGGCCGACGGGGAACTCCCCGACGCTGCAGTGGTATCGCAACTCGACGGCGGTGACGAACGGCGCGCTGTTCTCGGGAGCAACGTCGCGGGTGCTGAACATCATGAATGCAACGGGGTTTGCGAGCGGGATCTTCAGCTGTGCCGTGACGAACTCGTGCGGGACGACGAGCACCAATGGCGTGCTGGTGACGGTGATCACGTGCTGCGCGGCGGATTTCAACCGATCCGGAGGGCTGACGACGCAGGATATTTTCGACTTTCTGACGGCGTGGTTCGCGGGAAGCGCGACGGCGGACTTCAATCATGTCGGCGGGCTGAACGCGCAGGACATCTTTGATTTTCTGGCGGCGTGGTTTGCAGGGTGTTGAATCGAATGCGAAATCGGGAGCTTGCGTGAATCCGCGGGATTCGCTCGAAGACTCGCTCATCCCGGGCGTGTGGATCGAGGGGACGTCGGACTAACCGATGTCGCCGAGGCCGAGCCATTGGCCGTGGAGTTTGAGGAGGCGTTTGCGGAGGAGGTCTTCACCGGGGGCATGGAGCGCGGGGGACTTGGCGATCCACTGTTTGGCGTCGCGGCGGGCCATGGCCAGGAGGTCGCGGTCGCGCATGAGATCGGCGACGCGGAAGGGGGGCGCGCCGGCCTGGCGCATGCCGAAGACTTCGCCGGGGCCGCGGAGGGCGAGGTCTTTTTCGGCGAGTTCGAAGCCATCGGTGGTATTTACCATGGCGGCGAGGCGTTGCTCGGCGTCGGGGGTGACGGGTTCGCCGATGAGGACGCAAAGGGATTTCTTGGTGCCCCGGCCGACGCGGCCGCGGAGCTGGTGGAGCTGGGCGAGGCCGAAGCGATCGGCGTGCTCGATGACCATGATGGTGGCGTTGGGAACATCGACGCCGACTTCGATGACGGTGGTGGCGATGAGGGCATCGATCTGGCCGGCGCGAAAGCGGGCCATGATCTGCTCGCGGGTGTCGCGTTTCAGGCGGCCGTGCATGGCGGCGATGCGTTTGCCGGCGAACTCGTGGGCTTCGAGTCGGGCCATGACGGTGCGGAGGTCGTTGAGGTCTTCATCGCCGCCTTGGCCTGCGGTGGATGCGCCGCCATCGATCATGGGGACGACGATGTAGGCCTGCTCGCCGCCGTCGAGCCGCTTGCGAACGTACTCGTAGACCTCGCCGGAGCGGGCGGGCTCCACGACGCGCGTGGCGATGGGCGTGCGGCCGGGGGGGAGCTCGTCGATGACTGAGATGTCGAGATCGCCGAGGAGCGTGAGGGCGAGGGTGCGCGGGATGGGGGTGGCGGTCATGACGATGACGTGGGGGGCGAGGGGACGTGAGTCTCCCGAGGAAGGATTCACCGCGGAGGGCGCGGAGAGGGGAGAGGGGGGAAGAGAAGAGGATTTGGATTTGGATTTGGATTTGGATTTGGAAGAGGAAGAGGAAGAGGAAGAGGAAGAAGACGGGAGCGGTTTGAGCAATTGGGGAGCGAGCCCTTCGCTGGCTTGCTCCGCGTTCTCCGCGGTGAGCCCGCCTTTGGATCGGAGGGCGGCACGCTGGTGGACGCCGAAACGGTGTTGCTCGTCGATGACGGCGACGGCGAGGGACTCGAAGCGAACGCCTTCAGTGAGAAGGGCGTGGGTGCCGATGAGGATGTCGATGTCGCCGGAGGCGAGGCGGGATTGAATGCGTGCTCGCTCACGCTCGGGGAGCGTGCCGGTGAGGAGCTCGATCTTGACGCTGGAACCCTTGAGCATGGCGGAAATCGTGGCGAAGTGCTGCTCGGCGAGGAGCTCGGTGGGGGCCATGAGCGCGGCCTGCTGCTTGTTGGCGACGGCGATGAGCATGGCGTAGAGCGCGACGACGGTTTTGCCGCTGCCGACGTCGCCCTGGATGAGACGATTGGCGGGGGCATCGCCGTCCGGGCCGGAGCCGGAGAAGTCAGCGATGATCTCCTTGATGACGCGCTCCTGTGCGCCGGTGAGGGCCCATGGGAAACGCTCGCGGATGCGGGCGTCGATGGCCTGGTTCCACTGGAGTTTCGGGGCACGGACGGTGGCGCGAAGTTGGGCGCGGCGGAGGAAGACGCCGAGCTGGAGCATAAGGAGTTCGTCGTAGGCGAGGCGGCGCGTGGCTTCGCGGGATTCGTCGAGGGTGCGCGGCTGGTGGGCCATGCGGTAGGCCTCGGCGAGTTCCGGGAGGGAGCGTTTCTTGCGGTACTCGAGCGTGAGGTGATCGGGGATTTGTTTGAGCGCGGCGGGGAGGATGAGATCGACGACTTTTTCGATCTGCTGCGAGTTGATCTGCTCGCTGGCGGAATAGACGGGGCGGACGCGGGCGGTGCGGGCTTCGGGTTCTTTGGATTGGGTACCCCGGCTCTCCGAGCCGGGTTGAGCTTCCTCTGGACTCCCGGCTCGGAGAGCCGGGGTACCCAGATCATCAGGCAGAATCTCCAGCGACGGGTTCACCATTTGCACGCCGGGGCCGTGGCGCTTGGCGAGGCCCTGCACTCGGAGGCGAATACCGGGGTAGACCTTGCCCTTAAGGTAGGTTTGATTGAACCAGACGACGTCGAGGCGGCCGGTGTGGTCGATGAGGACGGCTTCGAAGCGCGGGAGTTTGCCGCGGGCGACGAGGCGGGTGGCGGAAACCTCGCCGCGGGCCGAGCCGATGGCACCGATGACGAGCTGGTCGATGGTGGCTTCGGCCTCCTGCCGCTCGTAGCGCATGGGGAGGTGGCGGATGAGGTCGGCGACGGTGAGGAGTTCGAGGCGGGAAAGGGCGTCGGCGCGGGGCTTCTGGATGCCAGGGAGGTTGGCGAGAGGGGTGGTCAGCGTAATCGCAGTTGGTGCGGCCGGCTCGGGCATGGGCGGTAGACAATAAGCGAAGCGAGGTACACTCGCTCTCCCCGCACCACATCGTCGTAACGACCAACCAATGCGAACGGTTCGGACGCGCCGGAGCCGCAAATGAGCGACCATGACCCCAGTCCGTTGCCCATTTCCGAGCCCCTCGGGAATATCCCGTGCTCGGAATGCGGATATGACCTTCGCGGGCTCGCGGTGACATCCAAGTGTCCGGAGTGCAGATACTCGTGCTTGCGTTCCTGGGCCAAGGCGACCGCTTCGCGCCCTCCTGCACTACCGCGGTGGCTTTCGATCACACGCGCCATTCATGCTTCTGCGTGTGCGTTCACGGCGGTGGTGTTCGCACTGGAGGTGACGGCACCCGCACTTGTCCGGTGGATTCCTGAGGAAGCCGTGTGGACGCTTGCCGGAATCGGAGTTCTCGGGGCGGGACCGGTCTGCGCACTCAGTTGGCGTTACGAGCGCTGGGGACTGCCGCTGGGCCTAGGACTTGCGCTTGTCGCCGGAATCATGATTCTGATGGTGACGGCGCATTGATCGAGCGGCGGTCCTTGTTCACCAGATCAATCTCCCGCAGGTACCCCCACGAGTAGATCCCCGTGTCGTGGCCGTCGCTGAAGGTGATGCGGAGGGCGTAGTTGCCGACCATTTCTGCGCCGAGGGCGGTGAGGGGGCCGGTGGAGGCCTTCAGGGCGGAGGCGGGGAGGATGGCGAGGGGGTTCTTGGCCTGCTCCTCACGGAGATTTTTCATTTCAGCGGAGGGGGACATGCGGCGGAGGTAGGGGATGGAGTAGTACGAGGTGGAGCCGTCGGACCACTCGATGGTGAGGCCGCGGTCTTTTTTGAGGTCGAGTTTGGTGGGGGTGTCCATGGGGCGTGGGATGGGCTTACCAGCCCCTGCGTGAGATGTGGGTGGCTTGGGGAGTGTTCGAGCGAATCAAACCAAGGCCCTCGGGCGCGGCGCCCGAGACATGGGCCGGTAGGCCCATGCCACGAGGGGAGCCGCGGATCGTACGCGACGCTACGGTTCGGCCATGGCCGCAGCACCACCACCGCCATCATCCTTCTCCGACCGCCTCGCCGCGGCGATTGATCGCCTGGGGACGGTGGCGTGCGTCGGGATTGATCCGGTCATCGAGAAGTTCGTGCCGGACATGAAGCCGCCGAATCCGGCGGATCATGGGGCTTCGGCGAATGCGATCCGGCGGTTCTGCGACGGCGTGATCGACGCGGTGCGGGAGCATGTGCCGATCGTGAAGTTTCAGTCGGCGTGCTTTGAGCGGTACGGGGAGCATGGGGTGATCGCGCTGCGGCAGTCGATTATTCATGCGAAGCAGGCGGGGCTGCTGGTGCTGCTAGACGCCAAGCGCGGGGACATCGGGATTTCGGCGGAGCACTACGCGGTGGCGGTGTTTGATGGGCCTGTTGGGGGGGCGAGCGCGGATGCGGTGACGTACAGCGGGTACCTGGGGGCGGACACGATCGAGCCGATGTGCCGCGCTGGGAAGGGCGTGTTCGTGCTGGTGCGGACGAGCAATCCGGGGTCGGATGGGTTCCAATCGTTGAAGCTCGCCGATGGGCGGACGGTGGCGGAGGCGATGGGGGATGTGGTGAATCAACTTGGGCAGCCGCGGCGCGGGGCGTGCGGGATGAGCGATGTGGGGGCGGTGGTGGGCGCGACGAAGAGCGCGGAGGCGGCCGCGCTGCGGACGCGGATGCCGGAGACGATGTTCCTGATTCCGGGGTATGGGGCGCAGGGGGGGACGATGGAGGACATTCGGCCCGCGCTGCGGCCGGGGCGCGTGGCGGGGAGGCCATCGACGATGGGGGTGCTGGTGACGGCGAGCAGGTCGGTGATCTATCCGCAGTTGCCCAAGGGGGCGGCGAGCGCGAACTGGCGGATTGGGGTTTCGGCGGCGGCGAAGGGGCTGGTGGGGGAACTGCGGGGGTTGTGAGCGGGGCGGTCGCTGGAGTTCGATGCGGGGGTTGCAACACCACGGGCGGGCGAGCCGCCCGTGCCACCCCGTGAAAATTGCAAAAAAAGAAACTCCGCCGATGCCTCCATCGGCGGAGTCTTGATGTTCACGGCGGCCGCCTCACTCTCCCGCACAGGCGGGGCGCATTTTGAAACAAATCAACCGAGCGGCCGTCGTGATCGATCTTCTGAAAGTCCTTGGCCGCGGATTTCTCGCGGGGCCTGGCGATAGCTGCATGCCGAAACGGGGCAAATCCCCGCGGGTCGGTCGTGGTCCGCACAAAGGAACAACATGAACCGGATCCCTCTCGGACGGCTCTCTCACCTCAGGATGTGTCGTGGCCCGCGTCGCGCACAGCGCACGGGCGATAGGGGAATATACATGACGGGTTCCGTGTGGCCAACGGAATCCCGCGCGGTATATCGGAATTCGAGCAGAATTCGGGGGCTGTCGATTGCCCAGATTGACAGAAACGGCATTCGAGAGTGTGCATTCGGCACTCGCATGCTGGGCCAACCCGGAATGTCGAGTGCCTGTTGCCGAAGGCCTGCCGCTCACATCGGCTTCTTTTCGATGGTCAGGTCGTAGATGCTCAGGAGCTTCTCCTTGTCGAAGATCATCTCCTGGCGGGACATGCCGACGATGTCGTATTCGGTCGTAAGTTCGATGGCGTCCACCGGGCAGGCCTCTTCGCACATGCCGCAGTAGATGCACCGGAGCTCGTCGATCTCGAACTTCTTGGGGTACTTCTCGCGGTCATCCCAGGGGCTTTCGGCGGCCTCGATGTGGATGCAGTTGGCGGGGCAGAGCGTGGGGCACATCATGCAGGCAACGCATTTGACGCGCCCATTTTCGTCGCGATTCAGGCGGTGCACGCCGCGGAAGTTGGAGGGCTCGAAGCCGCTGATCTCCGGGGGGAAATCTTCGCGGCGAACTTCGGGATATTGCAGGGTGCGGTTGGTCTTTCCCGCTCCGAAGGAGGTGACGAAGTGGCGCAGGGTGGTGCCGAAGCCCTTGATGACTTCGGGGAGGTAGGTGGACTCCATGGGAGTCATCACCGGGGGGCCGACTACGTACATGTCCTCGCGTTTGATCGCCATAGGGCCGAGTATACCGGGTCTGGGGCACTCTCCCTGCGAATCCCGATGAGCCGATAGACGGCCGGATACGCAAGGCCACGGGCGGGACGCCCGTGCCACGGAATTCGTTTGCCCCCCCACTTCACCCGGTCCATAATCCTCGCGCATGGCCAAGCGGCGAACGCCACCTCTTTTCGAAGTACTCAGCTCCCCTGACCGGCGCTCCGGGGCAGGGTCCCTGCTGGGGTCGCGGCCGGTGCAGGTGCCTGTGCCGCGGCCGGAACCGGTGCGCCCGGCGAGTCCTGCGGCCGCACCGAAGCGGGGCATTCAGATCACCGGCACCATGTTTTGGCTGGGGGTTGCGGCGTTGGTGGCTGTTGCGGCGACGGTGTGGCTCTTCGCGTTCAAGATGGGTGAGCAGAAAAAGCTCAATGAAGTCAAAGACCATTTGATCGATACTCCGAAGGATTCGGGGGCTCCCAACGCACCCCTCAACACGCCGGGGACCGCACCCGGCACGCAGCCGCCGACGATGCAGCCGGACCCCGGGCAGGCCCCACAAGCCGATCCGAGCCCGCCGACGGACCCCCGCAAGCCGGGAAATAACTACCTGCACATTGTGATTTTGCCTTGGAAGGACGCGGAAAAGGCGGTGGCGTACCTGAATAAGAGCGGTTTGGCCGCGTTTGCTGTGCCGGATAAGAAGCTCGGAAAGATTGACCCGGCGGATGCGAAGGCTAAGAATCTCAACCATTTGGTGTTCGCGTTGGAGTCCATTCCCTCTGGTCAGTACACGGCCTCAGAACGCAAGAGGCAGGAACTGGTTGACAGGGTGAAGCAGATCGGCAAGAAGTGGCAGCGCGAGGAAAAGGGTCCGAGCGACTTTGGTGAGCCCGGGTGGGCTCTCTTCAAGTAGCCCGTGGTTGATGGATCGGGTTTTCCCTGGCTATTCGCCGGGTATCTGGCGAGATCGCCTAGGAGCATTCAGATGAGCATGGACAACTCACTCAAGGTCAAGGCAGGCATGGCGGGCGTTCGCAGCGTGCACACACGCGCGGAGCGCATCGGCAAGATGCAGTCGGACAAGAAGTTCGACACATCCAAGTCCAACCCGCTTGGGCTGCCGAAGACGCGCACGTTCAAATGATCGGACGAATGTCGCACGACACGGCCGCCCGAACCTCGGGCGGTTTTTTCATGCGCTTCGACCGGACGCTTCCTTGATCGCCGCGACCTGGTCCTCCGCGCTGGTCATCTGGCGCTGGAGCATCTGCCAGTAGCGGCCTTCGCGGGCAAGGAGCTGGGCGTGGGTGCCTCGCTCAATGACGCGGCCGTTGTCGATCACGACGATGAGGTCTGCGTTGCGGATGGTGGAAAGGCGGTGGGCGATGACGAAGCAGGTGCGGCCCTTCATGAGCGTGCCGAGAGAGCGCTGGATGAGGGCTTCGCTTTCTGTGTCGAGATTGCTGGTGGCTTCGTCGAGGATGAGGATGCGCGGGTCGGCGAGGACGGCGCGGGCGATGGCGATGCGCTGCTTCTGGCCGCCGGAGAGGCGGACGCCGCGCTCGCCGATGAGGGTTTCGTAGCCGCGCTCGAGCTTGTCGATGAAACCGTCGGCATTGGCGGCGCGTGCGGCGGCGCGGATTTCGGCCATGCCTACGCCGCGGCGGGCGTAGCCGATGTTGTCGCGGACGGTGCCGTCGAAGAGGAAGACGTCCTGCTCGACGATGCCCAGGAGCTTTCGATATTCATCGACGGGGATGTCGCGGATGTCCACGCCGTCGAGCTTGATGGCGCCGTCGGTGGCGTCGTAGAAGCGGGCGACGAGGTTGCAGAGCGTGGTCTTGCCTGCGCCGGAGGGGCCGACGAGGGCGATGGTGCTGCCGGCGGGGACTTCCAGATCGATCTCGCGGAGGACGTATTCCTGGCCTTTGGGGTAGCGGAAGGAGAGATGCTCGATGCTGATGCGGCCTTGGGCGTGCGTGAGATCGGCGTGGGCGGGCATGGGGAGGAGTCCGCCGCCGCGAGCTTCTGTGAACTCTTCGGGCTCGTCGAGCAGGTCTAGGACGCGGTCGAGGGAGGCGAGTTCGGCCTGGATGCTGGTGGCGCTGGCGCTGAGGGATTCCAATGGGCCGAGGAGGAGGAGCAGATACGTTGAGAACATCATTACGTCGCCGAGCGTGAGGGTTCCGTCGAGGACGCGATTGCCGCCGTAGACAAGCACCCCGACGGAGCCGGCGGGGAGGAGGAACTGCCAGACGATTTCAATGATGCGGCTCCACCACCAGGCGAGCATCTCCTGGCGGGCCATGAGATGGTTGTTACGGATGAAGCGTGCGCTCTCGGCACGCTGGCGCACGAAGCCGCGGACGACGCGCATGCCGCCGAAGGCCTCGGTGGCGTGGGAATCAATCATGGTGCGGGTGTTGCGGACCTCGCGGAACATCGGGCGGATGCGGCCGATCCAGGCGCGCTGCGTGACGTACGCCGCGGGGAGAAGGGCGATCGCGCCGAGAAGGAGCTTCCAATCCGTCCAAACGAGAATGACGAGTGTGCCCAGGAGCTGGATGATGGCGCGCCAAGGATTGTACATGACGCTGAAGAGGAGGTCGGCGGCCTGGCCTGCGTCTTCGCGGAGAATGCTGGCCGCGCCGCCGGACTTGAGCTCGTAGACGCGATGGAGCGGGAGGCGGACGGTGTGGTTGAAGACGCGCCGGCGGACGTTGGCCCGCATCATCTGGGTGAGGCGGGTCATCTGGTAGCGGCCCCAGATGGTGGCGCAGATGGCGATGAAGGTGAGGGTCATCAGCGAGCCGCCGACCCACCAGAGCAGATCGCGCAGGTTGTGAGTCGGCACCCAGTCGGGGAGGGGCTTGGGCTGCTTGGCGATGATGTAATCGAGCACGATCTTCGTGCTGGCGGGGGCGGCGAGGGTGACGAGGGCGTAGACCGTGACCGTGCAGAGGCAGAGGAAGACCGTCAGGCGGTGGCCCTCGATCATCTTCCAGAACTCGCGGAGAAGCGCCCAGAAGGAGCGGTGGCGACGGGTGCGCCGGGGGGAGTTCGGGTCCTCATCCGCGAGAGCGGGGGTTCCCGAACCGGTGGTGACGAGCGCGGGCTTGGGGGCGTTCTTGGCGCGGGCGTCTTCCTTGCGCCGGGTGAGATACGCGAGGTATCGGAGCTTGCTGGAGCTGGAGACGGGTTTGGGGGAAGAGTCGCGCGGGGAACCGGGATTGTCGCCGCTCCCACCCCCCCCCACCGCCCCACCACCACTATTTGCTTGTGTGCCATTGCTCTGTGCGGACATCTGCGCATCATAGACCGGTGCGGAGCGCTTCTATGCTGGTTGGTGAGCGATCAGCTGATCAAAGAGCAGTACCTGCGCGCTGTGTATTCGTTCAGCCATCGCGGCGTGCGGGTGGAGTTTTCGTTCGATGCTGATTCGATCGCGGGCTCGGGGAGGATCGAGATCGAGATGGCGGGGAGTTGGGCGATTCTCTCCGCCCGCGATCCGATGTCTCGGAAGCTGGATGAATCGACGAATCTGCGTCGTGAGGCAGCGCTTGATGCGCGATTGCGGATCGAGGAACTGCCGAACGGCCCGGCCGAGGGGCGAAGCCCGGATGGCCGATGGCGTGAACCCAGCCGCGTGGTGTTTGGCAGCGGCCACGCCGGGATGCTCGCACTTGCACGCGGGTTTGAGCAGCGGGCGGTGGTGTGGGGAGAGCGCGGATGCGTGGGGCTACTGGACTGCCTAACGGAACGGTGGGACATCCGGCCGACGTTCGGGATTGTCGGAATGGCCATGGTTTAGGCCGCCTTCTCGGGCTTTAGAGCTGGGGAGACGGCGGATCGGGCGGGTCCGACGAACGTTATTTCCCCCTTACTTCCCCTCAACCCCTCCAATCCCTCCCAACACCGTTCGACACCTCGTCGCCGGCTCAATGCGGCCGCTTCTCGTGCCGATTTGTGCTTTCCTCAGGAGGCGCCCACCATGACCGATTGCCAGAACTCGAAGTGCTGCAAGTCCAACTGCCCCAACAAGAAGAGGTCGAGTCTTCCGTTCTTCGCGACGCTGCTTGTGGTGGTCGCGGTGGGCGGCGGCCTGTACACCTACCTCGACGCGACTGTGTTCGCGCCGACGGAGGCCCAGGAGCAGACGGCGATGCAGAACCCGGGCATGCCGCATCCGCCCAAGAGCAAGATGCATGCACGCCGGACGGAATCCGCGAGCACCAGTACGCCGACGGCTCCCGTTAAGCCGAGCACGAACGCGGCGGACTCGAACCAGTAAAACTGAGTTTGGGAGGAAGCCGGGCGGACTGTGGCGCGGCGTCTCAGACACCGAGCCGCGATGCGTTGGTTGCAACACCACGGGCATCAAGATGCCCGTGCCACCGGAATTCAGGTTGCATCACACGGGCATCGAGATGCCCGTGCCACCGGAAATCAGGTTGCATCACACGGGCATCGAGATGCCCGTGGCACCGGAAATCAGGTTGCAACTCCAAGGGCATCGAGATGCCCGTGCCACCGGAAATCAGGCGGGAGGTGCGTGTTCCAGGGGCGTTTCGCCCTCAATGGATGCGCTGAATCCCCAGCCGCCGCCGCCATCGCTGAACTTGATCAGCAACTCATTTTTCCCTTGTCGCAGCGCGATGGGGGCGATGGGTGATGATGCTCCGTGGGCGGAATGGTCGTCGAGGGTGATGACCTTGACGCCGTTGATGAATGCTTCGAGCTTGTCGCCGCAGGAGAGGTGCAGGAGGGCGCTTTGCGCATTGGGAGAGACAAGGGTTGTTGCGGCATAGGCGAGTGCGCCGCGATCGTGGAGGGATGCGCGGGCGTCGACGGGCCACTTGGGGCCGGGCACGGCCTGGGTCCAGCCGATCTGCCTGCCGTCGCGGCCGGAGTAAGTTGCGCCGCGATCGACGGGGGCTCGCTCGGGCTGTTCCGAGGAGTCCACGATTGCGCTGCGCCAATCCCAGGTGAAGGGGCCGGCGATGGTGAAGTGCGTGAGCGGGGTGAGCTTGGTGCGGGCGACAGACTCGATGAGCAGCGGGTGCTGATGAACTGTGAAACGGAAACGGGCGATGCGAGAGGCGCGCAGGCCGACGGGGGGATCTTTCAGGTCGGCGCTTTCAATGGCGACGGAGGCGGCGCGGGCGTGGAGGGCTGTGGGATCGAGCTTGAGCGTGCAGCGATGCAGCAGGGTCTCGCCGGCGCCGGTTCGGTCGAAGATCTCCGCTTCCACCTGTGAGCCGTCCACCCACCCGAGGGAGTCGATGAAACGGACGGAGTCGCCCTCGAACGCCGCGCCGATACCGGCGCCGATGGCGAGGAGTTCGGAACGACGGATCATCGAAGCCGCGTCGGTCGGTCCGGCGGAGCAATAGGCGAGCACGGCATCGCGCAGGTGGGATGTGCTGATCTCTTCGCCGATGGCCGCGCCGAGATTTGCGAGTCGATGGCGATGCGGCGTGAGGCGGGGGTCGGTGGGCGAAAAGGTGATCTGCAAGGACATCGGCGAGTGGATGTCGGATTCCGGCGCGGCCAGAATGGCGAGGCCGCCGAGGGGCTCCGGCTGATGCGAGCAGGGGGTGGTTTGGCCATTGATGGTGGCGCTGAGCACACGATGCACTCCCCCGAGGTGGATTTCGATGGCGCGGCGGCCGGGCTGGCCAGCGAACTTCCCGTGCGTCGGGCCGATCGTTGCGTTCAAGGTGATCGTTCGAGTTCCATTGGGCTCGGCGTGGGACCAGCGAGCGGTTAGCGGCGTGATGGCGTGCTCGCCGAGCTCGTGGGCCTGAGTGATGCCGTCGTCCTCGTAGAGCGTGGACTCGCATGTTTCGTTTGGGCCGCCGGGGAACGCGTGCAGCACGAGTGTGCGAAGCGGCTCGGTGGCCATGCGGTGTGTCGATGGCTGCGCGGGGAGGAGGACGCCGGCGCGGACGAAGATGGGCAGTTGGTCGATCGGCGCGGCGACGATGGCCTCTTCGCCGGGCTCGTGGCGGTCGCCGGTGAGGAGGTTGAACCATCCGGAAGACGGGCGGGACTCCTGTGCCATGGAAGGGAACCAGACGCGCTGCGTGCCGACGCACTTCTCACCGATGCCGGGGGCGACGATCGGCGCGACGAGCAGATCGTCGCCGAGCATGTATTGGGCGGGAACGCGGTAGGCACGCTCCGTGTTTGGATGAGCCAGGTACATTGAGCGCAGGAGCGGGAGGGCGTCGCTATTGCAGGCGTACACGCAGGTGTAGAGATACGGCATCAGACGCGAGCGGAGGTCGAACGCGCTGCGCATTGCGTTGCAGAAACGGTCTTCGTAGGTCCAGGGTCGTCGATCGAGCGTGGCGGTGCGGGCGGAGTGCAACCGGAGCGCGGCCGAGAGTGCGCCGAACTGCACCCATCGCGTGGTGGCCTCCTCCAGGCGCGAGCCGAAGTGGCCGCCGATGTCGTGGGACCAGAAGAAGCACCCGATGTTTCCGGCCGCGGCGGTGAAGGGGACCTGGAAGGCGAGCATCTCCCAGCCGGTGTGAGAATCCCCGGAGAAATGAATGGGATAACGATGATCGCCCCAGCCGCCGGTGGCGGGGCTTCCCCACTCCGTGCCGGATTCAGGACCACCCTCATCGCCCGCCCAGCGGGAAAAGCTGAGGCCGCGCAGGCCGGGGTCGGCCGCGGCGGGCGGGCGAGAGGTGTGCTGGAAGTAGAGGTGGTTGAGCCAGCGGAGATTGGTGAGACCGGGGATGGAGCGGACGAACTTGTCCTGCTGCCAATCGACCCACCAGAAGTCGACGCCGGATGTGGGATGTGGGATGTGGGATGTGGGATGTGAGGGCGCGGCAAGTTCGAGCGGGCGGTGGATTTGCTCGAAGAGGGACCGCATGTAGGTGCGGTCGCCGGCATCGAAGGGGACTGTTGATCCGTCGGGCTCGCGGCCGAGGGCTCGCATGAAGTCGGCGTAGCGATCTTCGTGTGGGGCGACGCCATCGGCGGGGTGGAGGTTGAGCGTGACGGCCAGGTCGCGGGCGTGGAGCCAGGAGAGCAGATCTTCGGGATCGGGAATCAGCTCGCGGTTCCAGGACCAGCCCGTCCAACCGGGTTTGTGCCAATCCATGTCCAGCACGAGGACGTCGAGGGGGAAGCCGTGAACTTCGAACTCGTCGACGATGCCGCGGAACTCGTCGGAGGTATATGGCCAGTAGCGCGAGTACCACGCGCCGAGGGCGTACTTGCGGGGCATGGGGACGCGCCCGGCGATGATGGTGAGGGCTTGCAGGGCCGCGGCGTAGTCGTTGCCGTAGGCGAAGAGGTACCAGTCGGTGTTGCCCGCGAGACCGACGGACTCACGCGTGGCGGCCCAGCCATCCACGAGGACGTGGCGGTGGGAATCATCGACGACGTGCCAGCCGTCGCGGGCGAGGAGGCCTTCGCCGATGGGGTGCGGGCCGCGGAGGCCGTCGAGGGTGCTCAGCGTGCCGCCGAGATTGTGCAGATTGCGGGATTCGGGAGTCCAGAGGACGCGGCCGTCGCGGATCGTCAGATCGGAGGGCGGGGCGGGATGCACGATCAGGGCGTGCATGTTTCCGGCGTGCGGGGGGCGACCGTCGGGGGTGTAGGTGAGTGTGAAGCGGGAGGTGCGGATGACGATCGGGGGGGAACCGGCGGCCGCGCTTGTGGTGTGGCACGAGCGGGGATCGGGGCCGGGCTCGATGGCGCGTTCGGCATCCCCCGCGGGGCCGTGGATGGCGAAGAGGGAGGGATAGTCGCAGAATCGCTCGCCGGGCGCGTATTCGATGCGCACGCATTCCTGGCTGATCACTGTGATGCGCACGGCGTGCATGGCGGGGCTCCGGATGCCATGCTATCGGATCGGGGAGCCGCGCGCAAAAATCCACGGGATTCGCGCGAAGACTCGCTCATCCCTGGCGTGGGACTACTTGCCGGGGTTGGCTACGGCGTCGTCGATGATGCGTTCGAGGACATTGTCGCCATCGCGCTTCCAGCGCTCCACGTACTTGCCGTCCACGAAGATTGTGGGGATGAAGCGCGTGACATAGCGTTTGGCGGGCATGACGTCGTTCTGCACGGCGACGGCTCCGGGGCCTTTGTCGGCCGCGGCGGCCTGGAACTTCGCGGCGTCCAGCCCGAGCGAGCCGGCGGCGAGGCCGAGCATTTTCTCGGAGATTGAGCCCTGACGGCTGAAGATCAGGTCCTTCATCTTAAAGTATGCGTCCGGACCTCCGACGATGCCTGCGGCCTCGAGCGCGTTGGCGGCGATGCACCCCATCGGGTATTGACTGGGCACGCCGGGATTGCAATCGGCGCAGACGGGATAGTGGCGGAAGGAATAACGGATCGCCTTGGTGGCGAGCAAGGTCTGAATCATCCCGTCGAGTTCCTTGGTGCCCGGCTCGGTGAGATCGCCCCAGACGACGACATCCACCTTGGGGTTCGGCCCGCTCTTGATGTACGCGGGGTTCTGGGCGGCGGGGATCTCCATGCGCGGGGAGAGCTTCCAGTCGAGGAGCATCTTCTGGCCCATGAGCGGCGGGTTGTCGTCGCGGGCGTCGGCGGGGGGCGGGTTGAGTTTGATGACGGTGTTGATGGATTCGGTGAGGGCCATCGGATTGGTGAGCCAGCCGCGGACTTCGACGCCGTTGACGAACATCATGGGCGTGAAGAAGAGGCCGAGGATCTCGCCCCACTTGCACTCATCGCGGACGATCTTCAGCGTGGCGTCGCCCTGCCAGGCCTTGATGACGGCGTCCACGTTTGTGATTCCCAGTGCGGGGAGCTTGGCGCGGAAGTCCGCCTCTTCGAACTGGCCCTTCACGGAGAAGAGCCACTCGGCCATCTTGAAGAACATTTCGTTGGCCGCGACCTGCTGGTCCTTGCCGTCCATGGCGGCCTGGGCTCCGGCGATCATCGCGGCGGCCTCGGCGGCGCGGGCGGCCTTGCAGGCGTTGACGTGCATGGTCTTGGAGACAAACGTGTTGCATTCGGTACACATTGGGAAGTGGACGATGCTGATGCTCATCTTGCCGGGGTTGGCGTTGTAGACGTTCATCAACTGGGTTTCGAAGGCGAGGCAGTCGGGGCACTGGAAGTCCGTGAGCATGACGACGCGAACGACCGACTCCTTGGGGCCGAGCAGCCAGCGGCCGCGGAAGCCCAGGGGCGGGCCCCAGGGGGCCTTCTCGGTTGCGGGCTGGGTGGCCTGGCTCATGCGTGCCTTGAAGTCCTCCTCCATTCGCGTTTTTTCGATGCGGTCTTTGGCGCGCTGTTCTTCGCGGTGCGAGGCCTCGAACGCGCCGAGCACGCCGGAGGTGAGGGCGAAGATGGCGACGGCCGCGACGACCGAGCTCCAGGCGCGATCCATGGCGAGCTTCCCAAGCGAGCGAGAGCGAACGTGCATGATGCCGATCTCCAATGCGAGCCAGAGGGTGAGATTCCCGATGTGCGAGGTGATGCAGTACGGGCAGAGTTTGTTCGAGACGAGGATGACGATGATGTATACGACGCTGGTGAGAGCGCCGAGGCGAGCGACCCAGGGGATGATGGCGGGGAGTCTGCGGCCGCGCCACCCTATGACGACCCATGCCGCGAGCGCGGCGGCGAAGTATGTCGCGCCGAGGAAACTCACGGGCCAGATGGCGTCGGGCTGGGCGATCTTGTCAACGACGACGTGTTTGGCAAAGCCCTTGACCATCACCCACATGCCCCCGAGGGAGCCCATGGGGTGGACTTCGAGGGTGGCGCAGGCGGATTCGTGCTTGGGGCCGCCGAGGGATGCGCCCATGTTGGCAGCGATGACGTCCCCGCCGCAGCCGGGGAGAAGATGGCCGGAGAGATGCTGGTAGGCGAGGCCGCCGGATGCCCCCAGAGCGACGAGGATGGCGGCGAGGCCGAGGACATACGACCAGACGGGCAGACGGAGCGCGGCGGCCACCCCGCCGGTTGGCCCGGATAGGGCGGTGCCGTTGGACGATGCCGGTTTGATCGGCATCGCGGCGGAGGGAAACGGGATGGGCGGAGCGGGCTTCGGCACGGGGAGATTCTATCTGAAGAGGGGGAGGCGGGGGACGGGAGGAGGGGTGGAAGCGGCGGGGAGCATGCGCGGCGGGCGGCGCATCGGAGGGTTGTTCGGACAGGGACCGGTCTCGTTCGGCTGGACACGGTTTGGCTGCTGCTTCTCGGCCCCTACCCTCTCCCCACCCGGGCGGGTAGCTCAACTGGCTAGAGCAATCGCCTTACACGCGATAGGTTCAGGGTTCGAATCCCTGCCTGCCCATTGAGGAATGTGGGATGTGCGATGTCGGATGTGGGATGTGAAGCAAAGGACCCAGCTGCTTCAGAACATCCGGCATCCGAGATCCGACATCGCACATCCCGCATACCCATGAACTTCCTCGACACCTTCTACCTTCCTGCTGCCGTGGTGACTGCACCGTGGTGGGCGCGGAAGACGCGATCGGGATGGGGGGAGCGATTCGGGCACATCGCGCCGCTGCCGCAGGTGTCGCCGGGGAAGAGGCGGGTGCTGCTGCATGCTGTGTCGGTGGGCGAGGTGGGGACGCTGCGCGGGCTGGTGCCGCTGCTGCGGGAGCAAGGGTGCGAGGTCGTGGTTTCGGCTTCGACGGATACGGGGCTGAAGCGGGCGAAGGAGCTGTTTGCGGGACAGCCGGGGACGTTCGTGGTGCGGTTCGCGCTGGACTTCTCGCCGGCGGTGCGCCGGTTTCTGGATGCGGTGCGGCCGAATGTTGTGGCGCTGGTTGAACTGGAGGTCTGGCCGAACTTCATCGGGGAGTGCGTGCGGCGAGGGGTTCCGGTGGGGGTGATCAACGGGCGGCTGTCGGAGCGATCGTTCCGGGGGTATTACCGACTGCGCCGGTTCTTCCGCAAGACGTTCGGTGCGCTGGCATTTGTGGGGGCGCAGGACTCGGACTACGCGGGGCGATTCGGCGCGATGGGTGTGGCGCAGGAGCGGCTGAGCGTTTCGAACTCGATGAAGTGGGACGCGATGGCGATCAGCGAGCCGGGGAGTGTCCTCCCCGGTGCGGCGGAGCTTGCGAAGGAGTTGGGAATCGATCGGACGAGGCCGCTGATCGTCGGGGGATCGACGGCGCCGATCGAGGGAGGCGAGTTAGCGTGCGAAGAGGCGCTGCTGGCCGCGGCGTGCCCGGAGGGGGTGCAGTTGCTGTGTGCGCCGCGCAAGCCGGAGCACTACGAGGCGGCGTTTGCGGCGATGGGAGGCGCCGGGAAGTGCGTGCGGCGATCGGCACGCACACGCGCGCCGGCCGGGGCATCGCGGTTTCTGCTGGACACTATCGGCGAGCTGCAGAACGCGTATGCGCTTGCGGATGTGGTGGTGGTCGGGCGCACGTTCGGAGCGTTGGGAGGGTCGGACCCGATCGAGTCGATCGCGCTGGGGAAGGCGACGATTGTGGGGCCGCGGTTCACGAACTTTCAGCACGTGGTGGGCCTGTTCCGGGAACGCGATGCAATCGTGATGTGCGAGCCGGGGGATTTGGGGCGCGTGCTGCGGGAGTTGCTCGGCGATCCGGCGCGGCGCGCGGCGATGGCGGAGCGCGGCGCGGCGTGTATTCGGTCGCAGCAGGGGGCGACGGGGAGGCATGCGGAGATGATTCTGGCGGCGATGGGGCGGCGGAAAGGGTGAAGGGGACCTCGACGTGCCGCCGACGGCCGCTCTGGGCGGTGGCACGGAACGATTGATTCAGTCGTAGCCACCCGCCGGGGCGATGGGGAAGGGGGCGTGTGCGTGAGAATGACTCCCGGTAGCGGCATCCAGGTAGCGATCGGACTGTATGATGCAGCGTGCGCCATCCGCGTCGCCTCTCCCTCGTCCGTGCATTCCTTGCATCGCTCGTGCTGGGAGCGTTCACGAGCGTCGGGGTGGCGTGGGCGTTGGCTTGGAGCAGCCCGATCTGGCCCGGTTCCCTCACGTGGTCGCCGCGGCCGATACTGCACGGCGAAGCAAGTCGACGCCGACCCCCCACAAGCGCGGATGAGTTCACGTACTGGTGGTCCGTAGACATCGCCGCCGAGTCGGGCTTCGGTGGAGGCGTGACCGTCGCGCGCTTCGCCGTTTCTGACCGTCAGGACCGCGTCCACTTCTCTATGGGCAGTCCCGGCGACTTTGAAGCCTTTACTTCGGATGCCGCCTGCAAAGCCGCTCTCCTGCGGCACGAGCACTTCATCAGGCGTGGCGCTCCATGGATTATTGACTTCACTGTCAGTCGTTCCGGGTGGCCCTTTCCATGCATGGCCTGCGAACACTCCCTCACGGCCGCCGACTCGCGTCTGATGTCTGTCTTGACTTCGAAGGCCCTCGGCGACGCCACAGCCGAGCCCCCGCAAGACCTGAAGGAATGGTCGTTCACGTTGCCCATGCGCGGCCACATGCTCCCGCTCCGCCCGCTCCCGGTGGCATTCGCGCTCTGCTCTGGGACGTACGCGGTGGCATGGCTTCTCCTGTTGCTCATCGCCCGCGATCTGCCAACGCGATCGCGCCGTGGGCACTGTGCCAAATGTCGCTACGACCTCTCCGGATTGCCCGCCGGTGCGCCCTGTCCCGAATGCGGTACCTCACGCGCGTGACAGGAGGATGGCCCGCGCGGGGTGATAGGGCGCGGGGCGGGGATTGGAGCGCAGCGTTTGGGAGGAGTGGCGGGGCTACCCAAGGTATGACTCGCCTTTGGCTTTCGCCCGGAGGGCGCCCGATGGTTGCCGGTGGTGAAGCGAGGCCGCTTTGGGCCGAGCAAGCCACCGGAGAGCGATCCACAACTCTCTCTGTCTTTTTCTTCACCTCGCCCGGCAGGGCGAACGAGACCTGTGCTTGTGCGCGAGCGCATCATCCGATCGTCCGCCCTCCGGGCGGGAAGACGAAGAAGGAAGAGAGTGATGGGGTGGCCTGACCGGTGGCTTGCTCGCGAAGCTCGCTTCACCACCGGAAACCATCGGGCGCCCTACGGGCGAAAGGCGGGAGGGGTGTGTCCGGAGCGTGGGTTGGATGGGGCGGCTTGGCCGCACTCGGGGCAGACGGAGTCGACGGGGAGACCGGCGCGGTCGTAGGCGCAGCGTGTGCAGCGGCCGGCGCGGCGGCGTCTTCGGCGGCGCAGGGGGCCGACCGCGAGCCAGAGCGCGAAGGGGATCGCGGCGTACAGTAGCGTGTTGGCGATGAACGGGAGCGGGTGGATGCCGATGGGGAGACGGTCCACGCCGAGGTACGTGATCATTCTGGCGGGTACCTCGACATACCCGAGCATGAGCATGGTGTCGGAGTTGCCTAAGCGTGTTCTTTGGAAGTGGCCCCATGCCCCCCAACAGCAGCGCAGTGGCCAACCGGACTCGACGAGGAAAACATTGACCTCCTCATCGGGGCGCGAGGGGGTACTCCCCTGGAAGGAAGTGTGACAGGTCCACCCGCTATCAGTTCGGACCACGAGTTGGGGAGTGGGCCATTCGGTTGGCACATCGACGGTCCACTTTTTGGGGAGATTGCGGATCGACGTCCAAGCCAAAGTTCCGGAACCGCTCAGCGCGCGCTCAACTCGCACGCACCACCACGCCACGCCGAAGTTGACCACGGCCCCGAACGCGAGGCAGAGCGCGAGCAGCACGCCCGCGCGGGCGAGCGATCGGCGGCGGGTGGGGGCGCGTGTGGGCTCGGCGGCGGGGGCCATGGAAACATGGTACCGGAGGGCTCCGGCAGGGGGTGCGGGGACCGGGGATCGACGGCAGCCCCCGGCGTTTGCAGGTTCCGGATAACCCGGGGCAGAGCCGTGCCCGGCATTCGCGCTCCGGTCGGTGGCCGAGACTCCCACGCGCGTTTGGAGCTTCCATTCGCGCGTTTGGAAGACTCGCACGCGCGTGCGGACCTCTCACACGCGCGTTTGGGACCCTCACACGCGCGTGTGAGGGTCTCACACGCGCGAATGGGAGTCTCACACGCGCGTGCGGAAGTCTCATACGCGCGTATGGAACTCTCCCACGCGCGTGCGGGAGTCTCACACGCGCGAATGGAAGGCGCACACGCGCGTGTGCAACTCTCATACGCGCGAATGAGCGTTATCGAGACGTGCCAGAGGCGTTTGCACGCGTGTGCGGCCGGGCCGTTCGACCCTGTTATAGGAAGCGCGGCGGCCCTCTTCGCCAGCGCAGCGTCGTCGGCATTCTCACACAGCTCCATCACGCTGCTCGCGTGAGGGTTATTTGGATGTCTGCTTCAGCAGGTCCTTTACGGCTGCCTCGAGCTGCGGGTCCTTTCCGGCGGCTTCGTCGGCGGGGGTTTGCGGGACATCCACATCCGGCTGCGCGCCGTGGCTTTCCATGTCGGTGCCATCGGGGAGGTACCAGCCGCGGAAGGGCATGCGGACGTTGGTACCGTCGATGAGGGAGAACGCGCCGGTGGAGATGACGCCGCCGAAGGTGGCGGTGCCGATGAGGCGGCCGCGCTTCATGGTGTGGATGGCGTGGGCGAAGATCTCCGCGTTGGAGAAGGAGTGCTCGTTGATGAGGACGTTGAGGGGGCGCGTCCAGCCGTAGATGAGGCGGCGATCGCGCGGGTAGGCGTCGTGCGGAACCTTGGCCGGGTCCGCGCCGCGGGGGATGGTGTAGGCGTGCTGCGGGGCGGTGAGGGAGGACAGGAGGATGTCGGCGGTGGAGCCGCCGCCGTTGTCGCGGACATCAATGATGAGGCCTTCCTTGCCGTATCCGGCGGCGTAGAGATCGCGCTCGAAGTCGCGGACTTCGGCGTCGCCCATGGCCTTGATGTGGAGGTAGCCGAGCTTGCCGTTGGAGAGTTTCTCGACCGCGGCGCGGCGTTCGAGGACTTCTTCGGTGTAGCGGAGGTTGGTCCAGGCCGCGCCGGAGATCGGGACGATGACGACGAACGGACCGGGTGGGCTCGCGGGCTTGGGCTCTTCGGGCTTGGGCGCGGGGGGAGCGACCCGGCGCAGTTCGACGAGCGTTTCGCGCCCGGCGCGGCCGAGCAAAGAGGCATCCAGATCGAGCGAGGGGAGCGTGTTGGCATCCGCGGCGAGTTTCTTTCCGTCCACGGCGACAATGACATCGCCGACGTTGATGCGCGATTGCTTGAGCGAGGCGGGTGAATCCGCGGCGACGTGCAGAACTTCGTATCCGCCCGCGACGGGCTTGGTGCGGATGCCGAGGTAGCCGGTGCCGGGTGCGCCGCCGGCGAAGGCGGGGCCGCCCGTGATGCCGGTGTGCGAGCCCTCGGTTTCGCCGAAGAGAAGCTGCGTGACGCGGTTGAAGGACTCGCTGGTGCGGGTTTTGACGGCGAGTGTCGCGAATCGCTTGGTGAGCCCTTCCCAATCCAGGCCCTTCATCGTTGGGTGGTAGAAGCGATCGCCGAACGTTCGTGCCGCCTCGAGGAACTTCTGCTTCTGCTGGGCGGCGATGTTGATCGCGACGGGAGCGTCGATCGGGTAGGCATCGACTTTGCCGCCCTTGGGAGGGGCTGCGCTGACCGTGCCGGCACGCACGAAGACGACTTTGTCGCCGGTGAGGGAGACGGAGGTGTCCCCCACTGCTCCGGCCTGGATGACCTTGCGATCCGTGCCTTTGTAGTCGATGCTGACGAGCGATTGCTCGCTGTCGAAGGTGCCGCTGTAGATGATGCGGTCTGCGCCGGGGGTGATTTGGAGGGCACCCTTGCCGCCGGGGAGCGCGGTGATGCGGCGGATGCGGAGATAAGCGTCGTCGGCGTCAAACTTCCAGGGCTCGGGCTTTTTCGCGACGGGCTTGGGCTTGGCGTCGTCTGGTTTGGACGCAGCGTCGGGCTTCTTCGGATCGTCCGCGGCGGCCCCGGCGTTACCGCCGGGGTTCTGTGCGGCGATGGCTTTGAGCACGAAGGCGGGCGTTTCGGCGGGCTTGCGCTTGGCGGCGGCCTCGGCGGCCTTCTTGAAGTAGTCCTCGCGGTCGTAAGCGGTCATGCCTTCGAGATCCTTGTCGAGGAAGACCTGGTAGATGTCGAGCTGGTCGTTCTGGTCGCCGCGCTCGGAGAGGAAGGTGAGCACCTTGCCGTCCGCGCTGAGGCGGGGGCGGACGTCGTTGTCCGGGTGACGGGTGATGTTGATCGGGGGGACGAGCTTGAAGGTCGATGCGCTCTCGAACGATTCAAACCCTCCCGTATCCATGAGCCAGATGTCGGAGTTGAAATCCAGATCCTCGACGGTGTACACGATGTGCCTGGAGTCGCCGGCCCACTGCACGTCCGGATCATTCCAGCCGGTGAAGAGCACGCGCTGTTTCATGCCCTGCAGTTCGACGAGCACGAGATCGCCGAGGCCACGCTCCACGAGAAGGCATTTGGCGTCGGGTGAGGGCTCGGGGTGGCGCATGTCCTTGGCATCGGTCACGACGGATTCGATTTTGAACTGAAGGGCCTCGGCCCAGCGCTTGCCGAAATCGGGCTTCTTGGGCTTGGCCTTGTCGGCCTTGGCGTCGTCTTTCTTGGCGTCATCCGGTGCGGCGGGCTTGGCGTCGTTTTTCTTGGGCTCATCTTCCTTCTTCTCGGGCTTTTCGGGCGATTTGTCGGCGTCGTCCTTTTTCTTGTCGGCGGCGTCGTCCTTCTTTTCAGGATTGATGTCCTCGCGGGCGAGGGAGACGCTCGCGGCGTAGATGGAGTACTTGCCGAGATTCTTTTCGCCCGCGCCATCGACACCGGTTGAAGCGGCCAGGCCGGGATCATCCGAAGCGAAGTACAGCACGCGGCCGTCGGGGGACCAGGCCAGGTCGCGCTCGCGTCCGGGCGTGTTGGTTACGCGGCGGGTGGGATAGTTTTCGCCGGTGTTGCGCACGAAGACTTCGCCGCGGGCAACGACGGCGAGCGTCTTGCCGTCGGGGGAGAGCGCGGCCTCGCTGATTTCCTTGTCCAATGCCGTGCGCTGAATCTCCAAGGTCACGTCATCGCCTTGGGCGATGAGGTTCACGGCCTGCGGCGTGGCCTTCGGGTCGGCGAGATCGAGTCGGTAGAGCCGATCCCAGACGCAGAACACGGCGACCTTGCCGTTTGCGCTTACGGCCAGATCTCGCACGCCGGAGCCGATCGAGAGTTGCTCGGCTGTCGGCTTGAAGGAGGTGAGCTGGATCGCCGCGCCGTTGGCCTCGCCGCCGGGGCCGACGCGCCAGATGTTGTTCTGCCCATCGCGCGATGAAATGAAGAGCGTGGAACCATCCGGAAGGGGTACTGGGTCAAAGTCGTTGGCGAGGTCGCTCGTGAGCTTTGTAAATGCGCCATCCGCGGCGTTCATCCGCCAGATGTCGCAGGTGCCCGAGCCGCGGTACTTGGGACGCTCGGCTGGGGCATACCCGCGATAGAAGACAAAACCCGAACCGTCCCGGATGGCGCGGACACCCGTTCCGAAGGCCGGCGATACCAACTGAACATTTCCTCCGGCGACCCCTCCAACGGCTGTCGGGTCGGATGGTCCATCCAGACCCACCCTATACAGGCGGGGAGAGCGATAGATCATGGGTTCGATGGTGGAACTGAAAAGCAGAGACTTACCATCTGAAGAAAAGCCCCCCAGAACTTGGGGTTTATCAGAGGCGGTGATGCGTCTGGCGGCTCCCCCCACGAGCCCTGCGGGGGACTTCGTCACGGGCATGACGTACAGGTTTCGGGCTCCGTCCCGGGTGGACTCGAAGGCGAGCTGTGTGCCATCGGGGGAAAAGGCGGATTTCCGCTCGTCAGCGGGGTGGACGGTCAGACGGGAGCAGCTTCCGCCTTCCAAAGCAGTGGCCCAGAGGTCTCCGGCCCAGGCAAACACGACGGTTGAGCCGTCGGGGGAGAGGGAGGGATACTCCGGAAATCCGACGTTGCACGCCGCGTCATTTCCTGTGGCCAAACCTGTCGGGGGCTGATCGGCCACAGTCATGGGGGCAGGAGCCGATGCCGCGGCACACCCACCGGCGAAGGTGAGGGTGGAAACCGCCAGAGCCGCAATGCCGAGCCGTGGAATGGACATAGCCATGAGGAATCCTCAACACAGGAGAGGGTCGAAAAGGCAGAACCGACGCCGGAGGCGGGAGGGGCGAGCATACCGAGTTGCGGGCGATTGGGTGCTGGGATTTGACTGGTTGTTCAGACTGCCCATTGAAGCCCAACCCCCGATTTGACAGACGCTTGGATTTCGGTTGCTATGAGGTATTCTGCGGATGCCCGGTCGCTTATCGTCTGGGTGTCAGAGTGGCGACCGGAGGCGGTCGCATGGGGGTCGCCAGCGCGGCGGGCGATGCGTGTCGCCCGACAATGCGTGTGTGCGACGGGTTCGCCGCAACAGCGGCGACCAAGATTTATTGTTCGGAGCCGTGCGATGCGCTTGAACAGGCCGAAGAACGTGTCGAAGTCCTCTAAGAATTCCAAGACGCTGTGCGAGATGGAGACGCTCGAGCCGCGCCAGATGCTGGATGCGAACCCTGCGAGCTCGCGATTCTTTGGCAGTCCGCTGGACTGGCACGGGTACCACTTCGACAACTGGTCGCGGGGTTCGTGGATCATCACGTTCGAGAACGATCAGCCGCGTGCGCAGGCGGCGGCGCGGGCGGCGCAGGTGGCGACGGCGCTGGGCGTTCAGCCGCTGCAGATCGTGACATCCGCGCTGGGTCGGTTCGCGACGATTCTGATCGGTGAGCGGATTACGGAGGGCGCGGTTGCGACGGCCAAGCAGCAACTGGGCTTCCTGCACAATGTGGAGCCGGACCTGCTGTACCAGCACGAGCGCACGCCCAACGACGCGACGTATGTGCAGCAGTGGCCGCTGAATAACACCGGGCAGGCGGCGGACTCGAGCGGAAACGGCACTCCGGGCGCTGATATCCGGGCCCAGCAGGCTTGGGACATTACGACGGGCTCGCGGCAGGTGGTTGTCGCGGTGCTGGACACGGGCATCGATCTGACGCACCCGGACCTTCGGGCGAACCTGTGGACCAATCCCGGCGAGATCGCGGCCAACAACACGGACGACGACACCGACGGCTTCGCGGACGACGTACACGGGTGGGACTTTGTCGGCGACGGCACGGGCAACGGGGACAGCAACCCGCAGGACCCGGCGACGCAAGGGCACGGCACGGCGGTGGCGGGGACGATCGGCGCGGTGGGCAACAACGCCATCGGCGTTTCGGGGATCAACTGGACGGTGCAGATGATCGCCTGCAAGATCTTCCCCGATACGGGCGGCGCGCCGACGTCGGCGATTGTCAACGCTCTGCAGTACTGCGTCATGCTCAAGCAGCGCGGGGTCAACATCGTTGTGAGTTCCAACTCGTACGGGGCCGAGCGTGACGCGAACACGAATGTGTTCAACGACGCGCAGAAGATCGCGATCCAGGGGTTCACGGACGCCGGCATGCTGTTTGTGGCCGCGGCGGCCAACGACGCCATCGACAACGACGGGCCGATCCGCGCCTTCCCGGCGTCGTACGACAACCCGTTCATCATTTCGGTGGCCGCGACGGACAACAAGGACCAGCTCGCGACGTTCTCCAACTACGGTCACACGACGGTGGACCTTGGCGCGCCGGGCGTTCGCGTGTGGACGACACAGAACGGCGGCGGGTATCAGTACATCGACGGCACGTCGTTCGCCTGCCCGTATACGGCGGGCGTGGTGGCGCTGATGGCCTCGGTGAACCGCAACGCCAGCAAGGAGCAGCTCAAGGCGCAGCTGCTGGGCAGCGTGGACCCGATTCCGTCTCTTGCCGGGCGCACCGTGACGGGCGGGCGCTTGAACGCCTTCCGCGCCGTGCGTTCATCCCGCACCGAGGGCCTGTTCGTAACCACGATCAGCCCGGGCACACAGTCGGCCAACGTGACGCAGATCGACGTGCTCTTCTCGGGCGACATCAATCCCGCGTTCTTCGGCTCGCTCTCCTCCGCGGTGGAGATCAAGCGTGCCAACGGGGCGAGCACGTTCAACGGCTCCGAGACGGTGTTCGATCTTTCGGCCGCCACGTTCACGCTCTCGACCAACCACCTGACGATCAGCTTCGGGGCCGCGCTGCCGCGCGATCTGTATCGGCTGACGCTTCGCGCCGACCACTTCCGCGACGCGACTGGGGACTACCTGAACGGCGACACCGTGCAGGGCAGCAACGAGGTGTACGACTTCAACATCATCTCGTTCCGCGGGCCGTACGAGCCCAACGACACGCTCTCGACGGCGGCTCCGGTGCTTCTTGATTCGTTCGGGGCCGCGACGCTGGACGACCTGTACATCGGCGACGGCACCAACCCGGCCTCGGACGTGGACATGTTCCGCGTGTACGCCTCCGGCCCCTCGCTCATCAGCGTGGCGGTGCGGGCGCGATCTTTGCCCGTGTATTCCGGGCTGGACTCGTACCTGCGCATCTTCGACGCCAGCGGCGTGGAGGTCGCGCACAACGACAACTTCAACGGGCTGGACTCCAAGCTGCAGGTCTTCGTCTCCGGGGCGGGGAACTACTTCGTCTCCGTCAGCGCGTTCCCGAACACCAACTACCTGCCGGGAACGGACACGGGCCGGACGGCCAATGGCTCCTCCGGCGTATTCGCGCTGGATGTGAACGTGGCCACGAGCGGGCCGCAGGTCATCACACGCACCGGCGCCGGCACTCCGATCCCGATCCCGACGCAGGGCGACATCACCAGCACGATCAACGTGACCGACGGCCGCAGCATCACGGACCTGACGCTGAACCTGAACATCACGCACACGTTCGTTTCCGATCTCCTGATCACGCTGACAGGCCCCGCGGGCGACACCATCACGCTGTTCAACCGGCGCGGCAGTTCGGGCCAGAACCTGGTGAACACGACGTTCACCGATAGTTCGCTGGTGCCGATCGCGTCGGGCGTCGCACCGTTCACCGGGGCGTTCCACCCCGAGCAGGACCTGACCCCCTTCAAGAATCGCACGGCGCTGGGCGTGTGGACGCTGCGGATCCAGGATCTCAAGCCGCTGGACTCCGGCACGCTGAACTCCTGGTCCATCACGTTCACGCACGTGAACGACATCACCGGGCCCTATGAACTGAACGACACAACGCTGCTGGCCACTGACACGGGCGTGGACGGCACCGGCGCCGCCACTTTCAGCGCGTTTGTCGGCGACGGCGCGTACGGCCTGCGCGATGTGGATCTCTTCAGGTTTGTCGCGGGCAGCGGCACCACCATCACCGGGTCTCTGACCGCCACGAGCGGCTCCCTGAAGACCGTGCTCCGCCTCTTCGACTCGCAGGGTAACGAGGTGCGTGCCGACCGGCGGCGCGGCGTCACCAGCAACCTTGTCAACTTCGTGGTCGCCAACGCCGGCGTGTACTACATCGGCGTCTCGGGCGGCACCAACTCGGCGAACCCCTCCGACTTCGGCAACGACAACTACTCGCTCACTGACGGCGGATCGGGCAATGCCACGGACGCAACGGGCAACTACACGCTGACGCTCTCCGTCTCCGGCGGCATCTCCGAGGGGCCGCAGGTTATTGCCGGCAACCATCTGTCGCTCGGCGTGAACGAGAATGGCGCAATCGGCATTCCCACGGGAACTTCCACGCGCGGCCTGTCGCTTGATGGGCTGGACTACATGCTCTTCAACGACCCCGCCAACTCCCAGGCGGCGACGATTTCCAGCTACTTCGGGGCCACGTTCGACGGGTTTGTCGTCCGCAACACGGGCGACCGCTCGCAGACGGACGTGCCCATGGCGATCGCGAATGAGAGCGACTTTGCGAACCGTCGGGTTGTGGCCAATGGCGTGTACCGCTCGTTGGGAATCCGTCGCACGCTGAGCTTCGGCGTGAACGACCAGTTCGTGGCCATCGATGTCTCACTGACCAATCGCTCGACTCTGGTGATGAACAACATCGCCTGGCTCGAGGGCATCGGCGCCCGGCAGGGGCTGAACCTGCCCATCATTGATCCTCTCACCCAGAACCAGACCATCAACAACGTGAAGAACGGTTCGATGCGCCTGGCCACTTCCAGCTTCTCCTCCGGAGGTTCGAACTTCACCCTCGGCCTCGGCGCGGCGGCTGGCGCACACAACGTCGTCACGGGCTTCACGGCCCCCGGCGTTGCCCGCGACCCGATCTCGCTGCTCACCGCACCGACCGATCCGGACCCGAGCATGGCGGATGTCGGCACGGCGGGACTTGCGGATATGTCCGTGGCGGTGAACCTCGGCTCGCTGGGCCCGGCCCAGACGGTCTCGTTCCGCTACTTCATCTTCGTCGGCAACTCGCTGACCGCGGTGAACAACGAGTTCAACACCGTGGACCTGAACACGGGCACCGGCCACCTCGTGCCGGACGCGGCGGCGCCGTCGATCCTTCCCTCGACTCTCCCCTTCAGCATCTACTACCCCGAGGGCTTCGCGAACAATCGCGCCAGCACGTTCCTGCCGATCGTCAACGGCGGGGCCGCGGGCGTCCGCGTTGTTGTGATTGCCCACTACGAGGCCACTCCGGGCTTCTCCCTGCCAATCTCCGAAGTTCTGTATGACTCTGCCACGGATGAGACCAGCGGCGTGATCGCCCCTGGCTCACGCGGCGGCATCACGCTTACCACGCCCAATCTCTACGCCACGGGCACGAGCGCTTCGGGCTCGCTCCCGGGCCGCGTCGCTTCGCTCATCACGGGCCGGCCCGGTGTGTTCAAGGACACGCCCTATGCCCTGGAGATCCGCTCCAGCGCACCGGTGGGCGCGGAACTCAGCCACTACGACTTCGGCATCACCACCGGCCAGGCCGCGGTGAGCCAGCAGGCCACCACATGGACGTTTGCCGAAGTGCAGAAGGGCGTGAACATCAACGACTTCCTGGTGTTCCTCAACCCCGGGACGATCAACACGAAGGTGACGCTGACGTTCTACAGTGCGACCGGCCAGTTCGCCACGGCGTTCACGCAGAACGTGGCGGCCGGACGCCGCAGCGGTTGGGCCGTAAACAATCTGGCTCTGCCCGATGGGACGTACGCCGCCTCGCTGGTGGCCGAGCAGCCGATCGTCGCCGCGCTGACGCACTTCAACTCCGCCGCGTCCAACGGATACGGCACGACGGGCCTGCCTTCGGCGGGTTCGACGCAGGGTGGCACGGCACAGGGTCAGGTGGGCATCTCGGCGACGAACGAGTCGATCCGCGTGCTCAACGCCAACGCGACGCCCGCGACGGTGACATTCACCTTCGCGTTCTCGAATGCCAGCTCGTACCGGCGCACGCTTGTGGTGCCGGCCCGCTCGAACGCGGGGTTCAGCGTCTCCTCGCTGGTCGGTTTCCCGGTCGGGCAGCCCTACGGCGTGACCTACGACGCCACGCAGCCCGTCACCGTGAGCTTGCCCACGCAGACGAGCGTGGGCACCAGCGGTTCCACGCTGACGACAAACGCCAGCACGCAATGGCTCTTCGGCGACGGCTTCCGCCCCGCCTCGGGCAACGCCGTGCAGGAGTATCTGCGAGTCTACAACCCCTCGCAGAACGACCAGACTGTTGAGATCGCCATCAACTACAACGATGGCACATCCGAGATCTTCCGCCGCACGGTCCTCAGCCGCGCGACGGCGAGCTTCAACGTCTTCGACTTCATCACGGGCGTACACGCCAGCCCGGGAACGGTCCCGGGCGTGGGCTCGTTCTACGGCGTCCGCGTCGCCGCGGCGGTCCCTGTTCTGGCGTTCCTCGGCCACTTCGACGGGTTCCTCGGCGGCGGCTTCGGCTCGATGGGCACACCGCTGGGAACGACCGGCTCACCTTCTTAAGCTGATCAAAAGACGTTTACACACACGCAAGGCCCAGGGACCCAGTCCCTGGGCCTTTTTCTTCGGCCGGGATTCCAATCGGAGGCGGAAACCATCGGCGGCTCGCCCTACCCTTGCGCTCGGCGCACGGTTTTGGGCGGACAAAGCCCGAGCCCGATTCGTCGATGAAAACCGAGGGCGTAGCTCAGTTGGTAGAGCGTCGGACTTTTAATCCGCAGGTCGTGGGTTCGATCCCCACCGCCCTCATTGTGATCCTGGCATGGGCATCCCGCCCGTGCTCTTCTCCGGGGGGAATGCCCGCGTGAGTTCAGCCGCCGCCTTGTCAACTTCGCTCTCGCTCCTGGTCGTTCATGCGCATTGGTCCGAGGGGGCGGTGCATCTGTGGGCCGAAGGGGAAGTGGGAAGTGGGAAGGGGGAAGGGGGAGTTGGGAAGGATGTCGCTTGTTCGAGCACGCCGCACCCGTTTGCCGCGGGGGCGGATCGCTTACGTGAGGCGCTTGCATCCGCCTTGCCCGAGGGCACGGGGATTGGTTCGCTCACGCTGGCGCTTCCCGCGCGCGATGGCTCACCGCTTCCCAGCCCGCATCTGGCCCACGCGCTGGGGCATGTTGAAGTAGAAGCCGAGCCGGATTCGCCTGCCAGCGTGCCCGCGCTGGCCAAGTTCACCGTGCCCACGATCACCATCAAGCCCGGCGACGCACCACGCGTGCTCGACGCGATCGAAGAAACGATCGAGGCGGCCGTTGAGCAGGCCGAGTCGCACGATGTCTCAGAGCATGGGACGCTTGCGGCGGGGGAGTCGCTGAAGTTCCTTGCGGCGGCGTCGCGCTTCGTGCGCCACCTGCTGGCCCAGCAGCGCTGGGTGCCAATGGTGCAGCAGGATCAGTCCGGCTCGGTGGCGGGCGTCTGGCAGACGTGGCTAGGGGACGAACAATCGTCGACGCGTGTTGAGCGCCTTCTGGCGGCGATGCCGGCGATCAGCCGCGCCGCGGTGGACACGTTCGGGCACGGCCCATGGCCGATGCTGGATGATTTTCTGTTGCGGGTGGGTGACGCGATGTGCCGGCGCGTGCTGGTGCATGACACGATGAAGGACGCGATCGAGGGGCGCGATGCCGCGACCGATCTGCACGTCACGTGGCTCGCCGGGCTGCTGGATGAGTCCACCGAGATCGACGCGAGGCCGGGCCCTCGAAACGACCTGATCAAGGGCGTGCGCCGCTGGATCGGCGGACTGGAAGAGCGCGGCAGCGGCGCGGCGTGGCGGTTGCTCATCAAGATCGCCGAACCGCTGGATCTCAAGGGCGTGGACGACTTTGCGACCCCGGGCGACAAGGTGCGATGGGCGCTGACGCTGCATCTGCAATCCGTGCCGGAACCGACGGTGATCGCGGATGCCTCGGACATCTGGCTGCTGCCTCCGGGCGCGGCGAGTGTTGAGGGGCAGCGGATCGAACAGCCGCAGGAACTCCTGCTGAGCGAGCTCGGGCGCGCGGCCCGGCTCTACAAGCGGCTGGAAAAGGTGCTCGAAGAGTCCGAGCCGACCGAACTGGAGCTGAGTACGCCCGAGGCGTACAAGTTTCTCCGCGAGATCCGCCCGCTGCTGCTGGAGCAGGGCTTCGGCGTGATCGCGCCGGACTGGTGGGATTCGCCCACGGTGCGACTGGGCGCACGCATGCTGGTGCAGAGCGATGACATCGACCTGACGTCGATCGGCGCGGATGCGGGGGGCGTTGGATCAAGCGGCACGAACACGCCGCAGTTGGGGCTGGCATCGCTGGTGAGCTACCGCTGGCAGATCGCCGTGGGGGACACGAATCTGACGCTGGAGCAGTTTGAGAAACTGGCGGCGCAGCACTCGCCGCTGATCCGGCTGAACGGCCGATGGGTGGAGATCCGCCCCGAGGATGTGAAGGCGGCGATCAAGTTCATCCGCGAGAATCCGGGCGGGAAGATGGAGATCGGGCGGGCGCTGCGATTGGCATACGCCAGCGACGTGCGCGACACGGGCGTGCCGATCCTGGGGATGGACGCGACGGGCTGGGTTGCGGCCGTTTTCGGCGACGCGAGCGCGAACACGAAGATGCCGATGATCGAGGCGCCGCACGGCTTCGTGGGCACGCTGCGTGCGTATCAGCTCAAGGGGCTGTCGTGGCTGGCGTTCCTGGACAAGCTCGGCCTGGGCGCATGCCTGGCCGATGACATGGGGCTGGGAAAAACGATCCAGTTGCTTGCCCTGCTGGCCCACGAGCGGAAGAGCGTGATGGGCGCCAATGCGGTGCCGGTCGTGCCGGGGTCGGAGTCCACGCAGATCCGGGGCATCCCTCCGACGCTGCTGATCGTGCCGATGTCGGTGGTCTCCAACTGGGTGCACGAGGCGAAACGGTTCACGCCGACGCTGCGTGTGATGGTGCACCACGGGCTGGAGCGAAAGTCCGGCGATGCGCTGGTTTCCGGGGCGCACAACGCGGACATGGTCATCACGACGTACGCGCTGGCGCATCGTGATCGCGATGACCTTTCGAAGGTGACATGGGGCCGCATCGTGCTTGACGAAGCACAGAACATCAAGAATCCCACGGCCAAGCAGACCCGGGCGATCCATTCGATCCCCTCGCCCCGCCGCTTTGCGCTCACGGGCACGCCGCTGGAAAACCGACTTATCGAGCTCTGGTCGATCATGGATTTCCTGAATCCGGGTTATCTCGGACCGGCGAGCGAGTTCCGCTCCAAGTTCGCGCTCCCGATCGAGCGGTACCACGACAAGCAGCGCGGCGCCCAGCTGCGCGGCCTGGTGCAGCCCTTCGTGCTGCGCCGCCTGAAGACCGATCCGACGGTCATCACCGACCTGCCCGAGAAGGTCGAGAGCAAGGAATACTGCTACCTCACGCCCGAGCAGGCGGGGCTGTATCAGACGTGCGTGGCGGATATGCTGGCCGCGGCCGAGCGGGCCGAGGGCATCCAGCGGCGCGGTCTGGTGCTCGCGGGGCTCATCAAGCTCAAGCAGATCTGCAACCATCCGGCGCACTTCCTCAAGGAGTTCGGCCCGGAGGGGAACGCGTCGAGCGCGGCGCCGATTGTCGCGTCCCGCTCGGGCAAATGCCAGCGGATCGCGGAGATGCTGCAGGAAGTTGTGGCCGCGGGCGACAAGGCGCTGGTCTTCACGCAGTTCCGCCAGATGGCGCATCTGCTGGCGACGATGCTGCGCCAGACGCTCGACCGCGATGTGCTGCTGCTCCACGGCGGCACCCCCGCGGGGCAACGCACGCAGATCATCGCGGACTTCCAGGGGGAAAAGGCCCGCTCCAGCAAGATCGGCGGCACGCGGGCCGGGGTCGCGCCGGTGCTGATCCTCTCGCTCAAGGCCGGCGGCGTGGGCTTGAACCTCACCGCGGCGAACCACGTCTTCCACTTCGACCGCTGGTGGAACCCGGCGGTGGAGAGCCAGGCGACGGATCGGGCGTACCGCATCGGGCAGACCCGCACGGTGCAGGTGCACAAGTTCGTCGTTTCCGGCACGCTGGAAGAGCGCATCGATCAGATGATCGAGGAGAAGATGAAGCTCGCCGATCAGATCATCGGCCACGGCGAGCAGTGGCTCACCGAGCTCTCGACCTCCCAACTCCGCGACCTGCTCACGCTTCGACCCGATGCGGTTGAGCCCGACATGGATGCCGAGGAGATCGTCGTACCATGAGCGTTCCAACCCCCCCACCTTCATCTCCTCCGCCTCCATCGCCGCAACGCCCGACGCCTCCGGCGTCGCTGGCCCCGTCAACGCCGCCGGGCAATCGCGGAGGGAACTTCTCTTCGGGCTACCAGCGCACCGGGGGCGGGCAGCCCGTTCGCTTCGACAAGCGCATCACGCGCCCGACGCTGCACCCGCGCCGGGTGGTTGGCGGCTACCGCCTGGTCAACCGGCCCCCCACTGTGGCGCCCGGCGAACCGGTGGATGCATCTGGGGACCAGCCCGCGCCAACGGGCTGGACGTGGGCCTCGGCACGCTGGATGCGACCGGTGGAACAGCTCGCATCGGGTGACCAACTCGCCGAAGGCCTTGAGTACGCTAAGGCGGGGCAGGTGCGCTCCATCGAGCTGAAGCCCGGCATTATCAGCGCACGCGTGCAGGGACGGATGCCGCAGGCGTATCGCACGAGCGTGCGCATGCCGACGTTCACACCGGATCAATGGGAGAAGGTGGCCGCGTCGATGTCGGGGCAGGCGCGATACGTCGCTGCGCTGCTCGCCGGAGAGTTGCCGCCGAATATTGAGGACCTCTTCGCGCCCGCCGGACTGAACCTGTTCCCGACGAGCGCATCGGACCTGAGCTGCTCGTGCGAGTGCGATGTGTTCACCGGCAAGCCGCACGATTTCGGACCCGGTGACCCTTCCGCCCCGCCCGTGGCCCCGCCGCCCAAGCCCGCGAAGGGGGCGAGCTTGGGCACGCCCTGGTGCAAGCACGTCTGCTGTCTGATGTTCCTCGTGGCGGACAAACTCGGGCCGAACCCGATGACCGTCTTCATGCTGCGCGGCATGCCGGAACAGGACCTTGTCGAGCGCCTGCGTCAGGCCCGCGCCCTGCAAGGGCTGCAGCGCAGCGGCGCGAGCGCGATCCCGGTGTACTCGGCCCACGTTCCCGGCGTCGGGGGCGCGGCCGTGCCGCTGGAAGAGTCGCTCGCCAACTTCTGGAGCCCGAACGACCCGGATGCGCTCGCATCTCTGGACATGCCCATCGCTCCGCCGGAGGTCAGCCACCCATTGCTGCGCCGGGTCGGGCCGAGCCCGTTTGTCGGGGCGAAGTTCCCCATCACGGGCCTGCTGGCGACGTGCTACGATGTGATCAGCGAGAGCGTGATTCGGGAGAACGAGCGGCCATCGGGAGCACAGGACGCCCTCAGTTTGGATTCTGACGGGGACTCCGACGAGGCATGATCTCGGATTGATTCCTTGTTCCCGTGCCCTACCATCTCCCCGCTTATTCGGAGCCGGTCGCGACGGACGTTCGAATTACATCGAACCGAGGCGCGTCCAGGGGCCTACCCACGTTTCCAAACCCGATTTTCGGGGTAAACGCGGCTACGGCAGGTCCAGCTCCGGCTGTTTTCGGGTGACCGGCGTTTCGCGCAGGGTTTCCCGAAGTTCAGCACCTGTTGCCGCGGCCTCCGACCTGGCGTGTAGCCAGATCCTCGGACCCGCGATCTGTGTGGTCCGTTGGATTCTTCGGCCGTCAAAAGCCGGACTTTGAGGAGGTTTCGCTTCACACCGTACGATCGCACGGCAACCCTCTGGGCGATGGTGTAACGGTAGCACAGCAGTTTTTGGTACTGCTTGTCCTGGTTCGAATCCAGGTCGCCCAACTTGTGCTTCCGGCCCATCCTTGCAAGTGAACTCTCGCCGCATCGCGATCCTCGGACTGTCGTAGCGCATCGCGCATGACGCCCGTTCCCTCCAACGCATCGAGCACGGCACCCCACGCCCCCAGCGCGATCATTCTCGCCGCGGGGATGGGGAAGCGGATGCGTTCGGATCTTCCGAAGGTGCTGCATCCGATCGCGGGTCGGCCGATGGTCTGTGCCGTGATCGACGCGTGCCGCGAGGCGGGGTGCAAGCGGATCGTGCTGGTGATCGGGCATCGGCAGGAGTTGGTGCGTGAGGCGATCGCCAAGGCGTATGGCCCGAACCACACCATCGAGTTCGGCCTGCAGCCGGAACAACTCGGCACGGGCCACGCGGTGCGCTGCGTGGAGAATCACTTCGTTGGCGAGAAGGCCGCGCCGGGAAACGATGTCTTCGTGCTCGCAGGCGATGGCCCGCTGATCCGGGCTTCGACACTGCGGGATCTGCTGAATCGCCATCGCACGACCAAGGCCGCGGCGACATTGGCCACGAGCGTGATCCCCGACCCGACGGGGTATGGGCGGATCGTGCGGGATTCCAGGGGAAACTTCGCTGCGATCGTGGAGCACAAGGAGTGCACGCCGGCGCAGCTGGCGATCCACGAGGTGAATCCGAGCTACTACTGCTTCGATTGCCGCGAGATGTTCGGCGCGCTGGAGCACGTGCACAAGAACCCCTCGAGCGGGGAGTACTACATCACGGATGTTCCGGCCATGCTGCTCTCGCAGGGGAAGCGCGTGGAGGTCATTCAGTCCGTGCCGCCCGAAGATGTGCTGAGCATCAACACGCCCGAGCAGTTGGCGGAGGTCGATTCGATCTATCAACGCCGTCGAGGCGACAAGGGGGGACTTTCATGAGCCGCGAGGACGCGAACCAGCTCAAGATCTTCGCCGGGCGGAACGCCACCGTGCTCGCCAAGCGCATGTGCGATCATCTGGATCTCCCGCTGGGGGCGGCCCGCACGGAGGTCTTCCCGGATGGCGAGCTGATCGTCAAGCTGGAAGAGGATGTGCGCGGGCGTGATTGTTATGTCGTGCTCTCCACCTGCACGCCGGTGAACGACAACCTGATTGAGTTGCTGGTCTTCATCGACTGTCTGAAACGGGCCAGCGCGCGGCGAGTTTCGGTGGTCGTGCCGTACTTCGGCTACGCCCGCCAGGACCGCAAGGACGAGGGGCGCGTCCCCATCACCGCCAAGCTCGTGGCGAATCTGATCACCAAGGCCGGCGCGGACCGGCTCATCTCGATCGATCTGCACGCGGCCCAGATCCAGGGCTTCTTTGACATTCCCGTGGACCACCTCTCCGCGACGCCCGTCTTCCACACCTACTTCATGTCGATCCGCGAGGAGCTCGGCGACTTGGTGCTCGTCAGCCCGGATGTGGGCAATGTGAAGGTCTCCGAGGCGTTTGCGAACATGCTCGGGGGCGAACTGGCGATCATCCACAAGCGGCGCGTCTCCGGCTCTGAGGTTCGCACCGATGCGATCATCGGCAACGTCAAGGGCAAGACCGTCCTGATGTACGACGACATGATCACCACGGGCGGCACGATCGTGGAGGCGGCCAAGCTGGTGCTGGAGAAGGGTGCGATCCGCGTGATTGCGGCCGCGACGCACCCCGTGATGGTCGGCATGGCGATGGAGCGTCTCTCCGGCAGCCCGATCACCCGCGTCGTCTGCACGAACACCATCCCCGGGGGCGAGCGTCTGGCCCCCATCAAGGACCGCTACGTTGAGCTCTGCGTGGCGCCGATGCTCGGCGAGGCGGTGCACAGAATTCACCACAATATGTCGGTCTCCGCGCTGTTCCGAAAGACAGCGGGGGCCAAGCGATAACCGTCCGCGATTCCGCTTTGACATCAACCCATAGCACACACACACGACAGCACAGAGAACTGGAGAAACAGAAATGCACGAGAAAACATCCCTCCTCAAGGCCTCCCTCCGCGAACGCATCGGCACTCGGTACAACGAGCGCTACCGCAAGCAGGGCAAGCTCCCCGCCGTGGTGTACGGGCACAAGCTCGACCCGGTGGCGATCATGATCGACGCCAAGGAATCGATGACGATGTTCCACAAGGGCGAGAAGGTCTTCCGCATCGAGATGCCCGGCTCCAAGGGGGACGACATGGTCCTGCTCAAGGACGTGCAGTTCGACTACCTCGGCAACAACGCCGTTCATGCGGACTTCGCCCGCGTGACGCTCGACGAGCGCATCCATACCAAGGTCCACGTCGTGCTCATCGGCGAGCCGATCGGCATGAAGCAGCCGGGCGCCATTCTCATGCACCCCGCCACCGAGCTCGAGATCGAGTGCAAGGTGCGGGACATCCCCGATCATCTCGAGGTGCAGATCGCTGATCTGGACATGGGCCACACCATCACCGCCGACAAGGTGAAGCTCCCCATCGATGGGATGAAGCTCGTTACCGACCCGCACGCGGTTGTTGCCCAGATCATCCTTGGCGTTGAGCTCAAGATCGCCGAAGAGACCGCAGTCGCCACCGACGGCGCGACCCCCGAAGTTCTCACGGCCAAGAAGGCCGAGGGCGAGGAAGGCGCGGCCGCCGGAGCCAAGCCGGGCGCTGCTGGAGCCAAGGGCGCTGCCCCCGCGAAGGGTGCGGCACCGGCCAAGGGCGCTGCCCCGGCCGCAGGCGCCAAGGGTGCGGCACCCGCCAAGCCCGCGGGTGGCGCGAAGAAGTGAGTGGAAAGTGAAGGCGTGACGAAGTTTGAAAGTGACGAAGTGAAGAACCATGTGCTCCACAATCCCGGTTCAATCAAGACGGTCGATCGGCGTGGAATCACGCTTCACGCCCGTCATGCTCACCGAGACGGAGCACGGTTCTCCCTTCATTGCACTCAACTTCGAGCCCGCCGTCGCTGCTCCATTCCCGCTTCGTCACTCCGTCCTTCATTCACTCCGTTCCTACTTCCCATGAAACTCATCGTCGGTCTCGGCAACCCCGGTCCCCAGTATGACAAGACGCGTCACAACGCGGGCTTTATGGCTGTGGATCGCCTGCAGAAGCGCTGGGCCGGTGGAGCGATCTCCAAGGGTCGTTTCTCCGGCGTCTGCGTCGAGGCCTCGATCAAGTCCGAGCGTGTGCTTTTTCTGAAGCCCACGACCTACATGAATCTCTCCGGGCGCGCCGTGGCCGAGGCCATCGGCTTCTACAAAATCGACCCGGCGCAGGACCTGCTTGTTCTCGTTGATGACGTCGCGCTCCCCTCGGGCTCGATCCGCATTCGCCAGGGCGGAGGAGCGGGCGGGCACAACGGGCTTGCCGACGTGCAGCGGGCACTCGGCACGGATCAGTACCCGCGTTTACGCATCGGCGTGGACGCGTGTCCGCCCATGATGGCTCTGGAGGACTACGTTCTGGGCCGCTTCACGCCCGAGCAGTTGGCGCTTGTGGAGCCCTCGCTCGACAAGGCCGCGGACGCGGCGGAGCTCTTCACGTCTTCCGGCATCACCGCGGCCATGAACAAGTTCAACGCCCCTCCTACCCCCTCTACCCCCCCGCCTTCTCCTGCTCAACCCTCTCCCAAATTCCCGCCGAAGCCCGGCAATGGTGCCGCGCCCGAGCGTTCCTGATACGAGTTCAGATCACCCCCCGACCCCCCCGACCCCCCCACCCGACACCACACATCCGATCATCGAAAGGTTCCGACCAATGGCAGAGAAGCGTTCTTACAACTATGAAGCCATGTTCGTGCTCAGCCAGGCACAGGCCGCCGATTTCACGGCGGGCGTCGCGCACGTCCGCCAGCTCCTTGAGAAGCATGGGGCGACGATCTACGCCCTGCGCAAGTGGGACGAGCGTCGGCTGACGTACGAGATCAAGAAGCAGAAGCGCGGCATCTTCCTCCTCGCGTTCTTCGCCGGGCCGGCGGAGCGCATGGGCGAGATCGAGCGCGCCTGCAACCTCTCGGAGGGCATCATCCGCGTGCTCATCACCCGCGCCGACCACCTGACGGTGGACGAGATGAAGGCCGCCGACGACGCCAAGGGTCTGGAGGCCGAGGCCAAGCTCCGCGCCAGCCAGCCCTCGCTGGTGGCCGCTGCTGTCACCGAGCCCCCCGCGGCCCCGATTGACGATCTCGACGACGAGGTGTAAGTGTTGGCCTGACAGGGGATTACTCTCCCCTGTCGGTTGTCCGGGCGTCGGGTCGATTGACCTTCGCGTTCCGAGGCAATTGCGCTTGCACTCTGTTCCAAATCCGAATATCATCCGAACAAACACTCGGAGATCACATATGGGCAACTACAACAAAGTCCTTTTGATGGGCAACATCACGCGCGACATTGAACTGCGCCACCTGCCCACAAGCAACACGGCCGTCGCCAAGCTCGGCCTTGCCGTGAACCGCAAGTGGCGTGACGCCGCGGGCGAACTCAAGGAAGAGGTCACCTTCGTCGACTGCGAGGCGTTCGGCAAGACCGCCGAGAACATCTCGAAGTTCTTCTCCAAGGGCAAGCCCATCTTCCTCGAAGGTCGGCTGAAGTTGGACACGTGGAAGGACAAGACCGACGGGACCAATCGCTCGAAACTCAAGGTCGTGATTGACACCTTCGAGTTCGTGGAATCCAAGGGTGGAGGCGGTGGCGGCCCACCCTCCTCCAGCGGGGCCCCCACCCGTTCGGCCGCCCCGGCGGCCGCCGGAGCACGGGCCGCGGCCCCGGCCGCCCAGGAGGGCTACGAGCCCATTCAGGAAGAAGACATCCCGTTCTGAGCCCGCACTATCACACGAATACCTCACGAAGGCCCCATTTCCGGGGCCTTTTCCGTGAACGGGCCGATGCCTGAACTCCCGCCCGCCTACCCTTTTCCCCCATCTCCCAACCCTGTTGGGGCGCTCAGGTTGACGGCCTTGTGGCCGGTTTTGAGCGCTCCTCAACTCTCGACCCGCACCCCACGTTCGTGGCACCGGGCGAAAGGACAGCACCATGGCCCGCACCATTGAACTGCTTTTGACCGAAACCGTTGAGAACCTTGGCATCGTCGGCGATGTCGTGAAGGTTCGCACGGGGTACGCCCGCAACTTCCTCCTGCCGCACAACGTCGCCACGACGCCGAGCGAGGAGCTGATCGCGTCGCTGAAGGTGAAGCGTGCCCAGGCCCAGGCCGAGGTGAGCCAGCTCCGCAGCGCCCGCACCGAGACCATCGAGAAGCTCAAGGGGTACGAGCTCAGCATCCTGCGCGCGTGCAACGATCAGGGCATTCTGTACGGCGGCGTGACGCAGCAGGAGATTGCGACGGCGCTCGTGGCCGCGGGCTTCGGCGTTCGCCCGCGCGATGTGCGTCTCTCCGGCGCGATCAAGCGCGTGGACAGCTACGACATCCACATCAAGTACGAGACGGAGCTGGAGACGAACATCAAGCTCGTCGTCAAGCCCGACCGCATCCTCGCGAAGGATGAGAAGCCGGACCTGGACTTCGACATGGAAGGCAACCTGATCGAGAAGAAGGCGGGCGGCGGCCGCGACCGCGGCGAGAAGTGGAACGACAAGCGCTCCGAGAAGAAGGAGGGCGACCCCGCCGCCACGAAGGACGCGAAGCCCGAAGCCAAGCCCGCCGAACCCAAGGCCGCGGCCCCCGCTGCCGAGGAGGAGGCCCCTAAGAAGGCGTCCAAGAAGCCGCGCGAGGATGTGAAGAAGGCGGCTCCGGCGAAGAAGGCCTGACCTGGTTCCAAAGCTATTCAAGACATAAGTCGATGAGTTCCCCCACGCCCCGGCACTTGCCGGGGCGTTTTTCATGCGCGGCTTGTGTTCACACCCTCCGGAAGCGGGCTGTATCCTTACATACGCCATGATCATTGTGGATTCGCCGGGAATCAGGTAGCATGAAGTGATCGGAGGCGCGAAATGCCCACTCTGCCGAAGGGTCGCATCTCGACATGGATCATCAGCCGTCGTTTGCGGCTCAAGTTGCTGCGCGGGAGTCAGCATTAGGCAGAAAACTGGCACCTGATGAACGAGCCGCTCTAATAGAAAATACGCCAGCGGTCGCGTCACCTCGAAAGGTGCATCAAGAAAACAGTCCTACTTACGGCGGCAGGAACACTCCGTCACGAATCGCAGGGGGATCAAGCTGATTTGGACGCAGCGGCGGCTCGAGATCGCGCAGCCTTTGATGAAGGAATGAGAAAGCGATGACTCCATTAACAACTGAAACGCTTTCGCACTACTTGGGCAAGAAAGCCTCAGTCTTGTTAGCTGATCCGCCTTTCAAGAACTGGAGCTTCACGAAATCCTTCGAGACGGATCTTCAGAAGCCGCGTATCGATTATGTTTTTGCCCAAGACGGCATGGATTTTGTGTGCGACAACGAGGACAGGGTGGAGAGTATCTTCCTCTACTCTGACGCTTCACGATGTTTCAAAGGAGGTGTTCTGGATTTGCCTTTCACAGCAAGTCGCGAAGAAGTCTTTGCTCGCTTCGGTTCTCCGTCTAAGAGCGGCGGTAGAATCAGCGATCCAATCCTCGGCGAATATGGAGCCTGGGACCGCTTCGCACGCTTTGGCTATGCGATTCATGTCGAGTTTCACCGAGATGCCTCTGGCATCAAGAAAATCACCTTGATGCGAGCCGACGCTGTGCCGTAGTCCGCAGGCAGGTGGCACAACGTTCAAGCGGACGGCGACGTGCCACGGCATCGCGGTTCCTCCGGAAGGCCGTGTGGCCTGGACGGGACCGTGGCGTGCGATATTGCGGCCGGAGTGCTCATCGACTCCGACGGAGACGGCATCCCCGACACAATCCCCACCGGCCTCTGCCGTGCCGATTTCAACCAGAACGGCACGCTCAGCACGCAGGACATTTTCGACTTCCTGAGCGCCTGGTTCGCGAGCGATCCCAGCGCCGACTTCAATGGTGTGAATGGTCTGGAACTCGCAGGACATTTTTGACTATCTCTCGGCGTGGTTTGCCGGCTGCTAATGCCCGACCCGAACGGTATCTTGCAGGGACTCATCGCTTTTTCGGACGCATTCCCAAGTTCTTTCGGACTCACTTGCGGAAGCCTTGCGCCCTTGCCGGTGCAATCCCGCCGGTTTTTGCACGCCCCTTCACACTCCGTTTGTGCCGCGGCCGGGGTGTGGTATGGTGGATGCGGCCGGCCCCCCCAGCGGACCGCGCCCGCACCCCTCCCCGCTCCGTTCGAAGGAGAGCTCGCCGTGGAACACGTGGATCAGAACCCCTCGCAGCCGCAGCCCCCCCACTCCGATTCCAATCACTCCGCACCCGATCAGCCCGCGCCGCAGGAGCAGCGTGAGTCGGGCTCGATGCCGCTGGATCGGCGCGTGCTGCTCGGCGTCGCCGGATTGGCCGGATTCGCCGCGCTCGCGAAACTCGCCAAGGCCGGTGAACTCTCCCCGCCACAAGGCCCGATCACGCCCACGGGCGTGTCGCTTTCGCAACTGGATGCCAAGGTTTCCGAGGCCAAGAACACGATCGGAGCGATCGCGCACAAGGTCGCGGCGACGGATCAGGGCGTCTCCGAGCCGCGTGTGCCGATTCGTTCGCTCTCCTCTTCCCCGAGCGCGATGTTCGTGATCACGCAACCGGGCGCGTATTGCCTGACGGACAACATCGACCAGGTTCCGGGCATGGTGTGCATCGACGTGCAGTGCAGCGATGTGGACATCGACTGCCAGGGCTTCGCCTTCCGCGGGTCGGGCAATGCCGCGAGCCCGCCTTCGTCGTGCGTCCGCTCCTCCGGCCAGAGCAATATCGAGTTCTACGACTGCACGTTCAGCGGGTGGCAGGGATGCTGCATCGACTGCGACGACTGCGACGATTTGTGCGTCAGCGATTGCACCTTCCGCCACTGCACCTGCCCGCCGGGCATTTCCAACGGCTCGGTCGTCCCCGGCGCGATCATCCGCGGCCGGGACCGCTGCGAGTTCGAAGAGCTGCACGTCAGCGAGTGCAGCGGACACCAGATCCAGGCCCGAAGCGGCAGCTACGCCTGCGCCATCCAGGTCTGCGACGGCACCGGCGATGCGATGGTGTTCGGCCAGAGCGCAGAGATCGAGGATTGCCTCTTCCGCAACATCGTCGGCGCGGCCATCCGCGCCGGGGACGCCGCCTGCATCGACTGCTGCGCCGCCCACGGCGTCACCATTCCGCAGGGCGCAGCGATCGCGGTGATCAAGGGCGGCGATCGCAGCTGCGTTTCCGACTGCGAGGTCCAACTCTGCTCCGGCCTGGCCTTCTCCCTCGGTTCGGACTGCGTCGTGGATTGCTGCGACGTCTCCGGCGGCTCCGGAGGCGCGTTCCGATGCGCCGACGGGTGTTGCCTTGACGGCTGTACCGTGCTCAGCCACGTCAGCGCCGCGTGCGTCATTACCAACCTGCGCACTCGCATCAACGAACTCGAGGCCCGCCTGTGCTCCGGCGGCGTTCTGCTCAGCGTCGGCGCGGACTCCACAGTGGAGTGCTGCGAGTTCACCGGCGGTTCGGGTGGTGCAATCCACTGCGACGATGGGTGCTGCGTGGAGGATTGCTCGATCAACAATCATCAGGGCATCGCCATCCAGTGCGCCTCGCGCTGCACGATGGACTCGAACAAGGTTGTTGCGAGCTGGGGCATCGAGTGTGCCGCGGAATGCTGCGTGTGCGATAACGAAGTCTCCTACGACGGAAGCGGCGGGGGCGGAGGCGGGGGCGGCATCAACATCTACGGAGAGCGGTGCTGCGTCTCGGGCAACTACGTGGCGGGCGTGATCTATCTCTTCGGCGGCGCGGACCGCAGCTTGGTGGAGGACAACCACGTCGTCGGCGCGGGCGGCACGACCGGGACCGGAGGGGGCTCGATCTCCATCGCGGCGGGCGTCACGGGCTGCTCACTCCGATCCAACCACTCGCGGCGCGGCTCCATGACGAACGCGTTCGTCATCCCGCCCGGCAACTCGTTCGGACCGATCGTCAACACCATCGACGGCGGAGACCTGAGCTTGATCCAGGGCGGGAGCCACCCCCACGCGAACTTCGTCTCCTAATCCGCCCCCCGCCCCACCACCACACATGCGCAACGCTCTTGCCATCCTTCTCATCGCACTCTTGCCGGGGATCGTGCGCGCCCAGCCACCGGTCGACCCGGCCCATCGCTTTTCCTGGCAGGAAAACTGCGGCTGGATGAACTGGCTCGCGGGGCCGGCCGCGCCGGGAACGGTGGCGAACACGCCCTCGGTTGTGTTCGCCCGCACGTATCTGGCGGGCTGGGTCTGGAGCGAGAATCTGGGGTGGATCAACCTCGGCGGCACCCCCGCCGACGGCCTGCATCACAGCAACGCGAACGGCGCGGATTTCGGCGTGAATCGCAACGCGGAAGGGCTTCTCTCCGGATTCGCCTGGAGCGAGAACACCAACTGGATCAACTTCTCCGGCGGCGCGCTCGCCACGCCGCCGAACCCGGCGCGATACGACGCGGGGGCCTCCCGCCTGCGCGGCTTTGCATGGGGCGAGAACATCGGGTGGCTGAATCTGGACGATGCCGCGCTGTATGTAGGGGTGCTCTGCCCATCGGACTTTGATCTCGACGGCAACACCACGGTCATGGACATTTTCGCGTACATCGATGCGTGGTTCAATCGTGATCCGCGGGCGGATTTCAATGCCGATGCGGCGATCGACCTGCAAGACCTGTTTAACTTTCTCTCGGCGTGGTTTGCTGGGTGCTGACCATCAGAGTCGGGCGGGGAAAGCCGTTGGTGTGAATCACCTTAAGCCCTAGCTCATACCAAACGCACTTAAACTTCGGGCGGAAATCCGCGGGATTCGCTCGCGGACTCGCTCATCCCGGGCGTGTGTTCTTTGTGCGATTGGTAACAGATGAGTCAGAGGACCGGGAGCTTTTGCCCTCGGTCACTGATTACGCCCGCTCGCGTGCAAGTTCCTCTCGCAAACACGCCCCCAGATATTCCACCTGCTCCAGCGAGTTGTACGCCTGCATCGCCACACGCACGAGGCGGCCGCCACCTTGTTTTCCGGGAGGGCAACTCGCGGCCTGCGGCCAGGGCACGATCGGGGCCTGGATTCCGTGCCGTTCGATGAGGGCATCCTGCAGCGCGTCGTGATAGCCGCGTGGGCTGGGACGGATGACGCCGCCGGGCGCTCCGGGGATGGGGACGCTGGCGAGTGATCCGATCATGCTCTCAGGGGCGATCGTGTTCGGCTGTTCCACGCCGAGGTGCCGGCAGAGGATCCGCCGGGCTTCGAGCGTCTGGCGGCGGTTGTGCTCCATCAGACCGGCAAGCCCGCCGGGGAAGAGCGACGAGAGAAACTTGATCGCGATCGGCACGGAGAGATACGGCGTGAGCTCGAAGGTGCCGGTGTAGTCGTGTTCGATGCGGTAGCGAGAGCGGTCGGTGCGGGTGGAGTTTGCACCATGGGAAATGATGAGCGGGCGCACCGCGTCGCGTTTGTCCTGGCGCACCCACAGGAACCCGGAGCCCTTGGGCGTGCAGAGCCATTTGTGGAAGTTGCCGGTGTAATACGTTGCCCCGAGCGTTTGCAGATCAATCGGGACCATTCCCGGGGCGTGCGCCCCGTCGATGAGCGAGTCGATCCCGCAGCGGTTCAGTTCATCCACAATTGTTTGCAACGGGAGCACGATCCCCGTGGGGCTGGTGATGTGGCTGAGCATCACCAGCTTGGTGCGGCTGGTGATCGCCCCGAGAATCGCGTCGGCCGCCTCCCGGGCCGAACGCACCGGAAACGGCACACTGGCGGCCACCACTTTCGCGCCCTGCTTTTCCGCGGCCCATCGCAGCACGTTGTCGCAGGCGTTGTATTCGTGGTTGTTGGTAAGCAGTTCATCGCCGGGGGCGAACGAGAGCGAGCGGACGACGGTGTTGATGCCCGCCGTGGCGTTGGGCATAAAGGCGACGCCCTCGGCGTCGCAGTTCACAAGCCGCGCCACACATTCGCGAGCTTCATCGAGTAATCCTGGAGCCAGTTCGACGAAGAACCGAATCGGCTCGCGCTCCATCAGATCCCGGAGCTCGCGTTGCCGCTCGAGCACCACGGCCGGACATGCGCCGAAGGAACCGTGATTCAGAAATACCACGGCGGGATCCAGCCGCCAATGCACCGCGTGCGCCGCGGGAGCCGGGCGCGTGCGATTCGAGGAGTTGAGGAAGAGATCATCCGCGCACATCGAGCGATCGTCCGATGGAGACCGCCGTGGCCGCCGCATTCCGGTCCGCCGGATGCGTGTAGAACTGAAGCGCGGATGGGCCCGTCACCTGCTGGGGCTTGTCGCCGGAGAAGTCCACGCGTCCGGGCACGGTGGCGCCGACGAGCTTCTGGGCCGCACCGGGGAGTTTGTTGGCGGGGCCGACGCTTGCGGGCTGGGGAGCCGGAGCTTGAGAAATCGAGGCGGATTTCTGTGCGGAGGCCGCGGGGCGCGACACCTGCGCACTTGGGCGCACGCCGTACGCCTGGGCGACGTGGAATGGAATCGTTGGAGGAATCGAGTTGGAAGATGGGATTGAAGTCATGGGTGTGGCCGTTGCATCGGCCGCAGGGACGTTTTCAACACGAGGATTTCAATTGTGGGGACGACCACCCGCCGAACCGTTGAGTGATAACTGGCTTCTGACCTCGACCACACCCCTGACATCCGAGCCGTTGGAGCGCACGTCCTGCGCCGTGCCAACAACATCATCAAAAATCTGTTGTGTTCGACGGAGCATGCCGCAGTAGCTTCCATACGCCTCGGGGTGCGCCTTGTGGGCGGTGACCTCGTCGCGCACGACTTCGAACCCGCCAGCTTTCAGAAGCCCACGCACTTTTTCCTCGTTCATCGCGTGCGGGTGCATGTGGTCGACGTGGTTGGAGAGATCAACGAAGATCCAGAGCAGACCGCCGGGGGTGAGCAATCGCCGGATCTCACGGACGACCTGCGCCGGATCGCGGACGTGGTCCAGACAGTTCTCGATGACCACCAGGTCCGCGCACGCGCTGGGAAGGGGAATGCTCTCGCCTCGGGCCGCGACGTACACCACGTGCTGGGCGACGGGTGGAACGAGGTCTTCTTCAACGTATCCGCGCGCGATGGGGTCAACCGCGACGCAGCGCTTCCATCCCTGGGCCGCGGCGGCCACGAGCGGATACGGCCCCGCGCCGATCTCCACCACGCTGCGCTCATGCGCCCAATCGTCGATCGAGCCGGGCTGGCCAATAGGAGGAAGGGCGAGGAACTCGCCGATCTTCACCATCTTCTGGCGCGTCCACCTGCCGAAGACCTCCGCAAAGGGGCCGCCGAAGCCCTTCTCAGAGCCCCCCTTCTTCACGAGCCATCGCCAGTACTCCAGTTCGCTGTCGTACTTGGCCCGATCAGCGTCCAGTTCATCCAGCCGGCCATGGACTGCGGCGATGTCCGTGCGGACATCGTCCAGCCGGAGGTGGAGCGACGTCAAGCCCGGGCGCATCAGACGCATCGCGAGGTGCTTGAGCGTTCCCTTGATTGAGGTCTTTTGGCCGTCGGACATCACAAAAGGATACGCAGCGGGTGGTCGAGAGACGTATTGGCAGCGGCGGTTTCACGCAGCTTCCGGGTGTGATACGCTTGGCCTCAGGACTCCACCCATGAACGAACCCTCTCGAAACGATACACCTGCCCGTCCCGGCGCCATGCAGCCGGCGATTGTGCGCGAGGCGGGCGCGGTCAAGCGGCGCCTGGTGGACGAGGCCACGGTCGCGGTGGGCATGCTGGAGGCCTCTCTGGCCGGCCTGTGGGAGCTGGATACGCAGGCGGCTGGCGAGATTCTGAAGCGCGATGACCGGCTTGACCGCGAAGAAGTGGCGATCGAAGAGACGGTCTTCAAGCTCATGGCGCTCCAGAGCCCCGTGGCACGCGACTTTCGGCTGCTGGCGTTCGTGCTGAAGACCAACGCCGAGGTGGAACGCATCGGCGACCACTCCTGCTCGATCGCAAAGATCACGTACAAGCTCGCGGACCATGCGCCGATCCAGTGGCCGACTTCGCTGATCGAACTGGGCCAGCGCGTGCCGATGGCCTGCCACAAGTGCTTGCGGTCGCTGCTGGACGAGGATGCCGAGATGGCCAAGCAGGTGGTCGTTGAGGACAAGGTCATCGACAAACTCAACCGTCAGCTCTTCGACGAGACTATTTCGCTGATGCAAACGCGGCCGGATGCGCTGGGCCTGGGCCTGCTCATCTACCGCGTGGGGCGAGAGCTTGAACGTGTCGGCGATCTTGTGACCAATATCGCCGAGGACGTGGTCTACCTCGCCACTGGCGAGATCATTCGCCACGAGAAGAAACGATTGCGCGAGCAGGCCGAGAGCGGCGGGGACACGAACCGCTAGCGTCCCCCCCCCTTCCCCCCGTCCCCCCGCTCCTCCTCTTCCATCATCATCGCGTTACGGAACCAGCCACGAAAGCCATCGCACGCGCCGCATTGCGAGCGCGAGCGTAAAGCTCCCCACCACCGTCACAGCGAACACGAACATATCCACGGCGAAACTGCTTGGAATATGCATACGCGTGAGTGACGCGAGCAGGCCTTCGACGATGAGAACGTGGCAGAGATATACCCCGAAGCCGACTTGTCCGAGGGTGCCGAGCAACTCGGCCGCGCGGCCGCGCCACGGCGCCAGAGCAACCAGAAACGCCGCCAGCGCCGCCAACCGATTCAGGATGGGAGCGGGAAACTCCGAGGCCAGCGTCAGGTAGATCGCCGCCGCGACAATGCACGCACATACCCAGGCCTGGCGCGGGTCCACGCGCGGCTGAAATCCGGCCTGGACCCAGAGCCCCAGTGCAAGCCCCATGAGGTATCCGGAGGAGCGGGTGTATAGCCGCTCCATCGTGAGCATGAACTCCCCGCCGTAGAGCAGCACGCCCGGCACCGGCAAAAGGAGCAACGCCGCGGCCGCGAGCATCAGGAATACCGCGCCGACACACATGGCATTCCGCGACCTGAGGGAGAGCAGCACCAACGGAAGGGTGAGAAGCGTGACACACACCAGGTAGGGGAGGAACCAAAGGTGGTAGGTCGTTCCGTAGAAGAGCAGAACCCAGCTCGGGCGGATCATGGACACCTTGTGGAACGCGGCGTAGTTCACCAACCTCGCAGCAAGGTAGATCAGACTCCAGAGGAGGAATGCGCCGTACAGCCGCCACACTCTGTGCCGAAGGAACGCCCAGACCCCGGGTCCATTCCGCTTTGCCAGCGAACGCACCACGAAGAAACCGGCAATGACGTTCAGGTACGCCGTACCCCACGCGCCCGCGGCCAACAAATTGTTGTCGTTCCAAAATGACGACCGGCCAACGTGTACCCAGATGACCCCGAGCGCTGCCACGGCCCGCACCACGTCAAACCCGACCGACCGTGCGTGCGACAGCGAACCGACCAGCATCGGCGCGGCATCGCGCGTCCGGTCATCCAGAGTCAGGGTCGGATCAGCAATAGCAATTATCGATTCCGGCTCAGGAATCTTCGATCCTCCGGGCGCGCCCACGAGCCACATCGGCCAAACGGCAAACGTGGCAGACGCTTGCAACATTCGGCACGCGAGAATGCGATGTTGCACAACAAGCCGCGAGTCCGGGCAAAGGGCCAGCGGGGGCCGTCCGGAGAAAAAGGAACGATAAGATGGAGGCAAAAAAAGACAACGCCCGGCGTTTGCACGTCGGGCGTTGCAAAGATCGCGAAGACAGTTGGGGTCCATTCATCCTCACTCGCGTGAGGGTTGTCCGATTGCTCGAACGAGAATGTATTCACGATACTCGTTCCGGGTCGCCCCGGAGGTCGAGTCTAAGGAAATCCCTTAGAAAGGAGGTGATCCAGCCGCAGGTTCTCCTACGGCTACCTTGTTACGACTTAGTCCCAGTCACCGATCTTGCCGTAGACACCACAGTGATGTGGCGGCTTCGGGCACTACCGGCTCCCATGACTTGACGGGCGGTGTGTACAAGGCTCAGGAACTTATTCACCGGAGCGTAGCTGATCTCCGATTACTAGCGATTCCAACTTCATGAAGGCGGGTTGCAGCCTTCAATCCGAACTGGGGCGCGTTTTTTGCGATTTGCTCCGCCTTGCGGCCTCGCGTCGCATTGTACGCGCCATTGTAGCACGTTTGCAACCCTGGATGTAAGGGCCATGAGGACTTGACGTCATCCCCACCTTCCTCCGCTTTACAGCGGCAGTCTCGCTAGAGTCCTCGACATTACTCGTTAGCAACTAGCGACAGGGGTTGCGCTCGTTAATGGACTTAACCAAACACTTCACAGCACGAGCTGACGACAGCCATGCAGCACCTGTGCACGTTGTACCCTTGCGGGCCTGATTCCTGTTTCCAGGAACTAATCCGTGCATGTCAAACCCAGGTAAGGTTCTTCGCGTTGCTTCGAATTAAGCAACATGCTCCACCGCTTGTGTGAGCCCCCGTCAATTTCTTTGAGTTTTAGCCTTGCGACCGTACTTCCCAGGCGGCACACTTATCAATTTCTCTACGACCAATACGGGGTGAAACCCGCATCGATCTAGTGTGCATCGTTTAGGGCGTGGACTACCAGGGTATCTAATCCTGTTTGATCCCCACGCTTTCGTGCCTCAGCGTCAAGTAAGCCCCAGCCGGTTGTCTTCACCCTTGGCGTTCCGATCGATCTCTACGCATTCCACCGCTCCACCGATCGTTCCACCGGCCTCTAGCTACTTCGAGACGTGCAGTATGCCCTGCGGTTCCTGGGTTGAGCCCAGGGCTTTCACAAAGCACTTACACGCCCGCCTACGCACCCTTTAAGCCCAGTAATTCCGACTAACGCTCGGGGCCTCTGTCTTACCGCGACTGCTGGCACAGAGTTAGTCGCCCCTTCCTCTGAAGATGATCATCTTTTCTATCTTCTGACAGTGGTTTACACGGCGAAACCGCTTCATCCCACACGCGGCATTGCTCCGTCAGGCTTTCGCCCATTGCGGAATATTCGTTACTGCAGCCTCCCGTAGGAGTCCGGGCAGTGTCTCAGTCCCGATGTGGCCGGCCGTACTCTCATACCGGCTACCCGTCTTCGGCTTGGTGGGCCATTACCCCGCCAACTACCTGATAGGAATATCGCTGCTCCCAAGGCGGCTTGCGCCTTTGCTCTTTCGAGATCATGAAGTATTATGCACAGTTTCCCATGCCTATCCTCCACCTCGGGGTACATTCGATAGTATTACTCACCCTTCCGCCACTAACCCTTGCGGGTCCGTTCGACTTGCATGTTTTAGCCATGCCGCCAGCGTTCAGTCTGAGCCAGAATCAAACTCTTCAATTGAAATCCTTTGCGATACGATCTGCCTTGCGGCAAATCGCGGTGCTTCAGATATTGAAAGCCTGACCTAGTTTAAAAACAACCAAGATCGCTCGATCTTGGCCGGTCAACGTGATCCCTTACGAAACCACGCCGCCGCCGGTGGGCTAACACCGGCGACTGAACAAGCATTCTACTTCTAAGCATTCATAGCGCCGACTGTTTTATGGTCGACGCCTGAGGGGTGCTTATCGTGATCCATGAAAATGCTTGCCTCCCGAGCTGTGAACTCGGGGAGCTTATTCGGCGAGGACTGGGTTGCAACACCCATGGCATGGTCGCCACTGTCCAGCCGCACATTCTCGCGGACCTTCCAACTGTCTTCACTTGGCAAAGATGCTGCGACTTTCCACCATCAGGCAGATCGTCACGGGCCTCGTCGTTTCCTTCGGAGGCGGGGGAGAGTTTAGCCCTGTGCCCCACCCTGTCAAGCAGGGCGATCAAGATCGCTTGAATTGTCCCGCGGTTGTCGCTTCGTCACCTGTCGTATGCGCCATAAATGCCTGTTTTTCAGATGCTTGCGCTTAACCATAGCCATCTGAAGATAGATCATGGAGTTCAGGAGGAGTCCGAGCCAGCACGGCTGCCCAAACGACCGCGGGTTTACCCCGGTGATTCGCCGCGCCACCCGCCTTTTCATATCGGAGGCACTCCCCCACTGCTCGGCAGGCACCTCGCAAGGTGCTGGTCGTCGTGGTCACGTCATCCAGAACGATGACAAGTCGCTCGCCGATCCGGGGCCGGCGCCAGGGTGGCTTGGGGCGGATTGTCCCCGCCACGTTTGCTTCCCGGCGGCTGGGGGCCACGTGCGTTTGCGATGGGCGGTGGTCGCGGGTGAGGGGCTGGGCAACTTTGCCCCCGGTGCGATCGGCGACGCCGCGGGCGATGGCGAGCGTGTGGTCGATGCCGCGTGAAAATCGTCGCCATGTCGACATCGGCACTGGGACGATCAGCGGCGGCCCGTCCGGGACCGTTCCTGACGCCCTGGCTTCCTCAATCTGGCTGCGAAGCGAATCGCCCATTACGCGTCCCAGATCGCGCCCGAGTTTCCGCCAGCGCGAGAACTTCACTTCGCAGATCCAGCGGCTCAAGGGGGCTTCGTATTCGCCGAGCCGCACGATGCGCTGCCAGGGCGGGCGTGCGGTTTCGCCGTTCTGACACGCGCTACACAGCCCATCGACTGCCTCATGGCGACCGACCGTCAGGGCACATCGCGGGCAGTAGTCAGCGGGTGTGTCCGGCGACCAGTATTCCTCGGCCATGCGCTGCGTCAGCGGCGAGGCGACGACGTCGAGCCATGTGTGCTCGATTTGAGACCAGGCACGAACGATCGGCGATCCGGGGAGTCGTGGCGGGGGAAGTGGCGCAGGTTGGCGGGGGCTTGAGCGGGTTCGAGTTGGATCGCCATGGGAGTCGTCGGTGCGCCGATGCTGAGTTGAGGGGGACTGCGGCGCGGCGACCTCGACCGGAGGAGTTCTGGGGGGCCAAACGAATCGCGGCGTCTGCGCGTCGCTGCGCTCGTCACTCGGATTTGGAAGGGACCATTCTCCCATCGCGGACTCCCGTTGGGCCGCAGCATACCGCGCCGGCAGGATTTTCAATCACTGCGGATTGCGATCCAGGCACCATGTCCGCCACTGCATCTGCGCCATGTCCCGGTTGTAGGGCTTTCCGCACTCCGGACAAACGCCGACCGGCGGATTGGATCGCATGTCGTACGCACAATGCATGCAGAGCTGGTAGTCCGTCTCTTGGGCGGCAAGCATGACACGGCTGCTGCGAATCGCGATGATCAGGACGGCCAGGGCAGGCGCGAGAATCGTGGGCACGACGATCGCAATGTCGGAGTGAAGCCAAGAACCAAGGGTGATTCCGATTGGCAGACCGATCACCGAGAGCCAAGCCCAACGAGGCATGCGGGCGACGTATCGGGGGACCGCGATCGGTTCGGGGGCATGGCCGGACCACTTTGGCACCATCCACGCGGCCCAGGCCGCACGGGTGTCGGCGAGTGTGAACGCTTCGCCGCACTCGGAACAAACGCTGGCCCCGGGTGAGCCGCGCAAGTCATAGCCGCAGCGGAGACAAAGCGAGTAATCATTCGAAGAAACTCTCTTGGCACATCGAGCGTTGGAGATCGCAACCATGATGCAGCAGAGGATCGCGGCAATGAGCACGCCCGGGCAGACCCATTCGGGGTTCAGGCCCAGGAAGCTCGCAACGAGCCCGCAGAGGAGCACTCCGATCGCGGCCCGCGACCATGTGAGCGACGCGGAAGCGAACCGGGGAATTTTCGGAGTGTCCCTGTCAGACATTGGTCAGCTCGCGAGTTTCTCTCGTACAAGGTCGGCTCTCGCTTCGCGCCGCGTGTTCTGATCCATCTCCTGCCCGAGCACGCGCTGCAGGTGTGCCGGCTGCGTCAGGAGAATGAGCTGGTTCACGTCCTGCTCGTTCACGCCTTTGACCAACCCCGTCACGACGCCGAGTCGCACATCCGAGAGGAGCGTGATGGCTTCCTCGGGCGAGAGCAACCGGGCATGGCGAAGCAGGCCCAGGGCGCGGAAGACCTTGTCCTCCACGAGGCGGCGACGCTTCTCCAGCAGGGCTCGCCGGGCCTGACGCTCGTAGTTGATCACTTGCGGGATGATGTCGTGCTCAAACTCGCGCAGCAGCGCCGCCTCGGGCTTGCCGAGCGTCGTCTGATTCGAGATCTGATAAAACTCGCCCGCGGCCTCGGAGCCCTCACCGTAGTAACCGCGGACGGCCAGATTCATGTCGCGGGTGGCGCGGCGCATCTTGTCGAGTTCGCCCGAGAGCTTGAGCGCGGGGAGGTGGAGCATCACGCTCACGCGGATGCCGGTGCCGACGTTGGTCGGGCAGCAAGTGAGATAGCCGAAACGCGGCGAAAAGGCGTACTCCAGCATCCGGCCGGAGCCGCCGGGCTTGTCGCATCGGCCCTCGATCAGGTCGTCCACCTGATTGATGCGCTGGTACGCGGCGGACAACTCGAAACCGGAGAGCAGCACCTGCAAACGCAGATGGTCCTCTTCGTTCACCATCACCGAAACGCTTTCGTCGGGGAGCGAGATGGCCACGCCGCGGGCCTCGCCGCCGGCGGGAATGGGCGTGCCGGGGTCCATGGGCTGGTCGCCCTTGGCCGCGCCGGGAACGATGCCTTTGGCGTGCTCTTTGGAGATCAGGTGACGCTCGAGCATGAGCGTGCGGTCGAGCTGGGGGGCCTGGTGGACGTCGACCCAGAGCATCTGCTGGGAGATGCCGCAGGTGAGGAGCCGCTCGCGGCAGAGGTCGAGAATCTCGCCCCGCTGCAGACGCGACGCCCGAGACAGAAACGGATATCCGGCGATGTTTCGGGCGAGTCGGACGCGCGAGGAAACGACTACATCGGACTCGGCCCCCATGCCGCGCAGCCAGTCTGCACCGCGCTTCACGGATGCGGAGAAGAATGCGGGCTTGGGCGTGGTCATGCGCCGGCCTCCGGGGAACTCTCATCCATGCCACCCGGGGGAGGGCGATCGCCGGTTGCCTTCGGCTTTCGCTTGGGCGCAGGCGTGAGCGGCGCGTTCGGATCGGCGGGTTTGGCGGGGCCTTCGAGCCGGGCGAGCTCATCACGCAGCTTCGCGGCGTTTTCATACTGCTCGGCGGCAATCGCCTCCGCGAGTTTCTTTCTCAGAATCGTAATGCGCTGCAGGAGCGCCTTGGCCACTACTTGCGGGTCGATCTTGGGGGGCGGGGCGGGCGCAGCGACTACGGGGGGAGGCGGAGGCGCGGCGGCGACGGTCGCGATGGCGCCTGAGGTGAAGCGGGGAACCTTGCCGGCGTGCTGCGTGCCGCCCTCGTGAGCGCGGGCGAGCAAGGGCACCAACTGATTCTCGAAATGGGCGTAGCACGTCGCACAACCCAGGAGGCCGGTCTGGCGGAACTGGGGGTAGGTGGTCGCGCACGCCGGGCAGGGCAATACGGTGTTCGCGCCTGGTGTGGGCGCCGGGACGTGGCCGGCGGCTTCGCCCTGCTGGAGCATGAAGGTGCTGAGGAGCTGCGTGATCGGCGCGGGCACCTGCGGCGCGGCAACACCCTCGGCGCGAGCGCACTGCTCGCAGAGGTGCTTTTCGCGCCGCTTGCCCGCCTCGATCCGCACTTCGTGGACGGTCGACTCGTTGTCGCAGCGATCACACTTCACGGAAGATCGTATCGACCCGGAACGGATGGCGCGTGGATGAAAAAACCCCGGAAATGGATCCGGGGTTCGGGAGGGCTGGTATTCGGGCGATTTCCGGCGGCTTGCGAGTCGCGATCTGATTACTTGGAGGCGGCCGCGGCGGCCTTCTGCTGGCGGGTGTAGCCGTACTTGCGCTTCAGGGGCTTGACAACGAGGCCCTGCTTGATGGCCCGGGTGGAGGCCTTCACGCGGGTGGGGGCACCGTCGATGATCGCAGTAACCACGTGCAGGTTCGCCTTGAACTTGCGGCGGGTGATGCCGGTGGGCTTCAGGCCGAAGCCGCCCTTGCTGACGGCTTGGCCGCGCCAGGTGCGTTGCTTGCCGAAGGAGGATTTGCGGCCGGTAAAGTGGCAGACGTTTGGCATAGGAAATAGCTCCGACTAGGGCGGGAAGGGTAGGCACGTCGCTGGCGATCTCCAATCCGCTGCGAGAAGAATCCCGCCAGGAACCCGAACAAAGGCGGTTCCAGCCCGTTGGGCGATGCGGGCTCAGTTCGACGGATTGGACTTGTCTACGACCTTGCCATTCTTCATGGTCACAAGGATCTTGGTGTCATTGGAGGTGAAGACGTAGATGTTCTCGGTGGCGGCGGTGGCGCTGATGCCGGTCGCTCCGGCGTTGTACCCCGCGCTGGGAGTCTGATCCTCGTACTTTGAACCGAGGATTGAGGTTACTTCCGAGAGCGACATGCCGACCTTGATCTTGGCGTAGTTGTCGGCGGTGACCTTGGACTTCTCGCAACCGGCTATGGCAAGCGAGAGGGCAAGGACGACGATGAGCGTGCAACGGTGGAGCATGGCGGCCTCCTGAGGTACGTGATCGTATCAGAAGCGGCATGGCGGGGTTTTCATCCCGTTTCAGCTCCGCCGGATGTTTTCTCGATCGAGCATGTGCTTGAGGGCGTGAACGACGTGGTCCACGTCGCTCTCGGGGATGTCGTTGTGGAACGGGAGGGCGATGGTGCGGGTGCTCACGCTCTCGGCGATGGGGAAATCACCCGGGCCGTAGCCGAATCGCTCGCGGTAGAACGGTTGCATATGGATGCAGGGGAAGTAGTCCTTGGCGCCGATGTCGTGACGCGTCAGGCCGGCGATCACGCGGTCGCGCTCCTCGCGGGTGTACGAGTTGGCGAGGCGCACCACGAAAACGAACCAGCTCATGCGGGTCAGGTCATGCACCGTTGGCAGGATAACGTCGTGGTTGGCCATAAGCCGGGACATGTACATATCCGCGACGCGCTGGCGCTTGATGATGATCTCGTCGAGACGGCGCATCTGCGCCACTCCAAGGGCGGCGTTCATCTCCGCCATTCGGAAGTTGTAGCCGAGGCGTTCGTGACTGAGCCATGCGGGAGCCCCACCACCGCTCGCCGGTGGGATGGCCCGCCCCTGATTGCGCATCGAGCGGCAAAGATCCGCGATGCGCCGGTCGTCGGTCACCACAACGCCCCCTTCGCCCGTGGTGATCTGCTTGTTCGGGTAGAAGGCGAAGACGCCGACATCGCCGAAGCTGCCGGCCTTACGCCCGGCGTGCACCGACCCAAGGGCCTCGCAGCAGTCCTCGACGAATGGGATGCCGTGGCGCTGGGCGATCTGCTCATACTCGGCCATGTACGCGGGATTGCCGAAGCACTCCACGCCGACGATGGCCCGTGTGCGCGGCGTGATTGCTTTCTCCAGCTTCGCAGGGTCCATGTTCAGCGTCTTGGGGCAGATGTCCACGAAGACCGGCTTGGCGCCGACAAAGAGAATGCAGTTGGCGCTCGCCACGAACGAGAAAGGCGTGGTGATGACCTCGTCGCCATCCTTGATCCCGAGCGCGAGCATCGCCAGATGCAGCCCGGAGGTGCCGGAGTTCAGGGCCACGCCGAACTCGCGATCGCAACGTGAGGCGACGAGTTTTTCGAACTGCTCGACCATGGGGCCGATGGACAGACGCCCGGAGCGCAGGGTTTGCACCACCATCTCGATTTCGACGTCGGTGATGTCGGGCTTGGATAGGGGGATCTCGTGGTGGCTCATCGCACGAGGTTATCGGCCAGCCGATCGGCGGGGAACAGTCAAAGCAGGTTCGGGGTCTCCTGCCGGGCTCAGTGACCGCCGCGGGCCATGCTCAGGCCCGCGATCCCCGCACCGATCAGGGCGAGGGAAACAAACTTCAGGGCCGTCGCGGGCTCCTTGAAATAGACCATTCCAATGATCGCGATAAGAGCGACGCCCGATCCCGCCCAGATAGCGTACCCCACGCCGATGTCCATCTTCCGGGTTGCGAGCGCGAGGAAGGCGACGCTGAGCAGGTACATCACCACCGTCGCCACCGTGGGCCACAGGCGCGAGAAACCATCCGAGACCTTCATCGAGATCGCCCAGCCGACCTCGAACACGATGGCGAGCGCGAGCCAGAGGTAGACCATGGCCAGTCGCCTTTATCGCCGTCCGGCCTGCGCCGCCGCGGCGATCTGGCGCACCAGCACCGTGAGTGTTCTCGCCTCTGGCGCGCCGGGAGCATCCACGGCCTCGTCGACCGCGATCTGCTTGGCGAAGCGCTGGAAAGCGGTGATCACCGTTGAGTGGTTGGGGCGTCCGATGGCCCGCGCGATCTCGGGGTACGAGAGCGTAGTGAGTTGGCGAGCGAGATGGGTGATGATCGCCCGGGAGAGGACGACGCGCGGGTGGCGTGTCTTGCCCGAGAGGTCGGCGACATCCACGGCGAGGGCCGCGCAGGTGTGGGTGATGATGGCATCGATACGGACGGGCCGCACGGCGCGGATTGGAGCGCCGGGATCAACGACGGTGCTGCCGCCGGTCTGACCGAGCGCCCGCTCCACCATGAGCACGCCGATGGTCTGTCCCGCGCCCTTGGCCTGGTCGGCGTAGTCGGGCACGAGGCGGTGCAGGGCATCGATGCGGGTGATGAGCCCTTCGATGTCGCGGATGGTCGCCGGTTCCTGGCCGGGGAGCTGGCCGGTGCGCTGTACGAGCTGATCGACGGCGCTGGCCTCGAGCGTGAGCCCGCGCTGCTTGGCGAACATGCGGATGCACTTCTCTCGCAGGGCCGCGTCGGGGGGCTGGATCGCCGCCACCATGCCCGCCATAAAGCGCGAAACGAGGGCAGCGGAGAACTGCTTGATCTGGCGCGGGTGCTCGTCGGAGACCAGCACGATGCGAGCCCCGGCTCGCTCCAGCTCGTCGAGCGTGTGGAGCAGCTCGCCTTGGGTGGAGGTCTTGTTGGAGAGGAAGTGGACGTCGTCGATGCAGAGCAGATCGACGCGCCGGAAGGCGCGCCGGAACTTCTCAACGTCGCCGGCGCGAACGCCAGCGACATACTCGTTCATGAACGCCTCGCCGCCGGTGACACGCACGGTCGCGCCGGGGTTGTTCTCCTTGAAGCGCTGGGCCACGGCATTGAGGAGGTGCGTCTTGCCGACGCCACAGGAACCGTGGATGAAGAGCGGACCGAACGCGCCGCTTCCTCCCGCGGCCTGCTCGCCCTCGGCGAGTTGGAGCGCGGCGTTGAAGGCCAGCCGGTTGGACTCGCCAACGATGAAGGTATCCAGGCGATACCGCTCGCCGGGATTGGCTCGGGGCGCGGGCTTGCGGAGCGCGGGTGCGGCGGTACGTGCGGGAGCATCGATCTCGCCGGCGTTGATCTCGGCCGTTTCGGCCGACGCGGTGAGGGGGCCGAACAGGTCGCCGGCCACGACGAACTTCACGGGGAAGTCGCCGAGTTCCTCCGCGGCGGCCTTTCGCACCTGGTCGCCAAAGCGGCGCTCGAGCAGACCGGAGAGGACCTTGTTGGGTGCGGCCACCTCAACTGCGCCGCCCTCGACACGGAAAATCGCCTTGTTGGCGAATGAGCCGTCGAAACGCTCGTCGCCAATCGCGGTGCGCACGCGGGAGGCGACGCGCTGGGCGGCGTCGGTGACCGTGGGGCGCGCCATGCGGGTGGCGAGCTGGGGCGCGGGCTTGGGCTGGGTCATCGCGGGAACAACAGACGCGTGGACGGGCGCGTGGGCACGGGGGCGGGCGCGGCCGTCGTCGCCGGGCTTGACGGCGCCGGGAGTCGCACGATCGCGAAGGGACGGATCATTGCTGCTGGATGGTTGGTTGGGTTGAACATGGGGAGCACCAGGACGAATGAGAGCAGCGGAGAGTGATTCCGCAGCGTGACGTGTTTCCACAGGTCACACCTTTCCGGGTGTGGGTCGATTTGTCTATCTCGCAACGGAGTGACGGACGAATCGAAGCGTGCGGGATGCGCCTTGAGCAGCCATTGCTCGTAAGGCCATGAGTCCATTCGCCATCGAACCTTGTCGCGTTGTGATACCGGAGTCGGGTGGACTCAGAAAACTGCCGGGAACGGAAGAAATCCTCGGCAGAGCGTCACAAGCGGGCAGGTCCGTCGGTCTCTCCTTGACCGGGGGCGAAATGTACCGCATGTCGACTCCAGACTCAACACAATCTTGTTGATTCAGTACGGCTCGACATCGCGCAGGTGCGGGAAGCGCAGGGGGTTGGCGATCAGAAAAAAACTTTCCCACGGCCATGGCGAGCCATGCGGACGCCCTGTGGACAATATTGTGGATACGCTGCTTGCACGCCATAAAAACAGAGCGATGGTCACGCGTGTACGGGGCCCAGTCGGCGAACCATCGGCACGCGCAGGCCGAAACGCTCGAACCCGGCCTTTCGGTACAGCTTCATTGCGGGCGTGTTCCGGGTATCCACCGCACAGGTGACCCCTCCGCTCCCTCCGATACATGTTTGATCGGGCCGGGGCAACGGCGCGAGCGGGCCGTCGTACAACCGCCGCAACCCGTATCCGAGCAGCATGGAACCAAGCCCGACGCCGCGGACCTCGGGGGCGAGGCCCAGGTACACGAGTTCGACCGAGTCCTGCTCGGGGCAGACCGAGAGCAGGAGGCAGGCGCGAGCGACGCCGGAATCATCCATCGCCAGCCACCAGTGGGCGGGGTCGAAGACGCCAACGGACCGGTGTGAATCCAAGACGTCGTCCATGCCGCGCATGCCGCAGAGTTCCGGGCAATCCTGCGTGTCGGTGTACGAGCGTTCTAACGCGTCCACGATTAATGCGTCAACCCGGGCCTTGGTTTGGCCATCGGCCAGGAGTTGGGCAACGGAACAAACGCGGATTCCCTCTGGCCATTTGGGGGATTCGGCCTGATCGAGCGCGCGGCCGGGACCCGCCTTGGGCAGAGCGCGGCGGAGATAGGCCAAATCCCCAAGCCGTTGGAACCCCGCACCTTGCAGAGCTTCGATCGCGTCGGTTTCACGGGATTCCAGAAGCGCCTGCGAGAGGACCGCACGAGAACGTCCGTCGACGCCGGGTGCGGCGACTTGTTCGCAGGCATGGTTTACCAGCGCGATTCGTTCCTGGCGTGCCTCTGCGAGGGCCACCCCCGCCCCCGACATGGCACGAAGCTTCGCCGCGCCCGGCCACTTTCCTTTTCGCTCCGCGCCAGAGACAAACAGCATCGCGGTGCGTCCCGATCCGATGACCGCCAAGACCACCTGACGAATACGAACCATTCCCCCACCACTTCCCATCCCGCCCTGTTCATCCACCGTACACCACATCAGGTCGAGATCGACGCGAAGCTGGGTAGCGGAATCCAGGAACCGCTGCCCGGCGAGCAACGGATCGCCCGATTGTTCGCCGATCAGCCGGGCCGCCGCGCCCAGACGCAGGTTTGCAGGCACCCGGATCAGGCGCACGCCGTTTTCGCCAGAGCCCGAGGAGCCCAAGCCGGGATGGAGGGAAGTGGTGGACATCAGGGCAGGGAACTGCGGGAGCGGGAAAAGGTGGACTTCCCATCAGCCCCGATAGACAGTAGACTCTTGGCCTCCCCAGCCGAGAATGTCCGGATGAAGCTTCAAGGACGACACGCATGAACTCGAATCGCTCGACCTGCTCTGAACGGTGGCACAAGGTTCTTGGCATTGCGGCCGCAGGTGTGCTGGCTCTGGCCGGCTCCGCTCCGCTGATGGGTTTGGCCCCGGAGCCCGATCCCGTGCCGCGCCGCTGGGAGCTCCAGGTTGACACGAGCGAACTGCACTTGGTGACGATCGACGTTCCCGGCCTTGGGGCGCGAAAGTACATGTACATGACGTTCAAAACCACGAACAACAGCGGCCAGGACCTGCTGTTTGCCCCTTCTTTCGAGCTTTCCGACGGGGATGGGCACGTGTACCGCTCCGGCCGGGATGTGCCGATGGTCGTGACGCAGAATCTGCTGCAGCAGACGCAGAACCCGTTCATTCAGGACCAGATTGGGGTGATTGGGGAGTTGCTCCAGGGAGCCGAGAACACCAAAGACGGTCTCGTGATCTGGCCGGTTGAGGGGTTCAATCCCTCGCAGATCACCGTCTACGCGGCTGGGTTCAGCGGGGAGACCAAAACGGTCGCCAGTCCTGACGGCAAGGACAAGTTCATCCTCCGCAAGTCGCTTCGGCTCGAGTTTCTTCCGCCCGGCGACCTTTCGACTATCGCCGGCGACACCTTCGCCGTGAATACCCGAAGCTGGATCATGCGGTAGGAGCGGCATACAGTCCGGGCCCGTCGGAGTACCGATTGGGGTTTTCCCGGGCATTGTTCGCCCAGTTGTTTCATCAGAACTTTGATCGCGAGGCCGCGTCATGGCACATAAAAAGGGACAGGGCTCGACCAAGAACGGTCGTGACTCCAATCCGAAGTACCTCGGTTTCAAGCTTTATGGCGGCGAAGTCGCTCAGCCGGGGTCGATCATCGTCCGGCAGCGCGGCACGCAGTTCCGTGCGGGCTTTCTCGTACAGATGGGTCGCGACCATACTCTGTTCTCTGTCGGCCACGGCAATGTGGTGATTCAGAACGGCAAGGTCAGCATCAACCCCACTGATCCGAAGATGCCGCGGCCGACTTGGCTGAGCCAGAACTGATCCCCAGAACTGATCCAGAGCAGATTTTGAACTTTGCAAGCCCGCGATCTGCGGGCTTTTTTTCTTTTTGCGATCAGCCCGCGAGAGCGTTGCGGATCGCCGCCACATCTCGCAGCAGATCCGCCATGCGATCCAGTGGGATCATTGTTGCCGCGTCGGAGAGCGCGGCTTTGGGGTTCGGGTGGCACTCGATGAAGAGGGCGTGCACGCCCGCGGCTGTCGCGGCTCGGGCGAGCATTGGGGCCAGATCGGACCGTCCGCCCGTGACCTTGCCGCTCTCACCCTTGCCGGGTTGCTGCGTGGAGTGCGTGCAATCGAAGCAGACTGGGACGGGGCCCCCCACTGCCTTTGCACCGACTGGTGCATGGTCCAGATGCATCATGTCGGCGACGCCGAGAAAGTCGTTCACGAGGCGGCCGTAGCCGAAGAACGTGCCGCGCTCGGTGAGCATGGAGTTCGTACACCCTGCTTCGGCAAGCTTGTGGATCGGGCCGCGCATCTCCTCGGGGGAGACGAACTGACCTTTCTTCACGTTTACGGCTCGGTGATGCGCCGCGGCGGCCTTCCCCGCAGCGACAAGCAGATCGGTCTGGCGGCAGAGAAACGCGGGGATCTGGAGGAGATCGACGACGCGGGCCGCGGGCTCGGCCTGGTGAGCGTCATGGATGTCCGTGGTGATCGGGACGCTGAGCTGCTCGCGAATGGAGCGCATCCACGCGAGGCCCTGCTCCAGGCCGGGACCGCGGGGAGAATCCATGCTCGTGCGGTTGGCCTTGTCGAACGAGGCCTTGAAGATGTACGCGAGCCCGTTGCGGGCGCACAACTCCTGCAGCGCGCGACCGATCGTCAGCCCAAGCTCGAGTGATTCCAGCACGCAGGGCCCCGCGATGATGGCGAGGGGCTTCCCGGAGCCGATGTGGACTGGGCCTGCGCTGCAGAGTCTGAGCATGGACGATCGTACGCGCCGATTTGGCGCGACCCAACCGGCGCGAATGTGCGCGGATCAGGTGGCACGCGTCTCGGCGACGTTGCCCATCCACTTCTCGGCGTGGTCGATCATCGACACGATGTTGCGTCGCTGCACGACTACGAGCAGGAGGACGAGAAGCACGGCGAGCACGCGCCAGAGGTTCAGCTTCTTCTCGAGCGTTTCGATCTTTTCGTCGGGGGACTTTGCCATAGGTAAAACTCCGCAGCGCAGCGCGACCATCGCGCCGGCGAAGCACCGGGAATCGGCTCTCGGACTCGTGATTCGTGAGAACGAATCCGGCCCCCGCGGGGCGGATCGCCGGGGGCATTTTTATTGGACGTTCCAGACCATGCAGCGTCAATGTGAGGCGGGGGCCGCGTCGCGGGCTCGCTGGCGGGCGATCTCGTGCCAGCGGGCGCCCTCGTTGACCTCGCGGCTGTCCTCAAGGAGATGGGCGTACTGGTCGGCGAGGTACCAGTTGCTCGGCGCGAGCTCGGCGGCCAGTTTCATGTCGGCCAGCGCTTCGGGCTGCTTGCCGACGGAGACGTACACCTGCGCAAGCTCGTGTCGGATGGGCGTTGCCAGAGGCAATGCGTCCCGGCCCTTCTCCATGAGCTTGACGCCCTCGGCGATGAGTTGGCGTCCGACGGCATCCGCACCGGCCTGGGTGAACTGCATGCCGCCATCGATCAGCGTTTTGCCCGTTCGCCATTGCTCCCAGCCGCCGGCCCATGGAAGATCCATCGCCTGCCGGATCAGCGGGATTCCAAGTTCCGGCTTGCCAAGGCCATTGAGCGTGTGTCCGGCACCGAGAAGTGCGCTGAGACGGCCGCCTTGCTGTGGATCTGCCTGAGCAAGCGCGACGGCCCTGTCGGCAAGGGCCCGGGCCTTCTCCGGCTCACCGAAGTGCGCCAGGAGCTGGGCCGCGGCGGCACGCGGGCCGGGGAGCTTCATTCCTGCATCAGCGGCACGCTGGGCGAGTTCTGCGCCCCGGACAGCATCGGGGAGCGAGAAAGCGATTTGGGCGGCCTGCAGGAGCTGATCGGGCGTTGGATTGCGCTGTGCAATCGCGAGGTCAAGCTCGGCACGCGCGGCGGCGGCGTCATGCGAACTGACTAAGAACGAGGCCGCGGCGAGGTGGCCTTCGATGCTGCGCGGGTGACGACGCAGGGCGCTCTCCCACTCAGTTCGTATGGCGGCGGCGTCCGAGGGGGGACGGCTGCCGAGCAGGAAAGCCCGCACGCCAAAGAGATGGTCATGTCGGGCGAGGGCGAGTTGGTATGTCTTGGTGATGTCGGCTTGGGCATCGTCGAAGACTTTCCTGGCTTCGGCCTCGGTCGCTCCGAGTGTTAAGCGGCGCGAGGCCTCACGCTGGGCACGGAACTGCTTGATTTGGCCGAGTTGGAAAACAAGCGAATCTGTGGGATGACCGACGCGAACGGCTTCCTCGAGCGAGCGCTCCGCCATCTCGAAATCGCCCACGATCAGATGGAGGTACGCGATGTTGATCCGCTCGTCGGCGGTAAGGGGCCAGAACAATGCCACTCCGCCGCCGGGGCCGGCGGTGGAGACTCCCGGCGGGGAGCCCTTGCGGTACAACTCCAGAGCGGCACGGGCGCGGTGTGTTTCTTCGGAAGTTGCTTCGTAGTCGAGGCGAAGGACATTCTCGACGGGCGTATCGATACGTTGGTACGCCAGTTGGGCGCGGGCGAGGGTCAGACGGACATAGCCACTCCACCCGGCGATCGTCACGCACACGAGCGTTGCGAGCATGAACGCGGCACCCCATGGTCGGAGGCGCCCGCGCTGTTTGAGAATGAAGCCGTGAACGCGGAGGTTGGCGTCGCGGAGGAGCCGCCAACTCTTGAGCACGGCCCAGGCGCCGAGACCGCCCATGGCGACGGCCATGAGCATCGGCACCTGGTTCAACATGCCGCGATAGCAGAGGAAGAGGATGACGAAGAGCCCGAGGGCGACGATTTCCTCGGGCCATGTCAGATCGAATCGGGCCTGCTTCAGGGCTTTGGCCTGGGCCGCGCTGTCTTCGGCGCCCGGGCGCACCTTGGCGAGAATGGCGGGCATGCCCAGCCCGATGTAGAGCGCGTCGTTGGGGCAGACGCTGACGCAGTCCATGCACTTCATGCACCCGGGATCGACGACCATGCCGTAGTCGCGGACCTCTTCGTGGACGCGGACGTTGGACGTGCAGACGGCCGTGCAGTGGCCGCAGTGCTCGCAGGCGTCCGTCACACGAATGCGCCCGGGCGCGAGGAGGTCAACAGGCCCGAAGATGCCACCGTACGGGCAGCCGTAGGTGCAGAAGGCCTTGGCGCCGAGGAAGTAGACGGTGACGGCGGCGCAGACGAGGATGAACGGAATGGCGACGTACCACGAGGCGAACGTCGCCCAGAAGTCCTGCACGAGGAACGCGCCGCGGACGCCGGGGAGGGGATCAATCTGGCCCATCCAGTTGGGGAGTTTTCCCTGGGCGTCCATGAGCAGCGGGCGCATGACTTCGCGGACGATCACGGGCCAGGCGAACATGTAGATCGCGAGCCCGACGGGCACGAGCATGAGCAGTCGCGAGCGGAAGGGCTTGGGTTTTACGCCGCAGCGCATCATGATCCAGGCGCAGAAGTCCTGCACGGCCACGATGTGGCATCCCCAGCCGCAGAAGAAGCGGCCAAAGAGAAGCGTGGAGACGATTGCGAGGATGAAGAAGACGAAGCCGGCGTTCACCAGACCATCGCGGAGCGTGTACATGCTCTCGCTGGGCTCGATGGGGGAGATCGTCAGCCCGGTGATGAGCCATTGCGCGATGTGGATGGCGAAGACGACGTGGATGAGGATGAGGGAAAGGGCCCGCCAGCGGCCGGCGCGGGAGTGCTTGATCGTGGTGTGGCCGGGGGACCAGGCGTTGCGATCGCCTCCACTCCCCGCCAACACCGAAGACGGCGAGGCCAGCACCGGCAACGCGATGGTGCGCGGGCTCTTGGGCTTGGGGTGGCAGGAGGCGTTGGAGCGCTGGGCGAGGGGCAAGCTACGGAGTGTAGGGGGCGGCGCACGGCGATTGTGCGTGCTCGAGCTGGACCTCGATCTCAGTTTCCCTTGGCGCCGGGCGAAGGCGGGAGCGTTGAAGGAGTGTGGGGGGTTCCGGATGACGGAATTTTCGTCTTGGCGTTAATTTCCCTGGCCGTCTTCCAGATCTCATCGACTGGAACATCCTTGTCTGGGGCATTTTTACCGAAGAACCGCAAATAGTTGGTTTCGTAGCCTTCCAATCTCGTCGTCATCCTGCCACGGAGGTCTGCGGCCTGCTCACCGACGGATTGAGCGCGATGGGCGAAAAACCCGGTGGCGAATCCACCACCGACGAGAACAAGAAAACATGCGGCGGCGAGCGCGGCCATCCCTGGGCTGCGTCGAATCCAAAGCCGCGCCCTACTGGCCATGGGCTCCTGCATCCAGACGATCGGGCGGTTTTCCGACCACGCCTGGAGGTCGAGCGCCATTTCCCCAGCGGTCGGATATCGGTTCTCCGGCTTTGGGGCGAGGGCACGCGAAACAATTGCGTCGAGACGTGCTTCGGCTTCGCGGCGCAGGGTTCGGATCGATGGGGCCTGCTTTCGTCCGGAGACCGGATCGTGCATGCTCCAAACCTCTTGGGCGGTGGACCCATTGGGAAGCGATGCGGTCACCAAGTAATAAAGAATGCCGCCGAGGGCGTAGACATCGACCAGGGGTGAGGCGGCGGCATCGCTTCGACGCGCCTGCTCTGGGGCAGCGAAGGCGAGATTGCCGATGGGCAGTGCGGAGTCCGAGGGGCTGCGTCCCAGCGAGCCGGCAATGGCGGCCACGCCGAAGTCGCTCACACGGGGCTCTCCCTCTGGCGTCACCAGCACATTCGGCGGCTTCAGATCGCAGTGAACGAGCCCGGCCGAGTGGGCGGCCTGCACGCCGCGGGCAATCGCGGCGACGAGCCGAGCGGCCTCACGCACGCTGATGGATCGTTTGCGTTCTTCAAACCAGGAATGCAAGTCGCCCCCGCTGACCAACTCATAGACGAGGTACAACTCGTCCTGATCCGTGAGGCCGCGGTCCAGCACGCGCACCACGCCGGGGTGATCGATGCGCCGGGCCTTGGTGGCCTCGGCCGCTTGGCGCTGCACCGTTGTGGGGTCGGCGGGAATGAGCTTGACGGCGACTTTGGCGGCGTGGGCGGAGTCCGAGAGCAGATGGTCGATCGCCTCGAAGACGGTTCCACTGGAGCCGCGCCCGAGGGCCCGCACCAGTTCGTACCGCTGGCGGCCATCTTCGAGCGTCGTCCCGATAGAGCGCGGCAATCCTGCGATTTGCCGGTGGATGCGCCCACCGCCAATACCGGCCGTAGAAACGAGCTGATTTCCAAGGAGTGCGGCGATACGGATGGGGCCGGCCAAATGGGGATACGAGCGAAGCAGGCACTCGGCGTGGCGCTCCTCGGGAGCGTCGCACCCGTCGCGCTGAGCGAGTGAACGGAGCGAGATATCGATCGCTGCATCGAGCGAGATTGGTTTGGCGACCAGATCGGGAACGACGGAGTGGTAGCGATCCAGATCGCAGAACAAGCCCCGGTCCAGGCGGGATCGTCCGTCTTGCTCGATCAGGTCGGCGAGTACCGAGTCTTCGCCCGGCACCGGTTCGGTGAGTGCTGGCCGGAACGGCTCATCCGCCGAAGCGCCTGGCGGAATCACAACCACGACGGGGTTGGTCACGAGAGTCCTCATCGATCTTGATCCTTCAATTCTGTGCGAAGAAACTCGCGAATGCGGTGCCATCGCTGGCGGACGACGTCGTAGGACAATCCCACCTGCTCTGCGATCTGCACATAGGGAACACCCAGCGCCCACAGGGTGGCGATGGTTTGATCCTCTTCTGATTTCAGATGGGCGATCATCTCATCGAAGGCAAGCTCGGAAGCGGTGTCGCCGCGGATACCGGCGGCGTTTCGCTCGGCGTATTTGAGCTTTCCAAGCACCCATCCGGCGAACTCGCTGTCCTCGCCCTCCTTGCCGTGGAGGGCTTCGACGATCCGGGCCTTCTCCGCCATGGAGTTCTGGGCCACCTGGAAGACGAACGACCAGAACTCATCCTCGGAACGAGGGGAGAACTTCTGCTGAAAGACATAGGCGTCCAATCGGCGGCTCAGCGTTGAGAGGATGTCCTGCGTGTCAAAGAGCCGGCGGACGGACGCCTGCAACTTGCCTCGAACGCGACGGCGGATGAGCTCGCCGTACTTGGTCAGGAACGCCGCGACGGCCTCCCGGTCTCCGGCACCCATGCGAGTGACAAGCTGCTCAAGGTCCGGATCCGTGGGTGGATGGACAACCTTCGCAACATTTTGCGCCGGAAATTCTGGCTCGCTGTCACAAAGCACGCGCACGACTCGCTTCCCCTATGGCCGAGGGCCTTGTTGGGCCTCACTCAAACCTCGGTCAAAGGAGAGTTTATGCGTTTCTTTCCAAATTCGGTGCGTGTTTGCAGGAATGCGAGTTCATGTGGATCGATCAGGTTGCCGTACGGGAAATCCCGGACATGGCTTTGCGCATTTGCCTTAGCCGCAATCGTGGCCTTGGGAATGACCAGTGTCCCGGCTCTGGCGGACCCGCCACTTGGTGATTCCCCGGCATTGGTATCGCTGTATACGGCCTATTCGATGCTCTACACGGTTGTAGATCCGGAGGAACGTGAGGCGGCCAGACAGTACTACCTGTTCATGATCTGGCTAAACGGCGGCAGCCCCTGGAAGCTTGATCCGACCTGGCAACCTCCAATGGGAGGAATGCCTTGAGGCCCAAACGGGTCCCAACTAAATCACCCCGGACACCATGATCGGTCCGGCACGTGGGGACGGAGGTGGCCTAGATGCTGCCTCCGCCCTCGCTTTTCAGCTTGTTGAAGATGCGCTGGCGGGCAAGGCCCTGGGCGCGAGAGTGCGAGCGTCCCTGCTTGGCGACCTTGACGGATGCGCGGCATTCAAGCTGGGCGTGAGTGTGCGCGCGCTGCGGCGGGCTTGCAACTCCGGGAAGGCCGATGCCGTGATGCTGCGCAAAATTTGTCTTGTGAACGGCGTGAACGGCCATTGGCTCTTGACTGGTCAGGGCTCCATGCGAGCGCCGGATCTGGAATGCCAAACCCATGAGGAGATTCAAACGGCCGAGGTCCTTGCTGCGATAGAACAGCGGCTGGACCGATTGCAGCAGCTCGTCGATTCGGCGCGTGCGCAGCCCGGGGCCGACGAAGCGCGAAGGAGGAGCCGCAACGAGTTGGACTTCCTTTAGGACCGGCCGCCGCCGAATGGGCAACCGCCGCCAGCCGGCGCTTCCGTGCTGCCGGCCATGCCGCCGAGGCGATCGCGAACCTGCCAGATATCCGGGAAGAAGACGCGGGTGAGCGTGGAAGCGAGGTACTTGGCGCCCGACGAACCGCCGGTGCCCATGCCCGCGCCGATCATGCGTTCCACCATTTTGACGTGGTGGAACCGCCAGATGGCGAACTTCTCGTCGAACTCCAGCAGGAACTCCGCGACTCGGAACTGGGCGTAGTACCGCTCGCCCTTGTTCTGCTCGTCCTGCTTGTGGTAAAGCTTCACCAGCGACGTGATGCAGTCGGCGTTCGCCTCGTGGGGCAGCGTGACATCGCGGGCCAGGAACGATTTGGGAACACCGAAGACGTCGTTGTCCTCACGGGCGAGGTGGCGCATGAAATGGTCGTAGGGCGTGGGCTTGTCGAGGAATGTCGCCATCTCGGCCCGCGCGGCATCGTCCTCGCCGACGAGCTGGAGCATCTTCGGATTCTTGTTGCCGCAGAGGAACTCGATCTTGCGGAACTGCACGGACTGAAACCCGCTCGCCGGGCGGAGCGAGTCGCGGAACTTGGCGAAGTCCGTGGAGAACATGGTCTCCAGCAGCGGGATCTGCTCGATGAGCAGGTGCTGGATCTTGTGGATGCGTTCGAAGAGCTGCGCGGCCCGGAGGGGCTCATCGCGATCGAGATACGCGCACGCGCCGGTCAGTTCGTGGAGCATCTGCTTGAACCAGAGCTCGTAGACCTGATGGGCGACAATAAAGAGCAGTTCGTCCCGATGGCTGGGAGTGGCCACGGGCTGCTGTAATGTCAGAAGCTCCGGCACCTTGAGGTAGGAGCCGTAGGTGAGCTTCGTACTGTGGTAGATCGGATTCTCGCTCATGCCCGGAGCGTAGCGGGGGCGCAGGCGACCTATGCCGGACGGGGAAGAACACCGGGGGGAATCTCGGGAGGAGCATCCGCAGCGGGCTTGGATACGGGCACCCCAAGCTGGGAGGCCTTGGCTTCCGCGGCGAGCAGATCGCTGACCGTGGGCTTGCCGAGGGACTCGCCGCGCATGAGCTTGCGGACCTCGTCGCCGCTCAGGGTTTCGTACTTGATCAGGGCCTCTGCGACGGCGACGACCTTCTCCCAGTTCGCTTCAATGAGCTTGTTGGCCTCAACGTACGCCTCGTCAACGAAGCGGCGAACCTCTTCGTCGATGATGCGAGCGGTCTCGTCGGAGTAATCCTTGTCGGGAACGAGCGACTCGCGGGTGTCCTCGCCGGAGTATTTGACGAAGCCGAGACGCTGGCTCATACCCCAGTCGAGAACCATCGCGCGGGCCATGCGGGTGACCTGCGAAATGTCCATCGCTGCACCGGAGGAGATATCGCCGGAGGCCTTCTCTTCGGCGATGCGCCCGCCGCAGGCCATACGCATGGTCGCCTTCAGCCACTTCAGCCCGTAGCCGTAGCGATCTTTCTCGGGGAGCGAGAAGGTCGCTCCGCCCATGTTGCCGCGCGGGATAATGCTGACCTTGTGGAGTGGGTCCGCGTCGGGGAGGAGGATCTGCAGGACGGCGTGGCCGGCCTCGTGATAGGCGGTGGCTTTGTTCTCTTCCTTGTCCGAGCGGCGGCTTTTGCGGGCGCGGCCGAAACGCACCTTGTCACGGGCCTCTTCCAGGTCTTCCTGCTCCACGAAGTCCTTGTTGTGCAGAGTGGCGCCGATGGCGGCTTCGTTGATGGTGGCGGCAAGGTCCGCGCCGGAGAAGCCGGGGGTGGCTCGGGCGATGCGCTCCATGTCCACATCCGGCCCGAGTTTGACCTTCTTGGCGTGAACGCGCAGGATTTCCATGCGGCCCTTCACATCCGGTCGGGGGACGATGATCTGCCGGTCGAAGCGGCCGGGGCGAGTTAGGGCGGGATCCAGCACGTCGTTGCGGTTGGTGGCGGCGACGACGATCACGCCGTCGGAAGTGTTCATGCCGTCCATCTCGACGAGAATGGCGTTGAGGGTCTGCTCGCGCTCGTCGTGGCCGCCCGTGGTGAAACCGCCGCCGCGACGCCGACCGACGGCATCGATCTCATCCAGGAAGATGATGCAGGGAGCGGATTCCTTGGCTTGCTTGAAGAGGTCGCGGACGCGCGATGCGCCCACGCCGACGAACATTTCCACGAAGTCAGAGCCGGAGATGGAGAAGAACGGAACATCCGCTTCGCCGGCGATGGCCTTGGCCAGCAGCGTTTTGCCGCAGCCGGGTTCGCCTATGAGCAGCACGCCGCGCGGGATGCGCCCGCCCAGCTTCATGAAGCGCTTGGGGTTCTTCAGGAACTCGATGATCTCGGTGACTTCGTCCTTGGCTTCGTCGATTCCGGCCACGTCGTTGAACGTGATCGAGACGTTTTCCTTGTTCAGCGTGCGGTGGCGCGACTTGCCGAAGGAGCCGAGCATGCCGCCCGCGCCACCCGTGGCGTTGCGCAGGCCGCGTGAGATGAACATCCAGATCGCCGTCAGCACGAGGCCAACGATGAGCATCTGGAGCAGGAGGGGCTTCCAGCCGGGCGTGTTCACGACTGTGATGTGCTTGTCCGAGAGTGTCTTGATCTCGGTGAGGTACTGATCCCGCTCCGTAGCGGCAGATCCCAGTTTGAAGTACACCTGCTTTTCCGAGCCATCCGCGAGCGTGCCGTAGATGCCGTCGTCGTGGACCTCAACGAGTTCCTTGAGTTCTTTTTTCTGGTACATGTCGACGAACTGCTTCCAGTCCGCGACCTGCTTGGCCTGCGGGATCGTCGTGATGATCAGGAAGACCATCGCTCCGAGCATGATGGCGGTGACCACCGTGAACAGGCCGCGGCTGGGGCGCACGCTGTTCGGGCCGCCCGGCTTGCCGTCGCTGCCGCCATCGCCCGACCCCTTCGGGTTTTCTGAGTTGGGCGATTTCTTCTGGCCGCTGTCGCTGAACCAGCGGGAGAGAGAATCGCGGAAGGAGGAGGACGCTTGGTTGGACAGTTGATCGCTCATAGTGGACAAATCTGCTGGCGCGGCATCGCGCTCCGGAGTTGTACGCAACTGACAGGTGGTTTGGTTCACGAACTCCCACCGAATCGTTGTTGGGAATCCAAGAGCAAACCCCTCGCCAGCCCTTATCGGCGAAGCAAAGGTTAGCCCTTGCCGGGGTTGGCGGAATGAAGCGAAATGGATGTCAGAATGGCGGCCGTGGGGCTGGAGGAAGCGGGTAGACCGCCCAAAACCGGCTGCTACCAGTTCGAGCGGAGTTCGGCCACAATGTCGCGGGCGAGCCGCTGGATGGCCGCGTGCTGACCGGCCTCGACACGTTCGTTGGCGGGTGAGGCGGGAACGAAGGCCTCGGAGGCGGTGAAACTCTTGCGGCTGACGAGGGTCTTGCCGGAGCGCGTGTCCTTCCAATCGAAATCGACGGTGAGCTCGACCGAGAGCTCCTGCGACATGCCGGTGGCGTTGCCGGTGGAGAGGCGGCGCATCTGCGAGTTGGTGAGGGTGCCGGAAAGAGTGGAGTTCGCCGTGCCCTCCGGGGCGACGCGCCAAGGAGTCTTGGACTGGATTTCCTTGATGATCGCGTCGGTGAGTTCGATTTCCAGGCCGCGGGCGAAGGTGGGATTCTGGAAGATCGGCACGGCGACCGTTCGAACGGATGAGTCGTGGGAGCGTGTGAAGGAGTAGCCCTGCGTGGGATCCGAGCTGCACCCCCCCACCGCTGCGACCAGCGGAACGCTCACGAGCACAGCAATCATCATTGAAGTGCGAGGTACGCGGCTCATGGCTTCTGGGGCTCCGATGCGGGGGCCGGCGGTGCGGCGGGATTGGCAGGGGCGGGATCGCTCGCGGGGGGAATCTGCGGCTTGCGCCGATTCAGCTCGACGGGGGGTGGGCGGGTGTCCGGGGACGCGGGCTTCGGGGCAGGCGACTTGGCATCAGCAGGTTCATCCACGGGCTTTCCGGGGAGTTGCTCGACCTTTGTGCCGGGAACGCCGGATTCAAAGTCGGGCTCGGCTACCTTCGGCTTGCCCTCAGCGCCGAGCTGGATGGGCCAACCCTTGGTCTGGATGATCTCCAGACCCTTCTGGGCTGCCGCGGTTTTGGAGTGGTCGCGAACGAGACGGCGCAGGACCAGTCGAGCGGAGATCTCGTCGCCGCGGCGGAGGTACCAGTTGGCGGACTCGAGCATTTCCTGTCCGGAGGACTCATCCAGGCGGGTGAGAAGCCCGTCGTCGAGCCCGGCCTTTTCGGCCTCGGCTGGATAGAGGGAGACGTAGCGGCGCGTCAGAATTTTGGCATCGATCAGCGAGGAACCGTCGTACTTGGGGCCCTTGAAGCGGGCGATGGTTGCGTAGATGCGGCGCTGCATGGCGCGCTGCTTGTACTGCGAGTTCGGATAGTTCTGGATGAACAGGTCGTAGGCCTCTACGGCGAGGGAGAGGTCGTGGTCTCGGTAGTAGTAGTCGGCAAGTTCGATACCGGCCCGCTCGGCCAGCCGCGAACCCGGCATGCGTTCCTGCACGCGGATGAGAAGTTCCTCGCCGATGTCGCTGGTGGGGAGAATGCGGGCGCCGAGGAACTTGCGGCGCAGGCCGCCGGTGTAGCGAACGCCGATGTCGAGTTCCCGCTCCGCACCCGTAATGAAGGATTGCGTGGCGGGGAACTGCTTGATGGCCCGCTCATAGTCGTACAGGGCTTCGTACTCATCGCCTTGGGCGGTGAGGGCGTCGGCACGAATGATGAGGGCCTGGGCCAGGAGCGGGTTGTTGGAGCGATCGTTCTTGTCGATCCAGGGGGAGATGGTGTTCTGAGCGTCGGCGGGGCGATCCTCGGCGAGCTCTTTCTTCGCCTGCGCGATGATCGCCTCGTCGCTGCCCGGAACGGGCGCGCCGGTCTGCACCCAGTTGCCGGACTGGTCCATACGGTACTCGGACTGGGCGAGCGCGGCGTGGGGGGCGGCGCATGCGCCGGCGAGGAGCAGGGCGAGGGAGAGTGTTGGGCGGGGGAGCATGGGCATTGAGAGGATACTCGATTCGGGGGAGGGGCGTTGTCCGCACCTGCTATCGGTGGGGATGGGGGATAGGCCGCAGAATGAGAGGCCCTTGGACGCGATCCTTTTCTCGGTCAGCTCCCGCCCGGCTGTGAGGCGCTTGGCGGAGCGGGTGCCGGACTCGTGACTCTAGCGGGGAGCACACCCTCGTCGGTTCGCGGTTTCCAGGTTGCTCCAGCTTTCGTCCACACAATCGGAATGTTCTCGAACACAAGTTCTCCATCCCAGACCTCAGTGCAGATGAGACTCCCTTGCTCAGCGATGAGCGGAGCCGGCCGAAGGACCAGATCGACACGCTCCGCGGCATAGTCGCCCGGCAGTACGATGTGCCCGGAACCGCGAGTATCGTGCGGTTCGATCATCATGGATTCCACTTTGTCGGGCACGCCGCCGGAACCGTGGCTCCGTATTGTGCCGACCATCGACACTCCGACCGGGAGCGCCTCGCAAGAGATATCCATGTACACCTCCTGCTTCGGAACGCGCTCGTGGCCATGCGGAGTCTCTTTGTAGTAGTTGTAGGAGGGAGCGCCTGATAGTCGCACCCTAAGTGTGCGACGGAGCAGCTCCGCAGTATTATCGTCTGCGACCAGCCGAACTGTGGGCTGATCGATCGGCGCGATGTCCACAGGCACGGACGTACGGGTCCGGACGGTCCAACCCGAATCCTTCGGACTCAAGTGTGTGAACCCGATCCGATACGAAAGGTCGAGAGCAACCGTGTATTTCCCAGGAAGAGCGGTCCATTGAGCGTGTCGATAGACGTCGGCGATGGGGTACCCGAACTGGTCCGTCATGAAATCGTATTGAGGGAAGTTGTCATTGGGGCTCTTCCATTCGATTCTCGTGCCAACCCCCTCTAGGGCGATCTCCAAGCTGATCCGGCGCCAAACGACGCCAGGCAGTCCCCTCATCCCCGACATGGACGGTCCTCTCTGCACGCCCGCCCGCATTTCGTAGTGCGTCCATTGTGCCGTTCGAACAACTGGGCGAAACGCGGGCGAGAATGAGACCACCTGTTCCATGAACTTCTGGCATTGAGCTTCCGTTGCCACGCCGCGTTGATGTGCCCGGGCAACAAGATCGCCCCACCTGGAATCCCAAACGCGGCTCATGTCGGCCTGCGCGGCGATCGCACGCGGGACGAGCGTTCGTAAGTCTCCGTCGCTCAGTCTTCCCGCCTTCTCACGGGCGAGGAGTTCGTCGAGTACCGCCTGATCTGCTCGACTCAGTATTCCGTCCGCTTGTGCTACGAGTACCCAAGTTGGCTTCGCCTCCTTCCAGTTCGCGCCTTTCGCGGCAGAAAAGGCCATCCAGCCCGATCCCGACGAGCCGCCCAGCGCGAATATCAATCCGAGGCACGCGAGCCAAATCCTCCTCCTGCGGGTACCGAGGCGAACGGCTCCGCGTGCGGCTGTGTCCTTGCCGCACTCTGGGCATGGCATCGCCGTTCCCGCCGCGGCGGTCGCTCCGATGGTCCCGCTGAGGTCGAAGCCGCACCGGGCGCAGAACGGCTGCGTGCCGACGCGCTTGCCGCGGAGGCCGAGGATCGCGAGCGTAAGGCCGATCACGCCCGCGACTGCCGCGGCGATGGCCCATTGGTACACAGCGCTCGGGATCATGGTTCGAAGTCTACGGGAGTGGCAAAAGAGACGTATCCCATCGCGATCGTTGCTCAACCTCACAAACAAACCCGCGGGATTCGCTCGCGGACTCGCTCATCCCGGGCGTGTGGGATGGTTCATGCCACGCCGATCGCCGCCGCGTCCCGGTCGCTGAGCATTCCGCCGTCGGAACGCTTCTTCACCGTGCCATCGCGCTTCCAGGAGCGTTCGCAGCGGGGCTCGGCTCGGAGGTCCTGCACGCGGGGCTCGGCGGCCGACTTATCCAGCGTGACGCGGCTGACGCCGAGGACGTCGGCGAGGTCCACCGGATCAAAGCGTGAGAGCGTGGCGTCGGCGTCGGGGAGGACGAGGCCGGCGTCGAGCGGATTCTCAACGCCGAGGGAGGCCTTGGCGAGTTCGATCGCCTTGGTTGCGTTTTCGATGGCGCGCATTACGGCGGCCCAGCCGGGGTCGGCCGCGGCCCCGAGGGATTCGGCGAAGGTCTGCGTGTGCACGGTGGTTTCGGTATTCTTTGGATCGGTCTTGTGCAGGGCGCGATAGGCCTCATCGGCGGTGTGGCACATGATCGGGGCGAGCAGGCGGCTCAGGCCGTCGGTGAGGGCGAAGAGCGTCTGCTGCGTGCGCCGGCGGCGCGGGGAGTCGGACTTGTCGCAATACAGCCGGTCCTTCACTGCGCCGAGATAGACGCGGCTGAGGGTTTCGTTGCAGAAGTTGAAGAGGAGTTCGTAGGCGGCGCGGAAGTCGTAGCGGTCGTATGCGCCGAGAACGTTTTTGGCGAGCGTGTTGTACTCGCCGAGAACCCAGGCGTCGACCGATGTCGGATGGGCGATGTCGGATGTCGGATGTGAAGAAGGGGAGGAAAAGTCGTCGAGATTGCTGAGCATGAAGCGCAGGGTGTTGCGGACCTTGCGGTAGCTCTCGCCGGCGAGGTTGAAGAACTCCATGTCCACCTTCACGTCGTTCTCGTACGCCAGGGAGCAGACCCACCAGCGGCAGACATCCGCGCCGTGATCTTTCAGCAGGTCCTCCACTTTGATGTCGTTTCCGAGAGATTTGGACATCTTCTTGCCGTGCTTATCCACCATGAAGCCGTGGGTGAGAAGCGTGCGGAACGGGGGCTGCCCGGTTGCGCCGAGGGCGGGGAGGAGAGAGAGCTGGAACCAGCCGCGGTGCTGGTCGGAGCCCTCCAGATACAAATCGACGGGATAGCCCAGGCCGCGCTCACGCATCACCGAGTTCCAGGATGAGCCGGACTCAAACCAGACATCCAGAATGTCGTTGCCCTTCTTGAGCGTGGGGAACTGCTCGCGCGGCACGGCCCGGGCCTGGGGATCGGGGTCCGCGCCGGGGTCGTAGTACTTCAGGAGTTCTTCGGGCGGGGCCTGGAACCACGCGTCGGAGCCCTTCTCGCGCACAACCTTCGCGATCGCCCGCACGCTTGCGGCCGTCATCAGCACTCCCCCGTGCTGCGTGAGAAACGCCGGGATCGGCAGGCCCCAGGCGCGCTGGCGCGAGATGCACCAATCCGGGCGAGATTCCAGCATGCCGCGCATGCGGTTGCGACCCCACTCGGGGACGAAGTTGACGCGGTTCACGCCGTCCTTCTGCCCGTGGTTGTCGGCATCGACGGCGGTGAGGCCGAGTTTGCGGAGGTTCACGCCGGGGCGGGCCTTTGGGCCGCGGAAGGCCGTGTGGTGCGCACCTTCCACACTCACGAACCACTGCTCGGTGCAGCGGAAGATGACGGGCGTCTTGGATCGCCAATCGTGCGGGTAGGAGTGCGTGAAAGTGTGATCGAAGAAGAGGTGGCCGGAGTCGCGCAGCCACTCGGTGACTTTCCGGTTCGCATCAAAGACCGAGACACCCTTGAGCCACTCGGGCACGGAATCGTCGTACGTGCCGTCGCCCTTCACAGGGCTGTAGACGGGGAGTCCTTCGCGCAGGCCGGTGGCGTAATCCTCCTGGCCGTGGCCGGGGGCGGTGTGCACCATGCCAGTGCAGTCCTCCGTGGTGACATATTCCGCGGCGACGACGGACCAGAGCTTGGCCGCATCGCACTTGCGGCCCAGGCCGCAGGCGGGCGGATGCGTGACGAAGGGATGCTTGTATCGCAAACCAACGAGCTTGTCGCCGGTGGTGGTGGCGAGGACGACGACGCGCTCGGCCTTGGCCATCTTCGCAACTTTGTCCACGAGCGCGGCGGCCATTACCGAAGCGTTCCCGTCGATCCATGCGAGGGCGTACTCCGTGCGGGGATGCACGGCGACGCCGACATTTGCGGGGAGCGTCCACGGCGTAGTCGTCCAGATCATGAAGCTCGGGCGCGCGTTTGGGCGCTTTCCAGGATGCACGGCGGGGCCGACCTGCTCCGGACCTTCGGTATCTTCTTCGTCCTCATCGGTATCGTCGGCCGAGTGCTCGGCGAGGCCGAACGCGCCGTAGACGGCGTCCGCGCTCTCGGCCTCAAAATCGACGTAGACAGAGAGATCCTCGCGATCCTGATATTCCAGTTCCGCCTCGGCAAGTGCGGTCTCGTTGGCGATGGACCAATGCACCGGCTTGAGCGCGCGATAGACCAGTCCCTGCTCGATGAGATCGGCGAGGACTTCGAGCGTTGCGCCCTCGAACGTGGGCGCCATCGTCATGTACGGGTGCGCGTAGTCCGCGAGTGTGAGCAGACGTTCCATCTGGCCCGCCTGCAACTTGACGTATTTCTCGGCGTACTTCTGGCATTCGCGGCGGACGGCCATTTTGCGCTGGTCGTCGGGGAGCCCGGCGACTTTGGCCATCTTGCCGGCCTCGACGAGTTCCTGCATCACCTTGTGCTCGATGGGCAGACCGTGGCAGTCCCAACCGGGGACGTATGCGCAGTCCAGCCCGCGCATGGTCTTGGTGCGCACCACCAGATCCTTGAGCGTCTTGTTCATCAGGTGGCCCATGTGGATGTTGCCGTTGGCGTACGGCGGGCCGTCGTGGAAGGTAAACTTCGGGCTGTTGCCTCGCTCGGCGCGAACGACCTCGTACAGCCCCTTGCCTCCGTTCATCGCGCTCCAGCGCTTCACGCTGGCGGGCTCGTTCTGCACCAGATTCGCCTTCATGGGGAAACTGGTCTTGGGAAGGTTGAGGGAGTCCTTATACGACTTGGCAGCGGGTGCGGCCGGTGCGCCATTCGGGTTGGCCGCGGGAGTGGTCGGAGGTGTGGTCGGCTGGGAGGACATGGGTATCTCGCTGAGACCGCACATCGCCCGAGGGGGCAAGGGCGATTCGTGTGGGTTTGGGGGAGGATCGTATCGACGCCCGGGAATCGGGCGGACAAACAGATAGACGCGGCGGCCCCGCGAGGGAAAACCAGCGGCGGATCGACTGAGAGTGGAGATTCAGCACGACCGACAGACCGCCAAGCCCTCACCGGGGCGTGGTAATTCGAGAAATGGTCTGGATCGAGGTCGAATGCATGGCTGCGGAAATCCTAGGTGCGATGGGGTTACATCGCCGCGCGGATGCGGGGACTTGAGGGGAGCCAGTGGCCGCTATGGGTCACTTGTGGCCGAAGATCGTCTGGGTACGCAGGACGAATCCTGAACTGGCCAAGAGGTGGAAGCTCTGGCAATGCACTTCCTTGGGAAGTTGCTGCAAGTCTAGCAATGACAGACACTTACGTCCTTCTCCATCGAGGTATTTGTAGGTCAGGGAGTCGGTTTGCTTGGCGTAATCCAGCATGTCCTCGTATGTGGACCTATAGAGGTTGTCGCTCAGGGTTTCGGTCTGCACGGAAGTGGAGTATTCCACGCGTTCGGCGAGGAAGGCGTGCTGAAACTCGTGCTCGCCGCTGCATGGGAAACCGGTGACGGCGCCTTCCAGGGGCAGGTTGTCTTCATGATCGATAAGGAGTTCGGAGCAGGTGAACTCCTTGTGCCGGAAGCGCATCACATGGCAGCCGGGCATGATCCATGCCTCCAACTCATACGCCCCGTGCGAGATCGTCTTGCGGCCCTTGAGCGGGAAGAGCTCGGGATGGAGGGCCCGGCGGTACAAATACATCTGCATTGTCTGGCTAGCGGCTGAGCCGCGGGACGGGTTCATGGCTGGCGTGCCTTGTGGTTCATGGCCCGCGAACACCGGGCGGGTGTGTGCCGGCGGAGATTGTGGGGGCGGTAAGGTTCCCTGCCGGGTTCGACCAACGGATCGGCACGGTTCCACAGGCGGAGTTGCGTGCCGAGTGTCGATCACTGGTCGATCGAGGGAGCATTGAACACGCTTTCTTCAAAGACAGCAAGTGAAAACTTACTGGTCAGGGACACAATTCGTTCGATATTGGTCCGTTCTACCCACAACGGGTTGTGCAAAGCAAGGGAACAGGCGCATGCCGGTGGCCGAGACCGAACCGAAACGACAGGACACGACACGCCCGGGCGTGCTCGGTGGTATCACTTCGGGGCTTGTCGGGCGGATGCGCGTAGCTCTTGGAGGTCGAGACCATCGGGCAGAAGTCGAGGGGTATCGGCTTGCACTGCGAGGCGCGGGGCCGTCGCAGGCAGGTGTGATCGTGGATCGGCTGCTTGAGCTGGCGGAGGCGGACGCGGCCTCGGATGCCTTGACGCTCGTGGCCGGCGCGTTTGATCGGATCGAATCGGCCAAGGGCGAACGAGCGCTGATTGCCGGCCATGGCCGCTGGGGAAAGGCGTGTACGGGCGCCGCGATCGATGTGGACGCGGAAGTCCGGCTCTCGGCGGCGACGCTCATCGGGCGGGCGTGCGAGCCGGAAACATTTGGCGCGCTGCGCGAGCTGCTGGGGGATCGGGATGAACGGGTGGCGGAGCGGGCCGGGGAGTCGCTTATCGCACTCGCCGAGCGCGCCGTACGGGCTCCCAAACTTGATGGCGAGGCGATGGGGGCAGTGGAGCGGCTTGTGGTGCGAACGGTGCGCGAGTTCGACCGGCACAAGCGGCGCGAGCCGATGTCCGCGCTGCTTGCGCTCTGCTCGTCGCCGGCGGCCATGCGGGGCGCGGGGACCGAACTCAAGGACTGGCTGGCCGACAGCGAGCACCCGGCGCACATGATCGTGCGCGGGATGATTCGGCGCGGCGATGCGATGGCGACGCGCTCGGTGGCGTGGCTCTGGCTCGGTCAGCCGGGGCAGCGCGGCGCGTGCGTTGAGCGGCTCTCGGCCAACTGCGATGCGGCGGGGCACGAGACCGTGCTGGTGCGAGCCCACCTGCTGCACAACCCGGCGCGGGCGGGCGCACTGGCGGGGGCGAGCGAGCGGGATCGCAAGCGGAAGACCACGGGCCTGATGATCGATGGCGAGATGGTTGAGAAGCTCTCGCCCGCGGCCCAGGCCGGGTGTGCGTCATGGATCGAATGCACCGAGGGAGCGCGGGCTCCCGAGTCGCTCGAAACGCTGCTCACGGCCCCGGGCGAAGCGGCTCGCATGAATGCACTGCGGAGCGCGGCTCGGCTGGGAAGCGATCTCACGCTGGACTTCTGCGTTGATTCCGATGCTCGCATCGCTCGGTCGGCTGCGCTCGCAGCGGGAACACCGGGGCTGCGAACGCTGCTCGGCAGCGAACGGGTTCGTCGCACGCTGGGCTCGCTGGCGCGTTCGGGCAGCGGCGCGGTGCGCGATGCGGCCGGCTCGATGGCCGACGCCCTTGATCCGCTCGCCGATCGCAACGCGGGAATCGCCACGGCGCGGCGGATGCTGCGGGGCGATCGGGCGGGCTTTATCGCGATGCTCCAGACGCGCGTTCGAAACGGCGCCAGCGCCGAGAGCGTTCGATCGATGCGACTGGCCCAACGGCTTGGGCTCGGGGCGGAGCTTGAACTCGAGCTTCTTTCGATTGTCGCTCATTCGGCGCAGGCGGGCTTGAAGCCGTCGAACGATGAATCGCATCGCTTGCTCCATGGCGCGGCGACGGCCGTCACCGTGCTCGCCGAGCTTTCGTCCCCGGCCGCACAGCACGCCGTGCATAAGTGCCTGCACCACCCCGACGATCGCGTTCGGGCCAATGCGCTGGACGCGCTGGCCCGGGCCGCGAGGCGATCCGGCACTATCCACGCCGACCGCAGCCCGCTGGGACGCGCGGTGGTTGAGTTCAACAACGATCCGCACCACCGCGTTCGCGCCGGCGCGGCCAGGGCGCGTCTGATGGTCGATCGCCGCAGCCCGGGACCGGATGGGCTGGGCGTGGTGATCGTGCCGCTGCTGACGGATGCTCGGGCCATGCACCGCGTCTCGGGGCTCTGGCTTGCCGAGCGCACGGCCGGGCTTGCGGGAAATGCCGGACCGGCGGAGTCGGTGGCCGCGGCGATTGCGGAGATCGTGCGAACCGATCCCGAGCCGGAAGTGCGGATCCGGGCGCGGGTGGCGGCGGGGCGGCTGCTCTCGGGGATGCGGGGGGATTGAGCTTTGAAGGCCGGTCGGCACGCCCTCGGCGAGCGGCGAACAATCTCCATGTGCGAGGCGGCGTGGGAGGCACTCCCGCGGCGCGATATGCACAGTATGGAGTTGCCCATGACGACGATTCGTACGAGGCGGGGGTTTGCGTGTTTGGTTGCGCTGGCGGCGGCGCTGGCGTGCGCGGGTGGGCCGCGGGCGCTCGCTCAGGATGTCGCGGCCAAGGGAGCCCAACCGGCGGTTGCCAAGGCCGACTCGCGCTACATCCGCACGATGGATGACACCGAGGGGAAGCGGATCGTGATGCAGTCGGCCGCGCGGACGTTCACGCGCGAGGGGAAGGATGGGCAGCCCAACGGCCCGAGCGTCACGATGTGCGCGGCGGTGCATATCGGGGACAAGCCGTTCTATGAATCGCTCCAGAAGTTGCTGGACGCGAAGGATGTCGTGCTCTTCGAGAGCGTGAAGCCCGCGGGGACGGGGCGGGCCGAGCATGATGTGGCCCTTGTCGGGAAAGAGGCCGACGAGCACAAGGTGAAGACGACCAAACTGCGCATGCGGGTGCTGGGGATCGCGGCCAAATCGCAGAAGGCCAAGCACGGGGGCTTCGCGACGACGCTTGATGAGCTGATCGCGGGGCTGAACCCGAAGATGAAGCCGTACGTCGATGGCGTGACCAAGGACGCGTGGGGCAACTTGCTGAAGTACGAGGTCATCAAGGAAGAGTTCGATGACAAGGCCGATGACGGCACGCCGATCAAGCGGACGCGGGAGTACGTCGAAATCACCTCGCTCGGCGCGGATGGGCAGCCGGGGGGCGAGGGCGTGAACGCGGATCTGAAGCTCACGGACCAGAAGCCGATCCGCAACGCGGAGCTGCCGCGCGTCGAGACCAAGGGCCTGCAATCGCAGATGGCCGAGGGGCTGGGGCTGGTCTTCCAGCTCGACGCCATGACGCACGAGCACGCGAACTGGCGGAACAGCGACCTCTCCATTGATCAAGTCGAATCGCGGATCGCCGGCGCGGGGGGCGATGCCAACGAACTCTTCTCCACGCTCGATGGCTCCTCGATCGGCGCGGGCCTGGCCAAGATGCTCTTCGGCCTCATGAAGATGATGCCCGGGTTCCAGCTCATCGGCAAGGTCGCGATGATGGAGATGCTCGGCCGCGCGGATGAACTGATCGACTCCGTGCCCGGGATGGAGCACATGATGGACGTGATCATCAAGGACCGCAACGAGGTGGTGATGGACGACCTCGCCCGCATCATCGAGAAGGAGAAGTCCATCAAGACCGTCGGCATCATCTACGGCGGCGGGCACATGCCGGACCTGGAGAAGCACCTCGCCGAGATGGGCTACAAGGAGAGCGGCGTGCAGTGGCTCGACGCCATCAGCGTGGACCTGCCAAAGAAAAAGCAAGACGCCAAGCAGCTCGAATCCATGCGCGAGATGGTGCGGAGCGCGCTGGATGAGCAGGTGAACGCGGCCAAGAAGGCGAAGAAGAAGGCGGAGTGAGGGGGGGGGCGGGGCACATGGCACATTGCACATGGCCACAGAGCACATTGAAGACAGGGCCGGCGGCGCCTTGGCCTTGATGTGCGGTGAAGCCATGGGCTCGGCGCGCTGTGCGTCCGCGGCGGGGCTCGCAGAAAAGGGCACGACGATCGGTTGCGCTGCTCCGCGGGGCATGCCGGGGCTTCCGAGCAGGCGCGCGGCGACTCCCGGCAGCGACGCCGCTACGCGCCAATCGGTCCGTCGCACGCGCCACTTGAGCTGTCGCGTGGGGGGCGGCGGCCACGGGACGCGCCGGACCGGCTGGCGCGTGGCGGGGTGACGCGCCGGGACGCGCCGGATGCGCCGTCGCGTGGCGGGGACGACGGCCGGAGGGGAATGGATTCACCACGGAGGGCCGCGGAGGAACGCGGAGGGGGAATCGGGTCAGGGTGGAGGCGCGGCGATCGGGGCGGGGGTGCCGCACTCGGGGCAGACGGCGGAAGCACAGAGCACATCGCACATGGCTACATAGCACATCAGGATTGGAGCCGCGGCCTGACTTTTCCGAATGTGCCATGTGGCAATGTGCGATGTGCCATGTGCCATGTGCCATGTGCCATGTGCCCGCTTCACCGTCTTCCTGATCCTCGGGTGCGGTTTCACGCGGGGATGATACAGCCGAGGGAATAAACACGGAGGCCACGGGGACCACGGAGGAGGCACGGAGAAAGGCGATGTCGGAGTATCGACTCCGTGTTCCGCTCCGTGGCCCTCCGTGGTCTCCGTGTTTCAAATGCCTTTGGCGGGAGGCGATATGGCCACCGGCGCGGCCGCGCCGCACTCGGGGCAGACGGCCCCCGAAACCAGCCCCGCGCGGTCGTAGCTGCACTTGGGGCATAGGCCCCGCAAGACCCGGTTCGCGACTCTGTCCCTGCGCCATGCGATCACGGTCGGCGCGATCGCAACGATGGGGAACGGCCAGAGCGGGAGCGCCAGACTATTCCCGAAGTACTTGTCCTGGTGCGTAAAGCCCCATTCCGGGGCAAGGGAATAGTTGTAAAGAGAGCCGCAGTGAAAACCTCTCGGCCAAGACGGCGTCAACCGCCCTCCGAACTCGTTCGTGGTGAGTCTGCCGTGCTCGAGCAGAATCGCCCACGTATCAAAGTCGTACCAGAGATGCCACCCGCTCGCCAGCCAAAGCCCCAGCGACAGCACCGACACCACCGCCCCTCCCCATTTCACCGTCTTCCTAATCCTCAGGTGCGGTTTCACGCCATCATTCTACAGCGCGCCCCATCCCCTCCTCCTCCGCGCAGCTCCGCCATCCTCCGCAACCTCTGCGTGCGCCTTCTCCCCGCCTTCCCCCGCGAGCCCCGCTATTGGAACACAGAGCACATGGCACATAGCTACATCGCACATCATGACCGGAGGCGTGTCCTGACTTTTCCGAATGTGCCATGTGGCCATGTGCGATGTGCCATGTCGCCCGCGCAGGTCGCATCAGTCGCGGGGCGGAGGCGAGGCGCGGCGGGCCAGGGGCTCCTCGCCGCGGAGGCGGCGGGCGATGTCGGCGAGGATGCGCGCGTCGAGCGTGATGAGCGAGTGGCTCATGACGCGGAGGCCGCCGACCCAGATCGGGTCGCGCCCGGGCGGGGCGGCGCGGGTCGAGCCAACCCAGCGGTCGTTGAGGCGGGCGTAGCAGGTGAGGTCGTACTTGGCGGTCGGGAGGCCCGCGTTGAGACGGGCGAGCAACGGAGAGTCGGCGCGGAGGTCGCTGGCGGCCCGGTCGCGGGCGAAGCGCGGCAGGGCATCGGCCAGGAGCGCGCCGCGGTGGGGCGTGGCGAGTGTGAAGAGCCGGGCGATGCGGAGACGCTTCTGGCCGTCGATCAACGGGAGCTGCGCGGCGACGCGGGCGACGATCCCGCCCATCGAGACGCCGACGACGTCGATCTCGGTCGTGCGGTGCGGCTCCCAGTGACCGTCGTTAGGCCAGCGGCGATCGGCCTCGCGCACGACATAGCGCGCGATCGACTCGATGTCCGAAGAGAGCGGGTAGGCGATGGCGTGGTAGAGCGGGGATTCGCCGCCGACGAGGGAGCGGAGCGTGCGGGCGGTGGAGGCGACGGTGAGTTGCCAGGCGTGGTACCCGGCGAGCACGAGCACGGGGCGCTTGGGGGAGATGGGCGTGGCCCGCATGCGCTCGAACTCGAGGGCGGCATCGGCGTGCGTGAGCGGGACGTCCGGATTGTGGGTGTGCGAGGCGATGAGTCGGCCAAGCAGCGAGCGCGGGGCTGTGGGCGTGGGAGCGAGGATGGTGGCGAGGGCGGAGGAGGTCATGCGTGCGTCCGTGCCTGGTACGTCCGAGTGTAGGGACTGGTTCAGACCGTACCGCAGCCCGAAGGGCTGCGATGGAGTAGCCGGGGGCATCGCCCCCGGTGCGGAGCGATCGTGATCCGCGCCGACCCCGAACGGGTCGCACACGGCGCGGAGATGCTCCGGGATCAAATCGATGGACTGGGCGGGCGCGACGCGCGGGCGCGGGTCCGACCCCTTCGGGGTCGCGTGAACCCTCGCCGGCTTTCCGGGGGCGGCGCTTCTCGCTGCGCTCGGCGCTTGCCCCCGGCTACTTCATGTCAGCCCTTCGGGCTGGGGAACGGTGGCGCGGTGGATGGCCCGATGTCCGCCGTTTGTTTTCGCCTACGGTTTCGCTGATTCGCCGCCATTTTTCCCGGTTTCTTGGGCGTGCCAGGCGGCGAGGAGGGCTTTTTCTTCATCGGCGGTCGGGCCGGCGCGGAGTTCGTTGGGATCGGGGAGTTGCGGCGCGGGCTTGCCGTCCTTCTTGGCCTGCTCGACCATCTCCTTGCCGACGCGGGTGCGGCGCTCGACTTCCTTGGGCCACCACTCGAGCGTGTCCTTCACGGTCTCGCGCACGGGGCGGCAGATGAGCCCGGCGGCGAGGGCCTTCTTGATGCTGACCGACGCCATGCCCGCCTCCTCGCCCTCGGGGGGAATCCAGATCGAGAGGCCGCGCTTGGGCGTTTCGGCGGGCGATGCGGGATGCTCGATGAAATCGGGGGAGACCCAGGTGAACTTGGTGTCGGCCTTGCTCACCTCTTTGCTGATCGTGAGCAACTCGCCGAAAGTGCAGGCGGGGTTCGGACCGGCGGCGTTGAAGGTGCCGGTGACCGCGCCGCCGCTTTCGGCAATGTGCAGGAGCCACGCGGCGAGGTCGCGGGAGTCGATGAACTGCATGGGGGCCTTCGGACCGTCGGCGGGTGTGCCCGGGCAGAGCATTTCTCCGCCGCGGGAGACGCGGATCGGGAAGTAGCCGAAGCGGTCGGTCTCATCGCCGGGGCCGGAGATGAACGTGGGACGGATGTTGGCGCAGCGGCCCTTGAAGATCTCTTCGACGATGCGCTCGCAGGCGGCCTTGAGCCCGCCGTAGTTGGACATGTCGGGCTTGAGAGCCAACTCGTCGCCCTCGGCCAACTCGCAGAGCGCGGCGGACTCATCCGAGTTCTTCGCGAGCGGGGGCTTGTAGGCGGAGATCGAAGAGATGTAGGTGTAGTGCGCGCATCGCTTGGAGAGCAGTTCGCAACTGGCACGCACGATGCGCGGGACCTGGCCTGAGGTATCGATCACGGCGTCCCACGTGCGGTCGCCTTCCAGGGCCTTGAGACCTTCGCCGACCTTCGGATCGCGATCGCCCAGGAGGCGTTCGACACCGTCGGGGAGCGCGCCGATGCGTCTCTCGGTGCGGCCGCGGTTGAAGACGGTGACGGTGTGGCCCTTGCCTAGGGCCATGCGCACGAGGAACGGGCCGGTGATGTGCGTGCCGCCGAGGATGAGGAGTTTGAGTTTCCTGGAGGCGGGTTTGGGTGCGTCCGCCGGCGCATCGGACTTGGCCGCGGGCGGCTGCGTGGCGCGAACGTTTGCGATCGAACGCGCCGAGAGGGCGAGGCCTGCGGCGGTGGCGGCGGATGTGGCAAGGAAGTCGCGGCGGGAAAGAGGCATGGGGGATCTCCGATTGGATTGCAGATTGATGTGAGGGATCACCACGGCACATTCGCGCCGTCGTAGCCCCAGAGTTTGCCGGTGTCTTTGGGTTGGAGCCCGGCTAGTACGCTGCGCATGCCTTTTACGCTCTCCTCGGGCGTGAGCTGGGCGTCGGGGCCGCCCATGTCTGTTTTCACCCAACCCGGAACCATGGCAATGCAGATGAACCCCTCGCCCTTGAGTTCCGCGGCGATGCTTCGCATGAACATGTCGAGCGCGGCCTTGCTCTCGCGGTACCCATAGAACCCACCCTGCTTGTTCCCCGCGATGCTCCCCAGGCCGCTGGAGATGCCGACGATCATCTTGCCCTTGCCGGCGCGGAGATTGGGCAGCAGCGCCTGTGTGACGCGCACGGGGCCGAAGGCGTTGGTCCGCATCACCTTCTCGAACTCGTCCATCTTCAGGTCCGGCAAGCGCGGCCCGCCGTCCAGCCCGACTCCCAGGCCGGCGTTGTTGATCAGCAGATCGATCGGCTGCTTTTCCAAGGACTTGGCGAGCGCGGCAATGCTCTCGGCAAGGGTGACATCCAGCTTTTCGATTCGTACACCCTCGCCCAACGCGATGAGTTCCTTGGCGGCGGCGGGCTCGCGGGCCGTGGCGATGACATTCCAACCCGCGGCACGGTACTGGCGGGAAAACTCGAGGCCGATGCCGCGGTTTGCGCCGGTGATGAGAACTGTTCGCTTCGTGGCATCGGCGGGCGGGGATTGGGTGGGCGCGGGAGTTGGCGCGGGAGGGTCCGTCTTGGGCTGTTGAACGACATCAGCGCCGAGCGTCCGCTCCGGGAGCGCGAGGCCAGCCGCGACGGCGGCGGATGTGGCGAGAAAGTCGCGGCGGGAGATACTGGATGACGACATCGGAACTCCGTCGTTCGAGAGCGCTGAACCGTGCGGCAACGATCCGAGGATATCGCTTCGACGCCCGCCGGTTGCGGCACAATGCTGGAACCGTTGGGATTCCCGATTGCTGATTCCTGCGGGGTCGGCACGTTACACTCGTCTCGTGCTACACACTGGAAACGTTCCCCCACTACAGCGGCCACTCGTCGTCGAGTTCGACGAGACCTTGGCCGATATCGATGCTCGCGCCGATTACTCCTACAGCACGCCCTTCTATCGCCGACACTTCGAAAAGCATCTCCGGCAGAACCGATCGCGGACGGCAGGGTGGATCGTCATGTGCGGATTGATGGCGATGGGGCTCGGGGGGCTGCTGCTCAACGGCGATCGGCTGACGACACACGTCTTCTCGTTCTGCTTCGGCGTGCTGGTAGGGCTGATGGCATACAGCAAGCGGTTGACGCGTTCGTGGTACACCGAGTATGTGCGGGCATACGTCCGGCGCGGCATCCGCGCGCAGGAGGGGGTGTACCCGCGGCGGGTGTCTATCGCGATGACCGTCGACGGAATCGATATGTCCTGGCCTAAGTACGAGATGCGCGTGGGATGGGCGTATGTGTGGCTTGTCGCGGAAACCGCGACGCACGTGGTCGTCGTGACGAACGGCCTCACCGGCGTCGCCATTCCAATCGGAGCGTTCCCCAGTGCCGCGGACGGATCTGCCTTCGCGGCCGAGGCCAAGGCCCTCATGGATCGCGCTGGCGAATCAGATGGGCACAGGCGCGCCCGCTTCCTTACAGAAAGCAGCGTGAACTGCCCGGGTTGCAAGTACCCCCTCAATGGCGTCGTCGCGGAGAAGTGTCCCGAGTGCGGTCGCCAGATCGACTACTCCGAACTTCGTGAGCTCGCAGCAGCTCGAAACGCCAAGCTCTCGCGGCGAACGCGATCTTTCCAGATTGAGTGGCCCTGGAGCGGCACGCACTAACTCCCCGGGAAGGTCTTGCCGGTTACGGCCGGACGCTTCGTAGCATTGAAAGTGGAACTCACCCCTCTCCGTTACTTCCGGGCCATCGCGCAGCATGGGCACATGACGCGGGCGGCGCGTGCGCTTGGGGTTTCGCAGCCCGCGCTCTCGGCGATGCTGAAGAAACTGGAGGGGGAGGTGGGCGCGGAGCTGCTGCATCGAACGGGGCGCGGCGTGGAGCTGACGGAGGCGGGGCGGGTGTTTCTGCAGCACGCGGAGGATGCGCTGCGGCGGGCGGATGCGGGGGTGCAGGCGGTGCGCGAACTCGTGGGGCTGGAGCGCGGGTCGATCCGCGTGGGGGGCGGGGCGACGGCGACGACGTATCTGCTGCCGCCGGTGGTGTCGGCGGTGCGCCGGAAGCACCCGGGGCTGCGGTTCTATGTGCGCGAGGCGGGTTCGAATGCGGTGGCGGCGGCGGTGCTGAGCGGGGAGCTGGATCTGGGGATCGTGACGCTGCCGATGAGTGAGGGGTTGGGGGGGGCTGCGGAGGAACTACTGACGATTCCGCTGGTGGAGGATGAGTTGCGGTTGATCGTGCCGAAGGCGGATTCACCACTGAGCACACAGAGGACAGTGAGAAAGGCGGGGAAGGGGAACTCGGAGAAAGCAGACTCGGTGGCTCTCTCCGTGCCCTCTGTGTTCTCAGTGGTGAAGAACGGTTTTCGCTGGAAGGACTTGACGGGGGTTCCGGTGGTGGCGTTTGAGGCGGGGACGGCGGTGCGGGAGATTGTGGATCAGCAATCGCTGAAGCATGGGGTGGCGCTGAGCGTGGTGATGGAGCTGCGCTCGATCGAGTCGATCAAGCAGATGGTGGCCGCGGGGATCGGGGTGGGGTTTGTGTCACGGTTTGCGTTGAAGGAGGGCGAGGGGCTGGTGTGCCGGGATGGAGGGATCGGGCGGAAGCTGGCGATCGTGCGGCGGCGCGATCGCGTGCCGAGCACGGCGGTGCAGGAGTTTGAGCGAACACTCACCCGCAAAGCAGGCGCCGGATGAGCAAAGCACAGTCCCACTCCAGAGATGCCTTTCGAGCAGCCCGTCTTCTCGATCCCGTCAGCCGTGGCGCGTTTACGGGCTTTGTGGTCATTGGAATCCTCTACACGCTCTTCGCTGTATTTGTGATTGTGGTGGAAGCAACGACCACCCCGGGAACTTCAAGACGGGCCGCGAGCATGGCCATTCTTTCGGCACTCATCGTGGCAGGTCATCTGATCCTGGAGTCCCGCTCTCGTTCGGGAATGAGCTGGATGCGGTGGAGCTTCTTTGCCTTTGGTATTCTCGATCTTGCCTTGACCGCCTGGACAACCATCAACGATCCGACCGCGCGAGTGGCGTTTGCGGGGCTTGCGGTCGTCGGGGGTTTGTGGCTGTTCGCGGCACGTCTGATGCTCGTTGGTCGCCGTCGGCTTCGCCGCGCGGGGCTGTGGGTCCGTATTCTCCTCTTTGGCTTCGCTTGGCTGGGGATCGGAGCATTTCTGGCCATGTTCTTTATCTGATTGCCGACGATGCGCATTTGCTTTGTCATCCCGGCCCACAACGAGGAACTGCTGATCGGGCGGACGGTGGCCGCGTGCGCGGCGGCGGGGCGGGCGAGCGTGGAGCCGTTTGATATTGTCGTGGCGTGCGATGCGTGCACGGATCGAACGGCGGAGATTGCGGCGGCGGGCGGGGCGCGGGTGGTGGAGATCGACCGGAGAATCATCGCGGCGGTGCGGAACGCGGGGGCGCTCGCGGCGATTGAGGCCGGCGCGGAGCTGCTCTTCCATGTGGATGCCGACACGTGGCCGCCGGCGGCAAGCGTGCGGGAGGCGATCGAACTTGTGAAGGGGGGAGCGATCGGGGGTGGGGCGGGTTTCAACTTCGACGGGGTGGTGCCGCTGGGGGTGCGCTGGACATCGTGGGTGATGAACACGATCATGCGGACGATGCAGCTGACGGGGGGGTGCTTCCTGTTCTGCACGCGGGCGGGGTACGAGCGTGTCGGTGGATGGGATGAAACCCTGCTGGTGAGCGAGGAGATCATCATGGCCCGCGCGCTCAGGCAGCACGGGCGGTTCGAGATCGTGCGGACGCGGGTGCTGACCAGCGGCCGGAAACTGCGGACGTATTCGACGTGGGAGATCGTGTCGTTGATTACGCGCGGCCTGCTGCGCCCGAGCATGCGCCGGGACCGCAAGCAACTGGATCTGTGGTATGGGCCGCGCCGGGAGGATCGCAGCAGGACGCCGCCGGGACGGACGTAGCCCCCTCGGCAGGTGGGATGAACGTGCGCCATAGCCGCGGGGTGTACGCTTCCCGAAATCAGGGAGCACCGCGTGATGGCGAAGAAGAAAACGGCTCGTAAGAGGGGCAAAGCCGCGGCCAACGCCAATCGGCCCGGTGGCGAGCTGAAGCGCAGCGGAATGTTGATGCGCCGCGCCGACCTGGGCGCGGAAGTCGGCGTCTTCTTCGCCACGCTCGATGGCGTCCATCGGAAGATTGCCGAGAAGCTGCATGCGCTGGTGACCAAGGCCGCGCCGAAGGCGACGCACGCGATCAAGTGGGGCATGCCGGTGTACGAGTATCACGGGATGCTCTGCTACATCCGGGTGCAGGCGAAGTATGTCACGCTGGGGTTCTATTTCTCCGGAACGCGATTGAAGGATCCGAAGGGGTTGCTGACGGGGACGGGGGCGAACATGCGGCATGTGAAGCTGGCGCTGGATGAGCCGGTGCCGGAGAAGGAAGTCTTGGAGTTTGTGAAGCAGGCGGTGCGGATCAATGTTGAGGATGCTTTGTGAGTTCAACCACGGGCAGGATGCCCGTGCCACGGACTATGCTCCGGCGTGTTCAGGAACGCACAGGGCAAGTTCGACGGGCGAGTCTTCATCGGCGTGATGATGGGGCTGGGCTCCGTCAGCGGCGTTGTGATCAAACTGTGGTGGTCGGTCGGAGAGAGCGTTCCACCGTTCTGGCTGTGGGCGGTGCCGATCGGGTTCATCTTCATCGGGATCTCGGCGTGGGTACAGCGATGGCGGGAGCAGAGGGGGATTCGCGAGCGGCTGGAGCGGTCGGCGCGGATGGAGCGCAGGTCTATCACACCGGAGGATGGCGGGCGTGCGGACCCTTGAGCACATCCTCCTGCGTGAGCCGATGCTCGCGGATGTTCCGGAGTTGTCGCGAATGCATGTCGCGTCGTGGAAGATCGCGTATCGGGGCGTGATTGCTAATGCCGACTTGGACGCGATCACGCCCGAGGACTTCGCGAAGCTGCATTCCCGTCATCTCCTGCCACAAGAGCTCGGAGGCGGTGTGGCGGACCCGAAGGTCGCGTTCCTTGTGGCGTGTGAAGGGAACGTGGATGGCGTCGAGCGCATCGCCGGTTTCGGCCGCGCCGGTCCGAATCGCAGCGTGTCGCCGCGCGGCGATGTGCTCCCGCCCAGCGTGTTCGAGCGGTTCTCGGCCGAGTTGTATGGCCTGTACCTGCGGCCGGAGTACTTTGGATCGGGGCTGGGGCGCATGCTCCTGGGCCCCGTGGTCGAGCGGCTCCGTCGCTTGGGGCATGCCAACTTATGCGTATGGGCCCTTGAGCACAACACGATCGGAAGACGGTTCTACGAGCGACTGGGCGGCCGGATTGTCGGCGCGGCCCCGTTTACGCTCGGAGCTTGCCGCTACACGCAGGTCGCGTACGGGTGGGATGCGCTGCCAGACATGCACTATCATAAATAGTTCTGATTGATGTTGTCAATCCAATCGATTGGATTCATAGCTCCGGCGCGGCGATAGTTGCCCGGATCAATCACGCATACGGAGCATTCCCCATGGCCGCAGCCCACCAGTCCAACCCGTTCAACGCCAAGAAAACTCTCTCAGCCAACGGCAAGACGTACACGTACTTCTCCCTCGACGCCCTGAAGCAGCAGAAGATCGGGCATGTTGATCGCCTGCCGTTCTCGATCAAGGTGCTGCTCGAGTCCATGCTGCGACACGTTGATGGGTTTGTGGTGAACGCCGACGATGTCAGCGGCCTGGCCAACTGGAACGCGAAGAAGCCGGCGCAGGTGGAGTTGCCGTTCATGCCCGGGCGGGTTGTGCTGCAGGACTTCACGGGCGTGCCGTGCGTCGTTGATCTGGCGGCCATGCGGGATGCGATGAAGGCCCTGGGCGGCGATCCGAACCAGATCAACCCGCTGGTGCCGTGCGACCTCGTCATCGATCACAGCGTGCAGGTGGACTCGTTCGGCAACAAGGTCTCGCTCTCGATCAACTCCGACAAGGAGTTCGGGCGCAACCGCGAGCGGTACGAGTTCCTGAAGTGGGGGCAGCAGTCGCTCCGCAACTTCCGCTGCGTGCCGCCAGCGACGGGGATCGTGCACCAAGTAAACCTTGAGTATCTCTCCCCCGGCACGCTCACCAAGCAGGTCGGGAATGAAACCGTTGCGTATCCCGACTCCTGCGTCGGCACGGACTCGCACACGACGATGATCAACGGCCTCGGCGTCGTGGGCTGGGGCGTCGGCGGGATCGAGGCCGAGGCCGTGATGCTTGGCCAGCCGTACTACATGGTCACGCCCGAGGTCATCGGCGTGAAGCTCACGGGCAAGCTCCCCGAGGGCTCCACCGCAACTGATCTCGTGCTCGCTGTCACGCAGATGCTCCGCAAGAAGGGCGTCGTCGAGAAGTTCGTCGAGTTCTTCGGCCCCGGGATCGCGGCCCTTTCCGTCCCCGATCGCGCCACCATCGCCAACATGGCCCCGGAGTACGGCGCGACGATGGGCTTCTTCCCCGTTGATGCCAAGACCATCGAGTTCCTGAAGTTCACGGGCCGCACCGAGCAGGCCGCGCTCACGGAGGCATACGCCAAGGCCAACGGCTTCTGGTGGGATGCGACGCAGGCCGCGCCGGAGTTCACCGATCTGATGGAGCTTGATCTTGGGACGATCCAGCCCGCGCTGGCGGGGCCGAAGCGGCCGCAGGATCGGGTGCTGCTGAAGGATTTGCAGGCGGACTTCAAGAAGGGTCTTGCGGCCCCGGTGGGCAACCAGTCCTTCGGACTTGCTCCCGACAAACTCAACTCCACCGGCATCGTGAAGCACGCCGCGAGCAATATCTCCGTGCAGGCCGCGCCGTTTGCGGGCAAGACAAGCACGCTCACGCACGGCGCGGTCGTCATCGCGGCCATCACCTCATGCACGAACACGAGCAATCCGGATGTGATGATCGCCGCGGGCCTCGTTGCCCGAAAGGCCCGGGCCCTCGGCCTCACCGCCAAGCCGTGGGTGAAGACCTCACTCGCGCCGGGATCGAAGGTCGTCACCGAGTACTTCAATAAGGCGAATCTCTCGGCCGATCTGGACGCCCTCGGCTTCCAGACCGTCGGCTACGGGTGCACCACCTGCATCGGCAACTCCGGCCCGCTCCCCGAGGAAGTGGAAGCCGCGATCAAGGAGGGCGATCTCATCGTCGCTTCCGTGCTCTCGGGCAACCGCAACTTCGAGGGGCGCGTGCATCCGGCGGTGAAGGCGAACTACCTCGCTTCGCCGCCGCTGGTTGTGGCGTACGCCATCGCGGGCACCGTGGACATCGATCTCTTCAAGGATCCCATCGGTACTTCAAGCAGCGGCACGCCCGTCTACCTCAAGGACATCTGGCCCACGCACCAGGAAGTGACTTCCCTCCGCGACTCGTGCGTCACGGCCGCGCAGTTCCAGAAGGAGTACGGCGACGTCTTCAACGGCAACCCGACGTGGAACGCCGTGCCGGTTTCCAAGTCCGACCGCTACTCCTGGAACGACAAGAGCACGTACATCCAGAATCCCCCGTACTTCGAGGGACTCACCGAAGCTCCCCCGGCCCGCGCGGCCATCACCGGGGCCCGCGTGCTCGTGCATGTCGGCGACTCGGTCACCACCGACCACATCTCCCCCGCCGGTGATATCGCCGAGCAATCCCCCGCGGGCGAGTACCTCAAGACTCTCGGCGTGGCTCGCTCGGACTTCAACTCCTACGGCTCCCGCCGCGGCAACGACCGCGTGATGACGCGCGGCACATTCGCCAACGTCCGCGTGAAGAACCGCCTCGCCAAAGAACCCGCCGCGCCCAACGCCGACGGCACGCCGGGCGAGCCGAAGATCAAGGAAGGTTGGTGGACGACGGACTTCTCCGCCGCGGGCGGCAACAAACTCTCCACCATCTACGACGCCTCCTTGAACTACAAGAAGGAAGGCATTCCCCTGATCGTCATCGCGGGCAAAGACTACGGCATGGGCTCCAGCCGCGACTGGGCCGCCAAGGGCACGATGCTGCTGGGCGTGAAGGCCGTGATCGCCGAGAGCTTCGAGCGCATCCACCGCTCGAACCTCGTGGGCATGGGCGTGCTTCCGCTGACATTCAAGCCCGGGCAGAATGCCGAGTCGCTGGGGCTGTGCGCCACGGATGTGTTCGACATTCATCTCCCCGCCGACATCACGCCGCGCGGCGACCTCACCATCACCGCCACCATCACCCAGGGCGACAAGAAAGGCCAGACCGTCACCTTCACCGCGACCTGCCGTCTGGACACCGCCGTGGAGATCAACTACTTCCGCAACGGCGGCATCCTGCAGACGGTGCTGCGGAAGCTGCTCAATGAGAGCCGCAAGCCGGCGATGGTCTGAGCGCCGCACACGAAGTCCCACGCTCTCCCGAGCCCCGGTCAACCGGGGCTTTTTTCTTTGTTCCGGATCATCCGGAGATTTGCTATTCTGGTCAGTATGTCCCCGTCGCTCCTCATCGCGTGCCTCGCGCTCACCGTTCCCATCAACCTCGCCATGAACGGGCTCTGGCTCTGGATCGCCGTCCGCATCGCGGGGGCGGCGAAGGCCGGATACGTTCGCTCGACTGTGGTCGCCCTCGCGATCTCGGTCGCGTTGTTTCTCGCCGCAACGCTTGCGCTCGCCCTCCACCCCGCGCTCGCGCTGCTGACGATCCCGGCCGCCATCGCGCTGTCCCTCTGGCTGATCCGTCGCGTCTTCGCGTTCTCGCGGTGGCGGTCGGCGGGAGTGTTGGCGGGAATGCTCGCGCTGCTGGCGACCGCGAATCTCTCGCTGGCGCTGGCGATGCGGACCTTCTGGCTGGCGAGCTTCGTGGTTTCGTCGTGGAGCATGGAACCGACGCTCAAGATCGAGGATCGCTTCCTCGCGGATCGCACGCTCGGGCCGCAACGGTGGGACTTGCTTGTCTTCCATCCCGCCGATGCTCCCAAGCAGTCGTGGGTGAAGCGACTGGTGGGGCTGCCCGGGGAGACGGTCGCCCTCCGCGGCGGCGCGGTGCTCATCAACGGAAGCGAGGTTGCGCTGCCAGCGGTGTATTCCGGGCGTCGATTCGACGCCATGGATCGCGACACGCGCATGCCGCATCGCGGCACGGCCGATGGCCCGATTACGCTGGGTCCCGATGAGTTCTTCGTCCTCGGCAACAACATTGAGGCGAGTCTGGACTCGCGGAACTGGACACAGGACTACGGTCCCAATGTCCATGCGGGCGCTGTGCCGCGCTCCGCGCTCGTCGGCGTGGCCCGCGGCATCTATGCCCCGCTGGAGCATGCGCAACTGTTCCGGTAGCAGATGGAACAGCCAGCGGCGCCGCGTTCCAGATGCGTCCCGGCCACGCACCGCGTTCTCTACGCCACGTCCGTCGCGCTCGCCAGCCCGCTCCACGGCCCCCGCTCGCCGCGCGGGCTGACCCATCGGGCCATGGAGACGGCGGTTGTGCCCACCTCGCCGGGCTCGAACTCGGCGCGGGAACTCGGTTTTGTCGTCGCGGTCAGGAACGGGAGCGCGGCGGGGTCGCCCGGCGCAGCGCGGGCGGCTGAGTCCGCGTCGGTGTCCGTGTTCGAACGCGCGTGCTCCCGCCGTGGGCCCGGTGACGATGATCCTTACGCCGCACGTGCCAGCGCCGGGAGCATGAGGAACGTCCCATCGGCGCCGAACGTCACGACCAGGACATCGCTGGCCGCGCCGAGGGTTGATCCGCGGCACCCCTGCACGAGGTACTCGGCGCCCTTCCTCTCCGCGCCCCCGGAGAGATGCTCGGCGGGAACGGTCGCGTCGGTGAAGCACGGCCGCCGGACCTGGCTGGTGCTCCCCTCCGCGGTGCCGATCCGCACGAACTCGCGCTGGCCGGGGAGTTTTCTGGACACGGCGAAGGTCACGCCCGCGCTCGCGGCCGAGTGGGCGCTGCGCCACGAGAGCGTCACGCTCCCGTCGGGGTTGAGCACCGCGGCGAAGTCGGCGGGCTTGCCCGGCAACCTGGCCGCCGGGGCGCCCTGGAAGAGGTCGGCGGGATCGACCGGCGCGGCCGCGCTGGGCAGCTCCCCCGGCTCGGGGAAGTTCACGCGGGCCTCCGCGCCCCAGAGCTCTCGCGCGGCCTCGTCGTAGGCGAGCGCGGCGTCCTCTTCATCGTCGAACATGCCCAGCAGCCGGGGCTTGTCGTCCACGCGGATCTGCGACTGCCACGCGCCCTCTCGCTCATTCCAGCAGACGCCCTTGAAGCGCGACGTCGTCGGCCGCCCTGAGCGGTGCAGGATCTTGTAGCCCCGGCGCGTGGTCTTCTCGGGGGTCCCGATCACGAGGTTCTCGCGGCGGCAGTCGAGCGGGTTGCCGTTGGCGTGGAGGACACGCTTGGTGTGCCCCTCGCCGTCGAGCCCCATGATGAGGCGCTTGAGTTGCAGCCGGTCAAGGTCGCGCGGGCCGACCAGGACCACGTCGCCGCGATCGCGCCCGTTCCCGGAGTACTTGACGAAGTTCCATTTCTTGCCCCGCACGATCGGCAGGTCGGCCTCGTCGATAAGCGCCTCGACGAATCCGCCCAGCGTGCGCAGGGGCACGCGCCACACGCCTGCGCGGGCCGGGTGCGGGTCCGCGTAGGGCTGCCCGACGGCGTCGAGTTCCTCGCGCAGGCGAGCGATGTCGGCGGCGGCGTAGAGGATCGGCGTGCCGGTCTGGGCCTTCACGCGGTAACGCGGGAAGCGGACATCCCCCGTGCGCTCCCAGATGCCCAGGGTGCCGGTGCTCACGTCCAGGGCCGCGGCGGCTTCTTCGCGCGTCAGCATGGCCACGCCCGGCGGCGGGGTCGGGAGCCCGCGCGGCACGCGGTACGCGTTCTTCTCGCGCACGATCTTCCCATCCGGGCCGAGGAACGTCGGCGCGGGGACGATCCCGTCGGGGAAGTTCAGCACGGCCGACGCGCCGAAGATCTCCCGTGCGGCGGCGTCGTAGGCCGCGGCGGCCTGATGCTCATCGCGGAAGCGGCCGAGCATGCGGTGCACCTCTCGCGAGCCGATCTGCACTTTCCACAGACGCCGCGTCACGTCCCAGGCAACGCCCCTGTACTTGGACGTCGCGGCGTAGCCGCAGCGGGCCGCGGCCTTGCGTTTGTTCAGGTTCACTTCCGTGCGGGTCCTGATGACCAGGTTGCCGCGGCGGCAGTCGAGCGGGTCGCCGTTCACGAAGTCGACGATCTGCTCCTTGCATTCCACGCCGTCCACGCCCAGCATGATCCGCTTAAGGGGCACGACGCGCTCGGTGGTGCTGGCGAAGATCACCTCGGCCTTCCCGTCCTCGCGGTCCACGCGCACGTTCCAGCGCTTGCCCTGCACCTTGGGCAGGTCGGCCGCGTCGATGAGCGCCTCCATGGTGTGCAGGCGGCTGCTCACGGGCACGCGGTACACGCCCGGACGCTCGGGGTCGGGGTACGGCTCTTCAAGGTTCCTGAACTCCTCGCGGAGGCGCTCAAGATCGGCCCGGGCGTAAAAGATCGCGCGTCCGATGCCGCTCTCCGCGCGGTACCGGGGGATCGTCACGCGCCCATCGCGCTCCCAGACGCCGAAGGCGCCGAGCGACACGCCCATGAACGCGGCGGCCTGGACACGCGTCAGGACGTCCACGCCAGGTGGGGGCGGAGGAAGGTCTCCCGGCGAGCGGCGTGAGCGCTTGGGCGTTTCGAGCGTGGTCGAAGGAGTGGTGTTCATGGCTGGGTATCTCCGGTTGGCTGAGACGTTCCTGATCGAGCGCGTGATCGGCGTGCGTGCTGGGAATCAGGCCGCGATCGTCGCGCTGGCGATCTCGCTCCATGGCCCGCGCTCGCCGCGCGTGCTGACCCAGCGCAGCATGTAGACGGCCGTCTTGCCGCCATCCTCCGGGTGATACTCGGCGCGGAGCGTGGGGCGGGTGGCGACGGAGTGGAAGGTGTACGCGGCGGGATTCATCGGCGCGGCCGCGCCGGGCGCGGTGAGGGCGCACCAGACCTCCGCGCCGAGCACGCCGCGCGGTTTTTTCGTCCGCGTCGGCGTGGCGCTGTCGCTCAGGCGGAGCGTGTGCGTGAGCCGGGCCGGCAGCTCCACGCTCACCAGCGGGGCGGTGGCGGGCGCGATGGACGCGGGGCCGGGCTCGCCGGTGCGGAGGGCGATGCCCATCTCGGCCCGCTGCGGATCGGTCGTGTCGGCGACGCCCTGGATGAAGCGGACGACCTGGCGGGTCATCTCCTCGCAGGCGGCGCGGGCCTGGTTCTTGGCCGCCGTCGCGGCCCTGGCCGCGTTCTGGGCCGCGACATCCGCCGCCAGCGCGACCTCCCACGCATCGCGCCGGTGGCGCAGCGGGTCCAGCGGGCCATCCCCGCCGTGGGCGCCGTACCAGTTGGCCGCGCCCTCGATGAACTGGTTCAGCCACGCGTCGAACGCGCCGTCCTGCCTGGGAATGTAGTCGGCCATGCCACGCACATCGGCGGCCCGGGCACCCGACTTGAGTGCGGCGGCACGGATTCTTTACGCCCCGGCCCGCCGCGCACATTCCGCGCTCCGCGCTTCATGCGCCCGGGCCCGGGCGACGCGGGCCACGGCGGCCGCGCCGCGAGCCGCGGCGCGAACCGTGTGCGCCGTGGCGGGGCGCGGAGCGGGAAGACTGGGGAAAGGCGGGGAGGATTAGGATTATGATTAGGAGCAGGATTCGGACAACGCAAAGGCCTTTTTCCGGTCCTCATCCTGATCCTGCCCCTAATCCTCATCGTCCCCGCCTCCCTCTCTCGCCCCCTGCCCCAGCGCGGCCGCGCCGCACTCGGGGCAGACGGCGGCCTGAACTCTTTCTTCGCCCGCTTCGGGCGCACGACGGTTGCCAGGGGCGCGGCGAGGCCTTGCGAGCAAGCCCCTGGTTGGCGCGGATTGTGTTCCCGCCCGGCAGGGCGGACGATGCGCGGCGTTCGCCCTGCCGGGCGAGGAACAAAGAGAAGCAGAGGGGGGCTGGGCCGCTTTCCAGGGCCTTGATCGCTCTCCCTCCGGTCGAGCGATCCGCGCCCCTGGCAACCATCGTGCGCACTCCGTGCGGAAGGCAACGCGCGGGAGAATCTACACAACAGGCGCGGCTGTGCCGCACTCGGGGCAGACGGCACCAACGGCGAGGCCGGTGCGGTCGTAGGTGCACTTCGGGCAGAGATGCTTGTTGGCGCGGCGGCGGGCGAGGGTGTCGAGATGCCAGGCGGCGGTTGATACTCCCGCCGCGAGCAGTAGTGGCGCCCAGAGCGGAATCCTGAAACTCCACGGGTAGTACCGGTGCGGCCATAGCACGCCCCAGATCATGCTTCCGTTGCGGCGGTGCCAATGCCAGCCGAGGAGATAGGCCTTGTTGGCGGCATACTTGCCGTCGAACACTTCCAACGTTCCGGAGTAGAGTCCAAAGCTGGGCCACCGCGCGGTCTCCCACATTACACCGTACCACGCACTCCCCACCCACACCACCAGCAGCACCACCGACACCACCGCCCCTCCCCATTTCACCGTCTTCCTGATCCTCGGGTGCGGTTTCACGCGGGGATTATACAGCCGAGGGAATAAACACGGAGGCCACGGGGATCACGGAGAAGGCATGGAGAAAGGTGATGTCGGGGGATCGACTTCGTGTTCCGCTCCGTGGCCCTCCGTGGTCTCCGTGTTTCAAATGCCTTTGGCGGGAGGCGATATGGCCACCGGCGCGGCCGCGCCGCACTCGGGGCAGACGGCCGAAGCACAGAGCACATGGCACATGGCTACATAGCACAGCAGGATCGGAAGCGCGCCCCGACTTTTCCGAATGTGCAATGTAGCCATGTGCGATGTGCCATGTGCCCATTTCACCGTCTTCCTGATCCTCGGGTGCGGCTTCACGCCAGCATTCTACAGCGCGCCCCATCCCCTCCTCCTCCGCGCACCTCCGCCGACCCCCGCAACCTCTGCGTGCGCCTTCTTCCCGTCTTTCTCCGCGAGCCCCGCGGCTCTGCGTGAGGCAGGTCCGGGCAGGAACTTGCAAGGGCCTTGTGTACACCACTGGCGGACGAGCCGCCAGTGCCACCCACTGGACTTCCACCACTGGCGGACGAGCCGCCAGTGCCACCCGGTGGTGGGGCGTGGGCAAAGCCCTTCACGACGACCGGGCCGCATGTACGATCGGGGCATGACCTTCTCCGATCTGCCGCTGCTCTTCCAGGCCCTCTCCTCCTCCGCGATCGCCGCGGGGCTGATCTTCACCGCGCTGCAGTTCCGCAAGCAGCGGCAGACGCAGCACTTCGCCAACTTCTCGCGGCTGGTTGAGATGCAGATGCACCTGCGGGAGATGCGGGTGAGCGATCCCTCGCTGGCGAACGTGTACACGGGGGATGTGCGCTTCGCGGACCATCTGCCCACCGAGGCCGACCGCCAGCGGGCCATCCGCGAGTACTTCTTCAACCTGATGCAGCTCTCGGTCTTCGAGATCGTCTGGGTCGGGCATCGCGACGGGCAGATCCCCGAGGACTACTTCCGCTCGTGGGAGAGCCGCATGCGGGACATTGTCAGCGAGCAGTCGTTCCTCGCGATGTGGAACTCGCCGAGCATGAAGTTCATGCACGATGAGTTCCATCGGTACATGCAGGGGATGGTTGGGGGGGCCGGGAGGGGGACATAGCACATGGCACATGGCTACATGGCACATCAAGGCAACGCGCCTTGCTCCGAATGTGCTCTGTGGCCATGTGCCCTGTGCCATGTGTCTTAGAAGTACGTCACCCACACGTACCACGCCGACAGGAACAGCCCCAGGTGCAGGATGAACGTCACCAGGGCGACGATGCGGGCGTCCTCGAAGTCCAGCTCCATCACCGACATCAGCAGCCCGGTGTAGATGAAGCCCTCCAGCGGCCAGGCGTACCACCCGATGTACGGGATCGCGTCGATCGCGTTGGTGCACGCGTCGGCCACGGCCAGCACCGCCGCGATGCGGACGAACGTCACGCCCAGCGGCTCATCGAATCCGATGAACGCGATGCTCAGCAGGACATACGCCACGAATCCCACGGGCACCGCCGCGGCGTAGTACAGCAGATAGAAGCCCACCGGCAGCCCCCGGACAGCAAAGATCGCGCACGCGAAGACCAGCCCGATCGCCGCCATGATCGCGGGCTTGATGTACATCGCCCTGAGCGTCTGCCGTTCCTCGGCCTTGGCCCGCGCGTACTTGGAGTTCAGCGTGCCGCACTCGGGGCACAAGGGTTCCTTCAGGCCCGCGAGGTCGTAGCCGCATTGGACGCACTTGACGGTCTTGCGCTTCTTCTTGGCCGGCACGGCGTCGGGCGTCGTACCGGCCGGGGGCGGCGTTCCGCCTCCGTGCTCTCCGATCGCCATGCCCGTGACGCGGTTGTACCCGCAACTGGCGCAGATCGGCCCAGCACCCAGCGGCGTGCTGCAATCCGGACAGAGTTCCATCCGCCCGGCCGCGGGTGCGGCCCGGGCCGGCGCGGGCTCATCGGCGAGCGCGAACGTGCCGTCTTCCGGCGCGGCCGGAGAGTCGGACTTCCGGGTCTCGGGAGCGCCGACGCCCAACTTCGCCGCGGCCTTGGCCCGGAGCGCGGCGGCGCAGGGCTCGCAGAACGCCCGACCCTTGGAGTCCTTGAATCGCTTGGCCGCGGAGAGGTCCAGACCGCAGGTGGTGCAGGTGGTGGGGGCCGGGGTTGGCGTGGGGGTAGAGTCGCTCATGCGGGCTCGGAATGAGAAGGCATACGGGATTCTCGCATGGGGCGGGGCGGTTTGCAAGCGATTCACATTCGGGGCGTCGGCGGTACACTCCGCCGCCGCAGCAAGGAGCAGACCCATCCGCCTTCTTCCGATGATCGCTGTGCTGGTTTGGACGCTCTGGCTCGCCGGATGCACGATTCACCTGCCGGGGGAGCGGTTCGCGGGAACGCTGGCCGCGGCCACCCCGGCGCAGGGGACGCTTGTCGAGCAGTTGCGTGCTGATGTCGCGATGCTGGCGGGAACGATTGGGGAGCGGAACCTTGGGCGGCCGGAGCAGCTCAAGCAGGCCGAGAGCTTCCTCGCCGCCTCGCTGGCGCGGATGGGGTACACCGTGCGCTGGAAGCCGTACCAGTGCGAGGGGCGGGAGGTCTCCAACCTGGAGGCGGAGTTGACGGGCACGACGCGCCCGGAAGAGATCCTGCTGATCGGGGCCCACTATGACAGCGTGGGGTACAAGAGCGTGCACACGCCGGGGGCGGATGACAATGCGAGTGGGTGCGCAGGGGTGCTTGCGCTGGCGCGGATGTTTGCCGGGACGCCGCAGGGGCGGACGGTGCGCTTCGTGCTCTTCGTGAACGAAGAGCCGCCGTACTTCTGGACGGACCGGATGGGGAGCTTGGTATATGCCAAGCAGTGCAAGGCCGAGAAGCAGAACATCGTGGCGATGCTCTCACTGGAGATGCTCGGGTTCTACCGCGCGGCGAAGGGATCGCAGGACTATCCGCCCTTGGTGGGCTTGGCCTATCCCTCGACGGGGGACTTCATCGCGTTCATCGGCGTGGAGGAGGCCGGGCCGCTGGTGCGGCGGTGCGTCGGGGCGTTCCGGAGCACGGTGGATTTTCCGTCGGAGGGCGCGGCCCTTCCCCGGCTGATCCCGCGCATCGCGTCGAGCGATCACTGGTCGTTCTGGAAGCAGGGATACCCGGCCGCGATGGTGACGGACACGGCGATCTACCGCAACGCGAACTACCACAAGTCCACCGATACGCCGGAGACGCTGGACTACGAGCGGATGGCACGGGTGGTGCAGGGGCTTGAGGGCGTAGTGCGGGAGTTGGGTAGCCCGGTTCTCCGAACCGGGAAATCTGAACCCGGTTCGGAGAACCGGGGTACCCAAAGGGACTAGACCAGCGTGATCCCCGCCATTTTCTTTTCGTGATCCAGCAGCCATTGCTTGCGCCAGATTCCCCCGCCGTAGCCGGTCATGGAGCCATCGGCGCCGATCACGCGGTGGCAGGGAATGACGATGGCGAGGAAGTTCTCGCCGTTGGCACGGGCCACGGCGCGAACGGCGTCGCGCTTGCCGATCGCGGTGGCCTGCTGGCCGTAACTGCGGGTTTCGCCCAGCGGGATGCGGCGGAGCTCGGCCCAGACCTCTTCTTGAAAGGGCGTGCCCTTCGGAGCCAGAGGCACCGACAACGGTTTGCCGTTCTGGCCGAGCCACGATTTGCCCTCGAAGTAGCGGGCGAGTTCTTTCTCGATGGCGTCGAGGTGTTTGTGCTCGCCGGGGACGATGACGCACCCGAGCTTGGTGCGGAGGCGTTCGACCTGCCGCTCCACGCCGCGGCGATCAACGAAATCCAGCACGCGGAGGCCCTCGTCGTCTGCGAGCGCGAGGATTGCGCCGATGGGCGTCTCGATCCACCGGGCCAGGAGCACGGGCGTTTGCTCGCCCTTCTTGGGAAGCGTGCCACAGAGTTTCGCAAACGCCTCGCGGAAGCCGGAGTCTGAATTCAATCCCGATCGCATCTTGGCCTCCCCGATCTTTCGCCCGGCCCGAACGGCCGAGAGGGCGAGTCCCATTCGGCGTGCCCGAGCGTATTGCTGGAACGTGCTGCCGTAATGGCTCTGAAAGATTCGACGCACGGTGGATGGGTCCAGGCCGCGCTTGCGCAGGTCGCCATCGCGCAGCCGCACGCCCGGGCGATCATCCGCCTCGCGCTTGAGTGCGACCAGCCATGCCGGGGCCGCACGGGCCGCGCCGACATCCTCCATCGGCCTGCACCGCTTGCACGAGCGGTACCCCGCGAACATCGCTTGCTTCGCCGTAGCGAAGTACTCCACGTTCTCCGGGCGCGGCTTGCGGGCGGGGCATGTCGGACGGCAGAAGATCGCGGTCGTCTTTACGCCCACAAAGAGCCGCCCGTCAAACGCGGCATCCTTTTCCACGAGGGCGCGATACATCCGCGCGGCGGACCAGCCGAGTGTCGGCGCAGGGGCGGAGATGGCTGAAGCCAGCGTGGTCATGGAAACAACTGTTGGCCTTCGCCCCTTGCCAGCCACCGGTTTTCGCGCATGGATGTCGGATCACCCGCGGCCAGAGACTGCGTTCGCGCCCTTAGCGCACAGTACGGGCCCCGACCCCATATGCGGTACCGCACCCGCCGCAAAGACTCTACCAAGTGTGGTTTTGCCCCTTGCCACGGGTCGATCGTAAAGCAAGATACAGGTGTCAGAAGCGTGACAAGTGAGCCGGATTCGCCAGCGGAAACCACCAGCACAGGAGGCCCCGATGAACGACCTTCAGAGCAGCGTGTGGACGAAGCTTCAGCAGTACCGGATCGATGAGCCGACGGCCGACGGACGCCCGCCCGCGATCCCGTTCGAGCGGCGACTCGCACGGGAGAACGGTTGGAGCGGGCTCTACGCGTGCCGCGTGGTGGAGGAGTACAAGCGTTTCCTCTACCTCGCTCTCTTCGGCGGCCACCCGGTCTGCCCGAGCGAAGAGGTGGACCAGTGCTGGCACATGCACATGACCTTCACCCGCTCGTACTGGGAGCGGCTCTGCAAGGATGTGCTGGGTATGCCGATCCACCACGACCCCTCACGCGGCGGGCGCGATGAAGACTCCAAGCACGACGACATGTACGCCAAGACGAAGCAGGCGTACGCGAAAGTCTTCGGAGAGCAGCCCCCCGAGGACATCTGGCCCTCCAGCGAACGACGCTTCGACCACACGAAGCGGTTCCGGAGGCTGGACGTATCGCGGATGTACATGATCCCGCGGACGCGTGTGCACCAGGCGGCGGCGATCGGCGGCGTGGTCGCTCTGGGAACAGCCGTCGCCGGATGCGCCAGGAGCGCGGGCGGAAACTCAGCATGGATCTTCCTCATCGTGCTCGCGGTGATCGCCGTTGTCGCGCTGATCGTCCTGCTCGCCCGCGCGGCGATCTCGGGGCGCGGATCGGGGTGCGATTCGGGGGGCGGCTGCGGTGGCGGATTCTTTGGATTCGGATGCGGCGGCGGAGACTCAGGCGGAGGGCATAGCGGCCACGGCGGAGATGGGGGGCATGGGGGCGGTGATGGTGGAGGAGGCGGGGACGGAGGTGGAGGTGGAGATGGAGGCGGAGGTGGAGATGGCGGGGGCTGCGGGGGTGGTGGATGCGGAGGCGGCTGCGGCGGGTCTTGAACAGCCGACAAGCGTTCGCTCCAATGCCGACATTTCAGTGGAAATGTCGGCGTTTGTTTGGTAACGTCTGCCCCATGCTCTCGCCCGCGCCAGCAACCCCCGCCGCAGCTCCCGGAGACACCGCGCTGTTGCTGCGTATACGCGGCGTGCTCTCGAGCTTCTGGGGCTTTACCGAACTCCGCCCGATGCAGCTCGACGCGGTGCGTGCCGCGCTCGCAGGGCGTGATGCACTGGTCGTCCTTCCCACCGGCGGCGGCAAGTCGCTCTGCTACCAACTCCCGCCCCTGCTGCGCAATCCGGGGCAGCCGTCGCTCTGCATCGTGGTTTCGCCGCTGATCGCGCTGATGAAGGATCAGGTCGATGGGCTGAAGCTCGAGGGGTATCCCGCCGGCGCGCTCCACTCGGGCGTTTCGTATGAGGACGCCGCGGATGTGCGGCGGGATGTGGAGTCCGGCACGATCAAGCTGCTGCTCGTTGCGCCCGAGCGGTTGCTGGGTGATGGCTTCCTCGCGTGGCTCGTGAAGCTCGGCCAGCGTGATCCGGCGCGCGGCGTCGCCAGCATTGCGATCGACGAGGCCCACTGCATCAGCCAGTGGGGGCATGATTTTCGTCCCGAGTATCGGCGCATCGCCGAACTGCGCGATGCGCTTCCGGATGTGCCGATGCAGGCGTTTACCGCGACGGCCACGCCGCGTGTGCGCGAGGACATCGTGCAGCAAATGCGCATGCACGAGCCGGCGGTGCTCGTGGGCACCTTCGACCGGCCCAACCTGACGTACCGCGTGATCCCGCGCAACGGCTCGGGGATCGACCAGATCGAGGATGTGCTGCGAAGGCACGAGAACGAGGCGGCGATCATCTACTGCATGAGCCGCAAGCAGACCGAGGAGATCGCCGCGGAACTCACGTCGCGCGGCCTGAAATCCGAGGCCTATCACGCGGGGATGGACCACCGTGCCCGCCATCGAGTGCAGGAGGCGTTCTCTTCCGAGCGATTGGACATCGTGGTGGCCACCGTCGCCTTCGGCATGGGGATCGATCGGGGGGATGTGCGGTGTGTGATTCATGCCTCCAGCCCCAAGTCCGTCGAGGCGTATCAGCAGGAGACCGGGCGCGCCGGGCGCGATGGCCTTCCCGCTGAGTGCGTGCTGCTCTACTCCGGCGCGGATGCGGCCAGATGGTGCTCGCTCGTCGATCGATCCGCGGGGGAGAGCGAGGTACACGTTCCCTACGAGGTGCTTCAGGCCCAGAAGGACCTGATCTACCAGATGCAGGCAACGGCCGCGAGCACGCGCTGCCGGCACAGGGCGCTGAGCGAGTACTTCGGCCAGACGTACGTGCCGCCTGTGCCACCGGATGTCGCTGCTCTGAGCGACAGCCGGTGCGACGCTGCAATGACGACCGGCACCGGCCGTCCGCAAAGCCGGACATCCGGTGGCACGGCCAACTGCAACGCCTGCGATATCTGCCTGGGCGAGATGGAGGAAGAGCCGGGCGCGACGACCACGGCCCGCAAGATTCTCTCGTGCGTTGCGAGGTTGCGGGGCACGAGGGCGGATTCCTTCGGCGCGGTCTACATCGCCGAAGTCCTCCGGGGCGCGGGCATCGCCAAGATCGTCGAGCGTCAGCACCATCTCCTTTCCACGTTCGGCCTGCTCAAGGAACTCGGCAAGGACGCGATCGTCAACCACATCAATCAGATGGTGGACATGGGCATCCTCGCCCGCGCACCCGGGGAATATCCCACCATCCACCTCACGGCCGACTCCGGCGCGGTGCTGCGCGGCGAGCGCGAGGTGAAACTCATCCGCGCCAAGGCCGCGGAGGTGGTCGCTGGTTCGGATCGCAAGCGCAAGCGGCTGGACTACTCCGGCAAGAGCGCATCGCCGCTGAATGAGCAGGAAAAGGCCCTCTTCGAAACCCTCCGCCAGCTCCGGCGCGGCATCGCCGACAAGCTCGGCGTGCCGCCATATGTCGTCTTCAGCGATGCCCCGCTCGAGGAGATGGCCCGCGTGCGCCCCGGCTCCCTCGCCGCGTTTACGAGCATCAAGGGCGTGGGACGCGCCAAGCTGGAACAGTTTGGCGAACGGTTCGTCGAAGCGATTCAGACGCATTGCAGCTCCGCGGGAATCGCCGTGGACGTTGGCACGGGGTCTCGCCCGCGCCCGACGCTCTCGGAGCGCACGGGCGAACTCCCGGCGTCCTCTTCCGATTCCAAGAAGCGGGCCTTTGAAATGTTCACCCGGGGCATGGGCGTAGAGGATGTCGCTGCTCTCATCGGGCGGGCCCGTTCCACCACAGGCGAGTACCTGGTGGAGTTCGTCGAACTCAAACAGCCCAAGGACATCACCCCCTGGGTCAGCGCCGCCGACTACACGCGGATCCTCGGCTCGGTCGCCCGTGTCAAGGCCGAGCGGCTCAAGCCGATCTACGACGACCTCGGCGGCACGATCGGGTACGAGCAGATCAAGATCGCGCTCATCCACCGCGCGGCATCAGCTACAGCATGATGCGCCACAACAGGTGCCCACCTTTTCGCCCTGACGCGGCTTGCGAGCGGTAACGTCCAGATTCGTAACGTAATCCGCAACCGTCTTTCCCGCTGGCAGTGCGGCCGCGATTTTCTGGTACAGAGGGTCCTGCATGTCCGTCATGGCGCGGATGTACTCCGGCTTGGCCGTCAGTTGGACATCCACAAGGCCCGCGGCCTCGGCCATCTGACGCGACTTGTCGGCGAGCACCGCACCGGCCACACATCCGACCATCGCTTCGATCATCTCGGCAACTTCAACAGGGAGCGGACGCAGCAGCGCCAAGTCGGAAACCGCCACGCGCCCCCCGGGCTTGAGCACACGCGCAATCTCCTGCCATACGCGAGACTTGTCCGGCGAGAGATTGATCACGCAGTTGCTGATCACCACATCCACGCTCGCATCGGCCACCGGCAGATGTTCGATCTCGCCAAGCCGAAACTCCACGTTCTCCAGCCCTGTGCTCGTCCGATACGACTCGATGTTGCGGCGGGCCTTGGTCAGCATGTCCGGCGTCATGTCCACGCCGATGACTCGCCCGGTCGCGCCCACCTTCGGTCCCGCCACGAAGCAGTCAAACCCTCCGCCCGCCCCGAGATCCAGCACCACCTCTCCAGGGCGCAGCGATGCGATTGCCGTCGGATTCCCGCAGGAAAGCCCCATGTTCGCGCCATCCGGCAGCGTCGCGAGTTCTGCCTCGCTGTACCCAACACTCGCCGCCACCGCCGCGGCATCGACCCCGCCGCAACACCCGCCACCGGTGCCGCACGCGCTGTTTGCCGCGCCGGCCGGAGCGCTCACCCACACGCCCTCGGTCGCGATTTTGCTGTATCCGTCCCGCACCACCGCCCGAATCGATTCAGCATTGCTGTTGCCTGCCATATGTATTCCCTTCGTTGAACGACGCTCATTCGGAATGCCTAGCCCGCCGCGACCGTCTCCAGCGCCACCGGAAGTCGCTCCACAAACGCTTTGATCTCATCGCGCACTCGCCGGTAGTGCTCCAACGCCTCGTCCTCGGTCTTCGCGTTCCCCGCCAGGCGCGGCGGATCACCAAACCCGGCATGCACCATCCGCGCTCCCGGCAGGACCGGGCACGACTCCCGCGCAGCGTCGCAGACCGTCACCACGACATCGAACCCCACACCGATCTCCTCCGGACGCTTCGAAGTCTGCCCGCTGATGTCCACGCCTACCTCGCGCATCACGCGCACCGCCGTTGGATTCAGGCCGCTCGGGTGCGTTCCTGCCGAATACGCCTCGATCACATCCGACTTGAGATGCTTCGCCCACCCTTCGGCCATCTGGCTGCGGCAGGAGTTCCCCGTGCACAGGAACAACACACGCAGTTTCCGCTCGCCCATTGCCGCGCCGTTGGTCGCGGGCGGCACACAGCATGCCCCCGATGCGTTCTGGCACACGATCGTTCGCATCCGCCTGGCGTCGGCCGTCAGTTGCTTGTCGCTCCCCTTGGCCGCACGCACCCATTCGATCGCATCCCGCACGGCGCGACCTTCCGCCTCGCGCGCCGCCCGGTAGTACATCCACCGCCCATCCTTCCGGCCATCAATCAGCCCGGCCTGGCGAAGAATGCTCAGATGCTTGGAGACGGTCGAGGGGGCAAGGTCGATCAGGTCCGTGAGATCGCAAACGCAGACTTCCCCAGTCGCCGAAGGGGGATCGATCACCGCCGCCAGCAGGCGCACGCGGCTGGGGTCTGAGAGGGCCGATCCGATGTCTGTGAGTGATTGGAGCATATTTCGCTATTTCGTCACTTGACGAAGTATAGCGGTATCTTGGCTTGAATCAAGGCCGCTCATCCTCGCAACCACCACATACTCGCTCTACGAACCCCCCCTGCATACCCTCACCTCCCCACGGCGTGCCGGGACTGCAAGCCGGGCGATTTTCGCCCCCCCGTCGAGCGTGGATGCAGCAGAAAGGATGGCTCCCATGTACGCCATCATCAGCGAAGGCGGCGGCCAGCGCAAGGTCGCCCAGGGCGAAGAGTTCCTTGCCGATCTCATCGACGGCGGCACCGCCCAAGTCGGCAAGTCCATTAAGTTCGACAAGGTCCTGCTCGTCGGCTCCGCCGGCGGCGGCGCCAAGTTCGGCAAGCCCTACGTCGCGGGCGCCTCGGTCACGGCCGAGATCACCGAGGCCGTCGTCCTCGGCGACAAGCTCTTCATCCAGTACTTCCAGGCCAAGAAGGGCTCCCGCCGCCGCACCGGCCACCGCCAGCGCTACACCAAGGTGAAGGTCACGGCCATCACCGGCTGATTCAGAGCCGAGCGGCGTAAGCGGCCGGATTCTTATCACCATCACGTCCAAGGCCCGGCCCCGCGCCAGGCCTTGTTCATTTTGTCTTCGCCGAACGTTCTCAGTTCTCGACCCCGAACGTCGCCGTCACCACCGCCGTGATGTCCTTGTCGATCGTCGTGGTGTCGTACAACCCGTAGCCCGCGACGTCCGTCGAGTTGGGGCGGGTGATCTGCATCACGCCCGTCTGCAAGTCGCGCACGGGGCCGATCCTACCGCCGGTGTTCTTGACGATCTCCTCGGCCCGGGTTCGCGCATCCTTGGCCGCGTCGCCAAGAATCTGCACCTTCAGATCCGCGAGCTTGGCGTACGAATATTTGGGCTGCGCCGAAGAGACCCGCACGCCGTCTTTGATGAGCGTCGTCACCTCGGCCGCGGCCTTCTGGATCCGCACAACCGACGGAGTCGTTACCGTGAACATTCGTTTGAGTGTGTACGCCCCCACTTCGCGCGTCGGCTCGCCCTTGACATCGCGCTTGTAGTGCGTCTCCGTGTCGATCGCGGAGAGCCCGATCTCTCCCGGCCCGAACCCGGCCTCTGTGAGGAACTTCTGCACTTTGCCCACGCCCTCTTCCAGCACGCCGTACGCCTGTTGGAGGGATGGACCGTCGCCCGTGACGGAGATGTCCCAAACACCCGTATCCGAGACCACCCGCAGGCGGGCCGAGCCCTTCACGCTGATCGTCTGTGCGCCCTTGGCCTGCATCCGTGTCCGCTGTTCGATGGCGCGGCTGACGACAACCGTGCTCGTGACGATGCTCGCCCCGATTCCCAGCGCAAGAACTGCCGCCGTTCCCAGCAGCTTCACCCGGACCGTGTGTTCCATGTGCCCTCCCGGGCGGTCGAACGCGGCCGAGCGGCCGCGGTGTTGGATGCTCCGTCGCTCCGCGACGGATGCGGGCGCACCGTCGGTGCGCGGAGCCATTCATCGGCCCGCCCGCTCCCTCACGATGACCGCTTGTTGATCATCTTGATGACTCGTGTGACCATCCCCATGCCGAGCATCGTCGATCCGATCAGCATCGGCACCACGCCGATCGCACCGATGATCACGCCCCGGACCATCCGGTCCGACACGCCCTTCTCACCACCGGCCGGGTTGTCCAGCGGGGCGTTTATTGCGCCCGAGTACAGACCGACCAGTTCCATCAGTGCTGAGCCCAGACCGTAGAGGACAACCGCAAGTCCTCCCAAGAAGAGCACGAGGGCGATGATGGTTCGGGTCTTCATTGCTTCTCCGATGGTGAGACGGGGCGTATCCGCCCCGAGTCGTCACCCTGCTCATCCATTCTCACACACTCCCCGTCGCGCACCGCGCCCGTCGCCCGCTGCGCCTTGATATACCGATGCGCATTCCCAAAGTACTCATCATCGTGTACCGCCAGCGTCGAGCCCCCCTCGCAGAACCACGACATCCCATCAGTTCGCTTCACAGATCTCCACCGCGTGTCCAACGCCTCGGTGATCCACCGTTTGAGCCACTGCCGCACCCGCTTTCCATGAACCTCGCGATCGACGCCGAGCAGCGTGTGGATATGATCGACTTCCGCCGCACAGAGGATGTACCGCCACCCTCCACGAGCACAAATCGCTGGAATACGCGATTCAAGAAACAGCCGTTGCTGTAAGTCGAAGCGAACTTCGGGCGCGCCCATCATGAGCCGCTCATCCCGCGCTCGCCCGGAGTCGGGTGCGAGATACGGCGTCCCAAATCTGTTGTTCGTCCGGTCCACCGTCGGTTGATCGTCCCCGTGCATTCGTTTGCCGTACGTGCCGAAGGTGATGTGCCACACGGTGCGGGACATATTTGCTCTGAGGAGAGTTGCTGGCTTTTCACGGGAGCGTTTGGGATGCTCGGAATACGAGGAATAGTTCGGAGTGGAATAGTTCTGAGTTGCTCGGGGCGGATACGCCCCGGCTCACTTGCTTACCGTCCGCTGCTCGATCCGCTTCTCCGGCGTCGTCTTCACGATCCGGTCCACGTACGAACCGGGCGTGTGGGTGTCGTCCCCGTCGAAGTCGCCCGTGCCCACGATCTCCTCCACTTCCGCGATCACAAACGCAGCCGCGCTCGCCATCATGGGGTTGAAATTCCGGGCCGTCTTGCGGTAGATCAGATTCCCGAACGCGTCGGACTTGCAGGCCTTTACCAGCGCCAGATCCGCGTACAGGCCGGTCTCCAGCACGTATTGCCTCGGGGTACCCCGGTTCTCTGACCCGGGTTCTGCCTCCCCTCCCTGCCCGGCTCGGAGAGCCGGGCTACCCAAGGCCCGTCCCGCGTACCCGCGGCCCGGAATCGTACACCCGCAGCGACCATCGCTCGGCCGGAAGAGCTCGCGCGTCTCCTTCCCCTCCGCCACCAGCGTCCCCGCGCCCGTCGCGGTATAGAACGCCGGAATCCCGGCGCCTCCCGCGCGAATCCGCTCTGCGAGTGTTCCCTGCGGATTGAACTCCACTTCAAGTTCACCCTTGAGAAACTGGCTCTCGAAGTTCGCGTTCTCACCGACGTACGACGAGATCATCTTTCGGATCTGCCGCGTCTGCAACAGCAGCCCGAGCCCGAAGTCATCCACGCCCGCGTTGTTCGAGATGCACGTCAGTTCCTTCACGCCGCTGTCGCGCAAGGCGACGATCAGATGCTCGGGAATGCCGCAGAGGCCGAACCCCCCCACCATCACGGTCATGCCGTCGCGCAGCACGCCCTTGGTTTTCAGGTCCGCAAACGCCGCGGCCGCACTCTCGAATCGCTTGTTCGCCATAGGTCGCCAGTGTAGGAAACCGGCCAGCCGCCCGCGAGATGTCCTATTTCTCCATCGCCTCGTTCAGGTTCGTCCCCAGCGACCGCTCGGCGGTGTTGATGAACGTGTCCTTGTCGCGCATCACCGCTTGCGAGGGAAGAGTCTCGGTCACGGTGCCGATCCCCGGCATCCGCTTCACCGCCGTGCCGATCGCCAGGAACTCAATGATCCCGCCGCCGAGCTGGTAGACGTGGCATTTGATCCCCACCACATCATCCGCCCCGCAGGCCGTGGCATCCTCCGCGATCTTGGCGATCGCGTTGTGCCTCGCCTCATAGATCAAGCGGCTCAGCTCCGTGATCTCGCCGCGCACGAATGATTTGAACGCCGAGACCAGCCCGCCCACCACGCCCAGCGAATACACCGACACGCCAAGCACCAGCTTCATCGGCATGTAGCCGAGGTGAATCAGGTTCCACATCTCCTCGCATGTCAGGTCGCTCGTGACGGGCGCGCGATCAAACGCCGGCGAAAGTGCGGCGTGCCGCGCCCCCGTTCCCACCATCACCATCTCCTGCATCCCCCGGAAAGGAATGATCGACGTTTTGATCCCCACCACCGCGTTCGCCCCGTGCAGCAGCGCATCGGCGCTGATGCGCTGCAGCGCAAGGTGCCGCGTCGCGTTGAAGATCTGCGAGTATTCCTTCACCTCGCCGCGCCCCAGGCCGCGGAGCGCACCGAGAATGCCGCCGCCAATTCCGATCGAGTACGCCACGTTGCCGAAGGCGAATCGCTTGGGCGTGAAGCCCGTGTCGAGCAGGCAGTACAGCTCCTGCCCATCGGCGCTCGTGGAGAACTCCAGCGTCTCTTCCGTCTTCCCCTCCTTATGCACCGTCGATCCGATCGACAGGAACTCCACGTTCCCCGCGTGCTGCACCAGCTCGCTTGTTACGCCCGTGATCCCCACGCCCTTGCGGCTCTCCGCCTCCTGCACCATCCGCTCCAGCGCCTTGGCCCGCCCCTCGTGGATGATGCTCGTGATCTCCACCACCTCCCCGCCCGCCAGCGTCCGCAAGCTGGACCCGATGCTCCCCACGAACCCCACCGAGAAAACGCTGTTCCCCACCACCACATCCCCCGGAGACATCTCCTTCAGGTGCAGGCAGTACATCTCGTTGCCGGAAAGACCTGTCATGACGGGCATGGGTGGGCTCCTTCGTGCCCAGCATACCGCCACGTCCCGACCCGCGTCGCTCAACCTCCCCCGATACCACCAACCCCCGTGACGCCAGGCCCGCGATCAAGCGGCGTTCGGCGTTCGCGCCCCTCGGCTCTCTCGCCCGGTCATCACGGTATCGTTCCGGGCCTCCTTTCTGTTCGCCTCGCCTCCGGAGCATGCCCATGGGTGACCAACCCTTTGATTCCAAGCCCACCGCATCGCTCGGAGCATCCCCACCCCGCGCGGCATTCAGCGCAATCTCCACCGAGCAACCCGGCACGCGCATCGCCGCCTACACCCTTCTTTCCGTCCTCGGCGAGGGTGGCTTCGGCACCGTCTGGCTCGCCGAACAGACCTCGCCAATCGCGCGCCGCGTCGCCCTCAAGATCATCAAGCCCGGCATGGATTCGGCGATCGTCGTGGCCCGCTTCGAGCAGGAACGTCAGACGCTCGCGCTGATGGATCATCCCAATATCGCCAAAGTCTTCGACGCGGGCGCCACCTCGACCGGTCGCCCGTTCTTCGTGATGGAATACGTCCCCGGCGAGCCCATCACTGATTACTGCGACAAGCGCTCCCTCAGCGTGCGCGATCGGCTGCTCCTCATGGCCCGCGTCTGCGAGGCCGTGCAGCACGCCCACGGCAAGGGGATGATCCACCGCGACCTGAAGCCCTCAAACGTCCTCGTCGAACTCGTTGACGGCCAGCCCATGCCGAAGGTCATCGACTTCGGCATCGCCCGCGCCATCCAGCGCGATGCCACCGAGCGGCAGCAGTTCACGCAGGAAGGGATGCTCATCGGCACCCCCGAATACATGAGCCCCGAGCAGGCCGCGGGAATGTCCGATCTCGACACCCGCACCGACGTCTACGCCCTCGGCGTTATGCTCTACGAACTCCTGACCGGCGCCCCCCCCTTCGAATCACAGTCGCTCCGTGTCGCCGCCCTCTCGGAGATCCAGCGAATCATCCGTGATGTCGAGCCGCCCCGCCCCAGCATCCGCCTCAGCGGCCTGGGCCCCGAGGGAACCACCATCGCAAGGCGCCGCGGCACCCACGTCGCCTCCCTGCAGCGGGCGCTCCGCCGCGAACTCGAGTGGATTCCTCTCAAGGCGATGCGAAAGGAGCGCGAGCGCCGTTACGCCACCGCTCAGGAAATGGCCGCGGATATTCGCCGCTATCTCGAAGGCCAGGCTCTCGCGGCCGGCCCCGAAAGCCGGATCTACCGTGCCCGCAAGTTCGTCGGCCGCAATCGCATCGTCGTCGGCGCTTCCGCGGCGGTACTTGCCGCCATCGTCGCCGGCGGCGTTGTCTCGGTCCACTTCGGGCTCTCTGAGCGCGAGGCCCGCCTCGCCGAAAGCGCGGCCAAGAAACAGGCCGAATACGACGCCCAGACCACCAAGACCGTGAACACCTTCCTTGTCGAGCGTGTCCTTTCCTCCTCCGACCCCGATGAGGACGGTGCCGGCGTTACCGTGGAAACCGTGCTCGACCGCGCGGCAGATGCCCTCGACGCAACGCTTGGCGACCGCCCGGAAGTCCAGATGCGCGTCGCGGCGACTTTGGGGCGGTCGTTCGTGCGAGTGGGCCAACCGGCGCGCGGCCGCGAAGTGCTCATGGCCGCCAAGGCCCTTGCAGAGGGCAAAGCGGCACAAGCCCCGGGCGTAGCCGATGTGCTGGCCGAGATCGATGAATACCTCGGCGAAGCGCTGTACCGGCAAGCGGACGGCGCAGACGCCGTGAAGATTCTGAAAGATCGATTGGCGGCCCTTGGAACTGCATCAAACGCGAAGGAAACGCTCCGACGAGCGGCGCTTCTCAATCAGTTGGGCGGCGCGCTGAAATGGAACCAGCCCCCGGACTTGGACGGAGCGGAGACCGCGTATCGAGAAGCCCTATCGCTGCAATCGTCCAATCTGGGAGCGAAGAGTTTGGATGTCCTTGTGAGCAGACACAACCTGGCAATGGTTGAGTTGAAGAGAGCGCAGCGTATCCCAGCCGACCAGCAGGATGCCCGCCGTGCCAAGCTTGCCGATGTGCTTGCCCTGGTCCAGAATGTGCGAAAGGACACGACGTCCGCCCTCGGACAAGATCACCCCCAGACTCTCGCGGTTCGTGCCGAGGAAGCCCGCCTCCTTAATGCCACCGGCAAGGCCGAAGAGTCCGAGCGGGCCTACGCGGAGACACTCGCCGCGATGCGCCGCGTGCTCACCGTGCGACACTGGCGCACGCTGGAAACGCTCGGCAACTATTCTTTGGTGCTGCGTAGTCTCGGAAGAACCGAGGATGAGGTGCGCGTGCTCGAAGAGGCAACCGACGGATATCGATGGGTTCGAGGGCCGACGAGCGGGGGAGCCCAGCAATGTGCAATTTGGTTGGCCGCGGCACTCGAAAAAACTGGCTGTGGTCAGTGCGCCGCGCAGACCCTTCAACGCGTATACCGAGATCTGGCAAGCACACCTTCGCCGCGGCCGCAGAAACAGAAGATGGCCGAGGCGATTGCCAAGGTATATGAGCGGATGGGGAAGCAAGATTTCGCCAAGAAGTGGCGAACACTGGCCGACGAGAACGGGGAGCAAGCCCCGTAATCGATAGCCCCGTTTTTCACGCACTATGGGCCGGCCGAGAGTGATACTGTTCGGCAAGGGGCTCCGGGGACGGGAGATCGAACAATGCGCTTACGTACTTCTGCCGCGGTTGCTATGGGCTTCGTCTTTTCCATTGCCGCCTGCTCAAAGGCGACAATCACGATTCATAACAGCCAAGGCGCGTTCGGCAATGCCCGCTTCGTCGGAAACTCTTTTGCGGGCGGAAGCGGTCCGGGCGGCGGGCCATCGCAGACCTCTACCGCCGCGAACGTTTCGTTGGTTGGGTCTGGAGGTTCGGGCTCCACGAGCGGCGGTCTTGGAAACGGAGACGGAACCATCGTATATGGCTCCGCGACCACCACCGCAACCGTGACCGCCACCGCGACCGAGTTCCGCATCCACATCACCGGCTCCGGCGACATGAACGCCCCGAGCGGATACACCAACCTCGTCGTCGGATCCTCGCTCAATTTCATCGAGACCGCCCTCAACATCACGGGCTCGGGCGCGATCCCCTACACCATCCAGAAGACCGGCGACCTCGCGAGCGTCGCCTGGACGCTCGTCCCGGAGCCCGGCACCGGCGCCTCGATCAACGCGACCACTCTCACCGCCGGAAGTTTCCTCTTAGACGAGAGCAACAGCTTCCCCACCATCAGCGCCACATACAACTTTGGCAACGGCGGCGCCGGCAACCAGCACCGCACATTCTCCGGCGACTTCATCGTCACACTCGGCGGCGCGCCCACCGGCGTCTGCTGCCGCGGCGCCACCTGCAACACCGGCGTTGCCCAGGCCGCGTGCCTCCCGAGCGGCGCCGCCGGGGCCCGCTTCGTCACCACATCCACCACCTGCAACGCCGCGAATAACAACACCTCCCCCTGCTGCTACGCCGACTACGACAAGTCTGGCGCCCTCTCCGTCTCCGACATCTTCGCCTATCTGACCGACTGGTTCGCGCTCCGCCCCGCGGCCGTCATCGGCGGCAACGGCACCACTGGCACGCCGGTCGTGCAGAACATCTTCAGCTTCCTGAGCGCATGGTTCGCCGGATGTTGATTGATGCGGCGGGTGGGCCGGTTTGATCGCGTCCGCCAGGTGGGGCACGCAATCAGTTTTCCCGCACTTTGACCGGGATACGGGTGCCGGACGAGCAAGGAATCACACCACCCTTGTTGGCCGCACCGGTCACCCCCACCTCCCCATCCCGCTCACCTTCGCCTCCCATCACCCCACCGAACGGATCAACCCGCCGCCACAGGTCTCTCCCGTCGCCTCATCGATCAGCACAAAAGAGCCCGTCGCCCGGCAGTCCTCGTACATATCCACGAACAGCGGCGCGGCCGCACGCATGTGGATGTTCGCGATGTCGTTGGGCTCCAGGCCCTTCCCCTCGCCGACGGGCTCGTGCTCGAACGTCCGGATGTCCAGCTTGCTTTCAATCCGGGCGATCATCACGGGCGTGAAGTGCGTCGTGTGCCGCAGAAGGTATTTCTTCCCCACCACCATCGGGCTCGGCCCCATCCAGACCACCGTCGCCCCCATCTCGCGCGTGGCCACCGGTGCATCGTCGTGCTTGGCGAGCATCTCGCCGCGGCCGATATCAATGTCATCCGCGAGTGTCAGCACCACCGACTGCGGCGGGCGGCACTCCTCCAGCCGCTGATCCAAAATCCGAATCGACTCGATCGTTGAGGTCCGCCCTGAGGACATCGCCATCACCTTGTCGCCAACTTTGAACGTCCCCGCGGCCACCGATCCCGCGAATCCGCGGAAGTCATGTTCTCCCTCCGCCCCCGCGCGCCCGCGCGGCCGGATCACATACTGCACGGGAAACCGCGCCGGCCCATCGCTCTCCAGATAGTGCGCGGGCGCCGCCTCCAGCAGTTCCAATAGCGCTGGCCCCTTGTACCACGGCGCGTTGGCCGAACGGTGCACGATGTTGTCCCCCTTGAGCGCGGAGACCGGCACGTAAGTCACGTTCGCCCCGTGCAGTTCGTGGCGCAGCTTCTCGAACGACTCGCGCACTTTCAGGAACGCCGCTTCCTCCCACCCGACCAGATCCATCTTGTTCACCGCAACGATCAACTCCCGAATCCCCAGCAGCGCGGCCAGATACGCGTGCCGGTGCGTCTGCTCCTGCACGCCCAGGCGTGCATCCACCAGAATCACTGCCAAGTCCGCGTGGCTCGCCCCCGTCACCATGTTCCGCGTGTACTGCGCGTGGCCGGGGCAGTCGATCAGGATGAACCGGCGACTCGCGGTGGAGAAGTACCGATGGGCCACGTCGATCGTGATTCCCTGCTCCCGCTCCCAGCGCAGGCCGTCGGTGAAGAGTGACAGGTCAATCTTCTCATCCCCGCGCCGTTTGCTGGCGTGCTCGATCGCGGCGATCTGATCCGCGAAGAGCGCGAGGGAATCAAAGAGCAACCGCCCGATCAGCGTGGACTTCCCGTCGTCCACGGACCCACACGTCAGCAACCGGAGGAGTTGTGGAGCCGCGGGCGCGGCCGAAGGAGCGTGCGTACTCATCAGAAATACCCCTCCCGCTTGCGATCCTCCATCGCCGTTTCGCTTCCCGCATCGTCGATCCGTCCGCCGCGTTCGCTCGTCGTCGCGGCCGCAATCTCCGCAATGATATCGTGAATCGTGCCCGCCTCGGATTCCACGGCCGCGCTGCATGTCATGTCCCCGATCGTTCGGAACCGCACGCGCCGCCGCTCCGGCTTGTCCCCCTTCAGCGGCGGGATGAACCTGCCCGTTGGAATCACTTTCCCCTCGCGCATGACCACCTCGCGCTCGTGCGAGTAGTACAACGAAGGAATCTCGATCCTCTCTCGCTCGATGTACTGCCAGACGTCCAACTCCGTCCAGTTGGAGAGCGGGAAGGCCCGCATGTGCTCGCCGGGGCGGATGCGCGTGTTGTACAAGTCCCAGAGTTCCGGCCGCTGCCGGCGCGGATCCCAGCGCCCGAAATCGTCGCGGATTGAAAAGATGCGTTCCTTGGCCCGGGCCTTCTCCTCGTCCCGGCGCGCCCCGCCGATCAGACAGTCGAAGCGGTGCTCCTGCACGGCCCGGAGGAGCGTGGGAATCTGGGCCCGGTTCCGCGAGGGGATCATGTCCCCGCCCGCAAGCTCCGTCGCCCGCCCCGCCTGAATGTCATCCTCCACCAGCCCCACCACCAGCCGCTCGCCCAGCCGCTGCACCAGCGCATCGCGAAACACCATCGTCTCGTCGAAGTTATGTCCCGTATCGACGTGCAGCAGCGGGAAGGGAAACGGCCCGGGGCGGAACGCCTTCTCCGCCAGCCGCACGAGCACGATGGAGTCCTTGCCGCCGCTGAACATCAGGGCCGGGCGCTGAAACTCCGCCCCCACCTCGCGCAGAATCGCGATGGCCTCGGCCTCGAGGGTGTCCAGATATGGCGCGGCAGTCGTCATGCGGGGGAGAGTATGACCCGCGCGCGTGTTGAGCGAGCCCGCGGGCAAATCCCATTCGATTCCGCGGCCGGGTCCATCCGCCGTGCCACTGGTTCGCCGCCTGCTCTGAGGCGGCAACCAGTGCGGCAAGGGATGTGCCTGAGCATGATCATCGCGCAGGTGCCGATTGCGGAGCCGGGCCATTCTCCCACCCTCCGTACACTCCCGCTCCATGAGCACGAACCAGATGTATCTCCTGGTAGCCGCTCCCATCGCCGTATTCTGCGCGGCGATGCTCATCCGGCACCTGCTCAAGATGCACCTGCGGGATTCATGGAGGCGGCGATTCGTGGTAATGCGCGAGTCGGGAAGTCTCTTCCTGCTGATGGCGTGCATCGTTCCCGGCCTCTACCTCTTCTTCATCGCGACCGCGCTCGGACAGTTCGGCGGCAGCGTGATTATTCGTCTCCTCGGCGCGCTGCCGATGGCGTGCATGTTCGCGGGGATGCAGTTGTTCGGGATGGCGCGGCGGCCCGTGGGTGACCGGCTGAGATGCTCCAAGTGCAAGTACGATCTGGCTGGCCTCGAACCCAGTGAGTCGAGGGGCCCCGATGCAAAGCACGATGCGCGGTGCCCCGAATGCGGTTCGTACTGGGGCTGGCCGGGGGGAAGCGAGACGATGACGAAGAAATGGAGCATGAAGTGGCTCGCGGCCGCCATCCTGCTCTGCCTCCCCATCGCCGCGTGCTTCGCCTCGATTCCGATCGGCGGTATCCTCTGGTGGAATCGCGCGCTGCTAACCCTGGCGCCGACGCACTCGCTCGTCGAGGAAGTTCTCACCAGCCGCTCGTTCACCATGGACGCCTGGGCGGAACTCGCCCGGCGAGCGCCATCACCATCTGACAAAGCAAGAATCGCGGACCATATTCTCTCGCGTCCCATCACGGCGATTTACTTCACCAACGATGAGGTGACATGGCTGACGCGGGAACTCTCCAATCGCACCGTCGACGCGCACCTCGTCGAACCCCGCTTGCAGCGCATGTTCACGGTCTCCGCGAGGCCGGGGGCCTCGTCTGAAAACGTTCTGCTGACCCTCACTCCGGTGTCAGCGGAGTTCACGCCATTTCAGAAACTGCAAGTATCAGTATTCGTGACCGCCCGCGGCGATGATGGCCCCGATCAACAGACCTCATTCGTCTTTCCCGGTCAGGGAATTGCCCTCTTCAAGTCCTACCCCATCTCGTCGATCCGAAAAACCCAGGACGCCGTCGAAGGCCGATTCCGTGGGACGCTGACCGTTGTTCTGCAACTCCCGGGATCGCCGCCGCTCCGGTTAGACGTCGCGGGGCATTCGGTGCCGGCAACAGGCGGCCTGAACAGAGCGGATATTCCACTGGACATTCCAGTCGAACCCGCGAAATAAGCATGTGACCAAAGGTGCCATCGCGGACCATCTCCAGTCTTCGGTACCGGTTGCAACAGCACCGTGGACGCCCCCAAGCCGCGTCCTCGGCTGCACGTGATGGCACGGTGGCGGCCCGTACCCTTCGCTCCCATGTCCGCTCCCCCATCGGGCTCACCTTCGCTCCCCATCCTCGCACGCCGCGACGACATCGTCGCCGCTATTCGCGATCACCAGGTCACTATCATCTGCGGCGAGACCGGTTCGGGAAAAACCACTCAGCTCCCGCAGATCATGCTTGCCATGGGACTTGCGGAGAAAGGAATGATCGGGCACACGCAGCCCCGCCGCCTGGCTGCCCGGGCCGTCGCCGCACGTATCGCGGAGGAGCGCGGGGAACGGCTGGGTGGAACGGTCGGCGTCAAGGTTCGATTCCAGGACACCACCAGCCGCGCTACGAAGATCAAGCTCCTCACCGACGGCATGCTGCTGGCCGAGCTTGGCGGAGGAGGTTCGGGCGATCCTCACCTCCGCGCCTATTCCGCCATCATCATCGACGAGGCCCACGAACGCTCCCTGAACATCGACTTCCTCCTTGGCTATCTCCGCGGCCTGCTCCCCAAGCGCCCCGACCTCAAACTCGTCATCACGAGCGCGACGATTGACCCGCAACGCTTCGCCAAGTACTTCCAGTCGGCCCTCATGCAGAACCCCCGCGGTCTCGCGGGGGCCACAGGGGCCGACCGTCGAGAAGCCGGGGGCGTAACTTCCCAGATCTCGGTCGATCACCGCGGCCCCGGCGTGACCGCCGGGGTTCTGTTTGTCCCGATCATCGAGGTATCGGGGCGCGGCTACCCGGTCGAAGTGAGGTATCGCCCGTACAAGGACGATGAAGAGGAACCCGAGCGCGTCGAGGTTGAGCACGTTGCCGATGCGGTTGAAGAACTGACGTTTGGTTCCACTCAATTCGTACCGGGGGAGACATCCCCCGGCTCGCCGGCCCCTCGCGACATCCTCGTCTTCCTCCCCGGCGAGCGGGAGATCCGCCTCGCCGCCGACGCCCTTCGCCGCCGACAACTGAGCGCGGACATCCTCCCCCTCTTCTCCCGCCTCACCAACGAAGAGCAGGACCGCATCTTCCATCCCGGGCCGCGGCAGCGCGTCATCCTCTCCACCAACGTTGCCGAAACCTCTCTCACCGTCCCCGGGATCCGCTCCGTCGTCGATACCGGCCTGGCCCGCATCAGCCGTTACGACCCGGCCCGCAAGATTCAGCGTCTCCCCATCGAGCCGATCTCGCGGGCATCATCGAACCAGCGTTCCGGGCGCTGCGGCCGCGTCGCGCCGGGCATCTGCATTCGCCTCTACTCCGAATCCTCCTACACCGCCAAGCCGAACTTCACCGATCCCGAGATCCGGCGCACCAATCTTGCGAGTGTTATTCTGCAAATGAAGTCGCTGCGTCTGAGCGACATCGAGGACTTTCCCTTCTTGGACGCCCCCGACGCCGCGGCCATAAAGGATGGGTACGAAACCCTCTTCGAACTCGGCGCGATCACGCAACCCGACCGCCTCGGCGCACTCACGCCCATCGGCGAGCAGATGAGCCGCATCCCTACGGACCCCCGCATCGCCCGCATGCTCCTCGGCGCGCAGCGCGAGAACGCGGTGAGTGAGATCATCATCCTCGCCGCAGCTCTCTCGATTCAGGATCCGCGTGATCGCCCCTTGAGCCGTCAACAGGATGCCGATCGCGCCCACGCCGTCTTTCGCGATGAAACCAGCGACTTCCTCACGCTTTTGAAACTCTGGGACCAGTTCCGACACGCCAGCGACACGATGCAAGGGGGCCAGTTCTTCTCCTGGTGTCGTGAGCTGTTCGTGGCCCCCGCACGCCTTCGCGAGTGGAAGGAGATGCACGACCAACTCCGCAGCGTCGCCCAGGACCTCGGCCTTCTGCCTGCACATCCGACATCCGCCATCGCACATCCGACATCCGACGCGATCCATCGCGCTCTCCTGACCGGCCTCATCACCAATGTCTCGTGCCGCGAAGGAGACGGTTCGTTCGACTACCGCGGCGTCCGCGGCAACGTCGTGCAGATTTTCCCGGGTTCCGTGCTCTTCAAGAAGGGCCCAAAGTGGATGATGGCCGCGGAAATCGTGCAGACCACGCGGCTCTACGCCCGCACGCTCGCCCGCGTGCAGGTCGAATGGATCGAGGAACTCGCCGGGCACATGTTCCGGCATCAGTACAGCGATGCTCACCTTGATCCGGAGACTGGCGAGCCCAGCGCGTGGGAGCGTGTCACGATGAGCGGCATCGTCGTCGTGCCGCGACGCCGCGCCAGCATCGCTGCATCCGATCCTAAGTCCGCCCGAGCGATTTTCCTCACCGAAGCTCTCGCCGAGTGCAAGTGGAAAATCGATGCTCCCTTCATGCTGCACAACCGCGCGATCCTCGCCCGCGCGGCCACCGTCGAAGCCAAACTTCGCCGCCGCAACCTCACTCTCACCAGTGAAGAACTTGCCAAGTGGTTCTCCGAGCGGCTCCCGGCGAACATTTGCGATCCAACAACCTTGGAACGCTGGCGCGCGGGAGCCGAGCGAACCGATCAGCGCACGCTCTTCCTGAATCTCCCCGAGATCCTCAAACCCGAGGCCACCAGGGGTCTTGACGAATCTGCATTCCCCGATTTCATTGAAGTCGGCTCCGGCGAATCCGCCGCGCTTTGCCCCATCGAGTACGCGCTCGCCCCCGGCAAGAACGACGACGGCCTGACCCTCACCATCGCCCTGCGCGATTTGTCAGTCCTCACCCCCGAGCGGGCCGAATGGCTCGTCCCCGGCGCGCTCCCCGATCTTCTCGCAGCCCTCATCCGCACACTCCCCAAGCCCCAACGCGCCGCGATCGAAGCCAAGGCCGACGCGGCCACCCTCGCCACCGCCTGCGCTGAGGCCATGACCTTCGCCGCGGGTCCGCTCGCGGCCGCGCTCTCCGAAGCCCTCGAAGTCCTGCACAGCGTGAAAATCGACCCCGCCACATGGCAGTTCAAGGGGCTCCCCGCACACCTGATCCTTCGTGTCCGCGTCGTCGATGATCCCATCACTCCCGAACCCAAGGAACTCGCCCTCGACCGCGACCTTCCTGCGCTGCTCAAACGCCTGGAACCGCGCCTCAAACAACTCCGCGCCGCCGAGGACCGCGCTTCCTTCGTCACGCGAAAGCTCACCACCTGGAGTTTCGGCGACCTCCCCGAATCCATCGCGACAGATCGCGATGGCGCCACCACCACCGCTCACCCCGCGCTCGTCGACAATACCGACTCCGTCACGCTCACCCTCGCCCCCACGCCGCGCGAAGCAGAACTCCTCACCCGCGCCGGCCTCCGCCGCCTCTTCGCCCTTGCCTGCGAGGACGAGGTGAAGTACTACCTCGAATCCCACCCGGCATGGAACGACATGCGCAACCAGTTCACGCAACTGGGCACACCCGATGAGCTTCGCGACCAACTCACCTGCACCATTGCCGAGCGCACCTTCATCGACAGTCAGCCGGCGATCCGCACGCAGGCCGCGTTTGAAGACCGCCGCACCGCCTCGTGGGGCCGCCTCTCGGCCATCGCCCGCGAGACTTGCGACGCCGTGGCCCGAATTCTCGATTCCCGGGCCCAGATCGCCCGCCGCTTCTCGGGCGGCACGCCGCGGCTGTGGGCCGAGTCCGTCGCTGATATCCGGGAGCAGGCCGCGTATCTCATGCCTCGCGGCTTCCTCGTCGCCGTCCGCTGGGAACAACTCCGCCGCTACCCCGTCTATGTCGAGGTCATGCGCGAGCGACTCCTGAATCTCCGCGAAGACGGCTCCAAATCCGAGTCGGGATCGCTCGCAGCCATCGCCCCGCACTGGAAACGCTTTACGGGGTGGGTTGCCAAGGCGATGTCCAGCGAGCCCCGAGCATCCGTGAATGAACACGAGCCCGAAGCGCAACCGAGGGTTTCTCCCCCCAACTCCAACAAATCGAAGGCACCCCTTCCCCAAGCCAAACGTGCGGCCCCCACGGTCAACCTTGACGCGGGCGAGTGGGCCATGGGCCCCGGCCACCTCCCGGCCCCCATCGAGCGATATCGCTGGGCCCTCGAAGACTTTCGCCTCTCCCAACTCGCCCCCGAGCGCGCCCCCAAGCCCCCCATCTCCTCGGCTGATCTTGATAAACTCTGGCGAGCCGCCTCGGAGCCCTGACCCGAGCCCCTCCCACTCCGCGATACGATCTCGCTTCCTAAACCCCTCCCTCCCCACTCCCACTCCCCAATCCCACTTCCCACTCCAAACCCCCATGGCTGAAATCACCCTCTCACGCGTTGACAAGGTCTATCCGGGCAAGAAACCCGCGGGCGACTTTCATGCTGTCAAGGCCCTGGACCTGGCCATCGCCGATGGCGAACTCCTCGTCCTCCTGGGCCCGTCCGGGTGCGGCAAGTCCACCACGCTGCGCATGATCGCGGGGCTGGAGGAAGTCTCCGACGGCACTATCTCGATCGGCGGCCGCGTCGTGAACGACGTCCACCCGAAAGACCGCGATATCGCGATGGTCTTCCAGAACTACGCCTTGTACCCGCACATGACCGTGCGCGACAACATGGCCTTCGCCCTCAAGATGCGCAAGGTTCCCAAGCCAGAGATCGCCACGCGCGTCGCTGCGGTCGCCGAGATGCTGCACCTCTCCGAGCTCCTCGACCGCAAGCCAGCGGCCCTCTCCGGCGGGCAGCGGCAGCGCGTCGCCGTCGGCCGCGCCATCGTCCGCGAGCCCAAGGCCTTCCTCTTCGACGAGCCCCTCTCCAACCTCGACGCCAAGCTCCGCGGGTCCACCCGTGCCGAGATCAAGTCGCTGCACCAGCGGCTGAAGACCACGACTGTGTACGTCACGCACGATCAGGAAGAGGCGATGACCCTCGGCGATCGCGTCGCCATCATGCACGCGGGCATCGTCCGCCAGCATGGTCCGCCCATGGAGCTCTATCACGCCCCGGCGGATCGCTTTGTCGCCGGCTTCCTTGGCACTCCGCCAATGAACTTCCTGAGCGGCAAGCTCGCCTTCGACGCCTCACGTCCCGTCTTTGTTGAGGGATCGAACGACCCCGACGGCCGCCCCTACCGCATCTCGCTTCCTCCATCATGGTTCGATCGTCTCGAGCCCCTTGTCAATGCCCCCGTCGTGCTGGGCATCCGTCCGCAGGCCCTCGAACTTGTCACCGAAGCGCGGCCTGCCGACGACCGCCCCACGCTTCGCATCGTGGTCTCCCTCGTCGAGCCCCTTGGGGATCAGATGGACCTTACCTGCACCCTGCCCACCCCGAACAAGCACTCCCTCATCGCCCGCGTGCAGACACGGGCTGGTGCGGACGTTCGCCCCGGCCAGACCATCACGCTCGCCCTCGACCCTTCCCGCGGCGGCACGGGCGGCGTGCATTTGTTTGAGCCCGGCGAGTTCGGTCGAAACCTGACTACCGGCGCGGACGCCGTTCCCATGGCCGCGACTCGCAGCCGGGTGTGATGGTCCTCCGGCTCCGCGCTCGTTCAGCACGCCGCCGGCGCGCTGCTGCGAACCCGCCAATCAACGCCAGCGCGATCCCACCCCCCCCCGGCGCGGGCACAGTCCGCACGACGTAGTTATCGAAATACCCGGTATCCGTCGAGGCGTTGAAGGTGGCCACCTGGAGGTCCGCGTCCGCGATGCCCTTGGCGGTCTGGTTGAGCATCGGCAGCGCCCCGGCGGCCAGCGCGCCATCAACGAACAGATCCCACGTGTGGACTGCAAAGTTCAGCCGCATCTCAAAGTGGGCCCATTGCAGCGGCGCGAAGATGGTTGTGTTCACCGGCGCGGTCCCTAGGGCGAGCGTGCGAACCGCCCGAATCTGACCTTCGCTTACGCCCAGCCCAGCCCGGGCAATCTTCGCGCCGTTTGTTCCGAAGACCTCGATCAGGTATCCAAAGCTGGCCGTGGCGCTGATCGATCGTGCGATGTCGCACTCCACCAGCACGAGTTCCCCCACGGGCGGCTCGTAATCGATCTTCGGATAGAACAAGTTGTTCGTGATCGCGCTGTTCAACTCCACTGCCTGCGACCCCGAACGCGCCTGAACGCTCTGCACCTGCGCACTGACGGTCGTCGGACGATCCGGGTGCCACCCGTTCTGCCCCGCCAACTTCCCGATCTGATACGACGGCCCCTCAAACCCCATGGAATCAAATAGCACCACTGCCTGCGCGCAGGAAACGAACGCCCCGGCGGCGAATATTCCCAGAACGCATAGACGCACGGCTCCGCTCCTCCCTCGCACCGCGCACGGTACAGATGCCGGCGGCGATAGCGCCCTGCACGCAACTCCTCAAAGTTGAGCCATCTCTCTCTCAACTCCGCCCGGCACACACCGGACACCTTCCTAGTCTGACACGCCTTCCGTGCGAATCAACCATCCTGCATTTCATGTTACATGCGGCTCGCCACGCCGCGGCTTCGCGTGGCCACACCCACGCTCCAACTTCCCCAAACTCCCGAGAACTCCCCCCATGCGCGGCCACCCGGCACCCACGCGACCCCTCAGAACAGTTTCTGCTGGTCCTTCACTTCCTTCGGGCGCGCATCCAGATCGCGCAGCTCCTGCACGAACTGCCCCACATTCTCGAACTGGTAGTGCTCGCTGGCGAAACGCACATACGCCACTTTGTCCAGCGCGGCCAGTTTCTGCATCACGCGTTCCCCGATCGCGTGCGAGGGCGCTTCGCGGTCGAACTCGCGGTGCAGTTCTTCCTCCACCTCATCCACTAACTGCCGCTTGGCCTGCTCGGAAACGGGACGCTTGCCGCAGGCGGCCAGCACACCTTTCAGCACATTTTCCCGGTTGAATGGCACGCGCGTGCCATCGCGCTTCACCACCATCAGCCGTGCCGTCTCCTCCACTTTTTCATACGTGGTAAACCGTCGCTCGCACTTCAGGCACTCGCGCCGCCGGCGTACAACCCGCCCGCCGTCGCTGGCGCGGCTGTCGATCACCTTGTCGTCGTTGTGGTCGCAGAACGGACAGATCACGCATTTGCCCCAGCAAGGCCCGCGCGCGGCCGACAAGGCAGCGATGCAAGCCCCGGTAGTGTCGCCGATCCGGGGGGCCGCGTCAAACCCCCCTGCGAGGAGGAACAGCCGTACGATCCCCGCCCAAACCCGACCCTTTTGCCCCAACCGGACTCCCCATGCCCCGCATCACCCTTCCTGATGGCTCCGTCAAAGAGTTCGCCCAGCCCGTCACCGCCCGAGAGGTGGCCGCGGCGATCGGTCCGCGACTGGCGCAGGACGCCCTCGGCGCCAAGATCAACGGCGAACTCCGAGACTTGAACACCCGCATCGAGTCGGACTCCGCCGTCGCCATCGTCACCCCGAAGACCCGCGACAAGAAGCCCGACCCCGACGCCCTCTTCCTCATCCGCCACTCCGCGGCCCACGTGATGGCCGAGGCGATCCAGCGCATCGTTCCCGAAGCCCAACTCGTCTACGGCCCTCCACTGGAAGACAAGTTCTACTACGACATCAAGTTCCCGGACAATCGCCCGCTGAAGGAGTCCGACTTCCCCGCGATCGAAGCGGAGATGAAGAAGATTATTGCGGAGGATCGGCCATTTACACGGTACGAAATGGCTTCACGAGAAGGCATGACCAAAGTCATGGAAGAAGGCAACAAATACAAGGTGGACAACTCGTTCGTTGCACTCGAAGCCGCTGGACAGACTCCCGATGCTCGTCCAGAATTGACGCAGTATTTGGGGCTGCACAAGTTCTTTCGTAATCGCACTGCCAAAGAGGGATCGATTCCAAACTACCGGTCAGACCAAGTTTACTGCGATCCTCGCACAAAGCTCTCTTTCTACGTTACTGGCACTCGTGAGAATCGGAACTGGGAAGACCTCTGCCGCGGCCCCCACATCCCCTCCACCGGCCGCATCGGCGCGGTGAAGGTGATGTCACTCGCCTCCAGCTACTGGCACGGCGACGAGAACTCCGACCGCCTGACCCGCGTCTACGGCACCGCCTTCGCCACTCAGGCCGACCTCGACGAGTTCATGAAGCAGAAGGAAGAGGCCGTCAAGCGCGACCACCGCGTGCTCGGCAAGTCGCTCCGACTCTTCCACATCGACGAAGCCGTCGGGCAGGGGCTCATCCTCTGGACACCCGCGGGCTCGATCGTCCGCAAGGAACTGCAGAACTTCATCGCCGCGGAGCTGAAAAAGCAGGGGTACACCGAGGTCTTCACCCCGCACATCGGCTCGCTGGAGCTCTACAAAACCTCCGGCCACTACCCCTATTACAAAGATTCGCAGTTCGCCCCGATCGTGGAGCGCGATACCCTCGATCGCCTCGCCAAAGAGGGCTGCTCCTGCGCCGAACTCATGCACCGCGTCGAGGGCGTCTCGGCGCGCCTCGCGGCCGGCATCAACGAGCGCACCGGCAAGCAGACCATCACCCCCGACCGCGTACTTCCCGATGATCAGCTCATCGAGGGGTTCATGCTCAAGCCCATGAACTGCCCGCACCACGCCAAGATCTTCGACTCGGCCCCCCACTCCTACCGCGACATGCCCGTGCGTCTCGCGGAGTTCGGCACCGTCTACCGCTGGGAGCAATCCGGTGAGCTGAACGGCATGACCCGCGTGCGCGGCTTCACCCAGGACGACGCCCACCTCTTCTGCACCGAGGAGCAGATCCCGGGCGAGATTCAGGGGTGCCTCTCCCTCGTCAAGACTATTTTCAACGTGCTGGGCATGAAGGACTACCGCGTTCGTGTCGGCCTGCGCGACCCCAACGCCGACAAGTACACGGGCACCAAGGAAAACTGGGACAAAGCCGAGCAGGCCTGCATTCAGGCCGCGGAATCCCTCGGCGTCCCCTTCAGCCGGGACCCCGGCGAGGCCGCGTTCTACGGGCCGAAGATCGACTTCGTCGTCAAGGACGTCATCGGTCGCGAATGGCAGCTCGGCACTGTGCAGGTCGACTACAACATGGCGATCCGCTTCAATCTCTCCTACATCGGCCCGGACAACAAGCAGCACCGCCCCGTCGTCATCCACCGTGCCCCCTTCGGCTCCATGGAGCGATTCTGCGGCGTGCTCATCGAGCACTTCGCCGGCGCGTTCCCCACGTGGCTCAACCCCGAGCAGGTCCGCGTGCTTCCCATCAGCGAAAAGACCATCGACTACGGGCGAAAGGTGGAGGCCGCACTGAAGGCCGCGGGCGTTCGCGTCACCCTCGACGAGACCAACGACCGCATCCAGGGCAAGATCAAGGTCGCCGCCGAGATGAAGATTCCGTACCTCCTCATCGTCGGCCCGCGCGATGCGGAGACCAACTCCGTCTCCATCCGCATGCGCGGCACGGACAAGGACGCGGGATCGATGCCGCTGGAGAAGTTCGTGGCGGCCATCAGCGCGGAAATTGCCGAGCGAAAGGCCGAACTCACTGTGAAGCCCTGACGAGCGCAGCGCTCGCCCAGCTACTCGATGGCGAGCTGGAACGTGAAGTACTTCTCCTGCTCGGTGGAATCCTTCAGCAGGATCACCACGGTCGCCGAAGCTCCGCCGTACGCGGCGGGCACACTCCACGAGAGCACCCCCGCGGGGGACAGCGTCATCCCGTCCGGGCCGTGTTCCAGGGTCGCAGTCGCGCCGCCGCTCTTGCAAGCGACGTTGAGTTGATGCTCCAAACGCCCGCCCCTGCGGATGCTCGCCGGCGGACGCGACTTCACGTACAGATAGTCCATGCCGGACTTGGCGAGCATCGCATCAACATCCACGCTCGGGAAGACGAGTTCGCGTTTGCCCGCGGCAAGCACGACGAGCACTTTCGCCGGTGGCACGAGCGTCAGGCGCTCGTCGATCATGGGTCCCTGAACGGCCCATCCGGTCTCAACATCCCGCAGTTCCTCGAAGTCCCCCAGAGAGCACAGGGGACGATGGTCGCCCAGCACATGCAGATCCACCCGGGGGAGCGTCGCCTTCCCGCCCGACCCAAGTCCAAGGTTCACGGCGAGGAAGAAGGACTCATCCACCGCCGGGATATAGAAGACCCCCGCTGTCGGCCCCTCAACTCGGGTGCGCAGATCAGACTGGAACACCGAGCCCGCGCCGTACACCAGCCCGTCGCCGGTGGGGCGCAGCGGACTGTTCGAGTCGTGCTCATAGGCAACGATGCCCTGCTCGCCCCGCAGCGTGATCAGGCACAGCCCCGACGGACTGCCGGATGTGGACCACAGGCAGAAGCGTCTGCCGTTCGCCGACGCCCGAACTCGCGCCCCCGCGCCCGAGCGTACCTGGCCCCCAGCGAACTGACTCGGCAGGATGCGAAGTGTCCTCGGATCTACCAGCTCAAGCGCGCCCTGGTAAGTCTCCATGGAGTTGATCATGAGCGGCCCCACGCCTTGCCACCCCATGGCGAGCGTTGCGGGCGTGCCCTTCGTGGGCACCGGCGCCGTCAGCTCCCGCGCGAACGAGTGCAGGTTGTACCGCTGCAGCATCTTCGAGCGCGGGTCCACCAGAATGATCGAGTTGGCGCTCCCGGCCACGAGCGTCTCGCCGCTCATCATCGGCAACACCTTCGCCACCTTGGCCTCGCACACATCCACCACCGCCAGCACCGAATCGTCCGGAATTGGGAGGAGCAGAAACCGCCCGCCTCCCGCCAGAACCACGCCGCCGGCGGCCCCTGGCAAGGGCACGGTCTTCCGTCCCTCGGGAAGTTCGGGAACGGTGAAGACCGCCGCAGGCGCGCTCTCCGGACTGGTCTCTGCGCGAGGTGCGGGGGGAGAACTCCCCGGCGTTGCGCTCGTCGGTTGTGCGGGCCTTTGCTGAACGGACTTTTCGCGATGTTCCGCGCGGGCGGAGCCCCTTACGAGAATGTCGCGCTCCGTGGTCGTCGTCGCGGCACCCTGGATCGCGACGATCCGAACGTGGAATGACGTGACGGGAGTCGCCGTCGGTCCCGCAGGAACATCTTTTCCCGGCGCGAACGACAGGTTTGCATGGAACCCATCCCCACCCGCATCCAAAGACGCCGTCACGGGCGCGTGCACACCGGAGGTCACGCTTACCACGACCTTCGGCGGCGAGCCCCGCATCGACCACGCCCGCCCCTTGAGCGTGTACGGCTTGTCCAACTCATCGGCCGCCACCGAGGGCAGCATGCTCGGCATCGAGAGTATGGGAAACGACGAGAGTTCCTCGACCAGCTCCGCGGGGAGCGCCAGATTCAGCGCCGCACCGGGAACCGCCGCGACCGCCACCCCCACCACCATGCCTCGCGAATCAAGAAGCGGCCCGCCAGAGTTCCCCGGATTCAACGAAGCGTCCACCTGTATGGCCAACAGTTTGTCGTCCTTCGTCTTCCGCAGCGCCGTCACCTTCCCCGTCGACACGCTCACCGTCGGATACTTCGCGTCCGCCACCGCGAATGCATCGCCGAAGGGAAACCCAAACGCCGTCACTCCGTCAGTCTCCCGCAACGTTTGCGAATGACCCAGCTTCAGCGGCGTGAGTCGCTCCCGCGGGGTCACGATAATCATCGCCAGATCCACGCCCGCCTTGGAAAGCAGCGCCTCGGCCTCCAGGACCTGCTCGTCTTTCAACCCCGGATGAACGACGACCTTCACGGTCTTTGGATCTTGAACCCCTGCCACCACATGAGCATTCGTCACGAACACGCCGCGCCGGTCGATGCAGAACGCCGACCCAAACACGCGTCCGCCCACATCCACCATTGCCGTCGCCGCCCGCCCAGTCTCCACCAAGTCATGCCCCGGTGCCGAACCCGGTTGCCCAAACGCCCATCCAACGCGCAACAGCGCCAAGAGCAGCGCCAACACCATGAACAATCTGTTTCGTATCGTCACGAGTCGCCTCCGGATCGATCGTAGGTCCGGGACGCGATTCTCAGCGGTCTTCCGGTATACTGCGCGACCCACGGAGATTCCGCATGCCAAGACGCCCGCACAATCCCGCGCCACAGTCCACCCGCGCCTTCGCCATGGGCGGGTGGATCATGCTCCTGTTCGTCCTGCTGCTCGGCGTGTGCGTCTGGAACGCCGTCCTTGTGTGGCAGCAGTTGCCTCCGACTCGCAACGCGTACGGCGCGGGAGTGAAGCTGGGCGTGTGGCTTACTCCGGTCATCGTGCCGCTGGTCATGCTCGGGCTGGCGTGGTGCGTGGGCAAGCTTGTCTCGCTCATGTTCGGCAAGTCCGATGACGCGGGGAACATCGGCGCGGCGGTCGTCCTGCTCGGGGCTCTCTCCCTCTTTGGTTATGGCGTGTACGAGAGATCGACCGCCCCGGCGCAAACGGGTGCAACGGCCCAGGGCGCCGCCCCGACTCCTGCGGACCCCGTCGAGGACGCGAACCGATTGGCGGACAAGGGCCGCCAGCAACTGCAGGACATGAACGATCGCAGCCGCAAACAGATGGAAGAGCTGGAAGCCCGCGGCCGCCAGCAGGCCGAGGCGGCGCGCGAGGCGTCCCAGCGACAACTTGATGCGCTCCGCAACGGTCGGCCGGTGTCGCCTGTGGCCCCACCCATGCCCGCACCCACGCCGGCTTCTCAACCCAACGGCACAGCACCGCAAGCGACCCGGCCCTCGGTGAGCCCCGCCGTTCGTGCGATCATCGACGACTACGCCAAAGACCTCGGCGCCCAAATCGATGCGCTGCTCGCCCAGGAAGCCGGAATCGTCCCGACGATGGCGAGAACCCCCGGGCACGATCTCACCGTCATCAAAGCCCGACTCACCGACGCGGAGACGCTTCGCACTGCCGCCGAGTCGCTCAAGAAGTCCTTCGATGCCGCCTCGGACACGCTCGCCGCGAAGATCGAGGCCACGGGCGTTCCCAGTTCTGAAGCACGCTCCGCCGTCTTCACGTGGGCGAACTTTGAGTACAAGATCGCCACGCGTGGCTTTGCCGCAGATGCGATCATGCGTCTGTGCGACAAGGCGAGAGAGGAGGGCGAGCACCTCCGCGACAACTTCGGCAAGTGGACGCTCGACTCCAAGGGCGAGGTCAAGTGCGCCGACTTCCAGATCAAGAGCAAGATCCAGTCCGCGCGCTTCTTCGTGAAGGCCGAGGCGGATCGCCGGACGTTCATCGAAGACCAACTGCGCGGCAAGTAGCGGACGCGTCGAACCGATCAGCCCCACCGGATCGCGGCAATTCGCGACACCACGTAGTCTGCCTCGTGCAGCATGTCACGTTCGACGGTGTGGCAGACCCCCACCGCGCGCATCCCCGCGTTCTTTGCCGCTTTCACGCCCGTCGGCGTGTCCTCGATCGCCAGGCACTCGCCCGGGGCAACGCCCAACTTCTTCGCTGCCAGCAGATACCCGTCCGGCGCCGGCTTCATGCGCGGCACATCGTCGCCGCAGACCAGCACGTCGAGCACTTCACGCAGGCCGATCCGGCGCAGCATCAGATCCACGGTCGAAGTCACTGAGCCCGAGCACACGGCCACCGGCCCGCGACGCTTGGCGGCGCGCACGGCTTCGGCCGCGCCGGGCTGGATGGTGAACTTGTCCGCCGCGATCCCCTCGCCCATCAGCCGCCACTTCTCCAGCAGTATGGCGCGGATGCCCGCCTCATCCATCGGCGCGCCATTCCACTCCGCAATCCTCCAATACGCGTTCTCGTCGCCCCGCCCCACGATCTCGGCGTAAAACCGCTCACGCGTGAAGTCCCACCCCAATGGGCGCACGCTCTCGCGAATCGCCCACTCGTGCAGCGGCTCGGAGTCCACCAGCACACCATCGAAATCGAAGATAATCGCGCGTATTCCGTGAAGCATGGGCCACAAGATACGAGCCCCGGGCGGATGTTTCCGCCCGGGGCTCGCGAGAGTGCGTGGATTGTGCCGACAGGGCTTACTTGCGGCGACGCTTGGCCATGAGACCCAGGCCCATGAGTCCCAGTGCGGCCGCGCCGGGGGCGGGAATGTTCGGGCCGCAGGCGGAGATCGTGATCACCGCGTCGTTGTAGTCATAGTCCGAGCACTGGGACTTGGTGCGGTCCTCCCAGAAGAGAGCCCACTCGCACAGATTGTTCGGGCCCATGATTTTGTAGGTGACGAGCTGGTCGAAGGACTGGTTGCACCACTCGCCGGTACCGACATTGTCCGAAGAACGCGAGGTGAAGGTGTGACCGGTGCTCTGGTCCTTCAGCACCCAGCGGAAACTCGCGGGCATGTTGATCGTGGCGGGCGAGTTGAAACTCGATGTGTTGAAGATCTGGTGAAAGCTGTGATCAGAGCCGCTGTCGTCGTAGTAGCCGAAGACGGAGTTGTCCGCGGCGTACTTGGCCTTGGCGATGATGGTCGTGAGCGCGGGGCCCGTCCAGGCGTTGTCCGTGCCGCTCACGCCGCTGGAGAGCGAAGTCGGAGTGCCCAGGCCCGCATCGGCCAGACGCACGGCGGTCATGCCGCCGCTGGAGTAATCGTGGCCATTGGCGCCCTTGGTCCAGGTGCCTCCGTAGATCTGTGAGAGCAGTTGGGCCTGGCTCTTCTCGCCGGCGGGGGGATTGTTCACGGTGGTGAACGTGGGAGTCGCCATGGCTGCGCCCGAGGCACACAGAGCAATGGCGACGGAGAGGACGCTGACGTTGAACCGGTTCTTGGTGATCATGTCTAACCCCTTGCGTGGGAGCCGCCCCGGGCCGACGCGGCGTGCGTCGGTCGGTGCGTCCACGACAAGAGATGCCATCGAACAGGGGGCGCGGCCAGACATCGGGCTCATGCATCGCGCTCGCTCGGGAGCGCATTCCGCACCGATCGCCGCACTTCACACACTCATCACGGCTATCGGCCGATTCCACGATTTCTCGGGGTTATCAGGACGTCGCGCCAGCGGCGAACGTGTAGTGCGCCACGGCGAGGGCCTGCTGATCGCCGCGGTTCGGAAGCGTGGATGGGAGCACGCGCACGATTGCCGAGGCGGACTCCAGGGCAATGACGCGAATGGTCTCGGCGGCTCTGGGGATGAACAGGTCCGGGTACGCCGCGCCGATGGTGCCGAGCACGAAGACCTCAGGATTCAGCACGTCGGTGAGGATCGCCATGATGCGTCCGAGCTCGACGGCGACACGATCCGTCACGCGCTTCGCGGCGGCATCGCCGCGCCGGGCGGCGTCGCAAAGATTCTCGGGCGAGATGACGCCGTGCGCGGCGAGAATGTCGCGGAGCGCGGAGGCCTCGTTGGTATGCACGCAGACGGTCGCCTCGGAGGCGGCGAGCTGGCTCATACCGGGCCCGGAGCAATACCCCTCCACGCTCCCGCGCCGGCCGAATCCGACTGGTCCGTCGTCGGCGGGGTTCAGCTTGATCCGTCCGATCTCACCGGCGAGCCCCAGCGGGCCCTCGAAGAGCCGTCCATCGATGATCAGACCCGCACCCATGCCGGTGGAGAAGGTGAGGAAGACGGCCGTGGATGTGCCCCGGGCCGCGCCCCAGAGCCACTCGGCATACGCCGCGGCGTTGGCGTCGTTCATCATGGCGCTGGGGCACTGGAAGTTGTGCTTCAGCCAGTCGCGCAGAGCAAAGCCATGCCACGCAGGGTTGTTCGGCGGGTTGATGAACTTGCCGCCCTTGTAATCCAGCGGCCCGGGGCAGGCCGCGCCGAGGGCGAGGATGCGCGTCTGGCCGCACTTGACGGCGAGAAGGCCGAACCGCTCTTTGCAGGTGGCGAGCATCGCGTCGGGGGACAATCCCCGATCGTTGGAAATGCGTTCGCTCGCCAGCACACGCCCGTCGGGCGTGCCGACGCACATGCCGATCTTGGTGCCTCCGATGTCCAGGCCGAGGTAGACGTCCTGCGTGGATCCGCTCACACCAGCGGCTCCTCGGGAAGACTGCCTGCCTCGGGGCGTTTGCCCATCGCGCCGAACCAAACGAGGAGGAAAATCGGGTAGCCCAAGCCGATGCACACACCAAAGGCCATTCCGGCATACGCACCCATGGGGCTCTGCTGCTTGGCCCACTGATCGGTTGGATTTTCGGAGACCCACTTCAAGATGGCGCTCTGGTGCTGCCAGTTCACGAAGGACGAGATCACAGTCAGTACGATTGCGACGCCCGAATAGACCACATGGAGCATGCGCCCATTCGGACGTCGCCGCAGGGTGGCGATTCCGGCGACCAGCAGCACGGCCGACCAAACGACGCCGACGGCCGCGAGAGCGACGAGCAGCGGGCCCGGGATCAAGACTTCCGGTGCGGGCCCCATCTGCGCCTCGGCCATCTTGAGGAGCGGGCGCATGAACGCCAGAAAACCTATGCCGCAGACGCCGCAGACAAGACCCAGGGACGACAGCACGATGCTGATGATCCCAACGACCTTCGGCCACGCGGGGGGCTCGACGGGCACATGGAAATCGCCCATGCTGGGCGGGATGGTTGGATTGGTTGGTTGCTGAGACATGCGGGCGCCTCCAGAGAGTGCCGAAAGCATATCAGAATCAGAGCCGCTGGGCGTGAGCTCCCGGTCTTCTTGCACGCACGCGGGTGGGGAAGTGGAGGAGGAGCCGGTGGCTGGCGCCACTGGACTCTGATTACAACTGCTTCAGGAATCGCAGGTCGTTCTCGAAGAGCATTCGGATATCCGGTATCGCGTACTTGCCCATCGCCAGCCGCTCGATACCGAAGCCGAAGGCGAACCCGGACCACTGCTCGGGGTCGATGTTGCACATCGTGAGCACGGCGGGATCGACCATGCCGCAGCCGCCGAGCTCGATCCAGCGCGGCGGCTGATCGGCGCGGAGCTGGATGAACATATCCACCTCCGCGCTCGGCTCGGTGAACGGGAAGTAGCTGGGCCGCAGGCGCACCTGGGCCTCCGGGCCGAAGTAGGCGCGGGCGAACTGCAGCAGGCACGTCTTCAGGTCGGCCATCGAAACATGCTTGTCGATGTACAGCCCTTCGATCTGGTGGAACATGAAGCTGTGCGTGGCATCCACCGTGTCCGGCCGATAGACGCGCCCGGGGGAGACGATCTTGATCGGCGGCTTGCCGGTCTCCATCACGCGCACCTGCACCGTGCTGGTCTGGCTGCGCAGCATCCGAGGCACGCTGAATCGCGTCGGATCATCGATGTAGTAGTTATCGATCGGATCGCGAGCCGGGTGCTGGTGCGGGATGTTCAGTTTGACGAAGTTGTGTTCGTCGTCCTCAAGCTCCGGGCCCTGGGCCACGGCGAAGCCCATGCGGGCGAAGACCTCGACCAGCTCATCGCGCACGCGGGAGATGATGTGGCGACGGCCGAGGCCGGTGGAGTAGTGCAGGCCGGGCTCGGTCATATCCAGACGCACTTCACCGGCCTTCGCAGCAGCACCTTGCCCCACCACTCCCCCCACTCCCATCGCGTCTGCGCGGGCCTTGAACGCCTCCTCCAACTCTACGCGAACGGTGTTCGCCTTCGCGCCTACAGCGGGCTTGAGGTCCTTGGGAACATCCTTCATCGCCCCGAGCGCGGCCTTCACCTTGCCGGAGTTCCCGAGGATCTCCTGCCGCCACGCCTCCAGCGCGGCGGCATCGGATGCGACGGCGAGCGACGCGAGGGCTTGCGTGCGGAGTTGTTCGAGGGCGTCGAGCATGGTGGGTTTGGGGCGGAGAGTGTAGCGACGCATCAACGACAACGGCCCGTCGGGAGTGCCGACGGGCCGCGTGCGTTGAATCGTGAGGCCGGGCTTAGTTGGAGGTTGCGCCGGTGACGGGGCAAACCTTCTTCTCGCCGGTGCACTTGCCAGAGCAGCCGGTGCCGCTCGTGGCGGGGGTGGCCATGGAGTCGGTCTTCACGGAGCCGGCAGCGGCCTTGTCCTTGCAGCAGGCGCCGTCGCCGGAGCACTTGGAGTCGGAGTTCTTGGAGCAGGCGCCGAGGAACGCGGCGGCGGCAACCGTACAGATCAGGGCGAACGAGAAGGTGAACTTACGCATGGGGCGGTCTCCGAGAAAGGTGGTGGTTCGGTCAGTTGCCCCGGCGAACCCCGCCGCGGCTGTGAGTCCATCGACAACCGTCGATGGACTCATGGAATCATAGTCGAGTTGTACCGGCCAACCCACCCTTCGCTGCAGGGCTTTCCCGGGGTGCTGAAAAGGGCTCAGGCGGCCTTTTCCTCGGACTTGTCGGCCTTGGCGGGGGTCGCCTTGCGGACCTTGGCGGCGTAGGCGGAGCGGCGGTCGGCCTGGCGGCGACGGGTGGAGGGGTTGCCGCCGATCTCGGGACCATCCTCGGCGCCGACGAACTGGATCAGGCAGAGCTCGCCGCCGTCGCCGATGCGGGCCTTGCCCAGCTTGACGATGCGGGTGTATCCGCCGGCGCGATCCTTGAATCGCGGGGCGACGTTTTCGAAGATGTGCCGGACGAGCTTGGGGGCCTTGCGCAGTTCGCCGTAGCGGTTGCGCTCGACCTTTGCCCCGTCGGGGATCTTGAAGTACTTCTCGGCCCGGTCCTTGAGCTTGGAGACGGCTTCCTTGTCGCCATCGGTCGCGCTCTTGGCGAGATAGAGCCAGTCGAAGGCGAGCTTGTCGCCGCCGAGCTTGGCGATCACGCGCCGACGGGCCGCGAGCGTACCGCTCTTGGCGTCGGTAACGATCTTCTCGACGAACGGCTGGAGGCACTTGGCCTTCGGGATCGTCGTGGTGATCTGGCCGTGCTGGAAGAGGCCCAGCGCGAGGTTGCGCATGGTGCTGGCGCGGTGGGCGGTGGTGCGGCCAAGTCGGTATCCGCCTCGAAGGTGACGCATGGTGAAACTCCTACATCTGCGGGACTGCGAAAAAAGTCCGATCCGGAGGGCGAACCCCGGATCGGTGAATGTCAGACGGTCTGGCCGGGGGTGAAGGGGGTGGAGGGATGAACGCCCTCGGGGAGCTTCATGCCCAGATCCAGATTGATATCGGTGAGCTTCTTCTTCACCTCGCGGAGCGAAGTGCGGCCGAATGAGCGAACCTTGAGCAGGTCGGCCTCGGTGCGAACGACCAGATCGGCGACGCTCTGAATGCGGGCCGACTCCAGGCAGTTGCTGGCCCGCACGGAGAGCTCAAGCTCGCCGATAGGCATGTTGAGCTTACGGATGAGCTCCTCGTCGATGCCCGCGGCCTTGGCCGCGTCCTCGCTGACGAGTTCCTGGCCGATGTCGAAGTACTGCACGAAGGGGTTGAGGTGCTTGCGGAGAATCTTGGCGGCCTCAACGAGGGCCATCTCGGGGACGACGGTGCCGTTGGTCCACAGATCGAGAATGAGCTTGTCGTAGTTGGTTTTCTGACCGACGCGGGTCTCTTCCACCTTGTATCGCACGCGCTGCACGGGGCTGTAGATGGCGTCGATGGGGATGAGCCCGATCTCCTGCTCTTCCTGCTTGTTGTACTGCTCGCTGGCGGGGATGTAGCCGCGGCCCTTGCCGACGCGGAGCTCCATCTCAAAGTCAACCTTGTCCGTCAACGTGCAGAGCACGAGGTCCTTGTTCAGGATGGTGACGGCCGAGTCGCCCTCGATGAGGTCGGCGGTGACATCGCCGGGGCCGGTGGCGGCGACGGTGAGCACCTTGGGCTCGTCGGTCTCCATCTTGACGACGAGATTCTTGACGTTCAGAATGATGTCGGTGACATCCTGCATGACGCCGGGGAGGGAATGGAACTCGTGCTGCGCGCCCTTGATCTTGACGGCGGTGACCGCCGCGCCTTCAAGTGAGGAGAGCAGGATGCGCCGGAGCGAGTTGCCGATGGTGGTGCCGAAGCCCTGCTCGAAGGGCTCGACCATGAAGCGACCGAAGACGTCGCTCTTGAACTTGGGATCGACGATGACTTTGCTGGGCAACTCAAGCCCGCGCCAACGGATTCGCATGGGAAAGACCTCTGTGTTCGGCGGACCTTGCGGATGTGAGCCGAGCATCGCCTGAACGAGTATTCCGGACCGCCGAACCACTCCGGAAACTCTGCTGTGCGATGTCGGGACGGGGACAATGGGAAATCGAGCGCACCCGCCGCGGAGCGGCGGGCCACCCAGGAATCAGACGCGGCGACGCTTGCGGGGGCGGCAGCCGTTGTGGGGAATCGGCGTGTGATCTTCAACGGCGGTGACGCGAATGCCGGTGGAGACGATGCCGGTGACGGCCGACTCGCGACCGGCGCCGGTGCCCTTGACGAAGACCTCGACCTCGCTCATGCCGACCTTGCGGGCCTTCTGCCCGGCGGACTCGCCGGCGCGGGTGGCGGCGAAGGGCGTGCTCTTGCGAGCGCCCTTGAAGCCGATCGTGCCCGCCGAGTCCCAGCAGATGGTCTCGCCGTTGATATCGGTGATGGTGACGATCGTGTTGTTGTGCGTTGCCTTCACGTGGGCGATGCCGCGCGTGATGTTCTTGCGAACCTTCTTTGCCTTCTTTGCCATTGCTCTGAGCTCCTCGGATCAGCCGACCGCGAAGGTCGTACCCGGGGTTTTGTGGGTACCCCGGCTCTCCGAGCCGGGCGTGTGTATTCGCAAACTCGTGGGCACCCGGCTCGGAGAGCCGGGGTACCCAAGTCATCACTTGGCCTTGACGCCCTTCTTGCCTGCGACCGTCTTCTTCTTGCCCTTGCGTGTGCGGGCGTTGGAGCGTGTGCGCTGCCCGCGAGTGGGCAGGCCGCGGCGGTGACGCTCGCCGCGGTAGGAGCGCACGTCCTTGAGTCGCTGGATGTTCTGCTGCACCGAGCGGCGCAGCGCGCCCTCCACGACGTAGGTCGTGTCGATGATCTCGTTGATCTTCGCGAGCGCGGTCTCGTCGACATCGCCAGCGCGGGCTTCGGGGTTCACCTTCGCCTCGACGAGAATGTCGCGGGCGGCCTTCTGGCCGATACCGTGGACATACTGCAGGGCGAAGTAGATCTTCTTCTTCTCGGGAATGTCGATGCCGGCGATACGAGGCATGGGAAATCCTGTTGGCTAGCTGCGGAGGGACGGACGACTGCGCTTGGCTTGGCTGCACCGGCGAAGGCCGGCATTGCCGAATCTCAGCCCTGGACCTGCTTGTGCTTGGGATCGGCCTTGCAAATCACGCGGACCTTACCCTTGCGGCGGACGATCTGGCATGAGCCGCAGATCTTCTTGACACTGGCCTTGACCTTCATGGGAATCCACCTTCGGGAGGAGGTTGTTTCGGGATCGAAACCGGGACAGAGGCCCGATTCGAAGCGGGAGGGATGATAGGCGAGAGCCGGTTGAATGGCTTCCGCTTGGTGTGTAAATCGCGGGATGGCGAGCGTCCATGCTCGGAGCAGCCCCGGGAAACGGATGGGCCGGGCTTACTGGCGGTAGGTGATGCGGGCCTTTGTCAGGTCGTAGGGGCTGAGCTCAACGGTGACCTTGTCGCCGGGAAGAATGCGGATGTAGTTCATGCGCATTTTGCCCGAGACGTAGGCGAGAACGCGCAGATCGTTCGGAAGCTTGACCTTGAACATCGCGTTCGGGAGGGATTCCTCCACGATCGCGTCGAGTGTGAGTTTGTCGTCCTGCTTGGCCAATGGGGTCCTTGTGTGGGCTGGGAATCGGGAGGCGGAGAAAGGGGGCGGGAAGGAGAATGTTAGGCGAGGTCTGGCACGGTGTTATGCGGCGGTGCGTCCGCCCTTGGCGGCCTCGTCGTGGCCGAGGAAGCCGGCGTAGTTGCGCATCAGGAGGTTGGCCTCGACGCGCTGGATGAAGTCGAGAATGACCGACACAACGATGAGCAGACCCGTGCCGCCGAGGAACTGGGTGACGTTGTAGGGAATGTTGAGGGCGTGGTTGACGACCATGGGAGAGACGGCGATGACCGCCAGGAATGCGGCCCCGACGTAGGTGATGCGCTCCATCACGGTTTCCAGATACTCAGCCGTGCGCGGGCCGGGGCGAAGGCCCGGGATGAACGAGCCGTGGTCGCGCAGCTGCTTGGCCATCTCCTCCGGATTGAACTGGACAGTGATCCAGAAGTAGGAGAAGAAGTAGATGAGGATGACCTCGCAGACGACATAGGGGAACTCGCCGTTGGCGAAGTTCTTGCTGAGCCACTCGGTGACGGAGAGCCACCAGGAACCGGGCATGCCGACGCGGGCCTGCTGGAAGAGCATGCTGAAGATCACCGCGGGGAAAATCATGAGCGACGAGGCGAAGATGACGGGCATCACGCCGCCGTGGTTGATCTTGAGGGGCAGATAGGACTTGCCGCCGCCGAAGACCTTGCGGCCGCGCGTGTGCTTGGCCTGCTGGATTGGAACGCGGCGCTGGGCCACGGTCATGAGCACCGATCCGGCGATGACCACGACGAATCCTGCGATGATGAAGAAGACGGCCGTCCAGCCGTGCTTCGTCGGGTCGCGGGCGTCGAAGTGCGAATACATCCAGTTGATCGCTCCGGGCATCTGCGTGAGAATGCCGGCGGCGATGATCAGCGAGACACCGTTGCCGATGCCGTGCTTGTCGATCTGCTCGCCCAGCCACATCAGAAACATGCAGCCCGCGGTGAGGGCGGCGGTCGCCATGATCCACCAAACCGGGTTCGCGGCGTATTCCGGGATCACCAGGCCGAGCGTGCTGATGTACTTCAGCCAGCCGATGCCCTGCACAATGCAGAGCGCGATGGTGGCCAGACGCGTCCACTCCATGATCTTCTGGCGACCAGTCGGCCCTTCCTGCTGGAGGGCCTTCAAGCTCGGGAGCACCTGGCCCAGGAGCTGAAAGATGATCGAGGCGGAGATATAGGGCATGACGCCCAAGCCGAAGATCGTCGAACGGCCGAATGCTCCGCCCGAGAAGACCGAGATGAAGTTGATGACGCGGCCGCCGGCAGAACCGTCGTCGGTCGTCTGCTGCTCGAAGAGCTTGGTCAGCGCATCCTGATTCACGCCCGGGAGGGGAACCCAGTGGCCAATGCGGAACACGGCCAGCATCCCCAGCGTGAAGAGAATCTTGGTGCGGAGTTCCGCGATCCGGAAGACATTGAGCAGGGCTTGCAGCATTCGTGTACGTTCCGGGGTGGCGTCCGTGCCGGGGGGCGTTCAGCAATCGAGGCGGCGAAGAGAAAGAGGGCCGCGGGCGATTATTCCGGCTTGGGAGCGTCCTTGGGTGCTTCCTTGGCGGCTTCGGGCTTGCCGGCCTTACCGGCGTCCTTGGGAGCATCCTTCTTGGCCTTCTTGTCCTTGTCCTTATCCTCATCGATGTCTTCGATGACGACCTTCTTGGGCTTGCTGGAGCGCTTGAGCTTCTTGGTGAGGTTCTTGGGGGTGAGATCGTCGGAGGAACGATCGACGCCGCGGACCATATCGCGACGGGTGCCCGTTTCCTTCACCGTGCCGCCGGCATCGGTGATGAACTTCTTGGCGGAGGCTGAAACGCGGTTGGCAACCACGGTGAGCTTGACCGAGAGCTTCTCGCCCTTGGCCAGGTCGCCGAGGATCTTGAGGTCGCGGCTGTCGTCGCGGATCAGGCCGGCCTTCTTGAGAGTGGCCGTGCTGATCTCGCCACCCTTGGCGAACGCCGGGTGCTGGGCGATCGCGCGGAGGTTGACGATCCAGAAGTGCGTTGTGAAGTTGGCGTTCGAGAAGCCGAACTTGCGCAGACGCCGGAAGTAGGGCATCTGACCGCCTTCGAAGGCGAGCTTCGTGGCGTGGCCGGAGCGCGAGGACGCGCCCTTCTGCCCGCGACCGGAGCGGCGGCCGGTGCCGGAGCCCGTGCCGCGCCCGACGCGCTTGCGCTTCTTGTTCTGGCCGGCCAGCTGCGTGATATCGTGAATCATCATGACGGGAGACTCCCGGAAACTATCGTTTTCAAAGACATGAACTGAATCGATCGAAGAACGGAATCAAACGAAGCGGGCGTTAGGCCTTGGGGGCATCGGCGCCGGCGGCCGGATTGCCGACGTTGGGGTTGCTGTCGCCACCACCGCCGCCACCACCCCCGCCGGACGGACCGCGGCGCGGGCCGCGATTACCGCCACCACCACCACCGGGGCCGCCGCGGCCGCGTCCCTTGCGCTCGTCGGCAACGGTGTTCACCGGGCCGCGGGCCTTCTTGGGACCGGTTGTGGAAGCGGCCATAGTGGACTTGGAGGCCTCGATGCGTTCGAGGATCTGGGTCTTGCCGAGGGTCTGCCCGCGGAGCAGGGCGACGTCTTCGGGGATGCAGAGCTGGCTCAGGCCATCGAAGACGGCCTTGACTGTGTTGCGTGCGTTGGTGGAGCCGTAGCACTTGGAGAGGCAGTCATTGACGCCGGCCATGTCCATGATCGCACGAACCACGCCGCCGGCGACGACGCCGGTTCCGGGCGAGGCGGGGATCAAGCGGACCTTGGAGGCGGAGAACTTACCCTCGACATCGTGGTGGATCGTCGTGCCGACGCGGGCGATGCTGACCATCGATCGCTTGGCGTACTTCTGGGCCTTCTCGATGGCCTGCGGCACTTCGTTGGCCTTGGCGTAGCCGTAGCCCACCTGGCCGCGCCGGTTGCCGATGACGACGAGCGCGCCGAAGGAGAAGCGCCGACCGCCCTTGACGGTGCTGGCGGTGCGATAGACGCCGATGGTCGTGGATTCGAGCTGGGATGATTCGTCGAGGATCTCGGGCATGGTGGGGTCTTTCGATTCTCTGCTGCGGTCGAAACTTCGAATAGGTCGTGCGGGTCGTAAGACGAATACGACCTATTTATTGGTTAGAACTTCAAACCTTCTTTGCGGGCCGCGTCGCCAAGGGCCTTGACGCGTCCGTGGTACTTGAACCCGCCGCGGTCGAATGAGACCTGGGCGATTCCGGCCTTCTTGGCGCGATCGGCGATGAGCTTGCCGACGGCGGCGGCGGACTTGGAGTTGCCGGTCTTGCCCTCAACGGCGCCCTCTGGCTCGACCGAGCTGGCCGAGATGAGCGTGCGTCCGGCGAGGTCGTCGATGACCTGCACGTGGATGTGCTTGAGGGACTTGTAGACAGCAAGGCGCGGCTTGGAGGGCGTGCCGACGAGCTTGCTGCGCACGCGCTTATGGCGCTTGATCCGGCGTTCGGCTTTGAGCTTGTTCTTGTTCATGGCTGATGCTCTTTGGTCTTTGGCACGGGCATCTGGCCCGTGTGTCTTTCTGGATCGAATCTGCTTTCGGACTCCCTCGATCACGGGCGGGACGCCCGTGCCACGGATTACGCTCCGAACTGCTTGCCCTGCTTGCGCTTGATGACTTCGGTGGTGTACTTGATGCCCTTGCCGTTGTACGGCTCGGGCTTGCGAACGGCGCGTGTCTTGGCGGCGAACTGGCCGACCATCTGCTTGTCTGCGCCGGCGATCTTGATGATCTGCTTCTCAACCGTGACGGTGAGCCCCTTGGGCACTTCCACCGTGATCGGATTGGCGAAACCGACGACGAGCTTGAGCTTGGCCCCGGCCAGGGAGGCCGTCCAACCCACGCCGACGACTTCGAGCGCCTTCTCGTACCCGCTCTGCACGCCCACAATGGCGTTCTGGATCAGAGCGCGATTGGTGCCCCAAAGCGCGCGGGCAAAGCGGTCGTCCGCCTTCGCGCTGTCGATGTCGCACTTGATGGACTTCTCGCTCTCGTTCCAGGCGATCTTCACCGTGGGGTGAACGTTCACAGTCAGCGTGCCCTTCGGGCCCGTGATTGTGACTTCCTGGCCCTTGAGGGCGATCTTGATTCCGGTGGGGACTGTGATGACTTTGCGGCCGATACGGGACATGGTCTGTTGCTCCTCAGTCGCACCATCGTTCGATGGCCGACCGGCTTCAACCCTTTGGTTCGTTAGTTGACTTGCGCGAGGAGCTCGCCGCCGAGCCGCTGGTCGCGGCACTTGCGGTCGCTCATCACGCCCTTGGACGTGGAGACGATGCAGATTCCCAGGCCCTGGAGCGGGCGGGGGAGTTCTTCGACGCCCTTGTAGACGCGTCGACCGGGCTTGGACTCGCGCTTGACCGAGTGCAGGATGGTCTCGCCGCGCGGGCCGTACTTCAGCTTGATCTTGATCTTGCCCTGGCGACCGTCCTCGGCAACGCCGAAGTCGTTGATGTAGCCCTCGTCCTTCAGGACGGCGGCAATGCCGCGGCAGACTTTGCTGTTCAGGCAGACAACGTCCTTGGAGCGGTTGGAGGCCGCGTTGCGGATTCGCGTCAGCATGTCGGAGATCGGATCGTTGATCGCCATGGGTTCGTTCTCGTGGTCTTTCGTGCGGGGGAGTAATCTGACCCGCGGGTGATCGGGAGGTTTGAAGGACGGGTGAAACGGGGAAGGACTACCAGGAGCTCTTGCGCATGCCGGGGATCTTGCCCTCGAGGGCGAGTTTCCGCAGCATGATGCGGCTGATGCGGAACTTGCGGTACACGCCGCGGGCGCGCCCCGTGAGCTCGCAACGGCGCACGATGCGCGAGCTGAACTTGGGAACACGCTTGGTCTTGGCCATCTGCGCCTTGGTCGTCATGGGGCAAACCTCTGAATCTGCGGGTGGAAAAGCGATCGGGAAACCGGGGAGTACAAACGAATCACTTCTGCTTCTCGTCCTTGCGGAAGGGGAAGCCGAGCTCGGTGAGCAGGAAGCGGCTCTTCTCGGGGCTGGAAGAGGAGAACTGCAGGTTGATGTTCATGCCGTGGGTGAAGTTCACCTCGGCCATGTTGATCTCGGGGAAGACGCCCTGCTCGGAGATGCCCATGGAGTAGTTGCCCTGGCGATCGAAGGCCTTGGGGGACAGACCCCGGAAGTCCTTGATGCGGGGCGTGGCCAGGTGGACGAGGCGGTCGAGGAAGTACCACATGCGGTCGCGCCGGAGCGTGACCATCGCGGACGTCTCGTAGCCGGCGCGAACCTTGAAGTTCGAGACGCTCTTCTTGGCCTTGATCACGATGGGCTTCTGGCCGCTGATCTGGGTGAGCGTGTCGAGCACGGTCTGGCGGACCAGCGGGGGGAGCTTGGTGCCCTCCAAGTGGCGGCCCATGTTCACGTTGATCGTGATGGTCTTCAGGCGGGGGCGCTGCATCGGGTTCTTGAGCCCGAACTTCTCACCGACCGCGGCGTCCACCTTCTCGCGGAAAAGGGCCTTGATTCGCGCCGGGGGGAGCGGTCCCACAGGACCGTCATCGCCCTTGTGCTTGGAGCTGCCGCTCTTGGGCTTGCCCGAGGGCTTGCCGGAGGGCCTGCCGCCTTGCTGGCCGGCGGACTTGCCGGCCGCGGACTGGGGATGTGGTGCTTTTTCTTCCTTCGACATGATTCGGACTCGCTGAGGAGTAAGAGTGCGGGGAGGGGAGGCGTCGGCGAAAGGGCTGGTGGGTTAGCCCTTCTTCTTGGAATCGGCCGAGCGGAGGGGCTCGCCGAGTGTGTCGCCGGTGGTGGCGGCAACACGGTGCTTGCTGCCGTCGGCGTTCTTCTTGAAGCGAACGCGGGTCGGCTTGCCGTTCTTGTCAACGGGGCTGACGTTGGAGATATGCAGCGGGGCCTCAAGGGTGATGATGCCGCCCTGCGGGGCCTTCTGCGTGGGCTTGAGGTGCTTGGTGCGCAGATTCAAACCCTTGACGATGACGCGCTCGGTCTCGGGGCCATCGCCCGTGATCACGCGCACGATCGTTCCGGTCTTGCCCTTGTGCGAGCCGCTGGTCACCATGACCAGGTCGCCCTTGCGTACGTGACGAGCCATCACACCACCTCCGGAGCGAGAGAGACGATCTTCATGTAGTTCTTGTCGCGCAGCTCGCGGGCGACGGGCCCGAAGATGCGTGTGCCCTTGGGATTGCCATCGTCGAGGATCAGCACCACGGCGTTGGCGTCGAACTTGACGTACGAGCCGTCGGCCCGGCGCGTCGGCTTGGTCGTGCGGACGACCACGGCCTTGAACTTCTCGCCGGCCTTCACGTCCGAGCCGGGAAGGGCCTTCTTGATCGAGACGAGGACGCGGTCGCCCACGCCGGCCATGCGGCGCTGGAACTTGCCGCTCCGCGTGGTGGCTCCGTACACGCGGATCACGTACGCGATCTTCGCGCCCGAGTTGTCCGCGACTTCACATCTTGTTTCTTGCTGCAGCATGGGATTCGTCCCGGTCGGTTCGTTCGTTGCGTTAATGATTCAGATCAGGCCTTGGGGGTCTTCGCGTTCGGATCCTGCGTCACCAACTCCACACGGGAGCTCCGCTCCACCACCCGGACGAGCGTCCAGTGCTTGGTGCGGGAGACCGGACGGCAGGGCTTGACCTCAACGGTGTCGCCCAGCTTGGAGTCGTTCTTCTCGTCGTGCACCTGCAACACCGTCTTGCGGGCGACGAACTTGCCGTACTTGGCGTGCATCGTCTTGTACTTCACCACCACCGTGCGCGACTTGGCGCGCTTGTCGGACTCCACCGTGCCGATCATGGTCACGAGCGGCTTGCGGGCGGCGGCGGGGGCTGGTGTTGCTGTCTTCGTGGTCGGCATAGGTCGTCGTCTTTCGTCTTTCGTCGGGTCTAAGTCGCTGATGGCTCGGGATTACTTCGCGGACTTGGCCTTGGTCGCCTTGCGCTTCGGAGCGGCCTTGTTGGCTTTGCCGGTCGGCTTGCTCTTGCGGGTCGGACGAGCCGCAGAGGTCGTCTTCTTGACGGGGGCCTTGTGGGCGTGCTTGTGTCCGGGGAGATGGGCGGCCTTCGGGGCGGCCTTGACGGTCTTCTTCTTCGGTGTGGCCGCAGGCGTGCGGGGAGCGCCATCGCCCTTGATGCGGCGGACGGATTGCTCCGTCTGCAGGCGGGCGATGTTCCGGCGAAGCACGCCGAACTGGTGGACGGCGTCCACCTTCTCCGTCACTGCCTGGGAGCGCAGCGTGTAGAGCTTGTCGTGGAGGTTCTTCAGCTCGATGCCGAGCTCGTCGGCCGTCATCTTCTTGACGCCCGCTGCAAACTTCTTTTCTTCGTGCTTGGCCATGTGTTGAACTCTGATCTGCGTTGGCTCGAACGAGTTGGCTCGAACTAGTTTGATTCGGACCGGGTTGATTCGGACAAGGTTGATTCGGACAGGTGGAACGCTTGCGGTCAAGACGGGTTAGACGCTCAGGCGGCGACCGACGAAGCGGCAGCGAACGGGCATCTTCATTGCGACGCGGACGAGGGCCTTCTTCGCGGAGGCCTCCGGCACACCGGCGATCTCGAACAGGATGGTGCCCGCCTTCACGCGGGCCGCCCAGTACTCAACTTCCGCCTTGCCGGTACCCATTCGCGTTTCCAAGGGCTTCTTGGAGATGGGCTTATCCGGGAAGACGCGGATGAAGAGCTTGCCCTCGCGCTTGAGGAAGTGCATCGCCGCAACGCGCCCGGCCTCGATCACGCGGGCCGGAACCCACTGACCCTCAAGGGCCTGCAGGCCGTAGTCGCCGAACGCGACGTAGTTGCCCTTGGTCGCCTTGCGGGGGCGAACGCGGCGCTGCTCCTTGCGGAACTTGACTCTTTTGGGCATCAGGGCCATCGAAAACACTCCGTCGGTCGATCCGGCTCGGGCCGGGGGATTTCAATCGTTCAACGATTCCCAACACTTCTGAATACCGGCGGCCTGCGCCGCACGGCTCTGCTTACCTGCGGCCACGAGCTCGGGCCCGGCCGCCGGCGGCCTTGGATTCGGCCTCGTCGGTCTCGCCCTGCTTGTACATGCCCTTGTAGACCCAGACCTGCACGCCGATCATGCCGTAGGACATCAGCGCTTCGGCGGTGCCGTAGTCGATGTGGGCCTGCAGCGTGCTCAACGGAAGAGAGCCCAGACGCATGTCCAGCGTGCGGCTCATTTCCGCTCCGCCCAGGCGACCAGCCATCTGAATCTTCACGCCCAGCGCGCCCGCGGCCATCACGGCCTCGGCCTTCATCTTCATGGCGCGGCGGAACGCGACTCGCTTCTTCAACTGATCCGCAACGCCCTCGGCGATGAGCTTCGCCTCGGTGTCGGGATTCTTGATCTCGAGGATCGAGATGGAGACCTTGCGTCCCGTCTGGAGCATGAGCTCCTCGGAGAGACGATCGACCTCCGCGCCCTTCGGGCCGATCACCAGACCCGGACGGGCCGTCTTGATGATGACCTTCAGTTCCTCGCGGGTGCGCTCGATGTGGACATCGCTCACCGCGGCGTGCGGTGGCTGACGATTGAGCCGCTTGTCGAGGAAGCGACGGATCTTTTCGTCTTCAATGAGCAGCTCGCCGTACACCGCCTTGGGGGCGTACCAGCGCGAGCGGTGGGCTTCGGTGATGCCGACACGGAAGCCGAATGGTTGGGTCTTCTGTCCCATGGTTTACTTCCGCTCCTCGAGACCGATCGTGATGTGGGTCATGCGCTTGATGATGGGGTGGGCCCGGCCGCGATCCTTGGGCTGGAACCGCTTCATGCGGGGCGCGTCGCCCACGCAGGACTTGGTGATGACGAGCGAGCCCTGATCCGCCTCGGCCGACTGTGCGTCGGTGAGGGCGGCGAGCAGCGCCTTCTTGATGTCGACCGCCGCACGCTTGGTGGTGAACGTCAGCAGGTTGAGGGCCGTCTCGACCTTCTTCCCACGGATGAGGTCCACGACGAGCGCGGCCTTGCGCGGCGAGCCGCGGTGGTACTTGAAGATGCACTCGAAGCTGGAGATGTCCGCGAGGGTGCAACCGAGGGCGTTGGCCAGGCCGACGATGTCCTCACGCTTGCAGCGGGGGTGGTCGCTGCCGCGCATCCAGCTGGTGATGGCGGATTCGGCGCGCGAGCCGGTCAGGCCGGTGCGCTCCACCGCTTGGGCGAGCTGCTCGACGCCGAGGCCCTTGGCCTCTGCGAGTTTCTTGAGCTTGGGTCCGTTGATTCTCACGGTGTCATCCTCGAGCCGCGTGCCGCGAGATCGCGGGTTGCGGGAAATGGGTCGTTGCCTGAAACGCTTACTTCTTGGGTGCCGACGACGATGTCGCTCCGCCGGTCTCGCCGCCCTCGATGCCTTCCTTCTTGTTGGTGTGCCCACGGAAGGTGCGGGTGTTGGAGAACTCGCCGAGCTTGTGCCCGACCATGTCCTCCGTGATGAAGACGTCGTTGAACTGTTTCCCGTTGTGGACCTTGAAGGTGTGGCCCACGAACTCGGGAACGATGGTGCAGGCGCGCTTCCATGTCTTCATGGGTTCGCGCTTGCCCATCTGGTTGAGCTTCTCGACGCGGCGGTACAGACGCTCGTCGACGAAAGGGCCCTTTTTGCTGCTGCGGCTCATAGATCAGTCCTCGGTGCCAACCACTCGTGCTCGATGCTTCGATGCGTTCTGCGTTGATGCCTGCTTCTGTTACAGCTTCTGTCCGTACCGCTTGGAGACACGACGACGAACGATGAGCTTCGTCGAGTGCTTCTTCGGACGGCGGGTGTTGCCGCCCTTGGACTCCACGCCCGTCGGACCCACCGGCGGCCGGTTGCCCTTCGAACGTCCCGAACCACCGCCGAGCGGGTGGGCGTTGTGGCTCTTGGCCACGCCGCGTGTGATCGGACGCCATCCCAGGTGCCGGTTCAATCCGGCCTTGCCCAGGCGACGGTTCTGATGATCGATGTTGCCGGTCTGCCCGATGGTGGCGCGACACTCGGCGTTGATCTTGCGAACTTCGCCGGAAGGAAGCTGGATGGTCGCGTACTCACCCTCTTTGTTCAAGAGTCGGGCATAGGTGCCCGCGCTGCGGCAGAGCTGCGCTCCACGCCCAGCCTGCATCTCGACGCAGTGCACGTCCAGACCGGTGGGGATGTCCTTGAGCCGCATGTTGTTGCCGACCTTGGGATCGACGGGGCCGGTGCCGCTGTTCTCGAGCTTCTCGCCGGCCTTGAGGCCGACGGGGGCGATGATGTAACGCATCACGCCATCGCTGTACTTCAGCAGGGCGATGTGGGCCGAACGGTTGGGGTCGTACTCCACGCCGACGACGGTGGCGACGACGCCATCCCGGTCATTGCGACGGAAGTCGATCATGCGGTACTGGCGCTTGGCGCCACCCCCGCGGCCGCGCACCGTGATCTTGCCGTGATGGTTCCGTCCCGAGTTTCTCGGAAGAGGAGCCAGCAGCGACTTCTCGGGACGCTTCTTGGTCACCTCTTCGTGCTTGTTGACCGACGCGTTGCGTCGGCCAGCGCTCGTCGGGTTGTAGATTCGAATGCCCATGGTCTTTGTCTCGTGTCTATCTACTGACTCGGGAGGAACGTGCGGCGGATCCCGCACCGACGAAGGCCGGTCCTTATTGCACCGGCGAAGGCCGGCTAAAACAGTTCGATCGCATCGCCCTTCTTCAACCGCACGATCGCGGTCTTGGTGCAGGACATCTGGGTGAGGCCGAACTTCATGCGGCGGAACTTGCCGCGGCGGGTGAGCGTGTTCACCTTCTCGACCTTGACCTTGTAGAGCGACTCAACGGCGGTCGCGATGTCGGTCTTGGAGGCGTGCGGGTCCACCTCGAAGGTGTACCGCCCCTGCTCGTTCATGACGTAGGTGCCCTTCTCGGTGACGAGGGGGCGCTTGATGATGTAGTGGGCTTCCATGGTTTACGCGCCCTCCTTCTTCGCGCCGGACTTTGTCGTACCGGCCTTGGTCGCGTCGGGCTTGGCCCGACCGAGGGGATTGATCTTGGCGATCTTGGTGATCTGCGACGAGGGACCCTTCAGGAACGACTCGAGGTCGCCCTTGGTGATCACCAGGTAGCGGTGGTTGAGCAGATCGAAGCAGGTGAGCTGGCCCGAGGGGATCAGCGTGACGCGCTCCAGGTTGCGGGCGCTCAGGCGGACCTGCTCGTTCTCGATGCCCACCGCGACGAGCGCGGAGTTATCGATCTTGATGGCCGAGAGGAACCCGACGAAGTCCTTCGTCTTGGGCGCCTTCATCGCCATCGTGTCAACGATCTTGACCTCGTTGTCGATGAGCTTGGCCAGCAGAGCGTTGAGATTCGCCTTGCGGCGCATCTTCTTGGGCATGTCCTTGCGGTAGTCCTCGGGGTTGCGACCCTTGTGGTGCGCGTGAGAACCGCCGCGGAAGTGCGGGACCTTGCGGTCTCCGTGGCGTGCGCCGCCGGTGCCCTTCTGCTTAACGATCTTCTTGGTCGAGCCCTCGACATTGTGCCGGTTGAGCGTTTTGGACGTGCCGCGCCGGGAGTTGGCGTGGTACATCACGTACGCCTGCTTGATGAGCGCGGGGTTAACCTCGCCGCCCAGGGCTTCCGCGTCGATGGCAAGCTTGCCAACCTCGACGCCCTTCATGTTCAAGACGGGGACATCCATCTGTCGTACCTCGTCCGACGCCTCACTTAACCCCACGGCCGCTCGGCCATGCGGGTCGGGTCTTGGGAAAGCCGGCTCTGTGAGCAGGCATCCGTCGACCCTTCCATCCTCGCCTATCCGTCCCGCTGCCTCTTGTTTGTGGCAGCGACGCGGAATCGACTCGGCATCATCTATGAGCGGGAGCGGTAAGACTCCTGCCCACTGAACTCTGTTTCCGCCCGGCGGTTTCGAGTGGTGCTCCGGTCTTGCGACCCTTGCATCCCGACCTTCCGAGCCCAGCGACCGGCACGAAGCCGACCGTCGGAGAATCCATCCAAACCTGCTCGCACAGTTCCGCCATCGAAACTGCTACTTCTTCGATTCGGCGAGCTTCTTCTGCTTGCTGCGGTTCAGGCGTGTACACGCACGAACCGCGACGTATCCGTTATTCGCTCCAGGTACCGGGCCCTTGACGAGCATGATATTCTGAGCGGCGTCGATTTTGATGACATCCACCGAGCGAACGGTGACCTGCTCATCGCCCATGTGGCCGGGCATGCGCTTGCCCTTCTTCAGACCGCCGCCGAAACCGCGGTTCGAAGCCAAGGCACCGATGGAGCCGGCCGAGCGGTGCTTACGCTCGGTACCGTGGCTGGCGCACAGGCCCTTGAAGTGGTGACGCTTCATGACGCCTTGGAAACCCTTGCCCTTGCTGGTTCCAGTGATATCGACGTACTTCTGATCGGCGAGCGCCTCAACGGTGAGCACGGTGCCCAGGGTGAACTCGCCAAGCTTCGCGGCATCGACCTTGAACTCGCGGTGCATCTGCTGCGGGGCGACGCCGGCCTTGGCATCGTGGCCGATCTGGGGAATCGTGGCCCGACGGGGCTTCTTGTTGCCAAAGCCGATCTGCACAGCGGCGTATCCGTCGATCTCGACGGTCCGCACCTGCGTCACAACGCAGGGGCCCAGCTCGATGACGGTAACGGGCATGCTCGCGCCGCCTTCACCGAAGACGCGCGTCATGCCGAGTTTCTTGCCGAGGAGTGTGACTGCCATGATCCTTCTGCATCCTTTTGCCGATCGCACGAATCTCGTGGTCGGCGCTTCGTGCCCCAACTTCGCGTTGTCGGCAGAGGAAGCGGTTCAAACTTGTGCCGGCAGCTTTCGCTGCGCGGCGGGAAAAGACAAAGCCCCATGCTTTCGCGCGGGGCTTGCGGGTACTAGGCCTTGATCTTCACGAACACACCAGCGGGAACGACCAGACGATTGAGAGCTTCCACCGTGCGCGCGTTCGGCTCGATGATGTCGATGATCCGCTTGTGCGTGCGGATCTCGAACTGCTCACGGCTTTTCTTGTCGATGAAGATGGAGCGCAGGACCGTGTATCGCTCGATGCGCGTCGGCAGGGGCACCGGGCCCGCAACCTTCGCGTTCGTGCGCTTGGCGTGCTCAACGATCTCCTTGGCGGAGGCGTCGAGAGCCAAGTGGTCGTAGGCCTCCATGCGAATTCTGATCTTGCCGCCGGTCATCGTGCTTTGCCTCGCTAACCAACTCGGAACACTTAAAGGACGGACGCTTCCACCCGGTACAGCAACTGCCGGCGCTTGGGGCTGGTGGGAGCCCCGTGCGTCGGGCGTTCGAGCGATCCATCCGCCCGTTCGCCTCGCATTTTCAACTTCCCTGCAGCCCTCTTCCTGGGGCCGGCGAATCGTGAGTCCGACAGCTACGGCCAATGCCGATTCGCGTTGAACTACGATGCGCAGAGTCGCCGAGCCGTGAAACAGCCCGGTTGCGAGCCGAGAAGAGTAGGGCCACCCACTGGAATGTCAATCCGGGTTCTCGGGGGCATGAAGAATTCGCTCAGAACGGTCGGCTCACCTGATATGGAGATCCTTGCGCACTTCCGGATTGCTCAGGACCGATACTCCGTTTGTCGCGTACGAATCTACGCAAGGCACGCCGCAGATCCCCGTCTCTTCCTAATAGATACACGGACTCCAACCCCATGACTCCCTCATTCAAGCGTTTTCTGATCCTCACGCTGTCGATCGTCCCTGCCTGTGGTGGTCTTTCCATCGCCCAGCAACCGGCTGGCGGAGATCCAGAATCCAAACAGCCCGACTTGAAGCGGGCGAACACAAGCCCCACGGCCGTGGTCGTCCTTGCGGACGAACCCTACCGCCTCGATACTGCTGGCCTGAGCGTTCGGTTTCCGGAAGGGTGTCAGATCAAATCCAACCGGGTCGCAGACCGGGTGACGGCCCAAATCGTTCCGAAGGCCAGCACTTGGATCATCAATATTCAGACGCCGCAGTCCAGCGTGGACACGGGAACGATCGCCAAGGCCCTCGAAGAGACCATCGCTCTCATCAAGGGCTCGTACAGCGTCTTCGACGGAACCAAGAAAGACACGAAGGCGGAGTTCTTCGACGACTCCGTGCAGGCCAAGATCATCGAACAGACCAGCGACCTGAAACTCGCGGGTGGGCCGGCGGGGCGTTTGTACGTCTCCACACCGCGCGGCGACAAAACCCGCCTCCTCAAGGGCTACACCATCTTCAAACCCCAGCCGCGCCAGTTCGTGGTCTTTGAGTTCATCTGCCACGAGCAGGACTTCGAGAAACTTCGCGGCACCTATGAAACCATTGTCGGGACGGCGGTATTCGAGAACTCCGATGGCCAGGCGATGCAGCGCGGGGCCGCGATCAAGGCAGGCGTTGCGTTGCTTCAGGGGCTCACCGAACAGGACTACCTCAACGCCATGGGCGAAAAAGAGGCGTGGTACCGGCTCTACAAGCCCGGCAAGACCGGCGCCAAGATGGACGACGAGGAGCTCGGCTACAAGGGCGTGAAGTTCTGGCGCGGCAAACGCGGCGAGATCAACCCCAACAAGCCGCGCACGAGCTGGTCCAGCACGGACAATCAGGAGGGATGGCTCGCCTCCAACCGCTCGCGGGTGCTCTGGAATGGGCAGCTCCTGGACACGCTGGCGATCTACTTCATGACGCCCGATCGCAACGAGGAATGCTGGAACATTGCAACGAGCGTGAAGGAAGCGAACGGGCAGGAGACGAGCACGGCGACGGAAACCGGCGCACGAATCAAGGATGACATGCGAATCGTCAAGACCGCCACCAAGCGTCAGCCGGTGACGATGCACCCGCCGATCCTCGGCGAGGGATACATCTCGCAGTTGGAGACGATGATCCTTCCCAAGATTATTCTGACCCGCAAGCCGCAGCTGGAGATGGGGTTCTACTGCTGGCAAGACCACAGCGGGAGCGACTCAGGCACGATCTCGTTCCGCAAGGACCTGCTCACCACGCAGGGAAACGTGTACACGATCACGACGTCCATGCGCGATGACACCGCCCCGCAGGTCTCGGTCTACAACGAGAAGGCCGAACTCGTCCGCACGGAGATTCCCGGGAACATGGTCTGGGAGCCCGTGGAGCTGACGAACCTCAGGCAAACATGGAAAAACAAGAATCTGCCCGTGGATCGTTGATTCGTGAGAACGTGTTGGGCTTGCGTTTTGCCCGGCCCCAGCGTACAAAGTCGGGATGCAGACCCTTCCCAATCGTCGCGACGCCATCGCCTTCGGAACGCTGGCCGTCGTGGGCCTCGCCCTTTCCGCGTGCTCTTCCACGCGCACAAGCACCGACGGCGGGTATCGACCCGACGCGGCCGTCTGCATCCGCGAGGGCAAGGATGCGCCGGTGCCCGCGATCCGCATGGGCGACGCCGCGACCATCAACCGCATTCTCGATGAAGGCAAGCACCGCAACCAGGTGATGGAACACCTGCGCCATCTGACACAGGACATCGGGCCGCGGCTCACGGGTTCGAGCAACGCCGAGAAGGCCAACAACTGGACGCTCGAGCAGTTCCGCTCGTGGGGGCTTGATGCCCATCTCTTCAAGTGGGATGAGATCAACATCCGCTTCGATCGCGGCCCTTCCACCGGCAAGCTCTACACCAAGCGCACCACCAAGAAAGATGATGGCACTTCCGAGGACAAGTGGAACTCCGTCCGCGACTTGCAGTTCACAACGCTCTGCTGGACGCGCGGCACCGACGGCCCCAAGCGCGGGCCGGTGGTTCGCATGCCGGCGAACGAGGATGAGTACCAGGCCATGAAGGGCCAGCTCAACGGCGCATGGGTGCTGCTCGAACCGATCAGCGTCGAGGGGCGCGGCGGCGTGCGCGGCCCCGGTCAGCGCGTCGGCGATCGCATCACAGCCCGCAAGGAGGCCCGCGACAAGGTGGCCAAGGGCGAGGAGATCGCCAAGCTGCCGCTGGAAGATCGCGTGATCTTCGACGGCGTTCTTGGCTTCATCTCCTCCTCCACCGACCAGCGCGACCGCGTCTGGACGACGGGCATTCCCAAGTGGCGCGAGAAGAAGATGGAGGACATCGGGCCAGACGTCGAGGTGATCGTCCGCCTGTGCGACCACGACAACATGGTCGTGCGGATGCAGGAGAAGCAGGACTTCCAGATCGAGTTCGATCTCCCGCACACGCTCACGCCCGGGCCGATCCCGGTGTACGACACCATCGCCGAGATCAAGGGCAGTGAAAAGCCCGACGAGGTCGTCGTGATCTGCGGCCACATGGATTCCTGGAACGGCCCCGGCTCGCAGGGAACAACGGACAATGGCACTGGCTCCATGGTCGCGCTGGAGTCGGCCCGCATTCTAATGGCCGCACACGCCAAGCCGAAGCGGACGATCCGCTTCTGCCTGTGGACGGGTGAGGAGCAGGGCCTGCTCGGCTCCAAGGGATACGTCAAGTCCCTGAGCCCCGAGGAGCTCGCCAAGATCTCGGTCTGCCTGAACGACGACGGCGGCACCAACTACGAGGGCGGGCTGAAGTGCACCGCGGACATGGCGGACTACCTCGCCGCGGCCACCGCGCCGATCAACAACCAGTTCTACGACTTCATGGACAAGAAGCCGCTGAACTGCAACGTGCAGGTCGTCGAGAAGTTCATTCGCGGCGGGTCGAGCGACCACGCCTCGTTTACCGAGGTCGGCGTTCCCGGCTTCTTCTACGACGAGGTCGGCCGCGCGGATTACGGATATGGCTGGCACACGCAGAACGACAAGTTCGAGCTGGCGATCCGCGAGTATCTGGAACAGTCCGCGACGAATCAGGCGATTACGGCGTTCAACCTGGCGTGCGCGCCGGACCTGCTGCCGCGCGTGCCCCCGCCGCCGAAGGAAGAGGATGGCGCAGCGCCGCGGCCGCGCCGGAATCGTGAGAACCCCACAGGAACCACGCCGTCGCCGGGCACCCCCACCACTCCGACACCCACGCCGAGCGGGAAGAGCTGAACAGAGGCCCGGGCGCAAGCCCGGGCAGCGCCGCGCGGCCAAGTTCGGGCTTTCGCGCGATAAATGTTCTTCGTACACGCTCGCACCGGAAGATACTGCACGCGGGTTGCAACAGTGCCCGGGCTCGCGCCCGGGCCTCTGTTTGCGTATGCTCGGCACGCATGACGAAGAGCGACTCGACGAAGTCCGACGAAAAGCCCCCGCACGTGCTGCTGTTCACCGATGGCGCGTGCTCGGGCAACCCCGGCCCTGGCGGGTGGGCGTTTATCCTGAAGCATCCGTCGAGCGGGAAATCGCTCGAGGAATCCGGCGGCGAGGGGATGACGACGAACAACCGGATGGAGCTGATGGCCGCGATCAAGGGGCTCGAAGCGCTGCACACGCGCTCCAGGGTGGAGCTCTGGTCGGACAGCAAGTACGTGCTCGACGGGCTGAAGGAATGGCTACCGGGGTGGAAGAAGAAGGGGTGGAAGACGGCAAGCAAGCAGCCGGTGAAGAACAAGGACCTGTGGGTGACGCTCGACGAACTGATCGCCAAGCATGAGATGACCTTTCACTGGGTGAAGGGGCACAACGAGCATCCGGAGAACGAGCGGTGTGATCAACTCGCCGTGGAAGCGCGGGATGCCGCGGCGGGGCGGGTGTGAGGAAGTTGGGGGGAGAGGGGAGCCCCGGAACTGAACTCATCGCGTCTGCGGCACGATCCGCGCCCCGCACTCCGTACACACCGGCGAAACTCCGATCGGATATCCGCACTTGCGGCACAGGCCGCGCTTGCCGCGAAGAGCGCGGCGGGCCATGCTGGCGACGAAGAGCAGCATCGAGAGCGCTCCCGCGTAGATCGCGGAGTTGGCGGCGAAGCCGATGGGAAGTGGGGCGAGGGGGTAGATGTGCTGGGGACGGAGGTAGGTCCACTCCTCTTGACGCCGTTCGGTGGGGGCGATCGGCCATCCGCCCGGCAACCCCGGGATGCGCATCGCGCCCACGCCGCCGGAGATGCTGTAGCTGTACCGCTCCGCGTAGCCGAGGGAGCGGAAGGGGAAGCCGAAGTCGATCTGCGCGTGGGTGCGTGAGAAGCCCATGACGCGGCGGTCGCGCCAGCGCGTAAACTCGCGGCGCGTGCAGCCGAGCGAGCCGCGCTCTTCCATTTCCAACCCGGTCATCTGCTCCACGGGCTTGCCGGAGTTCGGATCGTTGAACATGCCGGTTTGCTGCGGGAGTGAGAGGAGCGGGGATGGGGTGGGGGCCGGACCAGTCGCTGAAAAAGGTCGGACGGCCGGGGTTGGGGCGGGAGGGGATGCGTTGGCGTCGGGCTTGGGGCGGAAGACGAGTTCGTCGAGGTACTTCTGCGCTTCGGGGGGCACGGTGGCGATAGGCGTCGCGCCGATGGTGATGCCCTCGGGCCGATGCTCCCCCCACCGCGCGCAGGCCCATGCGACGAGCACGTTGATGACGGCTCCGGCGAGAAGGAGAAGAAAGATTCTGAGTGCGATGCGCGTGGGATGCTCGGGAAGGGAAAGGGAGAAGGGGGGAGGTGGGAGGGCGGAGGGGGGAACGGGGGAGCGGGGGGTTGGATACCGGCGGGGCTACGTGGCGTTGCGGGGCGCGGCGGAACTGATGGGTGTGCCGCACTCGGTGCAGACGGGGGATGTGCCGATCGGATACGCGCACTTCAGGCAGAGCCCGCGGCGGCGGCGGAGGTGGCGGCGGAGTGTTCGCGAGGCGAGGAAGAGGGCGAAGAGGAGAGCGGCGTAGAAGAGTGTGTTGGCGGCGAAGCCGAGGGGGATGGGAGTCAGGGGGTAGATGTGAATGGATTGGACGTGAGGAACAAAGAAGCCCTGGCGCTCGGAAGATTCCAGCGGCCACCCCCCTGCCCATCCCGCGAGCCGCCACGAATCGCCGCCCGAATAGGCAGCTATATTCAGGTGCGACCGCTGCGCGACCTCCAAAGATCGCATTGGTAGCCCGAACTGAGCGATGCTGTGCATGCGTGCGTAAGCGAACTCAGAGTCGAACCAGCGGGCGTAAATAATGCGTGTACAAAAGATCGTGCGGTACTCCTCCCATTTCAGCCCGGTCGCACGTTGGCCGGGCCGCGGCTGGCTCAGATCGCGGATGTCTTGACCCTCCTCATCCTCGGGCGCACGGTCATAGCCGAAACTCTTGAGGTACTGCGGATCGTTGATGTAGACGTTCGCAAGTGGCGGGATCGACGCCGGATGTGCGATTCCACGAACCACGCCGCTGCGCCCGCCATCAAGCCACCGCGCGCACGCCCACGCCACAAGTACATTGATCACGGCTCCCGCCAGCAGCAGGGCGAGGATGGTCAGGACACGCCGCGTGTGTGGGCGGGAGGGAGGCACGCGATGAGGTTACGCGGCTTGGCGGATTGTTGTGCGCGGCGTTCCCACCGCCCCCGCGTTCCCGCCAAACTGCACCGTCGCGCTCAGCCCGACTTCGCCCGTTGCCGAGCCGCGCATCGGGGTGATGAAATACTCGGCGGTGCGGGTTCCGGTGGGAACGGTGGTGTCGGTGAAGCGGCTGGTGCGGCGGCCGGCTCCGGGGGAGCCGACGACTTCGATAAGGGTGGACGGGCCGCGATCGAGGGAGCGATGGACACGGTACATCATGCCCGAGCCCGCGCCCATGGTGGCGCCCATGCCGCAGGTCCACTCGACCTCGACGCCGCCGAAGGCGTTGGGGCGGGCCGAGCAGGTGCGGATGTGCGGAAGGGCGGCATCGGCCTCGTCGGGCGAGCGGCGCTTGGGGCCGGGACGGCCGGGGGGCGCGATGCTCGCGGCGATCAGCACGCCCGGATCATCCGAGGCCCGCGCGAAGGCCTTGATCACGTTGATGGCGTTCCCGCCGAGTTCGCGGAGCGACGCGGCGGCATCCTCCCAATCCCGCGTGGCGCTTCTCGCCGCCTGCCGCGCCACCTGCGCGGCAGCGAACGCGGCTGCCGCCCGCGCCGTCGCCGCGGCCACTTCCGCCGCCAGCGCATCGCTCAGCCCGATCGCGGGAGGGTCGACCGACCAATGCTGAGCGTGGACCTGAAAGAACTCCAGTTGCGCGGCGGGATTGTCGGGAAGCACGGTGCCCATACCGCGGAATCGGCGGTTCCATCAAGCGACTTGAGGAAGCGTTGCGAAGAACGGACGATTCGATCGAGCGGTTATCCGGACCATTCGAGCGGGCCGAGAAGCCGTTGCGACGAATGGGGCGGGCGATGGAGCGGATGGGGGGAGCGATCGAACGGATGCGCGGGGAGTTCGAGCGGATGGGGCGTTCGGGCGAACTGAAAGTCTTGCCAATCGCGATTATGAAATTGCCTCTGCGAAAGCACGGAACCACCGAGCGTATCTGAGTGTCTTGGAACGCTCAGCTTCCTGCATTACAGCCTGCAGCCACTCCGGAGTTGGCCCGTCCTTGTCTATTTGGCCCCGGTACCACAAGACGTAACCGACGTGGCCCAAGTTTAAATACTTGCGGACGTGATCCACAAAGCCGCTCACTGGTTTTTGAGAGGGCTCAGTCATTGAAAAGCCTGAGTTGTGGGCTGTTTGCATGGGTCAGCTCCGGGCTCGCGTACACGTTCAGGAGCACTTCGTATTCTACGAGCAACTGGTCAATCTTGTTCTGCAAAAGTGGCCAAAGAGCATACGGTTCGGTCAGGTTAACCGTCACTACCCCGTAAGGATGCGAGTGGCCCGCGAACGTCGTCGGCATGCAGTATACGGTCCGGTACGGGCGGGACCGGTCCGGGAAGAACTGTCGGAAAAGTGCGGATCGAACGTCGTGAAAGACTACGGTTCTGCGGAGCCTGACCGCCTCAAACGCGTATGACGCAAGAACGGGGCGGAGGGATTGCGTCCATCCGTCGTTTCTTGGTCGATTGCGACCAAGCACTTCGAAGACTTTGTCACGAGCATCAGTCTCTACGGCCGGGGTCTTGAGTCCCGGCTTTGTTCGAACGGCCATGAATACGACACTGATGCTGTTTTCGGAGATCTGTAGGAACTCTTGAACCTCCCTTCGGATGACTTCACAGACCTCATTGAGGCGAGCTTCCGGTTCGGGAAAGCGAAGTCGCTCCGCGTGAAAACGGGCTTGGAGTCCTCGGACAAGCGCCGCGATCGCGGCGCGGCGATCTCGCTCATTGGCGGACATTCGCCGAGCACTGGTCGTCCAAGCCTTGTAGACAAAGATCACAACCGCTGACAAACTCGCAAGACCCACTGTCCAATTCACTGTAAACGATGACGTCGCCACCGCGGCAGTGTTGTTTCCGGTCGCGGGGGTCGAGGCCAGAGAAATCGTCTTGGTAAACGTCAGGTAAGCGCCAATCAGGACAGCAAGAAAATAGAGCGACTGAAAAATTGCATGCCCGACGTTTAGGCCCCACCATTTCTTGAATCGAGATACGATGTTCCTAGTCGCCGCCACCGGGAATCGCTTGAACTGTTCCTTACGGGACGAGTGACGTGCCCAATACCCATCACGATTTGAATAGGGAACAATTTTCTCGCCGTCGTCCGCGTTGGAAGGTGGAGGGAATGGGCAGGGCTCGGCAGGGGTCATTCGGTCGCAATCTTATCCCACTGCCTTGCACACCTTGCTCGCCGCGTCCGTCAAATCCGTCGCGGCTTGCAGCGTCGGCACGAGCCCCTTGGCCTCGCTGAGGATCTTGCGGCCGGCCTCGACGTTCGTGCCTTCGAGGCGGACCACCAGCGGGACCTTGAAGCCGGTGGAGCCGTCGGCGTTTTTGAAGGTTTTGGCGGCGTTTACCACGCCCTGGGCGATGATGTCGCAGCGCATGATGCCGCCGAAGATGTTGACGAGGATGCCCTTGACGTGCTTGTCCGAGAGGATGATGGAGAAGGCCTCGGTCACCGCTTCTTCGGTGGCCCCGCCGCCGACATCCAGGAAGTTCGCGGGGGAGCCGCCGTGGAGCTTGATGATGTCCATCGTGGCCATGGCCAGGCCCGCGCCGTTCACGAGGCAGCCGATGGTGCCGTCCAGGGCGATGTACGAAAGCCCCGCGGCCTTGGCGCGAAGTTCGGCGGGGTTTTCCTCGGCGGGGTCGGCGAGTTTTTCCAGATCGGGGTGGCGGAAGAGGCCGTTGTCGTCGAAGGAGAACTTGGCGTCGATGGCGACGATGCGGGAATCGGAAGCCGGGAATCGGGAATCGGGTGAAGACGGGGCGCCGGGATTCCCGATTCCCGATTCCCGACTCCCGACGGCGATCACCAGCGGATTGATTTCGGCGAGGGTGCAGTCCTTCTCGACGAAGAGTTTGGCGAGCTTGATCATCACGTCCGCGGCTTGGTTGGCGAGCTTGCCGGAGAGGCCGAGCTGGTAGGCGACCTTGCGGGCGGCGTAGGGCTGCAGGCCGAGCGTGGGGTGCAGGGGTTGCTTGATGATCGCGTCGGGGGTGTTGTGGGCGACGGTTTCGATTTCGACGCCGCCTTCACGCGAGGCGATCAGGACGTTGCGGCGGGAGGTGCGGTCAGTGGTGATGGCGAGGTAGAACTCTTCTTTGGAGGAGGAGGCAGTGGGCAGTGGGGAGTGGGCAGTGGGAGAAGAGGGCTTGCGGTCGGCGATGTCCACACCGGCGGCGACGAGGAGCTTCTTGACGACCAAACCTTCGGGGCCGGTCTGGGGGCTGACCATTTTGTTGGTCAGCATGAACGTCGCGGCGGCCTTGGCCTCGGCGGCGGTGCGGACGAGCTTGACGAAGCCCGCCTTGCCGCGGCCGCCGGCGTGGACCTGGGCTTTGATGACGATGAGGGCGTTGGAGCCCGAGTCGGAGGAAGACCCGGCTCGGAGATCCGGGGTACCCAGACTCATGCCCGCGGCCTTGGCGACCTTGTTGAAGGCCTCCTCGGCGGCGAGGGGCGACTCGATCACCTGTCCGGCGGGGACGGGGATGTTGTACGAGGCGAGAAGGTCGCGGGCCTGATGTTCGTGGATTTTCATGGGGAGGGGGGGGGAGGGGCGGAGTGGCGGAGGGAAAGACGGGGCGTGGGGGGTGGGAGCGTGGGGACCATCATAACGGGGAGACGACATCGTGAGCGGGTAGTCATCCGATGTTCATGCGGGGGTTTTCCGGCCCCTGCACGCTCAGCAGTGCAACACAACTCAACGCAGGAGGTGTACTCATGAGCTATGGCAAATGGTCGGTGATTGGTGTATCCACAATGACCGCCGCGGCGATTCTGGCATATCAGGCGGGAACGGCCGGGGCCCAGCAGGCGGCCGCGCCGACGACGGTGCAGCCCGTGCCCAGCACCGGGCAGCCGCGCCCCGCGAACTCCCAGCCGCGCCCGGCCAACCCGCAGCCCCCGGCCTCCAACTCCCCCGGCGCGGTGCAGCCCACGCCGATCCCCAATCAGCCCACCACACCCCCCACCCCCACAACCACTCCCCCCGGCGGCGTGAATCCGAACAACCCGAATGGCGTGAACCCCAACACCGTGACGCTTCCCAACGGGACGGTGGTCGTGCCGGTGCCCGCGACGGGAACCGGGCTGGGGCGGTATGAGCGGCCCTTCGCGTTCCAGTCTCCCAACGTGGAGTCGCGATTCGTGGAATCGTCGCATCGGCTCGTCGCGCTGGAGTCCCGGTTGACGGTCTCCAACCAGGCGCTGCTCAAGCGGCTGGGAGATGTCCGCACGCAGTCGCCGGAGAAGCAGATGGCCGGGCTGATGGACGTCGTGCAGCAGATGCTGCTGGATCAGGCGCAGCTGGAGAACTATCTGGTGCAGGCGCGAACGGCGTGGTCCGGGGAGATGCCGGGCGTTGCGGCGGATGACAGCGCGGCGGCCACCCCCGCGCCCGCCACTTCGGCGACCACCGGCGTGCCGACAACGGGCGTTCGTACGGACCAGCCGCAGCCGCGGTGAGGTTGGGCATTCGTGCGAAGATACAAAAGAACGAAGGCCGCGGGCTTGGTGCCGCGGCCTTTTCTATTTGCTGATAGGCATCCGAAATTGAAATCGTACGAATATCCGCGGGATTCGGTCGGAGACTCGCTCATCCCGGGCGTGTGAACGAAGCGGATTCGTATGACTCAGCGGCCGGAGAACCGATTTTCTCAACAGCCGGAGAACCAGGCGGAGAGGAAATCAAAGATGTCCTGGACGTTGGCCGCGCCCGAGCCGTTGAAATCCGCGCCAGGGCCACCTTCGAACCAGGCTTCGAGGAACGCGAAGATGTCCGCGGAGGCGAGGGAGCCACTGTGATCAAAGTCGGCGGGGCAGACGGGCGGGGCCAGAAGCGGGGCAAGGCCGCTCACAACCCAGGCACGCTGCTCGCCGTTGAGAAGGCCCGCGCCGACGAGGGTGGTGCCGTTGGAACTGATGCCGCGGCAATCGGTGAGGGTCCAGCCCGTGAGATCCAGGCCGCGCCCGGTGAGATAGGCGTTCAGATCAACCATGCCGCTGGTGGGCGTCCAGATGAAGGCGCAGTTTCCAACGGCCGAATCGCTCTGGCCGAGAATCGCCCAGCCATCAGCACTCACGGCGTGGCCGACGGAGTACGACGAAAGACCGCCGGGAATAACGCCGAGGGACTGCATGCCCGTGCCGCTCTTCCAGCGAAAAGCGCGGCTAGTACCAAGCACATCGGCGAAGCCGGTAATAGTGCCGCCGTCGTTGCTCATGGCCAAGCCGCGGGAGAACGCGCCGCTGTTGAGGGTGCCCAGATCAAGGGTTCCGGTGGCGAGCGTCCAGCGGAAGGCGCGGGGGCCGAAGTTTGTTTCGGCCGTGCCCGCGATCGCGGAACCGTCGGTGCTCATGCAGAAGGACTGCATGGCCAGGGCGTCGGGGAGCGGATCAATCAACTGGATGCCGTCGGCGGCCGTCCAGCGGAAGGCAACGGTGCCGAGGATTGAGTCGCCGCTGCCGGCGATGACCGAGCCGTCGGCGCTCACGGCCTGCGCAAAGGACTGCGTGCCGCCGGGAAGCGTCCCGAGGTCTTCCATGCCGCCGGAGGCGAGCCAGCGGAAGGCGCGATTGCCGCTGGAGGAATCTCCCGTGCCCGCGACGACCGAGCCGTCGGCGCTGATATCAAGCGCGTAGGAGAATGTGCCGTTGGGGAGCGTGCCAAGAGACAGTAGCCCATCGCCGACGGTCCAGCGGAAGGCCCGCCCGCCGTCGGCCGCGTCGGAGTAGCCGGTGACAATCGAGCCGTCGGCGCTGACAGCGTTGCCGATGGAATAGAAGCCGCCCGCGAGGACGCCGATATTCCGAATAGTGGGCTGGGCAAGAGCAGTTGCCGCGCTGAGGATCACCGCGCCCAGGAAAACCGGCCCGCGCAGACGTGGCCGATCAGACTGAGCAATCCACCTCGAACGCGAGCAGAGTCGGGTTCTTCGCATACCAGAAAGTCTAGCAGGGGCCGCTGTTGGCCGGAAGGAGGTTTGGCGAAGATTCCCCCAAGCTCGTACGAACAACCGACAAACCAGTCACCCAGATGGTCGAAATGGGACTAAGGCGCTCGCCACTGCTTCACATGCAGGTCTACCGCTCGAAACTGGACACTCTGGTGGGGCGCAAGCTCAACGGTGGCTGGCGGGAAGACGGCCACATCCGCCCCCGGGTCCAGCTGTTTGTCACCGCTCTCAACACCAAACCACTCCGGCCAAGAGTTAATGCGCGGCCAATCCCAGGGAAGGTGCAGCTCCGTCCGATGGCGATCGTGATCGGGAATCAGCCGTGCGCGCACGGGATTCTCACCGGCGATCACCACGACGATTGCTTCCCCCGAATCGGCAACACACATCCCGACGCCCGCACCCGCCGTGAAAGGTGAAAGGCGGAAGCCGCCCGAACGCATGTCGGCGTAGAGCATCGCGGTGCGGATGACGTTGCCGTCGAGATAGTCGCCAGTGGCGAAGCCGTCGGCGCGCTGATAGCGCAGCAGGTGGGGCATCTGATCGTCAGCCCAGGCGAGAAGAAGGTCGCGAACGCCCCCCCCACCACCACCACCACCCCCACCACTCCCGGCTCCCCCCCTACCCGGACGAGCCGCGGCGATATGGATTGCACTCTCGATGGTGTCGGCGAAGCCATCGGGATTGTCGCCCTCCCAGCGTAGGTTGTCGGTTTTCGTCACCGCGAGTGAGATGCGATCGACGGCGGCCAGAATCGCGTTGATCCGTTCGGGCGGAAGCTTGGCGTGTCGCTGCTCGGCTTGGGTGAACAGAACCGCGCCGGCGAGGAGGTAGCCCCAGTTGTCGCAGGGTTCATTGTCGGTGATTTCGAGTTGATGGAAGGGCTGGCCGCGTGCGCCGCCACCTTCCAACTGGCTGATCAGCAGGCCGTCGGCGTTGACGCCGCGGGAGAGGAGAAGGTCGTACATATGGGCGAGGGGCTCGGCCCAGCGATCGGCGCGTTCGGACCATACGGGATCGCTGCGGAGCGCGACGGCGGTTGCGAACGCTTCGGAGAGGCCGACCGCGGTTTCGTTGCCATGGTCTCGGAGACGGACCGCGCCGTTGGGGAATCGGTCCGTCGCGTAGTCGAAGAAGTGGACGGGGACGCCGCCGGTATGCGCAAGCATCTGGCCGATCGCAGCATCCGCGAGGACGCCTTCCATCGCAAGATACTTGGAGCCCTCCTGTGGGCCGCAGATGAAGCCGAGGCGGGCAAAGGCCTGAAGAACATCGCCGTTGATCTCAGAATCGCGACTCGGGATGCGCCCGAAGCGGGACTGAACATTGCTATCGGCGAGAATGGCGTCGGCGACTTCTCGCATGCGCGAGAGCACCTCCGGATCGGCGTGACGCTCGTAGAGCGGCATGAGACCATCTTTGAGATACTCGGAAGTGGAGAAGAGCCGCTCGCGAGGCGTTTGCGTGAGAAGGACGCCGGTTGCGGCGTTGACGGCGATGCACAGACCGCCCGATGCCCCCGCGGGATTCAGCGCACGCTCGCGGGCGAGTGTCTGGCGGAGAAGGGGAACACTGGACGCCCCGGCATCCAGGGCGATGGCAAACTGGAAGCCGAAGAAGTCTGCACCGGTGTTGCGATAGTTCCACTCGGGGATGGAGGGAGATTGGGGAAAAAGGCCCGTTGTTGGATTGCGACGAGTCATCCAGGCGTCGTGGATCGCCATGGCGCGGGTCATCGCATCGGCGTTCAGCCGGGCGTTGATGGTCGCTGCGGCCGTGAGGTCACCGGCGGCGCGGGCGCGATCCCGCGTTCGCAGGAGTTCGCGGCGGTGCGTGATGTCCGCGTCCAGTGGAAACGAGGCCGCGCCGATAGACGCGGATTCATGAGTTGGGGGCAAAGGAGTTGACTGAGCGGCGCAGAGCGATGGCGCGATCAGGAGCGTGGCGATCGAACGCTGGAGCCCGCAGGTTCGCATGGACAGATTGTTGGCGGGTTCGGCACCCCGCGAACTGGCTTGGTCAATATCCGACGAACTGATTTGGTCAACATCCCACGAACCATGCGGCCAGGAAATCGAAAATGTCCTGGATGTTGATGCCGCCAACGCCGTTGAAGTTGGCGTTGGGGTTGCCGGCGAACCACGCCGCGAGGAAATCGAAGATGTCCTGCACGTTCGTCGCGCCCGAGCAGTTGAAGTCGGCGAAGCAGGAGGTGAGGCTGGCGACCGAGGAGAGCACGTTGCCGCAATCACCGGTGACCCTGCAGTAGTACTGCCCCGCATCCTGCGGCTTGAAGTTGCTGATAGTGATGGAGGGAGTAAGCGCACCGGAAACAACCGCGGTACTTGGGAGCGCACCGTTGGGGACTGGGGCGTAGATTGGGAACGCGGGGACATACCGCCACCATTGGTAGGTGAGCGTTCCATAGTTCCCGGGCGCCACGGCGACGGTCACGGTCTTGGTGCCATCGCGGCAGACCGGGCCACCGACGGGCTGAGTCTGCAAGGACGGCGTGTCCATGAGCGTGAACGTGCCGGGGCCGCTCGCGGTGGTGCTGATGCCGCAGGGATCGGTGACGATGCAGCGATAGGTGGTCACCGTGTCGAGAATGTTCAGACCGTTGATCGTGAGCGTTGCAGACAGAGCGCCGGCGAATGTTCCACCATTGCCGGTCGGGCCGTTGGAGATGTTCTGCCAGCAGAGAATGCACGGGCCGACATACTTCTGCCACTGGTAGCTGCAGCCGCCCGGGGTGACGGCGACGGTGAGCGAGGCGTTGGCGAAGGGGCAGGCGGAGGCGCTCCCGGGGCCGGAGACGATCGTCGGCGCAGGGCTGGGAGAGAGCAGGGCGCTGGGGCTGATCACGGACGGTCCGCCGCAGGGGTCGATGACGACACATCGATACCGAATAAAATCGGCGGGATAGCACCCATAGACGCCGAAGCCGGGAGAGTTCGTTCCGCCGTAGTTGCCGCCGTTGCCGGTGGGACCGTTGAAGATATTGACGTACGCGGTCGGCGAAGGCCCGACGAACTTCTGCCATTGATACCCGGCCCCGACTGTGCCCGTAACCGTGAAGAACGCGTCGTTGTCTCCCTGGCAGACCGAGGTATCGCTCGGCCCCGAGAGCACGGCGGCGGCCGGGAAGCCCGTGAGCAGGGCGGAGTTGCTGGTGACCGAAGGCCCGCACGGGCCGGTGACGCGGCAGCGATACAGATTGAAATCGCCCGCATAGAAGCCGTAGATGCCGAGCGTCGCTGTTCCGGTCTGGCCGTAGTTGCCGCCGTTGCCGGTCGCGCCGTCGAAGATATCCACGTAGGAGTTGATCGATGGGCCGACGTACTTCTGCCAGCGATAGGTGCAGCCGGCGGCGGGGGTGGCCGTTACGCTGATGAAGGCATCGTTGTCGCCGGGGCACTGGTAGGAGTTGGCCGGACCGGTAACGGTCGGGGAGCCGACGATCGTGAACGGCACCGCGTTCGAGAACTGCGAAGAAGCGCTGGTGCACACGCTGTTGGTCAAGCGGCAGCGATACTGACCCGTATCCGCCGGTTGCGCGTTGAAGATTGAGAATGTCGTTGCGCCGGTGCCGAAGAACGAGCCGCCGTTTCCGGTCGCGCCATCCGCAAGATCGATCCAGTTGCCGCCGACGAACTTCTGCCAGCGATACTGCACCGTGCCGGTGATCGGCGTGAACCCGGTGCAGAAGAGTCCCGGGTTCTGCCCCTGGCATGCCGAGTTCGCGGTCGGCTGCGTCGTGATCGTGATTGCCGCCTGCGGACCGGGATAGTTCACGGCGGTGAAACTGCTCTCGCACGCGCCCTGGCTGCTCATGAACAGGGTGTAGTTTCCTGCATCGCCGGGCTGAATGTTCGAGAACGTGATCGTGTTGGTCGCCGTGCCGGTGAGGGTCGAGCCGGACGGCTGGGCGCCGTCGACTATGGCGAATCCGTTCTTCTCCCACCGATACACAGCGCCAGGAACAACGGCCGTGACGTTGGCGATGGTCCAACCGCTTGTGCCAACGCAGAGCGGCCCGCCGTATCCGATGCCGTTCACCGTCGCGCATGGCAGATTCTTGACGACCCAGCCCACGGATTGCCCGCCGAAGATGCCGACGCCACACATGGCGGTTCCATCCGCGGAGATTCCCGTGGCATCGGTGAGTTGCCACCCGGCCATGTTCACGCCACGTGCGGCGAGGTGGTTCGAGAGAATTTGCGTTCCCATCGTGGGTGTCCACACAAACGCCGTGAAGCCCGCCACGCCATCGACCACCTGGCCGATGATGAGCGTGCCGTCGCCGTTGATGGCGCGGGGGCGAAGCGCGAACGAACCCCCCGGCGACAGCGGCAGCGCAACCATGCCCGTCGCCGCCGTCCAGCGATACCCCAGCTCGCTGCCCGTGCTGTATCGCCCGGTAATGACGGTGCCGTTGGTGTTCACCGCTTCCCCAATCGCCCAGACCTGCCCTGGCAGCGGCGCTCCCAGCCCGACCATACCGCTGCCCGCAGTCCAGCGGAACGCAAGCGTGCCGCTCGACCCCACCACCGTCGTGCCGTCGCCGCTGATCCCCACCGCGCCGGAGGTCGTCTGCCCGGCGAGCAGGCCGAGGTTGGAGCTTGTGGCGGGGCTGGCCGCGTCCCAGAGGAACGCCCGCGCCTGCAAGCCCGTGCCGCTCACGCCCGCCACCCGGGAGCCGTTCACGCTGATGCACTGGGCCCGCCCGAAGGTGTTCGTTCCCGGGGCGACAGGCAGCACCTCGAATCCGAAACTGGTCGTGGCGCGGAAGGCCCGCGTGTTTCCGGCGGAGTCGCCGTACCCGGCGAGGATCGTGCCGGTGCCGTCGATGGCCTGCGCGTAAGAGTTGAGCCCACCGCCGGGGAGGAAGCCCATGTTTCCCGAGCCGCCGGGATTTACCCAGCGCAGGCCGGTGTCCGTGCCGGCGGCGTTGTTGGAATACCCCGCCGCGGCGGTGCCGTTGGAGTTCACGGCGTACACAGCGGAGTTGCTGCCGCCGGGAAAGATGGGAACCACGGAAATGGTCTGGGCACGGGTAACTGCGCACGAGAGCGCCAGCACCGATAGGCCCGTGATCAGTATTTGGAGCGATGTGGACGAACGAAGGGAGTGGATCATGAGGACCTTCCTTGCTTCTGAGCGCAGGGCAGGAGGAGGGCGTGCCCTTCCGGACAACGCTCCTGCCGCTTTGACTTGTCAGAGCGGAGCGAAGTCTTGCAGCATGAAGGCAGAAACCGTGTTTGGCGAGTTCCGAGAGGGGATTCTTAGCGCAGAATCGCTTCAGACCCTCCGAAGGCGCCCTTTGGGTGGAAGAGGCAAGGTGGGGAACTTGGGAGAGACGGATGAGGCGTTGGCCGTTGGCTTGCGCCGCTGGCCCCTGATCGTCAGCACCCGTTGAACCAGGCGGAGAGGAAATCGAAGATGTCCTGGATGTTGATGAGGCCGTCGCCGTTGAAATCGGCGAATCGAGTGCCCGCAAACCAAGCGGTGAGGAAGTCGAAGATGTCCTGAACGGTGGCGGAACCGGAGTTGTTGAAGTCGCCGGGGCAGTGGATGGTGAGGGGGACGACGAGCGACGTGATGATGGAGCCGCAAGGGTCCGTGATGACGCAGGAGTAGCTGCCGGCATCTGGTGCGTGAGCGTTTGCGATGGTGATCGCACCAGATGTGGCTCCGGAAATGGTGGAGCCCGCTGCGTTCACACCGTTGACCAGAGGCACGGCGTTGAGTCGCCACTGGTAGGTCAGCGGCTGCGAACCGGTGGCGGCGAAGGCGAAGCCCGTCGAGCCGCCGAGATTCACCTGCGTGGACGTCGGCTCAAGCGTGGGTGCGAGCGGGGCGCACTGCACGGTGAACTGGCGCATCATCTCATGGTCTTCGTGGTCGAGGATGTGGCAATGGAAGGGGAAGGTCCCCGGATAATCGGTAAAGCGGGCGATGACGCGGGTGATCTGGTTGGGAGTGGCCTGGACGGTGTCCTTCCAGCCGAGTTCGGCGGGGCCGGGCGCCACGGCCACGCCCGAAGGGACGACGTTGTTGTTCGCGTCGAGGGTAAAGTCCTGGCGATCGAGAATCTGGAACTCGACGAGGTGGATGTGCATCGGGTGGGAGAGGCCGGACTGATTGACCCATCGCCAGATCTCGGTCGCGCCGAGTTGCGGAAACTCCGTGATGTCGTCCCACATGAGCTGATTGATCAGCCACATGTCATGATTGCAGGTAATGTCGGTCACTTTGTTCAGCATGAAGGTGCGGGTGACGGAGGCTTCGGCCTCGGCAATGCGGGGGACCGGCGTGAGCGAGGCGGGCACGGCCCCGGTGAATCCGGTGGTCGCCTGCACGCGGAACTGCATGACGTTGAGAATGTCCGGCCCGTCCCCGCCGCCTGGGAATGGAACCGGCGCGGAGTTCTGCAGGAGGACGGTCGTGCCCGCACTGAAACCTGCGAAGTCGACGATGACGTCAACCCGCTCGCCGGGCATCAGGGTGATGGGAACCGGGCGGATCCCGCTGCCGCCAAGCGGCACCGGCGCGGCGAGCAATCCACCGTCGCTGCCAATCTGCCACGCGGGCACGCTGATCACCACTCCCGCAACCGGGACGTTCAGCCGCAGCGTGTAGGAGCGCGTGTTGGAGCCATTGAGCATGCGAAAACGGTACTTGCCGCGTTTCACGTTCATGTACGGCCAGACCTTGCCGTTCACGCAGGCGAAATCACCGAAGAAGTGATCCACAAAGGTCGCGTTGTACTTGAGCGCGCCGGTGGCATCGAAAGAGCGATCCTGAATCACCAGGGGCACCTCAAACTCTCCACTGGGAAGATTCAGCGCATCTTCCACCGAGTCGCGGATCAGGTAAAAGCCCGCCAGCCCCATATAGACGTTCAGACGCGTCAGCCCCAGGGCGTGGTCGTGGTACCAGAGCGTTGCGGCCTGCTGATTGTTCGGATAGTTGTACACGGGCGAAGCGAGCCCCGGCGCAAACGCCGTGTCCGGATCACCATCGGAATCCGAGCGCAGATGCGCGCCGTGCAGATGCGTCACCGTCACCGGCACCACGCCCGTCACGTCCGGTCCGTGCAGGCAGGTGTCCACGGGCAGGATGTGCGTCGTGCGCAGTGGATTGCCCAACTGGCCGCTGTTGTGAAGATCGTTGTGCCAGACGGCCGTCACCGGCAGATTTCTGCGAGCTTCGATCGTCGGGCCGGGATACGAGCCGTTATACCCCCAGACGCGGCTGAGCGGAAGCTGGCTGTGAAACTGGTAGGAAAACTCACGGATGAACAGGTCGTAGCGGGCCGTGCCGCCGGCGGTGCCGGATGTGGGAGCCGCCACGGGCGGGATCGGGAGCGCATCCATGAACGGGGTGAGCACCCAGGGGCAGTCGGCCGTCGCGCAGGTGATGTTGTCCCCCTGATAGGTTCCGGCAGCCGTCGTACACGCGGCCTGCGTGACGAACGTACACGTTGCGTTGTTCTGGCAGCACGCGCCCGAAAAGACCGGGCAGGGGTTCGGGAGGCAGAGCACGTTGTTGCCGTGGTAGTAGCGCCCCTGGGCGGTGCAAGTGATGTTGTCGGTGATCGAGCAGACCCCGCCGCCGGTGCAGCATGCACCCGTCGGCTGGGGACATGGGTTTGGCGCACAGGTGGTCCCGTTGCCCTGATGGTTGCCGTTGATGAGAATACACGTGATCGGACTCGTGATGGAGCATGTGCCGGTGGTCGGGTTGCAACACGCGCCGGTGGTCGGCGGCGGCGTATACGTCACGGAGAGCGTCGGACGCTCGCTCACGGTGGGGTTCTGACGGCTGGAAATGCGGCGAGCGGTCTGGTCGGTGCCCTCGTTGCCCTTGAGCAGCCAGCCGAAGTTCGTGGAGGGCGTGGTCAGCCAGGCCTGCACATCCGTAACCATCCCTGCGGTGGACCATGTCTTAGTGCCCGAGGCGGAAGTGACCACTGTGGAAGCGCTCACGGTGCCCGAGAACGTGCCCCCCTGATTCGTCCACGCTTGCGAAGTGAAGTTTCGGTAGATCCATGTGACATCGCCGGTCGTGGCGGGCGCGCCATGGCCACCCCCGCCGCCCGTGGGATTGGTGGAGCCCTCGTTCCAGCTTTGCGTGAGTTTGTGGAGTTCGATGGCCTCGGAGGGGCCCGAATTGCCCATCGTGTCGACCCAGAGCGTGAGCGTGACGGCGGTGATGGTGGAACCGGCGGGGATCGAAGAAAGATCGAACTGCATCAGGCCCCGTCGATAGTTGCCCTCGGAGTTGGTCCCCACGTGGACGTAGATGCCCGCACCATTGGCATTGCCCGTGTAAATGTCGGAGTAAATTGCGGCGTCTTTGGCCGCCGTCAGAGTGACCGTGGCGGCGGGGGCGGCTGTTGCCAGCGCCAGGAAGGAAGCCAGCGTCACGAAAAGGCGAATACGCATTGCCGAGGCCATCGGAGTGTCTCCCTAGTTCCGCACGTTGATCGCGACACGCCGTGCCGTACCTGTTCATGCGCCGTCTGAAGGGGTTGAGACTACCACAAAGACGGGGATTGTCATCGCGGCAACAAAATACTTGTTCCGTCTCGAAAAGGGGATGGTGCGATTGGCCAGTGGTCACCGCTTGCCGGCGGGCTCAATGACTTCGACCGAGAGCAGGAGGGCGTCGTCGGTCCCCCCGGAACCGATGGGGCCTGCGCCCGGGTCGTGCTCGCCTCGAAGTGTCAATGTAGTGCCGCCGACGATGTCGCGGGGCTCGGCAAACTCGTAGCGGATCTGCCAGCGGAAGTCGTACGCCGGGGCCGCGAGGATTGAGCGGAGAGAAGCGCCGGGCCCAGTTTGCGTGATGGTGAACGCCCGACCGGCGGAGCGCATCTCGGGAGTGAGCGAAAGAAGACGGGCGTTCGGCGGGAGCGGGAGACTGATTGTGGTGGCGGAGCGAGCGGCACTTGGGGCGGGCTCCAACGCGCCGGCGGACGCGGCAATCGATCGAACGCGCCACGCTGGTTCGGACGCCGACCACCGAGCGGCGATGCGCAGGGCGCTGATGGCTTCTTTGCCCATCGGCCTTGCGTACAGGTCGACGAGGAAGATCGAACCGGCCCTGATCCGCCGCGCCATGCCCGATGGGTAACGAATGATGGTGTCGCCCGGGCTATACGTGCCAAGGAGTTCGAGTTTTCCAGGAACCTCTTCGGGCTTGGGCAGTGTCTCGCCGGGGGCGAGAATCCAGACCAGCGCATGGTGGATGGAGTTGTTCTCGACAGGACGGAACTCCAGTGCGGATACCCATTTGTCGTCGGTCGGGGTAAACCCGACCATGACGCGTGCGTGCTGGAGTCCGCCTTGCGCGGGGAGGCGGAATCCGGAAGAAGTCACAAGCAGATCCGGCTCACCGATGGTCCAGGTGCGGGAGATCGGAGGCAGGACGGGGAGCGGGGCTTCGGGGCCGCGCGGCGGCGAGGGCTCGGTGCGCAGCCACGCGAGGAGCGTGTCGCGATCGTGCTGCGAGAGGGATCGATCGTTCACCCACGGGCTTGGCGCATCGGGCGCGTGCGTTGCGCCGTGCCATGGGGGCATGAGCCCCGAGCCGACGACGGCCTGAATCATCTTGGCGCGGCCGACGACGGACTCGTAGGAATCGAGCGTGAACGGCGCCGCGCCTCCCGGACGATGGCAGGAGACGCAGCTCTCGGCGAGTATCCATGAGATGTGCTGCGTGTAGTTGATCGCTGCATCGGACTCCGGGGGGGCGACGGAAGGAACGCTGACAAGGCAGCCGGGCGCATAGGTGGCGCGGATGCGCGGCCGGAAGCCGGTGAGCGCGGCGTCGATCGCATCACGCAGGTACTGCGTGCGCGGTGCGTCGAGATTGACATTGATGCCGAACTGGTCGTCGATGGCCCCGCGGTACACAAGCGTGCGATTGCCATCAAGGACGAAGACCTCCGTGGTCGTGCGCACGCCGAGGGCTTTGCACAGGGCGCGATCGCGATCGGGAAGGTACGGCCCCTTCAGTCGGTACTGCTGCACCTGACGAGCCATGTCCGTGTCGAGTTCGGCGTCCACTCCATTGATAAATGCAAAGGCGACGCCGCGTGCTTCGTATTCCCCCTCAAGCGCGGCAAGACGAGCCGAGTACTTCATCGCAACCGGGCAGGTGGCTCCGGTGACGGCGAGCACAAGGACTTTGTGGGATTTCAGGATGGCGGAGATAGTCTGCGCCTCGCCGCGCAGAGGAGCGAGCGTGAGATCCGGAAGGATGCGGCCCACTCCCAGCGCCTGCGCATCCTCTATTCGAGCGGTGCGGGGGAGCAGGTCGTCATCTGCGGGCGGCTCGTCGGTGCGTGCGAGGCCCGTCAGCCCGAGCGCTCCAACCGTAGCGAACACAGCGACGGCGCCGCGTGCGGAACGGAAGAGATCGAACGGTCGTCTGTGCATCCACCCGATTCTACGCGATCGCTGGAGCGCGGCGGCGGCGCAGGGCTGCCAATGCGCCGCCGGCAAGCAGGGCCGCGCCCCCCGGGGCTGGCAGATTGTGGACGACGACCTGGAAGTTGTCGTAGAGCACCACATTCGTGTATGACTCGTTCACCGCGGCATTTGAGACAACGAACCCGAAGCGAATCGGTGCGCCCGTTGCCGAGAAGTCGATCGCGGTGGCCGACCCGTTCACCGCCGCGAAGTCCGAGGCGACGAAGCCGGTGGCAGCGTGGGTTTCCCAGAGCCCGGTGCTGCCGGTGACATCGAATCCGGCGCGGAAGACCACCGTGCCCTGCTTGGCGCCGATGGTGATGCCGTGCCCGAGACCGCCGATTCCGGAGAGCCACTTGGAGTCGATCTTGAAGTCCACGGTGTTGATTGCGCCGCTGATGGGCGGGTCGTAGCGCGTGGCCGTGGTCGTTCCATAGCGGTGGAATCCGTAGATGGTGCCCCCGATGATGAGGTTGTTGGTCACCTCGCGACCGAAGCCGGGGTTGCCGCCGGTGGTCTGCGTTCCGGAAGTAGTTCCACCCGCGCCAAAGGTCACGATTTCCGAAGCCCAGTTCGTGTTTGCGAACTCGGTGTCCGAGAAGGTGACGTCGGCATGAGCTCCGGCGCACAGGAACACCGCCGCGGCGACGCCGAAAGTAAACCGCACATGATTGTTCATCATCTCTCTCTCGCTCTGGTTTTCGGACCGTGGAAACTCTTCAAGGCCAAACCACCCTATCACACAAATCCGGATTCGCAACAGGAATTGGAGGTTGGCGGGACCGGACAGGGAATCACGGCACATTTTTCGCGCGAAATGTCGCTTTTCGTGGAGGATCGGACTTCAGCAGCCGGCAAACCACGCGGCTAAGAAATCGAAGATGTCCTGCACTCCGATGCCGCCGACGTGGTTGAAATCCGCGTTGGGATTCCCGGAGAACCACGCTGCGAGATAGTCGAAGATGTCCTGCACGGTCGCGCTGCCGGAGTGGTTGAAGTCGGCGGTGCACGGGGGCGTGGGCACACAGCCGTAAATGGCGAAGCGGGAGTAGCCCTTGCCGTTCACGCTGGTGAAGCTGCCGCCGGCGAGAACGTTGCCATTCAGGCCCGCGAGGGCGAGAATGGAACCCGCCGCGCCCGAGCCGATGGGCTGCCACGCGGTTCCGTCGAAGCGTGCGATGCCATTGAACAAGTTGCCGTCGATGGTCGTGAATCCGCCGATGGCGTACAGGTCGCCGTTGACGCTGGCGAGTGCGAGGGGGTTGGTGTCGAAGACGCCGCCGACCTGGTGCCAGGTCGAGCCCGTCAGTTTCTGCACATACCCCGCGCTCCCGTCGCTGGCGAAGATCGAGGCGTGTAAAGACCCGCCGTGCACGACCAGCGCGTAGGCCCCACCGAGAAGGGATGAAGCGCCGACCGATCCCCACTCGCCCGTCACGCTGCTGATGCGACTGACACCGAGGTAGGTCGCGGCGTACAGCGAGCCATTGAGGGTGGCCAGGGGCATAAGCGAGGAGGAAAGGCCGCTGAACTCGCCGAGCGGAGCCCAACCGGTCCCGTTCCAGATGCCGACGGAACTGGCGTTGCCCTCGGGCACCACGAAACTCCCGGAGGCCGCGCCGCAGATGACCTGATTGTTCCAGGTGGTGACGATGGGCGGGCCGCCGAACGCGCCCGCTCCATAGAGGGTGCTCCACGTCGAACCGTCCCAGTGCAGCACACCGCCGGGCCAGGCGGAGAGATAGAGATCATTGCCGATTGCGGCCGCGCTGGTGACGTACTGCGTCACGCCCGCGCCCGCGAAGGTGACAGCCGGAGTGATGCCCGTGCCCAAGGGCTGCCATGTGGAGCCGTTCCAGAGGCCGACATGGTTGAGCGTGACGCCATCGGCTTGGGTGAACGCGCCCACGGCGACGACGCCGCCGGCGTAGGAGAGCAAAGCGTTGACCTGCCCGTCCATTCCGTTCAGCAACGACCACTGCGTGCCGTTCAGCTTGGCGATGTTCTGCGGGGCGCTTGCACCACCGAACGTTCCGCCGAGGTAGAAGGAACCGTTGAACTCCTGGGCCGTGGTGACGGGCCAGGGCTCGGCGGCGACGGCGGGGAGCGTGCCGCCGGCGGTCCACGCGGCTCCGCTGGACTTGAACGTCAGCGGCGCGACAGAATCCGTGAATGCGTAGGTGAGCGATCCGAACGTCCCGAGCGCGGCGATGTGGTAGGGGTGATTCGTGCAGGAGTATCGAATGCACGTGCGGTAGTAGACGCCCGTGCCGCTGTTGGACCAGGCCGTGCCGTTCCAATGGGCGACGCCGTAGGCCGCGAGGCCTCCGGCGTTCACGAACGCGCCGCCCGCGTAGAGGGAGCCGGCACTGATGACGAGGGACTTGACATCCGCTGGGGAGACACCGCCTCCGACGGAGAACCACGAGGCGCCATCCCACCCGGCGATGCCGGGGGAGGCCGTGGCGTCGGCGTGGGTGAAGTCGCCGCCAACGTACAGGGCGTTGTTGAAAGTGCTCATGGCGCGGATGGTGCCGTCCACGCCGCTCAGTCCGATGGGGCTCCATGCAGAGCCATCCCACATGGCAAGACCGGACGTGACCGCGCCACCGGCGTGGCCGAAGTTGCCGCCGGCGCAGAGCACGCCGTTGAAGACCGCGAGGGCGTAGACGGGACCGTCGGTTCCTGTGCCGACGGGCGACCACGCGGAGCCGTCCCATGACGCGATGCCCGCGGCTGGTGTCCCGCCCGCCTGCGTGAACTCGCCCGCGGCGATGAGGTTGCCGTTGTAGACCGCCAGCGCGCGAACCGGTCCGTTCAAGCCCGCGCCGAAGGGGCTCGTCCACGCCGCGCCATCCCATGCAGCGATGCGCTGCGCGGCCGCGATGCCCGCGAAGGAGAAATCACCCGCGACGACGAGCACGGGCGGGATCGGCCCCGTGTCATCACGATCCCAGACGAGCGAAGCGCCCACCGCACCATCCACGCCGGGGAACTGAGCGCCGCCGATCCAGTCCTGCGTGCATTGCGCACTGGAGTTGAGTGCGCTGAAGGCGATCGCACCGAGTGCCGCGGCGCACACGATCGGACGTTGGGTATGACGCATGATGTGTCCTTCCTTTTCCTGGCGGCCCCACCCCCACCATGCCGCGACCACCACACTGAAAAGTGTACCGTGGAACAGCCGAGGCAAGTCGCGTGCCAGACGCCGCACCCCCTTGCATGTGCATTGCACCGGCCCTTCACCCAGTACTGGGCAGGCCCGCTCAGCCGCACGCGGCCAGAATAAACCAGCACGGGGCTCCGCATGGCCCCGCGTACGTTGCATGTGGGCCACGATTGGCCGGTGTCACCATCAACATCCAGCGAACCACATCCCGAGGTATTCCAGGACATCCTGCACCTCCAGGCCGTTCACGCCGTTGGTGTCGGCGGCGGTGCTGCCCGCGAACCACGCGGCGAGAAACGCAAAGATGTCCTGGGTGTTCAGCGTCCCGTTGCAATCAAAGTCCGCGGCGCAGGCGGGGTGGGACGTCCAGCGTGCGAAATACGCGGAGGGCTGGCCGCCGGCCGTCGTGAACGCGCCGCCCGCGATGATGTCCCCCAAGACGTTGCCGTTGCCGACGCCGCCGGGGAGCACGCCCACGGCGTTGACGGGCGCGTTGAAGCCCGTGCTCATAATGGTCCACGTAGAGGTGTTCAGGTTCCAACGGGCGATCCGGTTCGCGGGATACGGACCCGCCTGGCCGAACTGCCCGCCGACGACGACCTCGCTCCCGGCAAGGGCCAGAGCGCTGACCTGGAAATCCACGCCTTGGGCGAGGGCCGACCATACGTTGGTCGTCGGGTTCCATCGCGCGATGCAGTTGGCGGCGACGACGGACGATCCAGCCGCGCCGCCGACCGACGTGAAGTCTCCCCCAACGAGCAGATCCCCACCGGGGAGTGCGAGCAGCGCGTACACGCTTGCGTTCACGCCGCCGCCCGCGGCGGACCATGAGTGTGTCGTTCCGCTCCATCTCGCCAGACCGTTGACGTTCGGCACGCCGCCGGCTCTCGTAAAGATGCCACCCGCGATCAGGTCGCCATTGGGGAGCATGGCCAGCGCGTTGATGCTGGAGTCGGTGCCGGAGCCGAGGGTGCTCCATGTTGAGGTGGACGCATTCCAGCGGGCGATGTTCCCGGCTGGGTTTCCTCCTGCGGATGCAAACGCTCCCGCCGCGACGACATCGCCGTTGCCGAGCGCAACAAGCGCCAGCACCTGCCCGGCCACGGGCTGCACGCCGATTCCCGAGCCCAGCGTGGACCAGCTTCCAAGGCCCGGGCTCCATCGCGCGATGCGTCCGGCAGGACCGCCGTCGCGGATGTTGTTGAAGCTGCCGCCCACGATCACATCGCCGGCGGGCGTGATGGCGATCGCCGACACCTGGCCGTCCACTCCTCCGGCAAGCGGCGTCCAGGCGTTCGTCGGCGCGTGGTAACGGGCGATGTTACTGGCGGCGGTGGTTCCGGCCCGCGTGAACTGGCCGCCCACGAACGCGTCGCCACCGAGCGTTGCGGGGAGAATCGCAATCGCGCTGGCCGCACCATCCACGCCGGAACCGAAGCCGCTCCATGTGGAGGAAACATGCTCGACGCGGGCGACGTTGCTCGCCGCGAGACCGCCCGCGGTTGCGAATCCGCCCCCGACGACGATGTCCGGCGTGCCCGGCAGCGCGCCGGGGATGTACGAGAGCGCGGTACACGGCCCGCTGAGCCCGGAGGCAATCGCACTCCACGTCCCCGTGGACGAATGCCACCATGCGATGTTGCTTCCCGGCGTACCGAAGTTGCCGCCAACGATCAGATCGCCCGCCGGCGCGTTCGGCGGCGAGGGAAGCACGAGCAGCGCATTGACGGTGTGTGCCCCGCCGGTAATGCCCGCGCCGAAGGGCGCGGCGAGGGACCATGAGTTGGACGTGATGCTCCAACGGGCCAGACCATTGGCCGCCACGCTGCCTGCGATCGTGAATGGCCCGCCAGCGACGACATCGCCGTTCGGAAGAATCGCGATGGCGGAGGCCACGCCGCCCAGAAGCCCCGTTCCCAGAGCGCTCCAGGTGTTACTCGCCGCGTTCCAGCGTGCGATGCCCGCGGCGCTGAAGCCGCCGGGACCGAAGGTTCCGCCGACGTAGACATCGCCGTTGGGATGCGCGGCCACTGCATGCAGGCCGCGCGTGATGCCGATGTTCATGCTCGACCATTGTCCGGTGGTCGGGTTCAGCCGCGCGACGCCGTTGACGGGGATGCCCCCCGCGCTGTCAAAGTCTCCCACGGCGACAACATCTCCGCCCGCGCTCGCGGGCATGAGGGCGAGTGCGTCGACGTCGTTACCGACGATGCCCTGCCCGATCGCGTTCCACGCGCCCGTCGAGGGATCGAGGCGCGCGATGTTTCGGGCGACGACCCCCGCGAAAGAGAAACTCCCGGCGACGAGCACCGTGCCATCGGGCAACTGGAGGAGCGCGAAGACGCTCCCGCCGACGCCGGTGCCGATGGGCGACCACGCGCCGGTGGAGGCCCGCCATCGCGCGATGTTGTTGGCACTCACGCCCCCGGCCATGGTGAACGCGCCGCCGACAAGTACATCCCCACTAGGGAGCGCGAGCGTGGCGTAGACGGCGCCGGTCGTGCCGGGGATGCTCTGGCCCGGGAGCCAGTGCGGAATGCACTGGGCAAAGGAAGAAGCGGGAAGCACGCCCAGCAGCACGGCCATCGCGAATGCGATGGAGGAAAGAGGCCCAAGCATGGAAGATTGACTGGGAATACGTAAGTCTCCTGAAGCGACGCCCCCTCCTCCCTGCCAAATACGAACAATCTGTTCCCTCCCTGCGCAGGACGACTCCCCGAACAGATCCCCCTACCGCCCGCCGCGGATCCGTGCCGTCCCCCTTGCCAACTGGTCCCCCCACGCGCGATTGCCGACCGCCCACCCCCCCCCTACCCTTGACCCCACCCCAGAGGATCAAGCCCCCATGGCCAGCACCGGCACCGTCTCCCAAGTCATCGGCTCCACCTTCGACGTGCAGTTTCCCGAGGACAAGCTCCCGGGAATCTACAACGCCGTCACCATTCAGGCCAAGACGGCCTTCGGCGATCTGGACCTCACCGGCGAGGTGCAGCAGCACCTGGGCGGGGGCAAGGTTCGCGCCGTCGCCCTGGGCACCACCGACGGTCTCAGCCGCGGCATGTCCTGCCTGGACACCGGCGGACCCGTGAGCGTTCCCGTCGGTGAGCCCGTCCTAGGCCGCGTCTTCAACCTGCTCGGCAAGGCCATCGACAAGAAGCCCGAACTCCCCAGCGGCGGCAAGCGGATGCCCATCCACCGCCAGCCCCCCGAGTTCAGCGAGCTGAACCCCAACACGGAAATCCTCGAAACCGGCATTAAGGTCATCGATCTGCTCTGCCCCTTCGTCCGCGGCGGCAAGATCGGCCTCTTCGGCGGTGCGGGCGTCGGCAAGACGGTCGTGATCCAGGAGATGATCGCCCGCGTGGCCCGCAACTTCGGTGGATACAGCGTATTCGCCGGCGTCGGCGAGCGCACCCGCGAGGGCAACGACCTCTGGCGCGAAATGGCCGAGGCCGAATATGTGGACTCCACCGGCAAGAAGTGCCACGTGCTGGACAAAGTGGCGATGGTCTTCGGCCAGATGAACGAGCCGCCGGGTGCGCGTCTCCGCGTCGCCCTCTCGGCGCTGACCATGGCCGAGAACTTCCGCGATGAGTCGGGCAAAGAGACACTGATGTTCGTGGACAACATCTTCCGCTTCACGCAGGCCGGCTCGGAAGTCTCCGCGCTGCTCGGGCGCATGCCCAGCGCCGTGGGATATCAGCCGACGCTCTCCACCGAGATGGGCGAGCTTCAGGAGCGCATCACCTCCACGAACAAGGGCGCGATTACCTCCGTGCAGGCCATCTACGTGCCCGCCGACGACCTGACCGACCCGGCCCCCGCGACGGCCTTCAGCCACCTGGACGCGTTCGTCGTGCTCAGCCGCGGCATCGCCGAGAAGGGTATCTTCCCCGCGGTTGATCCGCTGGCCTCGTCGTCCCGCATCTTGTCGGCGGACATCATCGGAGCCCGCCACTACGCCGTGAGCCGTCGCGTGCAGACGATTCTCCAGCGGTACAAGGAACTCCAGGACATCATCGCCATCCTCGGCGTGGACGAGCTGAGCGAGGACGACAAGAAGACCGTGAACCGGGCCCGCAAGATCGAGCGGTTCCTCTCGCAGCCCTTCTACGTCGCCGAAGTCTTCACCGGCTTCCCCGGCGTCACCAGCTCGCTGGAGACAACGATCGACTCCTTCGAGCGCCTCTGCAACGGCGAAGGCGACGATCTCCCCGAAGGCGCGTTCATGTACGTCGGCTCCCTCGACGACGCCCGTAAGAAGGCCGAGAAGATGAAGACGGCCTGATCGGGGAGGGGGGCCGAGCGGCGCAAGCCGTTGGCGTATTCCCGAACGACTCCAAACCCCCGGCCGACCGGGGGTTTTTCGTTGGCTGGTGCGGATTGCGTAAAATTGGGACTATGGGTATCCCCCAAGTCACAGCTCTCGTCCGCAACCCCGCCAAGCCCGACAAGACTTGGGAGGGGCTGTTTCTCGTGGACACCGGGGCCGTGGATTGCATGGTCCCCGCACGCCACCTCCGTGAACTGGGAATCGTGCCCCAGACCAAGCGCGAGTGTGAACTCGCCGATGGTTCCAAACTCAGCTTTGAAGTAGCCGGGGCGCAGGTCGAGTTTATGGGTGAGATGGTGTGGGTCACCGTCCTGTTTGGCCCCGATGATGCCGAGCCCATCCTCGGCGTGACAGCCCTCGAATCCGTCGGCATCGAAGTCGATCCGCGCAACCAGCGCCTCAAGCGGCTCTCCTCCGTGCGCCTCAAGGGATTCAAACGCCTCGCGCACCCGATTCGATGGAAAAGAGAGTCGCTCACCCCCACACCCCGCCCGTGAGTATCGCTTTCTTTCCTGCCCGTCAATCTGGGCAACCCCGCCAACCTTCTCCATCCCGTACCCGCCCCAGAATCCCGCTGGCATCTCGCCCGGCGCGCGGTATGCTTTATTCTCGGCCCCGATTCTGGTGGCCCCATACGATCACGCGAGGAGAAGGGAGTGTCGGCAGGACACACCATGGCTTTGTACTCGCGCCCATCACTCGTCATCATGCTCGCCCTGGCGGCTGCCGCCCCGCAGGCCCGCGCCGTCAACATCGGCGTGCAGGATAACTTCCAGAACGGCACCGTTTCTGAGTGGTACGGCGGCACCCTCATCACCAATCTCTCCGGCGGCCCGCTTGGCGCATCCGATCTCTTCCTGAACGTTCACTCGAGCGCCACGGGCGGGGGCAACGGCTCCAAGGTCTCCAGCCACAACTCCGAGCTCCGCTGGACCGGCGACTACGTCGCCGCGGCGGTCTCGGCGATCGAGGTGGACATGCGAAACCTGGGCGCGACCACGCTGAACATGCGACTGGTGATGTTCGGCAGCGGCTCGCGCTGGACGTCCACCACTGGCTTCACGCTGGCCCCGAACTCCGGCTGGCAACACCTGACGTTCCCGATCTCGCAGGCCGCCCTCACCCGCGTTCTTGGTGGCAACACGTACAACGATTCGCTCACCACCATCAACCAGATCATGTTCCGCCACGACGGGGGCACGCCCTCTTCCGGTGGTGAGGCGATCAGCGGCACGCTCGGGATGGACAACATCACCGCCGTGCCCGCCCCCGGCTGCGTGCCCCTGCTGGGAGTTCTCGGACTCGCCCTCGCCCGCAGGCGCGCCCGATAACGCTGATTTTTCATCCCAACGCACCGTCTATGCGGGCTGTGCGGGCTGGTTGCTCTGCGCCGCGCACGACGCGCGGGGGATTCGCATCGGCATGTCTTCCCTTGTCAATCCGGACGCGCGGCGGGCCGATCTTCGCCGCCATGCCTGCCACCCCTTCCAACCCGACGCCATCCACCCCCTCCCCCTCCGGCCACCGCAGCATCGCGGACAAGTTCCCCGAGGGAGCGGGCGCCCCCATCGGCACCGCGCCCGCGCCATCGGCCACGGCCGAGCGCCCCAAGACCGAGTCGGGCATCAAGCTGCTCGACATGCTGCGCACCGCCCACGAGTCGGACGCCTCCGACGTGCACCTCGTCACCGGCCACGTACCCATGATGCGCGTGCACCAGGTGATGGTGCCCATGGAGTATCCCGTGCTCGCGCCCGACCTGGTGCGCGGCATCGTGGAACACATGGCCAGCAAGGAAGCCCTCGCCAAGTTCGACCAGATCAAGGACAGCGACTTCTCCTACTCCGCGCCGGGCCTGGCCCGCTACCGCGTGAACGCCCACATGCAGCGCGGCTGCGCGGGCATCGCGATGCGTTCGATCAAGACCAAGGTGCCGCCCCTGGCCGCGTTGAACCTGCCGGAGGTCATCGCACGGCTGACGTACCTGCCCCGCGGCCTGGTGCTGGTGACGGGCGACACGGGCTCGGGTAAGTCCACGACCTTGGCCGCCATGATCCAGGCGATGAACGAGCGGTACCGCAAGCACATCATCACGCTGGAAGACCCCGTCGAGTACGCCTTCACATCCAACCGCTGCCTCATCGAGCAGCGCGAACTGGGCGCGGATATGCCCAGCTTCGCCTCCGGCCTGAAGCACGCCCTGCGTCAGGACCCGGACATCGTGCTCGTCGGCGAAATGCGCGACCTGGAAACCACGGCCCTGGCGATCTCGGCCGCCGAAACCGGCCACCTCGTGCTCTCCACACTGCACACGGTGAACGCCTCGCAGACGGTGGAACGCATCATCGATATGTACCCCGCGGGCCAGCAGAACCAGATCCGCTCGATGCTTGCCAACACGCTGCAGGCCGTCGTCAGCCAGACGCTCTTCAGCCGCATCGACAAACCGGGAATGGTGCCCGCCGTGGAAGTGCTGCTGTGCACGCCCGCCGTGCGCAACCTGATCCGCGAGAATCGCAGCTTTGAAATCCCCAACGTCATCGAGACCAACCGCGCCCTGGGCATGTGCTCGCTGGACACGGCCATCGCCGAGCTCTACTTCAACGGCATGGTCAGCCGCGAGGACGCCATCGCCCAGGCCGCGTACCCGGACAAGCTGGAACGAATGCTGGTTGCGTGAGGGCGGACAGGGTCTCGGCTTTCGTGTCTCGGGTTTCGGGTGAAAGCCCAAATCCGGATTCGAACGGTGAGCCCCATTCCGCAGGACCCAAGACCCGAACCCCGAAACCCGAGCCCCGATTTCCATGCCCAACTATCGCTACCAAGTCAAGACCAACTCGGGCGAACTGCAGATCGGCGTGATCGCGTCGGACTCGGTGGCCACGGCCGCCGGCGTGCTGCGCAATCAGGGCCATCGCGTGGTCTCCGTCACGCCGGTGCTGGCGGCGGGCGCGACCAACGGCTTCATGGCCAAGCTGGCCGAGCTCAACGCGGGCCGCGCCAAGCAGCGCCACGTGCTGGAGTTCACAACGCAGCTGGCCGTCATGATCCGCGCCGGCATCAACCTGCGTGCCGCGCTCGACGGCATCGCCGACCAGACCGACCACCCGGCGTTCAAGAAGATCATCCTCGGGCTGAAGACGGACGTGGAGAGCGGCAAGCAGTTCTCCGAGGCCCTCGCCCGTCATCCCAAGCTCTTCGGCCCTTTGTACATCAACATGACCCGGGCGTCGGAAATGTCCGGATCGTTCTCCAAGATGCTCGACCGCATCGCGGGGTACATCGCCCAGGAAATCGACACGCGGAAGATGGTCATCGGCGCATCGATCTACCCCGGCGTGATCGGCACGATGGCCGTCAGCGTGACGATCTTCCTGCTCACGTTCGTGCTGCCCAAGTTCCGGGCGGTCTTCGCGGGCAAAGAGGAAGTCCTGCCGTGGGCGACCAAGTTCCTTATGGCCCTCTCGGACTTCATGGTCGCCGACTGGTACTTCGTGGTCGGCGGCATCTTCCTGATCGTCGGCTCGCTGTACGCGGTGACCAAAACCGAGGTTGGCGGTTGGTGGTTCGACCGGATGCGCCTCACGATCCCGGTGGTGAAGGGCATGTTCCGCGCCCTGTACATCGGGCGCTCGCTGCACACCATGGGCCAGTTGATCAACGCGGGCGTGCCGATGCTCGACACGCTGGCGATCACCGGCGACATCTCGGGCAATCGCATGTACCGCGCCATGTGGCGGACGGTGTACTCGAGCGTCAAGCAGGGTAAGAAGATCGCCACCCCGCTCCAGAAGACCAACCTTCTCCCGCAGGCGGTGAGCCAGATGATCTCCGCAGGCGAAGAGTCGGGCAAGCTCGGCGAGGTGCTCGACGAGATCAGCGCATATTACCAAAAGCAGCTCCGCGAAAAAATCAAGGCCGTCACGAGCATGATCGAGCCCATCATGATCATTCTTATGGGCTCTGTCGTCGGGTTCATCGCCATGGCGATCATCCTGCCCATCTTCAAGATGAGCTCGCTGGTGAAGTGATCTCGTGTCGGCTGTGCGATGTCGGACGTCGGATGCAGGACCGAGAACACTCGCGCCGAGTGTCGGACCTTGCCGCTCGCGCCGATAGATCGCACATCCCATGTGGTCGTTCCATCGCCCGAGGTTGCCAATGACGCTCCGTTCCCCCATCCCACATCCCACATCCCGCATCCCGCGTCGCGGGGGCTTCACGCTCATCGAGACCGCACTCGCCACGGTCATTATCGGCGTCGGCGTACTGGCGCTGGTCGACTCGCAGCGGGCCTTCCTCAGCTCGAACTCTTTCTCGTCACAGACGGCGACCGCGAACTACCTCGCCAACGAGATCCGCGAGCTGACGCGCCGGCTGCCCAAGCACGACCCGGTGAACGGCCTCTTCCTGGACGCCTCGAACACGCTCCGCGGCTGGACGCCGCGCACCGGCGATACGGGCCCTCAGGATTTCGCCTACATCACCGCCTTCGATAATCTCCTCTTCCGCTCCAGCGGAACCGCCGGCTTCGCCGACGGCGATCTGCCCGGGCCGATCGACGCCTTTGGCACCGTGATTCCGGACATCGACGGCAACGGCAACGTACGCATGAACACCGCCACGCCCGCGGCCCCGATCCCCCTCGCGGGCTGGACGCAGGAGGTTCACGTGGTGAAGGTGGACCCCTTCAACAACTCTCGCACCTACGCGAACAGCGCCACCCTGCCCCCGGACGGCAGCACCGGCTTCACCGGGCTGGCGATCGACAAGTTTCCGCTGCGTGTGACCGTGATCGTCAAATACCGCGGCCCATTCGACTCCACGGATGTGGAGATGGGTCGATCAAGCTGGATTGTGCCGTGATGTTCTGTCTGCTTGTGAGTGCCCCGAGGCGTTCGAGGAGTCTCCCGTGCCTGGCCGAATGATCAACACTCTGAGCGTTCCGTTCCGCACGCTCTCCCGCCGCCGCGCGGGTCGGGCTGAGTTGGCCAAGGGCGGCAAGCTCTCCCGTCGCGGCGTAGCCAGCATCCTGGCGATGATGTTCCTGGTGATGTTCGGCTCGCTCTCGGTCGCCATGGCCGTGGCCAGCCAGGGCAACCTGCGCACCGCCGAAACACACCTGCACGTCGTCAAGGCCATGAGCGCCGCGGAAACAGGCATGGCCATCGCCCAGCAGCAGCTTTCCAATGCCATCGCGCGGTTCGTCGCCAGCAAGGGCACGGTCGACGGCGGCTTCGGCGGCCGCCTGTGGACCGGCACGACCACCGGCGCAGACGGAACCGTGACCATCCTGCAGGCACGCAATGGGCGTACGGACTCCATCGTTGTTCGTGGCATTGCCGATGCGCTGGTAAGCGCCCACTCGGCGGACCAGAATCTGGTGCTGGCCGCGGGGTTCCCGACAAACCCCGGCACGTTCACGCCTTCGGGCGTGGACGGAACAGTGTACAAGCTCGATACCTGGGTGCGCACCGCGCTGACCGGGCTGGAATCGGACATGAGCGTCTCCGGCGCCAAGGGCAGCGCGTACCAGATCACCTACGCCCCGCTGGCCAATGGCACGGATGTACGGATCATCGTGACGGGCTATTCCAGCGTCGGCACGTCCGGCTCGGGATATCTATACCGGGGCGCAACTTCCGACACGTCGGCCCGCCTGGTCGGGCGGACAATCCAGCAGGACGTGCGGATCGCCAAGCGCCCCAAGCAGGCGATGCTCAGCCCCAGCCGCATCATGATCGGCAAGAACGTGGACGTGATCGGCTCGCTCGGCGCGCGGTACACGGACGTGACCCGCACCAACGGAGATCCGATCCAGACCAAGAGCGACTTCAGCGGGCTCAACAACACGCTGGACGCCAAGCTCGCCCGCTTCCGCGCCGGCTGTCGAACCTACGACGTGGACGGCGATAATCGCCTGCGCGTGAACCATCCCACCGAAAGCCAGGGCCTTCCCGGCGCGGCGGAAATGACGGCCAACGGATGGCCGACCGGCGCCTTCTCCGATGCCACCCACGACGGGTACGTGGACGAGTTCGACATCTTCCTGAATCACTACGACACGAACCACGACGGCGATGTCGTCCTCTCAACGCTCCTCTCGGCGGGCACGGTGAACGCCGGACGCACTCCCGAGTTCACCGCCGACGACGATCTGGCCGTTCTGCTCGATGGCGCCAACCCGGACCGCAACCAGAACGGCGTGTTTGGCTTTACCAACGCTCAGGACAACAACCGGATCGTTCCGATCAGCGCGCCGCGCGACCCGGGCGATCGCGCCCTCGGGTGGCGCGACGGGGTGCTGAACTACAAGGACCAGTACGCCAAAGTGCGCGGCCGCATGATCTTCCAGACCAGTTCCAGCTCCTGGGCCGCGGCACGTGGCGGGTCGTTCGGTTCGCTGCTCGAAGGACCGTACGTCCCGCCGGCGGGGGATACCGCGACGCGTTTCGGCGCGGGCACCGATGAGCTTCCACCCCTGGACCAAAGCTCATTCACGGCCGCGGGAGCGTCGCTGCAGGCGATCGCCAACGGCTCGGCATTCTCGACCCAGGTGGCGGCGAACCTCGGAGTCGCGGTGGGAACCCTGCCGACATACACCGAGCTGGCGACCAACCTGACGCGCCCGATGTACTTCCGTCCGGACCTTGCCGACAGCTACGTGGTCTCGAAAATCGGCCAGCACATCTGGGAGCGGATGCCGTTCAACAGCCCGTCGTTCGCGGACTACTACTACCGGCCGCGCTACCAGAACATGACCTTCCGCAGCGTGCAGATCCCGATGGGCACCAACGCGCTCTTCGTGAACTGCACGTTCATCGGTGTCACGTTTGTGCGTTCGTACATCGACAACACCCACACGAACTGGTCGCTCTACGGCCAGATGTCGATTCCCTCCGGCCAGACCCTGCCGACGTACAACACCGCGCCGCTGGATAAGAGCGACTTCCTGCGATACACAACCGGCAACGTCACCGACGGCCCCTCGAACTACACCTCGTTCCCCGACCCGCCCATCATCAACGGCGCGACGGTGACCGGATCGGCCCGCAACACCAAGCTCTACTCCAACAACATCCGCTTCCACGACTGCCTGATCGTCGGCTCCATCGTCGGCGATACGCCCACCGCCTACACCAACATCCGCAACAAGCTCCAGTTCACCGGATCGACCCGCTTCTCCAGCACAAACCCCGACGACTCCAGCCCGGCGGCCAACCCCGCCGCGTCGGACATGACCGAGATCAACAAGTCCTCGCTCATGATGCCCAACTACTCCGTGGACGTTGGCTCCTTCGATGCCCCCACCGACGCCTACACCGGCGGCGGCGCGCCAGCGGCGCAGAACGTGCAACTCCGCGGCTCCATCGTCGCGGGCGTGCTGGACATCCGCGGCAACGCCCGCGTGGACGGGGCGCTCTTCATGACCTTCGCCCCCGTCTATGGCCAGGGACCGATGCTCCAGAACGGCAACGCCGTGGGCAACCCGGCCAACTTCAACTGCACTCTTGGCTACTTTGGTCCCAACGACGGCGATGGCGAAGCGACGGACCCCAACACGCTTCCCATCGTCGGCGGACAGCGGATCGTGGGATACGACACGGACGGCGACGGCATTCCGGATGTGGACTCCACCCAGCCCCAGCCCGGCGGCTCAACGCCGATTCCGTTCTACGGATACGGCCGCGTAACGATCAACTACGACCCCACTATTCCGATGCCGGATGGAATCCCGCTGCCGCTCTCTGCGGTGCCGCTGACGCTGACGTACAGGGAGGGAAAATGATGAACAAGCACACCAATGGGATTCGAGAATCGGGATTCGGGAATCGGGACGCAAACGGCCCGTCAAGGGCTGCCCTCTTCCCCATCGTTCGACGACCCAATTCCCGACTCCCGATTCCCGGCCCCCGACGCCGCGCCTTCTCCATCGTCGAGATGCTCGTCGCCCTGACCATCAGCGCCACGCTGCTCGCCGCGACGCTGCAGGCCTTCGACGCCTCCTGGCGCGGATACAAACACACCACCGAGTCGGCCTCGACGCACGTGGTCTCGCGGATCGTGGTCCACCGCGTGCTTGCGATGATCCGCACGGGTTCGCAGTTCGGGCCCGTGCCCGCCGACGTGCTCGACAACACGCAGAACCCCCTGACGAGCAACTACATGGAGTTCGTCGCTTCCGCCGATCAGCAGGCGGGGCTCAATCGCATCACCCGGATCGAGCGCCGGACCGTGGCCGGCACCACGAATCAGTACGAGCTTTGGTACAAACTGACGGACATGTCCAACGGCACGATCGTGCAGGAACGCCCGCTGCTGCGAAACGTGACTGAGGCGGCATTCATTTTGCAGTTCGACCCCGGGCCGCGATTGGTCAAAGCGACCATGGACCTCTCCATCGCCCCCAACGACGACGCGGACATGAAGATCGGCGTGGGCAACGATGCGCCCACCATCCGGCTGGTGGCCAGCGCGGGGCCCCGACAGTTGCAGTAAGACCAATCGCACAAAGAACACACGCCCGGGATGAGCGAGTCCGCGAGTGAATCCCGCGGATTTCCGCCCGAAGTTTAAGTGCGTTTGGTATAAGACCGCAAACGGAAAAGCGTTCGGGGCTGGGTCAGGTTGCAGACCGTGCCCCACGGATGGATTCCATGACGCCCGGCACCAGGTCGGCCAGCTCCAGGGCCAACAAGCCCCCGCTCGCGTGATGCCTGCGTGCCCACTCCGAGCCCGCCGCGGCGTGAATCCACACGCCCAGGCGAGCAGCATCGAAGAGGTCCAGCGGACGCGCGGGGTTCGCGGGCATGTGCGGGGCCCTTACCTTCAAGAGCATGTGCTGTGTCGTCGGGCAGAACTGCGCGATCAGGCCCGCGATGACGCCCGTCAGCACATCGCCGGTTCCCGCCGTGGCCATGCAGGGCGATCCAACGTCGAGCGGGCAGGACCACGTCCGCAGGCCGTCGGAAACCACTGTTCCCGCGCCCTTGAGCACCACCACCTGCCCCAATCGCATCGCCATGTCGCGGCAGGCATCCTCGCGCGACTTGGAAAGGCCGCCGTCACCCTTCAACCCCAAGCCTGCGCACAGCCGCAGGAACTCCCCCGGGTGCGGCGTGAGAACCGCCGCCGCATGGAGGTCGTGCAGCAGCCCTTTGGTCATGGACATGCAGTTGAGTGCGTCGGCGTCAACAACAACGGGCAACTCTTCCTGCTGGATAACGCGAAGCGTGGCGGCCTGCGCACCGTCGGACGTTCCCATTCCGGGTCCGATCGCGAGCACCGTCGCGGCGGCGAATACCGCGTCCAGAGTGCAGGCGGCTTCGTGAGAGATGATCTCGCCGCTGGTTTCATCCGCCGCCAACGGGATACCCGTGGCGCTCGGACAAATCGTCAGCCCGGCGCTGAGGATCGGCGCGGGCATCACAAGCTTGGCAAGTCCCGCGCCGGCACGCAGGGCGGATGTCGCGGCCAGCGCAGGCGCACCGATCATTCGAGATGCGCCCGCACAACTGCCGCCGACGATGGCAACGGTGCCGAACGTGCCCTTGTGCCCCTCGCGAGGGCGCACGGGGAGGTGCGGCAGTTCGGAGGGAAGTTGGATGCTCTCGGGTTGGCTCACGGCGATTACTCAACCTTTTCAACGGTGATTTTCAGCTTCCCCAGCGTGGGAAGAATGTCCATCAGATCGTTCATGGTCTGACCATCGGCGAGGCCGAGCGTGCGGATCGCCAAGTGCGTGGCGTCCATCGGGCGTTTCTCGGAAAGTGCCGCATCCAGATCAACCCAACGCATCTTGCCGTCGGATTCCAGCATCGCCTGCGTCCACATGTGGTAGCCCATCGCCCCGGAGCCGTCCTTGGCAATGCCGTCGGCGTACACCAGGCCCGAGACGCAGCGGGCGGGGATGCCGTCGGCGCGGAGCATGGCACAGAGAAGCACGGCGTGCTCCGTGCAGTCGCCGCAGCGGGTGCGGGCGGTTTCCGCGGCGGAAGCGAAGCCGACGTCGAAGTTCTTCTTGGTGATGTAGCGATAGGTGAACTCGCGGAGACGTTCCGCCTGCAACGATTTGGCGTCTTTGTCGTGGTCTCCAACACCGCTCCTCATCGCCTTCACGACCTCTGTGTCGTCCGAGTTGATCATCGAGGAGGGTTTGCGGAACTCGTCGGCGGCGATCTCGGCTTCGGTGCAGACCGAGCGTGCCGCAGCATCGACGTGAATGCGAATGGCGTGATCATCAATGGGCGTGACGGTCTGGGCACCGGCTACGGACCATGTGCCGATCGCGACGCCCTCGGCCCGGGCAACGAAATCACCGGTTCGGCTCTCGCGGGCGTTCTTCACCTGTTTGTCCGGCTTGATGAACGTGGATTCAAGGAGTTCGGGCGGGTCGGACTTACTCAGAGCAAGGGCCTTGTCGGCGCGGATGAGCGTGATCTTGATGCCGCCGATGTCGGATTCAGTACGGAGCGGTAGCCCCTTTTCATCGGTGAACTCAGTGGAGGCGACGTTGGGAACAAGGTCGTTTTTCGACGTCCACTTCATCGCGGGAACGGTCTTCCCGATCACGTCCAGCGAGGTCTTCTCGATCAGCTTCATCGTGGTTGTCCCGGGCTTCAAGCCAGCGGATGGGTCCACCGAGCGCACGCTGATTTCACCCCCGACAGCGACTCCCGCCGCGATCTTGGCCGCGATCGCACGCTCCATTCCCATCGGCGTAAGCCAGTCTCCGTCGGGCAGCGGCTTGTGCTCGACGTGGCGCGAGCTCGCCACGATGTGGGTGATCTCCACCTCTTCTGCTTTGAACAGATACTCGTCGATTGTGGGCAGGGCGGCGAGCTTCATCTCGGACTTCATCCGGACGGGCTTCCCCGCCTCGGTCTCAATAAACTCGGTGGCGATGGAGATGGGAACCTTCAGTTGGCCCCGCCTGATCTCCAGCCGCATTTCGCTCGAAGAAACGAACCGGGTGCCGTCGTGGACGGTCTGAGCGTGCATGTGCCCGCAGCGTTGGCCCTGCATTTCCACCACGTACCAGTACTCTTCGGCTCGCGTTTGCCCGAGCGCGGACAGCGGCGCGGCCATGAGCACGGCGAAGAGTGCGATGAAAAGCGAGCGGACGATTCGGACCATGAGCAAGCTCCCAGCGGTCGGCGAACCAACGCACCGCCTGCACAAGGGTACAACCCCTCGACGCCCGACCGGTCGTCCGCTTCACCCCCCCACTTCCGAACGCTCTTCCCGCTATTCTTCGCGCGTGATTGACACCCACTGCCATCTCACCTTCCCGGACTTCGAGGGAAGGGTGGTCCAGACCCTCGCCGACGCCGCTGCGGAGGGAGTGACTGGTTGCATTTCCATCAGCACAACCACGCTGGATTGCCTTGATGCCCTGCGAATCGCCGAGTCGCACGAGCGGGTCTGGTGTACGGCGGGCGTGCATCCGTTGTACTCGGATCTGAACGATGCCCGTGCCGCCGGGCGAGCGGGCGCGAGCCACGTCTGGGCAAATCTGGGGCGCGTGGCCGCACATGCCAAGTGTGTGGCCTGGGGAGAGTTGGGGCTGGACAACCACTATCCAAAGCCCGCGCCAGAGGTGCAGCGGCGCGTGCTTGATGAACAACTGGCCTATATCGAATCTGTGAATCACGGCGGCCCGGGCGGGATCGGCAAGCCGAATGGGCTCCCGATCGTGCTGCACTGCCGCGAGGCGTTTGATGATCTGATTCCAGTGCTCAAGCGAACATCGCTCAAGCCGGAGCGGTTCGTCTTTCACTGCTTCACAGGCGGCCCTGCGGACATGCGAAAACTGCTGGACTTTGGGGCGTATGTGAGCTTCACCGGGGTAGTGACGTATCCCAACGCACCGGAGCTGCGCGAGGCGGCCACGCTGGTGCCCGCAGATCGGATGATGGTCGAGACCGACGCGCCGTTCTTGCCTCCGGTGCCCTTCCGCGGCAAGCGCCCTTGCCTCCCTGCATACACCGCGTACACCGCCAGAGCGCTCGCCGAGATCCGCGGCGAGCCGTTCGAACAACTCCACGAACAACTCAACCAAAACACCCGTGCCTTCTTCGGCATCGACGCCCGGTAGCAACACCCATGACGCTTGCCTCGTGGTTCCACAATCTCAGTCCCTTCGCAGTCCGATTCGGTCAGGACGTCGGCATCCGCTGGTATGGCCTCGCGTACCTGGCCGGGTTCGCTGTGGCGTATTTAATGATGCGCGGCATGGCGAAGCGCGGGTTGAGCTTGATCCCGGCCGATCGGGTCGGCGATGCGATGCTCTGGTTCATCGGTGGAACGCTCGTCGGCGGACGCTTGGGCTACGCCCTGGTCTATGACCGCTCGCTCTTCTTCCAATGGCAGGGCGGGGCCCCGTGGTGGGGGCTGCTGGCAATCAATCAGGGAGGTATGGCGAGCCATGGGGGAATGGTCGGGCTCGCGCTGGCGACATGGAGGGTCAGTTGTGGCTTCAAGGATGAACGCGGCGTAACAATCGGGCGAGCCCCGTGGCTACACGTGCTGGACATCGTCGCGCTGGTCTCTCCAGCGGGGATCTTTTTCGGGCGAATCGCGAACTTTGTCAACGGCGAGTTGCTTGGCGAGATTGTCGCACAACCCGGCGTCGAGGGCCCGTGGTGGGCCGTTCAGTATCCGCAGGAGCTCGATTGGAAGCGTGCGGACCTGCCGCAGACTTCGGAGCAGTGGACACAGATTGACGCACTCGCCGGCAGGATCGCTCCGGGTCAGCCCGATGGCATCGGCCTGCACCGGCTTGCGCACGAGAGTTGGAACTATCCGGATATTGCCACCGCGCTGAAGCCCCTTATCTCCAGCAGGCATCCCAGCCAGATCTATCAGGCGGTCGCAGAAGGATTGGTGGTCGGCGGGTTGCTCTGGCTGATCTGGGCGCGGCCGCGGAAACCCGGCGTAATCGCAGCCTGGTTCCTGATCGCGTACGGCATTCTGCGAATCGCCACCGAACTGATCCGCCTTCCCGATGCGCAGCTCGTGGTGAAGCGATACTTTGGGCTCTCCCTTGGGCAATGCCTGAGTGTGGGAATGATCGTCATCGGCGCGTGGCTTCTTGCGTTCGCGGCGCGAAAACCCGCCGAAAAACTCGGCGGGTGGTGGGCCAAACGAGCCCCGCTGCACACACGCGGCCAATGATTCGGCCACGCCTCCCGCCGCCGCGAGTCTTCGGCCGCACCGGTCGATACCGTCGAAGCGGGGTGGAGGACGTGTGTCCGGAGAACGCGCATGACGGTGCTGGTGACAGGCGGGGCGGGATACATCGGTTCGCACGCGGTGCAACGCCTGCTGCGTGATGGGCAGCGTGTGCTCGCGGTGGACAACCTCTTCCGCGGACACGCCGAGGCCATCGACGCCTTGCGCACGCTCGCGGACGATCGCCTGACCTTCGTACGCGGCGATGTCGGAGATCGCGATCTGATGGCACGCCTGCTCGTGGAGCACAAAGTCAAGACTGTGCTGCACTTCGCCGCGACGGCGTACGTGGGCGAAAGCGTCAGCATGCCCCTGCGGTACTACCGCAATAACACCGCGGCGACACTCTCGCTGCTGGAGGCGGTGCAGGAGAGCTGGCAGGACGCGCACGGAGGCGTTGAGAAGCTGGTCTTCTCCTCCACGTGCGCGACCTATGGCGAGCCCGGAAAGCAGTTCATTCCGATCCCGGAGACATGCCCGCAATCGCCCGTGAACCCCTACGGATGGTCCAAGCTCTACTGCGAGCAGATGCTCCGCGACTTTGCCGCTCAGGCGTTTCGGGAGAAACGCCCCTTCTCATGGGCCGCGCTGCGGTATTTCAATGTGGCCGGAAGCGATCGGACGGGGCTGATCGGCGAGCACCACGAGCCGGAGACGCACCTGATCCCGGTCTGTCTGCAAGCTGTTCTTGGCCAGCGCGAAGCCCTGACCATCCACGGCACGGACTATCCGACGCCCGACGGCACGTGCGTGCGCGACTACGTGCACGTCGAAGACCTCATCGACGCCCACGTGACGGTGATGGGCGCGCTGAAGCACGGCGAGCACCGCTTCTACAACCTCGGCATCGGCAAGGGCCTCTCGGTGCGGCAGATCATCGACTCGGTGCAATGCGTGACGGGCAAGAGCTTCAAGGTGATCCAGGGCCCCCGGCGAGCGGGGGATCCCCCCGAGCTGTATGCCGATCCGCGCAAGATCGCGAGCGAGCTCGGCTGGAAGGCCAAGTTCACCGACCCGGATGAGATCGTCCGCACCGCGTGGAACTGGTTCTCCAAGCATCCCAAGGGCTACACACACTGAACACTTGCTGCGTTGATTCGTAGAAACCCTGTGCCAAAGCACCTCTCCATCGCCCTCAGCCCGTACCACCTCGCCACACGCGAGCCGCCGGCGATGGCCGCGCTCCTGCTGGCCGATCGCGTGGTCACACTTGTTCCCCAGCCGGCATCGGGCGGCTCGCGGGCGGCGGTGCGCGCGGCCGTCCAGAACTCGCCGCGCTACCTGCGGCTGATGGAGAGTTGGCGCTGGAGCTCGCCGCTGTGGAACTCGGGCTTGATCTCTTCGGGCGTGGATGACGAGGAATGTTCCCAAGAGCTTGCGGGCGTGTACGAATCGATCGCGAGCGAGGATGCGCTGGCGGACTTGCGCGTGCTGACACGCGGGGCGCAGCAGCGTGCGGAGGAGGATGCCGACAAGGCGCTCGACCATATCGCGGCGGATGTCTTGCGAGGCGGGCCGGATCCCGGCATCAACATCCCGATCGCGGCCGCGCTCGACCGGTTTGCCAATCGCCACGGCATGTGCGTGGTGCGGGCCGGGGCGAGCTCGATCGCGCAGCGGGCCGAATCTCGTATGGGAATCAAGGTCTTCTCTATCGCGATTCCCGTGCTGGCGCGGGCCGGGGGCGGGCGTGTGCAACTGCTGCGAAATGACCTGGAGACCGAGCTCGGCAAGCTCCGAGCGGCGATTGCGGCAGCATTTGACAGTGCAGATGGCGGCGACAACTCGCCCGCCCACGCCAAACGGATTGACGCGGTTTCGGACGCCGCCGAACGTTTCAGCGCTGCGTACCAGCGCTGGGCCGTCAAGGGCGCACGGGGCGACGATGAGAACGCCGAACGCGTGACCAGCGGATATGTGAGCGTAACGGCGATGCTGATGCCGCCGGATGCTGTGCTTCGAGCCAGCCGCGCGGCGATACATGCATTGAGCGGAAGGCCGTCGAATGGTCGCGGCGAACCGAGTGGGAATGGCTCAACTCCGCCGGCCCAGTCGCCGGACGAAGACCGCCTGCGGGTGCTGATCGTTCGCGAGATGAGCGTGCGCCCCGAGGGTGCGAAGTAGGCCATCGTGCAAGTGGCGCGGCCATATCGGCCACCTACGGTTCGTCATGTCCTCCCCCTCCACTCAGCCCCCCCACTCGCCCGCAGATCGCAAGTCCAATCGATTGGGCCTCCAGTCCAGCCCATACCTGCTGCAGCACCGGTTCAATCCGGTGGATTGGTTCGCGTGGGGGCCTGAGGCGTTTGCAGAAGCGCGGCGGCGCGATGTGCCCATCTTTCTTTCCGTTGGTTACTCCACGTGCTATTGGTGCCACGTCATGGAGCGGGAGTGCTTCGAAAGCGAGCCGATCGCGGCCCAGATGAACGCCTCGTTCGTCTGCGTGAAGGTCGATCGCGAAGAGCGCCCGGATGTGGACGATGTCTACATGGCCGCGGTGCAGGCGTTCACGCAGCGCGGCGGGTGGCCGATGAGCGTCTTCCTGGAGCCCCGGACGCTCAAGCCGTTCTGGGCGGGAACGTACTTCCCCGCGGAGCCGAAGATCGCCGGTATGCCCTCGTTTCCGCAGGTGCTGGGCGGCCTGGCGCAGGCCTGGCGCGAGCAACGCAGCGAGATCGAGGGACAGGCCGAGCAACTGGCCGATGCGGTGCGTGAACGAGTGGCGGAGCGGGAGGCCCCAGCGCGCGTGGGTGAGGAGCAAGTGACGCTCGCCACCTCACAGCTTCTCCGCCTGCACGACCCGATCCTCGGCGGCTTCGGCGGCGCGCCGAAGTTTCCGCAGCCGGCATTTCTCGATCTGCTGCTGACCGTGCGCAATGCCGCGGGGGACGAGGACACACGGCGCGCCATCGACGGCGCGCTGCGAACAACCCTCACACGCATGGCCCTGGGTGGAATGTTCGATCAGGTGGGGGGTGGATTTCACCGGTACAGCGTGGATGACAAGTGGCTGGTGCCGCACTTTGAGAAGATGCTGTACGACAACGGTGCGCTGGCCGAGACGTACGCACGGGCATTTCGCGAACTTGTCGATCCGCTCTTCGCTCGCACGGCCCGGCGCATCGGCGAGTATGTACTTCGCGAAATGGTTTCGCCCGAAGGCGGATTCTGGTCGGCGCAGGATGCCGAAGTGAATCACCGCGAAGGCCAGAACTACCTGTGGACGCGGGCGCAGCTCGAAGGCGTCCTCGGCCCCGAGGACGCGGGTTGGGCCGCGCGCATGTACGGCGTAGACGCCGGGCCCAACTTCCGCGATCCGCACCATCCGGGCGATGCGCCCACGAACGTGCTGTTTGTCGCTGCAAGCGGGCCCGGATCGGGCGCCGACGCATGGTCAGCCGGATCCGAAATCGCCACTCGGTTGGATCGGATCAACACCCGGCTCTACGAAGCCCGCTCGCATCGCGATCAACCCTCGACGGATACCAAAATCATCGCGGGGTGGAACGGACTCATGATCGCCGGGCTCGCGGTCTCAGGGGCAACGCTGAAACACGCGCCGTTTCTCGATGCCGCCCGACGCGCAGCGGACTTCCTCCTCGCGTCGATGCGAACACCAGATGGCGGCCTGTACCGCACATTCGCGGCCGGAAAGGCCGCAATTCCAGCTTTTCTCGAAGACTTCGCGATGCTCGCGCACGGCCTGATCGAACTGCACCTGAGCGAGGCAGATCCCACCTCGAAATACCTGCGTAGCGCGCGGGAACTGGTTGCGCAGGCCGAGGCCCGCTTCGGCGATGGCGCGGGGGGCTACTTCGATGCTCCGTCTTCCGGCACCGAACTCTTCGTCCGTTCCCGCTCGGCCCACGACGGCGCGATGTCCAGCGGCGTCTCCGTCATGATCAACAATCTCGTCGACCTCGCGGCGATCACTGGCGAGGGCTCGTATCGCGCTCAAGCCGCCGGCGCGATCGCTTCGGTCAGCGGCTCGCTCGCCGCACATCCCCTCGGCGCGGCCAATGCCGCGCGTGGCCTGCTGCGAATGCTCTCGCTGGATCGGGGCGTATTGGAGAATGCCCTCGCCAATGCTGCGCCAAGCAAGCGACCTTCGCTCCACGCCGAGGCATCGGAGGGCGATTCGTCCACCGTCGAGATTCTCTCCGCCGTGGATTCCGTGCAACTCCCCGCGTCAGAGCCGGTGGGAATCGTGCTGAAGCTGCGAATCGCTCCCGGCATCCACCTTACCGCGGCGGACCCCGGCGAGGGATTCGTGGGGCTCACCCCTTTCCGCGTGCAGATCATCGGGGGCTCGGGCGTTTCGGTGTACGCGGACTACCCCGTTGGCGAGTTGTACGGGGGCGACGCGGCGTTCCGAGTTTATCGTGGCGAGTTTGAGCTGCCCATCGTTCTGGAGCGAGCCGGGGAGTGGAAGGGAACACCTCTGATCGCAGTGACATTCCAGCCGTGCACGGACACCGAGTGCCTTGCGGCACGAACGGTGGAACTGGATGTGAGTATCGAGGAGGCCTGACGAACCGGCTTACGCTGCGGCGGCGGGTTTGGCGGCCTGTTTCGCGTCCGCCTTCTTGTCCGCAGCGTCCGCGGCGGGTGCCGCTACGACCGGGATCGACTTCTCCGGAATCCGGATCGTCGCGCCACAGTTCTTGCACCGGACGTTCTTGCCCCGAGAGCTGACAGGAACCGCCAGGATTTTGCGGCAGGCGAGCGCAGGACACATGATGCGGACGTGGTCGATTGGCATAGCGCAAGGATCATCGGCCGCAAGGGTTGATGACATCAGCGAGTGGCCAAGCGATGGTCCGAGAATGCCTCTCAGGTCCGATCACCTCGATCCGCCACGCTAGAGTTCGCCTCGCCCTCACGCGCAGGAACCCACGCATGGCCAACGCCACCCAAACCCCCGCTTTCTCCCCCCCCGTCCGCGTTCCGGCCTCCAGTGCGGCCCAGTGCTCCGCCGTCGTGGGGCTGCAATGGGGCGATGAGGGCAAGGGCAAGGTTGTCGACCTGATCGCCAGCGGGTACGACGCCGTCGTGCGATACAACGGTGGGGCCAATGCCGGGCACTCAGTCGTGGTCAAGGGAGAGCGATATGCCCTGCACCTGATCCCGTCGGGCATCCTGAACCCCGGCAAACTGGCGGTGATTGGCAACGGGGTGGTGGTTGACCCTGAAGTGCTGATCAAGGAAATGGACGGGCTTGCGGCGCGGGGCGTGGATGTCTCCGGGCTGGTGATCTCCAGCCACGCCCACGTCGTGCTGCCCTACCACAAGGCCGAGGATGAGCTGCGCGAGAACGTCCTGAGCCAGGCCCGCGCAGGGGTAACCGGCGCAACCGGGCAGGCGATTGGCACCACCAAACGCGGCATCGGCCCCGCGTATGCCGACAAAGCCCATCGGGCGACGGCCGTGCGCATGTGCGATCTGCTCCGCCCGGATGCACTGCGCAAGAAAGTTGAACTCTCGTGCGCGATCAAGAACGCAACCGTTCGCGGCTTGGCCGAGGCCGGCGGAGCCCCCGGCAAGCAGTTCACGCCCGACGAGATCATCGCTTGGGCCACGCCCCTGACCGCCCGACTGAAGGACCGCGTCAAGGACACTACCTATCTCCTGCATGACATGCTCAGCGCCGGCAAGCGATTGCTCTTTGAAGGCGCGAACGCCGCACTGCTGGATGTGGACCACGGCACGCACCCGTTCGTCACCAGTTCCTCCACCACCGTGCTCGGCATTCCCGCGGGAACGGGCATCCCCGGCTCACGCATCGGCGAGGTGATCGGCGTCTGCAAGGCCTACTCCACACGCGTCGGCAACGGCCCGCTTCCCACCGAGCAGATCAACGACATCGGCCACCGGATTCGCGAGCGGGGCCGCGAGTATGGCACCACCACCGGCCGCCCCCGGCGCGTCGGCTGGCTGGACCTTGTCGCTGTGCGCTACTCGGTCATGCTCAACGGCGTCACATCACTGGCCGTCATGCTGCTGGATGTGCTCAGCGGACTGGATGAACTGCATGTTTGCACGGCGTACACGCTCGACGGCAAGCAGACCGACCGCTTCCCGGCGGATGCCGAGGACCTCGAGCGGGTTCGCCCCGTCTACCAGACGCTCAAGGGGTTCAGCGAGGATGTCACGGCCGCCAGGAGCCGCGCCGACCTCCCCGCGGGTGCTCGGGCGTACATCGACCTGATTGAGAGTGTTGTCGGGGCTCCGGTCGGGCTGATCAGTGTCGGGCCGGATCGCGTGCAGACGATCCGGAGTTGAATCTGCCGGACCAACTCCGCGAACCGGGACGGGTGTTGGGCGTACCTCCTCCGCCCCACGTACGATTGCACTCGCCATGCCCGTCAGCATCCCACCGCCACCAGCCGCCCCCACCCCACCCGCCTCTCCGGCAAGCCCGTTCGCTGCCGACCCGGCGGCATTGGCCGCGCTGGCACGCATTCGACTGGCCAACCCCAAGGCCGACCCGCTGGGGAAACTGCCGGATGTTCACCCCGAACGGATCCCCCGCCACATCGCGATCATCATGGATGGCAACGGACGCTGGGCCCGCCAGCGCGGCTTTCCGCGTGAGTTTGGACATCGCAACGGGGCTGCCGCGGTGCGGGCCGTCATCGAGGAGTGCGGCGCACTCGGCGTGGAGGTGCTGACGCTCTACTCGTTCTCGATGGAGAACTGGAAGCGGCCGGCCGGCGAGGTCTCGGCCCTGATGCAGCTGTACATGAGCTACCTCGAAGGCGAGATCGAACGGTTCATGCGGGAGAATCTCCGCTTTCGGCAGATCGGACGGCGCGAAGGGCTGGCCCCCGAAGTACTCGAAGCGGCCGACCGCCTGACTGAGATGACCAGAAACAACACGGGCTCAACCCTCTGCCTTGCCGTGAACTACGGGGCACGGGCGGAGATCGTGGACGCGGTGCGGGCGATCGCCGAACGCGTCAAACGCGGCGAGCTGGAACCAAGCGCCATCACCGACGCCATCATCCACGACAACCTGTACACCGCAGGGCTCCCCGATCCGGACCTGCTCATCCGCACCGCGGGCGAAATGCGCGTCTCCAACTATCTGCTCTGGCAGATCTCCTACGCCGAGTTGCACGTGACTGATGTCCTCTGGCCGGACTTTGACGCCAAGGACCTGCACGTGGCGATCCGCGATTACGCCAAACGCACCCGGAAATTCGGCGGCCTGTAGTGGCATGGGCCTACCCGGCCCATGTTCCGGGCGCTTCGCCCGGAGGTCTTGGCTGATACGCTTCGCCCCGTGCTCAAGCATCGTCTCATCATGGGTGTCACGCTCATCGCCGCGCTGATCGGCGCGCTGTGGGTGGACCAGTGGGTGCAAGGCAAGCCCACGCCGGATTGGCTGGTCTGGCTGCTCACTTCCAAGATGCCTGCCGGCATGGCCATGCTGGTCATTGGCCTCGTTGTCGTGCCCATGGGCGCCCGCGAAATGGGGCGGATGTTCCGAGCCAACGGCGTGATGGCCTCGCGGCGCTGGATGGCGATCGCGGGCACGGCGGGGCTGATCGTCACGGCCGTCATTCCGCTGACCTACAACGCGATGCATGCGGTGGCGTTGATCGCCACCGTGGGCACGGCCGTCCTGGTTGGATCGCTGGTCTGGCATATTCGCGACAAGAACCTGCACGGAGCGACGGCCGCGGCGGGCGCGGCAATGTTTGCGTTCGTCTACCTCGGCCTGATGTTCGGCTTCCTGCTGGCCCTGCGCCGGGAGCATTCGGCCTGGGTGGTGGCCGGGGTGCTTCTGATCACCAAGTCCTGCGACATCGGGGCCTATTTCACCGGTAAGTCGATCGGGCGGCACAAACTGATCCCTTGGCTCTCCCCCGGCAAGACCTGGGAAGGCCTGTTCGGGGGGATCGTTACTGCCGGGCTGGTCGCTGTTGGGGCCGTCTGGCTGTACAGGCGGAACTTTGGGGAGATGGGCATCGGAGCCATGCAGTGGCCGTACGCGGCCCTCTTGGGCGGTTTGTTCGCACTCTCCGGGCAAGCCGGGGACCTGCTGGAGAGCGTTTTCAAGCGGGATGCGGGCGTCAAGGACTCCGGACAGTCCCTGCCGGGATTCGGCGGCGTGCTGGACGTGCTGGATTCAATCCTTCTCACCGCACCGGTGGCCTTCTGGCTGTTGACGGGTTGGCGCGACAATTCTTGATGACGACTCGTCCGGATGGGGTATAGTTACTCCGTCGGACCCAACAGCACGATTCACAACCGAGGCCAGTGGATGTCGGTGACCAAACAGCTCCTGGAATTGTTTCGAGTGGACAAACAGCTCCGAGGCCTTCGATCCAGACTCGATGGCGCGGAGCGTTTTCTTTCAACGCAGAGCACGCTGCTCGGCGAACTGGATAAAACGAAGACGACACTCGAGTCTCAGCTCAAGCATCTGCGAGCCGTGATCGCCAACGAGGAGGGCGAGGCCGCCCGAATCGAGGCCCGCACCGCCGCGCTGCGTGAGCAGATGAACTCCGCCAAAACCGCCAAGGAATACAACGCTTTCCTCAATGAGCTGAACGTGCTCAAGGAGCAGAAGGCGGCCGCGGATGCCAAGGTGCTCGAAAATATGGCCAAGACCGAGGAGAGCGAAAAGAAGCTCGCTGACGTCCTGGTGCAGCACACCGAGCGAGCCGGAATCGCCGGAACCGCCAACACCGACCGCAACGCCAAGGCCGCCGAGATCAAAGATCGTCTGGCCGAGCTCACCGCCCAGCGGGCCGCGCTCGTTCCCGGCATTCCCGCTCGCGAGCTGAAAATGCTCGAAGACCTTATCCAGATGCGCGGCGACGAAGCCATGTCCGCCGTTGACGTGCTCGACCGCCGCTCTCACGAGGGAAGCTGCTCGGCCTGCATGATGGCGATCCCCGTGGAGGCCGTCAGCGCCTTGATGAGCGGCAAGCTGATGAGCTGCCCGAGCTGCCGCTGCATTCTCTACGTCGAGGAGGAGGCCTTCGCCCCCGTGAAGAAGCCGGCCAAAGAGAAGAAGCCGAAGGACAAGAAGGAAGTCGCCAAGACCTGACCCTTCCTCGAACGCAACGGAAATCCAATGCACGCCCCGGCCTCGCCCGGGGCGTGTTCTTTTTTGCGATCAGCTGTCGAAGAGATCGGCCGCGCCGGCGGGGGTTGGCGCGGCGTTGGGAAGACCAATGTGTGTGGCTCCCGCCTTGGTCAGGGCCCGCCCGCGGCGCGTCCGGGCCAGGAACCCGATCTGCAACAGGTACGGCTCCACGACGTCTTCCAGCGTGCCCGAATCGTGATTGAGCGTGGCCGCAACGGCTTCCAGACCCACCGGCCCGCCGGCGTAGGTCGTCGCAATCGTGCGCAGGTACGAACGGTCCAGTTCATCAAGGCCGAGGTCGTCCACGCCTTCGAGGGCGAGGGCATCGCGGACCATCGCCGGAGCGAGCTTGCCGTCGCCCTTCACCTGCGCGAAATCTCGCACGCGACGGAGCAGCCGGTTGGCGATGCGGGGCGTGCCGCGGCTGCGCTCGGCGATCATCGTCAGGCCGGTGTCCGTTGCCTGCACACCGAGCAATCCCGCCGAACGCTTCAGAATAATCAGGAGTTCCTCAGCCGAGTAATAGCGGAGCGAGTGCGTGATGCCGAATCGCGAACGCAGCGGCGAGGAAACGAGCCCGGCCCGCGTCGTCGCACCGATGAGCGAGAAAGGCGCGAGCCGTTTCTGGATCGTCTGCGCATGCATGCCGCTCTCGACGCGGATGTCGATGACGAAGTCCTCCATCGCGGGATAGATGAACTCCTCCACGGCGATCGGGAGCCGGTGGATCTCGTCGATAAAAAGAATGTCCCGCTCCTGCAACTGGCAGAGCACCGCGACAAGGTCCGTCGGGCGCGTGAGGGCCGGGCCGCTGGTGATGTGGACCTTGCAGGTGCGCCCGTCGGTTCCTGCGCCCATCTCCTCGGAAATCACATGGGCAAGCGTCGTCTTGCCCAACCCCGGCGGGCCGTGCAGAAGGACGTGCTCCATCGGCTCCCCGCGGGCCCGGACGGCCTGGATCGTGATCGCCAGCCGCTCGACCAGATCGGCCTGTCCCACGTACTCCGCCATCGTGCGCGGCCGCAGCGACCAGTTCCGCTCCATCTCGGGCGGGTCGCTGACGGCATTCAAGGATGGGGAGACGAGGCGTTCGACGGCCATGGGGGGAGTGTATCGGCGGGCGGTACCGACAGCCGCGATGTACGAACTTTTGCGCATGTCGGCTTCTACTCTTGGGCATGCCTCCCAGCCCCCCCTCCTCCAACACTGCCGCTGCCGGGCACGCTCCCGTGGCAGTTTCGATCCATGGAACGTCAAAGATTCTCCGCGTCGAGGTCTCCGCCGCGCCCGGGCACGCGGACCCGATCGGGGAGTCGCTGCGCCGGGATGCCGCCGCGCTCGGAGTTGGGCTCACGACCAGTCGGGCGACGCATGTGTATCTGATCCAGCCGGAGCCGGGCTCGCCGATCTCGGGTTCGCAATTGGAGCTGGTCCAATCGAAGCTGCTGGCCGATCCCGTAACGGAAGTTTCGTTTGTCGGCTCGGGGGGGATACCCCCCGGCTCACTGCTGGTGGAGGTGCATCCGCTCCCCGGAGTGATGGACCCGGTCGCTCAATCAGTGCGGCAGGCGATCGGCGAGTTGCTAGGGTTGGAATCACCGCCGCAGGTTTCAACAGGTTGGCGGTACGACTTGGCCGCACCGGGATTGACACAAGAAAAGGCGATGTCGCTTGCGGCACGACTTCTGGCCAATCCGGTAATCCAGAAGATCCACAGTGTTCCGTTCCAGCCGGCTGAGTTCCCCCACTCGGCCCCGCATAAGGGCGGGATGGGCTCGGTGAAGATCATCGGGCTGGGAGATGCGGAGCTGACGAAGCTCTCACGCGAGGCGCACCTCTTCCTGTCGCTCGATGAGATGAAGGCGGTGCAACAGCACTACGCCGCGCTGGGGCGCGATCCGCGTGAGATCGAGTTGGAAACACTTGCGCAGACGTGGTCCGAGCATTGTGTACACAAGACGCTCAAGAGCCGGATTGCGTACCGGCAATCCCCCGCTGCGGATCCGATCGACTGGTCCAATCGCCCCGGGCACACGATCCAGCCCGACGGCACCATCATCATCGACAATCTGCTCAAGCGAACCGTGGCCGCGGCAACCTTCCAGCTCATCGCCGATGGCGTGGATTGGACGCTGAGCGTTTTCTCGGACAACTCCGGCGTGATTGCGTTCGACAATAAGCACGCCGTGTGCATCAAGGTCGAAACGCACAACCATCCCTCGGCGATCGAGCCATACGGCGGCGCGGCCACCGGCATCGGCGGGTGCATCCGCGATGTGATCGGAACCGGGCTCGGGGCGCGGCCGATCGCGAACACCGATGTCTTCTGCGTGGCCTCGCCCGATGCGAAGGACATTCCGACCGGCTGCCTGCCGCCGCGGCGGATTCTGACGCAGATCGTCGCGGGCGTGCGGGATTACGGCAACCGGATGGGAATTCCAACCGTTTCCGGAGGCGTGTATTTCGACGATCGCTACGTCGGCAATCCGCTGGTGTATTGCGGGTGCATCGGCATCATGCCGCGCGAGTGCGTGAAGGGCGAGGTCAGAACCGGCGACCTGATCGTGGCGCTGGGGGGGCGGACGGGCCGCGACGGCATTCACGGCGCGACGTTCAGCTCCGCCGAGTTGGAACACACGGCCACCGATGAGTTCGCCCACGCGGTACAGATCGGCAACGCGATCACCGAGAAGCAAACGCTCGACGCGATCATGCGGGCTCGAGACGAGTTCGGTTCACCCCTGTACAGCGGTATGACCGACTGCGGTGCGGGCGGCTTCTCCTCGGCCGTCGGCGAGATGGGCAAGTCCACCGGTGCGATCGTGCATCTGGACAAAGCCCCGCTGAAATACGCCGGACTGAGCGCGACGGAGATTTGGATCAGTGAGGCCCAGGAGCGCATGGTGCTGGCCGTGCCCCGGGTGAATCTGGCGAAGATCGAGGCGATCTGCGCGGAGGAGCACGTCGAACTCGCGGTCTTGGGCACGTTCGAGCCCGCCCCCGGCAGCGCGGCCGCGAATCCCGATCTTGCTCTGATGTTCCACGGCAAGGAAGTCGGGCGTCTGAACATGCACTTCCTGCACGAGGGCATCCCCACGCCGCGCCGCGAAGCCACGTGGACCCCTCGCTCCACCTCCCCGCTACCCATCCGCTCGTCCACCCCTCCACTCCGCTCAGCACTTCTTACACTTCTCGCCCACCCCAACATCGCCTCCAAGCACTGGATCATCCGGCAGTATGACCACGAGGTCCGCGGCGGAACGGCGATCAAGCCGCTGGTCGGACCGCTCAGCCGCGGGCCGGGAGACGCCAGCGTGATCTGCCCCGTCCCCGGTTCCACGCGCGGCCTGGCGATTTCGCAGGGCCTGCAGACCGGCATCGGCGATCCCATGGTCGGGGGCGATCCGTACCTGATGGTGCTCGCCGCGATCGACGAGTGCGTGCGGAATCTGGTCTGCGTCGGGGCCGATCCCGAGAAGATCGCGATTCTGGACAACTTCTGCTGGCCGAGCTGTGCCAAGCCGGAGAATCTCGGCTCGCTGGTGCGCGCGGCGGAGGCCTGCTACGACGGCGCGCTGGCTTACCGCACGCCCTTTGTCTCCGGCAAGGACTCACTGAACAACCAGTTCACGACACAGGACGGACGCACCATCGAGATTCCGCCGACGCTTCTGATCACGGGGATGGGAATCGTGCCGGATGTGCGCCGGGCATGCACGATGGACGCCAAGCGGGCGGGGAATCTGCTTGTGCTGATCGGGCAGACGCAGAACGCGATGGGCGGCTCGCACTACCAGCGGCTGTTTGGCGTGGGAGATGGCGCGGCGGATATGCCCGTCACGAACCTTGCAACCGGCCCGCAAACCGCGCGTGCGGTCGCGGAACTGATTCGTTCCGGCATGGTTGCTGCGGCGCACGATGTTTCGGACGGTGGCACGCTCGTTGCGGTCGCGGAAATGCTCATTGCGGGATCGACGGCGGAACTGCCTCTGGGCGCTTCCCTCACGATGATCGACCGAAGCGTCGCCGCGAGCTTTGGGGAATCGCCCTGCCGGTATGTGATCGAGATCTCGCCGGCAGATGTCGATCGGGTTCGCGCCATGCTCGGCAATGTGCCGTGCCAGACGATCGGCGCGATCGATGCGACGGGCGTCCTGAAGTTGGCCGGCGAGCCGAACATCAACGTCGAAGATCTTGCCAAGGCCTGGCTCGGCACGCTGAATTGGTGATCATTCAGACGCCGATGCCTCCGACGGCGAACGTGAACATGCCGCCAAATCCCGCGACCAGAGGATCGTTGGTCAGGATTTGCACGACCGCCCCCCGTGCGCCCGTCCCGGTTGGATCAAACCGCACACGGAACGTCATGCTCTGACCGACGCCGAGCGTGCCGCTGGGTGGCTGCAAGCTCACGGCAAAGTCGCTCGCGTTCGGCCCGGCGATCGTCACAAACGTCGATCCGCTGAGCACCAGGTCCGCCAGACCACTGTTGCGGATGGTGAAGAGTCGAACCCGTGTCGCGTTGGTGACGGACAGGGAGCCGAAGTCCGTCTTATCCACGGGGCTTGGCGTGGCATCCCCCGCGGCGATCGTCACGCCCGAGCACGAAAGTTCCAGCCGGGGCTGGGCCAGGCCGTTGCCGCGGATCGCGAAGGTCCCGTTGGGCGTCACCGGGTCGCTGCTGGCGATCTGAATGTTCGCGTACGCGAATCCGACGGCGCCATTGGGAGAGAATCGCACGCGGAACTGCGTCGAGGCCCCCGGAGCGAGCGAGGTCGCGGGCTGCACAAAGACGGAAAACAGATCCGCGTTCGCGCCCGTCAGCGTGACCGCGGACGCGGGGAGCGTCATCGTCGCCAGACCAACATTGGTGATCGTGAAGATGCGCACCTTCGTGGCGAACTGGGCGTTGATGCCCGCGAAGTTCGTCCAGTCGGCCGTGGTCGGCGAGTCGTCGGCGTCCGCGATGGCCTGCTGATTGCCGGAGACCTGCATGATCGGCCGGTTCACACCGCCGCCGCGGATTGCGAACGTGTACGAGGGCGTTGCCAGGTCGTTGGATTGAATGGTCACCGTGGCGGTGCGGCCGCCCAGGGCGCTCGGGTCAAAGACGATGGTGAACGTGGCCGTTCCGCCCGCGCTGACATTCGTCGAAGCATCGGAGGTGAGCTGGAAGTCCGTTGAGTTCGCGCCGCCAATCAGCACGTGCGTGAAGTTGCTCAGATGCAGATTCCGATTGCCGGCGTTGAAGATGGTGAACGTGCGGGAAACGCTCTGAATCGTGAGATTCGCGTTGCCGAAGTTTGTACTGTCGCCGAGCGAAGGCGTGGTATCCCCACTGGAAATCACCACGCCATTGCCGGACACCTGAATGACAGGCACCGGCGGCGCGACGCCGCGCGAGGCATCCAGCTTGGCGTTCTGCGACCCCACCACCACGCCGTGGTACGTCACGGCCGCACCCCATCCACCCCCGGAGAACGTTACCGCGTATGTCCCCGCGGGCACCTGCACCTGCCAGCCACCCGCCGTCATGCTCGCGGTGGTGTACGTCGGCGCGCCCGCGCTGCCGTCACCGGCCACGGCCGTGATGGTCACGCCGCCGAACCCCTCTCCCGGCGAATATCCGTCGTTCGATCCATCCGCATAGACCACGCCAAGCAGAAACGGATACCCCTGATCGGTCCGCCGCCCGAAATCCTGCGTGACCACCCATGGCCCGACCGTATGCCCCGCAACATTGCCCGGCGTGGCGATTCGTATGCCCACCTCGCGGTAGGTGGCATCCATCATATTTTCGCGGTGGCCGGGAGGGTCCTGAATGCCCGTGGTATTCGGATCAGTCGGATCCCCGCCCCAATCCAGCGCAAACCCCGCGTGCGTGTGGATCACGCTCTCGGCATAGGCGTACACGTTCTCCCCCACCAGCGTCCAGTTCATATACCCGGCGTTCGTCGCGCGAGCCCCGAGCGAGGCCTCGCCCGGGGCCTGATGTGTCTGCTGGTCTGCCGCGATCATGGCGGCGTTGTGCCCTTCCGCGGAGGCATAGAGCTTGTCGTTCCAAGCGAGCGGCTGCACGGCCGTCAAAGAGGTCCATTGCTGCGCAAGGACAGTTCCGCTCGTGTGAAAGTACCGGAGCGCGGAATCCACATCGGGATCGGAGGAGCGAGCGGGATTCCCGAGGGAGCTGGTGAGCAGCCCCAGCTCCGCCGCCGGATTCATGCGCATCCGGTTGAGCAGCTCCATCAGGTACTGCTCGTTGGGCGAGGGATCGAAGACGAGCAGTTGCCGGGTTTCCAACACCTCGAACATCAAGCACCGCGCATCGCACGGGCCGGCCGCGATGCGCCTTCCCGTACCTCGACGCGAGCGAACTTCCCGTATAGCTTCCCGTATAGCTTGCCGCATAGATTGCCGCATAGATTGCCGCATGTTCATAGCCCCTGCCAAACGCCGACCGCTTCCGCCGATTGCCACAAACCTCCGCACCACTGCTATCGGTTCACTGCCCCTACGTTGCCCCAACGAGTTCAGTTATGAGACGATGGTTCGGGCGGCATCTCCAGCACGTGCGGCCAGCGGCGGCCGCGAATGTCATCCTTTCGCCCATCGCCGCAGCCGCTCCGCCGCTTGCTCAAGCGTGCTCATCTTCTTGCAGAACGCAAAGCGGGCGAGGGGGCGGCCGTGCTCCTTGTGTTCGTAGAAGACGCTCGGGGGGATCGCCGCGACTCCGACCTCGCTTGTGAGGTACTTGCAAAACGCGGCGTCATCGGAAAAGCGATCCCCGAGCCGGCCCTTCCTGCCAGCCGTCGATTCCGTCCAATCAACGACGATGAAATACGCCCCCGCGGGGAGGAAGACCTGGAACCCGCAGTCCTTCAGCACCCGACCGAGAAACTCGCGGCCTCGTCCGAGATCGGCCACGAGACCGTCGATGGCCGCGCGGGCGGGTGGGCCAAGACCCACGGCCGCCGCCGCTCCCCATTGCAGGGGCGTAGCCGTGGCAAAGGTCATGAACTGGTGGGCCGCACGGACGGCAGCGCTCAGTTCCGGCGAGCCAATGGCCCAGCCGATTTTCCACCCAGTCAGACTGAATGATTTTCCCAAACTCGAGAGCGTGAGCGTGCGATCCGCCATGCCGGGAATCGTGGCAAGCTGAATGTGCGGCAGGGCCGCGTCATACGTGAGATGTTCGTACACCTCATCCGTGATCGCGATCACGCCGTGCTTCATGCACAGCTCGGCGATTAGTTGCAACTCGTCGCGGGTGAACACTTTGCCCGTCGGGTTGTGCGGCGTATTCACAAGTATCGCCCGCGTGTGCGGCGTGAACGCCGCGGCGAGCTCCTGCGGGTCGAACCAGAACTGGGCCTCGCCGCTCAGCGGCGTGCAGGACATTCCGTCGCTTCGCGGCGAATGGAGCGTGACGAAGCGAGCCGTCGCCCCCGCCATCGCCACGCTCGCGCGGTACGAGTCGTAGTACGGCTCGAACAGAATGATCTCATCACCGGGGTTCAGAAGCCCGAGCATCGCTGCACAGATGGCCTCTGTGCAGCCGCTGGTGACGGTCACCTGCCGGTCGGGATCTATCGATTGGCCCGTGCGGGCTTGCCAGCTTTCCGCAAGCGCGTTGTTCAGCGCAGGAATGCCGAACATGCGGGCGTACTGGTTCTGCCCCTGACCTGTCAACCCCATCGCGTCGCCCGCGGCTCGCTTGATGAACTCCGGACCGTCAAAGTCCGGAAAACCCTGCGCAAGATTCACCGCGCCGTGCTTCTGCGCCAGCAGCGTCATCTCGGTGAAAATCGTGGTGCCAAAGGGCGCGAAGCGATCGGCGAGGATGTTCCGCGGTGTGCTTCCCATGCCAACTCCCCCCCCACTACGTCAGGCGTATACCTCAAGGAACACACGCCGCGTTGGCTTTACTTCCCGATGCAGCATCTTGCGGGTCCAGCCCCGGATGTCGCCCATCGCGTTCGGCTCGACATGAAGGTACTGCTCCAGGGCGTGCTGAGGCAGAATCGCGGCCATTTTCTGGAAGATCCCCAGCTCCATCCCCGCGATGCCGCAAACGTAGATCAGCGTCCGCTCGCTGGAGAGCATCGCCATCATCTGGTCGCGGTTGGTGGAGATACGGTCCTGCACGTACATGGGATCATGCCCGTCGGACTGCTTCTCGCGGCTAATCGCCGTGAGATACGTGAACCGCTTGTGCTCGGAGGCCATCTGACGGAAGAAGGCGTCGTAGAGCAGATCGGTGGCGTACGGGGAACCCATGATCAAGGCGATCTTGGAAGGCGCGTTGTTGTGGAGCAGGTCCAGCAGCATGCCGCGGAAGGGGGCGATTCCGGTGCCCGTGGCGAAGAAGATGTAGTCGTACGAGCCCGAATCGGCGGGCAGCAGGAACTTCTTCCCGTTCGGGCCGCTCAGGCGAATGGAGTCACCCTCGCGCACATCGCAGAGGTAGTTGCTGCAAATGCCGAGAAAGAGCTTGTGCGATTCCCAGTCTTCGTCGATGGTCCGCTTCACGGTCGTCGAGATGATGTTCCCCGCGCCATCCTCGCCGCGCGTGGGCGATGCGACCGAATAGAGCCGCACCGCGTGAGGACGACCCTTCGCATCGTTCCCCGGAGCGAGTACCCCAATGGACTGTCCGGGCAGGATCTGCCCCGCAAGCGACGTCCCGGCGACATCGATCTCCACATGCCGCACGAATCCTGCGGCCTTGCGACTGGTACAGATTTCGCTCTTGGTGACGCGCGCCGTCACTGGCTCGTTGGGCCGGTACAGGTGCATCTTCACTTGTGGAAGGGGTATCTCGATTTCGCCTTGCTGGGGAGTGCTCATCAGGAGCAAGGGTTCGGACCCGGCACGCCCGAGTCAAACCCGAGCGACCGAGCCGGAACTGAGTTCTCGGTCCTCCCGCCCGTCACGGCCCGCAGAACCCGTCCCCGCGATGCCCTGCAACTCGCGTCGCGATTCACCCGCTTCCCCCTTTGGGCGATGATCCATTCGGAGCCGGTCCAAGCAGCCGGTTCTCAACCACCATGTCCATGCACCAGAACCCCATGCACCTCGGTCACCTGGAACGCCGAAAAGCGGGCCGACTTCGCTGCTCGCAGACGATGTGCCAGTTTGGCCCCGTCGGGGATCTCTCTCGCACCGGCTGCCGCGTAATCTCCAGAAAACGCCTGAAACTGCCGGAGGGGGCCTCGGTCAACCTCCGAATCGAAGTGGACGGTGAGGCCGTAATGGCCCCTGCCACGCCGGTCTCCTGCCGCAAGCGGGGCGACGGCAAGTATGACGTCGGTTTCCGATTCATCGGTCTGCCCGAGAGCGCCATCCGGGAGCTGTTGGAGCTCGCCCGCTCGGCGACGCACCCCGATTCACATCTCCATCGACTCTCCGCCTGATCGCAGCCACACACCAAGAAACACGCACAAGGACCCGCATGAGCATCAAGGGCCGACAACCCGGGGGGAAGTTCACCAAGGCGGGCGTCAGCTTCCTGAAGCGCCTGGTGTTCGACGAGGCGACGCTGGAAGCCGACAATCGCCGCGAGGAAGATCGCACACCCGTCGTCGGCGAGGTCAGCGTCGTCGTGCTGGATGCCGCCGGGCAGGCCGTCGGGCAGGTCCGGGTGTTCGTGCGAGATCTTTCCAAGAGCGGGTGCGGCCTGTGGTCGCGTGTGCGCTTCGATTCCGGCACTCGGCTGGTTCTGCACTTTCCCGCCGCCAATGGCCAGCCCCCGCTCGCCCGGACGGCAACGGTCTGCCACAGCCGCGGCCAGGACGGTGCCGGCTTCGCCGTTGGCTGCCGCTTCGAAGGCCAGGCCCAGGCGGCGTAGCAAGCGAGACCGCATATTCATTTCGGTGATTTACGCCGCGCTTCGAATCGTGTATAGGGCGTCGTAGGCGCGTCTCGGATCTTCCTCACCCAGCGTCGCGTGCGCCTCGTTGATCAGGCAGAATCGCTGCTGGGCCCCCTCATCGCGGCAGACATCCGGGTGGTACTTTCGCGCCATGACCCGATAGGCCTTGTGCACCTGCTCCATCGTCGCGCTCTGCGGCAGCTCCAGAGCCCGGTAGTAGTCCGGCAGACGGAGCGCCTCGACAAGACGGGCTCGTTGCTCCTCGTTGGTGAACATCCCCGGAAGCCGGCGTTTTCCATAACGCACCAGATTTTCCAGCGCAACCAGGTCGCCCTCATCGAGTCCGACAAACTCGATCGCGATCTCGGATCGTCCGCCGCCACGCGGAATGATCCGCACGATGCGGGCCTGAACGTGCATCGAGTCTGTTGGCGCGGTCAGTTCCAGCTTGATCTCGGCTCCCGGCGCAAGGCGCGGGGAACGCTGCACGCTCACGCTCATGCCGCTGCGGGAAATGTCGACGATCGGGCCAGCTCGCACGACACAACGGCCGTCTGCATGCGCTCGGCGCGCCGGTTCTCCGCCGAGGATTGGTTCTCGGACTCCAGGGCTTTGCGTTTGGACCACGACCACATGTCCGTACAAGTCGGGCGTCCCGGGACGGGTCTTGACTCTGCTTGATTCCGCGGCGCGTGGTCGGCCCGATGCCCCCGGGTTATCGCGCCGTGGCCACGCGATCCACCTCTTCCATGGTGCTCATGCCGCGGGCCACCTGCACCCACCCGCTCTGCACGAGCGTGTGGAACATGCCCTGCTCGATCACTTTCTTCATCGCCCCGATCGTGGGCTCTTTCAGAATCACGTCCCGAAGCTCGTCGGAAAAATCGAGAATCTCGAAGATCGCCTTTCGCCCGCGATACCCCGTGCGCAGGCACGCGGCGCACCCGGTGGCGGAGTAGATCTCCGTCTGACCCTCCAGATACCGCCCCATGCGCGTGGCCTGCACGGGCAGAACCTTGGTCGGCCGCTTGCACGTCTCGCAGAGCACCCGCAGAAGACGCTGCGCGATCACCACCTCCAGCGAGTTGGCCACCAGATACGGCTCCACCTTCAGGTCGAGCAGCCGGAAGACGCTGCTCATGGTGTCCTTGGCGTGGACCGTTGAGAAAACGAGGTGACCCGTCATCGAGGCCTGCATCGCGGTGCGCGCCGTTTCCTCATCGCGAATCTCACCCACCAGGATCACGTCCGGGTCCTGACGCAGCACGCTGCGCAGCAACGAGCCGAAGGAGTTGCCCTGCTTCTCATCGGCCGGAATCTGCGTCACGCCCTCGATCTGGTACTCGACCGGGTCTTCGATCGTCACCACGTTGCGCCGGTCGCGATCGATGTTGCGAAGGGCGCAATAGAGCGTGGTTGTCTTGCCCGAGCCCGTCGGGCCGCAGACCAGCAGCAGGCCCGAATCCTGCTCGCAGACCTTGCGGATGCGGTCGTACTGGTACGGAGGCAGATTCAGATCGCCGAGCTTCGCCGGTGCATCGCGCGTATCCAGCACGCGGATCACCAACTTCTGCCCGTGCACGCTGGGCGTGAAGCTCACGCGGTAGTCCACGCGCCGTGCCTCATTCGTGCTCGACTGCGGGAACTTTGTCGAAAAGTGGCCGTCCAGCGTTGCATCGCGGGCTGTCGGGCGAATCTGGCAGGCCGTCTTCACCAGCCCCATCGTCAGCTCGCCCACCGCGTTCGGCAACTCCACCACGCCCACCATCTGCCCGTCCACACGCATGCGCACATGCACACCGTCGCCCTTGGGCTCGCAGTGCACATCCGTGGCGCGGCTCTTGCTCGCGGCCACCAGCAGCAGACGCACCGCCCTGGCTCCCTCGCCCTCGCTCCCCAGTGCGCCCGACGAGCGGCCGCGCCCGTCGATCATTTCGGGCTTGTCGTCCGCCCCGTCGTTGCGCGGCGGGATGCTGTTGATCATCTCCTCAAGATCCGTCACCCAGGATGGCTTGGTCTTGGGCGCCAGTTCCCGCGCCGCCTCCTGTCGTTCCTTGAGCGTGTCCTCCGCTTCCACCAGAAACGAGTAACTCCCCAGCTTCACGATGTCCCCCGGCCGCAGCGGGGCGTCCGAAACCTTGACCCCGTTCAGCTTCGTCCCGTTCCGCGAGCCAAGATCGCGCAGGTGAAAGGTCGGCGCGTCCGACGTGCCCACCTCATCCAGCCCGAGCGTTGTTCCGTTCTGGGCCCGCGCGGGCGCGGGCTCGATGACGCAGTGAAACCGGCTCAGCAGCGTGTCGTCCAGGCAGAGCACGTTCTCCGGCGAGCGCCCGATGGTGATGGGCTTCTCATCCATCGTGAGCGATGGGAGATCGGCGTTCTGGGGGATGAGCTGGTAGGCGGGCATGTTTGGTCCCTGGCACGGGCGTCCCGCCCGTGGAGGTGGGCCGACCGTTCCGCCATTCTACGAAACCCAGACCCCGGGACTGCGCCCCACCCCGGATTCTCCCAAATCGACCCCCGCGTCCCCTTCTACACTCCCCGCCCATGATCGACCTGAAAGACCTCCGCGACAACCCGGACAAGTACCGTGACGGCTGCAAGAAGAAGGGCTTCGCGGTCGATCTCGACCGCCTGCTGGAGCTTGAAGCCCAGCGCCGAGCCCTGCTCACCGAGCAGGAGCAGTGCCGCGCCCAGCAGCGGGGCATGGAAAAAGAAGTCGGCCCGGCCATCGGTAAGCTCAAAGGCCAGATCGGCAAGGCCACCGGAGACGAAAAGACCACGCTCGAGCGCGAACTCGCCGAGGTCATGGCCAAGCCCAGCGCGATGAAAGAGAAGATCCAGATCCTCGAGACCCGGATCTCCGCCATCGACCCGGACCTGAACGCCCTCCTCTTGACCGTGCCCCTCCCCCCGGACGCCGATGTTCCCGTGGGCACCTCCGCCGACGACAACGTCGAGATTCGCCGCTGGCATCCGGCAGCGGGTGCCACCGCCCCCGGCGGCGTCGCCTTTGACACCACCAAACCCTTTGAAGCCAACCGCGGCTTCAAGCCCAAGACCCACATCGAACTCGTGCGCGATCTCGGCCTGGCCGACTTCGAGCGCGGCGTAAAAATGGCCGGAACCCGCTCCTACGTCCTCACCGGCGACGGCTTCCTCCTGCACAACGCCATTCTCCGCTATGCCTTCGACTTCATGACGCTCTCCAACGGCTTTAAGGCCATGAGCGTCCCGGTACTTGTCAAGGAATCCTGCATGATCGGCACGGGCTTCTTCCCGGCCGGACGTGAGCAGGCGTACCACGTTGAAGAATCCAAGCGCGGCGGCGGCTACGACGTCTACCTCACCGGCACCGGCGAAGTCGGGCTCATGGGCATCCACGAGGGCGAGATCCTCGACGAGGCCCAGCTCCCCATCAAATACACCACCGTCTCCACATGCTTCCGGCGCGAGGCCGGCGCGGCTGGCAAGGACACCGCGGGGCTCTACCGCATCCACCAGTTTGACAAAGTAGAGCAAGTGGTCATCTGCAAGGCCGACGCACAGGAAAGCCGCGACTGGCACAAGAAAATGCTCGGATACGTCGAGCAGCTCCTGCAATCGCTCGGATTGCCATACCGCCTGCTGCAATGCTGCACGGGCGACCTTGGGCCGAAGAACGCAGACATGATCGACATCGAGAGCTGGATGCCCGGCCGCGGCGAGATGGTGGCCGAGAAGGGTGGCACGGGCGGCTCGTCCGCCCGTGTTCCGACGGGCGCGTTCGGCGAAACCCACTCGGCATCGCGCCTGTACGACTACCAGTGCCGCCGCCTGAACATGCGCTACCGCGCCGGCGGCGAGCAGGGCAAGGGCCCGACAACATTCTGCCACTCGCTGAACAACACGGTGGCCGCCGCGCCGCGGATTCTGATTCCCATATTGGAAATGTGGCAGAACGCGGATGGCACGGTGACGGTGCCGCCACCGCTGCGGCCGTACATGGGCGGAAAAGACACGATCCGCACCTAAAACCTTTGCGATACACACGACCTCTGTGTCCCTTTCGACGCCCCTGACTACATATGGCAAACACACCGAAGCTCCTCGCCTTTGCCGGCTCACTTCGTCGGGATTCGTTCAACAAGAAACTGGTGAAACTGGCCGCGGATGGAGCTCGCGCCGCAGGCGCGGAAGTCACCTGCCTCGATCTCGCGGACTTCCCCATGCCCATCTACGACGGCGATCTCGAAGCCAAGAGCGGCCTCCCGGAGCACGCCCGCCGCTTTCGCGAGGCACTGAAGTCACATGACGGCCTGCTCATCTCCTCCCCCGAGTACAACTCCTCAGTCTCCGCGGCCCTCAAGAACGCCATCGACTGGGCCTCGCGCCCGGACCCGCAAATCCCCGGCGAGCCCGGCTTGGTCGCCTTCGGTGGCAAGGTCGCGGGGATCATGAGCGCATCCCCCGGCGCGCTCGGCGGCATGCGGGGGCTGGTACATCTGCGCTCCATCCTCGGGAACATCCAAGTGCTCGTAATCCCCGAGCAGGTGAGCGTGAACACAGCCCACGAGGCATTCAATCCGGATGGTTCGCTCAAGGATGCGAAGAAACTGGCGGTGGTCCACGGCATCGGCGCGAAAGTGGCCCATATGGTCGGGAAACTCAGCGTGTGATCGTTCCTGCCCCCCGCAGGAACTCTCTCATCTGTCCCGCCGGATCGCCCATGTGATCAACCACGTGCGACTGCCACCCTGCCTTCCGCGCCGCCTCCACATTGTCGGGAAGATCATCGAAGAACACGATCGTTCCCGGGGCAAAGCCCGTGCGCCGCGCGAACTCGTGGTAGATCGCCGCATCCGGCTTGGCCAGCCCCAGCAGGTGCGAGGCATGTTTGTGAATCGGCTTCGCCGGTGTCGGGAACTTTGGAGCGTTCACTCCCCCGTCGGCTCGAACAACCGGCTGCATCTGCGCCCAATGGCTGGCGTTCGTGTTGCTCAGAACGCCCGTCTGGATTCCCGCCGCGTGCAGATCGTCGATCAACTCTGAAACGCCCGGATACTCCTCGATGATCCATGCCTCGTGCATGGCTCGGAACTGCTGCGGCGTAAATCGGTCGCCGGTCGTCTTCGCGATCGCGACGAAAAACTCATCGCAGGTCAATCGCCCACGCTCGTACAACGCATGAATCGCCCGGCGCTCAGCCCGCCGCTCCGGCGTGATGTCCTCTTCGCGCACCGCAATCCCGCACCGATCCCCCGCCTCCTTGATCGACCGGCAGATGCGCACCACCACCCCGCCCAGATCAAACACCACCAATTTCGCGCCGCTCGAACCCATCGTGCTCAAACTCCTCTCCCCCCCTCCCCCCCTCCCCCTACCACCCCCCCCCTCCTACACCTCTCGACGCCTTCACTCCTCGTCTTCCGTCCCCACATCCCCCTTCATAATCTCCTGCATCACCGTCGTCGCAAACGCCCCGCGCGGCAGCTCAAACACGCACTTGATGTACTCCCCATGCTCATCGACACCCCCCTCCACATCCGGCAGGCGCACCGGCACACGCATCGGCCGGCGCTGCCCCACCATCGCCTCCACATCGCGGCGGTTCAGCGATTCCAGGCGCGCCACCGTCACGCCCGTGGACTCCAAGGCCTGCTTCTCGTGCTCCCCCACTTCGCCGGTCGCACGCGTCATCTCCGGACCCCACATCGGCCCGCTCGGTGAAATCTCCAGCTTCCGAAGACGCTCGCCCAGCACGCCCTTTTCTTCCTCGGTCATGCCCGTGCCCACCGGAAAAACGGCTCCGGAATCATGTTTGAACGCCAGATCCCCTTCCCCCAGCGCGGCCAGCCGTCCCGCCGCGATCCGTTCCTCCAGAATCGCGTTGAACACCGCAGACTGAAACGCCGTGATGTAGAACGAATGGTCGATGCGTTCGATCACTCCCACGGCATGCGCCGGCGACGCACCCCGTGCGAGCGCGGCCAGAACGCGCCGCTCGGTGTGCGAGCCCCCCGTCATCGCTCGCATCGCTTCCTCATACTTCCCTTCGGCATAGAGCCGGCGTGCCTCGGGCTGGATGTCCGGAAACTCCGGATGCGGCAGCAGCAGTGCGTCCAGCGCCCCCTTGGAATCACCGAGCAGCAGCGCCCTCCCCACAGTGTGATTGTTCCCCAGCATCCCGAACCGCTGCACGCCGATCCGGTTGGGCGCGCCCATCGCCGCGAGCATCGCCAGCGACTTGTGGGCGTACACCACCTTCCCCACGCCAGCCCCGCGCACGCGGATCACGAAGCGATTCCCGGCCAGATGGCCGCGGCGAAGCTTGTTCGTGTGCCGATCCATCCACAGCACGCCGATGTTCGGATGCTCGAACGATTTGAACTCCGAGTCCTTCTTTCCCGGCAGGTGGATGCTGACGAGCTGCGTCGTGATGCCGACCTTGTCCTTCAGTCCTGCGAAGCCGACGGCCTCCCGCTTCACGCCGAAGTGCTCGGCCAGCAACCTCACCGCGTGCATCGTCGCCATGTGACGCTTCTGCACAAACAGGTACAGATGCTCCCCCTCGCCGCAGGGCTCGTATGCGGGCAGCTCCTCGACGATGAAGTCTTCATCGCGCTGCTTCAGCACGCCCCCGATGCCGGGAACGGCGTCGGTCAGGTACTTGGTGGGCTTGAAGTGAGGGTTGAACTCGAGCACGGGGGCGAACACTACGCGTCCGTGGCATGGGCATCCTGCCCATGTGCCTTGGTTCTTTCGCCCTGATCGGCAGAAAGACTTACGGGTGGGACGCCCGTCCCAGGGACCGGTTACTGCTCGTCCTTCTCCGCCGCATCCAGCACCTTCTCATCCACGAAAATCGGCACGTTAGACGCGATCCCCAGCGCGATCGCATCGCTCGGACGCGAGTCGATCTTCACCGTCTTCCCATCCGGCGTCTTCACCGTGAGCAGCGCGAAGAACGTGTGGTCCTGCAAGTCGTTGATCGTGATGGACTCCAGCTTGCCCCCGAGGCCCGAGATCACGTTCATAAGCAAATCATGCGTCTGCGGCCGCTTGATCACCATCCCCTTCAGCCGCCGCTCGATCGCCTGCGCCTCGGGTAGCCCGATCACGATCGGAAACGATCGACCGTTCTCCACTTGACTGTATTGCGTCCCGTTCGTTCCCAGGCCGCCGCCGCCCACCGGCCCGTCGTCGGTTTCTTCGACAGGCGAAACCTCGCGCAGCTCAATGATCTGATAGTCATTGAGCTCGCGGATCAGGATTCTCGCCAGTTCCATCCGAACGACACCCATGACCAACCCTCCGTCTGCACACAGCATGCCCCACGCACGGACCAACGTCAACTTCTCTCCGGTGTACGCCCCAGCAATCCCCCAAGTTCCGCGTTTGGGCGGTGCCGGCACGTCCGCAAAGTTATACGCCCATACTGCTCACGATCCGCACCTTCCTTGGCCGCACCCACCCTGCTCCGGCGCACCCAGCGGCCGCCCCAACCGCGACATCAACTCGCGGGGCGCACCAATATCCACTACCACCAGCTCCCCCACATGCCGCTGGGCCGTGGAGGTCATGAACCCCGCCTTGACGCCGGCAAGAGCCACCGTCAGGTCCGCTTCCACCACAGGGCCCGACCCGCTCGCATCCCTTCCCGGCTCCCCGGTATCGCAATCCAGCCCGCTCGGCACGTCCACCGCCACCAGCGTGCACCCGCCAGCCCGCATTCCATTCATCTGCCCGATGAGTTCGGCCATGGCCCCGGTCGCGGGACGATCAAGCCCGGTCCCCAGCAGGGCATCCACAACCACCACCGGCTCGCCCAAAAGCGCCGTGGCCGCGGCCATCGCCACCCCTGGCGCCATGCCCGCCTCAAAGATCGGCACATCCATTTTTCGGGCGATCCGCAGATTGATCAGCGCATCGCCGCCATACGTCCCCTCCGCCGCACCGAGCACGATGGCGGTGCGAATCCCCCGATTGGCCAGGTGCCGTGCCACCGCCAGCCCGTCGCCGCCGTTGTTTCCGGGGCCGCAGACCACGAGCACCGCGGGATTCTCAATTCCCTGCAGCCCTTCCAGAATGACCCCAGCCACCCCCCGCGCGGCGTTCTCCATCAGCAGAATCGACGGCATGGCGAACTCTTCCACCGCCAGCCGATCCAGTTCGCGGATCTGGCGACGTGAAAATACCAGCACCTGCTCGCTCGCCGCACCACCACCACCGCCGCAGCACCCCCCGCTCTTGGCCCCCCCTCCGCCGCAGCAGGACCCTGCAACAGCATGCTCTTGCCCATGCTCATGACCTTGGGAGGAGCAGCAGGCCTGCCCTTCGCCCATCGCCTTCGTGCCTGTCGCGCTGGCCCCGGTATCCTCTCGGCTGTTCATAGCGGGAGCGTAGGTTCGCGCCCGCCCTGACCCAACTCCTGCTCATTCCGGAGCCCGTTCCCGGGCCTATGCCGATTCCCTTCTTCATTGCGATTGTTCTGCTCCTCGCCGCCTCGCTGGCGCTGGGTGTGTATTGGGGAGTCGTGCTCTGGCACATCGCCCTGACGATGCGGACGATTCCCACGCTGCGCGACGGCCTCTCCCTCCCCGGCGCGCCGGACCTGCTGAAACCAACCGCCCCGAAAGTCTGCATCATCATTCCGGCGCACAACGAGCAGGGCGTCGTTGGCCGACTCGCCGGTTCGCTCGTTCTGCAAACGTATCCGAATCTCACCGTAGTATTCTCGCTGGACCGCTGCACCGACGCAACCGCCGACGAAATCCGCATCGCGACCGGCGGAGCGGACCATGTCGAACTGCTCCATATTCAGGAATGCCCCCCGGACTGGTCCGGCAAAGTGAACGCCGTGTGGCAGGCCGTCCGCCAGTCCAAATCAGCCCGCGAGGCCGATCTCCTGATCTTCACCGACGCCGACACGGAGTTCGATCCTGCCTGCGTCCGCGCCGCCGTCGCGCTCCTGCTCGATCGCAAGCTCGGCATGCTCAGCATCATCAGCACGCTCACCTGCGATCAACCCTTCGAGCGCATCGCCCAGCCCGCCGCGGGCATGGAACTCATGCGCCAATACCCTCTCGCCCGCGCCAACGCGCTCACCCACAAGCGCGCCTTCGCCAACGGTCAGTTCATGCTCTTCACAAAAGCCGCGTACGAAGCCATGGGGGGCCACGAGGCCGTAAAGGATGCCGTTCTCGAAGACCTTGATCTCGCCCGCCTCGCCGAGCGCAGGGGAATCCAAGCCGGACTCTTCTTCGCGGACAACCTGCTCCGATGCAGCATGTACCGCGGCTATAACCAGTTTGTAGAAGGTTGGAAGCGCATCTACATCGAGGCAGCCAACCGTCGCGTAAAGCGGCTGGAGGCCGTGTCGTGGCGCACGCGACTCCTCGGGGCGGTTCTGCCCGCGCTCGCGATCGTGGCGCTCATCCTCGGCCTCGGCGCGGCCGCACGATGGGATCACTCCGCGCTCGGCTTCGCCGCCGCGATCACCGCCGGACTGTCGCTTCTGCTCATGCTTATTGCCCTCGCCTGGTCGTACCGCATCTCCCGCGTCCCGCTCTGGTGCGTGCCGCTGTACCCAATCGGCGCGTGGCAGACTGGCGCCATTCTCAGCGCCGCCGCCGCAGATCTCCGCGCCGGCGTTCCCGTCCGCTGGGGCGGGCGCGAGTACATCCGCGCACCCCGCTAGTTCCGTCGCACGTTCGTTCCGCCCGTGTCATTATTTTGTCACGGTCACGGGCAGGATGCCCGCGGCACAACTAACTCGTCCGGCCGATCAGCACGTGATCCTTCCACGCCGGGAACGTCCGCCGCCACCGGTGCAGATCGTCCATGTCGATCTCGACGCTCAGCACGCCCTCGGCCGCCCCAAGCTGCCCCAGCACATCTCCGCGCGGCCCAACCGCCAGCGTCCCGCCGCCATATTCCAGTTGAGGATCGCGTCCGCACCGATTCACACTCAGCACAAACGCCTGATTCTCGATCGCCCGCGCCACCGAGAGCGCGTGCCGATGCCCCTCGCGCGACGCTGGCCAGTTCGCCCCAATCGCGTACACCTCCGCCCCCTTCATCAGACCGATGCGGAACAACTCCGGAAACCGCAGGTCGTAACAAACAGCCGGACAGACCGTCGCGGCCGCACTCCCATCCGCCCCCATCCACGGATAGGTCACAACCTCCCGCCCGCCCGAAAAGAACTCTACTTCTTTCCCAAGAGTGAACGGGTGCACCTTGTAGAACTCGCACAGCAGCGCGCCCTCTGGCCCCACCACCGTCGCGCAGTTCCTGCCCCTTTTGTCCGAACCCACGATCGTCCTCGCCCCGTGGATCGTGATCCCCATCTCCTTCGCCAGCCCGCGCAGGAAACCCAGTGTCTCACCATCACTATCCGCGGTGTGTTCCAGTCGAAATGAGAAACCTGTGTCGAACATCTCCGGTAGAACAGCCATATCCCCGCGCTGCGGCCGCGCGCCCGCCAGCAATCGCCGGACGGACTCGTAGTTCGCCCGCTTGTCCTCCCAGCAAATGTCGAGTTGAACGAGGTGTGCTTTCATGCTCTGTGCGGGCTCCGTTCCTGCATGATAGTTGCCCATTCGGCTCGATCGATCCCCCCACCGGTTTCAGGACGTTGCGAGTTACGCAACCTTTTCCGTTTTCAACGCCGGAAGCAATCTGCCGTGGCGTCCAGAGTTCTGCTCATGTCCTCCCCGTTCCGCGGCAACAATCGAAAGCCCCTCCCGTGGTCGCCATCTCTCTCACCCATCTCCCCATGTCGCACGGAAGCGAACATTTCATCGATCGTCGCTCCGGCCCCGGTTCGGACCTGCCGCGCGTCCATCTCGCCAGCAACTCCCCCCGCCGGCGCGAACTGCTCGCCGGCGCCGGCATCGAGTTCAACGCCGCACATCCCGGGCTCGATGATGGCCAGCTCGCCGCCGGCTCGATCGACCCTGAGCGATGGGTGATGGCTCTGGCGTACCTCAAGGCCGCCTCCGCCTGGCGTTCCGGCTCAACGCCCGGCGCCTCCGTCGTTCTCGGCGCGGACACCATCGTCGTGCAGGACGGCCAGACCTTCGGCCAGCCCACCGACGCCGACGACGCCCGGCGCATGCTCATGGCCATGCGAGATGCCGACCACGACGTTCTCACCGGCGTCGCGTTGATCGACGCCCGCACCGGCCTCCGCGAAATCTTCGCTGATCGCGCCCTCGTCCACGTCGGCCACATCTCAGATGACGAGATTGAGCTGTACGTCGCTTCCGGCCTCTGGCGCGGCAAGGCCGGCGGATACAACCTGAGCGAACGCCTCGCCGCGGGCTGGCCCATCACCTTTGAGGGTGACCCCGGCACGATCATGGGCCTTCCCATGCAAACGCTCCCGGACCGCCTGCGTGCCTTCGCCGCCCGCGCGGCTTGATCCCGGGTGGCCCGCCGCTCCGCGGCGGTTCTTCCTGGGTACGGCCCCGCTCCGCATGGCGTTTCCACCCGAAGTCTCGCGGGGTCTGGATCTCCCTTCGGGTGGCCATTCCTTCACGACTATTATCGCGCATGGCCCTGTCGGCACACGTTGCGCTCACGCTCGCCGAAACCATGATCTCCCCGTGGATCGTCCTGCCCCTGGCGGGGCTGACGATGCTGCTCATCGGCGCCCACGTTCTGGCCGTGCAGATCTCCACGATGCATCCGTTCCGCAAGCGCCTTCGCATCGCCAACGGCCTCATCATGATGTTCGTCGCCGCAACCCTTGCCTACGCCCTCGGCGGCGTATCGCTCGTCGCGGACCCGCGCCAACACCCCGAACAAGCCCGCGCGTTCATCATCGTCTGGGTCGTCATCGTCGGTTTGCTCGCCGTTGTGGTCGCTCTCGCCGTGGCGGATGCCGTGGGAACAACGGCCTGGGGCTGGCGGAAACACCGCGCCCTGCGCCAGGAATACCGCGAATCCCTCATCGCAGACGCGGCCGCCCGCGCCAAGGGCGATACTTCGCACCCGCCCGGAGAGCCGCCCCGTGGCTGAACAACCCTCGGCCCAGCCACGCCGCGCTCCAATTCCCATCCTCGGCCGTCTCCTCGAACCGCTCTACGCCGCGACGATCGCACGCCGAAATCGCAACTTCGACATTCCTCTTTCGGGAATGGTGGAGCACATCAACGACGGGCAGACGCCCGTGGTGAGCATTGGCAATCTGTCCGTCGGCGGCACCGGCAAGACGCCAATGGTCATGCACGTCCTTCGCGTTCTTCTGGAGCACGGAAGCCGGCCGTGCATCGCGATGCGCGGTTATTCCAAGGGTGGCAACGCCGCTCCGGATGAAACCGACGCGTACTTTCGGGCGTTTCCTTCCGTTCCGGTCGTCGCTCGCCCGAATCGTGCCCAGGGCCTGCGCGAGTTGCTCGCTCGTGATTCCGGGGACGCTCTGCCAGACTGCGTGGTACTGGACGACGGCTTCCAGCATCGCCAGATCGCACGCAACCTCGATGTGGTCCTGATCGATTCGACTCCAGGGCGATCCGTGTTCGAGGATCGCTTGCTCCCTGCCGGATGGCTCAGGGAGCCGGTGGATTCACTCCGGCGCGCTTCGGCCGTCGTGCTGACCCATGCGGAACTGACCTCCGCGGATCAGATCGTCGATCTCCAGTCCCGAATCTCGCGTCACACCTTCGCCCCCGTAGCCGTCACTCGCCACGTCTGGACCGGCCTGAAGCAACGCACCGGCGGCGATGATCACATGCTCCCGCTCGACAGCCTTATCGATAAACGCATCACCGGCTGCTGCGCCATCGGACATCCCGGCGCGTTCTTCCGCTCACTCGCGGCAATCTCCGGCATCGCCGAGCCCGTCCTTCGTGCGGGCTCACTCTCACTCCCGGACCACGACCCATACCGACCTGCCACCATCGCTCGTCTCATCGCCGCGGCCAAGCAACACAACGCCCAGTTCATCGTCATTACCGACAAAGACTGGTCCAAGCTCCGAAAGCTCCCCGATTCCACGTGGCCGTGCCCCATCGTCCGCCCGGAACTTGCCATCGTCTTTGATTCCGGCCGTGAGGAGTTCGACCGGATGGTCTTGGAAGCGGCCGGGGGAATTGTGGGGGTGGGGAAGTCCGCTCGGGCAACCTAAACTCCTGCGGCGAAGACTCGGGCCAAAGCCGCCCCATCCCGCCGCGGCGTGTCGGGCTACCCAAACCATGAGCAAACTCCTTGACCAACTCGCCGCCTGGAAGCCCTTCACGGCCATCGTTGTCGGCGATGTCATGCTCGACCAGCTCGTCTTCGGCAACGCCGACCGGCTCTCCCCCGAAGCGCCCGTTCCTGTGCTCTCCGTGCAGCGCACCGAAGATCGCCCCGGCGGCGCGGCCAACGTCATGCTCGACCTCGTCGCCATGAAGGCCACCGTCCACGCCGTCGGCGTCACCGGCGATGACCGCGAGGCCGACCTCCTCCGCTCCGCCCTCGTCGCCAGCGGCGTGAACGCGGATGCCCTCGTGACCGACCCGAGCCGCCCAACAACAGTCAAGGGATCCCTGATCGGCCTCGCCCAGCATCGCCACGCCCAGAAGATGTTCCGTGTGGATTACGAATCCCGCGCGCCCCTCTCGGCGGAGATCGAACGACAACTGTTCGAGCGCTTCGATCAACTCCTGCCCGACGCGGATGTCGTCTGCATCGAGGACTACAACAAAGGTGTCTGCACGCCCGCGCTCTGCCAGCACGTCATCCGCGCGGCCAAAGCACGCGGCGTTCCCGTGCTCGTCGATCCCGCAGCGATCGAGGATTATTCCAAGTACCGCGGCTGCTCCACCATCACGCCCAACCGCACCGAGGCCGCCCTCGCCACGCAGGCCGAAATCGCCGACGATGCCACGCCGGACCAGCACGCCCCACTGGCGAAGAAACTTCTCGAATCGCTCGACCTTGAAGCCGCTGTGATCACCCTCGATCGTCACGGTGCGCTTCTGCTGGAAAAAGGCAAGAAGCCCCTCAGCATTCCGACCGTCGCCCGGCAGGTCTACGACGTTACAGGCGCAGGCGACATGGTTCTTGCCGCCCTCGCCGGAGCCCGCGCCAACGGCATTTCCTGGCCCGACGCCGTCCGCTTCGCCAACGCCGCGGCCGGCCTGGAAGTCCAGGTCTCCGGCGTCGTCCCGATGCCCATCGAGAACATCCACCGCGAGGTGATGATGCTCGAAGGCGCCCACGCCGGGCTCTCGGGCAAGATGCGAACGCTCGATCAGTTGCTCGTGGAAGTCGCCGCACATCGCAACGACGGCAAGAAAATCGTCTTCACCAACGGCTGCTTCGATGTGCTGCACGTCGGGCATCTCTCGCTCTGCGAGCGAGCCGCCGCCGAGGGCGATTTCCTCATCGTCGCCGTGAACTCCGACGACTCGGTCCGCCGCCTGAAGGGAAGCAAGGACCCGTCGCGCCCCATCAACTCGGAAATCGACCGCGCCCGCCTGCTGGCCGCGTGGGAATGCGTTGATGCCGTCGTGATCTTCGGAGAGGACACGCCCGAGCAACTGATCCACGCGATCAAGCCCGATGCGCTCGTGAAAGGCGCGGAGTACACCGCCGATCAGGTGCCCGGAGCCGCGTTCGTGCAGAAGCATGGCGGGCGCGTCGTACTGCTGGAGATGGTGCAGGGAAAGAGCACGACCGCGATTGTGAATCGGGCCCGGGAGACACAGGGCAAGCATTGACACTGGGTGGCACTGGCAGCTCGCTGCCAGTGGTGCGTGCAAATCGCGAACTGTCGCACGTAGTTGTAGATGGTGCGACAGCCCCCTCCGTTTCCCACGGGCGGACGAGCCGCCCGTGCCACCCCCACATCTTTCAGAACTTCACAACCACCTTCCCAAACTGCTCCCCAGACTCCAGCCGCGCGTACGCCTCCCCCCCATTCGCCGCATCCACCACCTTGTCCACCACCGGCTTCAAGGCACCGCTGCGATAGAGCGCGACCACCTCCGCAAACTCCTCGTTCGTCCCCATCGTCGACCCCAGAATCCGCAGTTGGTTCCAGAAGATCCGCGCCAAGTCAGTCACCGCATCCGGCCCGGAGGTGCACCCCGGCGTGACATACGCCCCGCCGCGCCCCAGCGACTTGATGCACTTGATGTGCGTCGCCTTGCCCGATGAATCCACGGCCAGGTCCACGCCGCGCCCCTTCGTCCACGCCCGCACGTCCTTGGACCAATCCTGCCCCGAATCCAGCACGCCCAGGTCCGCCCCGAGCGCCTTGGCCCGGTCCAGTTTCCACTGGTGCCGGCTCGTGACACACACGCGACAGCCGAGATGCTTGGCAATCGCCAGCGCCGCACACGCCACCCCGCCGCCGATCCCCGTCAGCAGCACGCTCTGTCCCGGGAGCAGGTTCGCCTTCGTCCGCATCATCGAGTACGCCGTCAGAAACGTCAGCCCAAACGCCGCGGCCTCCGCCGGGTCCTGATCCTCGCGCACAGGTTGCAGATTGCTCACCGGCGCGATGAACTTCTCCGCCAGCGTCCCCTGATGGTGCTCCCCGATCAGCTCGTACATGGGCGCCAGCGACGACCGCGGCCCCTCATCGGCGGTCGGCAACGGCGCAACATCGCAGGCCGCATTCAGAACCACCCGCCTGCCCACCCACGATCCATCCACGCCCGTCCCAACGGCCTCCACCACGCCACAGGCATCCGAGCCGCTCACGCGCGGGTACGTCAGGTTCAGCCCCGGCACGCCATGAGCAACCCACAGGTCCAGGTGGTTCAGCGCCCCCGCCAGCGTCCGCACGAGCGCCTGCCCCGCCCCCGGCGGCCCCGGCTCCGGCCAGTCGTGCACAAGCTTGATGCTCCCGGCGATGGGCTCCCCTGTGGGGACTTGACGCGTGATCGTGAGGGCCTTCATGGTGGCAGCATACCAGCGCAAACGAAAACACGGCGCCAATCGGCGCCGCGTAGGGTGATACTCAGATTTCGATCAAGCACCAAGGCACACGGGCAGAACGCCCATGCCACCGGCTCAAACCTTGGCGGCCTTCGCGGCCTTCGCGCCCGGGGCCGCGACCTCAAGCCCGCGACGCTTATCGCGAAGCCGGCGGCTCTTGCCGACGCGATCACGCAGGAAGTAGAGCTTGGCCCGGCGGGCATCGGCCTTGCGGACGATCTCGAACTTCGCCACGCGCGGCGAGTGCAGCGGGAAAACGCGCTCCACGCCCATGTCCTCAACGATGCGGCGCACCGTCACCATGGCGTTCAAGCTCTCGTTGCACAGCGCGAGGATCACACCCTGGAAAACCTGGATGCGCTCCTTGTCGCCCTCGATGATGCGGCAGTGCACGTTCACCGTGTCGCCGACGGCCATCGCCGGGAGGTCCGTCTTCAGGAACTCGGCGTTCAAACCCTTGATGATGTCAACCGTGCACTTGCGGGCCATGGACATGCTCGTTTCTTGCTGGGGTCGTTTGAAGGACCGCCCGGGCCGAATGCTCCGAGTCGGGTCTGGAGGGTAAGCGCGATGGGCCGCGTCTTCCACATCCGCACCCCTCTTGCCCCGGTTTGTGGGGGGCTTGGTTGGGTGGTTCGCTGTCTGGACTACGGGTGCGGCGTGATGGCGATGATCGTGATCTCTCCCTTTTCAGGACCGTAGCACCAGAAAAGCCGGTACGCCCCCGGGGTTCGATTCTGGACGTACGCCTCAAACACCTTCTGCTTCGGGTCGTACGGGTGACGAATGGAGTGGTACTCGTGGGTGTGCAGTCCGGGGTGCCGGGGGTTCTCCAACAGCAGGCGTACGCATTTATGGACCTGGGCGAACAAGCCCTCGACCTTCGAGGGCTTGGCACGCTTGCGTTCCGTGCGATTTCGGAGCGATGCTTCGGCCGCCCGCTGCAACTCGACATAGACCTGTTCCGCCTCGGAGTGCCAATGAGCGCTGAACGCGATCAGCGGCCCTTCATCTTGGCGACAAGTTTGTCCCCCGCCGTCAGGTCCGGCCCCTTCACCAACTTGCCGGCCTTGGCGGCCTTGAGGCCGCGACGAACCATGCCGAGGGCTTTCTTGTTCTTGTGCAACCACGCCTCGCTTTCGGGGATGATGCGCGCTGGGCGGATCAGCACATCACCGTCAGCAAGTTCTTCGATGATCACGGTGCGGTTGGCAAATGACTCGCCGAGCGTAACGCGGCCCTTGGCGTCGGTCTGGCGGGTATCGGGGTTGTGCCTGTCCATGCCCTCAGTATCGCCCGGTTTCGGGGCGTTGTCAAGTGGGAAAGTGGGACCATCCCACCACACCCCCTCCCCACCCCCCACCCCTTCCAAATCGGCGCGAAAGTCGGTTCCTCAGTCCGCCAACTCCGGCCGCCGCTCCCGCGTCCGGCTCTCCCGCTGTTCCTGCCGCCATTTCGCGATCGCCCCGTGGTCCCCCGAGAGCAGAACATCGGGCACAGCCATCCCCATCCACTCCCGCGGCTTGGTGTAGTGCGGGCAATCCAGCAGACGTTTCTTGACCGCCCCCGCGCCCCCACCCCCCACTTCACTGAACGAATCCTGAGCCGCCGAGTCCTCATGTCCCAGCGCGCCCGGAAGCAGCCGGATGATCGCGTCCATCAGCACCATCGCGGCCAGTTCCCCGCCGGAAAGCACATAGTCCCCGATCGACACTTCCATCGGCGCAAGTTTCTCCACCACCCGCTCATCCAGCCCCTCATAGTGCCCCGCGATCAGCAGCAGCCGCGGCTTGGCGGCGAGTTCTTCCACCAGTTGCTGGTTCAACACCCGCCCCTGCGGCGTAAGCAGAATCCGCGTCGCCGGCCGCAGATCGCGGGCCTCCACCGCCCGCACCGCATCCCACATCGGCTGGCACATCATCACCATCCCCGGCCCCCCGCCGAACGGGCGATCATCCGTCTTCTGATGCTTGTCCGTCGCAAACTCCCGGATGTTCGTCGCGTGCCACTCCACCAGCCCCGCGGCCCGGGCCCGCGAAGGAATCGACGAGTTCAACGCGGCCCCCGGAGTGTCGGCGAACATCTCGGGGAAGGTGGTGAGGATGTCGAAGCGAAGTCGCGACATGGTGGGTAGGAAGGAACAAACGGTAGACAAAAAGCAATCGCGGGCCCGCATGGAGCCCGCGATCGTGGATTGCTGCGTTCAGGGCTGAAGCGGGCTCAGGGCTTCTTCTCTTCCTTCTTCGGCGGATTCTGCGGATGCGCGGCCTTGCGGGCGTCGTTGGTCTTGACCGACTCGATGCGGGCGGCGAGCTTGTCGGCCCACTCCTTGCCGTCGATCACGTTGGCCTTGATGAGCATGTGCAGCACGGTGTCGCTCGGCTGGGCGCCGACGGAGAGCCAGTGCTTGATGCGCTCAACGTTCAGTTCAGACTGCTTGGCCTTATCCTTCGCCTGGGGGTTGTACCACCCGAGGTTCTCCAGCACCTGCCCGTCGCGCTTGACGCGCTTCTCGATGGCGTTGATGCGGAAGTAGTTCACGTGCCGCCGACCGCCGCGCTGCATTCGAATCCGAACCATAAACGACTTCCTTTCGAGAAGCTGGGCCGCACCGGCGCAAGCCGGCGAAGCAGGTGTCTTCCGGGAGGCATTCAAACCCCGAACCCCCTGCCGGAAGGGGACAACGGTAGGAGGGGCGAGTCGCTCAAGCCACCCTTACCCAAGAGCATCGCAAACGAAGGGCCCCGCCCAATCGAGCATGTTTTGACAATATTCGGGCTCTTTGGCACCGGAAAAAACTACGCCGATTCCATCTTGTATCGGCGCAGTTTCATACCCCGGCGTTCGTATAGAACACCGTGCACGCCACTCACGTGGTCCAAACGTGCGTCGAATGACTTGAAGAGGTGCCCCATGCAACGCCACTCTCGAACGCCCACACTCACCCTCGCCGCCGCGGCTGTCCTGACGATATTCGCGCTCTTTTCGCTCCCTTCATTGGCATGGGCACAATGCCAACCTGAATGGCTTCCCGGCGAGGCCCTTTCAGCGATTAACGGCATTGCAGAGGCCGCCACAACCTGGGACCCCGACGGCCCCGGCCCCCTTCCGCCCCTGCTCATCATCGGCGGGGCTTTCACCGCCGCGGGCGACACTCTTGCGCGGAACATAGTCGCATGGGACGGAGTCGCGTTTCACCCACTGGGCCCGGGCCTTGGCGCGGTCGGCAACAGTGTTCGGGCCCTCACGGTTTTCAACGGCGACCTCATCGCGGCTGGAAGCGGTGTTGGTACGGGCGGCATCGCGCGCTGGGACGGCGCATCGTGGCAACCACTTGGCACGGGCATGACCGGAAGCTCTTTCTACATCGACGCCCTTGCGGTCTATCAGGGCCAGCTTGTCGCCGGGGGCGCGTTCACCGGCGCGGGCGGGAATCCCGCCGCAAACATCGCCCGCTGGGATGGCGCATCCTGGCAACCACTCGGCGCGGGCGCCGATGCATCCATCCGCGCGTTCACCATTTACAACGGCATGCTCATCGCCACTGGGGACTTCGTAAACGCCGGGGGCACGCCGGCCGCGCGAATCGCCCAATGGGACGGCACCTCCTGGCTTCCCCTCGGCGCGGGTCTCGGCGGCGCCGCTCCCACCGGATACGCCCTCACCACGATCAACAATCTGCTCATCGTCGGCGGCCATTTCACCACCGCGGGAGGAGTGACCGCGAACAACGTCGCCACTTGGGACGGCACGACCTGGCACGCGTTGGGCGGCGGCTTTCCCCTTTCGGGCGCCACCGTCTTTTCCCTCCGGGTATCTCAGGGCACACTCGTGGCCGGCGGATTCCTGACCCCTGGGAGCAGCCCGCCTGCTCCCAGCGTCACCTTCTGGAATGGCGCGGAATGGGCCGCTCTCGGCACGGGCCCCGTCAACACGGTCTTCGCCTTCACCTCATACAACAACAAACTCATCGCTGTCGGGTCCCCAACGCCGAACGTCGTCGGCACGCTACTGGGCAAGGTCTGGGCCTGGGATGCAACGACCTGGCAAACGTTTGGAACCATCCCGCCCACCCCGGAATTCATCCCGTATTCGTACACCGAATTCAACGGCCAGATCGTCGCCGCGGGCGTCTCCACGACCAACGGCCAGGTCAACTCCTTGGTCGCCGCCCGCGTCGGCAACACATGGTCTCCCTTCACCTCCCCGATCCGCGGCGCAATCGCGGCCATGGCTGTCTATCACGGCGACCTGTACGCCGTGGGCAACCTCATCTTGGGCAGCGTGAACGGCCTCGCACGCTGGGATGGAACTGCCTGGCAGCCAGTCGGCGGCTTCAATGGCGGCACGCTCAACGCTCTGGCCGTCTACAACGATGAACTCGTAGCCGGAGGCTCCTTCGTTTTCTCCCAGTTCGGCCCCGACGGGTTCACCTCATTCAGCAACATTGGCCGCTGGAACGACTCCACTTGGGCGGGCATCACCGGCAGCATCAATGGACGGGTCCTCTCGCTCAACGTCTACAACAATCGCCTCATCGTCGGCGGCTCCTTCACCACCGCTGGCAACACGACCGTCAATGGCATCGCCGCCTGGGATGGCGCTGCGTGGCAGGCTCTTGGCACAGGCGCGGCCGGCTCCTCCGGCTCCGTCTCCGCGCTCACCACATACTAAAACAGTCTCGTCGCCGCGGGCTCCTTTACCACCATCGGCGGCGCAGCCAGCAGGAACATCGGTCGCTGGGACGGCAGCGCCTGGCAGCCCATGAGCACCGGCCTCGACGGCACGCCGTCAGCGCAGACCAATGCCCTGACCGTGTATCGTGGCGAGCTGGTCGCCGGAGGTTCGTTCACCACGGCCGGTTCCATTGCCGCCTCGAATATCGCCCGTTGGGACGGCGCAGCATGGCATCCGCTCGGCGGGGGCACGAATGGCGCGGTCCTTGCCCTGTCCTCGCACGTCGATTCACTCTTTGTCGGGGGAGCCTTCACCATTGCGGGCGAGCATGTCTCTGGCTTCGATGCCCATTGGGCCTGCGCGTGCCCCAGTGACTTTGATGCCTCCGGCTCTCTGACCATCAACGACATCTTCGACTTCCTGGGTGCGTGGTTCGCGGGCCTCCCGGCGGGCGACTTTGACGGCAGCAGTAGCCTCTCTGTTCAGGACATCTTCGACTTCCTCGCCGCCTGGTTCGCCGGCTGCTGAAGCAAACGCCACGCGGGGCTTGGCGGTACCCGCACAATGGCCCCCAGCGGCCCGAATCTGCCCAGATAGGGGGCCGGGGTTCGGGGGGGGCGGGGGGCGGGGGGCGGGAACCGCTCGCACCCTTGCGGCGCGGCCCGTTTCGAGGCATACTGAACATCTCTGGGCGTCACACAAGGAGCCGACTCATGCGCACTCACACGATCGCTTCGGGCTTCGCTGGTGTGTTGTTTGTGTTGGGGGGGTTGGGAGTTGCTGTGCTTTCTCCCGCGGCCTCCGCTCAGTCCATCAACATCCGCTTCGGCTCCGCCGCCACCACGCCGTCCGCCACCTACGCCGCGGCCGGTCTGCCGGGCGTCTGGAACACGCTCCCGTGGACGCCCATCAACGCGCTGCAGCCGCTGGTGAGTCTGGCGGGAACGCCCATCGCCGCGCAGTACTATCAGAACGGCAGCTCGGCCATCCTCACGGCCAACAACCCGCTCACCTCCGGCGACGACAAGAACCTGATGGACAGCATGCTCCTGAGCACCAACAACCCCACCGACGGGTGCTTCTGGGTGCAGGGCATGCTGCTCGGCACGTACGAGGTCACGATCTACGCGATGACGCCCAACAACGCGTCGCTCCTGAATCGAACGCGCGTCGACAACGCCACCCCGGGCCCGGTGATGGTCGGCGGCACGTGGCCCGGGCACCACCAGAGCGGTGTGACGTACTCGCGCTTCACCGTCACAACGACCGACGGCGTGATCGCCTTCCACGACGGGCTGTATGGCGGCGCCCTCCAATCGGGAATGAACGGCGTGCAGTTCCGCCTTCTTGGTCCCTGCCCCACCCCGACGTTCACCGCGCAGCCCGCCTCCGCGACCGCCTGCCGCGCCGGCTCCGCGCCGTTCGGGGTCTCGGCCACGGGCACCGGCCCCTTCACCTATCAATGGCAGGTGCAGACCGCGCCGGGCGTCTGGGCGACCATGGGCAACGATCCCGGCCCGCTCCCCTGTGGGGGGGGCGGCGGCGGCGCGTTCTCCTATGCCTCCCCGATCAACTCGCCGAATGTGACCATCGGCCTTCGCCCCTGCCCCAGCCCGACCCCCGGCATGCCCCAGCACTTCCAGATCCGCTGCATCGTCTCCAACGCCTGCGGCCCCTCCACAAGCAACGAGGCGACATACACCATCTGCCCCGCCGACTTCAACTGCTCGGGCACGCTCACGGTCAACGACATCTTCGACTTCCTCGCGGCCTGGTTCGCTGGCACGCCGACTGCGGACTTCAACGGCGCGAGCGGCACCACCATTCAGGACATCTTCGATTTCCTCGCCGCGTGGTTTACTGGCTGCTGATCACGCGTATCGCGTCGGATCCGCCACATCCGCGGCCGCAAATCCCTCCCGCCGCAGCACGCACGAATCGCACCGGCCGCACGCAAGCACCTCCCCGCCGCGCACGATCGGGTCATAGCACGAGTGCGTCAGCCCGTAGTCCACGCCCAGCGATACCCCAAGGCGAATGATCGCGGCTTTGCTCAGCATCACGAGTGGCGCTCGCACGTGAAGCCCCCGCCCCTCCACCCCCACCTTCGTCCCCAGATTCGCCGCACCCTCGAACGCCTCGATGAACTCCGGGCGGCAGTCCGGATAGCCCGAGTAGTCGACCGCGTTCACGCCGATGAAGATCTCTCGCGCTTCGACGACTTCCGCCAGTCCCGCCGCGATCGACAGAAACACCAGATTCCGCGCCGGCACGTACGTGATCGGTATCCCCCCACTCATCTCGTTTGCATCCCGATCCTTCGGCACATCCATCCCCGCCGTCAGCGCGCTCCCCCCGATCGCCCGCAGATCGATCGCCACGACCCGATGCTCCCGCGCCCCAAGCGCCCTCGACACCCGCTCCGCCGCGGCCAGTTCGTGCCGGTGCCGCTGCCCATAATCAAACGCCAGCGTGCAACACTCAAATCCATCCCGGCGCGCCACCGCCAGCGCCGTCGCGCTATCCAGCCCCCCCGAGAGCAACACCACCGCACTCTTCACCAGTTGCTCCACGTCGCCTCACATCCGACATCCGACATCCGACATCCGACATCCGACATCCGACATCCGACATCCGACATCCGACATCACAATGGCCCCGGTGGGAGTCGAACCCACACGCCCGTTTCCAGGCCGCGGATTTTAAGTCCGCTGCGTCTGCCGTTCCGCCACAGGGCCCATCTCCATGACTGGCATGAGTTTACGGTGCGAACCGTAGCCGCGGAGTGGGGCGGTTTTGGGCTCGGGGGCCTGCCTGGGGGCCGGTTTGTAGGCGCTCTCGTGGCCCTTCCTGTCCCGCTTCGAGCGCTCCAGCGGCGCGCCAACACGTCGTTGGTGCTGGCGGTTTTTCGCGTCGACTTGCGTGCGATTGCGGCCACCGAGAGCTGCGCCGATCGGTGCCATCTCCTGGTGTTTCCCCCACTGCAAGTCGCTTGCCGCGGGGCCGTCCGGGGCCTGAGGCATTGAACCTATTGGACCCTATTTGACCCCATCGCGTGGGCAAGCGCGCTTTGTGCCGCTCAGGTGGCGGCTTTGATTCACGGGCATCCCGTGAACCACGCGGCCAAGAAGTCGAAAATGTCCTGTACCTGCAACGAGCCGCTGGCGTTAAAATCGGCGGAGGGGGTCGAGAGTTTCTGGGCTGAGTATTTCGGACTGATGAGGTAGTCAGATCCGCTCGCCATTGCGCGGATCGCCGCCGAACGCTTAGATACCAGGACCGGCCAGGTGATGAAACACCGCCGGTGCGCGCTCTTTCCGGAAGATCGTCTCCAAGGTTTGGCCACCCGCGACAGAGGGGGCCCAGCGGACGCAATCATCGATGCGCAGCGCGATACCGCGGGCGCCGACCAGTTGCCGATGATTGTCGGGATCCAACAGTGATTCGCACCGGTGACCCAAGTACACCCCGATCAGATTCCTCGTGCCATGACATGTCACGGGGCCCCCGCTTCCTCCTTGTGCGACCCAATCGCTCAACTCGGCGAACGCCATCCCGCGGAGTCCGGGAGTAGGGTGAGAGTAACGGCGGCGAACATGGCCGCGCGAAATGATCAACTCTGGGCGATCAGGGACAGCTCCATAGGGTCCCTGTGGCCTGCCGTGGTCCTTGAGCAGGTCGTGCGGGTAGCCGAAGGCGAAGTACTCCCGGGACGCGTGACATTGTCCCGGAACCCACCCGCAGAATGGAGCAAGCTGTCGTCCGACTACCCGAAACACCGCCAAATCTTCGGTGGGGTGAGACTCAACCTGTGCGATCGTGAAGGCGCGCCACTCGTTGCCGGCCGGAAAGGCGGCGAACACATGTCCGAGGACCCCCTCCAGCACGTGGGCCGCTGTCAGGCACCATCCATCATCCGAGATCGAGAAACCCGTTCCCAACAGCGCGTCCCAGCGGACATCGCCGGTCGGCGATTGCTCACCGATCGCAATCGGGAATACTTCCGAATCGATTCGCTTGTCATTGTCCTGAGAGTCCAATAGCACGCGCAATGGTATTCGGCGGTTTGAGAGTGAACGGTGTCAGTCCATCGAAGATGGTTTACCAAGCCGTCATAGCGGCCCCCAAAGGGGCATTGCGCGGGCGTGGCTGGATCGATTATGCTGGTGGCATGGAGAATTGGCCTGTGTCAAGAAACTGGACGGTTCAAGGCCCGAGCGGAAAGCGCGAAGACCGTGCGTCGGAAGAGCTGCGTGCATTCCGCGCGCTTGCACTTTGTGGCCCTGCTGGTTCCGGCAAGACTCACGAGTTGAATCGGCTCGCGGAACTGGACAAGGCCGATGGACTAGATGTTCGGGTTGAGCGTCTGATTATCTACGGCCAGTCGCCGGAGGGTCTGCGTCAAAGGCTCCAGCAGCTTTCAGACTCTTCGAGCGACAAGACGATCTTGTACCTCGATGCTCTTGACGAAGTGATGCTGCCGGTGCGAACGGCGGGATTAGTCCTATCCGCTTGGATCCGAGAACACCTCGCCAAGACAAAGCCGACTTTACGCCTGTCATGCCGTTCCACGGTCTGGCCCGACGATGTGACCGAGGCATCCGGGGATGTGTACGGCAAGAGTGATTTCAACATAGCCACGATCGAATCGTTGTCTGACGAGCAGATCGGCAACGCCGCACAGGCAGAAGGTGCGAACGGCGATGACTTTCTGCGAGCACTACGAGCCGCGGGGGCTCGGGTGCTTGCCGGCTCTCCCCTGAACCTGAAGATGCTCCTGGAGCTGTGGAAAACCAACCGCTCACTGCCGAAGAGCCGAGCGGACCTCTTCGCACGCAGCGTTGAACGTCTTGCCCGCGAGCCGTCGCAGCGAAGAAGCGTTGGATCTGACCCGGGAACCCCTGTCGGTACGCTGCTCGAACAGGCGGAGCGTTTGGCCTGCATTGCTCTGCTGTCGGGGCGTGAGAGGTTCGACCTCGGTGAGAATCCGCCTGCTGATTGTGTCGGGATTGCCGAAGTTGAGTCACTGCCAGCCGGTGGATCTCAGTTGAGCTTCGACGTTTTGAACCATCTCCGAAGGACAGGGCTGTTCGAGGCGGATGGCACTGAGGGCTTTCGATTTGTGCATCGTCAATATGCCGAATACCTAGCCGGGCGACGACTTGCCAGTCTTCTTCCGCACCAGTCCCGTGCACTGTTGGCATCGGAGCTTGGATGGCGCGCCGGCGTGGGCGGACCACTTCGTGAAGTCGCTGCCTTCACCGCCATCCACTCGAAGGATGTAGCAAGCTGGATCGCCGAGTCTGACCCTGAAGTGATCGGCTTGTCGGACGTGGCCGATCCCGCGCTCCGCCGGACGGCCACTCTCGCTGTGCTTGACATGATCCGCCGGAAGGAACTGAACGAGGTCCGCGCGGGGTGGGATGATGGCGTTCTTCTTGGTTTTCAGTACCCCAAGGCTGAAAGAGATTTCCAGCCCATTCTGCAAGAACGTTCGGCGGCATCCGAGGACGTGATTGACGGCGCGATCGATCTGATTCGGGCGTGGCGTCTTGTAGAGATGAGCGATGCGCTTGCCGATGTCGCCCTGGACCAGTCCGCACCACTTGGTGTTCGAAAGGGGGCGGCCCACGCTCTGCACACCATGGGTTCAAAGGCCGCAAAGCGGCGGCTGCTTCCGCTCATTGACGCGGACGCGGACGATCCGCAGTGGGATCTGAAAGGCATTGCTCTTCGTTGCAACTGGCCGGAGGGGTTGACGACTCCACAGTTGTTGAAAGTGCTCGGTGGCTCTCCCTCGCGGAGCTATTACGGGTCGTACGAATGGTTCTTGAGCGAGCTCGATCGTTCGGGATTCGATGCAGCAGGCGACCGCCTTCTCGGGATTAAGTGGGCAAAGACGCTCCCGGCGAGGGACAGGGAATTTGACGCGGCCTCGAACATCGTCAGGAGAATTGCGTGGGCCGCGCTGGATGAAACGGACGACCCTCGCATGTGTGCGGCGCTTGCCGAACTTCTGCTGCAGCGGGCTCGGCAGCACCACCACACCCCACTGTCGCGCATTCGCAAGCCGGACGGGAGTGCGGAGGCGGACGATTCGGACGAAGAATCACCGCTCAAGTCTCGTCCCGACGCTCGACGGCGCCTGCTGGACTGTCTGGCACAGACGTGCAAGGAAGTCCACGAGTTGTGGAGCGCTGGATTCTCCATCCCGGGCTTCTACAACAACGATGACTTTGACTGGCTCCTTCGCCGCGCGGTCGATACGTCGCTCAACCTGCAACATCGAACGAACCTGGCCTCGATTGCCGAGAGATTGGGATGGCGCGATGAACCCGGGCGCATAGAGACTTGGCTCCAGTTCCGCGAAACCGAACCCGTGTGCTCCGTGTTCAAAGACTTGGTCAGCGTCGACCTCGACAGCACGGAGGCAGGGCTTCAACGCAAGGCCCATGCCGAGTGGAAGAGGTGGCAACGAAAGCCACGCCGCAAGCGGCTCGTACCGCCGCCGCACGTCCGGGTCGCGGACACATTGGCACTTGCGGAGACAAAGGACGTTCTGTTTTTTGGAAATCTTTGCCGCGAACTGACACTCGAGGAGTACAGCACGCACTACGGGCATTCGCGGATCATCTCGAATACCCCCGGTTGGAAAGCGGCGGACACGGGCACGCGCGACCGTATTCTGATGGTGGCGAAGAAGTTGCTCGACGAGAGTTCGACTCAACCGGCCCTTCGGCGCGACGAACCCATGAACATCATCCAGACGGCGTGGATGGCCGCGGTCTGGTTGATCCAGGCTCTTGATCCCTCATGGCTTGATGCTCGGCCCGAGTCCTGGTGGAGTCATTGGGAGTGGTACTTCCTGTGCGAGATGCATCCCAATCTGCACGGAGAGCCGGAAGAGATCAAGCAGGAGTTGCTGGAGCGCCTGCATCGACGTGCGACCGAGAAGGTTCGGACGAGCATCGTTGATTGGGCCACGAGCACGGAAGAGGATGAGAAGGGCGTGGTCGCTCCGCTTCTGAGGATGATGGACGAGATTCCGGACGCGGCACTCGACACAGCGCTCTGCGCAAAGCTCAGTAGCGGGAAGATCCCGGCCGACCGCGTCGGTGCCGTTGCCTCCTTTGTTCTGGCACGCAGCCAAGAGCAGGCCATGTCTGCCTGCACCACTTTGCTGGCGCCGGGAGGCGACAAGGCGAACGACGATGTCGCGGTGACCTCCGCTGTATCACTGCTTGAAGTGGGTGGCGACGCAGGCTGGGCCGCGGTGGCAGGCCTTCTGAAGACTCGCGGTGATCTTGGCGCCAGAATACTCGGCAGCTTCGCGATGCAGATGCGGATGTTCGGCCGGCGTGACAGCCAGTCCAAGACGCCTTGGATGACTCCGACCCAGGTCGGCGAGGTCATCGACTGGCTCATGGAGTTCTTTCCCCCCGAGACGGACGTTCATCACGATGGGGCCTACGCCGTCGGACCTGGGGAAGCGGCGCCGATGTTTCGCTCCCAGCTTTTCAACTGGCTGTCGGAGCGCAACGACCTCGAAGCGATGGAAGCGATCATCCGTTTGGAAAAGAAGTGGGCTCCGAAATATCCATGGATCACCCGTTTCAGGATACGGGCCCAGCAGGGATTTCGGCGATCACGTTGGGCCGGTCTTCCACCGGAGTCGATCGCCAAGACGCTGGCCCTCGTAGCCCGACGCGTGATTCGCTCGGAGCAGGACGCCGCGGACGGCGCCGCGTTCGCAGTGGAAGAGTTCGGTCGATGCCTCCGTGTCGGCATCTCCAGCGCACTCGAAGATTTGTGGAACACCCCCAAGAAGAAAAGGCCGACGCCCAAGGATGAAGACACGGTATCTCGAAAGGTGTGCGCCGCCATTGCCGACTATTTCCGTGGCTACGCCGTTACCTCCCACCGCGAGGTCCAGATACGCCGTCGTTTGTCGTCACGATCTCTCAAAGGAGCTCCAGGGTCCGAACTCGATGTCCTCGTCGATGTATCGCCGATTGGCACTTCAGCCCAAAGCCGAATCACACTGCCGGTAGAGGTCAAGCGAGCTCACAATCCGGAGGCTCGCACTGCGCTGCGCGAACAGTTGGTCGAGCGATACATGAAGGAACTCGGTGCTCAGTCCGGGCTCTATGTGGTTGCGTGGATGGGGAAAAGGACTAAGAGCGGCGGTCCGCCTTCCCTGTGGGGCAGCGCACAAGAGACCCAAGCGGAACTTGATGAGCAAGCCAATCAGCTCAGGAATGACTCGGGTGGTGCCGTCAATGTGTGGGTCGTGGTGATCGATGCGTCTTTGCCGAGCGCGAATAGATCGCAGAAAGTCCGCCACAGACGTGTCAGGACAGAGGGACGATCTAGGAAGAAGGCAGCAAGGGTACGCACCAACACCCAAGCGAGGTTTCGTAAGCAACGGGGATCATCGGGGCGAGCGGGAGGCGTTCGAAAAAGAGCGAAAATCGGCCGTTCCTCTCCGCGCCGCAAGCGTCGGTGACTTGGTCAATGTCGCGAGCGGTCATTCAGTGTCATCGTCCGGAGCGGTCAGTGGTTCTTCCGAAGCTTCGACCTCGGGATCAGTTGCAGACACCGAAAGTACCCGTCGAGCCCAAGGGGCCGTTTCCCCCGCCAGTTGGGCCCAACCGGACGCCTCCGACGGCAGAGCCCGTGTCCACACATTTGCCATTTTCGCCACCGAGAGTTGCACGTTTATGCCACCCGGCTCCCGTGGGCCTCCATACCTCCGGCTTGCCTCGCTCGTCCGTCCTGAATCCGCGTTCCGGGGACGGGTTGGCGCCTCTCCTGACCCAACCCCGTGCATTTTCCATTGGTTCGTAACCACCACGGGCGGAAGCGCATCGACTAGTCAACTGGGTCCAAGCTCGGGCTGTATTGATCGGTGCTAGCCTGCACTGGATTGACCATTTGCGTTGTCTCGATAACCGAACCAAGTCCTCTTCTGAAAGTCTGACCATGAAGGCCTCAACACCGGTATTCCCCCACATCCAATCCGAAGATGCTCCGTTCGAGTCAGGAATTCAAATGCGGGACTACGCCGCCATGCTGTTCATGCAGGGCATGATCTCAGCGAAGTCGTCGATAGATGAAGACGAGATGGCCGACAAAGCGTTCGCTCTCGCTGACGCTCTGATTCGGCAGTCCGAGCTGGCGTCAAGGAAAACAACGAAACGCTAGGACTTCGCACTTGTTCCACTCGCGGCAAGTGGCGCCCGACCGCGGACACTCTTCAGACAAACAACCGCGCCTGCTGCGACGCCAACTATGGCGCCTTGCTGTGGCATTCCGGCACCGCTGGAGACTGCGCCCGATTCAGTCCTTTGAGATCAAGACGTCATTCACTTTGGCCGGTCGCCTTCCACGTCGGCCCGGGGTAGTATCGCGCTCTAGCGGCGGTTTTCCCAATACAGGGACCACAGACGGTGGCCTTTGCGGTGAGCTAGGCGTAGGAGACGGAGTGCACTGAATGGACAGCGAGGAAACTCTTTCGTTCTCCGCTTTGGCCGAACAGTTCGAACTGGCCGTGTTGAACACTCGAACCGTTGACTATTGGCTCCCCGACGAGCGGGACTGGTTGGACGCCTTGGCTCCGCGTTTCAGGCCAATTGAGAAGGCCGCGGAAGTACTAATCGACCGTCGTGCCCAGGAGCGGATTCGGGCATTCGAGTCCATTCCATTAAAGTGGCCACAAATCGTGCCATTTCTGGCGCATCATCACCCCGGCGCATTTACGCATCCAGAAGCACTTCTGGGTAGGGAGCACTGGGATAGTCCGCTATCCGCCTTCCAAGGCAATGTCGAAACCTGCCTGTTGCTGTCGCGGCTTGCCAACGAACACTCAGCAACAGGATCCGCCCCCGGCATGACGGACACACAGAAAGCTAAGGCATCCCACGGCAGCGCAAACAATCGGAACCCTTCAGTTCTGCCGGCAGAGATCACCAAGGAGGACTTGGATCGGATGGAGCGGTTGGACTCCGCCCAAGTTGTGGTCGTTCTGGGTTGCGGTCAGTCCACACTCAAGCGAAAAGAGAAGTCGGGAGAGGTTGGAGTACTTCGATCACCCGAAAACCCTCGTGGTAAGAAGATCTACTGCAAAGTGAATGGGCTGATTCTGTCTCGGGACTTGGTCGAGAGGCTTGGCCTGAATGGTCCACCGCGGTCCAAGTCGGGCCATGGCGGACCAATATCGCCCTGAGCCCGTGCTTTCTTGGATAACCCGGTGATGCTTGCTCGCTCGCGGAGGTCGCCCTTGTGATGGGCACTTTCTCGATGTCCGGAGAAGCACATGGCCGCACCATTTACACTTACAGAATCCTCGACACCAGCCCTACTAGATGCTCACCAAGCGGCCGCCTTTCTGAAGTTATCGGCGACCACGTTGAAACGCATGCGCCGCTCCGGTCGGTTCGGCCCGGAGCCGGTTGTATTTTCTAAGCGGCTTGTGCGATATTCCCGCGCCGAGCTTGAATCCTGGGTTGCCGCCGGCTGTCCAACGCGCAAGGACTGGGCTGCGCGGAAGGGAGGTGCGCATTGAGCGCGCGCTATGACGGAATACCGGAGCGGCTGTGGCCATTCATTGGCCATGGCTGCGACCTCCGCAAAGGAAGTGGGGTGCAATGGGTCGGCAGAGCGGTGTTCTCGAAGGGGCGAGACAAGTTCTACGTCAATTCAGAAACCGGTCTCTGGATTGACCACCAAACCGGCGACAAGGGTAATACAGCTGGCTTCCTCGGACTAATCGCTGAGCTGTACAACGCCTCCCTAGACGAGACACACGCCAGGGAACTTGCACGCCGCTTGAGAATGCCGTGCTCTGCCGTTCGGAGGCCTGACATCGGCTACGACCCAAGCACCGAGTCCTTCACCTTCACCTACCGAGACAGGTACGGTAAGGTCGTCGACATCCGGCGTCGGCAATTCCCGGGAAAGCCCCTCTCCACCAAGGGGTGTCAGGTCGGCTTGTGGAAAGCGGAGACTCTGCGCAAGGCCAAGCAGCGCTCCCGTGTCTGGATTGTGGAGGGTGAATCGGATTGGCTGGCTTGGCGCTGGCTCCTCGGCCGCGTCGGATGCAAACACGATCTGATCGTCGCGGTGCCGGGAGCCTCTACTTTCAAAGATCATTGGGCTCAAGACCTCGCTCGCAAAGATGTTCGCTGTCTTTTCGATAACGATTCTGCCGGGCGCGATGGGGCGAAGCGGGCGAATCGAATCCTCAGCGCCGCCGGCATTCGCGCCAGGTTCATGATGTGGGACGAGAAGTCGGACGACAAACGCGACATTCGCGATTTTGTGCTCAACTCCGAAGAGCGTGGTATTCCAGTGCGTGAGTCCTATGAAGCCGTCTGCAAGCAGCTCCGACATCTTGAACTCGACCCCGAAGACATGCCGAGCCGGAAGGGTTTTCGCCTCCAGACCGCCAATGAAATCATGCAGGAAGAGCCCCCCGGGTTCCTGGTAGACCTTCTGCTACCGGAGCAATCTGTAGCCGCCGTCGTGGGCCAGCCAAGCTCCGGCAAGTCTCTCTTCGCTCATGCACTCGCCGTCGGCGTCGCCGCCGGCACTTTGTTTTTCGGCCGTGAGTTGCGCTCAGGCAACGTTTTGGTCGTAGCGGCTGAGGGAAAGGGTGGCTTGTCGTCCCGCCTTAAGGCGGCGATGAATTCGCTGTCCCCCAAAGAGCGAGCGAGAGCCGGGCGACGGCTCTTCATCATGGATGAGGCTCCCCGGATTCACGATGCCTCAGACGTTGATCACATCCTGCATGCAGTGAGACGACTGGGGAAGCCACCGGTGCTCCTCGTGCTCGACACGTTGGCACGCTGCATGCCCGGCGGGGACGAGAACTCCTCCCAGGACATGGGAATGTTTATCGCGGGGGTTGATCGTCTGGCACGGGAACTCCGGTGTTCCGTCCTCATTCTTCACCACACCACCAAAGATGGCAGCATTGAGCGCGGATCGAGCGCGTTGCGTGGAGCGCTCGACGTCTTGCTGCGGAGCAGGCTGAAGGACGGTTTCCTCACGATCACATTTGACAAGTGCCGAGACTTCGAGACACCCAAACCCCTGTCGCTAAAGCTGGAGCCATGCGACGAGAGTGTGCGCCTTGCGGGTGTGGGAGACGGCGGCCCTGGCGAAGCCGTTAGACAACTGCGCATACTCACAATCCTCAAGAGTAATCCGGAGGGTGTGACGGTCCAGAGGCTCCAGAGGAAGAGTGGCTATCCCCGGCGCACCTTGGAGCGCACGCTCACACTGCTCAGGAAGAACCGGCACGTGCTGCGCAAACAAGTCGGCCCGACCGCCCGTTACCGATTGGCCCCGGCTTCAATCTCGGATTCTTCGGAGTGAGGTTGGACCGACCTCGGCGTTTGGCGGAGCCAAGTCGATCCGCCAACTTGGCTCCACAACGGATTGGCGGAGTGACAGCGGTTTTCTCTCTTGATACAAGGGCCTGCAAGTGCTCCGCCAAGTCTCGCTCGCTCCGCCAGGTAACGGTTGGCCATACGCCAACCCGCCCGGGGGCCTTGTAAAGGCCCCGGCAGTGGGCGGCCAGGGGTCGAAAGAAATGCACTGATAGGGAAAGGCCGTCATCCTCTTTGACAAGTGAATACGGCTTTGGGGCACACGCATCCAGTCAAGGGTGCCTGGCGCGGCTTGGACTCAGCCGCCACCAGCCAGCCTACTTGACCGAGGGTGCCGATTGTCTGTCGTCACGCCGCGCCTATCCGTGACTCCACCAAGCGACGATGCGATTGAGCACATTCCAGACAAGACCAATCAGCGCGAGCCCGATCCCGAGAAAAACAAGCGATTCGTTTGTGGGCTCACTCTGAAGACCGATGACCACGAGCACACCACCAGAAATGCAAATCAGTCCAGAGAGACATCCTGCGGCCTTGTAGCTCTTCGCGGTCTTCTCAACGAGTCGCGTTTGGTGGTCCTTTGTGCGAATCGGACCGCGCGTCGCGAATGGGAAGCCGCACTTAGGACAAGCGCTTGCCTGATTGGAGACCGTCGACTTGCACTCGGGACACGTGATGAGAGCCATGGGATTCTCCTGATGCCGCTGGATCGACGCGCCCTCAAGGGGCGCAGAAGGGACAGGCGAACAAGCGGGTAGCGGGGCAATAAACAAGCGCTGATAAAGGGTGCTGATTGGCGCAAGAAAAAGAGGGCGCCGAACCAGCGCTGCACGCAGGCCCCCGCCAAGGGGCACAGGACACAGCAACTGGCCGACGCCCCCTTGCGGGGGCGCGGTCAGCGCTGCTGTTCTGTGGTCACGGACCTTGCGGCCCGAGTTGGCGGTTTCTGCGTGACAGCAACTGACGCTCGCGCGTCATCTGGATGAATGGCCGCGGTTCGGCGGCCCTGAGTGTTTGAATCCGGCTCCTGTCTCGGCCCGTCCCGGGATCGCACGACCCCGCGCACACGTGCCGCCGGGTAGTTGTAAGCACACTGGCCGAGCCGCGCCGGAGCGGGATCGCGGGGTCGTCTCCGACGGTTTCTTCAGGTGATCGGGCCGCCGCGGCGGGTTCGCGCTGGAATCAACAGGACACGCACGTGCATCGGCCCACCGGGCCGACCGTGCACCGGCCCCCAGGACGGCCCCGAGGACTCGAATAGATCGAATCTGCCTTGAAGTGAGCGGGTTCGTTCCGGACTACTTCTCCTCTGCGATTCCAGAGGCACTAGGGATTCTGACGTAAGTGCCTGCCCGGACTCGCTTTAGGCAGAATTCAGAAATCTGCTCTCTGTGTGTCAATAACTAACGTGAGCCAAACACGCTCCGGCGGCTAATCCACCGCCCCACTAAGCCATGGCGCGCGGCTGGATTGCCGCCGCCCGCGGTCGCTGTGACCGCGTCCCGACCGAAAGTGAGGTTTCCATGTTCCGAGTCTCCAGGCGAACACGTCGCGACGACAGGGCCCTTCTCGTCGCCTGCCAAACGGCTCTCCGAACGTCCGGCCTTTCCTCCCAGGCCCTCGCGCAGCAAGCGAGTATCTCCCCGGAGAAAGCTGAGAAGTTCCTCTCCAGCAGCAGTTGGCCCGGCGTGGGCACGATCACCGCCGTCGCCAGGTGCATAGGCGTTGACCCGGCGGCCTTCGTACGCCCGTCGGGGAACTTCCATGTCCACTTCAGTTTCCACGGCGAGCAGCGCGTCCCGGCGACCAGCGACAAGCGGACCAGCATGGAGTTCGGCCGCAACATCGAGCAGCTGGTCAACGCCCGGCTGTCCCGCTGCGAGTTGCCCGCCACCGTCTCCTGCTGGCTGGAAGGACTGGATCCCAGCGACGCGAAACGCCTACTGGAGATTGGCCTCGTCAGCGACTCCGCACTGGTGGCATTGCAGTCGATCGACGAGCACGTCACCGCTTGGATCGCCGCGCTCCGTACGAAGAACCGGAGCAAGCTGCACATCTACGCATCGGAGCGCTACGTCCGCCTCATCTTGCAAACCGCGGGAGTCACCCACTGGACCCAGATCACCGCAACCCGGATCGAAGACGCGATCAACCGGGTCAAACTCAAGGGCGACCGGGCCATGACCGCGGAATCCCGCTACAAGTTCGTCGGCGGCATCAAGTCCTTCGCACGGTTCATGAAGCGATCCGGCCGCGCTCAGACCAATCCGCTCGCCGACCTGGAGAAGAGCGCCGTGTGCAAGCGCAGCCGCCGCCCCCTGTCGCGGGCAGAACTGGACTGGCTCGTCCAAACCACCCAGACCTCCCCCACTCAGCGCATGCGGGACTGGAACAAGGACTGGGAAGCCACCGGACCAGAGCGGGCGCTGATCTACACGCTCGTGCGCTGGTCCGGGCTGAGGGCCAAGGAAGTCCGCGGCCTGCGGGTCCGAGACTTTTGGCTCGACGTAGCCACCCCGCACGTTTTCGTGTCCGCCATGCTTGCCAAGAATCACACCGAGAATCGCATCCCGCTTCCCGCCGCGCTGGCCGGATCGCTCCGCGAGTATCTTCGCTTGAAGGCCCCCGACACGCTGGCGCTCCCGATGCCCAACAAGGCGGCACTCATGCTCCGCTTGGACATGGCGACGGCCCGGACCACGTTCATCAACGCCGCGAGCACACCGGTGGAGCGCGAGAAGCGGGCTCGTTCCCCTTTCCTTGAAGTGAATGTCGAGACAGACCGCTACATGCCGTTCGACTTCCACAGCCTGCGGGGCACGGCGTCGGTTCTGCTCCAAGAGGCCGGGGTGCCGCTTGGATTCGTTAAGTGCATCCTGAACCACAAGACGCTGGCGATGACGCTTGGTAACTACACCAATCCGGGGCTGGACACATTGTCCAGATCGATGGAAGGTTCGCGTTCTCGAAGTAGCACGGATGTCGGTACATGGGATTCTGCAATCCGAATCGGGCCCGCTGCCTGAGTCCAGGGTAGTCGCCGCAGCGATCAGTCAAGTCACGGCACCACTCTACCTCTTGGAGGACTGAACGCGTCAACAGCTCGTTTACGGTCGGTCACCAATCGGCGAACGGCCATGGTCCAACATCATTCTCGACACCAGCACCGCTCGCATGGAGGAATTGACGGCGGTTCCCGGATCGCGTCATCACCTCGATCCACGGCTCTTGCAACCCTGTCGCCGATCCGTCGATGATCAGGAGGTTCGCCTTGGGGCACCTCAGCCGCCCGAGTACAGGGCCGCGTTTGAAACTCAGTGGATGCACCTGCTTGGCCGCTGTGCCGCCAAGGACGGAGAGTTGCTGTTCTCGAGACGTGAGCATGGGACTGGTCTCCGCGCACTGAAGCATGCGGGGCATCACACCGACTATTGGACCTGTTTGGAAACGGTCTGCAGACGATCCTGGTCGGGGGGCGCAACAACAACCGCGAGCTACTCGAAGTCTTTGCGCAGGTCCGCGATCAACGCGTTAAGAGCCGAGTTATCGTCGTCGGAGAAAGAGTTGCTGCCGGACTGGAGTTGCTTCTCGATGCCATCCAAGTTCGCAAGGAAGTCCAAGCGGGCTTGAGAGTTAGGGAAAGTTGGGGGACCATTCGTGCCATACAGGCTCACGACTTTGCTCGGTGCTTGGGAGGGGTTCGAGTACAGGTCTTTGCAGTCTCCACCCAGGTCCTTGTACAAACGACATAGCAGGTCCATGACGTCATCTATCCACGACATGATCTCTCCCCGAGTTGAGGTGCTTGTGATTGTGGTTGTAATTCTTCGGCTTTTCATTACCATGAACGCCTCGGGAGGCTGGGCGTGAGGATGTCTCTGGAGAATTCCGAGAACAATGACCATGCCCCCCGACCCAACTCCCGCCCTGCGGATCATCCTGGATGGGGCCGAGGCCGAACAGGTTCGCGACGCGATCGCTCGATTCGCCCTGGACAACGCTGCCAAGATTCGTGCGATCGCCCGAGTCAAGCTCACGAAGGTCACACGAACCGTGCATGACAGCGAGGACGTGCTCTCTTCGGTTGTTCGACGACTCGATGGTTTGGCAATAGAGGGAAGGCTCCGACCTGCGTCTGAGAAAGAACTCTGGCGTCTGATCGCTGTGATCGCCCGCAACTGCGCCGTCAGCAAGACCCGCCTTATTGAAAGAGCTCAAAAACTCCTCACGGAAGATGGCCCGTTGGCGTACGAAGCTGTGCGACGACTTAATTCCTGTAGATCCGACGAGGAGGCGACGCTCCTCGTAAGCCGAATGATCGGGACGCTTCGGAACAGCCAGGATCGGCAGATCCTCGACCTGCTCATGCGGGGTGCCTCGAACGGCGCGATTGCTGCGCTCATGGGCATCAGCATGGAAGCCAGCCGGCAACGCCTGACGGCGATTCGCCGGAAGCTTCGGGTCTGGCTGGATGACCAAGGGGCCAAACCATGAGGGAATCCGACGCCTATTCAAGCATCTTGGCCGACCAGGCGGTGGTGAGCATGCTCATGCCGTGGCCCTGCCCGTCAAACTTCGGGCCCGACGATCGATATTGTCTCGAAGAACTCGTCGGCGCTGGCAGCAACTCGTTGGTTTACCGGGCAACTGACCTCAAGATGTGCAGTACTGGATTCGAAGCCACGGTTGCGATCAAGATCGGCCGGGCCGGAGAGAGCACCTCCACAGAGGCCCTGACCGCACGCCGAGTGGTCCATCCACACGTGGTACGCGTGCTGGACCGCGGAGTTGAGCCGGGCGGCTGCGAGTATCTCGTGACAGAGTTCGTGCAGGGGGGAGACCTGCAGAGCACGCCCATCCCCTGGGAGCCTCGTAAAGCGGCGGAGTTCATGACAAAGCTTGCGAGGGCGGTTCACGCTGCCCACTCGGCCGGCGTCGTCCATTGTGACCTCAAGCCCGCCAATGTCCTCATCACCCCGGAGGGCGACCCGAAACTCGCGGACTTTGGGCTCTCGCTCTCGCCACTCATGGACGACGATCGAGCCCAAGGCAACATCGCGTACATGTCCCCCGAGCAGTTCGCTCACAAAGAAGAAGGACTCACGCCACCATCCGATGTGTACGCCCTCGGCGGCATTTTGTATTCCCTCCTTACTGGCCGGCTGCCCAATGGCGAAACGCCGGAAGCGGTCGCACAGAGTCACCGTGCGGAGGCTCGCCCGACGAATCCGGCGCTCGCCGTTGACCTTGATCGAATCTGCCTGAAAGCCCTGGCTCGCAATCGTGATGACCGATATGAATCGGCAGCCGCCCTCGCCAATGACCTCGATCGCTGGCTGACCTATCAACCTCTGCCCTGGGGAAAGACTCACCCGCTGCGTCGGATGTGGATGTGGGGCCGCCGTCGGCCGTACAACGCGATCGCCGCCGTGGCCCTCGCGATCGTGCTTGCGGCAGCCGTGTGCGTGGGCATAGTAATGATGCGAAGTGCCGAGCGCGAGCGACAGACCAAGATGCAGGCCCAAGCCGAGTCGGTTCGCTGGACCAATCAAGAGCTTGACAAAATCCGCGGCAAAATGCGGGTTCACATTCTCTCGATTGCCCACAGCATCACGGGAAGAAATGGCGACATGCAGGACAGCATGCTGCCAACGCTCACATGGCTGCAGTGGATCGCAGACTCGCCGGTTCTCAGTAATGACGGGGAGACAGTTCTGGCGTCACGCCGGATCGAGGCGCTCCGGAAAATGGTTGATGCCGGAGAGACCACGGGGCGAGAGCGTGACGTCGATGTGCGATTGGCACGATATTCTCTGCTCTACTTCCTGGTGCTCAACAGCGAGTCTGCCGCCGCCGCAGATGTCTTGGCGCGGGTTAAGGCGGATTGGGAGGGAGAACGGCCCGACGATCCGATCTCGGTCTCGATCGCCGCAATCGACACTTGCATGCAGGCCGAACTGCTGACGACGACCCCTCTTGTTGACCGCCTCGCCACACTGAATAAGTTAGAATCCCAGCTCCACAAGCGTGAGACCGTTGAGCCAACGCGGCGATTGGTCGCCCGCGTCGCACTGAGGCTCGGCAAAGATCCTTTGCCTCTACACGAATAGCTTGGGCTTGCATGACGAAATCGCCTCAAGCGAGCCACTCTTCAACCTTCGCGAACGGGTATGAAACGGACGCCACCGCTTCGCGTGCGGTGCGCATTGTGCACCCTTCTTAATCAGAGACTGCGATTACCAGCGCTTCAATGACTACCCGAACGCCACCCGCACATTTTTCAGACAACATATCCACAAACTGTTCATACACAGGACAAGTTGATACGTTTCGCGCAGTTGGCTCACAATTTGCGGCGGCGAACTGTGTCAAAATGGTATATTGTCTGTGCGTAGAAAGCGATCGCGCCCACTGTCATGGAGTAGGCGCGATCAATTTGACACGGGGCCTTGGTCCGTGACGACCTAGGCTCCTCTTATTCAACGCTGGTGGTGGTGTCGGCGTGAGGTCACATTCGCTTCGAATGCGATTTTAGTTCTGGTTTACTAAAATCCCAACCAGACAGAGCGAGTTCCTATCGCGCGGGTGGCTGAACCTGACTTCCGAAGGCAGTTCGCCTCACTGCTCGGTTCGGCACGCTCGAAGCGAGACGAGATGGGGGACAAGGTCATGCACGAATGCTCTCGGGCGATCACCACCCCACGAGCCCCGATCGCCCATCGGAGCTCATGGTGCCGACTCCCCTTCGGCATTCGATCCAATCATTTCTCCCCGGACAACGTCGTCCAAGCGTCGCCCGACCTCCCCCAATAGGGCGGCCAGCTCGCATTTTCGGATAGATGGCAAGGACGGCTCAGTTTTCCGTGGATAGCCTTCACCGGAGAGCAGCCAGTTACCGCAAACATGTTCGTGCTTACACAGCGCGAGCAAGAAGCGTACCGGCGGCACATCCCCACTCAAATACCGGCGGACTGACTCCGCGGAAACCCCCGCCCATTCAGCGATGGCCTCATTGGATCTTCCCTGAAGCACATCGCGGATTCGCCGCGTCAGATCGGCGTAATGCACGGTTTCCGCGAACTCCTGGGAAGTTCCATGCCCAGCGCTTTGCGCTGCTTCGGACACCTGGAGATCACGCGGCGTCGTGGTCGGTGAGGATGCCTTGATTTGGGTGCTTTGAGATGCAGGACCGTTCATGGGTGACAATGTCCGGTAAAAGGATGAGTTGGTTCCGCAATGCGACGTAGATCGGCAGCGGCGCAAGGACCACTTGAGGTATTAGTTTGCACCAGATATCACTCAAGGTACTTCTCTCGCCCTTTTTTTGACTTCTTGTATTGCTGTTTTGCGTCACACGTGAACTCACTCGCGCAAGTCCACCCATTGAGGTGTAATGCCTGCCCACGGTCAGCGGCACAACGCTCTTCGAGCATGCACATCTCTAACGTACCACTACATCCGCAATATCGATCTCAAACGTACTGCAAACACAAAATCCGAGAAGGCGCGTGTGCGCCTTCTCGGATCGGGGTCACCCCGAATCTCACCGGACTGCGGGAGAGGTTCAGCGCCTTCGGCGTCGAGAGCCGAGGACGCAAAGGGCCAGTGCGGCGCATGATGCAGAAGCGGGTGCGGGTATGGACATTTGAGCGTAACTGTGAGCGACGACAATATCGCCATTCACAACATTTGAAAGGCCGGAGATCGAGATGTGCAGGGCATTGGCCGTCAGCGACCGCGATGTGAGACCATCGCCGCCAAGGATCTGCTCGTTCGCGACGATTCGGATTCCCAGCGCATCGATGACAACGGTGTTCGGGGCGGCGTTGGCGTCGACCACCACGTTGCCGATGCCTGCAATAGTGAGGGTGAGCCCCTCGATGAAGAAACCACCAGCTGCGGCGAGCGCACCGACGTCGCCGGTCACTTGGGCCGTGGAGCGGATAGTCGTTGCAGAAAGGTGGAGCAGATCGGGAGTGAGAACCAGACCAGGCACAACCCGCAAGTTAAGACCGTTGACTTCCGCCATGGCGGACGTGGCTCGTGAACCAGGCGTGCCATCAACATTTGAGTCGGCGATACTGGAGAGGAGTGCCGTATTGAGACTCGCGACCCCGATCGTATCTCCACTCAGAGTCGCGAGGGTGGCTGACTGGTGATACGCACCGGGCGCAATCCCCGCAGCAACCGCAGCGGGCCCCACTGAGAGGCCAAACAAGCCGGAAACTGCGCTGAGGTTTACCTCTACTCCATGGGCGTCGCTACGGGCATCGAGCATTGTGGCGGACGCGGTGCCGGAGACACACCCCACGAGCAGAGTGGCGGCGAGAACGGTGCGGCTCAACATGGCGGGGCGGTGATTGTTTGTGCAAACGGGACTCATGGATCGGCTCCTTCTGTATGGCTGCGTCTCGGACGATGGCGAATGAACGTGACGCGAACGTTCGGGTGGTACACGACCGGTTGATGGAGTGGACTGTCGCACTCTCCCCAACCACGCTGCACCGAATGTACATTTTGCCGCACGCATGTCCAGCCCTATTGCACTTGATGTGAACCGAATACAGAGTTGCCCTACATTAAAACGCGCCGCACATGTGTGTGTCATTCACCACTCCTGCGTGCAAGATGCCGCATTTGTCTACACAGACGTGTGGAGCCATATGAACAACCGGAAGACATTGACATCCGACGCGACATTGGGATGAAGTGCAGCGTGGTTGCCGTCCGATCGAGAGCGCGCGGACGCCCCGGCATAGAGCCGACCTGAAGTTCTCATGACGTCGATTAGGTCTTTGGATGAAGCGTGAGCCCACTTCCCAACCGCAGCAGACCCCGGCTATGACAAGACCACCCCATATATTCGAGAAACAGAACGGCCGATCGCCTCCGCCCACCGACACGGACATTACGTTTTTTATTGTCGACGATCATCCAGTCGTCACGTTCGCCCTCGGGAAATTGATCGAGGGGCAACCAGGATGGAGCGTGGCGGGCAAAGCCTCTTCGCCCCGGGACGCCCTGGAAGCCTTGCACACACGGCCGCCGCGGATGTTGATTCTCGATCTGCTCTTCCCGTCACAGTCGGGATTGGATTCGCTTGCTCGGCTGCACGACGCGATGCCGGAGACGTTCATCACGGTCTACACGGTGCAGCCGTTAGAGGTATATGGCCTCAAGTGTCTCAAGGCCGGCGCAAGGGCGTTTGTCAGAAAAGACGCCCCCGTGGAGTTGTTTCTGCGCGCTTTGCGATCGGTTTCGGCTGGAGGGCTATGGCTCGGTGATCGACCCTGGGGGGGGCCTGGGGAAAGCGCCGGTTGTCGTGGGCGAAGGGACGATTCACTGAGTCCGCGAGAACTAGAAGTTCTTGAGTTGTTGGCCCAGGGGCTGACGAGTCGCGAGATGGCTGCATCGCTTTGCCGGAGCGTAAAGACCATCGAAACGCACCGGCACAGACTGTCGCGCAAACTCGGGCTCCGTAGCGGCGCGGAGCTCATGCGGTACGCGATCCACCATCTTGAAGGGGGCGCTGCCTCCGGGTCGCAATGTGTGGGCGCAATCGTACATCAATCGATGCCGAGCGGCGTCCGAGCGAGAAAGGACCACGAATGACAACGACACACGAGTCTCCTCCTCTGTCCACACTCGTTGTGGATGACCATCCGGCCCAGAGGCTCTTCCTGGACCGTATGCTGCGACTGGCGGGGTACATACCTCGGATCGCCTGCGACGGCAACGAGGCACTCAGCGCGATCGAAACGCGTATGCCCGACATTCTTTTCATCGATTGGATGATGCCGGGCCTCAACGGGCTTGAACTGACCCGCGACATCCGCCGTAGAGCGGGGGGTGAACGGTGCTACGTCATCATGCTGACTTCGAAAGCGTCGGCGGACGATTTGGCGGCGGCATTTGACGCAGGCGTAGACGACTACATGACCAAGCCGGTCGGCGCGGTGGAACTCCACGCCCGCCTGAAGGCGGCTGTCCGGCTCACCACCCTGGGGCGAACGCTGAGTGAGCGAGTGACAGAAGTGAGCATTCTAAACACGGGGCTCGTGGAACTGAATACTCAGCTTGAGGAGCTCGCTTCGACCGACGGGCTGACCGGTTTGCTGAATCGGCGCGCAGGGATGCAGCGACTCACCGACGCGTGGTCGGCAGCGGAGCGGTATGCCACACCGCTATCGGTTGCGATTGTGGACATTGACAATTTCAAGCGCGTAAACGATGAGTTCGGGCACGCGAGAGGTGACGCGGCGATCCGACATGTAGCGTCGGTGCTGCGGGATCAGGCCCGCGAGGGTGATGCGGTCGCCCGGTTCGGCGGTGAGGAGTTCATCGTTGTCATGCCCCGGGCCGATTCTGGTGAGGCCAGCAACGTGATGGAGAGGGCCCGCCAGCGGGTAGAGCGGGCTCGTTGTCAAGCGGATGGACGTGAAGTGCTGTTGAGCATCAGCGTCGGAATCGCGGAGCGCGGGCTCGAGATGAGCGGGAACGAGGCGCTTCTCGCGTCGGCAGACCGGATGTTGTATGAAGCCAAAGCGAATGGGCGCAATCGCGTGCAGGTCGCGGACCGACGCTTGGTAGCGCGGCAGGCGGCGTGACATGCGAGCTGCCGAACCAAGGTGGACTGACGCGCAAGGGCCCCCGGCCTCGGACGGACGCATTTCGCGATGAGGCAGACATGGTGCCCGTGCCCACGAAGATTCAACCAACCGACGAGTGGACGTGGGGATGTTCGTCCCTCCGCGGCTCCGCGGGCCCAGAGTTCATCGTGTTCGAGCGGCTCGAACCGCGGTTCGTCTTCTCGTCAGTGTTCGGCCCGGAACTTCTGCTGAATCAGACGACGATCAACGGGCAAAGCGGAACAGCGGCCGGAGCGGTGGCCGCAAGCACGGGAGGGATCATCTCGGTATGGGAGAGCTACAACCAGGACTCCCCTTTGACATGGGGGATCGAGGGAAGGCGATTTGACGTTGACGGAAACGCTGTCGGCGGTGAGTTCCTGGTAAACGCGGGGTACATCCTTTCCGATCAGCGCCGCCCGCGGGTGGCGATGAATGACGCGGGCGCGTTCGTGGTGGTATGGGAGGGGCGGGGGCTGTTGGGGCTATTCCCGGGCATCTACGCGCAGCGATACGACGCGGCGGGGAACACGGTTGGAGGCGCGATTGGGGTTGCGGGGTCGGCGGTGCTTTCGGTCGCAAACGCGGCAGTTGGATTGGACACCAGCGGCACTTTTGTAGTTGCATATGAGTCTACCGACGCGTTACTGAGCACAGGAATCTTTGCGCGGCGCTATGCGGCGGATGGAACTCCGTTTGGAGCGGAGTTTCGCGTGAACGTGACGACCGCAGGTCAGCAGGTCGCTCCGGTTGTAGCAATGGCTCCCAACGGATCGTTCGCCATCGGGTGGGAGGGCCCTGGGGCGGGAGATGGCAGCGGAGGCGTCTATGCACGCACGTACGACAGCTCGGGGAATGCGATTACAGGGGAAGTGCTTGTCAATACAACCACAGGGGGAAGTCAGGGGCAGGCGGCAATCGCACCCATGCCGCTCGGCGGATTCGGAGTGGTGTGGTCGGGTAATGGCGCGGGAGACGGCTCGGGCGTATTCATGCGGCGCCTGGATGCGTCAGGGGCTGCCCTGGCATCGGAGTTACTGCTCAACGCGACGACGGCCGGGACGCAGCAGCGGCCGGCGATCGCTTTCGACGTTGATGGCGATGCGATGGTGACTTGGTCCGGTCAAGGTGCGGGGGATGCCGACGGCGTGTTCGCACGTGAGTACGACGCGGCGGGCGTCGCTCGCGGAACCGAGTTCCTGATCAACGCCACAACGGCGGGAACCCAGAACACACCTTCCATCACATCGCGCGGCGACAATCAATACTTTGTTGCGTGGAATGGCAATGGAACCGGGGATTCGGATGGTGTGTTCGCGCGGCTGTTGAAGAACGATCCGCCGGTGGTAACAACTGCGGGGACAACTCTCGCGTACACGGAAGACGCGGGACCGATTCCTGTGGACGCGGCGATCAGCGTTTCGGATGTCGATGACACAACACTGGCCGGCGCGACGGTGTCCATCGGGACGAACTACATGTTAGGCGAGGATGTGCTCGGGTTCGTCGATCAGGCGGGGATCGTTGGATCTTGGAACGCGCTGACAGGAGTGCTGACGCTCTCAGGAAACGCGAGCCGGGCGATCTACCAGACGGCACTGCGATCGGTGACATACGAGAACCTTTCCGAGAATCCGTCCGCTCTCCCGCGGTCACTACTTTTCGCAGTGGACGATGGGAAGGATGTGAGCGTTCCTGCATCGCGAACGGTGTCCGTATCGGCGGTGAACGATGCGCCGGTCATCACGACCAGCGGCTCGACGCTTTCATACACCGAGAACGCGGGAGCCATCGCGATCGACAGCGGTCTCGCGGTCACGGATGTGGATAATTCCACGCTGTCGGGTGCGACACTCTCGATCGCGGCCAACTACGTGAACGGCGAGGACGTGCTTGGGTTTGTGAATCAGGCAGGTATTGTGGGAAGTTGGAACGCCGCGACGGGAGTACTGACATTGACGGGCGTCGCCTCCCTCGCGGCGTACCAGACGGCGCTCAGGTCCATTACCTACACGAACACGTCAGACAATCCGTCCACCGCGATCCGAACGGTCACCTTCCTGATCAGCGACGGCGCGGCTTCAAGCAGTCCGGCCAACCGCGCGGTGTCCGTACTAGCCGTCAATGACCCCCCAAGCGTTGTGGCCACGAGCACGACTCTCACGTACGTCGAGAACGTAGCGGCAACCGCAATTGACACGGGTCTCACGATCGCGGATGTGGACAGCCTGACGCTAGCCGGAGCCACGATAGCCATCACGGGTAACTACGCGACCGGCGAGGACATTCTCTCATTCCCAAGCCAGTCCGGCATCACGGGTACATGGAACGCCGCCACAGGCGTTCTGACGCTCGTAGGAACCGCCTCCCTCGTGGCCTATCAGGCGGCGCTGCGGTCCGTCACGTACATGAACTCCTCCGATAACCCTTCTACTTCAGCAAGGACAATCGCATTCCAAGTCAATGACGGAGTCGCTTCCAGCTCTGCCGCGCACAAGACAATCGCCGTCATTGCGATTAATGATGCCCCTTCGGTCACCACCACCGCATCGACGCTCCTTTATACCGAGAACGCGGGGAGCGTCGGGCTCGATGCCGGGGTGACACTGTTCGATCCCGACAACGTGACACTCGCTGGGGCGACGCTCTCGATCGTCGGCGGCTTCGCGATCGGCGAGGACGTGCTGGGGTTTGTGGCCCAGGCCGGAATCACCGGAACGTGGAATGCTGCGACGGGGACACTCACACTTTCGGGGGTCGCATCTATTCCCGCATACCAGGCAGCGCTTCGCTCAGTCACATATACGAACACGTCCGACAATCCTTCTGTGGTGACTCGTACCATTTCAATGGTGGTGGACGATGGGCAGGATGTGAGCGTTCCCGCGTCGCGAACGGTGTCCGTATCGGCGGTGAACGATGCGCCGGTCATCACGACCAGCGGCTCGACGCTTTCATACACCGAGAACGCGGGAGCATTGGCGGTGGATCCGGGACTTTCGGTCATGGATGTGGACAACGCCACGCTGGTTGGCGCCACAATCACCATCGGCGCAGGGTACGTCAATGGTCAAGATGTCCTGGGGTTCGTTAATCAGGCTGGCATCACAGGCGCGTGGAATGCCGGAACGGGTGTGTTAACATTGACAGGCACGGCGTCCTTGTCAGTGTATGAGACTGTCCTGAGATCCGTTACTTACGCCAATACCTCGGACAACCCGATTACCAGCGCACGATTGGTTGTTTTTCAGGTGAGCGATGGAACGGACCTGAGCGCGACCGCAAGTAGGGTGATCAGTGTGTTGGCCGTGAACGACCCGCCTGTGGTGACCTGCTCGGCGACGGTGTTAGCATATGTAGAGGACGCCGGCGCGGTGATCATCGACGGCAACGTCACGGTGGCGGACGTTGACGATTCAATGCTGGGGGGAGCAACGATTTCGATCACAACCAACTATGTGATCGGTGAGGATCGGTTGGCCTTCGTGAATCAGTCGGGCATTTCGGGCTTCTGGAACGCAACGACGGGAGTCTTGACACTGACGGGCATCGCTTCTCTGGCAGCGTATCAGACCGCGCTGAGATCTGTAACGTATACCAATCTATCGGACGATCCCTCTGGAGCGGCGCGCACTGTTTCGTTCGTGGTGAGCGATAACCAGGACATGAGCGCCGCGGCCGCACGAGTGGTGTCGGTGCTTTCGGTGAATGACCCGCCTGTGGTCGTAACCACGGGAACGGCACTGAGCTATTTGGAGAACGCGGGTGCCATTGTCATCGATGCTGGACTGACTGTCACGGATCCCGACAATGCCCAGCTTGCGGGAGCGACAATCCGCATCTCGGCGAACTACTCGGCTGGGGAAGATGTGCTCGGGTTTGTGGATCAGTCTGGAATCATCGGCACTTGGAATCCCATCACCGGAACTTTAACATTGGCGGGTGCGGCGAGCGTAGCAGCATATCAGGCGGCGCTGCGATCCGTCACGTATACGAACTCCTCTGACAGTCCCTCACTCGCGACCAGAACTGTCTCGATTGTGGTCGACGATGGGACCGACTTGAGCGCCTCAGCGACTCGTGCAATCATCGTTACCGCCGTGGATGATGCACCGACGGTTAGTACCAGCGGCAGTTCCCTGGTGTATGTCGAGAATATCGGCGCCCTTCCGATCGACGCGGGGCTGATCGTGAACGACGTGGACAGCACAACGCTGGCGGGCGCGACCGTGTCCATTACGGGCAACTACGTGTTCGGCGAAGACATGCTGAGATTCATCGATCAGTTCGGCATTACGGGAAGCTGGAATGCGGCGGCCGGCATACTCATATTGACGGGGGTGGCGACCGTCGCGGACTATCAGGCCGCACTTCGCTCGGTCACCTATGTGGATATGTCAGAGGATCCTTCGCCCTTCGTGCGGACGGTCACCTTCTGGGCGAGTGACGGCTCGGCCACCAGCGCCCCGGCTATTCGGCTAGTGTCGGTTGTGGCCGTGAACGATCCTCCGATCGTGGATGTGGCAGCTGGTCATCTCTTGTACATCGAGAACTCCGTGCCCACACAGGTGGATCCGGCGCTCGTGATCGTTGACGTTGACAGCGGCACGCTTGCCGGTGTGACCGTGACTATCAGCGGCAACTACGCGATGGGCGAAGATGTGCTCGCATTCACTGGTACGGGAACGATCGTGGGGTCGTGGGACGCGGTCACGGGCACGTTGACGTTGAGCGGCACAGCGACGCTTGCCGCGTATCAGGCGGCACTTCGTTCGGTGACGTACGTCAATATGTCGGACAATCCGTCGACCGCAACACGAACTATTTCGTTCGTCGCAAATGACGGCCTCAATACCGGACCGGGAGCGGCTAGATTGGTGGATGTACTAGCCGTCAATGACGCGCCAATGGTGACCATGGACGCGAATCCCTTGGGGTATGTGGAAAACGATCCGCCCACTGCGATCGATCCAACGCTTCTGGCCATTGATGTGGATAGCTTGGTGCTCTTTGGAGCCACTGTCCGCATTTCCGGAAACTATGCGGCGGGCGAAGACATACTCTCATTCGTTAACCAGGGAGGCATCACTGCCACATGGGATGCCGTCACGGGGGTGCTGACGCTGGCGGGCGCCACGTCGCCCGCAGCGTACCGGTCAGCACTGCGTTCGGTCACCTACACGAACACATCCGACAATCCCTCTTCGGCCTGGCGAACGCTTTCGGTCGTCGTCAATGACGGAACGGACTCGAGTGCGCCGGCGACACGGCAGATCTCGGTGACTCCAACGAACGATCCCCCGACGATCACTACCACGGCGAGCATCTTTCCTTACATCGAGAACAGCGGCGCAGCGGTGCTCGACGTCGGCGTGACGGTCGACGACGTGGACTCGGCAACTCTCTCCGGGGCCACAATTCGAATTAGCGGGAATTTTGCACCGGGGGAGGATGTTCTCGGATTCGTGTCTCAAGGAGGGATTGCAGGGTCGTGGAATGCAGCCACGGGTGTGCTGACGTTGTCGGGCGTCGCTTCACTTGCTTCGTATCAGGCCGCGCTTCGGTCGGTAACGTACGCGAACATCTCCGAGGCCCCGAGCACGCTTGCCAGATCAATCTCGTTTGCGGTGAGCGACGGGCTCGCCCAGAGCAACCTCGCGATGCGTATGGTGGACGTGTCCGCGGTGGATGATCCACCGATTGTGACGACCACCAGTAGCGCGCTCGCTTACTTTGAGAACTCAGGCCCCGTTGCACTCGACGCTGGCATCTCGGTCAGTGACTTGGACGATGCGACGCTTGTCGGAGCGACAGTGAGCTTTGTTGGCACGTACCGGACTGGGGAAGACGTACTAGTATTCTCCGCGCAGTCGGGGATCACCGGGTCGTGGAACGCGGTGACTGGCGTGCTGACGTTGGCGGGGTCCGCGAGCGTGAGCGCGTACCAGGCAGCCCTTCGTTCGATCAGGTACGTGAATACGTCCGAAGATCCGGATTTGACAACTCGCGTCCTTTCATTTGTTGTGGATGACGGAGTAGCGGCAAGCGCGACTGCCCATCGAGACATAACCATTGCAGGAATCAACGATCCGCCGGTTGTGGTGCTGTCGACATTGCCGCTGACGTATGTGGAGAACTCGGGCGCGGCAACAATCGATTCGCTCCTGGCCATTTGGGATGTCGACAGCGGCTCGCTCGTCTGGGCGACGGTGTCCTTGAGCAGTGGGTACGTGCCCGGCGAAGACGTTCTCGGCTTCCTGAATCAGGCGGGCATCGTAGGGTCCTGGAACGCGGCGTCGGGAGTGCTGACGCTTTCGGGCTCCGCGAGAGTTGCCGCATACCAGACGGCGCTTCGGTCGGTGACATATGCGAATGCGTCCGATGCCCCGACAACGATGTCGCGCACGGTGCAGATTGTCGTCAGCGATGGCCAAGACGCCAGCGTTCCGGAAACTCGCGTGCTGAGTGTTTTCGCAGTCAACGACCCGCCGACGATCACGACTACGCCCGCTCCCCTGGCATATCTTGAGAACACCCCTCCCATACGTCTTGATTCCGGTGTGGATGTGCGAGATGTGGACAGCGCGGTCCTTGTCAGTGCAACGATCACCATCGTCGGCAACTATGTGATCGGACAGGACGTACTGTCGTTCGCAAACCAGTCGGGCATCGTCGGGAGTTGGAATGCTGCAAGCGGGATTCTCACACTGTCTGGCGCCTCGAGTATTGCGGCATATCGGACGGCACTGAGATCAATCGAGTATGTGAATATGTCAGAAGATCCGAGCGTCGCTCTGCGAAGCGTGTCGTTTCAAGTAAGCGACGGAACGAGCCAGAGCGTGCCGGCGCTGCGCTCCATCCATGTCACGGCGGTCAACGACCCACCCGTGGTCGCGCTGAGCGGCGGCCCCCTGTCCTACACGGAAGGATCCGGGGCGTTGGCTCTGGATGGCGGAATAGCGCTCATTGATCCGGACAACACGACCCTGGCGGGGGCCACTGTGGCGGTCACATCGAACTACCTGCGGGTTGAGGATGTGCTCTCGTTCACGGGTTTTGGGGGAATCGTCGGCAACTGGAACGCCGTCAGCGGCGTGCTGACGCTCTCAGGAATCGCTCCGTTGGCGACATACCAAGCGGCGATGCGACTGATCACCTACACCAACACTTCGCATAGCCCAAGCCAGTTGACGCGGGCAGTCAGCGTCCGCGTATCCGACGGATTGGCATCGAGTGCCACGGTGATCAAGGAGGTGGAAGTGTTGGCGGTGATCGACGGGCCGATTGTGCAGATGAACGTCGGTACGCTAACCTATCCGGAAAACTCGGGACCAGTTCAAGTTGACCCAACGCTTTGGGTCGCGGACTCGGACTCACCCTCGTTGGCGGCCGCGATGGTGGCCCTCACCGGGAACTATCGGGCGGGCGAGGACGTTCTAGCGTTCACCGATCGACTGGGCATCCACGGATCCTGGAACCCGGCGACTGGCATCCTCACCCTGACGGGTCGGGCAACCGTATCGGCATATCAGGCAGCGCTCCGCTCCGTCACATACGAGAACACTTCGGATGATCCGAGCGGCGTAGCACGTACCGTGAGCGTTGCGGTGAGCGACGGACTACTGGCGAGCATTCCCGCAACGCGGAACATTGCTGTAGAGCCACAAAACGATGGGCCGCACGTGGCGTGCTCCTCGGGCCCACTGGTTTACTCGGAGAATGCTGGGGCCGTGCTGTTGGATGCGGGATGCACGGTTTCGGATGTGGACTCTCCGCTCCTCTCGGCGGCAATAGTGGCAATCACAGGGAACTACGTCCCGGGAGAAGACTCTCTGATTTTCGCGAATCAATGGGGAATCGTCGGCGCCTGGAACTCATCGACCGGAATGCTGCAACTTTCAGGCAGCGCAAGCGTCGCAGCCTGGCAAACAGCTCTGCGGTCCATCTCCTATGTGAACAGTTCGGATAACCCTTCTGCTGCGACGCGAACCGTGTCAATCATCGTTAGCGACGGACTGGCGTTCAGCGAAGTGGCTACCCGTGCCATTCAAGTGTTGGCCGTTAACGACGCCCCGGTTGTCAACTCCAGCGGGGGCAGCGCGGTGTTTGTCGAAAAGGGCGCAATGGTCGCTGTGGATCCAGGCATTGTCGTATTCGACAGCGACGATGTGACGCTCGGCGGCGCGACGGTGGCCATCACCACCAACTACTCGCGGGGGCAGGATGCTTTGGTCTTTGTCGATCAAGCCGGAATCACTGGGCATTGGGACGCTGAGACGGGGGTGTTGACGCTCGCCGGTTTTGCCAGCATCGCCGCCTACCAGACGGCGCTGCGATCGGTGACGTTCGCCAATACCTCGGACAACCCACTCACCGGTGCGCGAACCGTCACCTTTAGCGTGAGCGATGCAGCGGCCGAGAGCGCCCAAACCTACAAGGCAATAAGCGTGCACGCCGTGGACGATGCGCCCGTGGCGTTTGCGGGGCGAACCATGTTTCGATATGCGCTTGGTGATGGCTCTGTCGTGATCGATCCGAACGCGGCGATGCTCGACGTGGACTCAGCCGTTGTGCTCTTGGCCGAGGTGCGGATTGCCCAAGGGTATGTGCCTGGGCAGGACGTTCTGGAGGCCTCCGCGGGGTCGGACATCACGGTCATGTTCGACGCGGCGACAGGCACGCTGCGGCTGTCGGGACCGGTGAATTGGAACGACATGAACGCCGCGGTCCGCTCGGTGCGATTCTCAACCGGATTTGTGGGTGACGGAGAACGAACGTTTGAGTACCGGGTCTATGACGGTCTATGGAATGCACAGCCGCCGTCGATTGCAGCGACTGTGCGAATCCCGCCGGTGGATGAAATCGTGGGCGATTCGAACTCTGGAGGCGCTTCCTCACATACGGGCGGGGGGTCCGACGGGATCGGACACGACGGCTCCGACGCAGGCGAAGTCGGAAGCGGCCAGGATGGAGGAGGGAGCGTTCAGCCGCGGGATATTCTCACATCGGACCCCGGGGAACCGCCGACGACCAGCGACGTGCCGCCCCCCCCTCGGGTTTCACCGCGGGTGCGTCCGGAGCAAGTGGCACCCGCGGATCTCCCAGAGACACCACCGCAGAATCGGGGCCGCGAATCGACGCTTCCAACAACTCCGCCCGCGTCCCGTGAGAGTGCTGACCGCCCAGAAGCTCCCTCGCGACGGCTGCCCGCAGTCCCCGTACGTCCTGCACCGTCGCTGGCTCCGAAAGCCATCGTGCCTCGGACCGTATCCGAACGCCCGGCTGTGGATGACGCCGCCAAGGTTGCGGCGACCGCAGAGGTCCAGATTATCGTTCGAGCACGACCGGCGCACGAGGGGACGACGCCAACGGCGCAACCCGGAGACGAGCGGACCCGGACAATTGTAATCACGAGCGCGCAGATTGGCGGCGCCTTCGCAGGCGCGTACGGCGTCTGGATGTTGGGGGGCGTTCTAGCGGCACGTCGCTCGGCTCGGGTAATTGAGGAAGTCTGGAGCGCGGACCTGGTGTTGTTGATCCGGGCTTGGGAAGACCAGCAGGCGTCCAGATCGGCCGCTGCTTGACGTTGAGTGTGGAGGCGTAATGCTCCTGCGATCGAGAACTCTGCGTGTTGCCGGCGTTCTTGGCGCTCTTGCGAGCGCCGGAATGGTGGCACTTCTTGTCTTGAACCAGTTGCGTTCTACTCGGGCTATGTACACCGCGTCCCGAACACACTTGGCCGATGAGCTTGGCGGCGTGCTGGCCAAGGCAGTCGGACGCGGCGGCACTGAGCACTTGCCCGCCCTCCTCGGCGGGTGGGCCGCGCCGCGCGAGGGCGTTGCCAGCATAACGGTGGAATCTACGGACGGTTGCGTTCTCACAGCATGGCATGCGGCACAACAGTCGTACGTTGATGCCGAGCCACTGGAACTCTCCATGCTCAAGGATGGCGTGCCATGGGGACGGGCTCAACTCCGGACGTTCATGCCCTCCGATCGCCTTACGCGCATGATCGCAGGACTTTCGGAATGGCCGGCCCTCACTGCGTGTGCGGCGGGGATCGCTTCGTGTGGCATTGCGGCGCTCTTGAAGCGACGGCGACGACGCGGGATGGGCGGGGCGTGGGCGGCGGCGAGAGAGCGTGTTCAGACAACGCTCGACTTTCTCGCGGAAGGCGTGGTCGTGTTGGACCACCGCAACAACATCGTCTTCGCCAATCGACCGCTCCTCAGTCTGCTAGGTAAGGACATCGGCGAGGTAAGGGGTGCGTCCGTGGACAGTCTGCCTTGGAGGTTGCGCTCGGAACATTTCGGATCGCCCACTGAGGCATGGTGGAAGACGGACTCGCGGCGGGTTTCGCTGGCCTTGGCCTGCGTCGGCGGGGTAGATCGCGCTTTGGTCGCGGTATGCGCCCCTATTCAACAGGGAACTCGGCGATATGGAACGCTTGTCACGCTGGGCGATGTGACAGAGCTGGAACAGAGCCGCACCGAGCTTCGCGGCGCTCGGGACGCCGCCGACCGTGCCAATGACGCGAAGGGGGTGTTTCTGGCCAACATGAGCCACGAGATTCGCACGCCCATTAACGGCGTGATGGGCACGCTCGAACTACTAGGAGAGACCACGTTGGAAACGAGCCAGCGGCGATATTTGGACGGCGCGCAGGTGTCGGCGTCGACGCTGCTGCATCTGATTAACGACATCCTGGATCTCTCAAAGATCGAGGCGGGCAAGCTGGAGTTGCACAACACCGATTTCAACCTTGAAGAGTGCCTCGCGACCGGTTTGGGAGTGGTGGCGGAAGGGGCAGCGGGAAAAGGGCTGGAACTCACACTAAACATTGCCGCTGAAGTCGAGCGTTTAGCGGTTGGAGATGGCGAGCGTCTGCGACAGGTTCTTCTGAATCTCGTCTCGAACGCCGTCAAGTTCACCGAACGCGGCGGAGTGTCCGTTTCCGTGTGCGTTGCCGAAGAGTCGACTGAGCAGCAGCTCCTTCGCATTGAGGTTACAGACACGGGCATCGGGATTCCCCAAGATCGAATCGACCGACTGTTCAAATCATTCTCTCAGGTCGATTCGTCAACCAGTCGACGCTTCGGCGGCACCGGTCTGGGTCTTCACATCTCTAGACAACTTTGCGAGTTAATGGGAGGCTACGTCGAGGCGGAATCAACCGTCGGACAGGGCTCAACCTTCCGTGCGTATGTCCGGCTGGGGCGATCCGGAGGCACGAGGGAACCGGAGCCAACGATTGTCCTGGCGGCCGGTAAGCGGCTTGTGGGGCGCGCGTGCGTGGTGTGCGACGGGAATGACAAGAGTCGAACCTCGCTCCGAGCTCTGGCAGAGCGGTTCGATATGTTGGTGTGTGAGTGTCCGGCCGACGCACCCGCGATGGCCGATGCGCTGGCACGGTGCGGCTCGAAGGAGCCCATTGTCCTAATTGGAGGAGTTCGATGGAGCGACGCGGAAGGAATCCTGGCCCGCGCGGCGCGTGGGCAGGTCCCGGGGGCGACGGTTATTGGCATAGCCCTCAGCGAACCGACGCCAGCCATTGAGGAGAGCGAGCGCGGCGTAATCGATGCCTGGGTACGCAAGCCCCTGACAGCGCGACGCTTCGCGGACGCAATTGTCGTCGCGACGGGGGACGCGGCCTCGACGTCTGCTGGACGATCTCCCGCTGTCGGCCTTGAGATTCGCAAGGATGTGCGGGTACTCATCGCCGAAGACCATCCGATCGGCCAGATGATCACGCGTGAGGCGGTCACCGCCGCGGGATTTGAATGCGAGATCGCCGCTACCGGCCCCGAGGCGTTCGAGGCCGCAGCATCAGGATGCTTTGGAATAGTTCTGATGGACTGCCACTTACCTGATATGGATGGGTTCGAAGTAACGCGGCGCCTGCGACAACTCGAATCATCTAGCAGGGACAGCACCCGCATGCGGATTATCGCGCTCACAGCCAACGCGATGTCCGGAGATCGCGAGCGGTGCCTGGGTGCCGGGATGGACGGATATCTGAGCAAGCCCATCGCACGCGCAGATCTCATGCGGGCGCTCGCGGAGCAAAGCCAACTCGCGCCTGCGAGCGCCTCCCGATCGGCCCTTGAGTCCGCCCAACCTTCCAACTCAGCGGAACAATCCGCCATTGACTTTGAAACATTGAATGATCGTTGCCTGCGGCAGCAGGATCTCATGAGCCAACTCCTCCAGCTATTCGCGGAAACAACCGCGGATGATCTCGCGAAGATCGAGCATGCACTTGCGGCCCAAGATTCGACACGCATCGTCGAATCAGCCCATCGGATCGCGGGCAGCGCTTTTCAGGTGGGAGCTCTGAACCTGGGCAATCTGGCAAGGCGACTTGAGAATGAGGCGACCAATGACGCTGAAGCGTCCCTTCAACATCTCCGAACGGAGTTCGCCAGATGTGTGAATGAAATTCGCGATATCGACGCGAAGTCAACAGACTCACCGGGGCCTTCGCGTCACCCCCCTTCACAGCGCGGGGCTTTGCAGATGGAGTAGTACCATCCAGCAGTTGCCTGATCCACGAGAACCGCCGCAGCAGCTGGCAATCATTTTCCGATTCCCCCGGCTCCTAGCCCAGAACGATCCTTCAGACAGAACCTAGTGCGTGCGAGAGGATTACAAGCAACTGGGGCCGCACTCAACCGCAGCATCGCAAGTCCCCATGAGACAATTCATCGGCGGCCGGGCGACGCCACAGACCATACGACGTCCGGAGCGCTGAGCGTCGGAGAAGTCACTCGGCAAGGAATGGCTTGCTGCACTCAATGCCAGGGCTGCAAAGCACTCCACCAGACATTGGAACTACTCACAGTTGTGCTGGCAACGCACCCGAACCCGGAGGGCCCCCACCACGCTGATGGGCTCGGAATGGTTCGTCGGTGAGGATCCGCTGGGCGCCTGCCTGGGGGCCGGGGACCTCGTCGGGACCCTTCAGGGGGCCACATGCGTCAAGGGCGTCACGGAAGCGGCCTGCGATCCAATCGACGAAGCACCTCCGCATCGAGGGCCTGAGCGAACTCCTCGGCCGATGTTCCGTCGATGGCCGCGTAAACAAATCGCACCAGCACCCGCCGAACAATGTCGTGGCACTTCGTGATGAACTCCTCCGGCGAGAGGTTCATTCGCTGCTTCGGCTTCAGATCAGGCAAGCGTTTGGCCCCGTGTACAATCGCGCTCCTCGCGTCGTACGCAGCCTGAAGAAGCGCCGCTGCCGAGGTCGGATCATCCTCGTCTCCGAGCAGGTACGCGCCACGAATCGCGCATCGGTACTTTAGCTGATCCTTGACGTTACCGGTCAGTAGAGAACCCTCCAACGCGACGACGAGATCAATGATCTGATCTTCCATCAATACTCGCGTGGACGCCAGGTTGAAACGCTGCAAGGCCACAGCGAGGGATGCCAACTTCCGTTCCTTCCATGCCTGGACCATCCGTGCACACTGCTCCCCATGCTCCGGGGTGATGCGTGCAAAGTCGCCCAAATGATCGGATGAGGGCGTCACGTCTCCGCCGTGGTCGGCCCATTGGACGAGTGGCCCGGTCTGGAAATGGTATCGATCTGGAATCAGCCACACCTCTTCGATGCCGTAGTGCCCCGGCACAATTAGCCGCAGCGATCGCACGCACTGTTTGAGAGTTTCAAGCGCGTCTCGTTGCCAACAAGGTGGGGGTTCGGATTTCGAGACCTGGAGCCGCCCCACTATTGCTGCCATCGACATTCCACTAGGTCGCATTCGAGGCGTGCCATCTTCAATTTCCTGTGCCTCGTCGGCAAAGTCTCGAATCAGAAGGAATCCCGGGCAGAGGTCGATCTCTTCGAACTCTTGGCCCATCGCTCGGTCCACGTGCGCGACGACAAGCCAACCGACATGAGAACTGCGCCAGGCTCGGAATGCGCGTGCTGCCGCGGCATTCCAGTCGTCTTCGGTGGGGGGAAAGTTGGGCGCCAGAGCGATTCCCCATGCAACACACCGTAGGGCATAGTCGCGAACAAAAATATCGAGTTCGGGTTCAACGTCAGCGCACGCTGCACTTGAGGGAGACATCGCAGATCCAAGAGGAACAAGGCCTGAAATGCCACGCAAGGCCGCCGCAGCCGGTGCGATCGCCTGCCTGAACGAGTCCGTAATGGCAAACGAGTGCAGATGCGCCAACACGTCATCGATTGCACGACGCATTTCATACGGCTTGGTGAATTCGTTAAACCTGGGTCTGGACGGTCGCCAAGGTGGTTGGGCCCGCGCGCAAACGCCGACTACTGCATTGCCAAATGCGGCGAACAGCTCGTCGTGGCGAGAATCACTTTGGAAAGGAGGTTCTTCAGGCATGGGAGCAAGTTTAGATGATTGCTTCGTTCACGGCGAGGCCCGCGGCGGTCATGCGCACCGGCCGGATCGCATCGAGGTCGGAAGAGGAGCGCCTTCGAATGAGCCGCACCATGCCTTCCCGCTAGCCCGCGCAAACGGCTCGGAGCGGCCCCAACCGAGTGCTCGGGAGGCTACCGACGATGACAAAGTGATAGTCATCCGACCGTTGCAACGCGCTGCCTCCGCCGCGACGACGGCAGCGTGACCGCACCTGCCACTGTCGCCAGCACGACCCGCGCCGACAACGTCCCCGACCCCGGGGCCCCCATCGACTTGCTCGGCTTGCCGCGGTTCGTCGGCGAGGATCCCCTGGGGGCCTGCCTGGGGCCGGGGCCGGCGTGGGGGCCGCTCAACGGGGTCCACATCGGACCCCTCCGGACCTCACGTGGCTCGCAGCAAACGAGGTTAATCCTTCCTGCCCGTGGCCTTGGCCCTTCTTGGTCCGCGTCGAGACTATCACTCGACTCGGACCGGGTTGAGGGGGAAAAGTCAGAGGTGCAGCTTCAGGTCGTTTCCTCAACTCGAGGCCGTCGTGGGGCCGCTCAACGGAGCCCACAACCCCCCGCGAGACCACCGGCACACCATCGATTGAAGGTCTTCGATCGAAGATCATCCTGAAGCCGACTCCCCACGAATGAAAAGGGCCCACGCGGATTCCCGCGTGGGCCCTTGAAGATCCGGGTTCGTCCCCCGGATGCGGTGGTTGTCTTACAACGGCTCGATGGTCATTGCGCTTTCTGTCAGCGGATCAGCACCCGCCGGAGAACCACGCGGCGAGGAAGTCGAAGACGTTCTGGACAGCCAGCGAGCCGGATGTGCCGTTGGTGCCGGGGGCCGCGAAGGGGTTGCCCGAGAACCAGTCGCCCAGGAAATCGAAGATGTCCTGGACGGAGATGCCGTTCACCTTGTTGTAATCGGCGTAGCAGCAGGGCGCGATCGTGCTGGTGCCGTTGCAGGTGCTCACGTTGGGAACGAAGCGGGCGCCAGCCATGCCCGTGGCAGTGCAGGAGGTGAGCCCGATGGTGGTGTTGCAGGTAGATCCGCGGCAGCAGACGCCGGCACAGGGGTTGGGTGCGCACGCCGCGCCGAGACCGACGAAGTTGTTCCCGGAGGTGCATCCGCCCGCGGTCGTGATGATGCAGGCTCCGGCACCGGAGCAGCAGGCCCCGGTGAAGGCGTAGAAGATGCGTCCGTTGAAGGTGGTTGTGGTCGCAAACAGTGGGCCGCCCCAATTCCCGTTGATGGCGAGGCCGTTCGCCATTTGCCGCCCCTCATCGCCGTGCATCATCACGCCATCGCTGCCGGCATAGTCCGTGGTTCCGTTCTGGCGGGCTCCCATGCCGCCGGTGACGGAGGTGAGGTAGAGGGCCTTGATCTGGTTGGCGGGAACGGAGATCGGCGTGGTGAGCGTGACGGGTATGGTCACCCAGTTGCCGGGGCCGGAAATAACCGCGCCGGTATCAGTGTTGACGACCCAATCGGAGTTGGTCGGTGGGAAGCAAATGGCGGCGTTGGTCACCGTACTTGTCTCGAAGCCGCTGTACCCGCCGAACCCGAGTCGGGCGTAGAAGACGGCCTCGCACGGCGCGTTCCTGGCCCCCGCGGCGGTGAGGATGGCGTTGTTGTACAACAGACTGCTGTAGTAGTCGATGCGGTTGATGAGGATCGGATCGGGTCCGGCCGTGATGTTCAGGAAGTCGCCGAACTGTTGCCCGCCGATGGTGTTCGCATCGAACGGCACTCCCTCGCCGGTGACCGTGCCCGGGCAGGGCTGCTGTGAGCAGAGGGAACTCGCGCCTCTCCACGCGCCGGTGTAGGAACTGCAGGCGTAGGAGGAGGTTGTAGTGCAGGTGCCGTCGAGTTGGCAGCAGGCGCCATTGGGGGGCTGCGTACAGGTGATGCTCCCGCAGGTGGAGCCGGCGTTGAACGTGCCGTTCAGCCCGCCCATAGTGATCCCGTTGAGGATGAGGTTGCTGGTGCAGTTGTCCTGGGTGGTGACCGTGCACACTCCGCTCGGCGGGCAGCAGGCGCCGGTCGGCACCGTCGAGAGGGTGAACTTCGACCACACAACATCGAAGCCGTTGACCTTCGCGAAGGAGAAGGCAGTGGTCGCGCCGGACCCGTCCGTGATAGCGAACTTCATGTTCGCCGCGGTGAAGACGGTGCCGGAGGTGTTCATCACGATGCCGGGGTTGCAGACCACGTTGCTGGGGCTGCGCTCGAAGGGCGGGGGCTGAGACGCCACGCCCACCGTCGTGATGGTGTTGCTCAGGGCGATGTAGTAGTCCCCCGGCGGCAGGTTCTTCGTCGCCTGGGACTGGGTCGTGCCGTGGTTGAGGGCGTTGGGCACATCGTCATTGCCGAATCCGGTTACGGGAGAGAACGTCGAGTCGAGCACCCAGAAGGATGTGTCGGTCGTGTGCCCCTGCCCGACGGTCGATACCGTGATCAGGCCCGCAGGGAAAGAGCCCAGCACGTTTGGCGCAACGGACGTCGTGCTCAGCGTCGCCGTGTACGGGGACGCGGCGATCGTGCCCGACCATCGCGCGAGGAAGTCGAAAATCTCGGAGTTGCCGAACCCGTACCACACCAGCGTGCGAGCGGGCGTCCCGACCGAGACGGCGTTGTTCGTGGTTTGCACCGCCGCGTCCGCGGTGGCAACGGTATTCTTATAGTTGGTAACGCTGTCGGCCTGCCCGAGGCCGCGGCTGATCATGTTGTGCCCCGCGGTCCCGTCCGCCGGCTCGCCCGGGGCCGCGATCGTCAGTGTGTGGCGATAAATGCCCGAGGCCCGCGCCGTCGGACGCACGGAGAAGTAGTCTACGGTGGATACTCCGAAACCCGCCACCGTGCTGATGCCGGTGGAGAAACCCACAACCATGTCGCCGTCGGCGAGCGCGGCCGGCACCACGGTGGCGGTGAGTCTGGTGTCGTTGGGCTCAAGTTCGGCGTAGCACTTGATCGCGACCGCCGGGCAGGCAATGTTGGAGCCGAGGTAGGTGAAGCCGGACCCGGAACAGGTCAGCGCGTTGGAGACGGTGCACGTCCCATCCTGGTGGCAGCAGGCACCGGTGCCGCAGGGGGTCGCGGTGGTGTAACAAAGACTGCCATCACCCAGGTAGGTGCTGGTGCCGGTGCAGCCGGCCATGGTCGTGAGTGTGCAGGTGCCGGCGACGGAGCAGCACGCGCCGGGGTTGCAGGGGCTGGGGGAGCAGACGGCCGAGCCGTTGAAGCTGAAACCGGCGCCGCAACTGGCGGAGATGGTCAGTGTGCAGGCCGCGCTGTTGTTGTCGCAGCAAGCGCCTTGGGAGCAGGAGGCGGCGTTGGTGCCGCACGTCACGCCGAGCTGGAACGTGCTGGGAGAAGCGCAGTTGGCCAAAACGTTGTTGGTGCAGGCACCGGCGTTCGTGCAGCAGGCGCCTCGGTTGCAAGGGGCGGGTGTGCAACTCAGGTTGCCGTTCTGGAACGTGCTGGGGGAGACGCACCCGGCCGAAAGCGTAAGGGTGCACGCGCCGGTGGTGCCGCAGCAGGCGCTGGGTATGCCGCACAGAGTGGTGACGTCGGCGGTGCATGCCAAGCCCAGGCCCTGGTAGGTCAGACCTGCTGCGCACGCGGTGCCACCCAGGGTGCACGCGCCGGTTGTGGCGCTGCAACAGGCGCCCGAGGGGCATAGGTTGGGAATGCAGAGCGTGCCGGCGCCTCGAGTGACCGTGCCCGCAGCACAGGCCGTCGTGCCGGAGAACGTGCAAGCGCCGGTGGTGGCGTTGCAGCACGCCTGACCGGTGCAAGGAAGGGCCGAGCAGAGTCCGCCCGCGACGAACGTTTGCGTACCCGCTGTGCAGGCGGCGACGTTGAGGGCCGCAGTGCACACGCCGGTGGCGGTGGTGCAGCAGGCTCCGCCGCAGGGATTCGTCGGCGCGCACATCGATCCGACGCCCTGGAAGATGCTTCCCGCCGAGCAGGCCACTTGCGGCGTAAGTGAGCAGACGCCCGTGATGGTCACGCAGCACGCGCCCTGCTGGCAGGGAGATGGGGTGCACACGCTGCTGATGCCGAGCCAGGTGGTGCCGCAGGGGCAGCCGGAGACGCCGATTCCGGACGGAGCGCACACGCCGGTCGCTAGGTCACAGCAGACGCCGAAGCAACTAATGGGAGTGCACGCGGCGTGGGAGACGAAGCTGTTGGGGCTCAAGCAGCCAGCACTGGTGGCGACAACGGAGCAAGTGCCCGAGGAACTGCAGCACGCGCCGCCACAAGGGTTCGTGGGAACGCAGGCGACGCCGCCTCCCTGGAAGATACCGAAGCAGGCGCTTGGATCGACGACGTTGCAGGTACCGGTGCCGGTGCAGCACGCTCCGAAGGTATTGTCAACAACCGTGACGCTGTAATCCTCGACCTCGCCCAACGAGGAGTTGCCGCAGGGAGAGAGGGGACCGCTGTTCCAATAGCGAACCCGCATTCGAGTCGCGCCCAACAGAGCGTTCCCCGGCACCGTCACGTTGGCTGTCCATGTGGAGCCTCCGTTGGAGGTGATGAGGACGTACTGCTCGTTACCGGCGTTGAAGTTGGAATCATGGTCCCAGTCGAACCAGACTGCGGCTGCATTGCCGTTGAACAGGTTAGTATTCGGGTCGTACACGGTGATGGGGTAGGTGCCACCAACAAAGACGTTGGTGGAGAGCGCGGTGTAATCGGTATAGCACCCGACCGGGCCGATGTCATTGCCCTCCGGGTTGTCGATGGCGACGAACGTGACGCGGCTGATCCGCGGGATGCCCGCGTCACACCGGACCGACCCCGCCGCACAGTACTGGGCGTGGCTCTGGGGCGCGAACAGAGCTGGTGCGGTCAAGGTTCCCAGACACAGCAAACGACGGATGATGGGGACGACTCGAGCGCAGTTCATCGCAAGCTCCTACCAGTGTTTCCGCCCCATATGGCAATAACTACCACATATCGGCGATGGCGTCAAGGAAGTTTTATGATATTTCCAGAAACTTGTTGCCAAGAATGAATCGGGGTGCTATGCTTGGGCTTCCGGAGCTCGTTCGGGCCCGAAAATGGCTTCGGTGTATCATGCGAATGATGTCAACTGCCAGTCCCGTGGTCGTCTCGGTCCCGCCGTTCGAGAGCACGGCGACCGCGATTATGGACGAGTTGCAGGCCTCTTTGGGCTCGCTCGTGACCGACCTACCCGAGCCGATCCGGCGCGCCGTTGATCTTGAACGCTCGCTTCGGCTGGAAAAGAAGCTGGCATGGCAGGTTTTCCGGCTCAGCAGGTCGGTGGGCCTTCGCGAGATCGCCAACGTCCCCTCGCGGGCGGGTCTGGAACGTGTCATCGAGGCCTCCCGACGCAAGCATGTGCCCAAGCAGATCACGGATCGCATCTCTAAGGCTTTGGAACGATTCGAGGATTTCGCTGAGACCCAATGCGGCAACCGAATTGGGCTGATCTCTATGGTCAGCGGGCTCACGCACCAGAAAAGCGACCAGTTCGAGCTAAAGGTGCGCAAGGCGTACTTCCAGGCGGCGTCGCATGTGTGGGGGATGCAAGCCCGCATGCAGATTCGCACGGCGATCGCGCACAACCCGGACCCTGTGTATACCGACTCGCAAGACGAGGTGCTGATCAGCACGGACTTGGACATGCAGCGTCTTCGCTTGAGCGATCCGCTGGTGGTGGTGCGCTGGGTGTTGGCGGAAGGGCCCGAGGATTGTCGCGATCATGTCATTCCCGAGGGCAGGACCAAGAACGGCGACCCTGTGAATCACCCCGTCGAGCTGCTGCCGGAGTTCTGCTCACAGCCGCTGCCGAAGATAGTCGCCAAGCGGGGCGAGGACGGGCTGGTGGAGAACGAGTTGATCGTGCCCCCCGGTCGCGCGGGCGCGGTGACGCTCTGCTCCAGCCAACTCACCGAACGCTCACGCATCGACTACAACGGGCGGATGTTCATCACGATGCCGGTTGAAGAGATTGTGTGGGAGTTGCTGATTCCGGCGGGGCTCAGCAACCCGGCGACAGCCCGCGCCGCGGTCTACGGGCGACGCCCCCACCCCGAGCGCGTTCTGGAGGAGCGTCCCGTGGACCTGCTCCCGCAGCGCGAAACAGTCACGTACCTAGGGGCGATGGAGAGCGTTCCCGCGCTGGATGGCGTGCCGGGGCACCCGGACTCGGTCCGTCATGTACTGCAGAAACTGGGGTGGCTGGGGATGCGATTCGACGTGTACCGCTGCCGCGTGCGGTATCCGGTGCTCCACACGCTCGTTGTGGCCCAGGTGGATGTGCTCAAACAGTAAAAACTCGTGGCGGTGAAGGAGATCGCTTGCATGGCACGAAATCGAATCCGGGCATTCACGCTCATCGAACTGCTGGTAGTGATCGCGATCATCGCCCTGCTCGTGGGTATTCTGCTGCCCGCGCTGGGCAAGGCGCGGCTGGGGGCGCAGCGGGCGGTGAGCCAGTCGAACCTCTCCAATCTGGGCAAGACGCAGGCGCAGTACGCCTCGGAATACAAAGACTCGTTCGTCAATCCCTTCAGCAACAAGAACATGACGGAGTTCGCGGGGTATGCACCGACAGTGCAGTGGTTCGTGGCGATGCGCCCCCGCTACGAGCAGTCCGGGGGAACACTCGTGGGCGAGATCTTCGGGGCACCCCCGGGGCGCGTGAGCGAGATGTTCGCGCTGTACTGGGCGCCGCTGATGACGGCGTACATCAGCGCCAACGACTACGGCTCGGGGGTGACGCGGGCGCCGTATGACCGGCCGGTGATCGAGCGGTACAAGGAAGAGTTTGCGCGGGTGATGGCCAATGGAGGCACCACGTTCGGGCTGGATGCGGGCGAGTTTGACACCTCGTACGCCTACTCCCCGACGTGCTGGCTGGCCCCGGAACGGTATAAGGACGAGACGCTGACGGTCATCAACGCGACACAACTGGCGGGCGACCGATACTGGCGACGCAACCGCTTCGATCAGGCCACCTACGCGAGCGCGAAGGCCATGCTCTTCGAACGATTCGACGGCACACGGAAGGCCCGCGGCCTGAACGGGGCCCCGGTGCAGTTCAACGCGACGGAGGGGCACACGCTGGTGTGCTGTGTTGACGGGAATGTGACGGAGGCGAACATGGCGAGTCTGACGCTGCTGGCCAACAGCGCGACCCAGACCATCCAGGACACGTACCGGCCGTCGGGCCTCTTCGACATTTCTCCAGGCGGATTCATGCAGTGGGACGCGAGCGCAGGGCACGGAACCGTTATACCCCCGATCAGCACGGACCCCTGGCAGAACGGGAACGGGTTCGCGGGCAACGGCCCGTATCCCCAGTTCTTCTGGGGGACGCGCAATGGGATCCGCGGTCGAGACCTCAACCGCTGACGGAGCGCCGTCGAACGATCGGAACACCCTTGGACACGACACAGAAACGCAAGATCGTGGTGGGCTCGATAATCGCGGTCATCGCGGCATCGCTGCTGCTGGCGTACGGGCTCAGCGGACCGCCGCAGGCGAGCGCACCGGATGACGCCATCCGGGCCGCGGCGGAGATCCGGGAGCAGCTCGGCGGCGGCAAGCAGCCAACGAACGAGAATGGTGTGCCGCTGGACGCCATTCCTGATCCGAACGTCACGCCGGGGCGCGTGGAGTTGAAGCCCAAGAGGGGCTGAGCAATGGACCAAAGAAAGCCCACGATGGGGGGCACGGAGAATAATCGCACGGCGACGCGCGGCATTCACGCACATCGAACGGCTCGTGGTGATAGCGGTATTGGTGGGCAACCGACTGCTTGGGAGCCCGCCGACGGTGACAAGCTGACTGTCATCCGATTTTTGCACCGCGCGGCCTCCGCCGCGACGACGCCAGCGTCATTGTGCGTGCCCCGAATGCCATCCAGAGCTGCGCCGGACACGCGCCCGACCCGCGGCCGTACACTGCCGTAATGGGGCTTGGCGCGGTTCGTCGGAGAGGGTCGACTGGGGGCCTGCCTGGGGGCCGGGGCCGTCGTGGGGGCCGTTCAACGGGGCCCACATCGAACCCCTCCGGACCTCACGTGGCTCGCAGCAAACGTGGTTGATCCTTGCTGACCCTCTTCTGATCCTCAGAAAGAAGCCTTTTAAGTCCGCTGCGTCTGCCGTTCCGCCACAGGGCCCATGTTCACAATGGGCAGGAGTTTATGGTGGATGAGGGGTCGGCGCCGTTGGTGCGACAATCGCACCGCCCCCCTGCATCGCGATCGGGGGGAAATGCCGAAAGGCACGCGCCCGGAGCATCAACGCTACCGCTTCCACGCCTACTCATTGGAACAACAGAGGTTGGCCCTGCCAGATTCCAAGCACGCGACCAGATCCGCCATCAGTTCGACCTGACCCTTATCGCTCAAGCCGGAATCCATGCACAATCACATCGCCGCGGCGGGGTTCACCCGAGACCTGAATGCCCAGGTTGCGAAGCGCCTGCATGTCGATGCGTTGCACGCCGCCTTGATTGCCGAAGAACTGTTGCTTGAGCAGGCGGGCGATCGGCAGCTTGTAGGTCTCCATCGAACCCGTCCCGTAGAGAGGCCCCGAAACAAAGGCCTCGCCATCGTCGCCCGCGGACGTATCAAACTTCGCCGTAGATGGCGGCGCGGCCCCCGCCTCCGCGACCACGATGTTGATCTGCAACCCCTTGGGCACCATCGCTTCAAGAACGATCGTGGCATATCCATCGAGATCGGAGGCGAACGCCGAACTCTTCGGGAGTGCCGAGGCCTTCGGGCCAAAGATGTTGATGCCCGCCCCGTATTGCGCGCCCGCGTCGTAGGTCAGAACGACATCCATCCCCTTGCGCTGCCAGGACATCTTGGCGTCCGGCGCGCCCCAGATTTCCGGTTCGTGAATCCAATCCCCGAGAAGGTTGAGCGTGGCGGCCCGTTCGGGGTGCTGTCCCGGGGAATAGGTCACGGCCTTGGGCTTGGGTATCTCCGTGGGCATGCTGCGTGTGGTCTTAGCGTGCAGTTCGTGCACGCGCGCGTTGGTGCTCTTCATCGCCGCGAGGAGGTCGACGTACGGCTTGTTGTGGATGTCCACCACGCCGTAGTTGGAATCCTCCCCATCAAATCTGCCCTGCGGCGACTGATCCGCAAACTCGAACCAGTGCGAGGCAATGACGTACGGCACGGTCGCCATATCCGCCACAAGAGCGGCGTACGCGGCCCCGCGTTCGGCCTGGGTTTCAACGATGGTCCCCGCACCTCGCGTATTCGGGTCGCCGCTGGCGTTCTGTCGGGCTCGCCAGGTGAACTCTGTGTGCATGATGGGCTTGCCGCCGAGCACCCAGAAACGCGTAAGGTTGTTGACGTCGGCCTTGGGCTCGAGGTTGTACTGATTCAGAGACATGACATCACACGTGCGCCCGCACGCACGGATCACGGCATCAGGAGCGTTTCCCGGAATGCGCGTGCCGAGAATCAGCACGCCCGGCAGCTCGGCACGAACGATGCGCGTCGTGACTTCAAAGAAGCGATCCGCAAGCATCGCGGTGAACTTCTCCCGGTCCGCCGCGGTTTCCGTGGAGGTACACCCTTTCAGAAACTCCGCGGTGACATCACCCCAGCCGGTAATCGTGCGGTGGTAGGCCTCGGAAAGCTGGGCGGGGCTTGAGTGCCGCAACTTCAGGAACTCCAGCGCGGCCATGCGACGAACATCCGTCGCGGGAAGCTCGAACGCCTGCTCAAGAAGCGTGTACGTAGGTATGTCGTCCCACCCGGATTTGCCGTACCACGGCATCTCGTTATCCAGAAACACGCCGAGGAGTCCGTCGTGGCTCGGGATCTTCGCGATAGATGCACGCGCGTTGGTCCGCACATACTCCTCAAAGTCCGGGCGCAGCGGCGCAAGGCAGCGCGTCCCCTCGTACTCCACAACATAAAGCACCGGCGTGGTGAACAACTTGCCACCCCCCACACCCCCCCCACTTCCTCCATTTCCCGTGGGAATCGCCGTAGAACTCCACGTCCCCAGCGTATTGAAACCGTTGTCGATCAGCAGCGTTGCAGCGTAACTCGCCCATGCCTTGAGATCGCCCTTAAACTCGCCGGGAACCGGTGCGTAGTAGGAAGTGTCGGGGCGCGGCATGTAGGGCTCGGGCGAGACGTTGTTCATCCCGATCGAGTAGATCTTCGCTCCGTCCGGCCCATTAAACCACCAGACGCCGTGGTCATCTTTCCCAACCGTGTAGCGCGGGGCGGATGCCCCCTCGGGGGGCGCACCGGTCGTATCGACCGCCGCGGCCATCGAAGCGCTCTGCATCAGCACCGGGAGCGAGATCGCAAGCGAGAGCAATCGATGTGTCATGGGCATCCTTGGAACCAAGAAGAGAGGAAGTCGAAAATGTCCTGGACGTTGATCACGCCGGATTCGTTGAAGTCCGCGTGCGGGTCCATGGCGAACCACCCTGTTAGAAAATCAAAGATGTCCTGAACGCCCACGCCGTTCACGCCGTTAAAGTCGGAGACGCACGGAACGACCTGCACGGGTGAAACATATCCGAACGTCACGTCATCCAGATACGCCGATCCCGAGGCCGCCCCGGGCTGAACGAGCACGAGCGTGAGGCGCGCCGTCGCGGTTCCTGCTGGTGCCGTGGCCTGCATCGAAGCGGGAATCGGGGTATCGAGCGGAGATATATCGCTGAGAACAAGCGTCTGCTGAGTGCTGATCTGCTGACCGGCGGAGTTGTTCCACTCGACCTTCAAAAACACCTGATTGCCCGGAACCAGCCGCGTAGCCGCCGTATGCATGCCGAACACCGAAGCAGACCAAACCTGCCCGGGCGATGCCGGCAGATCCTGGTACACGCCGCTATAGAACGGGCCTGCGCCCGTTGTCCCGAATATGCGCACGCTCTTGGAACCGGTGTGTGGGCCGGTTGTGGATTGCTCTGCGCTGCCAAAGACCTGCCAGTTCGCCGGCGCAGTCCCCGCCCCCGCGTTCTCAAAGCTCGGATTCAAAAGAGAGCTGTCGCGCAGATACACGCGAACCCAGTCCACAAGCATGCTCTTGGGAAACACGGTGCTGCCGTTGGGGGGCCCTGGAAGATCGCCGCCAATCGCGAGATTGAACAGAACGTACATCGGCTCCTGCGGAATGTTGGCGACTGATGAATAGCGAATCACGCCGTCAACGATCCAGTCGATCCTCGTCGGCGACCATTCAATCGCGAAACGGTGGTAGCCGGTGGTGTAGTTCGGGCCGGTGTAGGTCGTCCCGGCGTACTGGTGGCTCGCAAAGTCCACACCCCAATGCTGCGTGAGATAGACCTTGTTGGGAATGCTGCCGATCTGCTCCATGATGTCCAGTTCCGGCGGCCACAGTTGTGAAGTCGGCAGCAGCCAGAACGCGGGCCAATACCCTTGACCTGCGGGGAGCAGCATGCGTGCCTCGAAGCGGCCGTACTGCTGGCTGAAGTGCCCGGATGTATTGATGCGCGCCGAGACGTAGTTGCGCCCCCCAACCGAAATGTGCTCCGCCTTGATGTTCAGTTGGCTGTTCAGCACCGTGGCCTGCTGCGGCCGGTAGTACTCCAGCTCATTGTTGTACGGCCACGCGACATTCTCGGAGTTCCAGACCCCCGTGTTCAGCGTGGTTCCGCGGAACTCGTCGTTCCAGACGAGCCGCCAGCCCGGAATGGCCGGCGCCTGCGCGCTCGTGGACATGGTCGGGATCAGTGTCCCCGCAACAGCAGCAAACCCGACCACGGCAACAGACAGAATCGATCGGTTCATAGTGCTCCTCCATTTCCGGCCGCAACGGCCGAAGGGGTGATCGTTCGAACGACCGGCTTGGCAGCCGCGATTGCCCCCACGGTGCCATGCGCCTCATGGCCCACAGCCAATGACCCGCCGTTGGACGCGATGACTTTTTTGTACCACAGAGCGGAGTCCTTCGGCGTGCGCTTCTGCGAGACATAGTCCACGTGGACCATGCCGAAACGCTCCTTGTATCCCTCGGCCCACTCAAAGTTGTCCATGATCGACCAGTGGAAGTAACCGTCGATCTTCACGCCATCCTTGATCGCACGCGAAAGCTGAAGCAGGTATCGGCGTGTAAAGTCGATGCGCTGCGGATCCTGCACGCGTCCGTCCAAGTCCACGAAGTCCACATTGGACATCCCGTTCTCCGTCACCACGATCGGCAGGCGATATCGCTCGTGCAGGAACTTCGGCCCCCAGTACAGCGACTCCGGATAAATCAGCCAGCGGAACGTGGTGATCGGCGCACCCGGAGGCGCCGGAACAGGCACGGGCTTGCCATCCGGGCCTGCTCGAACCGTCGAACCGCTGTACACATTGATGCCATAGAAATCCAGGGGCTGACAGATCGTCTTCATGTCCCCTTCCTGCGGCTCGGGCACATCCTTGCCGAAGAGTTGCAGGCCATCCGCCGGATAGTGCCCCAGGCAGACGGGATCGCCGAACCACGTGTTGTTCCAGACATGTTTCTGTTCGATCGCGAACATCGCGCCTCGCGCGGCCTCAACATCCTGGGGAGAATCGCTCGCCGCGCCCACAACGTGGCCGACCGGCGCCCAGCCGACGCTCAGCTTCTGTTTCGCTCCGGCACGCAGGGCCTGCACGCCGCGGCCGTGCGCCAGCAGCGTGTGGTGGCACACAAGCAGACAATCCTTGAACGAGAGCTTCAGCCCCGGGGCGTGCTTGCCGTCGGCATGACCCAGACCGATATACACCTGCGGTTCATTTAGCGTCATCCACCGCGAGACGCGGTCGGACAACCGCTTGGACATCAGCCCCGCATACTCGGCGAACCATTCCGCGCTGTCGCGATTCATCCACCCGCCGCGCTGGAAGAGGGCCTCTGGCATGTCCCAATGGAAGAGCGTGATCCATGGCTCGATCCCGGCCTCAAGCAGAGAATCGATCAGCCGGTCGTAGAACGCCAGCCCCGCCTCGTTGGGCTTGCCCACACCATCGGGAAGCACGCGGGGCCACGAGATCGAAAGCCGATACGCGGGCAGCCCCAGCGACTTCATCATCGCGACATCGTCGCGATAGCGGTGGTAGTGATCGCAGGCGCTGTCGCCATTCTGGCCCATGTGAATCGCGCCGGGCTGCTTGCAGAATGTGTCCCAGACCGATGGCCCGCGCCCGTCGGCGTTCACGGCACCCTCAATTTGGAACGCGCTGGAAGCCGCGCCCCAGACAAACTTCGATGGGAACATCATGCCCTTACTCCTGCCCGGTCATTCCTTGACCGCGCCGCTTGTGAGACCGGAAACAAAGTCGCGTTGTAGAAGCAGAAAGAGGCCAAGGACCGGCGCGACCGAGAGCAACGTGCCCGCGATCTGCAAACCGTAGTCCTGGTAGTAGACACCCTTGAGCTGAGCCACCGCGACCGAGAGCGGAAACTTCTCGGCCGATTGCAGCACGATCTGCGGATTGATGAAGTTGTTCCACACGCCCAGAAACGTGATCAGCATGAACGCGCTGATCATGGGGCGCAGCAGCGGCACGGCGACGGCCGAGAAAATACGCAGCTCGCCGCAGCCGTCGATCCGGGCCGCCTCGATCAGCTCATCCGGAATCGATCCCAGCGAGGCCTGCCGGAACAAATACACCCCGAACGCCGGAGCCGCCGCCGGGATGATCAGCCCCCAGAACGAATCAAGCATGCCCAGCCGGAAGAGCAACTGATACCCGGGAGCAAGCAGCAGCGTCGGCGGCACGATGACCGCCGCAAGCACCACCGCCAGCAGAATCGGCCCGAAACGCACGCGAAGCTTGGCCAACGCATACCCGCCCATGGCGCACACGAAAGTCGCGATCAGCGCCGTCATCGACGAGAGGAAGACCGAGTTGAGCATGGCTCGCAGAATGGATGAGTTCGCCAGCAGCGCGCGGAAGTTGTCCAGCGTCAGTCGGCCCCATGCAATGCCAAACAGCCCCTCACCCCGCGGGAGGAACATCGAGCCAAAGAAGTCCTCATTGTGCTTGAACGCGCCGCACAGCAGCCAGAGGAACGGCACAAGCACAATCGCCGCGCCGGCGTACAGCACACCGTACGTCGCCAGCGATGCCGCGGGCCTGGAAGAAGTGCGGGAGTCGCTCATGCTCGAGCCCTCCGCGGCAACTCGCCGCCGAATCGGCGCTGCACAAGGGTGAATCCGATGAGGATCGTCGCCAGAAGCCATCCCACCGCGCTCGCGTAGCCAAGATCGCCCTGATCAAAGCCCATCTGGTACAGGTACATCACGATCGTCAGGCCTCGGTTGTCCGGCCCCGCCGTGCCGTTCAGCAGCACGTACGGCAGTTCGAATATCTGGAAGCTTCCCACGATCGAGAGCAGCACGATGAACGTCGCCACAGGCCGGATCTGCGGCACAATCACATGCACAAACCGCCGCCATGCCCCCGCGCCATCAATCGTCGCCGCCTCGATCAACTCGCGACGAACGTTCTGCAGCGCGCCGAGAAAATAGACCATGTTGAACCCGACATACTGCCACAGCGATGCCACGATCAGCGCGGGAACCACGTACCTCTGCAGCCACGGAAAATCCAGATCCCACCCCAGCGCCGAGTGCAACGCCTGATTCACCAGCCCCGTGCGCTTTTCGAACATCACCCCGAAGATCATGGCGACGAACACCACGCCCACCAGCACCGGCGCAAAGAAGATCGTGCGAAGCACCGTCCGGCCGCGGAGGCCCGGGCGATCCAGAAGAAGCGCCAGCCCCAGAGAGAGCGGGAGCTGAACGAACATGCTCCCCGCCGTGTACAGCAGAGTGTTGCGAACCGCCTGCCAGAAAAGCGGATCGGCCACCACGTTCCGGTAGTTCGCCGCGCCCACAAAGCGACTGTGCGCTGGCCCGAACGTCTGCTGCACAGAGAGCGCGATGGATTGCCCGATTGGGTACACCAAAAAGATCGCGGAAATCAGGAGGAAAGGCGCAAGAAGCACCCACGGAGCCCATCGGGTTGCCGCCGGGGACGCACTCATGCGCCACCGCCAGTCTTGCTCGCGTTGGTTGGCGATGGCTGGGAAAGAAAGACGTTGCGATCGACCTGCGCCCGCACCTGATCCTCGGCCGCTTGAAGCAGCATCATCGCTCGCTCTTCAAGCTGATCCGGCCGGGATCGCCCCGTGGACTCGGCGTACGTCGCCAGCGCGATCACCGCGGTCTGCACGCGCAGCTTGGCAAGCAGGTTATACGGCGAACTCGTCCGCGTCGGCACATCCGGGGCAAGGTTGATGTACGCACGCCCCTTCCGCTGGCCCGCGAAGTAGGCGTCCGGCTGATCGAAGACCGGATCGTTCCAGAAACTCCGAACGGGCGTGATGATGTCCCCCTCGGTGTACAAACTCCTGGCCAGCTCCGGCGAGAGGTACAGGCGCTTCGCAACGCTCCACAGCTCGTCCTGATTCGGCGCGGTCCGCGCAATGCCCAGCATCGTGCCGCCCCACACGCTCGTTCGCCGGCCGCCCTTGGTCCATGCCGGCAGCGGCATGAGCTTCACCTTCCCCTTGAGCTGCGGAATCTCATTCTTCCAGACATTGCACATCCAGTCGGGCATGAAATCCGCGACAACGTATCCCTCCGCCTTCAACTGATTGCCGCTGGCGGTGAAATCGGTCGCATCCGCGGCAATCCGTCCGGGCCCGTAGCACCAGGAAACAATCGTGGAAATCACATGCGCGTTCACCGGCGTGGCAATCCGCACGCGCTCGGCCTCATCAAAGTAGCCCCCGCCGGCCTGCAGCAGAAGCACCTCAATAAAGTCCTCCCTGTCCGGCCACAGATTCAGCAGGTACCGCTTGGGCTTCCCGTCCTCACCCTTCTCGCTCATCAATGGGGCCATCTCGCGCACAAAATCATCCCACGTCTCGATCGTTGAAACATCAATCCCGGCCGCCTCCACAAGATCGGCGCGATAGCCGAGCATGACGGGATGCACATCATGCGGAAGCCCGAAGATGCGCCCCCGCGACGACCACGGGCTGAACGACGCCGTATTGATCTGCTCCAGCAGCCCCTCCGACTTCAACCGATCCGTCAAATCCACATACCCCACGCTCTCAAGCGGACCCATGAACGCCCGCGCGGCCACCTTGCGCTCGGCCTCGATCAGGTCCGCCGTGGCGGACTCCGCCAGAAACCCCTGCAGCATCCGGCGCTCCAGCGCAGGAAAGCTCAACAGCGCAATGTCCGGGCGCGTCCGCTCCGGCCACGTCGCGATGATCGGGTCGTACAACTGCTTGTGCAGGCGGGCGAAGGTCCACATCCGCACGGCCGGAGCGGATTCGCCCGGCAGGGCGGCGAGGGCGAGCGACGACAGCACCGCCAGCGCGCCGATCGCCCAGACCCCGATCGAAGCGGAGCTTGCACCCGACTGTCGCTGCTTGATCGGCCCCGATTCTCGCATGGAGTAATACGAATCCTGTTTAATTCACACGCCCGGGATGAGCGAGTCCGCGAGCGAATCCCGCGGATGCACGCAAGATATTAATTTCGGATTCGTAGAACGTCCAGCATCGCGGTCGCTCGACTTCCGGGTTCTCGCAATCACCCGAACCGTTCCGCAAAGCTCGCGGATGTGCTTTTCACGGCTCCATCTTGTAATCGAGCATCGACCACAGGACCAGCTTTGTGCTGTCGCCCGTGGCCGTGTTCACCAGTTGATGGAAGTCGTACTGCGCAACGTGGCCATCGGCCAGGCCGATGTTCGTGCCGCCCTTCAATCCATTGGGATCGTCCCTTCGCTTCGGGTGCCGGTAGTACGGCAGATACGACTTGGGGAACGCTCCGCCGCTCTCGGGAGCCGCCGTCGTGTAGTTCAAGTTCGGAAATGCGTACGAGCCCAGCCCCGTGCCGCCGCCGAATCGAACCCCGGGGCGCGCGTAGTAGCCGATCTGCCCAATCGCAAACCAGCTGATCGGCTTGGTGGTGTCCTCCGACGGGAACGTTCCCCACGCCTCGCCCATCAGCAATATCTTCGTCGGAAGGTCCACCGTCGTGTCGAAGGCGCGGCCAAGCTGGCTCTCGCCATTCACCACCGAATCCGACCCGGGCGGGAATGTCTCCGGATTTCCGCCCCCCGCCCGATTCCGCCAACTCCCCGCGCTGGCCGCCCAGAAGTTCATACTGAACGAGCGCCCCGCCGACGGATGGTTCGGGCATTGCATGATGCCCCCGCCGACCGTGTTGTTCTTGATGTTGCTGGGGAGCAGATTCGAATCGTTCATCTGCGGCAGGTACTGCCCGATGCGGGCCTCGTCGTACCAGATCATGCTGATCTTGCTCGTGTCCGGATCCGGAATGCTGTCCAGCACCGGAGGAAACTTGCCCTTGTAATCGCCCGCGTACAGCAGCAGAGAGGTCACAAGCTGTCGCTCGTTGGTCTTGCAAAGCACGTCCCGGGCCGCGTCACGCGCCTTGCTCAGCGCGGGCAGCAATATGCCCACCAGCAGCGCGATGATCGCGATCACCACCAACAACTCAATCAGCGTGAACGCGCCCTGACACGCCCCTCGTCGGCCGACGCGGCCACTCGTTCTGTCCTTGCCCATGTGCTCGCTCTTTTCCTGTTTCAGGCAACACACGAAGCGGGCAGCCGCTCCGGACGGGATCGTTACGGTTTAGTTTCACGGACGGCGACACGTGTTCCGTCCGGCAGAATCCGGAATCGACCGCGCGGCGGACGCGCGGTCGTTCGGTTGATCTCCAGCATCGTCGGGCGAACCAGCCGCATGTGCGGGTCCGCCTGGCCAAGCACCGACCGCGTCAACCAGAGCGCGGCCTCCTCGCCGAGCATCCGGGCATCCTGGCACACAGCCGTGAACGGAGGCCACGAGTGGTGCCGGATGTCGCTGTCATCGAATCCCACGATCGACAGGTCGCCCGGAATTTCGATCTCCAACTCCTGGCATCGCCGCATCGCGCCCACAGTCGCGAGAGGGTCGGTAAAGAAGATCGCCGTGGGCGGCACCGGCAGACCCATGATCCGGTTCACAGCCGCGATTCCTCCCTCGAAGCTCGCCACGATCTCGAAGACCATGGAAGGGTCCAGCGGAATGCGATGCTCGGCCAGCGCCTTGGCGTACCCCTCGCGGCGATCCTTGTGATCCGTGTCCGGCACGTTGTGAACCGCGCACGCAATACGACGATGCCCCAGTTGAATCAGATGCTCAACCGCCCTGCGGCTGTCATCACTCGAGTCGCAGCAGATGAAGTTCACCTTCGGATCGGTGAACCGATCGGCCACAACCACCGCCGGGAATCCTTCGGCCGCGATCGCCTGGCAGACGCCGCGGGTGGATTCGAACGTTCGCAGAATGATCCCGCGAAGCCCCTTCCGCATGAAGAACTGGGTGTACGACTCCTCGGCGCTCTTGTCCCTCTGAAGGTTCACGAGCTTGACGTCGAACTTCTGCTCGTTCACCCCGCGAAGAATGCCGGTGAGCAGCGCGGAATCAAATGCCCCGTAGTCCGCTTTCACGGGCTCGGAGGGATAGACCAGGCCAATGACCGTGGTAATGCGTTTGCCGACCGCCGGCGCGTAGCGGCTCAGGTTCGCCGCGGCCACAACGCGATCCCTGGTGTTGGGGTCCACGTCCGGGTGGTTGTTGAGCGCGCGCGACACCGTGGCGACGGAAACATTGGCGAGCTTGGCGATCTTTCGAACCGACGACATGCTGCGAGTTCCTGTGTGAGCGACTCCCCAAACGGACGAGACTCGGTTCTCAGTAGAACCGATCGACCCACCTCCGGTCAAAGGGCCTCACGACACTCCACACGCCTCCAAGCTACTTAGAACGCCATGGACTCTTGACAAAGTCCTCGGGCGGACGGCGTCGGCCGCCCGCCCGAGGGTTGGAATTACTCTTACTTACGGGCAACCGCTGAACCACGCCGCGAGGAAGTCGAAGATGTCCTGGACCTCAAGCGCGTGGTTGCCGTTGAAGTCGGCGCGGCAGACCGGCGTCGGATGGCAGGGGTTGGGAGAGCACGTGGAGTTGGTCGCACCGGCAGTCGCTCCGAGCCCGGTGCAGGAAACCGGCACCACCATGGCGCAGAACCCGGAAATCCCGTTGCAGCACGCCACCGGGGAAGCCGGCTGGGGGCAGTTATTCACGGTGCAGGTGCTGTTCAGGGCCTGAGCGGTCGTTCCGCTCGGGCACGCGCCCGCGGCGGCGACCTGGCAGGCGCCGGTAGTCGCGTTGCAGCAGGCATTCTGGCCCGCGGTCTGAATGAACTCAACGTCGTCAATGAACACCTGCGTGTCAAACGTCGGGGTCAGCGGATTGAATGAGTACGTCTGAATGTCGAGCACAATGTTGGCCCGAGCAGCGGCCGCGGGAGCCGCGGCAGTCAGCGTGAACTGCTGATACGTATTCGTCAGCGCGGCATCAATGCGGGTGGTCAGCGCGAACTGATCGCCGATGACCGTGCCATTGACGTCCTGCCATTCCATGCGGTATTCAACGGCGTTGTTGATGGGACCCGCCGCGCGGGCCCAGATCTTCAGTGTGTAGCTGGCGCCGCCGGAAATGCCGCTCACTGGCTGCTGCACGCCCACAAACGTGTTGCTGTTTCCGGTGGACTGCAGATGCAGTGCAGCCGCTCCGCTCCGTGGAACGATGGTGCAGCCGCACAAGGCATCGGTGTTCGAGGCGTCCAGAATCGGCGGGCCTCCGAAGAAGGACGCCCAGTTGCCGGCGGTCGGTGGGGCCTGGCCGAGCATGGCATCCTCAAATCCGGCGTTTCCGACCGCGGTTTGAGCCATGGTGGCGCTACTGCAACAGGCCGCAAGAAGGGCCGCCGTGAGAATGCATGAGTTCCGACGCATGGATGAATCTCCGTGAAAAAAAGGTCTTGAGGTCGCTCACCAGGCCCCGTGCCCAACCCTCGGAATAAGTCTCGACGACCACGGCAAGGTACCACGAATGAAACGATCCTGCAACTGTTTCATTTTCAAATCCTCGATTTTCAACAAACCTCGGATCCTGCCAATCCCCATTTTCGGCGGATGCGCCTTTTGTCCTCCAACGAGATCGAGCTCGCCCACCATCTCGCCCTCGTTGTGGTTGAGCCGGACTCTCTACTGCTTCAAAATCGTGGGAAAAATCCGTTCAAAAGTCTGGTCTGCGTGTAAGTGGCTTCGGACGCAAATACGCGGTCACAGCCGCGCCCGGGGAGGAAATGGCACAAAAGTCCCGACCAAACTGCCACCGCAACATCGCAGGGGTTCTCCATGAGATACCCCAAGACGCACTTTTTACCAAAGTAAACCCTAATTCGCAGCGCAGCCTCCATGAAACTGTTGCAGTGATGTTCCAGACGTGTTACTTTCGGCGAAAGGGCGGTGACGTCCTTTTTCGAGCCCGAAGCAGGGAACGCCTGTTCACCTCGGGAACCGTTCGTTGTCTCCACCGGTATTCGGGCTCGTGTGAGCGGAATATTGCTGGTATTTGCGAGAGGAGAGAGACCTATGCGAAGTTTTTGTGCTGTACTGTTGGCCGGGCTGCTGTCGAGTTCAGCCGCCCATGCCGCGGTTGTGAGCGTCGGCGATTCGAGCACCACCTGGCTGGGCTTCATGAACGTCTCCGAACTGCCGAGCAACGGTGGCGGATTCGTCTTTGGCAGCAGTTGGGGTGTGCCGGATCTCACCGCCACCTTCGACGACGCCAACCACAAGCTCACGCTCTCACCAAACACCGTTGGTGATCCCAATCCCTTCTGGTACACGCCCGCGGGCGGCCCAGGCGCGACCGGCAACAAGATCATGGAGGCCAACCTCTATGTAGAGACCAACGGCGGCGTGCTCGGCGGCCAAACCGTCACCTTCCAAGGCACGATTCTCGCCGACACCCTCGCGTCCTCTCACCATTCCTTCATCTTCATCAAGGACTTCGCGCCCGACTACTCATCGTCCGTTTCGATGACGATCCCGATCACCGCTGCTGGCGCCTTCAGCATCAGTCTCGCGACCATCAACGACCCCGCTCGCCACGTCCAGTACGGATTCCAGACCATCGGCGCCGATGTCTGGATCACCGACACAGCTCCGTTCGGAAACGTCATGATCGGCACGGTCCCTGCACCTGCCTCCATGGCGCTGCTCGGCTTGGGCGGCACCATGCTGCTCCGTCGTCGCCGCTGAGTTCACACTTCGTTCGAATACCGTTCTCACACCTCCGAGCCCGAGCGATCTCCATCGCTCGGGCTTGTTCATTTTCCACGCCTCATGCCCTCGTATCTCGTTCGTCATACCAATCGCACAAACACCACACGCCCGGGATGAGCGAGTCCGCGAGCGAATCCCGCGGATTTCCCCCAATGCTTCACATGCGTTGGGTATCAATCGGTTGACGCTCATACGAATCCTGTTTGATTCACACGCCAGGGATGAGCCAGTCTCCGAGCGAATCCCGCGGATGCACACACGATTTGTATTTCGGATTCGTACCAAACCCCTGTGTCCCCACGCGATCGCATCGTCCGGCCTCATTCCCCGAGGCCCAAGCGTGCCCGCTTCAAACTCAAGTCCCCGGCCGCGCCGTCCCCCACTGGTGCGGCTCGCGCACGTCCCGGTTCGCCCTTCCCCTCACGCTCTTTATGCGTTCCTTATGCCTCCGGACTCTGTTTTGATGCGCCGCTGATCGTCCGAGACCCTCCTGTTCGGCATACTTCTTCACAAGTGGAGGTTCGTATGAGCGACCTGTTCTACATCCTGTTCTTTTTCGCCTGCTGTGCCGCCGCCGTGGGCCTCGCCGAACTGTGCGATCGCCTCATGCCGCGGGAGAAGGGTCCTCGCCTCGGGAGCAAACCATGACCTGGATCTACGTCCTCGGCGCAATCGTCGCACTCGCCCTGCTGATCTACCTCACCTGCGCATTGCTCAAGCCGGAGTGGTTCCAATGACCGCCAACGCGATCCTGCAAATCGCCCTGTATATGGTCGTCCTCCTCGCACTGATCAAGCCGTTGGGCTGGTTCATGGCCAGGGTGTACCAGGGCAAGCCCTGCGGCCTGGACCGCCTGCTCGGCCCCGTCGAGCGCCTCATCTATCGCGTCGCCGGTATCCGCGCCGACGACGAGATGAACTGGAAGCGTTACTCCTTCGCGGTCATGCTCTTCAGCGCGATCGGCCTGCTCTTCGTCTACGCGCTCCAGCGGCTGCAAGGCGCCCTCCCACTCAATCCGCAATCGCTCGCCGCCGTCTCTCCCGACTCCTCGTTCAATACCTCCGTCTCATTCGTCACAAACACGAACTGGCAGGGGTACGGCGGCGAGACGACCATGTCGTATCTCACCCAGATGCTCGGGCTCAACGTGCAGAACTTCCTCTCCGCGGCCACCGGCATGGCCGTGCTCATCGCCCTGATCCGCGGCCTGGCCCGGCGCACCTCCAGCACGATCGGCAGCTTCTGGGTGGACCTCACCCGAAGCACGCTCTACATCCTGCTCCCCCTGTCGCTCCTGCTCGCCGTCGTCCTCGTCAGCCAGGGCGTCGTGCAGACATTCAAGCCCTATGAAACGGCGACGCTGACCCAGCCGCTCAGCTACGACGACCCAATCGCCCCCGCCGCGCCGGGCCAGACCGCGACCCCTTCCGACGCCAAACCCGCGACCAAGCACATCGATGTCAAGGAGCAGTCGCTCCCGCTTGGCCCCGTCGCCTCGCAGATCGCGATCAAACAGCTCGGCACCAACGGCGGCGGCTTCTTCAACGTCAACTCGGCCCATCCGTACGAGAACCCGACGCCGCTGACCAACTTCCTTGAGCTCCTCTCCATCCTCGCCATCGCCGGCTCGCTCTGCTGGACGTTCGGTGAGATGATCGGCGATCGTCGCCAGGGGTGGGCCGTGCTGGCCGCAATGGTCGCGGTCTTTGTCGTGCTGCTCGGCGTGTGCTTCTTGGCGGAGCAGGGCGGCAACCCGCGGCTGAACGGCCTGGGCATCGATCAGGCCGCGAGCGTACTGCAGCCCGGCGGCAACATGGAGGGCAAAGAGGCCCGCTTCGGCATCGCCAACTCCGCCCTCTGGGCAACGGCCACCTCGGCCGCGTCCAACGGTTCGGTAAACTCGATGCACGATTCCTACACGCCGCTGGGCGGCCTCGTGCCCATGTGGATGATCCAGCTCGGCGAGGTGATCTTCGGCGGCGTCGGCTCGGGCCTCTATGGCATGTTGATGTTTGTCATCGTCGCCGTCTTCGTCGCCGGCCTGATGGTCGGGCGAACGCCCGAGTATCTGGGAAAGAAGATCGAGCCCTTCGAGATGAAAATGGCGGCCATCGCCGTGCTCGTGCCCTGCGCCCTGGTCCTGCTCGGCAGTGCCGTCGCCGTGCTCTGGCCCGGCAACGAGGCAAACGTCTCGAACCCCGGGTCGCACGGCTTCAGCCAGATTCTCTACGCCTTCTCCTCCGCCTCGAACAACAACGGCTCGGCGTTCGCCGGCTACGGCGCCAACAACCCGTTCAACAACATCGCGCTCGGCCTGTGCATGTTCTTCGCCCGCTTCTGGATCATCGTGCCCGTCCTCGCGGTCGCGGGATCCCTCGCGGCCAAAAAGAGCGTGCCCGTGACCTCCGGCACACTTCCCACGCACACGCCCGTCTTCATCGTTCTGCTCATCGCCGTCGTCATCATCGTGGGCGCGCTGACCTTCGTCCCCGCCCTGGCGCTCGGTCCGATCGTTGAGCATCTCTCACTCGGGGGACACTGACACATGGCCACAAACACCGCCAACCGATCACTCTTTGACCCCGCCATCGTGCGCGGCGCGGCCCTCTCCGCCCTCGCCAAGCTCAACCCGCGCGAGCAGATCCGCAACCCGGTGATGTTCGTCGTCTTCGTCGTGAGCGCACTCACCACCGTCCTCTGGTTCCAAGCGCTCATCGGCAAAGGCGAAGCTCCGGCATCCTTCATCGGATGGGTCGCGCTCTGGCTCTGGTTCACGGTCATCTTCGCCAACTTCGCCGAAGCCATGGCCGAGGGGCGCGGCAAGGCCCAGGCCGCCTCGCTGCGGAAGACCCGCAAGGACGTCATGGCCAGGAAGCTCTCCGCACCCAAGCGCGACGCCCCGCAGACCTCCGTCGCCAGCGACAGTCTGCGAAAAGGCGACGTCGTGCTCGTCGAGGCCGGAGACATCATCCCCGGAGATGGCGACGTGGTCGAGGGTGTGGCCTCCGTCAACGAGGCCGCCATCACCGGCGAATCTGCGCCCGTCATCCGTGAATCCGGCGGAGACCGCTCCGCCGTCACCGGCGGCACCACCGTCCTCTCCGATTGGATCGTCGTTCGCATCGCCGCCAACCCCGGCGAAACCTTTCTCGACCGCATGATCGCCCTCGTCGAAGGCGCCAAGCGCCAGAAGACCCCCAACGAGATCGCCCTCGACATCCTTCTGGCCAAGCTCACCATCATCTTCCTGCTCGCCTGCGTGACGCTTCTCCCCTTCTCGATCTACGCCGTGAAGGCCGCGGGCTCCGGCGCTCCAATCACCGTCACCGTCCTCGTCGCGCTGCTCGTCTGCCTTATTCCCACCACCATCGGCGGCCTCCTCTCGGCCATCCGCATCGCAGGAATGGATCGCCTCGTGCAGGCCAACGTCATAGCCACCAGCGGCCGCGCCGTCGAAGCCGCGGGCGATGTTGACGTGCTCCTGCTCGACAAAACCGGCACCATCACACTCGGCAATCGTCAGGCCTCGCAGTTCATCCCCGTGGACGGCGCGACGATGGAGGAACTCGCCGACGCCGCGCAGCTCTCCTCCCTCGCCGATGAAACCCCGGAGGGACGCAGCATCGTCGTGCTCGCCAAGAAGCACGGCCTCCGTGAACGCAACATCCACGATCTCGGCGCCACGTTCACCCCCTTCTCCGCGCAGACCCGTATGTCGGGCGTGTACGTCGGCGGGCGCGAGATTCGCAAGGGCGCGTTCGATGCCATCGAGGCCTACGTGGGCCGCATGGGCGGACACCCCAGCGACGAGGCCCGACGAATCGTCGCCGAAGTCGCCAAACGCGGCTCCACTCCACTGGTCGTCGCCGAAGGCAAGGGCCGCACGCTCGGGGTCATCGAACTCAAGGACATCGTCAAGGGCGGCATCGCCGAGCGCTTCGCCGAACTCCGCCGCATGGGCATCAAAACCGTGATGATCACCGGCGACAACCCGATCACCGCCGCGGCCATCGCCGCCGAAGCAGGTGTTGACGACTTCCTCGCCCAGGCCACGCCGGAGAACAAGCTCAAGCTCATCAAGGAGTATCAGCAAGGCGGCCGCCTCGTCGCCATGACGGGCGACGGCACCAACGACGCCCCCGCGCTCGCGCAGGCCGATGTCGCCGTCGCCATGAACACCGGCACCCAGGCCGCCAAAGAGGCCGGCAACATGGTGGACCTGGACTCCAACCCCACCAAGCTCATCGAGGTCGTGCAAATCGGCAAGCAGTTGCTCATGACCCGCGGTTCCCTCACCACCTTCTCCATCGCCAACGACGTGGCCAAGTACTTCGCCATCATCCCCGTCGCCTTCGCCGCCACCTACCCCCAACTCCAGGTCTTCAACATCATGCGCCTCAACCCGGCCACCGCCATTCTCTCCGCCGTGATCTTCAACGCCCTGATCATCGTCGCGTTGATCCCGCTCGCCCTCCGCGGCGTGAAGTACAAGCCCGTTGAGGCCTCCGTGCTGCTGCGAAACAACCTGCTTATCTACGGGCTCGGCGGCCTCGTCGTCCCCTTCATCGGAATCAAGGGCGTTGATCTGGTCATGGCTCTGTTCGGCTCCGGAGGTGCAATGTGATTTCTCTTCTTCGTCCCGCGATCGTGCTCTTCCTCCTTTTCACAGTCGTCACTGGCGTCCTCTACCCGCTCGCCGTCACCGCCGCGGCACAGGCATTCCCCGCCCAGACCAACGGTTCGCTCATCACCCGCAACGGCAAGGTCGTCGGCTCATCGCTCATCGGACAGGAGTTCGCCGACGCCGGACCGAAGTACTTCTGGGGCCGCCCCTCGGCCACCACGCCCGTCCCATACACCTCGTTCAACGCGGACAAGTCCACGGGCTCCACCGGCAGCAATCTCGCCCCGACCAACCCGGACCTCGTCAAGAACGCCCAGTCCCGCATCGATGCGCTCAACGCTGCGGATGTTGCCGCCGGCTATTCCCGCCCCGCAGGCAGCAAGGTTCCGGTAGACCTCGTCACCTCCTCCGCCAGCGGCCTAGATCCACACATCAGCCCCGCCGCGGCGGAATATCAAATCCCCCGTGTCGCTCGTGCGCGGGGCCTCGATGTGGCCATCGTTCGTGCCGAAGTCCAGCGACACACGCTCCCCCGACAGTTCGGCGTCCTCGGCGAGCCCGTTGTCAACGTGCTCGAACTCAACCTCGGACTTGATGCCCAAAGTCGCTGAGCGGCACACTCTTCTCGTACAATCACGCACGATGCCCAACCGACGCCCAGACCCCGCCGAACTCCTCAGCCGCGCCGAGCGGGAGGAGAAACGCGCCGGGCGCGGCCGCCTGAAGGTCTTTTTCGGCGCGGCCCCCGGCGTCGGCAAAACCTACACCATGCTCGGTGCCGCCCAGCGGCTCGCCCGCGACGGCGTCGATGTCGTCATCGGCCTCGTCGAAACCCACGGCCGCGCCGAAACCGAGGGGATGCTCCTCGGCCTGGACATCCTGCCGCGGCGCACGGTGGAATATCGCGGCCAGGATGGTCAGTCCACGCCCGTCACACTTTCAGAGTTCGATCTCGACGCCGCCCTCGCTCGTAAGCCCGAGATTCTCGTCGTCGACGAGCTCGCGCACACCAACTCCCCCGGCTCCCGCTTCGACAAGCGCTGGCAGGACATTCAGGAACTTCTCAAAGCGGGCATCGGCGTCTACACCACTCTCAACGTCCAGCACATCGAGTCGCTCAACGACGTCGTCGCCCAGATCACAGGAGTTCAAGTCCGCGAAACCGTGCCGGACGCCGTCGTGGAAGAGGCCGACGAGATCGAGTTGGTGGATCTCCCGCCCGACGTGCTGCTGGATCGCCTCAAGGCCGGGCGCGTCTATGTCCCCGAGAGCATCGAGCACGCCATCGGCTCCTTCTTCCGCAAGGGCAATCTCACCGCGCTCCGCGAGCTTGCGCTCCGTCGAACCGCCGAGTGGGTGGACGGCCAGATGCGCCAATACAAGGAGGGGCACGGCATCCGCGCCGTCTGGCCCGCCGCGGAGCGCATCCTCGTCGCCGTAAGTCCCAGCCCCGCATCCGGCAAAATCGTGCGTGCGGCCAAACGCATGGCCGCCGGGCTGCACGCCCACCTCATCGCCGCGTATGTCGAAACCCCGCGCACCGCACATCTGTCCCCAGCCGACCGCGACCGCGTCGTCCAGACGCTCCGCCTCGCCGAAAGCTTGGGCGCGGAAACCGCTTCGCTCAGCGGCCCCGACGCCGCCGCGGAACTGGTCTCGCTCGCCCGCTCCCGAAACGTAAGCAAAATCGTCGTCGGCAAAACCGGACGCTCCCGCTTCCGCGAAGCCCTGTTCGGTTCCTTCGTCAGCAACCTTATTCGCACCAGCGGCGACATTGATGTCTACGTCATCCGAGGCGATTCCGATGAGCGCGCCCCCAGGCCCGACGGGATGGGAGCGCGGCTGCAATGGAAGCGCCATCGATTCTCGCCCATGCTCTATCTGGGCGCGATCGGAGTCGTTCTGCTCGGAACGCTCCTGGGCAAGTTCGTTCTCCCGCGGCTCGAACTGGCGAACATCGCCATGGTCTATCTGGCGGGCGTGGTCGTTGCCGCGGTCTGGCTGGGGCGCGGCCCATCGGTTGTTGCGGCTGTGCTTGGCGTCGCCGCCTTCGACTATTTCTTCGTGCCGCCGCAGCTGACCTTCGTCATCGCCGATGCCCAGTACCTGCTCACGTTCGCCGTCATGCTCGCCGTCGGCCTCCTCATCGCGAATCTCACCACCCGGCTCCGCGACCTGGCCGATGCCGCCCGCGACCGCGAGCGCCGCACCTCGCTGCTCTATGCCATGTCGCGCGAGCTCGCCGCAGCACGAGACCGTCGGGAGGTCGCCACCGTCGCCGTTCAGCACGTGCACGACACCTTCGAGTGCGACGCGTCGCTGCTCCTTCCCGGTCCGCTCGATGCACCCGCCAGCGTGGAAATCCTCTCCACCGCCGGCTCCCCAGATTGGCTCGACGACCGCGAAAAGGGCGTGGCCCGCTGGACATTCGACCACGGCAAACCCGCCGGACTTGGCACAAACGCTCTCCCCGCCGCGGCCGGCCGATACCAGCCCCTCGTTGCGTCCCAAGGCAAGGTCGGCGTGCTCGCGGCGCGCCCGCGCAATACCGCGAGTCTGCTCGCCACCAGCCAGCTCCTGCTCCTGGACACCTTCGCCAACCAGATCGCCCTCGCCCTGGAGCGCGTCTCCCTGATCGAAGGCAGCCAATCAGCCCGGATCGAGGTCGAGTCCGAACGGATGCGCAGCGCCCTGCTGAGCTCCGTCTCCCATGATCTGCGAACACCCCTCGCCACTATCGCCGGAGCCGCCAGCACGCTCCAGCAGTCCGGCGCGGCCCTCGACAAATCCACGCAGACCGAGCTCATCGACAGCATCGTCCACGAAGCCGAGCGTCTCAACGACCTCATCGCCAATCTCGTGTTCGCCACCCGGCTGGAGTCCGGAGGCGTGGACCTCCACCGCGAGTGGACGACCGTCGAAGAACTGGTCGGCGCAGGGCTCGCCAGGCACCGCGATGCCCTCGCCGCCCGTCCCTTCAAGATCACGATCCCCGCCGATCTCCCCCTCGTGCGCGTGGATAACGCCATGCTCCCGCAGGTCGTTCACAATCTCATCGACAACGCCCTGCGCTACACCCCCCCCGGCACACCCATCGGCATCGCCGCATGGGCGGCCGATGCGCAGGTCGTCGTGAAAATCGAAGACGAAGGCCCCGGACTCTCGCAGGAGGAAATGTCCAAGGTCTTCCAGCGGTTCTACCGCGGACGAACCGCCCAAACATCCCAGACACGCGGCGGAATCGGCCTCGGGCTCACCATCTGCGAGGGCATCATCAAAGCCCACGGCGGTCGCATCCGCGCCGAAGCGAACAAGCCGCGCGGTGTAGCGTTCTACTTCACGCTCCCCGTCGAGCGGCCCCAGCCCGTGATCCCCACCGAAGCGCAGGAGGTCGCTCAGCCCGCCCCATGAACACCGCCCTGCACAGCCCGCTGGTGCTGATCGTTGAAGATGAGGAACCCATCCGGCGCTTTCTCCGCGCCACCCTTGAGAGCCAGGGCTATCGCGTCAAAGAATCCGGATCCGCCGGCGACGGTCTTATGCAGGCCCGCACCCAGCGCCCCGACCTCATTCTCCTCGACCTGGGCCTTCCCGACGGCGACGGCCTCAACGTCACCAAGCAAGTGCGCGCCGAATCGCAAGTGCCGATCGTCGTCCTCTCCGCACGCGGCCAGGAAGCCGACAAAATCGCCGCCCTCGACGCCGGCGCGGACGACTATCTCACCAAGCCCTTCGGCGTCGGCGAACTCACGGCCCGCATCCGCGTCGCCCTCCGGCACGCCGCAAAGCCCGCCAACTCCGGTCAATCCGTCTACGAAGCCACTGCCGGCGGGCGCACGCTCCGCGTCGATCCCGAGGCCCGAACCGTAACCGTCACGGACGAACGCGGCCCCGAGCAGGTCCGCCTGACTCCCACCGAGTTCAAGCTCCTCGCGTTTCTCGTCAAGCACGCGGGCAAGGTCCTCACGCACCGGCAAGTGCTCATCGAGGTCTGGGGCCCGACGCACGCCACGGATGTGCAGTACCTGCGCGTCTACGCGGGCCAGCTCCGACAGAAGATCGAGCACGATCCCGCCCAGCCGCAGTTCCTCGAGACCGAGCCCGGCGTGGGGTACCGACTGCTCTCTCCTCCTTGAAGTCCAGCTTCATCTCAATCCCGTCACAACCAGTTGCCCGGGCGTTCTCGCCCCCGCCGACCGATCAATGAGGCAACATTCAGGCCTGCCCCGCGCAGTACCATGCTCCTCGCATGGCCAATACTGCGACACCGTTCGCCATGGCCATCACGGGAGCAACCCATGAGTCGGCCCGCATCCAAGCAGCGTTCAACACGCCCCACCGCCGAAGTTCGACCCGCCGGCGTCCGCAGTGTGGAACGCATCCCCGTCACCGCGTTCGCATCCAGCGTCGAGGCCTCCCGCGCCGTCGCATCGGACATCGCCGAACTCATCCGCACCAGAGCCCGCGCCGGCAAGCGCGCCGTGCTCGGTCTCGCCACCGGATCGACCCCCACAGGCGTCTACGACGAACTGGTCCGGCTCCACGTCCATGAGGGCCTGAGCTTTCGCAACGTCGTGACCTTCAATCTCGACGAATACCACCCCATGCGCCCGACCGACGCGCAGTCCTACGTGCGCTTCATGCACGAGCACCTGCACGCCCTCGTGGACATCGAGCCAAAGAACGCCCACGTGCCCGACGGCACAATCCCGCGCGATGGCGTCGCCGCGTATTGCGCCCGCTACGAACGCATGATCGCCGACGCCGGCGGCATCGACATCCAGCTCCTGGGAATCGGCCGCACCGGCCACGTCGGCTTCAACGAGCCCGGCTCCCCGCGCGACTCGCGCACCCGCCTCATCACGCTCGACAAAGTCACGCGCATGGACGCCGCGAGCGACTTCTTCGGCGAGTGGCACGTTCCCCGCAAAGCCATCACCATGGGGGTCGGCACCATCCTCGACGCGCGCCGCGTCATCCTCCTCGCCTTCGGCGAACACAAGGCCGGGGTCATCAAGAAGGCCGTCGAGGGGGACATCACCCCGAGCATCGCTGCCAGCTTCCTCCAGGAGCATCCGAGCGCGAAGTTTGTTCTCGATTCCGGCGCGGCCGCGGAGCTTACCCGCTTCAAAACCCCCTGGCTCCTCGGCAACATCGAGGATTTTGGCCTCACTTGGGACGCCCCCACCACCCGCCGCGCCGCCATCTGGCTCGCACGTACTCTCGCAAAGCCCATCACCAAGCTCACCGACGAGGACTACAACGAGCACGGCCTGCAAGAGCTCCTCAGCTCCCGCGGCGGGGCGTACGACATCAACATCGAAGTCTTCCGCGCCCTCCAGCGCACCATCACCGGCTGGCCCGGCGGCAAACCCCCACAGGGTGGCCCGCCGCTCCGCGGCGGTTCTTCCTCCAGCAAAGCCCCCCCACTCCACGCCCACGCCCACGCCCACGCCGTAGATAGCCAATCCCCTGCAGAGCGTGACTCCATCCATTTCCCCAAACGCGTCATCATCTTCAGCCCACACCCGGACGACGACGTCATCTCAATGGGCGGCACCTTCATCCGTCTCTGCGAGCAGGACCACGACGTCCACGTGGCCTATCAGACCAGCGGCAACATCGCCGTCTGGGATGAGACCGCGCTCCGCCACGCCGATTTCGTCACCGAGTACGCCCGCGCCTTCCCCCACTTCGGCGAGCACACCGCCGAGAAGGTCGAGCGCAGCGTCGAGGCCTTCATCAAACGCAAGGGCGCGGGCGAGATCGACATCCCCGAGCTCCAGACCATCAAAACACTCATCCGCCGCACCGAGGCCCGCGCCGGGGCCCGATTCTCCGGCGTCAAGCGCGACGACCACATCCACTTCCTCGACCTGCCCTTCTACGAAACCGGCCGCGTCCGCAAGCGCCCCCTCGGCGAAGAGGACATCCGCATCGTCATAAAGCTGCTCGAAGACGTCCGCCCGCACCAGATCTACGCGGCCGGCGATCTCAGCGATCCGCACGGCACCCACCGCGTCTGCCTCAGCGCCATCACGACCGCCATCGGCCGCCTCTCCAACCAGCCATGGATGAAAGAGTGCGTCCTCTGGCTCTACCGCGGTGCTTGGCAGGAGTGGGAACCGCACGAAATCGAAATGGCCGTCCCCCTCTCCCCCGACGAGCTCGTCCGCAAGCGCTTCGCGATCTTCAAACACGAGAGCCAGAAGGACAAAGCCCTCTTCCCCGGCCCCAACGATCCCCGCGAGTTCTGGCAGCGCGCCGAAGACCGCAACCGCAACACCGCCGCACTCTTCGACAAGCTCGGCCTCGCCGAGTATGAGGCAATCGAGGGCTTCGTCCGCTGGCGCCCCAGCGCGGCCGACAACACCCTGGCAACTCTCACCCAGGCAAACGGCCACGCCCCCCGCAAGCGCCCCAAGCGACGCTGACCTCAGCCCCCCTCCGCACGCCGCAATGTCAGTCGCACGCGCACAATTCCATCCGCGCCGATCGCCGCTGTCAGTTGTCCCCCCATGCTCTCGGCCAGCGCGCGAGACACCGCCAGCCCCATCCCCAGGTGCCGCCGATCTGTCCGAGACTCGCTCCGCCTCCAGAACGGTTCAAAGAAGCGCTCCACATCCCCAGGCCCAACGCCCGCCGCCGGGTTGCTCACCTCAATCATCACCTCTCCCCCCTCATCCCACACGCGCCATACCACCCTCGGCGCCGGACTCGCATACTCCACGGCATTCGCCATCACATTGTCCAACACACTCTCCAGAACCGCTCGATTCGCACTCACCAACGCGCCGCCTTCTCCGATGCGCTCGATGCCGCCGCCGCGACCCTGCGCCGTATCTTCATGTCGCTCCACCACTCCCACGATGACCGGCCCAGGATCGATCGCCTCAACCGCGGGCCCTTCCTCCCCTCCCTTACGCGCCAGCGTAAGCAGAGCCCGCACCAGATCCTCCATCCCCAGCGTTACCTTCAGCGCGCTCCCCAGGGTGGCCCGCCGCTCCGCGGCGGTTCGCTCCCGCGAAAGCGAAACCTCCAGCAGCGCACGCAGCTCCGCCACAGGCGTGCGCAGCTCATGTGCCGCCCCAGTCGTGAATCTCCGCTCCCGCGCAAACGCCCCCTCCAGCCGCTCCAGCAACTCGTTGAGCCGACCATGAATCGGCCGTAGCTCATCGGGCAGCCCCGATCCCTCCAATCGCGTCGAAAGCGCGTCGGCGTCGATTCCCCGCACCTGCGCCGAAAGCGACTCCAGCGGACTCAGCCCGCTCGCCAGTGCGCGGCGAACTCCGACGACCAGCCCCACCCCCAGCACAACCCCCGCGCCCAGAAACCCCAACCCGATCACTCCCAGCACCCCCTCCAAGTTCTCCCGCCCCATCCCCACCACCAGCCGCACCTCCGGCGCGCTCTTCTTCGCCGCATCGCGCTGCGCCTCGTTCCCCGGCTTGTCCAGATCCTCCTCCGGCAGCGGCCGAAACACGCGAATCTCGACGCGCCCAGGCCTTCCATCAGGCAGGCGCAAATCGAACGTGCCATCGGCAAGACCAAACGGCTCGGCCCAGCGAGCGGCAGACGGATTGGCGCTCGGCGCCGGGGCTCGCACGAGCACACTCGGCGGCGACCCCAAGGTACCGATCAACTCAACCTCAAAGTACTCCGCCCCCGGCCCCGCCCGATACCACGGCATCGCCTCCGGCGCGAAATCCACATCCACCTTCGTTCCATCCCACTTCGTGCCGGATTGCAGCATGGACGCACGCGCGTGCAGCGTCGCGTCAAACTGCCGCAGCAACGCGCCGCGAATCCCCACGTACAGCCCGCCCCCCGCAAGCAGCACCAGCAGCCCCATCCACACCAGCAACCGCACAGTGAGCGTTCGCCGAATGCTCGTCATGGCTCCCGCTCCGCGAGCACGTACCCGATTTTGCGCCGCGTATGGATGATCGGCGGACACCCCGCCGCGCCCAGCTTGGCGCGGATCGAGGACACCGTGACATCGATCGTGTTGCTCATCACCTGCGAGCGATCGTCGTACAGATGCTCCTCCAGCTCCGCCCGCGACACCGGCTTCCCCGCCCGATGCGCCAGATATTCCAGCACCGCGTACTCCCGCGGCGCCAGTTCCACAAGGCGCCCACGTTCCCCGGTCACGCGTGCCTCCTTCGCAGACATATCCACCTCCAGCGGCCCCACCCGGATCGTCGCGCCGCGCACACCATGCACCCGCCGCGCCAGCGCCTCCACCCGCGCCAGCAGCTCCGCGAACGCGAACGGCTTCACCAGATAGTCGTCCGCGCCGCTGCGCAGCCCCAGCACCCGATCCTCCACCGTCCCCTTGGCCGTCAACACCAGCACCGCCGCCCGCACGCCCTTCTCCCGCAGTTGCCGCAGCACGCTCAATCCATCCAGCACCGGCAACATCAGGTCCAGCACGATCACGTCGTACTCCGTCGTGCGCGCGTTGATCAGCGCCCGCCTCCCATCCCCCACCGCATCCACGGCATACCCCTGCTCGCGCAGCCCCTGCGCCAGCGTCTTCTGCAGCACTTCGGAATCCTCGGCAAGCAGCACTCGCACGTTCAATCCTTGGCCGCAGACGCTACGGCCGCTTCGCCACCGACTATGAGTTGCCAACGAACCGCGGCCGCGCCTCCATGAGAGACGCGGCCGCATCCATTTCGCGATCGCAGATCCACCAACCAAAGCGTCACGGCTCCGGTCGGCCGTCTACTTCTCTTTTTCCTTGCTCAGCACGGTGCCATCCTCGCCCACGGTGATGTCCCACGCCGTGCCATTCACCATCAGATCCGCGCTATACACCGTCTTCCCCTTCTTTACTTCCTTCTCCACTTCGGTGATCTTTCCGCCACCCGCCTCGCGCTCCAGCGTGGCCCGAACCGCCGCGGGAACTTCGTTCATCCCAACGGGAACTTCCTTGCCCTCATCCGACTTACAGTGGGATGCGCACCCGACCAGCGTGCCGATGCAGATCACCAGAGCGGGAAACGCGAAATGCCTGTTCATCGATGCTCTCCTGGGGTTGAGTTGAACTCTCCAAACTTATCCGTACTGTGCCCACAAACATGATGGCCCGATGAAGGGCACCCGCGCCCCCACCCATCGCAAAACGAAAGGCCCCCGCCATTTCTGGCGGGGGCCGAATGAACTTCAGAATCTCAACCCGCGATCAGCTGCATCCGCCGCTGAACCACGCCTGCAGGAAGTCGAAGATGTTCTGCGTCGAAAGGCCTCCCGTGCCGTTGCCGCCAGTTCCCGCAAAGGGGCTTCCCGCGAACCAGTCCTGCAGGTAGTCGAAGATGTCCTGCACGGAAATGCCATTGAGCTTGTTGTAGTTGGCATAGCAGCACGGCGTCGTGTATGTCCCCGTCGTGTTGCACGCCCCGGAGATCGCGAACGACGATCCCGCGTTCTGCCCGGGTATCAGCGACGCATGGCACGCCGCGTTCGTGGTGATCGTCGTCGTGCATGTCGATCCGCGGCAGCAGACTCCCGACGGCGGCTGCGGACACGGGTTCGGCTGGCAAGCCGTCCCCAGGCCCTGGAACGTGCTCCCCGAAGCGCAATCCGCCTGCGTCGTGCTCGTACACCCGCCCGCGGCGTTATTGCAGCACGCGCCGTTCGTGACGTTCCGCGCGCACACCGAAATGTCATCAAGGAAGTCGTACGACGGAGGATTGGTCATCGTGAAGCTCATCAGGGGATTCACGCTCGTCACCGTCGCGGTAAACACGAACGACGTCCACGCGCCATGGTCCACATCATTGGTAAACGTGACCAGATTCTGCCCGTCGAAGTCCGCCGAGAAGGAGTTCGGCGTTCCAACCGCGGCATACCAGAACGAGATCGTCACCTGATCGCCGGGGTTGGCGATCACGTTCTGCTGAATACCGCCCAGGCCGACAGTCGGGCCGAAGTGGGCCTGGAACGTGCCCCCGTGCGGGCTGATGCCAACCCACGCTCCCGTATTCACGGCCGTGAAACTCGTATCACCAAACTGCGTCCAGCCGGAGAAACTCCCCGACTCAAAGTCAGCGTTCGTCAACAGATTCGCGCCAGCTCCCGAGCAGCTCGTCGCTCCGCAGCTGGAGCTGTTGCCCTGATACGTTCCACCCAATGTGCTGCATGCCGCGGTCGATTGCAGAGAGCATCCAGCGCAGAACACGCAGCATGCCCCGAACGGGCAGTTCGCCGTCGCACATGCAGTGCCGACGCCGCTGAACGTGCCGTTGTTCGCGCCGCACCCCGCAGCATCCGTAAACAGGCAGGAAAGATTCGACGCAATGCAGCACGCCCCCGCCGTGGCCGAGCCCGTGCATTCGAAGTGTACCGAATCACCCGGGGCCGGCCCCGCCGCGTTGCACTCAAACACGGTGGACACGCTCCCCGCCGCCCCGGCCAGTTGGCAGCCGATCGTTGCGCTCCCACGGTCGGCCATCGTCGAGGAGTACACAAGATCGAACGAGTTCGAGTTCTCGTAGAACTTCGCCTCGAAGACATTCGCGGGACTTCCAACGCCGCAGCAGTACACCGTGCGCCACTCAATCACAAACACGCGGCTGCCGGCCGCGCCGGATGTTCCCGTGAAGACTCCCTGCCCACCGGCGGTATCCACCGTGTACAGATCGTCCCAAAATACGCACAGTGTCGGCCCCGCAAAGGTCAGCGATGGCAGACAGTCATTCGCGTACGCCACGCTCGGCGTGCCCGCACCAAACTGCAGATTGCCGTTCGAGCTCACCGTCACGCTGCTGTAGGTCGAGCCGTAGAACGTCACGTTGAACGGCAGCGAGATCGTCAATGTCTGGTCGTCGGCATTCAAGCCGATGTCATCGGTGCCCGCAACGAAGCTGGCCGTGCCAGGCGCGGCGGAGTACCCGATGCACTGCGCGTTCGCGCCAGCTCCCATCACCCCAGCCGCCAGCAGCCCCAGCCCCGCCAGCGCCTGCTTGCCCATCACTCGCTTGCTCAAACGTGCTCCCGCCGACACAATGTTCGTCCACCGCATGCGGACCACCTTTCTTCCTCCAAGGAGGATCTGCGGTGTCACAACCCGATCGAACCACCCGCCGGGCCGGACGCCGCCGCGTTGAAAGTCCAAGTGCGACATGTCGCACGTCATACAGAGTACTCGAAATTCGAGCAAGGACATGGAGGAATCCGCATTCACCCTGACAAGTTCAGCGCACTTCCGCCAGGACTTCCTCTCATGAGCGCCCGATCCGCCCGCGGATTGCAAACACAATGCAAACAGATCCCGCGTGCGCAGAGATAAAACGTTTCATGTCCTTCATCACGCACCGCACAGTGCCCCACGCACCCCAGCGCCCCAGCCAACCACCCTCAGAAAATAATCTCGAACGACACCCCGATCAGCAGCGACGGCGACGCGTGCGAACGCGAGAACCGATCGTCCTTCCCAAGGTCCACCGTAAACGTCCGGCTCGCATTCACCCCGATCCACGCCTCGAATCGCGTCGCCGCATGCGGCACAAACTCAATCCGCGCCGTGATCGGCACCTGATCATCGCGCAGCACCGCCCCCGGTCCCGGCCCGTCTCTGTCAAATCGATACGCCCGCTGCTCGTACGCCGCATCCAGCTTCACGCACCACGCCTCATCAAAGTCGTACTCGAAGCGAATGTTGTTCCCCTGGCTGGTGAGCCGCGTGCGCTCATCCATCTTCCACTCCATCCAGATCACCGGGAGAATCTGCGCCTCCTGGCTCAGCCGCGTGCGCGCGCCAAGCCCGAACCGCAGCGTGAACGTCTTGTCCGGCCGCCAGATCGCCCCAGCGAATCCTCCATACGTCGTCGTCCGCTCCGCGTCGTACTGCCCCGCATCAAAGAGCAACCCGCCCCCGAACACGCCCCAGTGCTCATTGATCTTCGCCTCCACGTTCGGCGAAAAAACTATCTGCTGCGCATTGCGAAACCGCCCCACGCCCCCGGGAATCAACGGATCCGCATCCCGAAAGCTGTACGTCGACGTCTCCCAGTCCACCGGAAAACTGATCTGCAAATCATGCTCCGGCCCAAAGATCAGATTCCCCGACATTCCGCTCCGCGACACGCGCACACTCCCCGGATCCCCCCCCACATCCGCGCGCGTCGTCAGCTCGTACCGACCATCCACCATCAAAATAATGTCCGGCCGATCCGGGATCGAGTCCCGGTTATGTACGAAGTGCCCCGGCCGGCTCACATTGTCGCCCGGGGTCGGCGGCGGCGTCGGCTCATCCAACGTCAACTTCGGCGGATCACCAATCGCCTCCCGCCAAGACTCCACCACACCCCGCGCATCCGGAACATCCGCGCACGCCGCTCCCGCCGCAACGCCCGCCGCGCCCACCATCGCCGCCAATGTTCGCTCGTATCGCACGCAGACCTCCCGCTCTCATTCCACCCATCCCCCACTCCCCCAGCTCCCCAACCGGCCCATGCTAGCAGAAACCAACTCCCCCCCGCCACTGCGGCCATCCCCCCTCAAAACCGCGTACCATCGGCCCGTTTCCCACCTTTCCCCCAACCCAAAACCCCCTCCCCCCAAATCCCAAAACACCTCCGGCCCCCCTTGCGCCCTCTCCCTCTTCCCCTTGCCTTCTTCCCGTCGCCTTCTTCCCCTTGCCTTCTCCCCACTCCCCACTGCCCACTCCCCACTGCCCACTGCCCACTCCCTCCCCCAGAGCCCTCCATGAACATCGCCCTCGCCATCATGATCGGCCTCGCCCTCTCCGCCGCCTGCGGCCTGCGCGTCTTCGTCCCCCTTCTCGTCCTCTCCATCGCCGCCAAAGCCGGCGCACTCTCCCTCGCCCCCTCGCTCGGGTGGATCGGCTCGCAGGAGGCCATCATCGCCTTCTCCGTCGCCACCGTCATTGAGATCGTCGCCTACAAAGTCCCCTGGCTCGACCACGCCCTCGACACCATCGCCTCCCCCGCCGCCGTCATGGCCGGAACCATCGTCTCCGCCAGCCAGCTCGGCCCCAATAACGGCATCAGCCCGCTCCTGCAATGGTCCTGCGCCATCATCGCCGGCGGCGGCCTCGCCGCCATCATGCAGACCGGCTCCGTCTCCACCCGCGCCGCCAGCACCCTCACCACCGCCGGCTTCGCAAACCCCTTCATCAGCGCAGGCCAGTCCCTCCTCGCCATCGCCATGAGCGTCCTCGCCGTCCTCGTCCCCGTCGTCGCCATCATCCTCGTCGCCATCACCCTCGCCGCCGCCGTCGCCATGATCTTCTGGATCATCCACATCCGCCGCGCCCGCCAATCCCGCGCCCTCTCCCCACGCCCGGGATGAGCGGGCCTCGCCGCGAATCCCACGGATTCCCCCTCCGCAAGTGAGCCGGGGCGTATCCGCCCCGAGCCCCAACGCGCCCCCCATCTCAGAACCGAGATCGCAAGCGAGGGCCTTCCCCTTTCTTCGCACGAAGTGCCCACAAAGCGTTGCCAGCGGCGCAGCGAGCGGCCCCGCCGCAAGCAAGCTCTCGGTCGACGCCAAAACACTCCCCAGCCCGAAGGGCTGACAGCCAGTAGCCGGGGGTCAAGCTACGTTCGCCATAGGCGAACCAGCGCAACCCCCGGAACCGCACCCCCACGCGCCCCCGACCCCGAAGGGGTCGCCCCCCGCGCCCACAACAACCCAATATCGCACTCACCATCCCCGCAGCGCAAGCATGCCTCCCTCCCCTCCCCGCACGGAGTGCCCACGAAGCGTTGCCAGGGGCGCAGCGAGCGGCCCCGCCGCAAGCAAGCCCCTGGTCCACGCCAAAACACTCCCCGGCCCGTTGGGGGGGAGGGCCGACGAGTCCCCCGCTATTGCTCACCCAACCCACCCCCCCACCCCGTCCGAAAAACCAGCCCCTCTCCCCCCGCACGCCCCTTCACCCACTCCGGACACCGTACCGGGCAACGAAAACGGTCGACGGTCCGACCCAGAACAGGCCCGGTTTGCTGCAAACCCACGATGGATTGACACCGACCCAGGACTGCCCGCCCCAGACCCGCGTGGTTTTGGACCGAACACACGAAGGTCCGGAGCGCTACGACCCCTATCACAAGTCGTGCCACCCGCCAACCCCGCCAGTGCTGTTAGACTGAGCACGGACCGGAGAACCACTTGAGCCGACGCAGCAGCAATAACGTGGGATGCGGAGGCGTACTGGCCGTGCTTCTCATCCTCGGCCTAGTGGCCGCAGGAGCTGTCATCCTGTTGGACGACAAACCTTCATCCGGTGGGCACGCTGCGGGCTGGTGGTGCATCGGCGGGGCGGGAGCGATCTTGCTGCTTGCGCTGGCGAGCGCGTCGGGGCGTAGTAAGACGTGCGGCGTATGCGGTATCCAAATCCGCCGCAGTCACTATCAGGGCGTCATCAACGGTAAATCGATGCTCGTGTGTCCGCGATGCAACAACCGATTTGAGTCCATTCGGAGCAAAGAGGCGGTCGACCGACTGACCGGCCGGGGTAGGTCTGGCCGGGGCGGATATGGACTCTGACTGCGACATGCTCACGCCCGTTTGGCCCCTATTCCCTATACTTGTCGAATGTTCAAGAGGGTTGCATCGCTCTTCGCGGGGACTTTGCTCGCCGCAATCGGCGCTCTGTTTCTGCTCGCTGGCATCGTGATGCTTATCAGCGTATTGGGGTCTGGATCGACGGGTGTGAGCTACGTCATGCCGGGTCTAGTAGCAGCGTTGGCTCTCCCGTTTTTGTGGAGCGCTATCAAGCTGCTCCGACAAGGACCTTCGCAAGTGGCTCCGGACGCCGATGGGCTTTACCGGACATCCGTGTGGGTAGACGAGTCCGACCCCCTCTACCAAGCCGCGGTTTCGGGTATCGACAGGCACGTGGCGGAGTTATCCCGCAAGCGTGCGATGAAGGTCCTCGACCGGGGCTACGGCATCACCGACCCGGGGGCTTGGGCCGAAGAGGTCGAGTTCTTCCTCGAGCACGTTCTCGTTCCGCACATCAGGGCGACACTGCCTCGGAAAGCAATCGACCGCTCTAAGCGACAAATCGCGAAGAGGCTTCGCGGGCGCATTCCATCGTTTGATGAAAGTAACGTGGTGATCTCGGTTCTGCGAAGCCTCATCCAAGATCGTGTCAACGCTTACGAGGCGACAAAGCCAAGCGCAACGATCCGCCCCGGCCCCCAAATGTCCCCGGGCGAGTTCGAGGACTGGTGCAGGGCGCAACTCGCCAGCGCTGGGTGGAATGCGAGGACCACGGGGCAATCTGGGGATCAAGGCGTTGATGTCGTGGCGACGAAGTGCGAGCGAACAGTCGTGCTCCAGTGCAAGCTTTACCAGCAGCCTGTAGGAAACGGCGCCGTCCAAGAGATATTCGCAGGCAAGATGATGTATGGGGCGCATGTGGCCGCAGTAGTTGCGACTTCGGGATATACCTCGTCTGCCCAAGCACTGGCCAGAAAGACGGGAGTCATCTTGCTCTCTCCGTCGGAATTGGACAAACTGGAACAGACGATCGGGCTGTAGGTGGGTTGTCACCTCCACCCGTAACCGCTCAAAACTGCGGCCGCGGGTGGCACGTCTTACGATTCAAGTCGGGCAACCCCGCCGCTGCCGAAGGTCGTAGGGGCGGGCAAGGGGCTTCGGCCCGCGCTTGCCCAAAACGATGAAGGCATGACACGGCAAGGCGTCCCATCCCAGAATAAACTACTTTGCTATTTGGGACCACTTGATGGCGCTATCCATGTGGGCTCTTGCTTGAGCACATACCGAGGTCTTCCGTTTCCCGCGCGCACCGCAATCAGCGTTACCGTCGTCCGCTGATGAAGGTGCTTATTGACGCGGTCCGGGTCCTCGATCTCTTGCCCAAATCTTCCAAGAATAACCTCGCCGCCCAGAGTCTTGAACTCAAAGGTTCGACGCTTCGGAAGCACTCCCTGAAACTCTCCCGCAAAAGTTTCGGCGTCCTCTCGAAGGTTGTCAAGCGAAAGACGTTTGGCACCCCGCCTAACCTGGGCAACGTCCTGGAAGCGGGTGATGCGATTTCGATATTCCAACGTACACACCGCATCGTTCTTGGCGAGCGTTTCTAGAAACGACTTCACCGCAGCCAAGACACGTGGATCCACACCAGCCGCGGCATCCGTCAACTCATCGTCTGTTCCCGCGCTCCCTTCGAGCAACTGTTGTGTCTGATTGAGAGCTGCGGCCAGCGCAGAATCGTCGTCGGCCAACAACGGTTGGTTCCGGTACTCTTCGAGTTCAAAGCCGAACGATCCAATCGCGGTACTCGTAATGAGCAACTGGCTCTGTTCGCGATTGGGAATCGGACCGGTTTCCTTCAGGGGACGATCCAAGCCTGCCGCGGCCAAAGCGACAGTGTCAGCGAATGACTTTGTGGCCTCCATCCCGAAATCGGCATGGATGCCATAGCTGTCTACAACAGGCCGCCCGCGAAACGTCAAGCGAGCTCTCGCTGGGGAACGAGTATCCGCTGGTTGTGCGGCAATCAGGGATTCCACAGCTCGCAGTCGGCCGTCAAAGGTGGCCCGATCAAGCACTGCGTCTTTTGAAATGCGAGACAGCAGATCCTTTAGGGTCTGCCGTTCCGCTAGAAGATGGAGGAATGCTTCACTGTTCATGGATTGCTCCCTTTTGAAGGGAGAGTCGCAAGCAGAGCTGACGCTGCCGCATCCATCGTCGGATTCAGGTCAATTTCAACAAATCCCTTCCAAAGCTGGTTCCTCCTATGGGACCAGACGCTGTACCAGTAGGCCGTGCTCGCAATCAAGGCTTCTGGCGACGCTCCCATCTCTTGTGTGTACGCATCCGCCCGAAAATTGTTCTTGACTTTGGCGGGATCGAACAGGTCTGGATTCGCCGCCAGAAGATCGGCCTGGTTTTTGCCGGTTGGGAGGTGGTAAAACGTAACGACATCCACGTCATTTGGCGGGCGCTTTTCAAGTACTTCAACTTCCTCAAGAAAACTGCCATCCACCCACTGGAATCCTCGGGTAACGCCAAGCTTGACCAATTCGTCCCGGTATTTCAGAAAGCCCGTGAGGACAACGCATCGTTCGTCGCTGGTCCCGAATCGAAGTACGAAATCCGTGAGCGATACTCTATAGGGAGATCGAACTGGCGAAACCGGGTCTGCGGGATCAACGGGTGGAAGCACACCTGCTGCGGTCCATTTTGGAATGCTAATGGCTGACATGGCAGGGCTCCAGAAATTCGCATATGGACACGTTCAGGACTATTTCAGCGTACCACAAACAGGATAAGGGGGATGGAACTACCCGTGCGCACTACTATCCGCCCACCCCCCAAGCCGCGGCTACCGGTGGCACATCTCACCATTCAACCCGGGCCACCCGCCAGCTCGCCTCTGCGCACGCCCGCACTGCCTTGCGGAGGAACCGCCACACAGTGGCGCGAATGGCCAGATCATCCATCGATCTGCCGCCTTCGGCGTACGAGTAGAATGCACGATGCGCTGGGCATGCGGACCGTTTGAAGTTGAGATGATCGACGAGCCAATGCACACCTTTGGCTCTGCGGACAACGCGCACTCCTACACGAAGGAGATGATCCTCGGCGGTGGCTCGGAAGCGTGGGTCTTGTATGGGCTGAAGTGTTACGTCGATGGGGAGGAGCAAGGATCATTGGTCCTGGGGGCTGAAGGCGGAATGACGTGTGTGCGCGAGCGCTCGTGCTTGATGTTCTCTGGTTTCTGCTTCGTCGGTATTGGCTGTCGATTGGCGTTGCTGAATCTGCCGGACCTCAGCGTTCGGTGGGAAGCCAAGGCCGACTGGGCGGCGTGCTTTGGTCTGTTGCTCACCCCCGATCAACGGCACATCGTTGTGCACGGAGAAGTGGCGATCAGCTTGTTCACGCTCGATGGGGTGAGAGTGTGGGAATACCACGGGGCGGACATCTTTACCGGAGCATGCGATATCCGTGATGGCGCTGTCGCTGTTTCGGATTTCAACGGCATGGCCTACGCCATCGAGTTGACAACCGGCGTGCTGAGGCGAGGTTGAGGGCGGGTGGCTCGCGTTCACCGCCTTAGTCACCTTGGGCGTGCCACCGGTAGCCCGTGCTTTGACCGGGCTACCGCCACCTTCTTCTACACCACAACTCCAATCCCCCCAACCACTAACACCATTTCCACCAATCCTATCAAAACCCTATTGACAATTCCCCATTGTGCCGTATATTCCCCAAACATGCTCCCCGCCCCCGCCCCCATCTTCTCCCCTCCCCCCGACGCCATCGACGGCCTCCTCCACGACCTCGCGCGGCCGGACATCTCCCTCCTCACCCTCGCCGCCACCCACAACACCACCCCCGAATCTCTCGCTCTCTGGATGACCTCCCCCGGCATCCGCGAGCGTCTCGGCACCAGTGCGGACCTCCTCTCCTGGCGCACCCGCTTCGTCGCCGCCAACTGCCTCCACTCCGCTCTCAACGTCCTCTCCCACGTCTGCGAGAACTACACCAAGCACCAATCCGAATCCCGCCGCAGCTCCCACCAGGCCCCGCCCATCCCGTCCTCTTCCTCTTCCTACTCCTCATCCGCCCCTTCCCCGTCCGACTCCGCCCCCGATCCCGATCCCTACCGCGCCGCCATCCTCTCCCTCCGCCGCGCCGAATCCGCCCGCCGTGCCGCCACCACCATCCTCCGCCTCGCCAACCTCCCCTCCATCGGCGCACCCACCGCGCGCTCCATCTTCCCCGAAGTTCAAAACGAAACCCCGCCCCCCTCCGCGGCCGCGCCCCCCTCGCGCCAAACAACTCCCCGCCCCGCGCCTCCTACCCCCCAACCACAGCCACACCCGCAATCCCATCCGCAGCCGCGCGTGCCCGCCACCCCTCCACCTTCCACGCGTCCCCCCACTACCCCCTTCGCCCCCCGCGATCTTCCCACCACCTTCCCCCCCTCCCGCCGCCCCCTCTCCCCCATCTCCTCCCTCCTAGACCTAGTCGGCGCACCCTCAAGCCCAACCCTCCGCCCCCCCTAACCCCACTCCCCCCCGACTCCCACATCCGACATCCGACATCCCACATCCCACATTCCCCTCACTTCTTCCCCGCCCCATACCGCCGCACCCGCTCCTCCATCTCCTTCCGCTGGCTCGGCAAAACGCACCCTTCCGCCGCACGCTTCTGCGCCTCGATCGCCCCCGCCACATCCCCCGATTCGAACATCGCCCGCGCCAGCGTGTCCAGCACGTTTGAGTCGCCGTGCGCGGTAATCTCATCCGCACGCGCGGCCATCTTTCGCGCCAGCTCCACATCGCGCCGCGAAACCGCCGGCTCCGCCAGCGTCATCCACGCCATCGCCTTCAGCGAAGCCGCGTCATCCTTCCCCACGCCCGCCAGCGCACCGGCCGCGAAGGCATACGCCTTCTCCGCGTCCTTGCGCTCCAGCAACAGATACCCGAACTTGGAAACGATCCACTCCCCCGTCACCGGCGGATCGATCGCCGCCAGCGCGTCCATCGTCCCCAGCGCCTTCTCCACCTGATTCGCGCCGAACTCCTCCTCCAGCCGCAACACTAGCGGGCGACTTCGCTCCTCCGCCGCGCCCCGCCGCGCGGCCTCCTTCTTCGCCTTCGCCAGGTCCCACTTCCCCGCGATCACCTGATCCACCACCCGGTCCAGCCCATCAAGCGGATGCCCGACCCACGCCAGCCGCCCCTCCTTGTCGATCACGAACACCACCGGAATCGAGTTCTGCCCCGTCGGCTGCATGAACCGCTTGGCCGCGTCCCCCGTCGCGTCATACCCGATCGACTGCGTCAACGCCCCCGCACCCTTCACAAACTTCTCAACTTCATCCGCGCCTCCCCGGTCCATCACCGACACCCCCGCCACCGTCAGCCCGCGATCCTTAAACAACGTCTGCAACTCCCCCAGCAGCGGCCCGCTCTGCCGGCACGCGGCCACCCCCATCGCCCAGAACTCCACCACATACACCCGTCCCTTCACATACTCCCCCACCGGCGTCCCCTTTACCCACGTATTCACCCCCAGCGCGGGCGCAGCATCCCCAATCCCGATCCTCACAACCGCCGCTTTCGCCATCGGCGCAGGAGTGCCCTGAGCCGGCGTCGCCCCCGGTGAACCCGGACTTCCGCCCGTTTGCCCAAACGCCGACCCCGCCAACATCACCACCGCCGCGCACGTCCACTGCACCATGGCTGGCTCCAAACCCGCTCCCACACCCGTTTAATACGCGATTCCCCTCCCTCCCCTTCCGCACATCCGGCATCTCCCCGCCCATCCTACCTCCCCCCCGGGACCCCGCATAAACTCCCAGGCAATGCGGGGCGCTCCATTCATCTCCCAGCTCAGGACGGGCCTCATCCTCAGCGTGCTTCTCCACGCCGGTATCTGCATCGTCGCCGTCTCACTTCCGGTCAACATCGATCCCGCCGCGGCCCAGCCCCGCGCCGGAATCGCCAACGGCTCCACATTCACATTCGATCCATCCGATCCGCTGCAAACTCCTCCCCCCACGCCCGCCGACAAATCGCTCACCGCTCTCCTTGTTCCGCCCGAGCCGCCCCTGCAGCCGCTCACCCCAGAAGAGTTCGAGCGCAAGCTCACCTTCGGCATCGACGACTCCACCCAGAAGACCCCCAACTGGATGGGCGTCGCCAATCCCACCGAGCACAAGGCCCCGCTCGCCACAGTGAATCAGCCGCAGCTCGATCCGAATCCCGGATCCCCCGGCGCGCCCACAGTCGCAGGCGTAAGCCAGAACGGCCCGGAAGTTCCCCTCCAACCCAACACAATGCCCGCCGATACCGTCGCGCAGCCCGTCGACGCACCCAACCCAACCGATGTCCGTCCCCCGCACGAAGGCGACGCCAACGCCGACCCTTCCAAGCCCACCGCCGACAAGCCGCGCACCGGCGGCCCCGAAGGAACCGATCGCACCGACACCGCCCGCCCGCGCGATGGCGAACTCTCCGCCTCTGGCGAGAAGCTCTCCCAACCCCAGCGCGGCCCAGCCGATCTCTCGCACCCGAATCCCAATCTCCCCGGCCCCCGCGCCGAAGACCGCGGCCACAGCGGCGAACTCATGACCGTTCGCCCCGACGACACCAAGCCCGAAGCGCCAAAGAAGATCGAACCCATCCGCGCCGCATCGTTGCCCCAGCAGATCCTTCCCCATCCGCAGATTCCCACAGTGCCAACGCCAGGCGCCGCCGCCAGCGCCACACCAACCGCGCCGATGCCCGCCGGCGCACAGAGCGTCTCGGCCGCCCCCGGCCGCGCCGGCGAGCGCCCCGGCGACAAGAGCCCCAAGGAAGCCGACGCCTCATCCACAACGCCCACCATCGAGATCCGCCCCGGCCAGCCCGCCGCCGCCCAGGGCCTGAACATCACCACCAAGCGCCCGAACTTCACCAAGCTCGTCCGCGTCACGGCCTTTCCGCAGAACCCGCTCTTCAAAGTCACCTTCAACGCGCTCGGCATCGTGACGAATGTCGTGCTCGTGGAATCCAGCGGCGTGCCGGATGTGGATGGCCCCGTCAAGAACTCGCTCTACCAGTGGACCGCCTCGGGCAAGATCCTCGCCGAAATCTCCTCCGGCGATCCGGACGTTGGTGTGACGGTCTCTATCCGCATCCTGCTGCGATAACGCCGATACCCACCCCTTGCCCCCCACTCCCACCTCGCACATCTCGATCTTGATCACCATCGCCCTCGCCGCGCCACTCGCCGGCGCGCAGCCCGCCAACTGGCGCACGCTCCAACCCGTCGATCCCGGCGTGGGAGACCTCAGCCCCCTCAGCGCCTCCTCGCGCTTCCTCCCCGTTGATCTGCGTCAGCCCACCGGGTTCGAGCGCGTCTTCCGCGTTCCCGGCTCCTCGCGCGGCGTGAACTCGCTCGGCGTTTCGGATTCCAACGACCGCTTCGCCCGCGTCTCCGGCGGCATCACCGCCGTCTTCCCGCGCTCCGAGTACACCGAGACCAAGAAGGGAATCCGGGCTGATATTCCCGTCAACACCATCTTCTACATCGGCGACTCCCCCCTCTCCGCGCTGCCGCTGCCCGTCGGGCCCCGCGAACTCTCCGCCAACGCCGCTCCCAACGACGCCTCGCTCCAACTCCCCACCTTTCTCTACGCTCCGACCAGCGCGGCCGCACGCCAAGCCGACATGCGTGTCCGCCCCGCCGACGATCTGGCCTTCCGCGAAGATGCTCGCCCGCTGCGCCCCGATGCGCCGCTTCCCGCCACGAACATCTTCTCCGATGAGCAATACCGGCGAGCCCGTGTGCGGGCGTTGTTGAAGTCGGCCATCGCCCAAGCGGAGTGAAACGGCCCCACAACCCAAAGGCGATGGCCACCCCGCCGAGCCCGCGCGGTACACTCCCCCGGCACCCCCGCGCAGACCAAAGGGATTCAACCCATGTCCAGTCGATCCATCCTCGCCCGCGCCGCATGTTCCTGTGCCCTCTCCGGCACGATCGCCCTCTCCGGCTGCCTCATCAGCCGCCACTCCAACGAGTCATTCTCCGGCACGAAGGTGAGCGAGCAGACGTTCAATCGCATCGAGCCGGGCGTGACCACCAAGCAGTGGATTCTCGGCACGCTCGGCGAGCCGACCTTGAACACTCCTCTTGAAGACGGCAGCGAGCTTTGGAAGTGGTCGTACACCAGCACCAAGAGCTCAAGCGGCGCGGTGCTCTTCGTCTTCGGCGGATCGAGCACAAGCACCACCGCCAGCGCGGCGTACGTTCAGATGAAGGACGGCATCGTCACTAAGGCCTGGCGGGCCGACTAGCCGACTACATGCCGCCCTGGGCCTGCTGCGCATCCTGCCCGGCGATGGAGCCGCGCATCGCGGTGTCGGCCTGCACGTTCTTCATGCGGTAGTAGTCCATGATGCCCATGTTCCCGGCGCGGAAGGCGTCGGCCATGGCCTTGGGCACCTCGGCCTCTGCGAGCACCACCATGGCGCGGTTCTTCTGCGCCTCGGCCTTGAACTCCTGCTCGGCGGCCACGGCCAGGGCTCGGCGCTTCTCGGCCTCGGCCTGGGCCATCTTCGTGTTTGCCTCGGCCTGTGCGTATTGCAGCTTGGCGCCGATGTTCTCGCCGACGTCGATGTCGGCGATATCAATGGAAAGAATCTCGAAAGCGGTGCCGGCGTCGAGTCCCTGCTTCATCACCGTCTTGGTGATCGCATCGGGATTCTCCAGCACGGACTTGTGGTCGTGGGCCGCGCCGATGGTGGAGACGATGCCCTGACCGACACGCGCGATGACCGTTTCCTCGGTCGCGCCGCCGACGAGCTGGCGCAGATTGGTTCGCACCGTTACGCGGGCCTTCACCTTGAGCTGGATGCCGTTGGCGGCGACGGCATCGATCGTGGCGCGCGGGCCGCGCTGGTCCGGACAATCAATGACTTTCGGGTTCACGCTGGTCTGCACGGCGTCGAGGATGTCGCGCCCGGCCAGGTCGATCGCCGAGGCGGTGCCCCAGTCGATCGGGATGTTCGCACCGCGGGCCGCGATGAGCGCCCGCACCACCGTCGGCACGCGCCCGCCGGCGAGGTAGTGCGTTTCCAACTGGTTGGTCGTGATCGGCAGACCCGCCTTGTTCGCGCTGATGCGGCTGAGGACGATCGTGCGCAGATCCACCTTCCGCAGCTTCATGCCGACAAGGTCCAGCCACCCCACCGGCGCGCCGGAGGTGTACGCCTGCAACCACAAGCTGCCGAAGCTCAGGAAGACGAAGAACAGGATGATCGCGATGATCGCCCCGACGCCGCCCAGCACGTACCACACAATCGTCATCGGCGCGGGCGGGCTCTGGGCGAGCGTGAACATGGAAGCGGTAAGCGAGTGCAGCACGTGGAATCTCCATCTCGTGCGGCGGATTAAGAGTGCCGCACGGGCTGTGAGTATAACGAGTCCATTCCCCCAAGCCCGCCCAAACCGCCCCCAATCCCCAACCGTTCATCGCCCTCAAACAACCGGGCGCACCCGGATCACCGACCCCTCCACCGCCGTGACTCGCACCTTGGTCCCCGCAGCCACAAACGCCACCTCGCTGGAGACGTCGATCCGCTGCCCCTCGATGCGTGCGCTCCCGACGGGGCGCAGATCCGACAGCGCCTCCCCTTCCGCGCCCAACAGCGCCTCCAACTCTCGCCCCGAGCTTTCGGGGATCACCGGCTCGTGCTTGCCGCTCTCACCATAGAGCAACCGTTTTCCAAACGGCGTCGAGGGCATGACCTTCACCCCGAAGAACAGCACCATCGGCGCCAGCACTACCACGCACAGAATCCCGATGACGCCCCAGATCGTGCTCTCCTGAAACAGGCAGACGATCCCCGCGATCCCGACCAGCGCGGCCACCGCGGAGACCAATCCCGCCGAGGGCAGGAAGACCTCCAGCGCGACGAGCAACAACGCCGCGGCCAAGAGCAAGATTCCCCAAGCCAGCATCACCGACACGTTCACCCTCCAAGTGCCATGGGCGTACCAGCCCATGTTTTTTCAAGTCACGTAATCACAAAATCATATCCCACTGCCCACTGCCCACTGCCCACTGCCCACTGCCCACTGCCCACTGCCCACTGCCCACTGCCCACTGCCCACTGCCCACGTCAGCCCTCATCCTTCGCCACCATCGTCCGGAACCCGCCCGCGTTCACCACCTTCACCTTGTCCCCCGCGTCAATGAATGAACCGTCCGTCACGGCTTCCACGATGCGCTCGCCGATCTCCACGCGCCCCACCGGCCGTAGCGGTGAGATCGCCACGCCCGTCATCCCGACTTTGATCGGCTGATCCGGCCCGAACGCGGGGGTATATGCCCCGGGCTCCGGCTCATCCGGCTGGACGTTGGAGAGCACCAGCTTGTTCAGCATCGGCATCCGCGGCATGAACCGCACCAGCACGCCGATGAGGACACCCGCCGTCATCAACGAGACAAACGTCGTGGCCACCGCAAAGCCGATCTCGCCCCCGCTCTTGCCCGATCCCGGGAAGAGCGCCCCGCCCCCGCTCGGCCCGACAAGGAAGGTTCCCACCAGGCCGCAGAAAAGCATGAGCACGCCGATGACGCCGATGATCGCCACCCCCGGCGTGACGAAAATCTCCACGCCGACGAGCCCGATCCCGAGCACGATCGCCCCGAGCGTCCACCACCCGGCGATCCCCGCGAGGATCGGCGGCAGCACGAGTGCGACGAGGCAGATCGCCGCGATCCCGCCCGGAAGCGAGAGCCCCGGGTGCATCATCTCCACGAAGAGCGCGACAAGGAAGACGACGATCAGGAAGATCTTCACCGGCATGAGCGAGAGAAAGCGGGCGGTGTGGTCCGCCCAGTTCTCGTTCAGGCGGACCACGTTGGTCGCGCCGTAGTACCTGCGCAGCTCATCGTCGGTACGGATCTTCGCCTTGGCGATTCCGTAGCGCGTCAGCTCGGTCTCGCGGAGCGTCAGGGGTGCGCTCCCATCGGTAACGAACTCCACCGGCATGTACAGCCCCTTCTGATCTGCATCGGTCAGCTTGGGGCGCGTGGCGACGCCGCTCTTGAGACTCAGCTCCATGTTTACATCGCCGATCAGCGTCGGCGAGAACCCCGGCGCGGCGGGCGTGAAATCCGTCTTCTCACCCCCACCCCCCCCACCACTCCCCGCGGACGATTCGCTCGATCGACGGTGCCTGGGCTCAGGGATGGGTTCAAGGCCGCGCGGCACGGTCGGCGTTGTCGCGTCCGGCTCCTCCCCGACGGCCAGCAGGTATTCCTCGCGCGAGACGAAGAGCCGCTTGCCGGTCTTGGTGTGCTCCACGAGCCAGAGCTTCACGCCCATGCGCACAAAGGCCTGGACCATCTGCTCGTCGTAGCCGTTCTGCCGGGCGGAGTCGACCAGGTCGGCCATGACGGGGGCCGTGAACTTCTCGCGCTCCTCGCGTCCGATGCGGCGCAGGTTCCCCGCCGCATCCATCGAGATGGGGAGCACATCCCCAACGACCGCCCCATCGCTGATCACAAGTTCCTTGCACGCCATCGCCAGCACGCATCCGCCGGAGTAGGCCTTGGGGTTCACCCAGGCGATCGTCATCGGCACCGCGCTCTTCTTGATCTCCGTGGCGATGAGGACGCAGGAATACACCTCGCCGCCGGGGGAGTCGATCTCGAAGACGATCGCATCCGCGCCGTCCTGCTGCGCCTGGGCCATGCGGCGCTTCACGGAGTAGAGCGTCCACTCGTCGATGATCCCCTCGATCGTGATGATGGCGATGTTCTTGGCGACGCGGCCGGAGGGGGATGCCGTGACGGCCTTGGGGGGAGCCGGCGCATCGGACTTTGTCGGAGCCGGGGGCGGATCTTTCGCGTCATCGGCGAGCGCCGGGCCGCTCCAGCCGGCACCGATCGCCAGCAGCAGCAACGCCACCGCCCCGATCCATCGCAGCGACTCGTTCCAACCCCGGCCCCTCAACGCCCCGGAACTGTGCAAGGTCTTGAACATCGTCCGAAGTATAGATGCCCCGCCCGGTACACTATCTGTGCCCACGCTGGCCCTGACCACGCTGGCCCCGACCGCGATTGCCCTGACCACGTTTGCCTTAACCAGGTTTGCCTTAATCACGTTTGCCCCGCCGCACCCGACATCGCCCATCCTCCATCACACGCTCTCCATGGAATACTCCCTTCCCATCCGCCTTCTCCTGCTCGCACTCGCCGGGGCCGCGGGGACACTGGCCCGCTGGGGCGTGTACGAGGGCGCGGCCAAGTGGCTCTCGAAGACCGGCTGGCACGTCCCGGCGGCGACGCTGACGGTGAATGTTGTCGGGTCGTTCCTGTTCGGGCTGGTGTGGGCGATGTGGGATCAGGGGCGGATGTCGATGCAGACGCGGGTGATCCTGCTCAGTGGGTTCATGGGGGCGTTCACGACGTTCTCGTCGTTCGCGTTCGACACGGGGGACTACATCGCGCGGGGCAACTACTTCGGGGCGGCCGCGAATGTGCTGGCGAACAACGTGCTGGGGATCGGGGCGTTCTTTGTGGGGTTGTGGGTGGCGACGCTGTTTCCTCGCGCGATCTAAGAGAGGAAGGGCCTCACGCAGAGACGCGGGGATCGCAGAGGAAGGCGGGGAGGAGGAACGCGGAGGGAGTAGAGGCACGCGGAGGGGAAGTGGGGTTAGGATGATCTCGTGAAACCTCACCCGCGTATTCGGAAGACGGTGAAGTGGGGCGGCGAACAGGCGGCTTGGATCGGGGGTTCCGTCGTGCTGAGTTCAGCCCTGGGAGCGCTGGGAGTGCTGGGTGAACACAGCGGCTACCAAGGGTTCGCCGACTGGGCCGTCTTCTGGGTGAGCGGCCCGATGTTCACGGTCTACGTCACAGGATGCCTCATTGCTGGCGGCGTGAACCGCCCGCGCGTGCTCCTCCCGATGCTCCTGTATGGGGTTTCGTTCCCGGTTTGGGGATACATCTTGGGGTGCCTGCTCTACTTTGTCGGGGGGACGGGTGGAGTGCCACAGGCCGTGATCACAGCGCTTGTGCTTCGTAAGGCGACGAGGTCATGGATTCCCGGCGTCGGCGCCGTGGTCGGACTGGGCGCCGGCTGGGGGACAGTGGCGATGTGCGGCCATGGTCAACACTCGTGGGAACTCCTCACCTTCCCCTGGCACGCGACCGTTGTGGCGGCGCTTGTTGTCTGGGTCATCATGGTCGTCAAGAAACAGGAGATCGAAACGCGACCGGACCGAGGACTCTGTCCGAAGTGCAGCTACGACCGCACGGGCCTCGCGATGAGCGCCGTGTGTCCGGAGTGCGGGGTGGGACCTTCGAGCGCGTGAATCAGGATTTGCTGATGGCCTTCAGCCTGAGGAACTGGCGACGTCAGGACCGCCCCATTGCTTGCCTTTGCCTCTTTCCCCTTCCTCAGGCTGAAGGCCATCAGCATTCTCTTTCCTTTCATCGCAGGTTCGCGGTAGACTGGACGACCCATGAAGCCGCACCCGCGCATCCGCAAGACGATCAAGTGGGGCGGCGCGGTGGTGACGGTGCTACTGGTGGTGGTGTGGATCGGGAGCGTTCAACGAGCGTTTGGCTATGAGGGCAGCGGATTGTCATGGCTTTTTTCGGGCGGACGGGTGATCTGCACGAACACGAAGGATTCGCAATACCCGATGCCTCAAGGCTGGTTTGTCTGCAACTGGGGCGGAGGATGTCCAGTTCCCGATGGCTGGCGGTCTGGAGGGGCGGGCTGGGTATGTGCTGTTCCGCTTTGGATTCCTATAGCGGTGTGCAGTATCGCTGCTACGTCCATTTGGTTTCTGGAGATGCAAGCGAGTCGCCGCGCTTGCGTGGAGTTCTGCCCGAAGTGCGGCTACGACCGGGCCGGGCTTGCGATGAGCACCGTGTGTCCGGAGTGCGGGGTGGGACCTTCGAGCGCGTGAATCAGGATTTGCTGATGGCCTTCAGCCTGAGGAACTGGCGAGGCCTGAACGGCCCCTGTGCTTGCCTTTGCCTCTTCCCCCTTCCTCAGGCTGAAAGCCATCAGCATTCTCTTTCCTTTCATCGCCGGTTCGCGGTAGACTGAACGACCCATGAGACCTCACCCGCGCATCCTCAAGGCGATCAAGTGGGTCGGGCTTCCCCTGAGCGCTTGGATGCTGATCGTGTGGCTTGTCATCGCGCCCGCGGGGAATGGGGTATGGATGGGCCAACGCGATTGGCCGTTTCTGCGATACGTTCCTTTCTGGACACCCTTTGCGTTGACATGCATCATCACTGTGATCGCGTGGCATCTGGATTCTGAAGCCACGCTCCGCGCTCGGTTGAACCCCCGCCTCTGCCGGAAGTGCGGCTACGACCGCTCCGGGCTGCGTGGGGGGGCGGGGGCGGTGTGTCCGGAGTGCGGCAAGGCGTGAGCACCCTTTGTCCGCCGGTCTGGTATGCTCGCTCCTTCTGCCGCCAAAGGAGCGCACGATGGGGTTTTCCTCAGACTTCTACATGACAATCTACCCCGCACTCATGATCGTCTGGGGTGTGGGGGCGGCGGTCGTCCACGTGACCTTGATGATCGCGGTGTGGTCGTCGCGGCCGCCGCGGCGGGTTCTGCTCCCGAAGTGGCTCTGGGCCGTGGTGGTACTTTTCGGCGGCGTGACGGCGGCCGCGATCTACTGGGTGCTCCACTACGGGCTCATGGTGCGAACGGATCGGGGAACCTGCAACACCTGCGGCTACGACCGCACCGGCCTCGCTGCGAGC
>JBBRQY010000003.1:0-418612 GCA_038225655.1 Phycisphaerales bacterium | reverse complement strand
GTGGGGGGTGGGGGGTGGGGGGTGGGGGGTGGGGGGTGGGGGGTGGGGGGTGGGAGGGGGGGGACGGAGTATGCCACAGAGCAAATGGCACATCGCTACATGGCACATGAAAAAAGAGGGCGAGCCATGCAGCACGGGATTTGGTCTTTGTCTTGATGTGCGATGGAGCTATGTGCCATGTGCCCTGTCGCCAACGGCGATATCCACAATCTCCGGCTCCACCAGCGCGGACCCCGTAAACGTCGAAATCCGCGGCTTCATCACCACATCCGCCCCGCTCCCCACCGGCAACTGATCGGCCCTCTCCCCCCAGTTCCAAGCGACGCCGCGCCATTCGCGATTGGAATCCGGCGTGCGCAGCCAGACTTGCAGGTGCTTGCCCCCCGCGCCCATCGCCGCCCGCTTCACGATGCGCATGCCTTTGACCAGCACCTGCGGCGCGGGGTTGCCCGCCCCGAACGGGCCGAGGCGATCGAGTTCGCCGACACCTTGCGCCGTCAGTTCCCCCGCCAGCGCCTCGCAGTCGATCCGTACGCTGGCGCACATCAGTTCTGCGCCGATCGCGCTGTTGGCGTATTCGGTGAAACGCTCCACGAAGGCCGAGAGCTTGGGCTCAACCACATGCAGCCCCGCGGCCATGGGGTGCCCGCCGAACTTCTCCAACTGATCGGCGCAGTGCGCCAGCCCCGCGTGCAGGTTGAACCCGTCGATGGATCGCCCCGAACCGTGGCAGACCCCGTCCTTCTTCTGCATGAGAATGGTCGGGCGATGGAACTTTTCAACCAGCCGCGAGCAGGCGATGCCGACAACACCGGCGTGCCAGTCTTCGTGGGCCAGCACGATCGCCCGCCGGTCCGGGCCGGTCATCCCGGATTCCTCGGCCATGCGGCACGCGCCCTCGAAAATCTCCTTCTCCACGGCCCGGCGCTTGGTGTTCTGGGCCGAGAGCATCTTGGCGATTTCGGCCGCACGCTCGCCCTGTGCGGTCGTGAAGAGCTCCACCGCATCCCGCGCGTGCCCCATTCGGCCTGCCGCGTTCAGCCGCGGCCCGAGTGCGAAACCGACATCCATCTCCCCGATGTTCGCTCCCGTCAGCCCGCTCGCCTCCACCAGCGCACGAAGCCCAATGAACGGAGAGTGCCGCGCCCGCACCAGCCCGAATCGTGCCAGTACCCGATTCTCCCCCACCAGCGGCACGACATCCGCGATGGTTCCCAGCGCGGCGAAGGCCAGCAGTTCCACCAGCAACTCGCGCGTCTCCTTCGGCACGCGCGATCCGGCTCCGCCACCGGATGCCAGCGTCGCGATTCGCCACGCCAGCTTGTATGCCACGCCCGCCCCGCACAACTCGCCGAACGGATACGTCGACCCCCCCGCCCCCGGCCGGCGCGGATGCACCACCGCGAACGCCTGCGGCAAGTCGGCCGCCTTGTCCGGTGGCGTGTGATGGTCGGTGATGATCAGATCAACGCCCAGCTCCCGCGCCACTCGTGCCGGCTCCACGGCTGTTACGCCGCAGTCCACCGACACGATCACCTTCGCGCCCTCCGCCGCCAACTCCCGGATCGCATCCGAGTTCAGCCCGTATCCCTCCTCCAACCGGTGCGGCACGTACGTCCGCACATCCGCATCCGGCGCGATGTGCTTGCAGACGTGGTACAGAATCGCCGTCGCCGTCACGCCATCCACGTCGTAGTCGCCGTAGATCACGATCCGCTCGCCCGCTCTCAGAGCAGCCACGACCCGCTCGGCGGCGACATCCAGATCGGGAATCAGCGACGGATCGTGCAGTTGGCTGAGCTTGGGATCAAGAAAGACGCCCGCATCGGCGGCGTTGGCGATGCCGCGCACGCAAAGGAGGCGGGCGGTGAGCGGCGAAGCCCCCTGGGGCGTGAATGGCAGGGGATCGCCCGGAGCGGGCGCAAGATCGCCCTGCCCATTCAACCGGAACGTCCATCTCGCGGTCAGTCCTTTCACAGGTTGTGAGGATAGCGAATCCGGGGTGGCGTGTGAGTGGGGCAGGGGGTGGGGCAGGGGGTGGGGGTGGGGGTGTGGGTGTGGGGAGGGCTCGCTGCGCGATACACTCTCCGCACGTGCGATCCGCCGTTTCCCGGAGCCCCCATGGTCCGACTGAGCCAGATATATACCAAGACCGGCGATGATGGCACCACGGGCCTTGGCGATGGCTCGCGGACGGAGAAAACCGACCTTCGCGTGGAGGCGTACGGCACCGTAGATGAGACGAACGCGGCACTCGGGCTTTGCGTCGTAGAGGCGGGCCGCGCCCACACGCACCATCGGGCCGCGGAGCTCGGGCGGCTGCTCGCCTCGATCCAGAACGAACTCTTTGATGTCGGCGCGGACCTGTGCTGCCCGACGGGCTCGACGGAGCAGCCCAACGAGCGGCTCCGCATCACCGCCCACCAGACCGAGCGTCTCGAACGCGCCATCGATGAGCACAACGAGCGGCTCCGGGCCCTGGATAGCTTCGTCCTCCCCGGGGGCACGCCACTAGCCGCATCCCTTCACCTGGCACGCACCATTTGCCGGCGCGCCGAGCGATGCACCGTCGCGCTGCACACCAAGCACCCACAGACCACCAGCCCCGAGACCGTCAAGTACCTCAACCGCTTGAGCGATCTGCTCTTCGTTCTCGCCCGGGTCGCCAACGACGACGGCGCGGCCGACGTCAAGTGGAAACCCGGCGCCACCCGAGACGGTTAGCGATTCCCCGGGCTCTTTCGCCTTCACGCCTTCTTTCTCTCTCTCCCAATGCCCTCTCCCACCGTTACCACAGAGTTCACCCAGGAGTTTGAGGCCGAAACCGGCCGGCTGCTGCGGCGCAGGTTCATCTGGTTCATTGTCTCTGTCGGCGTGGTGTACCTCATGGCGCGGCTGGCTTCGGTGGCTGGCTTCGCCGCCGTGATGGCGATGTCCGCAGCGAAAGTTTCGTCGATCGACTCGCTGCAGAAAGCCGTGGATTCCGTCCGCCTCGGGCGCGCCGGAATGATCCTGGCGATGGCGCTTACCGTGCTGGATCTCGGCCTGATCGTCTGGTCCGGCGTGCACTTGCAGCAGGCCGGACGGCGGAAGATCAACCTGCTCCGTTTCACGCAGGCCATCTTCATCCTGCTTGGGCTGACGCAGATCTGCTATGCGATCATTCTTCGCTCCACCGAGTTTCCCTGGCAGGTCTGCGTGTACCACATGCTCGCCTGTGCGTTCCTGCCGTGGACGCCGATGCAGGCGATTCGCCCGATCCTGCCCGTCGTTCTGGCCAGCGCGGCCGCAGAACTCGTTTTCGGGGACAGCGCGATCGGCATGAAGGCGTTCCTCATTCTCATGTCGCTTTTCACGGCCGTTCCCGGCGTGTTGATCGCGTGGTTCAAGTACAGCCGGCGGGTTGAGTCCTTCCGCGTGAAGATGCTGCAGACCCGCTACGGCCAGATGCGCCGCGAGCTTTTCGACGCTCGACGCATCCACGAGGCCCTCTTTCCCGCCCCCATCGTCCATGGCCCCCTTCGCTTTGAGTACCGCTACCAGCCGATGCTCCAGATCGGCGGGGACTATCTCTACGCCCGATTCTCTCCGAGCGTGGAGGGAGCCCAGCCCGCGTTCAACCTGCTGCTGTTGGATGTGACCGGTCACGGCATCGCCGCCGCGCTCACGGTGAACCGGCTCTACGGTGAGGTGGAACGTCTCTTCGCCGAAGACCCGCACACCGGCCCCGGTGAAGTGCTCACCGCCCTGAACCGTTATGTCCATCTCACCCTTGCCACGCACTCGGTTTACGTCACCGCTCTGTGCATGCGAGTCAATCAGCACGCACACACTTTGGAGTACGCGAGCGGCGGCCATCCCCCCGCGTTTCTCTGTGCCGGCGACGGCAGCATCGACCAGCTCGACTCGACTTCCTTCGTGCTTGGCGCGTGCGCTGGCGCGGACTTTGACCCCGCTGTGGAACGCCGTCCGTTCCACCCGGGTGACACGCTCCTGGCGTATACCGACGGCGCGCTGGAGTGCCGCAACCAGCAGGGACGCATGCTCGGCGTCGCCGGGCTGACACGCATTCTGGCGGGCGTACACCGCCCCGAGCAGGCGGGGCGTTCCGGGCTGGCGTCGGTCGTGCTGAACGCCGTGGAGGCCCACCGCCACGGCGCCGCCGAGGACGACACCCTCGTCGTGGAACTCACACGGGCCATCATGGCGCAGAATCCCGGTGCGGCGGTTGACGGCGCACACGAGCGCACAACAATCGCGGTCTGATTTTCCCCACATCCCACATCCCACATCCCACATTGAAACACCCCATCGCCATCCTCGGTCCCACCGGCTACACCGGCCTCGAACTCATCGAGATCATCGCGCGGCATCCCTCAATGCGCGTGGAGTATCTCGGTTCGGCCCGCACGCCGCCGCCGCGGATCGATGCGGAGTTTCCGCGTCTGGTGGGACGCATGGGCGGAGCCAATCCGCAGTGCGAGCCGATCGACCATGATGCGATCGCAGAGCGGTGCAAGGGCGGCTTGGCGTTTCTCTGTCTGCCGCACGAGGCGGCGATGCAGCACGCGCCGGAGCTGCTCAAACGCGGCGTGAAAGTTGTTGATCTCTCCGCCGCGTACCGCATCAAGGACATCGCCGGCTACGAGAAGGCGTACGGCCACCACCACACGGATCACAAGAACCTGGAACACGCCGTCTATGGCCTGACCGAGTTCGCCCGCGAGCAGGTAAAGCAGGCCACGCTGGTGGCGAATCCCGGCTGCTATCCCACAGCCGCGGCGATCGCGCTGCTGCCGCTGCTTCGCGCGGGCGTCATCGATCCGGACGGACGATCCATCATCATCAACGCCGCCAGCGGCGTGAGCGGCGCGGGGCGCGAGCCCAAGCCGCACACCACGCTTGTCGAAGCCGGTGAAAACTATTCCGCCTACGGCATCGGTTCGCACCGCCACCAGCCCGAGATTAATCAGACGCTGCATCTCCACGGACGCGCTCCGAACGACTCGGACGCGGGCGTGCTCTTCGTCCCCCATCTGCTCCCCATCGAACGCGGCATCCTTGAGACCATCTATGCCAAGCCGAGCAGCCCGCACGTCAATACCGCCCGCGTGATGGAAGTGCTGACGCACGCCTACACGCACGAGCCGTTCGTGATTGTCCGCAAAGACGCACCCGCGCTGCGCGATGTGAACCGGACGAATCAGGTGCATGTGAATGCGCGAATCGTCGGCGGGCGCGTCGTCATCATCGCCGCGATCGACAACCTCGTGAAGGGTGCCAGCGGACAGGCAGTGCAGAACGCGAATCTGATGCTTGGGATCGAGGAAACAGCGGGGTTGATCTAGTGTCCTTTCCGTGCCATAAATCCTGCATGTTCGCGTTCCCCACCCCCTCCGCTCAATACTCCGGCGATCCGGCCTGCGAGGGATTGCGTATGACCGCGAAAGAGTTTCTAGCGCTCGGCGAAACCCATCATGCATTCGCCGCTACTGCCGCGACATCCCGCACTCCGGGCACCGCGATCCTGCGGCCACGGAGCAACCGCATTTTCCGCACGGTCCGCCAAGCGGCTTGGACTTCCGTCGGAACAACGCTCCGGATTTGGCCTCGTCCCACCAGGATGAAGTGGTCCACGGCGAAGCCACCTCACCCGATCGCCGTTGTTTTCTCCACGCCATCCACGCCCATACGCCGCATGCAACCACTATGGGCAGGAACGGCACGCCCACGCTCGACCCCCGAGTCGGCATCCGCGCCACCAGCGGCTGCGGGCGCGAGAACGGAAGGAACGGCGCGGGCGGCCCCATGTCGTCGAGATACGAGGCGGGGCACCATTCCAGCCGAAGCCCGGGCTGCCCGATGCAATCCTCATCCCACACGATCATGCCGCAGGTGATCGAGACCGCGAACTTTCCGGGCGAGAGAATGGAGAATCCCCCGCAGGAGACGCTCACCGTCCACATGATTGCAAGAACAAACGCCGCAGCACGCAGCACTCGCCACCCGTGCATCCGCCACCACTGCCTCGTGCGTTCGCTGATCACGAGTCCATGCTATCGCGGGTCGCCGCCCTGCGCAAAGAGTTGCCGCCCCGTCAAGTCGCCGCGGACCCGGGACTGCATGCGCCCAGCACCTCTCGGGCGACGTCTCCCACTGTGCGGCCGCTGGACGCCGCCCGCTTGCGGAGTTCGCGCATGGCCTCGGTTTCGTCCAATCGGTTTCGTTCCACAAGTGCCCAGCGTGCGCGGTCGATGTCCCGCCGATCGTCTAGGTGTCTGGTCAGGGCCTGCGCTTCGACGTCCTTGAGCATGTACTGATGGAATCGCGCCCACGCAACTTCGATCGCGGGGCGAAGCTGGTCCTTGGAAGCGGGCTTAACGAGGTATCCGAATACGCCGGCCCCAGTCGCCTGCGCAACCTGTTGACGATCGGAATAGGCGGAGATCATTACCACCGGAATAAGCAACTCGTTGAACATGGCCCTGGCCGCGTGGATGCCGTCGGAAGGTGTGCTCATGCGTGCATCCAGAAGCGCCATATCGGGCTGCGTTGAAAACGCCAGCTCGATCGCGTGTTCCCCGTCGTGTGCAGGGCCGACCGCGGCATAGCCCAGTTGCCGCAGCGCGATCATGACAGACGCGGCCGAAAGACTCTCATCATCAGCGACAAGAATCTTGCGTGGATGATCGGGCGGAGATTTCCACAGTCGGGCCGTCGTCGTCGGATCGGTCACCGGCGCGAGTGCGACCGACACAACAACAGGAGGAACCTTTGCTCCGGCTTGGGTGGGAATCATGTGTGGGCCTCCATGCGCGTCCCCACGGGTGAGAGGGTGGGAATCTTCAGCGTTCCTGTGAGCTCAACGATCCAGCGTTCGCTTTGTTTCGAGAAAGTCACGTTTCCACGCAGATCACTCTCGGCAAGACCCTGAATCAGAGTCAGCCCCATCCCGCGTCCTCCGCCCTGAAGTGGTTGTTCCTCCCCACCCACGGGTTGCTCAATCCAACGGAGCGCGACACGGGCTTCATTGTTGCGGATCGTGCATTGCCAGCTCACCCCAATGCTGCCCCCGTTGTGCCGCAGCGCACCGTGCTTGCCCGCGTTGGTGATCAGCTCCTGAGTGATCATCGCGAAGGCATTCGCCTCGCGGCTGGTGAGTCGGACCGAAGGCCCCTCGATCGTGACAGCCGCGGTCTGACCGCCCAGCAACGCCACGACCACCGCGCGGAGCAGATCGGATAGCTCGATTCCCTCCCCATGGGTCGCTGCGATGAGGTTGTACGACTCTCGAAGCGTAATAATCTTGCCGCTGAGGGAGGCCGTAACGTCCGCGAGCGGGGTCTCGGATCCCTCGTACATGCTTACAAGGCCGAGAAGGGCCGAAAGATTGTTACGCACACGGTGGTCCAACTCCCGTCGAAGCATGCGCTCGCGATCAAGCGCTTTCTCCAGGTTTCTCAGGGCATCGCTTGTCTCTTTCTCGGCCTCGGCGCGTCGATCCAGTTCTCGTCTCAGTTGCAGCAGGAACCACAGCGTCAGTCCGCTCCCGCCGAGACTGATCCCCACAGAGATGATCGTCGTCATGGCGATCGCAAAGTCGACAGACTCGGTGCGCGGCCGCGCAACAGCGAGGAAAATCACGTCGGCATTCGAGAGCAGAGCGGTGAGTATCGGCACCACCACCAACGCCCTTGTCGGGATACGCCGGGCTCCAAGCGATTGTTTCCGGTGGAAGTGCATCCGGGGTGCCCACTTTCGTGTTCACACGATGCGCGACTTACCGCGGCTGATTCGCGCGACCACCCAAAGCTTCTACGAGCTGGAGGGGCGGGCGTTCGCTCCAAATGTACAAAACGATCGGGCTTCATGGCCCGAGGCGACCCCTATTCCTTCGTGCCCTCCACCCGTCCCTCCACCGTGTACTTCCGCAGCGCATGCTCGAAGTCCACGCCCGTGATGTTTGCCAGCGTCATCAGCCAGGCCAGCACGTCGGCAAATTCCTCGTCCAGGTTGGCCCGCTCCTCGGGAGTGATGGGCCGCTTTTTGCCGGCGGGATACGCCGCGGATGCCGGGAGCCGATTATCGTGCAGGGCGGTGGCCAGTTCGCCGACCTCTTCCATGAAGAGCAGAAAAGTCCCCGCTGCGCCCCGCGCCGAATCTGTCGCGTAGTACCGATCGCGGATGAGTTGCTGGAAGGCGGCGATGGTGAGGGGGGTGGGGGGGGTGGGGATGGGCATGACCGAGCGTATCCTGAAGAGGATGAAACACGGAGTTCACGGAGTTCACGGAGAGGAACACGGAAGGGGAATGGGGGGGTGTGGGTGGAGCCGATGCAGGATCATGAACCACGAGCGCGGATTGGATGGATGGCGCGAGGACGCGCTGCCCATTTCCAATTCCCCCTCCGCGGCTCTCCGCGGCCCTCCGTGGTGAATCTGCTTTCTCTGTGCCTCTGTGTTTCTGTAGTGAGCTTTCTCCCAGGCTGCGTCACCGCCTTCGATCGTTCGCGTCAGACCCTCGAAGCCCTTCATGAGCAGGGCCGCTATGACGAGGCCGCGCATTTTCTAGACGATCCGAACACGAAAGACGAGTACGCCGACCGCAACAAGCTCCTCTACTGGCTCGATCGCGGGGCGATCGCCCTCGCCCAGCACGACGACACGAAAGCCATCGAGCTCCTTGAAAAGGCCGAGAGCTCCATGGAGGTGAGTCGCGAGCCGACCGGCGGTGAGAAGCTCGCCTCGTGGCTCCTGAACGACACGGTGAAGTCCTATTACGGCGAGCCGTACGAGGAGATCTACGTCAACGTCCTCAAACTGCTGGCCCAGCTTCAGGCCGGGAAGATTGAAGGAGGAGCGACTGTGGAGGCCCGCCGCGCCGCGGGTAAGGCGGATGTGCTCCGCGATCGCTACGTCCGCACGCGCGATGGCGTCGCCGGCGCGGGCGATGCCAAGTTCAAATCCACGCTCGCATCATCGATGCACGAAGTCGACGCCAATGACCAGGGCGAGTTCATTGAGAGCACGTTGGGGGACTACCTTTCCGCCATCACCTTCATGAAATCCGGTGAGACCGATTTCCAGGGCGTGGCCGCACGCCGGCTCAAAACCGCCATCCAGCTTCAACGCACATTGCAAGGTGGTGCGGAAGTTGACGAATCGAAGTTCGCATCCATCGGTACGATGGTCCCCGACGACGGCAATGTCCTCATCGTCGGCATCTCCGGCCGCGGCCCGACCATGTTCGCACGCCGCATCGGCCCGATCCCTGTCTATGAATGGCCAGTGTACTTCGAACTCCCCGAGCTCCGTGGCGGGAGCGAGGAGGTCGGGTCGGTGCGGGTGATCGTCGAAGAGGGCGGAGGAGTTGCGCAGACGCACGAACTCGACAAAGTCGAAGACTTCCGCGTCGTCGCCACGGAGAACCATCGCCGCCAACTTCCCAACATCTATGCCAAGACTCTTCTCCGCAGCCAGCTCAAGGCCGCGGCCGCATTTGCCGCGACGGAAGCCGTCAAACGCACCGCCTCTCGCGGCAGTGACCGTGGCCTGGCTCAGCTCGGCATGATCGCCGCGGGTCTGATCTTCGTCGGCGGCACAGAAAAGGCCGATCTGCGGTGCTGGACGTTTCTCCCCGGCCGGGCTGATGTGGCATTTATCAAACTCCCCCCCGGAATCCATCGCGTGCGCATCCAGTATTTGTCGCGTAGTGGGGGGGTTGTGTTTGAATCGCCCCCACGGGATGTCCACGTGCAGGGCACGAGCGCTGAGTTGACAACGATCGTGGAACATTACTGGCGGTAACGCAGGGTGGGCGGGCCGAATCAAGCCAACAATCAAGCACCACAAGGAACACACCATGAACGCTCGCAACACACTCGCTCTCTCCCTCACTGCCACCGCCGCGCTTGCCCTGCTCTCCGGCTGCTCCGGCCCAACGCACCGCGAAGTCACCCGCGTTGACCCGAACGCCGTCGTCGATCTCGACTACCGCTTCAACGACACCGACGCCCGCCAGGTCTGGCAGGCGATGTCCAACGACTCCACCTTCCGCGGCTGGATCGACCGCTGGATGGCCGCGCACAACGGCGCTCGGCCCATCGTCATCGTCGGCCCCATCCGCAACAACACGCAGGACTACATCGACTCCAATCTCTTCACCGCCGACTTCGAGAAGGAACTCCTGAACTCCGGCCGTGTGCAGATCGTGCAATCCCGCGACGATCGCGGCAACCTCCGCGACGAGCGGCTTCAGGGTCAGGAATGGAACAGCGCAGCCACGAAGAAGATCATGAAGAGCGAGCTCGGTGCGGACCTCATGCTCATGGGCGTCGTCACGGATGTGCAGCAGCGATCCCTGAACGGCCGGACCGTGAGCAAGTACTACCACACCAAGTTCACGATGACGAACATCGAGACCAACGAGGTGGTCTGGATTGGCACTCAGGAGATCAAGAAGGTCAGCAACGACCGCTGACCGCACGCCCGGGATGAGCGAGTCTTCGAGCGAATCCCGTGGATTCCATGCGAGGTGAGTTCGCATCCAGCCCTGACCAACGGGCGTGGATTTGGTCGCTACGCTCTTCGCCGATGTCCGGACTCGCGCCCGAATTAGCACTTCCCGCACCTTCGCTCGATCCGCGCACCCCGCCGATCGAGTTGCTGCGCCTCATCGGACCTCCTGAGGAGCGTTCCAGCCCCGAGCCCATCGACGCGCCCTCGTTCGAGCAGTCCCTTGCCTACTGCCGCGGCCTCGCGACCTCACACTACGAAAACTTCAGCGTTCTGTCATCGCTCGTACCCGAGCGTCTGCGCGATGATTTTGCGGCTGTCTACGCCTTCTGCCGCTGGTCCGACGATCTTGGGGATGAGACGGGCAATACACCCGACGCCCGCGCCCGGTCCGAGCGGCTGCTCGCGTGGTGGCGCGATGAACTCCGGCGTGCGTTCACGCTCGAGACAGATGGCGGCGGTGCGCATCACCCCGTCTACATTGCCTTGCGTGCCACCGCTGCAAAGCACCCGCATCTCACATCCAAACCCTTCCATGACCTCATCGACGCCTTCGTGCTGGATCAGCGGCTGGGCACTCCGGGCCATTCTTACCGCGCTTGGGAGGACGTGCTCGAGTATTGCGCCCTAAGTGCCAATCCCGTCGGCCGCATCGTCCTCACGCTCGGCGGCTACGCCCCGCCCGACGTCGATCCCGCCAATGCCGAGCGGTACGCCATGTCCGACGCCACCTGCACCGCCCTTCAACTCATCAACTTCTGGCAGGACGTGCGGCGAGATCTCCTCGAACGCGATCGCGTCTACATCCCGGAACTCGGCCCCGGTGGAGTATCCACGGGCATCACGCGGGAACTGTTGCGAGAATGGATGAACCGTCCGAACGATCCGCGGGCTCGTGTCCCTTTTATTCGGGGCATTCGCCCACTTATCGAAGAGACGGCACGCCTCTTCGACCGCGGCCGCCCCCTCCCGGGGACCCTGGATAGGGGGATCGGTCCCGTCGTCGGCCTGTTTGGCGCGGGTGGAGACGCTATCCTTCGGGCCGTTCAGGGGCTCGGCTGTGCCACACTCTGGGACCGCCCGCGCTTGGCGGCATCAGAGAAGGCATGGCTCGTCGGTCGGGCTTGGATCAAGACCAAGTTCGGCTCTGGAGCCCACGGTTAGTGTTTGCTCGTTTGTTGGGTGGGGGGCTGGAAAGTGTGCCGGCCCAAGCAGGCCGGAATCGGAGGCACGTCGGTTGAGCAGCGCGGGCGTCGCTATTCCAACTCCACTCACCCGGCGCGAGCGCGTGGTGGGTCCGACGGCGACCGTCGTTCCCGCGCTTCCCGGCGTGGAAGATTCGCGCTTGCGCGATGCCTTCGCCGAGTGCGCCCGCATCACGCGTGACCGTGCCCGCAACTTCTACCACGGCCTGCGTCTTACGCCCGAACCCCGCCGCGGGGCAATCTATTCCATCTACACCTGGATGCGTGCCGCCGATGATCTTGCCGACGAGCCAACCCCCGCAGCGCAGCGCCGCGACAAGCTCGCCGAGTTTCGCGCCACCACCGAACGACTGCTCGCGGGCGAAGCCCCGAAAGCCGACGAGCCGGAATGGCTTGCCGCCTTCGCGGCGACCTGCGCCTCCTACCCCATCGATCCCATCATCTTCACCGAGATGCTCGAAGGGCTCGAAGAGGATCTGGAGCACCTTGGATATCCCAGCGACGATGCCCTCGCGCTCTACTGCTATCGCGTCGCCGGAACCGCCGGTCTCGCGTGTCTGTGGATCTGGGGTCTGAAAGAAGGTGTGGACGCGGCCCGGGCTCGCGATCTCGCACTTCATCGCGGCCAGGCTTTCCAGCGCACCAACATCCTCCGCGATTTCGCGCAGGACTTCGACGAGAAGCCCGCGAGAATCTACATCCCCGCCGATTGCCTTGCCACGCATGGCATCACGGCCGACGATCTGCGCAACTGGCGGGATGACGCCCGCTGCACCGCCCTCATGCGCGAGCAGGTCCGCATCACCCGCGCCCATTACGCCGCATCCTCCGAGCTGGAATCCATGATCGACCCGACCTGCGCGCCCACGCTCTGGGCCATGACGCGCATCTACTCGGGCCTTCTGGACCTGATCGAGCAGGATCCCTCCCGCATTGCCGGTGACAAGCGCATCCGCCTCGCCGGCGCCAAGAAGGCCTCCATCGCGCTCGGGGCCGCTCTCTGGGCCAAGGTCGGGCGGTGGTGAGCGTGGGCCTCGCTTCTTCCGCTTCCGCATCCGCACAACCCAAAACCGCGCTCATCGTCGGCGGCGGCATCGCCGGGCTCGCCTGCGCCTTGCGTCTCTCGGAACGCGGCGTCGCCGTGACGCTTCTGGAGACCCGCAAGAAGCTGGGCGGCCGCGCCACCTCCTTTCAGGATGTGCGCTCCGGCCGCTGGCTCGACAACTGCCAGCACGTCGTTCTTGGCTGCTGCACGAACTATCTCGATCTGCTTGGGCGGCTCGGGGCCCGCGACAAGATTGTCTGGCACCGCGAGCAGTACTGGTTCGAAGTGGGTGGGCGCGTCAGCATCATCAAGCCGGGAATGCTCCCCGCGCCGGCGCACTTCACGGGGGCATTCCTGCAAGCGTCCTTTCTCACGCTCGGCGAGAAGCTCCTCATCGCCCGCGCCTGCTCGAAGATCATGCGCGTCGATCGTCGCCACTGGGACGACCGCACCTTCGCCGCATTCCTCGCGACTTGCGGCCAGACCGAACGCATCATCCGTCGCTTCTGGTCCCCCGTTGTCGTGAGCGCGTGCAACCTTGATGTCGATCGCGTCTCGGCCGCCAGCGCATTGCACGTCTTCCAGGAAGGTTTTCTCGCCGCGCGTGAGGCCGCGGATATCGGCGTCCCCGGCGTGCCGCTTCTCGAACTCTATGATACCGCCGAGTCGCTTATCGCAGCCGCTGGCGGGCGGGTGCTGCTCGGCGCAGGAGTCGACTCCCTCGACGAACGCGGCGCTACCACCGCCGACGGCACACACTTCGAGGCCGACGCAGTCATCTGCGCCGTCCCCGTCGAGCGCGTGAATCGCATCGTCGCCGCCGACCTCCGTGCCCGCGACCGGCGCTTCGCGCTTCTGGAGAAGTTCACCCACAGCCCGATCCTCGGCGTGCATCTCACCTTCGATCGCTCGATCCTTCCCAACCAGCCCCACGCCGTGCTCGTCGATCGTCCGACACAGTGGCTCTTCCGCAAGGATGCGGAGGGCCGCTCCATCCACGCCGTCATCAGCGCGGCCGACGCCTGGATCGCCCTTGATGAAGAAGAAATCGGCCGGCGCGTCCTCGCCGACATTCTCGCCTGCCTCCCCGCCGCGCAGGGCGCGAATCCGCCGAAACTTCTCACGGTCCGCGCAGTAAAGGAAAAACTCGCAACCTTTGCTCCCACCCCCGGCCTGCAGTCGCTTCGTCCTTCCGCTACTGGGGCTTCTTCGCTCATACTTGCCGGGGACTACACCGACACCGGCTGGCCCGCCACCATGGAAGGGGCAACCCGCAGCGGCTACGCCGCGGCCGCCGCCGCGCTCCACATCGCCGCTGATCAACTCCTGCTCGCCCCGCTGCCCATCGCTCGATTGGCGCGTGCCGCGGGTCTGCGGGCCTGATCTGCACACACGCCCGGGAGGAGCGAGTCCGCGAGCGAATTTCCCGGATGTCGTGTGTTGCCAACCAATATTCTGCGTAGCCGAATCCTCTCCCGTGCCGCCTATGGTCATCCCGCATTGGGATTGCAAACCCTGCTCAGCATCGCCGGTATCACCTTCGGCGGCCGAGATTCGGAGCACACGATCATGGGCGACTCATGCTGCGGCGGCGAACACAAGCACGATGATCGCACGTCCAACGTCCACGGTCCGGCGTGTTCGCATAAGCACAAGGCCCGCTCCGGCGTCCCCTTGCTCTGGATCGTCGCCATCGTCGCACTTCTTGGCGTCGGTGTATTTTCCATGTTCGCGCTCGGCCAGCCGACAGCGCCTCCCGCCCCCACGCCTCCGAAAGCCCCGACCCCACCCTCGAGTCCCGCGCCCCCAACCCCGCCCAAACCCCCAAAGATTTACGACCCCGCCACCGACGGCGTCATCCGTCACGGCCGCGCCGAGCCGATCGCCAAGCCCGCCAGTGGGGGAGCGATCCGCATCGCCACATACAACGTCGAGAACTTCTTCGACACCGAGTCCAAGACCGACGAGTCTTCTTCCTCCACGCCAGTGAAGCCCATCTCGCACCGCAAAGCCGTCGCCGAGGCCATTCACAAGATCAACGCCGACATTCTCGCGCTCGAAGAAGTCGAGTCCAAGGAAACCATCACGAAGTTCCGCGATGAATATCTCGCGGACATGGGCTACACCTTCATCGCCTCGATCGACGCCGGCGACCCGCGCGGCATCGAGCAGAGCATTCTCAGCAAGTTCCCCATCACAGAAGAGAAGAACTGGCCCAACACGCCCCTCGCAGGGAACCATCCGGAAAAACTCGGTACAAGAGTGAACCCGGATGCCGGCAAACCGATGATTCTCAAGCGTTCGCCGATGCGGGCCACCGTCGTCGTCCCCGCCGATCCAGCGATCAAGGATGCCAAGCCCACCGAGATCACCCTTCTCGCGCTACACCACAAGAGCGGCGCGTACTACGGCTATCTCCGCGAGGCCGAGGGCATCAAAGTTCTCGACCTCGTTCACTCATTTGAAAAAGACCATCCCGGCGCGCCCGTGATCGTCCTTGGCGACTTCAACGCACGCACCACCGAGAAGAGTTTCCTCGTCTACACCAACGGCGGCATGATCGACGCCATGTCCGGCGTCCCTGGTGGACCGGAGTCCAAAGAGTTCATCAGCCACTCTTCCGGCCGCACGATCGACCACATTCTCCTTAACGCCCCCGCCGCGGCCATGGTCTCCCTCGACACGCGATTCGTCCTCGGCACGCCGCAACGCCCGGAGCACGTCGATTGGCGTAACACAGAGCCGCCCGTGGGATATGGCAGCGACCACTACCCTGTAGTGGTGGATCTGCTGACTAGTGAAAACCCCGGCAACCCCATGCGACGCGGTATTTCCAGGCCGACAAAGCTGCCCGCAGATATAAAGCCCGCCCCATCAACTGACGGCAAGTGACAGCCCGCCCACGCATTCCTCACCGAATGTCAATTGCTCGCCAAACTCGGTATACGGCTTTTGGGTTCCCTCCGGCTCATTGGTACACTCTGAATGTCTTCCGAACTCCGGAATGGATCTGTTGATCATCCGGCCGGTCAGGTTTTACTCGCCCTCCCGCACTTTCATGCGGCGGTTTGGTACATTGGCTTTGTGAAGATCGGTATGCTCGATCGGGATGCCCGGCGGCGGGCGCTGTGCCAGCTTTGGATTGCACGGAGTGAATGGACGGATGAAGGTTAAGGGTTGGCAGATCATCGTGATTGTGCTCGGCCTCATCGTGGGCGGTGGGGGGATTCTGTACGCTTCCATGGGCAAGGAAAGCGTCCAGATCAACCACGTGATCCACTGCATCGATGTCGAGACGGGCCAGATTTACAGGATCGATACCGAAAAGTACCGCATGATGCTCCCCGCCAGCCATCCCACCACCGGGCGAGTCTGCCTCGTTCGGTGCGCTAAAGAGGACAACGGCAAGTGGATCATCACTGGCCGGGATCGCTCAACGCTGGCATGGCTGGATAAAGACGTTCAGACCAAAGTTGAAATCGACTCAACCTCTGGTGAAATTCAAAGCCCGATCAAAGAGCCCATCGACTACGTGAGATCGAAGAAGTAGAGGCGTCCTGCGCCATGCCGCCGCCCGCCAGGGCAGACGAAAGCGAACAAGCGAGAACATCATGCAAAGCCCCGCCCGCCAGCTCCGCTCCGCCTTCACGCTCATCGAGCTGCTCGTCGTCATCGCGATTATCGCGCTCCTCGTCGGCATTCTGCTCCCCAGCTTGCGCGGGGCTCGCGATTCCGCCCGTTCGCTCGTCTGCCAGTCCATGCAGCGACAGCTCGCCGTCGGTGGCGCGAACTATTCTGCGGACTGGAAGGACTACATCGCGGGCGTCAACACCTCCGGCTGGGATGGCCAGGTTGACAGCGGGATTGGCTATCTAAACGACAAAACCGCCACCACACCGACGACCACATGGGACTGGATCAGCCCAACGATCGGCGATGGCGCTGGCCTTCCACCGAACCGGGCCCAGCGCACCAAGCAGGTCTTTGAGCGGTTTGGGTGTCCCTCGGTTACAGCCACAAACACATCGCTGTTCGGCGGGGCGACGGATCGACAGGACTTCCAAGATATTCTCGATTTCCAGGGCTTCAAGGTCGTCTCCTTCCTCGCTCCCGCCTCGTTTCACCGATATCCAAACTCCGCATCGGCAAACGCCCATATCAAGAATGGCGTCACTCCCAACTTCACCCCCGACAGCCAGCAGAACCCCGTTCGCGTCAACAAGAACTACGAGCCCAAGCTCGAGCGGCTCGGTACCCAACCTTCGAACAAAGTCTTCGCCTCCGATGGCACGCGTTACCTCGACACCGGAAATACCCTCGACTTCGACATCACGCCAAACGCGTACACCTTCAGTTCCTTCGCGGATTCCGGTCCGATCTTCAATGGCTCGACCGCCTTCGGCGTCATGGGTCCCGGCTGGCCAGATAATCTCAAGCTCACCTATCGCCACCCCGGGAAATCAATCAACGTGGCCTACTACGACGGCCATGCGGCCAAGATGACTCAGGAGTATTCCTGGAAGTGGGTTGCCCCTTGGTACCCCGGCGGCTCGCTCTTCACGCACAACTCCTGCACCATCCAGTCCGGCAACAACACCGCCTACGGCACGCCCTCCGGCAACGACATCCCCTGAGCTGTCTTGCCCTGATCGTTTGAGCGGATGAATGCGTTCCGCTTTATGCGGATTGTGTGAAGCATCCGCTCGCAATCGACAGCTTGCTTGGAGTCATTCAAGCTTTCGCCAAGACGCCTCGTTTCTCCGCATTTTTCTTTGTGTTCACTCGTGAGCGCGGTACCGTGCTGCTGGCATCTCCGTGCGCACAGGGCGCGCGGGTCGCCGACCTCCCGTGGCCACATCTGTCACGGGCACCGATCTGTGAAGGAGAACGAGCGATGAATTTGTCTTCCTGTTGGGGGCGACTTTGTAGCGCGGCCATTGCCACGCTGATGTTTGGTTCCGCCGCGCTCGCCCAGACGGGTGCATGCTGCAGCGGAACCACCTGCACCGCCACCACCACCGGGTGCGCGACCACCAACATCTTCGTCCTCGGCGGGGCCTGCACGCCCAACGCCTGCGGTGGCGCGTGCTGCAGCGGCACCGGCGGATGCACCATCACCGCCTCCACCGGCTGCTCCGGCACGAACACCTTCCTCGGCATCGGCACGGTCTGCACGCCGACGACCATTTGCAACCAGTACCTCGGCTCCTGCTGCACCAACCTTGGCGTCTGCACCGCCAACGTCATGGCCGCCAACTGCACCGGCACCAGCGTCTTCGGCGGCTTCGGCTCGACCTGCGCTACGGCTCCGTGCGTTGTTGTCGTCGGCGCGTGCTGCGCCAGCAACGGCTCCTGCACGCTCGTTGCGGCCACCGCCTGTGCCCAGCCCAGCACCTTCACCGCCGCCGGCACCGCCTGCGGCGTAAGCACCTGCACTATTCCCACCGGCGCGTGCTGCGCAGCCGACGGAACGTGCGCCGTCAAGAACGCCTCGGGCACGGGCACCGGCGCGTGCGGCGGAACGCCTGGCGACGCCTATCAGGGCGACGGCACCTCCTGCCCCGGTCCCTGCGGCGCTCTCACCGGCTCCTGCTGCACCTCCGCCGGGGCCTGCTCCATCAAGACCGTCAGCGGCTGCGCGGCCGCAGGCACCACTGCACTCCCCACAACCTTCGCCGGCGTCGGAACCACCTGCACCACCAATCCCTGCGTCACCGGCGCATGCTGCGGCGTCACCTCCACCACCGTCGGCACGCTGACCTGCACGGTCACCACCTCCGCCGGATGCGGCCTGGCCACCACCAACTTCGGCACGAGCTCCTATCTCGGCAACGGCACGACCTGCTCTCCCAACTCTTGCTTCGCCACGCTCGGCAGCGGCGCCTGCTGCTCCAACGGCACCAACGTCTGCGCCGTCACGATTCCCTCCGAGTGCGTCGCCACCTCCTTCGCCACATATCAGGGCAACGGCACCACCTGCTCGCCCGACCCTTGTTCCGCCCTCCGCGGCGCGTGCTGCGGCACATCCGGCTCCTGCACCTCCACCGTCTTCCTTGGCTGCTTCGGTCTCTTCCGCGGCGTGGGCTCCACGTGCACCCCCGCCCCATCGCCTTGCTTTGACGTTCTCGGCGCGTGCTGCACGCCCGCCGGGGCCTGTACTGTCGCCTCCAACGCCGGCGGCAACGGCTGCACCGGCGCCAACAGCTTCCGCGGCGCGGGCACCTCCTGCTTCCCCACGCCGTGCGCCGCCCTTCAGGGCGCGTGCTGCTCGGGCGTCGGCTCTTGCACTGTCACCATCCAGTCCGGCTGCATTACTCCGTTCACCTTCGTGAGCGCGGGCTCCACGTGCGGCTCCACGCCCTGCAACGCGTTGAAGGGTGCGTGCTGCTCCAACATCGCCGCGTGTTCCATCACCATCGCTTCCGGCTGTGCCAGCCCCAGCGTCTTCTCGGGCGCGGGCACTTCCTGCTCCCCCAACAACTGCACGCCCACCTCCGGCACCTGCTGCAACACCGACACCGGCACCTGCACGCAGACGACTCCCGCCGGATGTGCCGGCTCCAGCGTTGTCTTCAACTCGGGCGGATCCTGCAACCCCGGCAATCCCTGCACCACCGTCAGCGGCACCTGCTGCATCGGCTTCACCTGCACCCCCGGAACCCCCGCCAGCACCTGCCTCGCAGTCGGCGGCGCGTTCTTCTTCCAGCAGTCCTGCACGCCCACCCCCTGCGTCCGCCCCACGGTGGACATCAGCCAGATCTTCCCCGGCGGCGGCGAAACCGGCTCTCCGTACAAGTATGACTACGTCGAGCTCTTCAACCGCGGCGCAACGGATGTCACGATGTCCAACTGGTCGCTCCAGTTCGGAGCCCAGAGCACGCAAACCTTCCCGCAGCGGGCCACGTTCAGCGGCACAATCCTCGCGGGCCACTACTTCCTCATCCAGCTTGCCTCGCAGGATCTGACCGTCGGCACCGATCTTCCCGTTCCGGCCGATGTCGTCTCCACGTCCAACGTCAACCTCGACGTCACCGGCGGTCGCCTCGCGCTCGTCTCCAACAGCTCGCCCATCAACAGCGGCTGCCCGATTCCTATTCCTGTGAACATCGTGGACTTCGTCGGCTACGGCCCCCCCAGCGGCACCGGCTCTCCCTCCTGCTCTGAGGGGCTCAGCCCCACCGGCGCGCGCGGCGGCAACATCTACGCATTCTTCCGCAAGTCCGGCGGGTGCGTCGATACCGACAACAACGGCGCGGACTACATCACCCAGCCCCTGACGCCGAATCCGCACAACTCTTCGGCCACCTTCGCCTGCGGCACCGGCTCCGGCGCGTGCTGCACCGGCGAAACCTGCGCCATCTCCACGCCTGGCAACTGCGCCTCCGCTCCCGCCGGCTACATCGGTGATGGCACCAGTTGCACGCCCAGCGTGAACAATCCCTGCCTGCTCGCACGCGGCTCCTGCTGCACCGGCACAGTCTGCGCCTTCACTCTGCAGACCGAGTGCGTCTCTCCGTCGATCTACTCGTTCGGCCGCCCATGCTCGCCGAATCCCTGCCAGGGTGCGTGCTGCTCCGGAACGGTCTGCACGTTCACGGGCTCAACGTCGTGCATCTCGCCGGACTACTTCCAGTCCGGTGTCGCCTGTTCGCCGAGCCCCTGCCGCACGCCCGTGGTCGTGCAGTCGGGCGATATCGCCTACGGCGCATCGGTGGCGCAGAATCAGGATGCGATCCAGCAGATCCGCGGCGCGGGTCTGGCGAATCCGACCCGGGCCGGAACCTGGGCGAAGTACAACAACCTGCAGATTGTTCGGTTTGACAGCCGCGACGGCGTGAACCACAACGCCCAGGGCAACCTCCTCGCCATGGACTTCGGCACGGTTTCCTCCGGCGGGCAGATCTTCAACATGCCCACCAACGGCAATGCAACCGCCGGCTCGCTCCTGTTCAACTTCACGGACGCCAGCACGGGCTCCTCCGGCACAAACACCTTCGTGCTGCAGCGATCACGGTTGTCCGGCATGAGCGTGAGCCCGGCGAACAACCGCATCGCTTGCATCGGCTACGACTTCGCGAAGCTCTATGTCATGTCCTATCAGCCCGGCGCGACGCCCGGCTCCGGCGCGGGCGCCACACTCGACGGGGCCGTCTCCACCAACAACAACGACTTCGTCTTCGGCTTCAACATCACCCAGGGCACCGCCTGGCTCGACAACGACAACGTCATGATGTGGGTCCTCTCGGACATCGCCAGCGTGCTGAAGATCTACACCGTCCCCGTCTCCGGCTCGGGCGGAACTCTCGCCCTCGGCACCCCGGTCGAGCGTCTGGCCGTTCAAGACAACAAGCCCAACTCCAGCCGCTTCACCTCCATCGCCTACAACCCGCAGCTTATCCCCGGTTACGTCTTCCTCGGTGCCAGCGCGTTCCAGAGCGTCTCCTTGAACTCCCTCTACATCGTGGACATTACCGGGCCCACCTGGCAGGTCGTCAAGGCCATCGATCTCAGCGGCTCCCTCCAGACCGAGCGGGAGCTCGCCATCGGGCCCGATCGCAATCTCTACCTCTGCGAGTTCGCCGGCGCCGGCCAGACCGCTACCGATCCCCTGCTGGACAAGATCACCCTCGACGCCAACGGCGACGGCGTCGTCACCGCCGCCGAGATCGCGGCCCTCACGGACAACTGCTCCGTGGACTTCTACCTCAAGGGCCAGGCCAACACCAGCTCCTTCAACGCCATCGACATCGCCATCTCCCTCGGCGCGTGCTGCTCCGGCACATCCTGCTCCATCCAGCCCCCCAACTTCTGTAATGGCGCGCACGGCACCTACGTCGGCAACAACTCTTCCTGCTCGCCGAACCCCTGCCTGGCTCCCTCCGTCTGCTGCCGCGGCGCAACGTGCACCACGGCCATCACCACTTCCGCCGCATGCAGCGGCACGCTCATCGGCGGCCAGACCGCCGGTTCCACCTTCCTCACCGGCACCTGCAACACCGGCGGCTCCACGACAACGCCCTGCTGCTACGCCGACTACAACAAGTCCGGAGCCATCTCTGTCGGCGACATCTTCGACTTCCTCGCCGATTGGTTCGCCGGAAGCCCCTACGCCAACACCGGCGGCACCGGCAATGCCGGACTCCTCAGCGTGCAGAACATCTTCGACTTCCTCTCCGCTTGGTTCGCCGGCGGCTGCTGATCTGCTTCAGAGGCGAACAGCGCACGTCGCCTCTACTCCGCTACACCAATGAAAACCCCTGCCCCCGCCCCTCGGCGGGGGCTTTTCATGCGCTGCGCTTCGCAAAGTTTCCCCGGGAAACCACGGGTCGTCCATGTCGCTTGCGCAACCTTCGCCTTCATGTGGCAAGCGATCAGCCACTTTGGGTTGTCGCTCGTCGGAATCCCGTTAAACTGAAGTTCCCCGGCCTGTTCGTGCAAAGTCCGGAACAAACCAGAACGGCATCCTGACTCTCCGTCAAGCGTCGGACGACCAAAGCAGGTGGGGGCCGAACAATCAGCGCCAATCGCAAACTGCGTGCGGAGTTGTTGTGCACACCCGAAGGCCCGCATCCGCGGCCTGCCTGTTCCATCCAACCACCGCACCGAATCAGATCACCAAGCCACAAAGGAGTTCGAGGCACATGAAGATAATGACCAAGATGATGTGTATGGCCGCCGGCGCGCTGTTCTCAGCGGGCGCGGCCATGGGCCAAGTCGTAATCAGCCAGGTCTATGGCGGCGGAGGCAACTCCGGCGCAACGTACACGCAGGACTTCGTCGAACTGTTCAATCGCGGCTCCACTCCCGTGACGATGACCAACTGGTCGTTGCAATACCAGACGCAGGCTGCAACTTCCTGGGCAGTCATCGCCGCGCTCAACGCGACGATTCAACCGGGACAGTACTACCTCGTCTCGGCCGCAAGCGCAGCCACGGGCGGGCCACTGCCAACTGTGGACGCGGTTGGCGCCAACGTGAACATCAATGCCTCACAAGGCAAGATCGTGCTGGTGAATAATACGATTGCCGCCCTTCCTGCCGGTTGCCCCACGACCGGCGTGGTGGACAAAGTCGGATTCGGCACGACTTCCGTCGCGTGCAACGAGGGCGGAGCGAACGCTCCCGCGCCATCCAACAACGTGAACGCAATGCGACGCGCCAGTTCCGGGTGCACCGACACCGACGTCAACAGCGCCGACTTTGCCGTCGCCGTCGCCAGCGCTCGTAACAGCAGCACGCCTTTCAACAGTTGCACCTCCACCGTCACGGGTGCCTGCTGCGCACCGATCGGCGATTGCACCGTGACGACCAGCGCCGCCTGCACAGGCGCGTATCAGGGCGACAACAGCCCCTGCGTCCCCACCAATCCCTGCGTCGCCACGGTTGGCGCGTGTTGCTTCGCCTCTGGCGCGTGCACCACGACGGCCGGGAGCGGCTGCACCGGCAATGGCGCGACGTTCAACGGGCTCGGAGTCACCTGTGCCGTGGCCAACTGCCCCAGCTTCGTTTCGGCCTGTTGCAACACTTCCGATGGCACGTGCACGGTGAACTATCCGGCCAACTGCCCCAGCGGCACGACGGCCACGGGCGCGGGCACCAGCTGCACGCCCAACACTTGCTTCCAGCCCATGGGCGCCTGCTGCTCGGACAACTCGGCCACTGCCACCTGCACGGTTGTCATGGCCGACGCCTGCGGCAGCCTCGGCAACTTCCTCGGCGCGAATACCACCTGCACGGTCGGAATCTGCCTCTCCCCCCAGATCGTCGTCAGCCAGCTCTACGGTGGCGGCGGCAGCAGCTCCACGTCTCCCACTCCTTCGTACATGCAGGACTACGTCGAACTCTTCAACCGCTCGAATGCAACGATTGACATCAGCGGCTGGACCATCCAGCACGCATCTGCGGCGGGCAGCACCTGGGACAAGACCACCGCGATTCCGGCGAACACCACGATCGCGCCCGGCAAGTACTTCCTGATCGTGCTCAACCAGTCCGGCTCCGGCCTCACCGGCGCGGATCTGTCCCCTCAGGCCGACCTGCTCCTCTCATCCGCGGCGTCCGTCGCGTTCGCCGGAACGAACGGAAAGGCCGCTCTCGTCCGTACTGCTTCGCTCATTCCCTCAGGAACGGCCTGCCCGGCAATCTTTGGGTCCGTGGTCGATTTCGTCGGCTACGGCGGCGCAGGGACGAACTGCTTCGAGGGCGCGACCGGGGCGGTCGGCAACTTGAGCACGACCACCGCCGCGTTCCGTGCGATGGACGGCTGTCAGGACACCAACGACAATACCGCTGACTTCACGATCGCCGCCCCCGCTCCCCGCAATGGTGCCACAGCCGCGAATCCCTGCGGTGTCGTCCCCCCGGCCGGCGTCTGCTGCCGCGGTGCAACCTGCAACGCCACCATCGCTTCCTCCGCCGCCTGCACGGCCACCCTTGTCGGCGGCCAGGTTGCCGGCGCATCCTTCCCCGCGGGCGCGGCCTGCAACTCCAGCGGATCCGTCACCACTCCCTGCTGCTACGCCGACTACAACAAGGTCGGCGGCATCAACGTTCAGGACATCTTCGACTTCCTTGCCGACTGGTTCGCCGGTAGCCCCTACGCCAACACCGGCGGCAGCGGCGCACCCGCCTCGCTCCAGGTTCAGAACATCTTCGACTTCCTCGCCGCGTGGTTCGCCGGCGGCTGCTGATCAGCGTTGGGCGGCGCCAGCCGCAACTACTTTGCACCTTCGCCCTCCAAGCCCCCGCCCCTGCGGGGGCTTTTCATTTTCCCAACCAGTTTGATAAGCCCCGGTATGCTTCCCCCCCCGCCCCCCGTCAACCGCGCCCCATCCACGGAGACTCACCATGCCCGGCGTCGACGCAGTGCTCGATTGGCTCAAGTGTGAAGAGAAGCAGTCGATCGCCCGCCTCATCGATTGGCTCCGCATCCCCAGCATCTCCACCGATCCCGCGTACAAGCCGCAGACGCGCCTCGCCGCCGAATGGGCCGCGGCCCATCTCCGCGAATCCGGTTTCAAAGTTGAGCTTCGTGAGATCGGTGTGCCGGCAGGCGCGGGCCATCCGATCGTCTGGGCCACCTGCGGCGACGCAAACACCGCCGGCCCGCACATTCTCTTCTACGGCCACTACGACGTGCAGCCCGCCGACCCCCTGAACCTCTGGCACAGCCCGCCTTTCGAGCCCACCATCCAGCCGAAGGAGGGCGAGAGTGGGGGCGCGGGGGAGCGCATCGTCGCGCGCGGGTCCTGCGACGACAAGGGCCAGGTCATGATGTTTCTGGAGGCCATGCGGGCCTGGAAGCTCGCCGGCGGCAAGGTCGGCGGCGGCGTGCGTTTCTCCGTCCTGCTCGAAGGTGAGGAAGAATCCGGCTCGGTCAATCTCGAACGCTACCTGAATGAGCACGCCGCGGAGCTCAAGGCCTGCGACGCCTGCCTGATTTCCGACACAGGCATGCTCAGCCGCGAGCAGCCAGCGATCACCTACGGCGTCCGCGGCCTGGTCTACACCGAAATCACGCTGCACGCCGCGAATCAGGACCTTCACTCGGGGCTCTGGGGCGGGCGCGCCCCGAATCCCAACAACGAGCTGGTCAAAGTCCTCGCGCAGCTCTGGGATGCCGACCGCCGCGTCACCATTCCCGGCTTCTACGACTCAGTCCGCCCGATTTCCTCGGACGAGCGTGCCGCGTGGAAGAAGCTCCCCTTCAGCGCGACCGACACGCTCAAGCAGATCGGCCTGCCCCCCGAAGCGGACATCGGCGAGACCGGCTTCTCCGCGATGGAGCGTGAGTGGGCCCGCCCGACGGCCGAGATCAACGGCATCTTCGGCGGCTACACCGGCGCGGGCGCCAAGACGGTAATCCCAGCGCACGCCAGCGCGAAGGTCAGCTTCCGCCTCGTTGCCGATCAAGACCCCGCGACGATCCGCGATTCCTTCTTCGCCTGGTGTACGCAGCACACTCCCCCCGGGTGCCGCTGGGAGTTCCACGACCACTCCGGCGGCAACCCCGCCACCGTCCGCACCGAATCGAAGTATCTGCAAGCCGCCAGCGGTGCCGTGGCGCAGGCCACCGGCAAGAGCCCGGTGCTCATCAAGAGCGGCGGTTCAATCCCCGTCGCCGGAATGCTCAAGGGCATCGCCGGGCTGGACACCATCTTCATGGGCTTCGGCCTCTTCGACGACCGCGTCCACTCCCCCAATGAGAAGTTCGAGCTCGACTGCTACCGCATGGGCGCACGATCCCACGCGATCTTTGTCGAACGTCTCGTCGCCATGCACAAGTAAGAACCTCTTCGAGCGAACCACCCGCCCCGCCCGCCCGTATCCTCGATCACGCCGCTTCACGCAGTTGGGCAGCGGTCTCCGGCCCGATCTCGCCGACCACGTCCACCTCGACGGGCGCGTCGATCTCGCGTGCCCGCATGGCTTCGATCCGCGCGTTGTACCCCCTCCGCAGAGCCCCGGCCCGCTCGCGGAGATCGAGTAGTTCCCGATCCTGTCGGAACTGCGATGCCAGCACGCTCAGAATCCCAATGATTCCGATCGCACCAATCACCGAAAGTGCAACCCATTGCTCGGGCGAGAAGTAGGCCATAGGTCTCTCATCGGCCGATCCCCCCGCCCGCTGAAGCCACCCCTCCACCTCTCCCCTCCCCTCTCCCCCCTTCCCCGTACCGCTCGCCCCCGGCCCTACACCAACCCGCCATCTTGTTACAATCCCCGCTCGTGAACCCGGTCATGCCCAAAATCCTTGCCGCGATCCTGGCCGCCCTTGCGCTCTCGCTTCCCGCCCTTGCGCAGGATGCCGAGGACTTTACCGGCGATCGCCCCGCACGCCCCACCATGCCCACCCGCGCGACCCAGTCCGGCGGCGGCTCGGGCGAGGTCAAAATCAACGTCCGCTCCTTCGGCGTCGGCGGCGTCTCGCGCCCCGGAGATTGGATCGGCGTCTGGCTCGAAGTTTCAGACTCTTCCGACAAAGTTCGCAACGTCATGATCCGCCTCGCCAATCCGGATCAGGATGGCGACACCGCGCTCATGCAGCGCGTCATCGTCACCAACCCCGGGGCCACTCAGCTCGTCTGGATATACGCCCGCTACCCCTTCGCCACGCTGGAGACCATCGATGTCTCGGCCTTCGAGGCCGTCGGCTCGGGATCGGATGGCGCGGTGGATCAGGTCTACACGCCCGGCCGCATGCTCGGCAATACCAAGTATCTCATCAACGGCCGCCAGACCGCCGGCACGGGCATCGGCCTGATCGGGGTCATTGGCGGGCGCGCCGCCGGGCTGGAGCAGTACCGCTGGGTTGCCGACCCTTCCAAGGGCGATTACGCCGTCACCGGCCACGAGCTCACCGAGATTGTTCCCGGTCTCGCCGTCTCCTCCCTTCCCGATCGCTGGCAGGGCTACGCCTCCATGCAGGCCCTCGTCTGGACCTCCGCCAACACGGAAGACAACCCGCTGAACATGCGCGAGCAGCAGGCCGACGCCATCCGCGAATACGTCAAACGCGGCGGCCACTTCATCGTCGTCCTTCCCCCCGTCGGTCAATCCTGGATCTCCCAGCCCACCAACCCACTCGCGGACATCATGCCCGCCGTGAAGGTCACTCGCAACGAGGGCGTCTCGCTCGACGTCTATCGCTCCTTGATCACGCGCGACGTCCTGCCCGACCTCCCCGCCAAGGAGATCGTGCAGACCTTCACCCCGGAGGCCACCAGCGGCTGGAACTCCCCCGAGGCGATCCCCATCATGACCGGCGCGGACAACGATGCCGTCGTCGTCCGCCGCATCGTCGGAGCTGGCATGGTCACCGTCGTCGGCATCGACGTGGTGAGCGCACGGCTCCATCTCCGCGCTCGCACCTTCATGGCTCAGCAGTTCTGGAACCGCATCCTCGGCAAGCGACTGGTCATTCCCACGCAGGCCGAAATCGCCGCGGGCATCAAGGGCGTCAAGCTCAACGGCATCGAGCCCGACGGCTACCAGACCAACAACACCCATCAGCCCATCGATCTGGGCGTCTCCTCGGCCGTGAACAACGAGGGATCCGCGGCCACAGGCCTCCTTCTCGCCTGCATCGTTTTCATCTCCTACTGGCTCATCGCCGGGCCCGTCGGCTACTTCATCCTGAAGTCTCGCAACATGACGCGCCACGCCTGGGTCGGCTTCCTCGCCGCCACCGGCATCTTCACCGCCATCGCCTGGGGCGGGGCGAACATCCTCAAGCCCCGCACCGTTCACGGCCGCCATCTCACCATCGTCACCTCGGTCTACGGTCAGCCGAACCAGACGGCCCGTTCATGGATGGGGCTCTTCCTGCCGCGATACGGCGAACAGGAACTCTCCGTCGCCTCCCCCGGCACGCCCGGCTCGGACTTCAAGAATCTCATCGCCACCTGGGACCCACCCTCCACCCCCAGCGGAAGCTCGTTCTTCAACTTCACCGACGCCCACGGCTACCCGATGGACGCCCGCAAGCCCGACACCGCGGCCTTCCCCTCCCGCGCCACCACGAAGCAGATTCAGGTGGACTGGGCCGGCGCGCTCCCGGCCAACTGGACGCTCCCGCACCCGATCGCGGAATCCAACGTCGCCGTCGGCAAAGAGATCCGCCTGATCGAGCGGCCCAAGTCCGAGGCCAAGCCCGGTGATCTACCCTGGAAGCTCGAAGGCGTGCTCACGCACGGCCTTCCTGCGCCGCTCTCGAACGTCAAGATCATCGTCTGCCGCGATCCCGTGGCCGAGGCCCGCGATGATGAGCCGTATCGCAACCTCTCCAGGCACGTCGGTCTTGTCGAACTCCCGGACGACTGGAAAGCCGGCGACACGCTCGTTCTCGACGACATCTTCAACAAGCGCTCCGGCAGCGTGGACGCGGCGATGGAGACCCGCCTCGCTCAGATCGTCCCAACGAGAGGTCCGAGCGACTTCGGCCCCCGAGACTACGCCAGCAAGGATGTCCCCCTGGCTACCGCCTTCATGGACATGGCCAAGCCCCCAGCCCCGGACGAGAAGAATCTCCGCTACTTCCTGCAGCGTTCCTCCACGCACGGGCTGGACCTCTCCCGCTGGCTTACGCAGCCCTGCGTGATTGTCATCGGCGAGATCGGGGAGGGCCGCGACGAGGTGGAGTGCCCCATCGGCGTCCGTGTTGACGGACTCTCGGGCGAAACAGTGCGCACCCGCGTGAAGGGGCGCACCATCATCCGCTGGATCTTCCCCCTCGACCCCGATCCATTCACGATCTACGCCCTGCCTCCGCCGCGGCTTCCCCCTCCCGGTTCATCCGGCTCCGGAAACGGCGGAGCGGGTGGGAGTGGGGGGGGTGGGGGGGAGACGCCCTGATCGAGCATCCGAGTTGAATACACCGCCGGCGGAATCGCCGGCTCACTGGCCGACCCGGGGCCGAATGCCCCGAGCAACTGTCTGGGAGAACCGTCCGTGCCGATGATCGAAACGATCAACCTGACCAAGCGCTATGGCGAGCTCATCGCGCTGGATTCCCTCAACCTCTCCATCGAGCAGGGGGACTGCTTCGGCTTCATCGGCCCCAACGGGGCGGGCAAGAGCACGACGATCAAGATCCTCGCCACGCTGCTGAAGCCCTCCAGTGGGCAGGCCATGGTCGATGGCCTCACCGTCGGCTACCAGAACCGGCAGATCCGCCCCGTCATCGGCTACGTCCCGGACTTCATGGGCGCGTACGAGGACATGGTCGTCACGGAGTACCTCGAGTTCTTCGCGGCCTGCTACAACATCAACGGCCAGCAGCGCAAGAAGGTAGTGGGGGATGTGCTCGACCTGACGGACCTGCACTTCAAAGCCACGGCCGAGGTGAACTCCCTCTCCCGCGGCATGCAGCAGCGGCTCTCCATCGCCCGCGTCCTGCTGCACGACCCCAAGGTCCTGCTCATGGACGAGCCCGCGTCGGGGCTGGACCCCCGGGCCCGCATCGAGATCCGCGAGCTGCTCAAAGAGCTCAAGCGGATGGGCAAGACCATCATCATCTCCAGCCACATCCTCCCGGAGCTGGCGGACTTCTGCAACACCGTGGGCATCATCGAGAAGGGCAAGCTGCTCTTCTCGGGGAGCGTCGCCGAGTCCATGCGCCGGGCCAAGGTCGGCAACGTTGTGCACGTCGCCGTCGCGGACCGCACGCAGCAGGCCGCGCTCCTGCTGCAGAAGCTCCCGGGCGTCACCAAGGTCGGCATCACCGAGTCTCCCCCCGGGGCCAAGCCCTCGATCGGCGACGGCCGCATCATCAACGTTACCTTCGATTCCGAGAGCAAGACGGACATCACGGATGTCCCGAACCTCCTCGTGAACCAGGGCTTCCGCATCGTGACGTTCACCGAAGAGGCGATGAACCTGGAAACCGCCTTTATGCGCCTGACCAAGGGCGTGGTGCAGTAGCGAGCCGGGGCGTATCCGCCCCGAGCCGTCTTTCACCACCTCGCGTGAACATGAAGCCATGAAACGCATCTAAGGATCAGGAAGCGGGTGAAGTGGGGAGGAGCGGCGGCACAATCGCGGCCGCGCCGCACTCGGGGCAGACGGCTCCCGCCGCGAGGCCGGTGCGGTTGTAAATGCACTTGGGACAGAAGCCGGTGCGAGCGCGGCGGCGGGCGAGGGTGTCGAGACGCCAGGCAATCGCGGTCACGAGAGCCGTGGCACCTGCGGGATAGCAGAGCGGCATTGCGACCTGCCATCCGAACGGACCCGACCATGTTTGCAGCCACCAATCCCATTTGGCGGGAATCGCCATCGATGAATAGAAACCGTATTGCACTCCACGGGCGGATGCACCCCAGTAATGGACGCGAATTTCTCCCGTCCCGATCGACGCTTGGTATCCCGCAGTGGATGTCCACTGCACTCGCCACCACCCGCTCCCGATCCACACCACCACCAACAGCACCGACACCACCGCGCCTCCCCATTTCACTGTCTTCCTGATCCTCGGGTGCGGTTTCACGCGGGGATGATACAGCGGAGGGAATAAACACGGAGACCACGGGGACCACGGAGAAGGCACGGAGAAAGGCGATGGCGGGGAAGCGACTCCGTGCTCCGCTCCGTGGCCCTCCGTGGTCTCCGTGTTTCAAATGTCTTTTGCTGGAGGTAACGAGCCCACCGGCGCGGCCGCGCCGCACTCGGGGCAGACGGCACCAGCGGCTAGGCCGGTGCGGTCGTAACTGCACTTCATGCACAAGTGCTTGTTGGCGCGGCGGCGGGCGAGGGTGTCTAGACGCCAGGCAATCGCGGTGGTGCCCAAAGCGCACACGAGCGGAATCCAGAGCGGGAGAACAACCACGTGGGCCCCGGGGTAGCGAGCGGGGAGCCAAGTATGCGGAAACTTGAATAGCGTGCGCTGAAAATAGTGCCAGCCAGGCCGGTTGTCTCCATCATTGATGTCCGCGTCGACTGTGAACACCGTCAGGGCCCCATCGGTCAAATAAAACCTCCACGAGGGATGCCAAGACACAGTCATCCACCCGCTCCCGATCCACACCACCACCAACAGCACCGACACCACCGCGCCTCCCCATTTCACCGTCTTCCTGATCCTCGGGTGCGGCTTCACGTGGGCATTGTACAACTCCCCCGCACTCCGCCCCAATCCGCTGCCTTTCTCAGTGCTCTCTGTGCCCTCTGTGGTGAATGCCTTGGTCTTCTCCGCGTGCCCTGCGGCTCTGCGTGAGGATGATCCGGGCATGAACTTGCAAGGGCGTTGCGTACACCACTGGCGGACGAGCCGCCAGTGCCACCCGGTGTGGGCCGGGCTGATATGATCGAACGATTCTGCGGGCGTGGGGGTTCGGAGCATCGGCATGAAGCGTTTGGACATGATCGTCGCGGCGGTTGGATTCGCGTTCTTGAGCGTACTGGCGCAGGCCGCGCCGCCCGCCGTTCCCACCACCGAGAAGAAGCCCGTCGAGGAGACTCTCTTCGGCCAGAAGTTCGTGGACCCGTACCGCTGGCTGGAGGGGGACAACTCCGACCCGGCCAACATGGGGAAGGTCACGCCCGAGGTTTCGGCGTGGACGGACAAGCAGAACGACTACACGCGGGCCATGCTCGACGGGCTCCCCGGGCGCAAGGCGCTCGAAGACAAGCTGCGGCCGCTCATGGAGATCGGGAGCGTCTCGGCCCCCATCATGCGCGGCAAGTACTACTTCTACACCAAACGCGAGGGCAAGGAGAACCAGCCGCGGGTGTTCGTGCGCGAAGGCGCGAGTGGCACGCCGCGGCTCTTGCTCGATCTTTCGCAGGTGGACTACACGGGGCTGACGGCGTTGGGCGGGATGGCGCCCTCGCAGGACGGGACGTATCTGGCGGTGGGTCTGTATCGCGCGGGCGATGAGAACACGACGGTGTACGTGATCGAGACGGCGACGGGGCAGTGGCTCGCCGACCAGATCGAGGGCAAGGCCGCCGTGAGCGAGTGGTACAAGGACAACAGCGGCTTTTTCTACGAGAAGCTCGCCGACGCCAAGAACCCGTACTCGGCGCAGATCAAGATGCACACGCTCGGCAAGCACCCCAAGGGTGATCGCCTGCTGTTCCGGCAGTACACGCCCGAGGAGAACAAGGAACTCGCGACGACGTGGGGGCCGGGGGCCGGTTTCTCCAAGGACGGGCGATGGATGGTGCTGAGCTACTGGACGGGGGGCTCCGGGCAGGACACGTGGGCGATCGACCTGCACGCGGCGGATAAGTCCAAGCCCGTGAACGAGGCGCGGCGCGACATCAAGGTCGGGGCCGTGAACAAGTTCAGCGGGGATATTCAGGGCGACACGTACTACATGCTCACCGACTACGGCGCGCCGAATCTGCGGCTGGTCGCGGTGAATCTGAACCATCCCGAGGAGTCCGCGTGGAAGGTCATCGTGCCGGAGAGCAAGGACGCGGTGCTGAAGTCCTTCGGCATCGCCAAGGGGCTGATCGAGTGCACGTACGAAGAGAAGGCCGCTACGAAGATCAAGCTCTTCGCCATGGACGGCACGCCCAAGGGCGAGTTGAAGCTGCCCGGCATCGGCACGGCCTCGCTCTCCACCGAGGACGACCGGACCGAGGCCTTCCTCTCCTTCACCTCGTTCAACTATCCGCCGACGATCTTCCGCGTGGATCTTGCCACGCCGGATGCGGAGCCGGTGGTCTGGGAGCGTCCGTCGGTTCCTGTGGATCCCACCACCGTGGAGGTGAAGCAGGTTACCTACTCCAGCAAGGACGGCACGCCCGTCACCATGTTCATCGTGCACAAGAAAGGGCTCAAGCTCGACGGGAACAACCCGACGATCCTGAACGGGTACGGCGGCTTTGACATCTCCATGACGCCGGGCTTCTCGGCCACGATGTTCCAGTGGTACGACCTCGGCGGCGTCTTCGCGCTGGCCAACCTGCGCGGCGGCGGCGAGTATGGCAAGGCCTGGCACGAGGGCGCCATGCACGAGAAGAAGCAGAACTGCTTCAACGACATGATCGCCGCGGGCGAGTACCTCGTCACCAACAACTACACCAACCCAAAGAAGCTCGCGTGCATCGGCGGCTCCAACGGCGGGCTCCTGATGGGGGCGATGATGACGCAGCGGCCGGACCTCTTCGCGGCGGTCGTCTGCCAAGTGCCGCTGCTGGACATGCTCCGCTACCAGAACTTCCTCATGGCCCGCTACTGGGTCGGCGAGTATGGCACCGCCGAGAAGGAGGCCGACTACGCCTGGCTTTCCAAGTACTCCCCGTATCAGAACATCAAACCCAACGTGAAGTACCCGGCGATCCTCTTCACTGCGGGCGAGAACGACACCCGCGTGCACGCCCTGCACGCGAGGAAAATGGCCGCGGCTATGCAGGCGGCAACCACGAGCGACCCGGCGACCAAGCCCGTGCTGCTGTGGGTGGATCGCGAGGCCGGCCACGGTCAGGGCAAGCCGCTGAACCTGCGGCTCCGCGATACAGCCGACTCCCGCATCTTCCTGATGTGGCAGCTGGGCGTGCTGGATACCGAGATGACGAAGTAACCACGGCCGTACGGCGTACGCCCGGCGACCGAACGATGATGATTACCCCCCACCCCCCCGGACTCAGACCGGCGGCCACAACTGCACGGCTCTGATTACGGCAACTCGCCCGTCTCCACAACCACCGCCGCGATCTCCACCAGCGGCTTGCGTCGATCGCGAGCCAGCTTCTGCAGCATTTCGTGCGCTTGCGGCTCGGTGACCTTCTTCTTTTCCACCAGAATCCACTTCGCCTGCTCAACGGTGCGGCGCTGCGAGAGATTGTTCTCCAACTGATCGATCCGGTGCTCCTGCATCGCGAAGACCGCGCTGCGCTGCAGCGCAATCCCGATCGCCACCGAGAGTTGTTCGCGACTGACGGGTTTCAAAAGATAGCCGAACACGCCCGCCGCCTCGCCGCGGCTGTGGATGTTCTTCACGTGCTCCTCGTCCGCGTACGCCGAAACGATGATCGACGGCACGCCCAACTCGCCGAACAGAAGCATCGCTGCGTCGATCCCGCTCAACTTCGGCATGCGGATGTCCAAGAGCGCAAGCTGCGGCTTCTGCTCGCGTGCGATACGCACCGCCTCTTCTCCATCGGGAGCAATCCCCACAATCTTGTGCCCCAGATCCGCTGCGCTGTTGGCCAGCCCCGTGGCGACCAGATGCTCATCGTCCGCAATCAGGACGCGCACCGGCCCGAAGGACGTCGGGATGCCGTCCCCCTTGCCCGCGACTTTCTTGGCCGAGTTTCCGTTGGTATGCGTTTTACCCGTCATGTAGCCCGCCGAGTTTGTTGCAATGCGTTGCCTCACCCCTGTAAACGCAAATCAGGAGGGCATTCCGCCAAGAATAGCGATATTTATCTCCATTCTCCATGTTCTCCCTGAGATCCTCTCAGACTTCCTTACATGGGTACTCTTCCACCAACCACGAAAAGGACTTCGGGGACATGGAATCAAACGCTCATCTCATCCTCAAAGCCGCCTCCATCTCGCTTGCTCTCAGAGCAGGGTGTGCCGCGGCAACCGGGGAAGTTCGATGCCCCATTGCTCGGCATCGGGTCGATGTCGCGGGCTACTTGGATCCACTTCCCAAAAATCGTGGGGTTCTTGAGGAATGGGAGACGGCTGGGCGAGGATCTGGGAGCGATCTCAAACTCGAACGCGGCGACCGCGCCAAGTCCATCATCATTGAGTGCAAGCAATCCCGCTCTGACTTCCTTTCTGATAGCCGCGACACCGACGAGCTTCTTTCAGAGCGCGACCGGCTCAACCGCGTTCGGGCCGTTCTGGAGGAACAGATTGTCAAGGTCAGTGAGCCGCAGCTCCGTCGCTCCGGATCTCGATTGTTTGCCGAATTGGAGGAATGGGACTTTGGGAAGAGCCGCATTGCTTCCTACCGCGGCGTGTTAAATGACTTACGCCGTATCGAGGAACGCCTCTACGGCGAGCGAAAGTTCTGGACTATGGCACACTACCGCCTCGCCGACTGGCTGTACTTGGCAGCACCGGCGGGCATCATCCGCCCGCGCGAAGTTCCGCCGGGGTGGGGACTGCTGGAGATGGCGCCCGGTTGGGAGAGGAGTGGGGGAGGCGGGAGTGGCCTGGCTGACCTGAGAGTGCGTGTCGTCGCGCCCGAGCACTCCGGTAAGCCCGAGCACCGGCAGCGGCTGCTCCGCAACATCGCCGTAGCCGCTTCACGCCGCGCAGCCGAGATGGCCCCCATTCTCACCCGCCCGGGATGAGCGAGTCTTCGAGCAGGTCCCGCGGGTAAGCGCCGCAACTGCGAAATGAAAACGGGCCGCACGAATGCGGCCCGCTGGCTTGTCTTGTATCACGAACTCCGCCCGCTCAGCTCTTCGCCTCGCCGACGCGGAACCGGAAGAACTCGATGATGCTCGCCTTGGGCCCGAGCACATCCTTCACCTTCTTGGTCGGATCGATGACGTACGGCTGCTCGATGAGGGCGACCTCCTCGTAGAACTTCCGCATGCCGCCCTCGACCATTTTCTCGGCGATTTCCTTGGGCTTGCCGGATTCCATCGCCTGCTCGATGCGGAACCGACGCTCGCGATCCACGATATCCGCCGGAACGTCGTTGGCCGTCACGCCCTTGGGCGTCGGCACGGCCGCAACGATGTGCATGCAGATCTGCCGCAGCGTCTGATCGTTCACATCGCCCTCGGCAACAAGCAACACGCCCGTCTTGCCGTCGTGATGAACGTACGAGCCGAAGGCCGTCTTGCCCTGGGCCCCGCTGACCTTGTGCCCACGGGCGTAAGAAACATTCTCGCCCGTCGAGATGCGCAGCTCGTCGATCAGCCGAACCATGTCCGGCTGCACCGGTACATCGCCGGGATGGGCCACGAGCGCGACGTGCGCCACGCGGTCCACAGTCGCGATGAACTTCTCGTTCTTGGCGGTGAAGTCCGTCTCGGCCCGAACTTCCACGATCGACGCCGCGTCCCCGTTGGGCGCGATCGCGACCGCGATGCGGCCCTCGCCCGCGGCCCGGTCGGTCTTGGTGTCCATCTTGCCCTTCATGGACTTGCGCAGGATGTCCTCGGCCTTCTGCAGGTCGCCGCCGGCCTCGACCATGGCGCGCTTGCACTCCATCATCGAAAGTCCGGTCTGATTGCGAAGCTTCATCACGTCGGTTGCGGAAATCTCGGCCACGTCGTCGTCTCCTTTGCACTGATCCAGGACGAGCACCGCGAGGAACAGGTCCTGGTTAGTCTTATCAAGAGCCATCTGGCACGCCCGTTTGCTGCGTCCGGTCAAGGACATCAACAGAAGGAGCGTCCATCCACTCGGAAATGCCTCCCCCTCCCCGTCTGCTGCCGTTGTCATCACTCGTCCCGTCATGACGTTTCGATCCCTCTTTCAATCGCGACCACCGATCGTTCGGGAGCATCTCGCGTCGAGAGAGGAAACGAACCGGTGCGGGAGCTTCCTCAGGCCTGCTTGACAGCCTCGGCCGGTTCGCCCGCGCGGGTTTCAACATCGGCGGGTGCCGCACCGGCGTCGTCCGCGCGGTACTTGGCCCGGGTGGACCGACGGTTGCGATCATCGCCGCCGCGGGTGTCGCCGGCGCGATTGCCCTCGGAGGCAGCCGCCTGCTCCTTGGCCTGCGAGCGAAGCTGCTTGCCGTCGTTCACGGCCAGGCAGAGCTCGCGGATGATCACGTCGATGGACCGCATCGAGTCGTCGTTGCCGGGGATGGCGATGTCCGCCAGTTCCGGGTTGCCGTCGGTGTCGATGAGGCAGATCGTGGGGATCCCGAGCTTCCGAGCCTCGCGCAGAGCGTTGATCTCCTTGGTCACGTCCACCACGATGAGACAGCCCGGGAGCTTGTCCATGCCGCGAACGCCGGAGAGGTTCTTGAAGATCTTGTCCCGCTCGCGCTTGAGCTGGCTTTCCATCTTCTTGGAGTAGCTGGCGAAGTTCTCGCTCTTGGCGATCGCTTCCAGTTCTTCGAGGCGCTTGAGGCGAGAGCGAATCGTCCGGAAGTTCGTCAGCGTGCCGCCCAGCCAGCGCTCCGTCACCCAGTGCATCTTCACATCGCCGACGCGCTGCTCGATCACGGCGCGGGCCTGACGCTTCGTTCCCACGAAGCAGACGTCCTTGCCTTCGGCGACCGTCTTGGAGATGTACTTCTTCGCGAGCAGAAGACCCTTCACGGTCTCCTTGATGTCGATGATGTGAATCCCGTTGCGCTTGCCGTAGATGTACGGCTGCATCTTCGGATTCCACGCGGCCGATCGCTGGCCGAAGTGAATACCGGCTTCAACGAGGTCTTGAACGAGAGAGTTTGCCATTGAAACACCATGCCTTTCGTGCAGCGACACCGGCAGAGGACGATTCGGTGCGGACCTGACAGATGGCTCCTACAGCCATTCCGTGACCGCCGTCGTACCCAAGGGCGCTTCGTTGTGATGGACCCCCCAGCACACCGAGGCCGGGAGAACCCAGAAAAAAATGCCTCGCCCGTGACCATTCACGAGCCCCGGCAGTCCGCCGCCGAAATCGACGGACTTGCAAGTATAGGAAGCCGTTCGGACAGGGCAAGCCAATCAGAGCCGAGGGACGAGGGCCGCAGGTCCCCCCAGACGCAAGCCCCGTGTACCCGGCGCAAACCCCCAGCGGCTCCGCTGGGAATATGGCCCTTATACCCCATCTTCCGGGGGTGCGACGTCTAGCGGTTTAACCGTCCGCCCCCTCCCCAACTCACCCGGTCCTACGTCCCGACATGCACCACGACCTCCCGCCGGTGCCCAGCTTGGCGATGCTCCCACAGATAGATCCCCTGCCACGTCCCCAAGGCAAGCTTCCCCTCGACAATCGGGATCGACAGCGAACTCGCCGTCAACGCCGCCTTGATGTGGCTGGGCATGTCGTCCGGGCCTTCAGAGGTGTGCGTGAACCCCGCCGCGCCCGGGCCGGATTCGGGGACTAGCTTGTTGAACCACCGTTCCAGATCATGTCGCGCCGATGGGTCCGCGTTCTCCTGGATCAAGAGCGAGGCAGAGGTGTGGCGGAGGAAGACGGTGTACAGGCCCGAGCGATCGTCCGCCAATGCACTCTGTGCCGTCTCCGATGCCAGCACCATATTCATCTCGCGCGTGATCTCCTGCAACCCTTGCTGCGTTGTTCGGATGGGAACTACCGCGATCATCGCACGCTCCGCATGGACGCCATCGGGTCGAAAAAAGCCCCCCTGATCCTACTTCCCCTTCCCCCCGCACTCTGGACACCCCGCCCCTTCCTTCAGTCCAACCAAGCTATACCCGCACACCTCGCAACGCGGCCCCATCGCCCTCTCGCTCGCATCACGCCACCGCGCACGCCATCCTAAACCCGCCAGCCCGAGGCCGGCCAGCAGCGGCATCCAAAGCGGCAGTTCGATCAGGAAGTAGATCTCACCCGGTCCCATTGGAATCGTGTTGAAGAACCGATCCTCCGGCCACATCCGCAGCGGCAACGCACCGAATCCAAACGAGCTCACACGCGAAGTCGGATTCGGCGTCAACTGAAATCGAAACTCACCCATGTACGCCCCAAGCCCGAATCCCTCGCTCGGAACGCTCTCGACTCTCGTCATATCCCCCATCTGTGTGGTCCGATTTTCGCCCCAGAGCCGCCACCCCGCGTACCAGTTCCACAGACTCGAAACACACAGCGCGGCCGAAACTCCGGCGAGCGTTAGCCCGCCATACCACGCCCACCGCGCCAATCGCCGCGTCCGCCTCGTCATGTGCCACAGTGTACAGAAGTACCGCCCACCGATCTAAACAGTGCTGGGAACGCCCGAGCTTCGGTTCGCGGCCCGCTAGGCTCAGCCCCGAGTCCTCACTTGTCAGCACCCCCGCCCTCCTTACCCGCCCCAACCCCATCCACCCAGAACACATCCGCCACCTGCTTGCGCACAAACTCGTACGTGACCTCATCAAACCGCGCCAGTGCCGAGTCCTCCGTGACGAACTTCCCCCCGCCCGCCGCCTTTGCATCATCGCGGAACCCGACCAGCAACCGGCTGTGCCCAGAGCCCGCCGCAACGGGGTAGCCGCTGGCGATCACACGCTTGATCTCCGCGAACTGTTCATCTCCCACCCCAAACTTCGCAGTCTGCCACGGTACGATCCAGCGCACCACCACTCTCCCCTTCGATTCCTCCCGCACTCGCGCCGCCTCTTCCGCGGCCGCCGCCGACGGGCCCCGAGCCGCATCAAAGGTCGGCTGATACGGCATTAACGCCTCCGTGCATATCCCCAGCCGCTCAAATCCCGCCAGCGCGTTGTGGAAGAAGTTGCCATCCGAAGGTGAGCCCGCCGCCTGCCCGCCCGCCCAGTTCAGATACTCGGGGCTGAGCCGCGTTCCCTTCTCTTTCCCCGCGGCCATCGCAAACTCGATCGCCTCGCACGTTGTGAAAATCGAACATGTCCCGCGTGCCCCTTGCGCCCGCGGCCCAAGCCCAAGCGCGAGCAATCGCGGCCGCAGATCAGTCTCAGTCGGCTGCGGCGCGGCAGCCGGTGTCGCTGATGGGCTAGCGGCGGAAGGGGGGGTGGGGGGCGTTGAGGGTGCAATCGCGGCGGCCGGCGCAGAACTGGGAGCCACGGCCGCAACAGTCGCGGCGGCATGCTCTTCCCGCGTATGGCAGCACCCTCCCGCGCAAACGCCCCCAAGCAACGCCAATCGCACGATGAAAGTTCGAGCTCGCATCCATATGGCTCCCATTTCCAGTCCCCCTTTTAGCAGACGCCTCTATTCAGAGTGTATCGAAAGGAGAACCATGCCACCGGCTTCCGCCGCCAGGGGCGGATGTTGGTCAGGCAAACAGACGCGAGATGTCATTCTCGTGCCTTCTGCCTAACTTCCGCTTCGATCCCAAAGAGTGCAGGGACGCTTTCGAGCGGGGTCGCCAACTCGGTCCGGACCGAGAATGGCCCGCCTCGTTCAAACCGAAATGGCCAGGCCACCCCACTTCGTCGCATTCCACTTACTATGTCCCTGTCGACAGCCCGATGGTTCGCACGCCGCCGATCTGCCCTTTCCAACGCCATGGAATCCGACCGCTTCCAACTCCTCTCCAACCTCTTCGAGCGCGCCATAGCGCTCCCGCCGGATCAGCGGCCAGCATTCCTCGACCAGCACTGCCCCTCAGATCCCACCTTCCGGTCTGAACTGGAGGCTCTTCTCGGCCAGACCGAGAAGCCCGATTCCCCGGTCGTCACGGCTGCAGGGCTCGATGCACTTTTCGAGGAAGCGGGCATCAAGCCGCGCAGTGGTGAGAGTGGGGGGCTAGACGGGAAGATACCTGACGTCATTGGCGGCAACTCGCATCGCACGCCCAGCCCTATGTCCTCCGTCGCGCAGCCATCCGACGGTGGGGGGGCCGGACATACCCGCCCCTCCGCTTCCCCCTCGATGCCCCTCCTTACCGGCCAATACCGCATCCTCCGCGTCGTCGGCGAGGGCGGCATGGGCATCGTCTACGAGGCCGAGCAGGCCTTCCCCAAACGTCGTGTCGCGCTCAAGTCCATCCGCCCCGGCCTTTTTTCGCGTCGCATGCTTCGCCGCTTCCAGAACGAGGCCCACATCCTCGGGCGGCTCCAGCATCCCGGCATCGCGCAGATCTACGAGGCAGGCGCATCCGATCCGCAATCACCCGACGACGCCTTCTTCGTCATGGAGTTCGTTGACGGCCCGCCGTTGAACACCTTCGCCGACACGCGCTCCCCTCCCTTGCGCACCGTCGACAAGCTCGGGCTGATGATCAAGGTCTGCGATGCAGTCCACCATGCCCACCAGCGGGGCGTGATCCACCGCGATCTCAAGCCCGGCAACATCCTCGTAAGCGAAGCCGAGGGCAAGGGCGCCGACGCCCAGCCGAAGATTCTCGACTTCGGCGTGGCCCGGGTCACCGACGATCAGACGTTGGGGGGGGTGGGGGGGGTGGGGGGGCGTGCTGAGACCATGCAGACCCACGCCGGCCAACTCATCGGCACCCTTGCTTACATGAGCCCCGAGCAGATCTCCGTCGGCCCGCGCGACGCTTCTGGAAACGTTCCCGACGTGGACGTTCGCACCGATGTGTATGCCCTCGGCGTCGTGCTCTACCAACTTCTCACCGGCAAACTCCCCCTCGATCTCAGCGAAAAATCCATCCCCGACGCCGCGCAAATGGTCCGCGAGTCCGAACCTTCCAGACTCGGCACCATCGACCGCTCCTATCGCGGCGACCTCGAAACCATCGTCGCCAAGGCCCTCGAAAAAGACCGCGCCCGCCGCTATCAGTCCGCCGCGGCTCTCGGCGAAGATATTCATCGTTACCTGAACGGCGAAGCCATCGCCGCCAAACGTGATTCGGCCGCGTACGTGCTCCGTAAGTTCATCAAACGCCACAAGGGCGCGGTCGCCGCGGCCTCGCTCATCTTCATCGGCCTCGTCGCCTTCGCGATCGTCGCATCCTTTCAGGCCCAGCGCAACCGCGTCCTCGCGGAGCGCCTCGCCGACCAGCTCGTCATCGCCAATGCCGACCGGGGCCGACTCGAATCACTCTCGGGAACTCCCTCCCTCGGCGAGCGCACGCTCTGGACCGAGCGCCTGCAGCGCCCCGACCTTCCCGAAACTTACTGGGCACTCTGGGAGTTTTACTCTCGCCAGCCCATTCTCGCCTCCACCGGCGGGGCGGGTCTTGCACCTCCCTCCCGACTTCTCCTCACTCCCGACGCATCAACGCTCATCCGTACCGGAAAGGAAGGCGAGATACAGGGGTGGTCCCCCGATCTGGCCAAGTGTCTGTGGCGCATCGAGCCCGACGGCCGTTCATTCAACGCGGCGGCCATTTCCCCCGATGGAGCCGTCGCAGTATTTGTCGGTTCAAACGGAAAGATCGTGCTTTTGGATCCCGTCGCCGGCGCGGTCACGCTGCGCCCGGATGGCGCGGGCTCGAACTTTCTGTGCGTAGCGTTCACCCCCAACGGTCAGTCCTTCATCACCGGTGAGTTTGACGGCCGACTGACCGAGTGGAGCGCGGATACCGGCAAGCGCCTGCGCCGCATCCACGCCCACAAAGAGCCCGTCATCTCTCTTGCTGTCCGCCCGGACGGCGAGGTTCTTGTGACGAGCGTCCGGGGCGGCGTCTGTACCGTCATCGCGCTCGCCGACGGCAAGGTGCTCGGGCTCCTTCCGCTCAAGGGTGCAACCTCGACGCGCTTCCAGTTCTCCCACGACGGCTCGCACTTTTACGCTTTGGACAACGGGGGCATTCTCCACGATTTCGACGAGCATTTCAGCGAGGTCGGCACGCTCAACTCCGGCGATGCCCGTGCCAACAACATGTTCGTGCTCGACAGCGGCAATGTGCTCGTCACTGGCCCCGGCGGCCAACGCATATGGAACATGGAGTCGCGCTCGCTCTGGTCCGAGATGCCCGGCGAGGAGGGCGGCACAACAGCGATCGCGCAGGGGCCGCGCCCCGGAACGTTTTATACCTCCGGCGCCTTCACCTGCACTCGTCTCTGGGAGGATTCCACCCTCCGCTGCTCAACCCGCCTTTTGGGCGGCACGACCGCATGGATGCTCGGCGGCGCGCCAAGCCCGGACGCCAAGGTCGTGGCCTCTGTCGACGGCAACGGCGTCGTACGCGCTTGGAACACGGAATCCGGCACGCTCATCAGCGTGTGCGACGGCCCGCCGCCGCGCACGGAGCGAGATCGCCGCGGCGGACGCGCCCTGACATGGCGCCCCGGAACACGCCGCTTCATCGCCGGTTTCTACAGCGGCATGCTCGCCGAGTTCGAATGCACTAATACAGAACTCAAGATGATTGCCTCCTGGCCTGCCTACGAGGGGAGCGTGGTCGATTCCGAAATCTTCTGCACAGCATTCTCCCGCGACGGCTCCGTTCTCGCCTCCGGCGCACAGCGCGGCGACATCCTGCTCTGGAATGGAACGACGCACGAACGCATCGGCGCGATCGCCACCACCCAGACCGGCATCCGCGGCCTCTCCCTCAGCCCCGACGGCAAGCGCCTCGTCGCCGCGGGCATCGGGCCAGGGATCGCCTTGTACGACGTTCAGTCCGGCGCGATGCTCCGCAACATCCCTGATACCTTCATCAACTACCGCGTGTGCTACAGCCCGGACGGATCGGTCATCGCCGCCGCTCGTTCCCGCCCGGAGATCCAACTCCTCGACCCGCAAACCCTCGAAGTCCGGCGCACGCTCCTGGCCCACGGCAAGGTTGTCATCGATGTACAGTTCGACGAGTCCGGGCGAAAGCTCGCGAGCGGCTCGGCCGACGGAACACTTCGGCTTTGGGATACCAACACCGGACGCGCGCTTGTCTCGCTGGATGTCGGCGCGGAGGTATCGGTCGTCGGATTCATTCCCGGTACTGGTGGCAAGCGCCTCATGAGCGCAGGGATGCTCGGCAGCGTTCGCATGTGGGACCTTGGCTACTACGACCGCCACATCTCCGCGAACGCTTCCTTCTTCATGTCACGCCTCGCACCCGGCCTGGGCGCAAGCGTGCGAGAAAAAGACCTCCTCGCCTGGGCACGCGCGGCCGCCGGCGATCCCTTATGGAGCTTCAACGACCCGGCCGAGAGCGTCCCCCTGCGACCCAACACACCCGCCAAAGTCGGGCAATAACCGAGCGCGGACGTACGAACCCACGCCCCCGACTGCAATCGGCGTGTGCAGCAACCCGCGGGCGCGGTACAGTGTTGGACTATGGCCAACTGGTCCGGTGATCAAGGCGGGGGCGGAGGAAGCAATGCCGGGCGTTCGCCGCACATCGCCTCGGACCCGGAGCACGCCCCAAACGGCACGCTCCTCGTAGAGGTCGCGTGGGAGGTCTGCAACCAGCTCGGCGGCATCTATCAGGTCATCAAGTCCAAGGCCCCGCGCATGGTCGGGCGCTGGAAGAATCGCTACTACATGCTCGGGCCCTACAACGCCGCCAAGGCCGCGCTTGAGTTCGAAGAGCGTCCCCTCAAACCCAACACGTGGATCGCGCACGCGCTCGAGCAACTCAAGGCCGGCGGGTTGATCGTGCATCACGGCCACTGGCTCGTCCCCGGTCGTCCCAAGGTGCTGCTTATTGAGCACGGCATGCCGGCGCACGACCTGGATGTTCTCAAGTTCAAGATCTGGAAAGAGCACGGCATCGAGTTCGGTTCGGATTCTTTGACCGACGGCGTCGTCACTTTCGCCGAAGGTGCCAAGCGAACGCTCTGGTCCCTCGCACTGAACTGGGCCGCGGCGAAGGCCGGCGACCACGAGCACGAAGAGGACGGCGCGGGGAAAGGGTCTCGTCGCGTGCTGGCTCACTTTCACGAATGGATGGGTGGCCTGGCAATCCCCATGCTCCGTCGCGAGGGCGCGCCCGTCGCCACCGTTTTCACGACCCACGCCACGCAGCTCGGCCGCACGCTCGCATGGGGCGACGAGTATTTTTACGATCATCTCCCTTTCGTGAATCCTGACCCGGAAGCCGTCCGCACGAACATAAAGACACAACACTTCACCGAGAAGGCCTGCGCCCACGGAGCCCATGTTTTTACCACAGTTTCCGGCATCACCGGCGAGGAGTGCACCCATCTTCTGGGTCGCTCACCGGATCTCGTCACGCCAAACGGGCTGAACATCGACTCCTACAACGTCGGCCACGACTTCCAGACCTATCACGCCCAGTTCAAGGAACGCATCCATCGCTTCACGATGGGCCATTTCTTCCCCTCCTACGCCTTCGATCTCGACAAAACCATCTACTTTTTCACCTCCGGCCGATTTGAGCCGCGGAACAAGGGGTTTGATCTCTGCATCGAGGCCATGGCGCGGCTCAACGCCGAACTCAAGGCCCAGAAGATCGACCGGACCGTCGTCTTCTTCATTGTCACCGCTCGAAATCCCCGCTCCCTGCACCCGCGTGTGCTCCAATCCCGCGGCGTGCTCGATCAACTTCACGACTCCTGCGCCAAAGCGGTGGATGAGATTCGCGAGCCGTGGTTCCGCAAGATCGCCGCCGCGGCCGGCGGCGGCGGCCCCCCCGCCAAGCTCGACGAGCTGGTCAGCGAGTACTGGAAACTCCGCGTACGTCGCACCCAGTTCGCCTTCCGCTCCGACCAGTTGCCGATGGTCGTCACGCACATCCTCGACGACGACCAGCGCGACGACGTTCTCAACCAGATCCGCAACGTTTGGATGTTCAACCGCGCCGACGACCCCGTCAAAATTGTCTACCACCCCGAGTTCATAAGCCCCACCAGCCCCCTCTGGGGCATCGAGTACGACCAGTTTGTCCGCGGCTGCCACCTCGGCGTCTTTCCCAGCGCGTACGAGCCATGGGGCTACACGCCCCTCGAGTGCCTCGCCATGGGTGTGCCCGCTGTCACCAGCGACCTCGCGGGCTTTGGTCGATTCGTGGAAGATACCCATCCTGAGATGTCCTCTGGAGTGGCGGGAATGGGTGGCGCAGGTGGAGCTTCCAACAGTAGTGGAGCGGCCCGCGGCCTCATGATTCTCAAACGCCGCGGCCGCTCCTTCGGCGAAGCCGCCGGCGATCTTGCCCGCCACCTCCTCGAAGTCTGCAAGATGGACCGCCGCGACCGCATCACACTGCGCAACCAAGTTGAGCGCAGTTCGTGGGAGTTCGATTGGTCCGTGCTCGGCACGGCATACGACCACGCCCATGATCTGGCACTGATCCGAGCCGGAGTCGGCGGCTGAATAACCCAGCATCGAACCGTATGCAGCGGCCAGTGGTAACCAAAAAACAACGTGAGACCGCCCCATGTGGGTGGTCTGCCCCTTGTCAGAATGAGCTACTTACGGCCTTCCATGCCCAATCCCTGCGATTTTCTTGTTAAATTGCTTCCAGTCGCAGTGCAGCGGGCGCGGGGACTGCGGTAACTCAGATGGAGGGTTCCAGATGAAGAAGTTCTTGAGTCGTGCGTGGCAATGCGCAAGCCGAGGCGCGCTGTTGGCCGCCGTGGCATCGGCGGGATTGGTGGTCGTGGGGCAGGCCCAGGCCCAGTGTTCCAACGGGTATCGCATGATCGTCACCGGCGGCGCTGCGATCGTTCCCGGAACCGTGGACATCGGGAACCACGTGGACGATGGCACGACCGCCATCGCGCTCCCCTTCCCCTTTACCTTCTATGGGGTTTCCTACTCCGCCGCAGTCATTTCCAGCAATGGGAACATGCAGTTCACGACCAACAGCAACACGCTCACAGTGGTGTGTTTGCCAAACGCTGTGATTGGCGCAGCGATCTGTGCCTATCAGGCCGATCTCTACACCGTGGATACCGCGAACGGTCAGGGAATCTTTTCCTCGGTCACAGGTGCCGCCCCCTCGCGCATCTTCAATCTGGAGTGGCGGACAAGGTTTTGTTGCGCGGGCGGGTCCCCAACCGAGAACTTCGAGATCAGACTCTACGAGAACTCCTCGCGCATCGACATCATCTACGGAACGACAAGCAACAACGGGGCATACGGCACGTCCGGCATTCAGGCCACCGGTATCGGTCCGTTCAATCAGTTCTCCTGCGGCGCGGCGAACATGCCGGCGGGCACAATGGTCTCATTCAACACCTGCCCTCTTGACAGCGAGTATGCGTGCAGCGACTATCGGCTGAGATCGACCAACGACGGAGTGATCGTGCCCGGCACCACGGACACCGGCAACCACTGCGACGACTGCGCAACCAAAGTCGATCTCCCCTTCTTCTACACGATCTATGACAAGACCTTCGACGCCATCTTCGTGAGTTCGAACGGCAACGTCCAGTTCGGCGGATCGTCCGGTTACCTCGCCGATTTCTGCCTTCCATACGCCATCGGGGCGGGGCCCGATCGCGCGATCATGGGATATTGGGGCGATCTCCGCACCGACTCTCCCGGCAGCGGCATCTTCACGTCGATCTCGGGCACAGCCCCCAACAGAGTGTTCAACATCGAATGGCGTGCGACCTACTTCTCGGGGAGCATCCCGGGAACGGCCAACTTCGAGATTCGACTCTTCGAAAATCAGCGTCGGTGGGAAGTGAACTACGGCAGCATTGGCGATAGCGGGCTTCACGAGGTCGTGGGCATGCAATCCGGCCACACCGGGCCGGCCCTTTCGCACGAGTGCTTCACGGCGGGCACCGTCAGCGCCGGCCAGCGGATCGAGTTCGCCTGCGCCACTTGTCAGCAGTATTCCGAGACTTCCGGCACTGGGGCCACGATCGTTCCTGGCACAACCGACATCGGCATCCACTGCGACGACTGCATAGCGACCATCGCCCTGCCCTTCCCCGTGCTCGTGCACGACGCTTACTTCAATAGCGCGAACGTTTCCACCAACGGCAATATCCAGTTCGCCAGCGCGAGCACCGCCTTCACCAACCAGTGTCTGCCCACGACGGGGATGAATATGCTGGTCTCGCCCTACTGGGACGATCTGCTCACCACCAGTGCCGGCGAGGGCGTTTTTACTTCCACCTCGGGAGCCGCGCCAAACCGCATCTTCAACGTCGAATGGCGGGCCCACCACATCAGTGGCATCGGTGCCATGAACTTCGAGGCGAGGTTCTACGAGGGCCAGTCCCGCATCGACTTCATCTACGGGAACATTCCCGTCGGCGCCACCGGCGCCACCGGCACCATCGGTATCCAGCGAGACTCAGGCTTTGCGTACACACAGCACTCCTGCAGCGGCCCGATCCCCGTCGCCGGCACACGTCTGACGTACATCTGCGCCGCCTGCGTCGGCTATACCGCGGTTAACTCCGCGGCCGCCATCGTTCCCGGGAACTCGGACACCGGCAACCACTGCGACGATTGTACCACCAGCATCGCGCTCCCCTTTACCGTTCGCGTATACGACGAACTGTTCAACACTGTCAATGTCGAATCCAACGGGAAGCTGACGTTTGTCGCGGCCGAAAGCGACTTTACCAACACGTGCCTGCCGGACGCCTTTCACGACACCACGCTCTTCGTGCACTGGGACGACCTGCGCACCGACGGAACAGGCGACGGCATTTTCACCTCCGTCAGCGGCACGGCCCCCAATCGAATCTTCAATATTGAATGGCGGGTAAGCTACTTCAGCTTCTTCGGCAGCGCCAACTTCGAGGCACGTCTCTTTGAGAACCAGGACCGCTTCGAGTTCATCTACGGTGCGCTCTCCGGCGGCGGCGCCAGCGCCACCGTCGGCATCCAGCGCGACACCGGCACCTATTCAAACTCGGCCCGTTGCAACAGCTCTATCGCCAACGGCAGTCGCATCATTCTCGCCTGCTGCAAGGCCGATTTTAATATGGACGGCATCCTCAACACCCAGGATATTTTCGACTTCCTGAGCGCGTGGTTCGCCAACGATCCGCGAGCAGACTTCAACGGCATCAACGGCCAGAACGTGCAGGACATTTTCGACTACCTCGGCGTCTGGTTCGCCGGCTGCACCTGATTCCACTTGCTACGCACGCATCACAAAACCCCGGGCATCCGCCCGGGGTTTTTCATTCTCCCGCCGCATCCTCGCAACCTTGCTCAGATATCATCTCGCATGGCGATATGCGCACGCAGCGTCGTCGGCGTGGTGGCGCGATGGTCCCCTGCGCTGTGCCTCGCCTGCGGAATCCTCTTCGTCGCTACGGGATGGGGCGCATTGCACTGGCAGCCGCGCAAGGGCACGCTCATCTCGATCACCCGCGGCGCGATCGGCCTGTACATTTGGGATACCACGCTCTGGAACATCGACTACCGCTCCGGTGCATCTTTGGAGCTTGACTCCTGGTCCGGATGGCACGCGGACTTGTTGCCCCAGCAGCACATGGGTGGCCCCTCCGTCGCTCGCGGACCGGGGCAGGGCCAGTACGTTCTGGCCGCGCCGCTCTGGATTCCTGCGTGCGCCGCCGCTGGCTTCTGGTGGGCTGCCCGCCGCCGCGGTTGGGGTCGCGACCCCTGGCGATGTGCCTACTGCCAGTACGATCTTCGCGGACTCGCCCCGGGCGCGGTCTGTCCCGAATGCGGACGATCTCGCGATGCCGGTTAACACGAATCCTGTTTGATTCACACGCCCGGGATGAGCGAGTCTGCGAGCGACCGCGGATGCACCCACGATTTCTACTTCGGATTCGCATGATCAAAGAAGCCCCGGGCATCGCGCCCGGGGCTTCGTGTGAATCAAAAACTTGAGCGGATCGCTCAGGGCTTCTTGGGTTCATCCTTCTTGGGCTCGTCCTTCTTCTCCGCCGCCGCGTCGTCCTTCTTGGGCTCTTCCTTCGGGGCCTTGGCCGCCATTTCCTTGCCGCGAACTGTGGCCTTCACCACCTCGACCGAGGGCAGCAGCAGAATCCCGAAGTTTCCCTCACCGCCGGACTCCCCGCCCTCCATGTCCTCTTTATCGGGAATCTGCAGAATGTTCAGGCCAACTACCTTGCCGTCGCCATTGAACATCGGCGAACCGAGCATTTCGCGCTGCGAGCCGCCGAAGCCCGTCGGGATCAGCAGCGGCCGCGGCTTACGCGTTGCTCCGCCGATACGACCCTCGTCCACCGAGAGCGCGTGATCGAAGAACTTGCCCATCCGCTCCACGACGAAGATCTTGTCGCCCAGAACGGCCGGAGCGCCGGAGGCAAAGTCCACCGCTGTGAATGTCTTACCCTTGGCCTTCTCATCGTCCACGGAGATCCAGCACAGATCCAGCTCAGAGTCCCGGGCGAGAATCTTCGCCTTCAGCCCCTCGGTATCGTCGCCGATCAGCACTTTGATGTTTGTCGGGTTCACCGACATACCCATGCGGCTGGCCATCCCGCCCATCTTGGCGTTGGAGACCATCACCAAGCCGCTGGATTCCATCACCAGCCCGGTGGTTTCCACATCGCGCCCGCCGTCCCCGCCATCGCCGCCGGGGCCGCCATCGATCTTCATCACGAACTTTACGGTCACCAGCGCGGGCCCAACCGTGTCGAGCAGCTTCTTGTACACCGCCCCGGTGTTGTCATCCGCGGCCGGTGCGCGAACGGGCAGAGCGAAGCGGGCGGGCGCCAGCGGGGCGGCCCCCGCAAGGGCGACAGTGGCGGCCAGAATGGACAGAGTGCGAGTCATGCGTCAGTAGCTCCTGAGTGGTGGTGTCGTTGCTTATGAGTGGCATTCTGCACGCATAGGCGCGAGGAGGTTACGCAGAGGTTCGCCGAGGCATGTGAGAGGAACTCGAGATGGCTCCCCGTGCAGCGTTCCACTCGTCCCCCCTCCTCTGTGTACCCCTGCGAATCCTCCACGCACCTCTGCGTGCTGCATTTTCTTCTCGTCCTATTCCTTCGCCGGTTTCTTCTCCGTCGGCTTCCAATCCGGCTCGACAAACCGGAAGTAGGTTCGTACGCCGCGATACACGACAAATACGACGCGTTCGGGTTGGGTTTGCTTCACCTTGTCCATCGCTTTCTTGTACGAAGCGGTGTCCGTGATGTCGGTGTCGCCGATCTTCTGGATCAGGTCCCCGGGCTGAATGCCCGCCAGGCCCGCCCACCCCGCCGGCTCGGCCGAATCCACGACAACACCCTTCACCGCGTCCGACCACTTCTGGTCTTCGCGATCAAAGAACGTAATCTCTCGTACGGCAAGCTCGAAGTCCGGGTTGCGGACCCGCGGCACCTCGTCGGCCGTCAGCCGCGTGCGCTCCAGATCCAGTTTGATCTCCATCGGCGCGGCATTGCGATAGATGCCCAGAAGCACGTTCTGGTCGATCGACATTTTGCGAACCTCACGGTTGAGCAGGCCCGCTTCCTGCAACCCCTTCGGCTGCACCTTGGTTCCGTCGACGGAGTAGATGATGTCCCCGACTTTCAGCCCGGCCTTCGCCGCGTTCGTGCCGGAGTAGACGCGCACCACGCGGAAGCCCTTCTGGTCCGCTGCCGTGGAGCCCGATGCCAGTTTCTCGGCCATGGCCTTCACGACCGGCTGCGTCGCCACGCCGATCCACGCCTTGGGCAGTTCCGGCGGCGGGTCCGGGCGATCCTCGGGCCTGGGCTTGATCAGTGTGAGATACGACTTGCTCTCCCGCTCGAACTCGATCAGCACATGCTCCGGCTTCTCCTTCATCGCGTCGATCTGCTTGTACTTTTCGATCAGGTCCGCCAGCGAGTTGATCGGCGAGCCGTCGATCGAGCGAATCACATCGCCCCATCCCAGCTTCGGCTCTGCCTGCTCCGCCGGGCCGCCATTGCGGAGAGAAGTCACCACCGCCCCGTTCGTCGTCGCCAGTTTTCGCAGCTGCGCCGCGCGATCCGTGATCCGCTGCGCCGTCAATCCCCACGTCCGCAGCGCGGCCTCCTCGCCTTTTTCTTTCAGCAGCTTTTCCGTCGTGATCGAAGCGTCCATCTTCTGTCCGCTCCGCAGATACGACACCGCCACCGTCGAACCGATCGCGTGATCCGCGATCTTCTTCAGCAGCGGCGGAACTTCCTCGGAGAATCGAATGTTCACGTTCTGACCATCGATGGTGGTCACGACATCCCCCGGCCGCAGCCCCGCGGCATACGCCGGCCCAGAAGTCTCCACAGAGTCGATCAGCACGCCCTCGTCGATGCCCGTGTTCTGCGTGTGCCGGAACGCTGCACCGATGCTCGAACGAAGCACCTCGCCATGCGTGCGAAGGTTCTCCGAGACCTGCTTCGCAAGATTCGACGGGCTCGCAAACGCCATGCCCGCCCCGCCCCGCGTGTTCACACCTACGACCTGCCCCAGCAGGTTCACCAGCGGACCCCCCGAGTTCCCGGGATTGATCAGCGCATCATGCTGGATCCAGTTCGTAAACAGCCCTGTCCGCTGCTCCCCGTTGAGCATCAGATCATCCGACTCCCCCGCCGAAGTCAGCACGCGCTCGGTGTTGGACACGATGCCCAGCGTCACCGTGCGGGAAAGCGAGAATGGCGAGCCCATTGCCAACACGTAGTCGCCGACCACCAGTTGATCCGAGTCCCCGAACTGCGCCGTCGGCAGCGGCTTGGTCGGTTCCTTCAGCTTCGTGCGATCGATCTGCAACACCGCCAGGTCCGTCCACGGATCCTCGCCCACCAGCGTCGCCGGAACCCGCTGCTTGTCCGACAGCACGCACCAGAACTTGTGCCCCTGATCCGTCACGTGCGCGTTCGTCAGCACCAGACCATCGGGGCTGATGATCGTGCCGGAGCCGCCCTGCCGGGCCTTGGCCTCCTTGCCGCCCTGATACTCCAGAACTACGACATCAATGTTCACCAGGGCGGGGAACACCTTGTCACGCGCCTGCCCAACCATCGCGCGGACGCCCGATCGCAACTCAGCGATCCGCGCGTCGTCGTGGCCCGCGGGTGATTGAGTTGTCGTGGCGCCGGGCTGGCAGCCAGCACCGGCAAGCGCGGCAAGGGCGATCGCCCCCGCGCCAAGAAGCGAGCGGGAGCGGGATCCATCCATGGATTGCGGCATTGCGGGGGTCTCCAAAGGGGCCACGCCGGTGCGGCGGGAAAAGCAAGGGTGGGCGGCCGGGACGAGGATGTCAAACGATACCCACGCCCACGAGATGAGCCAATCCTTGCGGGAATCTGCGGGCATCCCCGCGCCGACGAAAGAGGGTAATCAATCGGAATTCCTTGCCCATTCGCACCATAGAGACTCGCCGCCCGTACAACAGGGAGTTCCGGGGGCAGGTTGCAGACAGGGGCAGGAATCTGCTACAGTCTTCTCGAACGGCATGACGTACCCCCGATCAAAGCTCACCTCCATCGCACTGGTCATCGCTCTGATGTCCTATTTGCCCGTCTGTTGCTGCTGGACGGAAACCGTCGCCGCATGGATGGCCGGTGATGTCGCTCAGGCCTGCGGCCACGTTTGCTGTGGGCACCATGCCGGAGCCGAGGCCGCTCATCCCCAAGACTCCAGCCCGGAACAAGGTGTCCCCGACGGCGAACGACATGTCCCCAGCCGCATGGCCGACTGCATGTGCGGTGTGCAACACCGCATCGTTCCCTCCGCCGCGCCCACCGTACTCGATTTCGAGCCCGCTTTGGTCGGGTTCGTTGAGGCCGACCACCGGGCGGCCATTGCTGACCAGTCCGTTCCCACGTTGTGTGCGAATGTCGACTGGAACTGGGCCGCAGATCGGGGTGTTCGTTCGCTGCTGCGCCTTCATTGCGCGCTGATTGTGTGAGCTGAGCGATGGTGGGCGGGGGTGTGGATCGTCGATGAACATCGACGTGCGGCGTTCGCCGCGCTGTGTGTACAATTGATTTCAAACCCGCGGGAATCGCTCGCGGGCTCCCTCATCCCGGGCATCTGCCTGTCGCGGAGGCGTTTCATGATCGGACGATCCAAACTCATACTCGGGCTCGGTGCGGTTGTGCTGCTCGCCGGCGGATTGGTGCCCGTGCTCGCGCACGACCCCCACGAGGCCCCGAGCTCACTTCCCTTCAACCTCGATTCCCCACGCCACCCCTCGCCGCTGACTGCGAAGTACATCGGCCTTGAAACCGCCGAGGTCGATTTTGGCGTCGTTCGCCGCGTTGTGCGGCTGACCGGCACGGTTCGCGCTCTCCCCGAGCGCCAGTATGTCGTGACGAGCGCCGTCGCCGGCACGCTTACCAAGCTGGATATCAAGCTCGGCCAGCGTGTCATCCGAGGCCAGCCCATTGGCGAAGTCCAATCCGCCGACCTCGCCCGCCTCGTGAACGAGATGCACAAAACCGAGATTGAGTACGAACACTCCGACGCCGAAGTCGCCAACACCACCTCCAATCTCGCCCAGCTCCGCACCCAGGTTACCGCGGCCATCACGCAGGCAGAACTCCTGGAACAGGAAGTCGCCCGCCTGGAGCAGGGCGGCGAAGCCGTCGGCGGAAACTTGCTCAGCCAGAAGCGCAGTGCGGCCGTGCAGCAGCGAGCCCAGGTCGCCACGCTCACTATCTCCCTCGCGCAGGCCGAACGCACCATCATCTCCCTCGGACGCATGAAGGCCGCCACAGGCCAGTCCATCGACGCTATGCGCAGCGCCATCGAGATCATCCACGCCCATCCCGCCGGCACCAACATGGACGAAGAACGCAAGGCCGAGGGCGAAGCCGGAGGCGTGATCCTCCTGCATGCCCCGATCGACGGCCTCGTCACCCGTCGCGACGCCGTTCTCGGCCAGGGTGTCGAGCCAGGCAAGGGCATCGTCACCATCGCGGACTACTCCGAAGTCCTCGTTGAGGGCGAACTCCCCGAGAGCATGATGGAGGGCTTCGGCGAGTCCATCGGCGCCGAAGTCCGCGTCCGTCGGCCCGGTTCCCCCGCCGGTGATACCCCCATCGCCATCGGCACCGTCCGCGGGATGAGCCCGACCGTCGATCCCATCAAACGCACCGCCCACGTCCTCATCAGCGTCCCCAACACGGCCGCATGGGACCTAAAGGAAGGCATGTTTGTTTCCCTGGCAGTCTCCAAGCCGCAGGATGTCGACGCCGCAGGCAGTGGGGGTGTAGTGGGGCGCATGGTCGTAGTTCCCGTCGCCGCCGTGGTGAGCGACGGCCCCATGCTCTTCGTCTTCGTGAAAGACAACGACGCATACGTCAAGCGCGACATTCTCCCGGGCGTGCGCGACGACCGCTTCATCGAGATCAAGGACGGCCTTGTTCCCGGCGATGTCGTCGTCACGCACGGTGCCTACCTCCTGACCCAGCTCCGCCCCGCAAGCGCGGCCGCCCCCGAGGAGCACCACCATGACCACTGAAGCAACCAGCACGCATCAAGAAACAAGCACGCAGAGGTCCACAGAGGTCACGATGAGGTGCGCAGAGGGAAGAGTGAGCAGAGTAATCTCAGATTCAATCCCCTCCATTTCTTCTCCCCCCTCTCCCCGCCGCGCTCCTCTGCGCAACCTCCGCGTCCCTCTGCGTGCTGCATTCTCCCCTTCCCGGAGTGAGCGCCCGTGTTAAAAACGCTCGTCGCCAGTTCCCTCAAAGGCCGCATTATCGTGCTTATCGGCGCGATGGCGCTCTGCGTCTACGGCGTCCTAGCCGCACGCGATCTTCCCATTGATGTGCTCCCCGACATCAACCGCCCCACCGTCGCCATTCTCACCGAAGCCCCGGGCCTGGCGCCCGAGGAAGTCGAGCAGCAGGTTACGGCTCCGATTGAAAATGCCGTCAACGGTGCGGCCGGCGTCGAACGCGTCCGCTCCACCTCCGGCATCGGACTCTCCATTGTCCACGTCGAGTACGCGTGGGGCACGGACATCTATCGCTGCCGCCAGGTCGTGCAGGAACGCCTCGCCGAAGTGCGGGAACGCCTTCCCAAGGACGTCTCTCCCCATATGGGACCCATCGCCAGCATCATGGGCGAGGTCATGCTCATGGGCGCATCCTCCAACTCGCTCAGCGCGATGGAAGTTCGTGACGCCTGCGATTGGATCCTCCGTCCCGCGCTCCAGGGCGTCCCCGGCGTTGCTCAGGTCACTGTGCAGGGCGGCGATGTCCGCCAGTTTCAAGTGAAGGCCGATCCCGACAAACTCCGCCTCTACGAAGTCACGCTCGAGGACCTCGAGCGCGCCGTGACCGAAGCCAACAAGAACACAGGCGGCGGATTCCTCATCGGCTCCTCCACCGAACTGATCGTCCGCAACGTGGGCCGCCTCCGCTCCGCCGAAGAGATTGCCGGTGCGCTCATCACCACCCGCACCACCCCTGAGAGCGGCCACGCCATCGCCGTTCGCGTCCGCGATGTCGCACGAGTCGTCGAGGGTCCAACCCCGGGCAAACGCGGCAGCGCCTCCGTCATGGCCCGCCCCGGCGTCGTCCTTGCTATCGCCAAGCAGCCCGGCGCAGACACACGCACTCTCACCCGCGCCCTGGACGAACGCCTCGCCCAGATCGCTCCAAGTCTCCCCAAAGGCATGGTCATCGACGCCGACCTCTTCCGCCAGTCTCACTTCATTGAAAGTTCCGTCGGCAACGTCCGCGATGCCCTTTGGCACGGCGCGATCCTCGTGGTGATCGTTCTCGTCGTCTTCCTGATGAACGCCCGCACCACGCTTATCACCCTGACCGCCCTCCCGCTCAGCGTTCTCAGCACCTTCATCGTCTTCAAGCTGCTCGGGCAGAGCGTGAACACCATGACCCTGGGTGGCATCGCGATTGCCACCGGCGAGCTCGTGGACGACGCGGTGGTGGGGGTTGAGAACATCTTCCGACGCCTGAAGGAAAACCGTGTGCCCACCAAGGGCCACAAGCCCAAGTCGGGCATGCAGGTCGTCTTCGAAGCCACCTGCGAAGTTCGTGGCCCCATCCTTGTCTCCACCGCCATCGTCCTGCTCGTCTTCCTCCCCCTCCTCTTCCTCCCTGGCCTCAGCGGCCGCCTTTTCACACCCCTGGCCCACGCCTACATCGTCTCGATCTTCGCCTCCATGATCGTTTCTCTCACTGTGACGCCCGCGCTCTCGTACCTGATGCTCGGCCGCGGCGGTAAAGCCCAGAAAGAACACGGCGACGGTCCGATCCTCCGCTGGTGCAAGCGCGGCGCGCTCTGGGCCTACCGCGTCTCCATGAAACGTGTCGGTATCGTCGTGGGGGCCTGCATCGTGCTCGTTGCTCTCGCCGGATACGCCGTCTCGCGCATGGGCACCGAGTTCCTCCCGCCATTCAACGAGGGTTCCGCCGTCGTCTCCGTCACCAGCGCGCCGGGAATCTCCCTCGCCGAGTCTAACAATCTCGGCACCTGGGCCGAGAGGATCGTGCTGGAGGTTCCCGAGGTCAAGCGAGTCGCCCGGCGCACCGGCCGCGCCGAAGGCGATGAGCATGCCCTCGGCGTCAATGCGACGGAACTTGAGGTGGACTTCTTCAAGCCCGAAGAGTCCGTGTTCAACAAGACGCATCGTGTCGAAGCGCTACTGGGGGACCGCCTACCCCCGCCGACCATCCGTCCCCATGGCGAGGTCTTCAAGGAAATCCGCCAGAAGCTCAGCGATCTTCCCGGCGTCAGCGTCTCTGTCGGCCAGCCCATCGGCCACCGCATCGAGCATCTCGAGACCGGCGTCGAGGCCCAGATCGTTGTCAAAATCTTCGGCCCCGATCTCTCCCGCCTCCGCACTCTGGCCGAGCAGGCCAGCGTAAAGATGAAGCTCCCCGGCGTGGCCGACGTCACCATAGAACGTCAGGTTCTCGTGGCGCAGGTCCGCGTCAAGATCGATGCCGAACGCGCCGCCGTTTACGGTTTCACTGTTGCGCAGCTCGTCGATACCCTGCAAACCGCCGTCGGCGGCAAAGTCGTCTCTGAAGTCCTCGACGGCCTGCGCACCTACGACGTCGTCGTGATGTTTGACGATCCCTGGCGCGCCGATAAAGATGTCGAGGCCGGCGACGACGCCCTCCGCGCCCTCGGAGAGATTCGCCTCGTATCCCCCTCCGGGGCCGTCGCCCTCATCTCCGATGTCGCCGAAATCCAGCGTTACTTCGCCCCCAACGAGGTCGCCCGCGAAAACGGCCTCCGTAGGATCTACGTCTCCTGCAATGTCGAAGGCCAGGACCTCGGCCGCACGGCCGAGTCCATCGACCGCACTCTCCACGAGCAGCTCAAACTTCCCGAGGGCTATTCCATCCGCGTAGAGGGCCAGTTCGAAAGCCGCCAGAAAGCCGTCCGCACCATCGCCATTCTCGGCGTAGTGTCGCTGGCGGTCATGCTCACGCTCCTATGGACGTGGTTCGGTTCCGGCATGATGGCTCTGCAAGTCATGCTCAACATTCCGTTTGCGTTCATCGGTGCCGTCGCCGCGCTCGTCATTGCCGGCGAGACCTTCAGCGTCGCCAGCATGATCGGCTTCATCTCGCTCTGCGGCATCTCCGCCCGCAACGGCGTCCTCATGGTCAGCCACTACATCCACCTGATGAAAGTGGACGGAGTGCCCTTCGGCCGCGACATGGTCATCCGCGGCTCCCAGGAGCGCGTCGCCCCAGTGCTTATGACCGCCCTGACCACGGGCCTCGCGATGGTCCCCATCCTCCTCGCCCCCAACGCCCCCGGCAAGGAAATCCTCTACCCCCTCGCCCTCGTCGTCTTCGGGGGGCTGGTCAGTTCCACCCTGCTGGACTTCTTCGTCACGCCCGCCGTCTTCCTGCATTTCGCAGGCAAGGCCGCCGCGCACGTGCTGGAGAGCGCCAGGAGCGGCGAAGAAGGCCTCGGTTCAGAGAAACTTGGTATTGAATAGGAGTTGTGCAATGCAACAGAATCTGATCACACGCTGGCTGTTGACAACCTGCGCCCTCGCCTCCGCGATGCTCATCGCGACGGCGACCCTTGCCCAGCCACCCCACGACCACGCCGAACCCGTCGTTGAACCGGCGAAAACCTACGCCGAGTGCATCTCCCGCCTCGCCGCCCAATCCGCGGCCATCGAGCGTGCCCTTGCCTCCGGCGACAAGTCCGCCGTGGATACCGCCGCTTACACCATCGCCGAACTCGCCAAGACTCTCGGCAAAGTTGCCCTTACTGATGCCAGCGTCTCGAAGGAAAAAGTCAAAGCCGCCAACCTCACTGGGAAGGAGATCGCCACCGAAGCGGGCGAAGTTCACGAAGCCGCCGAGGCCGGAAAGCTCGACGAAGCCAAGAGTCACTTCGGCCACCTCAAACCCCTCATCGACAAGCTTACCTCTGGCGGAGCCACTGCCCCCGCCCCTCCCGAAAAGTTCGTCTGCGAAATGCACTGCGAAGGCACCAAGCTCTACGACGCCCCCGGCACCTGCCCCATTTGCAAGATGGATCTCACCGCGCTGAGCAAAACGCCCTTTTACGCCAAAATCACCGCTCCCGGCTCCGTCGAAGCCGGCAAGCCCGTCACCATCGAAATCCGCCTTCTTGATCCCACCGGCAATGCCGTCAAGAACCTCGACGTCGTCCATGAGTTCCCCCTGCACTTCATGCTCATGAGCGAGGACCTTTCTTTCTACTCCCACGAGCACCCGACGCGCCGCGCCGATGGCGTCTTCATGCTCAACAGCTTCACCTTCCCATTTGGCGGCAAGTTCATCGTCTATTCCGATTTCACCCCCACCGGCGCATCCAACCAAGTCTCCAAGTCCGAGTTCACCGTTCCCGCCGGAGCCATTCCCAAGCACGAGCCCGTCAAACTCGTCTCCAACTACGACGGCATCGGTTCGAGCGGCGACTATGAGTTCCGCGTCCGCTGCAATGGCTCTGAGTTCTTCGCCGGTCAAGATTCTTTTCTCCGGTACGGCATCGATCTCAACCACAAGCCCGTCGCCGATCTCCAGCCCCTCATGGGCGCGATGGGCCACCTCGTGATTGTCTCGGCAGATTTCAAGCACTTCGTCCACGCCCATCCCCTCCCCCTCGGCGCGGCCGCAAAACAAGCATCTCCCGCGGGTGGTGGGGGCGAACATGCCGGGCACTCCCACGAATCCCCCGAGCTCATGGCCAAAGCCAAGGACATGCTCCTCGGCAACGGCACCGACTCCGACGTCATCTTCCACGCTGTCTTCCCCGAGCCGGGCTGGTACCGCGCCTTTGCCCAGTTCCAGCACAAAGGAAAAGTGCTGACTTACGCCGTCTCCATGGAAGTGAAGCCCAACCCCGGCGGTGCGGTCCCCGCCGCACCCGCGCCCGGACACGATCACACCGGTCACACGCCCGCCGCTCCGGCACCCGCGCCGGCGGGAGGAAAGTAACATGCGCACCCTTGTGTGGATGCCTATCGCACTTCTCTCAGCGGCCGCACTTTCCGGCTGCAAATCACTTGATCCGCGCCCGGATATCGCCCAAAGCGCGGCCACCATCCAATCCCGCACGGGCGTCCTCCCCGCATGGCTCGGCCCCAAGCCCGATGCCGCCTTTCCCGATCGTCTGGACGAGACCACGGTCGTCGCCATCGCGCTGCGCCATGATGTCCGTCTACTCCAGGAACTCCAGCGCATCGCCGAGGCCCGTGCCGATCTCGTCCAGTCCGGCCTTCTCCCCAACCCCGTCCTCGCCCTTGACCTCGGCTTCCCTATCGACGGCTCTGGAGGCGCAACCAAGATCGGCGTGGGCCTTACAGCCCAGCTCACCGCCCTTCTTACTCGCGGCGATCGAATGTCCGCCGCCGACGCCGAACTCCGCGCCCGCGTTCTTGAATGCAGCGAGCGCGCGCTCGAAACCGCCGCGCGAGCCCGCACCGCCCACGCCCAAGTCAGCTTCGCCGAAGCCGCCCTCCGCCCCATCCGCGAAGCTGCCGAGGATGCGCAGCGATCCGTCGATCAAGTCCGCCAACGGGTCGCCGCAGGTGAGGACACTTCACTCGAAGTCAATCGCCAACGTCTTCTCCTCGCCAAACTCCAGGCCGAGCTGGCCGAGCGCGAGAGCACGCTGGAAACACGCAAACGCGAGTTGCTCGCCCGTGTCGGCTGGCCCTGCCACTCCACCGCATTTGAAGTGATCGACGCGACTCCCTCGGCCAGCTCTACCACTACGGAAGACGAGATCATTGATCTCGCCCGCACGCAACGCCTGGATGTCGCCGCCGCCCGCGAAGTCGCCCGGGCCGCCGTCCATCGCCTCTCCTCCGAACGCAAGTCCCGGCTGGACTTCGGCGCAGGGGCGAACTTTGAACGCACCGACGACGGCCGTCGCGAACTCGGACCGTCCGTCACCGTCGGACTCCCGATCTTCGATTGGGGCGATGCCCGCATTGCCAAGGCCGACGCCGAAACCGGTCGTCTCGTTCTCGAGGCGGGTCGCGTCGAGCAGGATGCCGTCCTCGAAGCCCGCCTCGCCTTCATCTCCGAACGCACCGCGCGCGAGCAGCTTAGCCGCTACGAGGGCCCTGTCGGCACGCTCGCGGCCACCAATCTCGACCTTGCCCGCCGCGCCTTCAGCGCTGGTCAGGCCGATCTCACGGTCCTCCTTGAAGCCCAGCAACAACGAGCCGAAGCCCGCGTCAAGATCGTCGAACTTCGCGAACGCGCCGCCCTCGCCCACATCGAACTCGAGCGAGCAGTGGGGGGGAAGTTGAATTGATTCGGGTGCCGTGGTGGAGTGGCTTTGCACTCCACCACGCGGAGCGCGTGCATTGTGGCGGACGCAAAGCAGTCGACCACGGCACCCCACGCGTCGGGGCGCTCAGCCGTCGCAATGTCACCCTTTCCACTTCCCCGGACCGATCCATCCGCGCCGCCAGAACCATGTCAGCATCGTCCCGGATACCAGCAAGATAATTCCCCACACGAATACGTACCCGTATTGCCACCCCAGCTCCGGCATGTTCGCCGGACTCTTCGTGTCAAAGTTCATCCCATATACCCCCGTGATGAACGACAGCGGCATGAACAGCGTCGCGATCACCGTCAACACCTTCATCACTTCGTTCATCCGGTTCGACTGGCTCGACAGATAGATGTCCATCAAGTCCGAGCCAAGCTCCCGGTAATTCTCCAGAATATCGATGAGTTGCACCATGTGGTCATAGACATCGCGGATATACACCCGCGTCTCCGGCGTCACGAGCTTGGATTCATCTCGCACCAGTGTCGCCAGCGCCTCCCGCGCCGGCCATACCGCACGTCGCATCACCAGCAGCTCGCGCTTCACCAGATGAATCCGGTGTACTGTCTGAGAGCTCGGCCGCTCGATCGCCTCATCTTCCAGATTCTCCAGTCGCTCCCCGTAAAACTCCAGCACGGGAAAGTACGCGTCCACGATCGCATCGATGATCGAATACGCCAGGTAATCCGGCCCCGACAGGCAGATCCGGCCGCGGCTTTGCCGAATGCGATCCCGCACCGGCCCCAGAACATCCCCATACTTCTCCTGGAACGAAACCAGAAAATCCTTCCCCAGAAACATGCTCACCTGATCTGTGTCAAAGGTTCCATCGCCAAGCGATTCGGGATTGATGCGATCCGCCCCCTTCGGTGGGAGTGGCTCGCGAATCACGATGAACAGATTGTCTCCGAACAGATCGACCTTCGCCCGTTGATGCGTGGACAGCACGTCCTCCAGCGCAAGCTTGTGCAGATTGAACATCTCTCCGATGCGGCGAACGGTCTCAGCATCTCCCAGCCCGTCGATATTCACCCACACGCGCGGATGCCGCGCCCGAACCTCTTGTACCTGCTCCACTGTCGCGTTGTCGATGTCCTCATGCGCCGCACCACCTGCCGTCGCCTCGGTCGTTCCGCCATATCCAATCACCCGAATCCGCGGCTTCAATGCCTGTGGGTCCGCCACGAGCGTCTCTGGAGCCGTCCCCGGCGGCTTGACCCTCAATAGTTGCTTCATCCGTTTCAAACTTGGCCGGTGCATGGGCATGGGTATTGGCTCCGAGAGATGACAGCGTACCGCATCCGGTCAACCATTGCCCTCGAGTCGTTCAGGACGGGCCTGTCGGCGGCTCGCCGACCATGCCCAAGACCCACGCTTCCAACTCACCCGTTCCGCTTCATGCAAGCCCCGCCGACACCCGGCCCCGCATGTGGGCCGCCATCATCGCCCACGCCGTCGTGGACTTCTTCTCATTCGTCGTCGTCCCCCTGATGACCGTCCTCGAAGGCCATGCCCACATGTCCCATGCCCAAGGGGCGATCATCCTCGGCGCTGGCTCCCTCTCCAGCGGTCTCATCCAGCCCATCGTCGCCCTCGCTTCGGATCGCTTCGATACACGCGTTCTCGGCACAGTCGGCCTCTTCGTGGCCGTCGTCTGCATATCCGCCATCGGCTTTGTCCACTCTTTCCCTCAACTCCTCATCCTGCAAATCATCGCCGCGGCCGGCATCGGTGCCTTCCACCCCGTCGCCGCGGCTGCCGTGGGCCACCTCGCCGGTGACCACCGCTCCCGCGCCTTGGCGATCTTCCACGCCTCCGGCATGATCGGCGGCACCCTGGGCAACGTCATCACCCCCCTGTACGTCGCCTTCTTCGCTTCCATCGCCATCGGCACGCGCGACCACGGCATGGAAAGCGGTCTGGCTTCCCTCGCATGGCTCGCCATCCCCGGCCTTCTGTTCGTCGTCCTCCTCGCGTGGGCCATCCATGCCATGCCCCACCGCCACCACACCGCCGCGGCCGACCACGCCGCCCTTCCCGCCGCCGAGCGTCGCGCCCGCTGGTGGGCCGTGATGCTCCTCTATGCAGGAAACGTTCTCCGCTTCACCACGGATATGTGCCTCATCCAACTCGTGATTCGGTGGTCAGAGGTCAAAGCCATGCTCGCGGCCAATGCAGCCACACTCACTGAGCCCATCCGGTCCGCCGCATCCCAGATCAATGGCCCCATGCAGGGCGCAAAACAACTCGGCATGGGTGCAGGCGGCCTTGTCATTGGCTTCCTGATCTCTCGCCATCACGAGCGCGCCGTCCTCGTCATCGTCCCCCTCATCGGCGCGGCTGGTCTTGCCCTTATGCCTCACACAGGTAACTGGACTTCCCTCTCCGATGGTGGGGCTATCGCCGCCCTCGCCCTCTGTTTCACCGCCGGTTTCGGCTACGCCGGTGTCATTCCGACGACCATCTCTCTCGCGCAGCGCCTCCTCCCGCACCGCACCGGGCTCGCCTCCGGACTCATGATGGGTGGCGCTTGGTCTCTCGCCTCCATCGGCCCGCAACTCGCCCAATGGCTGAGCGAAAAGCTCGGCCTCCCGGGCGCATTCGCCGCCGTGGCAGGGCTTCTAGTGCTCTCCAGCATCCTCGCTGTTCCGCTGTCTGGTCGCCTCCTCCACAAACGTGCGATTCCCGCGTAGCTCACGCGCGGGCCAGCGGTGCTCACGATTGCAACCACTCACCCATCACTCTCCGCCGAACAATCCCATCTGCCCCCGCGCTAACCGCGTCGCCTTCCTTCTTACAAACTCCTCCGCGGATTTCGACACACGTGGCCGATCCAACCCCATCTTCCGCGAAAACACATTGAACATCATTCGTATCTGCTCTGCCCGCGCCCCCGTACCGCCCTGCCGCACGCCAAAGTCACTCTGGTACAGCTCCCCCTCCCGCGTATCTCGCATCGCCGCTTCCGCGTGCGCCGCCCGCTCCGGAAACTCGCGTCGCAGCCAGTCCAGGTACAAGTCCTTGATCTGATGCGGCAGCCGCAGCAGCACCGTCCCCGCGCTTGTCGCACCCGCATCCTGCGCCGCCTCCAGAATCGCCGGTATCTCGCTCTCGTTCAGTGCAGGAATCACCGGCGCCACCATCACCGCAACCGGAATTCCCACAGCGCTGAGAGCTCGAATCGCCCCCAGCCGATCGCGCGGCGAACTCGCCCGCGGCTCCATGCTCGACGCCAGCTTATTGTCCAGCGTCGTGATGCTCACCGCGGCATGGATCGCACTATGCTCATGCAGCTCCGCAAAGACATCCAGATCACGCGTGATCAGTTTATTCTTCGTGATCACGCTGACCGGCTGCGCGAACTCCGCGCACACCTCCAAGATCCGCCGCGTGATCCGCAGCGATCCCTCCACCGGCTGATACGGATCTGTCACGCCGCTGAGCATGATCCCTTCGCCATTCCACTTCGGCTTCAAGAGTTCCGCCCGCAGCAACTCGGGCGCATCCATCTTCGCAAAGATCTTCGTCTCAAAGTCCACCCCGCACGACATCCCGAGATACTCGTGCCCGGGTCGCGCATAGCAGTAGATGCACCCGTGTTCGCATCCGCGATACGGATTGACGGACCACTTGAAGAACAGATCCGGGCTGTCCACCGGATTCAGAATCGTGCGCGACTTGTCGTGATACACACGCGTCGGTGTCTTCACCCCGTCTGGCACCTCTGCTGCGACTTCGTCCAGATGCTCCCCCAGAACATGCAGCCGCACATCCTCGAAGCGATTCCCCGGATTCAGCCCCGCCCCGCGCCCACGGACGGGCCCGGTCGCTAATGCATCCTTAAACTCTGGGTTGAGCATGCCCAAACATATGCCATACAGATTCTGAAAACAAGGTTTCCTACCCCGCCAACCGCTCCTCCCCTTCAATCCCCAACTGCTTCATCTTCTTGTACAGCGTCGTGCGATTGATGTTCAGATCCTCCGCCGTCTTCTGGCGGTTCCAGTCGTTCGCCTTCAACGCACGCAAAATGATCAGCTTCTCAGGTTCCCGCAGCGCAAGCTCCAGCGGCGTCGGCGTCCAGGGCGATTCAATCGCAGGCGCCGTAGCCGCCTCTCCCACCAGCCGCAGCCGCGGCGAAGAAACGCCCGTCGCATGCGAAATCACATGCTCAGGAAACGCATCAACCCCGATCGTCGGCGACTTTGAAAGCACTGTCGCCCGCTCCACGATGTTCTCCAGCTCGCGCACATTGCCCGGGTAGTTGTACCGCCGGAGCAGATCCATCGCGTCGTTCGAGAACCCGACGAACTCCCGTCCCAGTTGCTTCGCATGCTTGGCCAGAAAGTGCGCCGCCAGCAGCGGAATATCGCTGATCCTGTCCCGCAGCGGCGGCAGCTCCACCGTCACCACGTTGATCCGGTAGTACAAGTCCTGCCGGAACTCCCCTCGCGCCACCAGTTCCTCCAGCGGCTTGTTCGTCGCCAGCAACACGCGAACATCCACCTCCAGCGTCTGCGTTGAACCCACCGGCTCAAACTTGCGCTCCTGCAAAACGCGCAGGAGCTTGAGCTGCATCGCCGGCGATGCAGAGTTGATTTCGTCCAGGAAGATCGTCCCCCCATCCGCCGCAGTGAACCGCCCGATCTTGTCTGCGTGCGCCCCCGTGAACGAGCCCTTCGTGTGGCCGAATAGCTCGCTCTCAAGCAGGGTCTCCGGGATCGATCCACATGAGAGTTGCACAAATGGCTTGTCCCGCCGCGGCGACCTTTGATGAATCGCCTGCGCAATCAGCGACTTGCCCACCCCGCTCTCGCCGGTCATCAGCACCGTCGTCCGGCTCGCCGCAACCGCCTCCACCAAGTCGTATAGCTTCAGCATCCGCGCATCCGAGCCCACGATCTTGTCCAGCCCGAACCGATCCTCCAGCCGCGCCTTCAGCCGGTGGTTCTCCGAGAGCAACGCGTGCTGCCGCAGCGCCCGCTGGAGCGCAAGGCGCAACTCCGCATCCACCACCGGCTTCGTGAGATAATCCACCGCCCCCAGCCGTACCGCCTCCACCGCGCACTCAATCGTCCCGTACCCCGTCAACATCAGCACCGCCAACCCCGGAAACTCCTTCGTCACCCGTTTCAACAGATCAAGCCCGCTCATCCCGGGCATGGATACATCGGTGATCACCACAGAGATAGGCGCCCGCGCTTCCCCGATCTTCTGCCCATGCGCCTCCGCGATGGCGACCAGCGCCTCCTCCGCGCTCAGCACGAACGACGCCCGATGCCCTTCCTCCGCCAAAAAATCCGCGAGCGACTGCGCGGCGATCGGATCGTCGTCAACAACCAGAATGCGGGATGGCGCGGCTTGTTCGGTCATGCAGAGGGTTTCGAATCCAGCAATCAACCCGCGATGCGAAGTTTCGGAACCGGATAGCACACCGACAACACCGCTCCGCCGCGCCCCGAATGCGGATCTCGCGGCCGCGCCAGCAGTTCAATCGTCCCCCCCAGTTGCTCGATCACATCCCGGCTCAGCGAAAGCCCGATCCCGCTTCCCCCCGGCTTCGTCGTGAACCCGAGCGAGAACACCCGTCCGGACTCCATCGGCTTGCTCTTCCCAGTCCGCGGCCGGCGCACCGTGCCGTTCCCCGGCAGCCCCGCCCCATCGTCCTCAATCGTCAGCATCACACACCGTCCCGTTTTCCCGGGCTCCGTCCAGCACCGCACGGCGACATGTCCGCCGACGAACTTGTCGCCGACGCGCTGAATCGCCTCGATCGCGTTCCGCACGCCATTGGTAATCACCGCGTAGATCGGCCCCGCTGCCACATCCGCCAGATCCGCCGCGATGTGCGTCTCCATCTGCACCGCATGCTCTTCGGCCAGTGGCATCATCACATCCACCGCGTGCTGCACCGCATCGGCGAGCGAAGAGCTCGACCCGAAGCCGCCTCCAGGACGCACGCCCAGGGCGCCGTTCTCAGCCATTCCAACCATCGTGCAACGCACCAGTTCGGCCATCTGCCGCATCGCGGCGTCCACGGTCTCCAGTTGCCTCGACAGTTGCTCCGGGCAGGTTTCTCGCTTGATATGTCGATCCAGCGTCTCCGGCCCGGAGATCGACCGCCGCGCAATCCCGATCACCCGCAGCGATCCATCCAGCAGCGTGCTCAGTTCATGTGTCAGCGTCGTCAATCGATTGGCGACAAATGCCGCGTCCACCGGGTCAGGCGTCGCCCCCGCTGGCCGCACCACCGTGCGACGAAGCGCAGGCGAAGGCGGGTGTCGTTTGTTCTCGGGCCCACGCTTGGGCGCCCCATCCCCCTTGCCGGAGTTCGCATTCGGGTCTTGTGGCGGAGGCAGTTCCATCACAGCCGTCATCGGCCCGCGCCGATGCACTATCAACGCCCATGTTGCGTTTTGGCGACATGCCCAGATGGAATAAGCGGCACGATCGACTCAAATCCGGTTTTGCGGGCTGCTCGTCCCCCAAGGCGCGGGAACCGCTGCGCCAATGAGGCATGAACTGCCCGAACGCTCGCTGAACCGTGCCTGCTCTCAGGACTTCCCAACTGTCAGTGCCACTCCCCCCGCCCCCCCAACATGCACGTGCTCCACATTCCCCGCCGCAATCTTCTCGTACCCCGAACCCAGCTCCCCGATCGGGTCGGGCGGAATGATGTCCACCTTCTTGTCGCCGAGTTTTACCTCGCCGCGTAGCACGCGCTGTTCGAATCCAACGCAGTGCTCCATCAAGGTCTCAAGTATCTTCTCCTCGGGCACATTGGCGACCTTCTCGCCCTGCACGTAGATGATCCCGCGCCGATCACCCGCGAACACGGCCACATCCGCGCCCTCGGCCTCTCCCGGCCCGTTCACGATGCACCCCATCACGGCCACCTTCAGCGGCGTCTTGATCTTCTCCAGCGACTTCCGCACATCCTGCACCAGCGTGAACAGATCGACCTGAATCCGCCCGCACGTCGGGCATGCGATCAAATCCACGCCCACGCGAGTCTTCATCCCCAGCGCGTACAGCAACTCGAGCCCGTCCTGCACCTCGTAGATCGGGTCGTTCGCGTACGAGATCCGCACCGTGTCGCCGATCCCGTTGCACAGCAGCGCGGAGAGCGCGGCGATCGATCGAATGCACCCCGTCTCCTTCGGCCCCGCGTGCGTCACGCCCAGATGCAGCGGATGATCGAACCGCTTGGAAATCTCCGTATACGCATCGATCACAATGCTCGCATCCATGCTCTTGGCCGAGATGGAAACGTCATAAAAATCCTGCTCGTAGAAGATGTCGAGGTACTCCTCGAGCTTCGTGATCATGATCGAGAGCAGATACCCGTTCTTGTGCTCGCTGAAAACTTTCCCCAGCTCCTTCATCCGCTTCTGCTTGTCTTTGCGCTCGATGATCGAGCCCTCGTTCACCCCGATCCGAATCGGCAACCCCTTCGCCTTGCACGCCTGGATCACATCGATCACCTGCGCGCGGTCCTGAATGTTCCCGGGATTCAACCGAATCTTGTGGACCCCGGCCTCCACCGCCTCCAAGGCCCGCTGAAAGTGGAAGTGCACATCCGCCACGATCGGCACCTGCGTCCGCGGCAGAATCTCCTTCAGCGCCTCCGTGTCCTTCTTCTCCGGAACCGCCACGCGAACGATGTCCGCGCCCCCCGCGGCCATGCGGTTGATCTCCGCCACGCACTTGTCAACATCGTGCGTGTACCCCGCCGTCATCGTCTGCACAGAGACCGGCGCGGGTGTCGTCGGCGTCCCGTCACGATTCGGAATCCCTCCGCCAATGCGGACGATTCCCGTGCGGGTGTCACCAACGCAAATCTGTCGAGTGGGGCGGCGATGCTGCATAGGTCGGCATGATAGGAGCGTCCCTGTGGGGGGCTTGTACGGAGCGATCGCTCTTCAACCAGTTATTGTTCCCCGCCAAAACCCAATGCCAACGGTCGGTTTTCATTGGGGGCCATCGGTTTTCTGCCGATCCCCAAGGGTTCGTGCACGCAGAGGTCCCCCCGCCATGGCAGCGCAGGTCATCCCACCTAAATACATCGAAGGCATGCGCCTCACAGAGCGCGAGCGGTCTGCACTCATCGAACAGATGAAAAAGAGCGGCGTCGCCGATCGCCGTCGCAGCCCCCGCCTCGTCGTCGAAGGCAGCTTCTCCGTTCTCCTCACGATGGACGCCCCCGGCGGCTCAACTTCGTATTTCAAGATCTACCCCTGGGATCTCTCCCGCAGCGGTCTCGGCTTCTTCCACCGCGCCTTCGTCTACCCCGGCACCCGGTGCTCCTTTATCGGCCTGACCTTCGAAGGCAAACCCTTCACCCTCACCGGCGAAGTCGTCCGATGCGCCCATGTCAGCGGCAACGTTCACGCCATCGGCACCAAGCTCGACGTCGAGATTGATCCTGAATCGATGCTGGGGGCCCATGCTCCGGCGCAGGCCGCGCCAAGCGGAACGGCCCCCGACCACGCCGACGACTGGTGGTCGCGCATCACCACGGAAACCGCCGCACTCTCCAAACTCGCCCGCGACAAGGCCCCCGCCGAAACCATCCGCAAGGCGGCCGAAACGCTCACCAGGCATCTCGCCACGGAGCCGACTCCAGCGCCGGCCGTCGCGACGCCAACCCCACCAGCCGAATCGCCGCACCCAGCCAAGCCGCACGCCCCGCCGCACAAAGTCGCCGCTTGACCGCTCAGATCGGCTCCTGCTCTTGAATCGCCTCCACCGTCTCCCGGTCACGCGGAATCTCACCCGTCGGCCAATGCTCCTTGGCCGTGATCGCGTGGAAAATACTCCGTGCCACACGCGCATCCCCGGGCAGCCGCGGCATTTGATCAACCTCCGGCGTCCTGTAGATCATCATGAAGAACCCCGCGCACGCCAGCGGAATACTCAGCATCAGAATCGAAGTCTGCGTCGCCCACGCCGCGTCCATGATCTGATGCGTCTTCAGAAACTCTCCCCCGAACCCCGCGATGAACGCCCCCAGCGCCATCGAGCCGAACGCCGCAACATTCGTGATGCTCATCGCCCGCCCGCGAATCCGATCCGGCGTCAGCACCTGGATCATCGCCCACGATTGGTTGAACGCCCACATCCAGAACCACCCGCACACCCCCATCGCCACATATCCCATTACCAGCGAACGCGAGAACGCGAACCACGTGATCGTCAGCCCCAGCCCCGCCACCGACAGCGGTATGAAGTGATGCTTCGGATACCACTTCGGGACGTACCGCAGGCAGAGCCCTCCCGCCACCGCCCCAACGCCCTGCACGGCCAGCAGCGTCCCCCCGACCAGCTCGTTCACATCCTTCATTCCGAACACCTTCGCCAGCGAAGTCACGGACTCCGACGGGTTCTGGTTCAGCTGATACACCGCCAGCACAAAGTTGCTCAGCATCCGCACCATCGGGGCCGCAAGCAGGCATAGGGATACCTGCGCCAGAAATACCGCCCGCGGCCCACGGTTATGGATCAGGAACGTCCACGCCTCCCGAATCTCTTCCCGTACCTTCTGCCATGCCTCGCCCGCCAGCCCTCGCGCCTCGCGAAAACGCCGCCGCGACAGTTCACTCCGGATATCCGCGAACGAAATCTCCCCCTCACGAGACGGCGCGGGATCGTCCGGCGTCGTCATCACCACCGCCGCCATCAGGATGAACGTCGCCGCGTTGAACCACAGCAGCGGCGGCGATCCCCACTTCGCCAGCACCAGCCCCGCGATCGCCGGCCCGATGATCCGCGCCGTGTTGAACTGAATTCCGTTGAGCGTGATCGCCTTCGTCAGGTCCGTGCGCGGCACCAGCCGGGGCGTCAGCACCTGCCATGCCGGAAAGTTGAACGCCATCACGCACCCGTTCACAACCCCGAGCCCCAGCAAGAAATAGATCGCCGATCGATCCGAGAGCGACGCCTCAAATGTCGCGATCAGCGCCACGCCCACCGCGACAACCCCCGCCAGAAGCTGCGTCACCACCAGAAGCGTCCGCCGGTTCACCCGGTCCGCCGCCAGCCCGCCGAAAATCCCCAGAAACATGATCGGGAGCTGCTGGCACATCCCCAGCGCGCCCTGGTCGTCCAACCGCCCTGTCTTGTGCGCCACGAACATCTGAATCGCAAACATCTCCGTCCACGTCCCGATGTTCGAGAACACCTGCGCAAACAGAATGTTCCGGAAGTGCCGGTGTTGCAGCACGCCCCACCGGCTCTCCGCCAGCGCAGGGATCTGCGGGATCGTCGGCGCAAGCCGATCCTGCTCGTCGCCCGGTGCGAAGCGCGGCCCGGCTTCCTGCGTACTCGAGTTTTGCGCCATCGATTCGGGCGTCTGTGCCCGCGAATCCGCGGCAGTGGGGGGGGGAGACACGACGCTACTCCGTTGCGTCAGTTGTGCGAGTGGGAGACTTCCATGCTAGACAGCTTGCCGCGTGGCGGGGGCGGTGGTAGGGGGGGAGGCGTTGGCATACCGGCATTCACGCACTCCAACATACACCAGCGTTTCAAACACAAGCATTCCGATGAAAAATGCCCCGATGGGAATCCATCGCGCCGCCTCCGTCGCCCACTGCACCGAGCTTGCCGCCGGAAGCAGATCGAACAGCGGCCGCGCCGCGATCACCGCCAGCGGCGAGAACGCGTGCAGCACGCCCCCGATCACCCATCCGATCGCCGCGTGCGAGCAGACCGACCAGGCGATCGGCTTCGTCACCCGCCACTGTCGCCGCCGCCCGAAAAACCGTACCCCCAGCGTCTCGATCGTCGTCAGAGACAGCACTCCGATCGCCACGCCGCAAGCCGACCCGGCAATGCCCAACGCCGACCTCGGAAATGAGAATGCATCCGTCGCTGCCGCAACGCCCGTTCCCACACCCGTAGTCCGCATGTACCACAAATGCACCTGCCCTCCCTCCCCGATCGACATCGCCGCCCACGCGCCCAACGGCACCACCGTCGCCAGCAGGATGTAGACCCACAGCAGCAGCCGCGTCGGTCGATCCCACGAAACCCGAAGCACGCGAAAGGTGCCCATCGGATGCCGCAGCGTCTGCCAAGCAGTTCGCACCAATGCCCGCGCCGCAGGCCCCCTCTGCCACGCCGTCCCGACCCGTCGCGCCGGCAATGACTCCCGAACCGGCTTCGCACACTCCGGACATGGGGCCTCGTGCGAGAATCCATCCAGCGGATAGCCGCATTGTTCACAGAGCAGGCCGTGCGGATCAGGGGAAATTCCAGGCATCCATCCGCACAGTAGCTGCGGCCGGCCCGATCCGCCTAAAACCTGCTATTCTCTCCCCCCGCATCCCCACCCCGTCCGCCCAACTCCACTCCCGATGATTCAGGTCCGACGCATCATGGTCACCGACGCGCTCCACGCGCAGGAAGTCGCCCTGCGCGAGGATGTCCTCCTCGGCCCCATCGGTATGGACTGCCCCAAGTTCCGCACCATGTTCCCCGAAGGCGGAGCACGCGAAGAAAACTTCGACCACTTCGTCGCCGTCTTCGATCACCCCGGCGGAGCCCGCGTCGTCGGCACCGCGCTTCTGCTCCCGAATCATCCCAAGCCCGGCACCGGCAAGCTCATGCAGATGGCCGTGGATAAGCAGCGCCAGGGCGAGGGCATCGGCACGCGGCTGGTCGTGGCAATCGAGCAGCGCGCCTTCGGCAACCTCGGTCTCACCGAAATTTACTGCCACGCCCGTGATACCGCCTACGGCTTCTACCAATCCCTCGGCTGGACCTTCGACTCCGACGTCTTCGACGAAGCCGGCGTCCCGCACCGCCGCATGGTCTTTCGCCCGGAGCCCGCCCCGTCGACCTCGGGCGCTGAGTCCAACGGGCGCTGAGAGCGCAGCGAAGTCACTCGCTCAAGTAGTCCACGATCCCCTCTCCGTCTTCCTCCACAACCTCAGCGTTCCTGCGGTGATTCTGTCTCCCAATCAAAACCGCATCCATTGACACCCGTCTATTGGTTTCCCCGGCACCACGTGGGATAATTGCACGATGTCCACCGCTCCAATTCGCGATCTCCTTACCGCCCACGGCCTCCGCTGCACCGCCCAGCGCGAAATGATCTTCAGCGCACTGATGGCCAGCAAAGTCCACCCCACCGCTGAGGAGCTCTACACCTCCGTCTCCGGCATCGCCGACGCCGGCGGAATCTCCCTCGCCACCGTCTACAACTCCCTCGACGCCTTCACGCGCCACGGTCTCGCCCGCCGCATCGCTCCCACCTGCGGCGGGTCCACCGCCGCGTTCCGCTACGACGCCGACATCTCCAACCACGCCCACATCGTCCGTGCCGACGGCTCCATGCTCGACCTCCCGCACGACCTCAGCGAGCGAGTCATCTCGCACCTCCCGCGCGAACTCGTCAATGAAGTTGAGCGCCGCATGGGCGTCCGCATCAGCCGCATCGGCGTCGAGTTCGTCGAACAATCCTCCCCTGAGTGACGCCGCACAGAAACGGGCATCGTGATGTCTGTCGTGTTGCGGCCTCCACATCAACGCGCCACCACCGCCACTCACGAGTACGTCCCGTCTTCAGGCCGGCTGATCGGTACTTGTTTGTCGCTCTCCGTCGGTCTCCTCCCCGATCATGGGCGGTCCCCCGCGCACGCACCGCTCCAATCTCATGCCCGCGCTCGTCACGGCCGATAGCTCTCCGCCGGCTCGCCGAGCGCATGCGTGTGCGCCCTCGCAGCCGGATCATTCGGAGGTCCGCCCGTGCCACAATCCTCGCTCGACCGGCGCACGTACCCGCGGTTCCAGCTTGAGCCCATGTACACGCCACTGGCCATGAGCGCAGGCGACGACGAATCCTTCGCCAACGAAGGCCACGCCTACGACATCTCCGAAGGCGGCGTCCGCTTCGAGGCCGAGCAGCCCGTCGCTCCCGGCACGCGCGTCCTCCTTCGCATCACCTTGCCCAACCTGAACGACCACGAGCTCGAAGCCAACCGCACCGTCCTCGTCAGCGCAAACGTCGTCTGGCTCGAAGATGAAGACGAGCCCGGCCCCTACAAGATGGCCGCCATCTTCACCCACTTCGCCCGCGCCGGCGACCGCGAACGCCTCCTGAGGCAGTTCGCCACAGGCCGCTACCGCGCCGCGGCGTAAGTCGACAGAGCACACCACACATGGCCAGACGGCACTTTTGATCTGAATTGAATGTGCAATGTGGCTATGCGCCCTGTGCCATGTTCGTTTCCCTCCTACCCTCCCCCGTGTTCATCGATGAAGCTGAAATCACGGTCAAGGGCGGAAACGGCGGCCGCGGCTGCGTTGCCTTCCGACGCGAGAAGTACATTCCCAAGGGCGGCCCCGTCGGCGGCGATGGCGGGCGCGGCGGCGATGTCATCTTCTTCGCCGACGAGAACGTCAACACCCTTTTCGATTTCTCCGGCAAGCACCACTGGGACGCCCCGAACGGCGAGCCCGGCCGCGGCAAGCAGCAGTACGGCCTCGCCGGCGAGGATCTCATCATCCGCGTCCCCCCCGGCACGCTCGTGTACGACAAAGAGACCCGCGAACTCATCGCCGACATGAGCCCCGCCGGCGCCAAGTTCCCCATCGCTAAGGGCGGCAAGGGCGGCTTCGGAAACGAGCACTTTAAGTCCTCCGTCAACCAGGCTCCCAAAAAGGCCCAGGTCGGCGAGCCCGGCGAGCACCGTCGCCTCCAGCTCGAGCTCAAGCTCATCGCCGATGTCGGCATCGTCGGCCTCCCCAACGCCGGCAAGAGCACGCTCCTCAGTTCCATCTCCGACGCCCGCCCCAAGATCGCCAACTACCCCTTCACCACGCTCATGCCCCAGCTCGGCATCGCCGCGCTCGACGGTCAGCGACGCCTCGTCGTCGCCGACATCCCCGGCCTCATCGAAGGCGCGGCCGATGGCGCAGGCCTCGGCCACGAGTTCCTCCGCCACGTCGAGCGCACCAAGGTCCTCGTCCACCTCGTCGATATCGGTTCGGACGACGTCGGCAACCCCGCCGACAACTACAAGAAGATCCGCCACGAGCTGGAGCGTTACTCCCCCAAGCTGGCGGAGAAGACCGAGATCATCGTCCTCAACAAACTGGATGTTCTCGACGAAGCCGAAGCCAAGAAGCGACTCTCCGCCTTCAACCGCGCCCTCAAGCTCGGCCGCGGCGAAACGCCGCTCACCATCAGCGCCGCCACCGGCACCGGGACCAAAGAGCTTCTCGAGCGCGTCTGGAAAACGCTCAAGCCCAAAGTCGAGAACTGGAAAGACGATAAAACGGTGGCACGGGCATCTTGATGCCCGTGGTGTTGAAACCCACGCAACCGGACTCAAGAACTCGCATCCATCCCGATCACCAATCAATCCCCCCATCCGGCCTGACCGCCTCCCGGTGATACCAGCCCGCGCTCGACCAAGGCCAGTCCTCAGCGCGATCACACAGTCCCGCCCTCACGGGATTCAAGTGGATGTACCGCACCGCCGCGTTGAGCGTGTCCGGAAGCATGTTGCGGTCATAACCTGGCCCCGCCTCCCACAACCGAAACACGGTCGTACCGTCCGGCTCCCGAATAATCAAATGCGGTAGCACAGGATCGTCCGCCGCCTCCAACCGCTTCTTGATCTGAAAAGAACTCGGCTTCTTGATCGCGTAGAGGAGGGCGGAAACGTCATACGTTTCTCTGAGCGGCCGCACCAACAGATGGACGTGGTTGGACATGATCACGAACGCGAGTGTGGCGAAGCCATAGCGGCTGGTGGATCGCTGTATGGCCTGCTGCACCAAGTCGCGACGGTCGGGTGTGCAGAGCAGAAACCTCTGGCCGTAGCAGCACCAGGTCAGTTCGTGGCAATTTCCCGGGGTTGGATAGTGCTTGACGAGCTTTCGATGTTTGGAACCATCGAACATGCTCCCAGTGTACCGACACGGGTTCCAGTCCACCACGGGCATCAAGATCCCCGTGCCACCCCACGCTCAATACTCATAGGCGTCCATCCTCAAGCATCGCCAACCACTCATGGTTCCCCGCGATGTTCCCCTTCGTCTTCCCCCCAATAATCGGACTCTCCGTCTCCCCCAGCACCCGCGCTCCCAGCGAGGGCATCGCCTCCAGCACGCGCCGAACAATGCGTTCCGCATCCGCGCGCCCGAGCACCCCATCCACCAGCAATCGCTTCTCTTCCGCACTCACCTCATAGTGCGGCTTGATCAGTGTGATAATTCGCCCCCCCGGCTTCAGCCACGCCAGCCCCGCCGGGATGCACATCCGCTGCGCTGTCCACCCCATGTCCATCACCACCAGATCCACGCGTTCTTCCGCCGTGGGCCCCGCCGCATGAATCGCATTCGTCCGCTCCCGCACCACCACGCGCGGATCCTTGCGCAGCTTCCATGCCAGCGTTCCATACCCCGTATCCACCGCCGTCACCAGCGCCGCCCCGTCCTGCAACAGGCAATCCGTAAACCCACCCACATTCGCCCCGAAGTCCGCGCACGCCATCCCACGCACATCCACCCCAAACTCCAACAGCGCATGCCGCAACTTCAACCCCCCCCGCGACACAAAGGGATTGTCAGTTTCACTCACAGACATCGCACCCTCCCCCGACTCCGCCTTTCACATCCGACATCCGACATCGCACATCCGACATTCTCCCTTATTCCACCTCAAACAAAAACTCCACCTCCACCGGCACATTCAGCGGCAGCGAAGACGCGCCCACCGCCGCCCGCGCATGCCTTCCGCTCTCCCCGAAAATCTCCACCAGCAGCTCGCTCGCCCCATTCCCGATCTTCGGATGATCCGCAAACCCCTCCCCGCACGCCACGAAGACGCCCACCCGCACCACCTGCCGAATTTTCGCCAGCGACCCGAGCGCGACCCGCGCCGCCGCCAATCCGTTCAGTGTGCACTGCCTCGCACACTCCCGGGCCATTTCAATCGACACCGTTCCGGGCACGCTCCCCGTCACCATCACCTTCCCATCCCGCATCGGAATCTGCCCCGCCACATACAGCAGGTTGCCCACCCGCCGCGTCGGGATGTACGCCGCGACCGGTGCATATGGCGTGGGCAGCACGATCCCCAGAGAACTTAACGCCTGTTCGGGGTCTGGACGTAGAGCAGGGGTGTTCGTCATAGCTCGCAGCGTAGCAAAGCGACAGGAGACCTCGCACATGGCCACATGCCCACATCGCACATTCAGAGCCGATTTCCCTGACTTGATGTGCCCTGTGGCCATGTGCGATTTGCGATGTATTGCCTCCCCTCCCCTCTTTGTCCACAAAAAATCAAGTTCATGCGCCCCTATGGAACCTCCCCTGTTGACACCCGTACCGAATTGTGTATCTTGTTCACGTACGCGCGTACATGGGAGTGCGATCGGACCCGATTCGATTGCTCGTTTGAAATGTCCTCATGGCGATCGTTCGATCGCCCGCATCATCTGCGAAGAGGGCCAAGCGCACCCCCGACAACCTGGTAGGACGCGGCGACTTTCGCCGATGCCCGAGATCTCCCGCACCTCGCGTGCGCCATTTCTCCCCGCATCGCCGTTCGTTCCCGAACGTCCGGTTTCGGATGACCCGGGTCTCTAGGGTCTCGTCGGGTGGTAGCGGAGCGTTCACATCTCGCTGTCGAGCGTGAACTCCCCGTTGTAGAACAGGTTTCGTTGGAAAACAGGTTCCTTGCGTTTCGGTCCCCGCCGCGCTTTGCGGTCGTGTTGCGGTTCCATGTTGGAACCCACCGCCCAGCCCGGCAGCAACAAGCGTTTTCAGTCACTTTTTTCGGAGCGACTACCCATGAAGAAGAATCGTGCATTCACCCTGATCGAGTTGCTCGTCGTCATCGCGATCATCGCGCTGCTCGTCGGCATCCTCCTCCCCGCTCTCGGCAAGGCCCGCGCCTCCGCCCGTCAGCTCAAGGACTCGACTCAGGTCCGCGGCATCCAGCAGGCCATGGTCGTCTGGGCCAGCCAGACCCAGTCCGCCTACCCCCTCCCCAGCCAGATCGACAACCCCACTGTGGGTCAGGGCACCACCCCCCAGGTCGGCGAGGCCAAGAACACGACCGGCAACATCCTCTCCGTTCTGATCCAGAACGGGCACATCTCCCCTGAGATCTGCATCTCCCCCGCTGAGGCCAACACCGGCAAGGTACAGCGCTACGACGGCTACCAGTACACCCAGCCCACCGGCGCCTCCCTCCCCGCCAACGCCCTTTGGGACCCTAAGTTCCACGGCGTTCCCGTCGATGGCGCAGCCGGCTTCGCCGGCGGCGACAACCTCGAGACGGATTCGGCCTCCACCGTCGGCATCGGCAACCAGTCCTACGCCCACACTTTGCCTTTCGGCAAGCGTCGCGCCCAGTGGTCTGACACCTACAACTCCACGGAAGCCATCTTCGGCAACCGCGGCCCCACCTACATCGCCAACGACTCCGGTGATACCCCAACCTCCAACCGTTGGACCCTCATCACTGGCGTCAACGCCGGCGGCACCGACTCCCCCACGCTGCTGATCCACGGTGGTCGTAACACCTGGGAAGGCAACATCGCTTACAACGACAACCACGTCAACTTCGAGACCAAGCCCAACCCGGACCAGATCACCTACACCCGCGGCACCGGCACCGCCGTCACCACGAAGACCGACAACCTCTTCGTCAACGAGAACATGCAGGCCGGCGGCGACACAAGCTCGGCCACGATGACTCTCGGTACCAACGCCTACCTCCGTGCGTACTGGAACCCCAACACCACGACCGGCGAAGTCCCCTACAACAACCGCTGGCGCGACTGATCTGAAACCGCTCTTGCGGATTCAGAAGTCCTGACTCAGTCCATTTCAACGCCCGCCTCGCAAGAGGCGGGCGTTGTCTTTTTTACACGCCCGGGATGAGCGACGCCTTGTGAGCGAATCCCGAGGATGCTCGAGTGTCGTGCATCTCCTCATCCACCCATATCATCCCCCAATGTCCAACCTCCTCATCATCAACGGCCGCGTCATCGATCCCGCATCCGGCCTCGACCAGCACGCCGACATCGCCATCACCAACGGTCTCATCGCCGCGATCGGGAAGGGTCTCGATCGCGCCCACGCCGATCGCATCATCGACGCGGCCGACTGCCTCATCACCCCCGGCCTCATCGATCCCCATGTCCATCTCCGCGAGCCCGGCATGGAGGAGGCCGAAACCATCCGCTCCGGCGCACGAGCCGCGGCCGCCGGGGGCTTCACCTCCGTCTGCTGCATGCCCAACACCACCCCCGCCATCGACGACGACGCCATGGTGGAATACATCTACACCAATGCGCTGCCGCCCACGGCCGCTCAGGGCAACCAGTGCTCAAACGCAGGCGCGCGAGTCTTCCCCGTTGGCGCCGTCACCAAATCCCGCAAGGGCGAAGAGCTCGCCGAGATCCTTCTCATGGCCCGCGCCGGTGCCGTCGGCTTCACCGACGACGGCGACTGCGTCCACTCCCCCGCCCTGATGTCCAAGGCCCTCACCTACATCAAGCCCACCGGCCTGGCCCTGATGCAGCACTGCCAGGAGCACTCCCTCACCCGTGGCGCATCCATGCACGCCGGCAGCGTCTCCACCCGCCTCGGCCTCGGCGGCTGGCCGCGCGTCGCCGAAGAGATGATCATCGAGCGCGATGTCATGCTCAACCACTCCATCGGCTGCAACTACCACGTCCAGCACCTCTCCAGCGGCGGCAGCGTGGACATCGTCCGCAAGGCCCGCCGCGCCGGCCAGCCCGTAAGCGCTGAGGTCTCCCCGCACCACCTCCTCCTCACCCACGAAGCTGTGGACTCCCACGGCGGCTACTGGACCAACGCCAAGATGAACCCTCCGCTGCGCGAGCAGAGCGACATCAACGCGATCCTCGAAGGCGTCGCCGACGGAACCATCACCCTGCTCGCCACCGACCACGCCCCGCATACCGCCGACCGCAAAGCCCTGGAGTTCGAAGCCGCCCCCTTCGGCATCACCGGCCTCGAAACGGCTCTCGCCCTCTACATCAAGGCCCTCATCGATCCCGGCGTGATCGACTGGCCCAGACTCATCGCCATGCTCACCTTCGAGCCCGCCAAGCTCTGCGCCCTGAACCGAAGCCCCGGAGCCGTCGGCTCTCCCCGCAGCACGCTCTCGCTCGCCCAACTCCACATTGCCGCCCCCGCCGACATCACCATCATCGACCCGAACCTTGAATGGACGATCGACGCCGAGTCCTCCCACTCACTCAGCCGCAACACCCCATTCGACGGCTGGAAAGTCAAAGGCCGCGCCGTGACGACAGTGGTGGGGGGTGAAATCGTCTGGGAGCTGGACCGAGCAACAGGGGCCACGGCGGCCCCGCCACGCGCCGCTATGGGTGTTCAGCGGGCATAGCCGGAGCCGCGGCCGGTGTCGCCCTGCGTTCCTCTTCCTGCCGCTTGAGATCGCGATCCACCGAAGGCGCCCCCTTGGTCAGATTTACAAGCGGCATCGCCTTGTCGATGTTCTCAATGATCTTCCGAAGTGCCGCCAGCGATTCATCCAGGTTTCGCAGCGACGCCAACATCGGCTCCAGATGGCGAAGCCGCTCGGCCGCATCGTTCATGTGGGCATTGGCCGCGTCCAACCGGGGCAACCCGGCCTCGATGGCCTTGTGCGTCTCCGCCAGTTCGCTGTACATCCGCGCCATCTGGGCGTTGGACTCGGCCAGTGCGGCGTTGCTCCGTTCCAGCGCAGGAGCCAGTTCGTTCAGCCGCTCCACCCCAGCGCGAGTGCCCGCCAGATCATCCCGCATCTGGCCCACAATGCACCCCGAGAGGGGCAATGTTGCCACGGCCATCAACGCACAGACACAGAGATGGTTTCGCATGGCCACGATATGCGCTTTCGACATGAAGGGCGGGTGTTTTTGCACGTGGCCCCTTCCTCACACTGCCCGTTGCTGAATCGCGGCCCGCTTCCTATCCTGATCACTCGCAACCCGTTACCTGGAGCTGGACATGCCCATTCGCATCGGAATCAATGGTTTCGGCCGCATCGGACGCCTCGTCTACCGCATCGGCCTGGATCACGGCGTCGAGGTCGTCGCCGTGAACGACCTCGTCCCCGCCGACAATCTCGCCTATCTCCTGCGCCACGACACCATGCACGGCATGCTCCGCTTCCACGGCGAGCCCGCCGTCGTCAGCGCAACGGAAACCTCCTTCACCGTCAACGGCCGCGTCACCAAGACCACCGCCGAGAAGGACCCCGCCAAGCTCCCCTGGAAAGACTTGGGCGTGCAGTACGTCCTCGAATCCACCGGCCTCTTCACCGACCTCGAGAAGGCCAGCGCCCACATCACCGCCGGCGCGAAGCGTGTGATGATCTCCGCCCCAACCAAGTCCGAACCCGCCCAGGTTCCCACCTTCGTCCATAAGGTGAACTGCTCCGGCTACGACCCCGCCAAGCACACCGTTATCTCCAACGCCTCCTGCACGACCAACTGTCTCGCCCCCATCGCCAAAGTCATCAACGACGAGTTCGGCCTGGATGAAGGCCTGATGACGACCATCCATGCCGTTACGGCGACCCAGCCCACGCAGGATGGCCCCTCGAAGAAAGACTGGCGCGGCGGCCGCAACGCCTACATGAACATCATCCCCGCCTCCACCGGCGCGGCCAAGGCTTGTGCCCTCGTCATTCCCTCACTCAAGGGCAAGATCACCGGCATGTCCTTCCGCGTTCCCACCGCCGATGTCTCCGCCGTGGACCTCACCTTCAAGACCGCAAAGTCCACCTCCCTCGAATCCATTAACGCCGCCATGAAGAAGGCCAGCGAAACTTCCATGAAGGGCGTCCTTGGCTACACCGACGAGGAAGTGGTCTCCAGCGATTTCATCGGCGACCGCCGCTCCAGCATCTACGACGCCAAGGCGGGCATCCAGCTCAATGACAAGTTCTTCAAGGTCGTGAGTTGGTACGACAATGAAGCCGGCTACGCCGCCCGTTGCGTGGATATGTTCAAGCTCATGGCAGAAAAAGACGGCGTCAAGTAGTGGCATGGCATTGTGGTATGGGCCTACCGGCCCATGTTCGGGCCGCCGCGGCCCGAGTGCCTTTTCCCCCTTCTCTCCAACGCTCGCCCCCCTCCTAAAGGCCGCATCCGCGGCCTTTTTCCTTGTCAACCCCGTATTTCTAGCCCTTTGCATCCCCCCTTGCACCTGTCCCCCCCGCGCGTTACCTTCCCCGCGGAGGCCCCACCATGATCCGCTGGAAACGAGCCCTGCGCACCCCATCCAGCGAACGCTTCGTCGCCCTCCGTGGCACGCGCGCTGTCGCCACCGTGGATCTTCACTACCTTCCCGATGGCAAGTGCTCCGGCCTGGCCGTCCTCGACGAACGCGCCGGGTGGACCGAAGAGCAAATCCCCGACCTCCTCGCGGCCCTTAACGACGACCTCCTCCCCGACGTCGACGCCTCCCGCGGCACCCTCTCCCTCATGGTCGTCATCGGCGAAGTCGTCGGAGTTCACGACCACCAATCCCACACCGAAGAGCCCGCGCCAACTCGCTCCAAGAGGCGATAGTAAGGGGTGGCACGGGCATCTTGATGCCCGTGATGTTGCAACAGGAAATCCCGGTGTACCCCGACTTCCCCGGCTTGCACTACCACTTCGTCTCACCCCTCAAAATTCCGATCTTTGCATTTTGCACTTTCCCCTCACCCCTTCGTCCGCTCAAACTCCACCATGAACTCCGCCAGAGCCTTGGCCCCCGCCATCGGCATCGCGTTGTAGAGCGACGCCCGCATCCCCCCCGCCGTCCGGTGCCCCTTCAAACAATCCAGCCCCTGCTTGGCCGCCTCCACGCAGAACGCATCATCCAGGGCAGGCGTCGGGCACTTGAACGTGATGTTCATCAACGAGCGATCCTGCTTCCGCGCATGCCCCTTGTAAAACCCTCCCGCCGACCGATCGAGCACGTCGTACACAACCTCAGCCTTCTCCGCGTTGAACTTTTCGAAGTACGCCGTCCCCCCGCACTTCTTGATCCACTTGAACATCAGCCCCATCGCGTAAATCGAGAAGACCGGCGGCGTATTCGGGCGCGACTCGCTCATCGCAAAGTGGCGGTACTGCAGCATGACCGGAATATCCGTCCGCCCCTTCTGCACGACGTCATCCCGCGCGATCACCAGCGTCGCTCCTGCCGGCCCCAGGTTCTTCTGCGCGCTCGCATAGATCAATCCGTACTTGGAGCAATCAAACGGCCGCGAGAAAATGTCCGAGCACATATCGCACACCAGCGCGGCCCCGGCGGGGGGCGTCGGCTCGGTACCGGGCGCATACTGCGTCCCGTAGATCGTGTTGTTCGACGTGTAGTGCACATACGCCGGCTTCGCTGAGTACTTCGTCTCCGCTCGTCCCGGCAGCCACGTGTAGTTCTCTTTCTTGGATGACCCCGCCTCGTGGATCGTCCCGAAGATCTTCGCATGATCGATCGACTGCTGGGCCCAGTGCCCCGTGTTGAAGTAATCCGCCGTCCCCGACTTGTCAGCGGGCAGCAGGTTCATCGGCACCATGTAGTTCTGGCTCGTCGATCCGCCCGTCATGAACAGCACATGGTGCGAGGGCGGAATATTCCCGACCGCGCGGCAATCCGCCAGCGCCTCGGCCAGAATCTTGTCGTACACCGGCGCACGGTGGCTGTGCTCCAGAATTCCCACGCCCGAGTGCCGGCAATCCCACACCTCCTCCTGGATCTGCCGAAGCACCTCATCCGGCATCAATCCCGGCCCCGCCGAGTAGTTCCAGATCCGTCCCCCCGCCGGCATGGCCGCGGCATGGCCCACGGTCGGGGCAGTCGAAGGATGTGCAGCAGCAGGTGTCATATTCGCGCTCCAGATGCACCAGGAATCGTGCAGCAAATGGTATATCGGAATGAATCCCTACGGAATCAACGCCCCGATGCCCCCGGGGAACTCTTGGCCGGGGTCGTTGCAGGCGATTTTGCAGGCGTCGCCGCCCCGGGTGCTCCTGCCCCACCCGCATTCCCCGCCGCCGCATTGTTCTTCCCCGCCCACCCGCTCCCGATGATCGCGATCGTTGCGATCACCACGACCGCGATCCCGACCACCGCGGCCACAATCAATCCAACCACCACGCCCGTCCCGCGCTTCGCCCGCTCCGCCGCCCCGCTCCGACGCAGCAGCGCATCGATCTGCACATCCGAAACATCATTCTCATCCCGCACCGGCCGCGCCGGGTGTCGATACGGCTCGTACGGCACCGGATCTCCCACGGGATCCGCGGCCACTTCCAGAATTGGCTCATCCACGGCGGGCACATTCGTCTCCGCGACTGGCCGCGCCGCATCAACACGCGCCGCCCCCTGCGCCGGAATCATCCGCACCTCCGCCAATCCTAAGAACTGCCGATCCTCCTCCACCGCAAAGCTCGCACGGCAATGCTCGCATGCCACCGCCTCAGCCGCACAAGCCCTGTGGCACGAGTGACATTCCCCCAGCAGATGCGCGATCCCCGGCGTGTTCTTCGCAAAGGTCCAGAACTGCCGCGTCGATGGCCCGCGCAGGATCGACTCCGCCACGATCCGCTTCCGCGCCACCAGCATCTTCATCGTCGCATACGAGCACCCCGGCCGGAACGGGTTCCCCTCATCCCGAATGAACCAGGGCCCCATCCCGTTCTGCGATGCCTGTCGCGACAGCGGCTCAAACACGCCGCGGCACCGATCGCACTCCTTCTTACTCCCCGAATAGTGCCCGCAGTACGGACACAGCATCCCTGACCGCCTTCTGGACCGCGCACCATCCTCCTCGAAATCACTCGGCAGGGGCGGCGGTATGTTGGGGTCTTTTTCCACAGGTCCATACTACACAATCCCTCCCGCAACCGCCCCCGATATCGTTCCCCATGAACGCACGCACCCTGATCGCCGTCGCGGGCCTCGGCCTCCTCCTTTGTACCCTCTCCGCGACCGCCCAACCCGCGAAGACCAGCAAGTCCGCCCCCGAGAAGCCCGTCGCCATCGTCGGCGAGCGGTCTCTCGCCTGGTCGGACCTTGGCCCCCTCATGGCCGAAGCCGCCGGCGGCCAGGTCCTTGAGGAATACGCCCTGGGTGCGGTCCTGAAGGAGGAATGCACCAAACGCAGCATCCGTATCGGCGAAGCCGAGATCGGCGCCGAGCGAGAGCTTCTCGCCGAGATGCTCGCCAAAGCCGCCCGTCTCCCGGTGAACGAGGGCGAAGGCCTCCTCACCAACGTCCGCCGCACCCGTGGCCTTGGCGCCCTCCGTTTCAAGGGCCTCCTCGAACGCAACGCGGCCCTCCGCGCCATGGTCCGCGCCGGTGTCGGCGACGATGTCATCTCCATCACCTCCGACGACATCGACACGGGGTATGACCTCAAATACGGCCCCCGCGTTCGTGCCCGGCTGATCCTGCTCCGCTCCGAGAACGCCACCAAAGACGCCGTCATCCGTCTGAAAGCCGGCACGCCCTTCGGCGAGGTCGCCGGCGATGTCTCCCTCGATCCCTCCTCCTCGCGCGGCGGCACGCTGGACGCCTTTTCCCTTAGCGATTCCTCCTACCCCGTCGCCATCCGCAAGGCTCTCATGACCATGGAGCCGGGAGCCATCAGCGACCCCATCGCCGTGTCATGGGGCGGCGCCGCAGATGGCAACGGGGACGAACCCGGCTTCGCCATCGTCAAACTCGAAGCCAAAGTTCCCCCCGCTCCCAATGCTCCCACCAAGGAAGCCGCTGCGAAGGATCTCGAACGAGAGATTCGCACCGTCCGCGAACGTGCCAAGATGGATGCCCTCGCTCAGAAACTCCTCCGATCCGCCTCAGTCTCCGCCATGGATCCGGCGTTGAACTGGTCTTGGGAAGGCCGCGCCGGCGGTAAGTAGAGGGGTGGAGGATTTGGGGGGAAAAGGCCGCGGATCGCGCTCGCTATCATGCCAACCCGATCCTGTCTTCCCTTCCCACATCCGACATCGCACATCCGACATCGAACATGCCCAACACTCCCCTCCACCAGTTCCACCTCGACCACCACGCCACCATGGTCGACTTCGCCGGTTGGCAGATGCCCCTCGTCTACAAAGGCGCCGACGGTTCCGGCGGCCTCCTCAAAGAGCACGAGCAGACGCGCACCTCCGGCGGCCTCTTTGATGTCTCCCACATGGGGCGCGTCAAGATCACCGGCCGCCACGCTCGCCGCCTCCTCGAGCGTCTCTGCTCCCGGCGCATCTCCGACATGGCTCCAGGCCAGTGCCGCTACTCCCTCGCATGCAACGAGCAGGGCGGCGTCCACGACGACATCATCGTTTACCGCATCGACGATGACGATTTCCTGATCGTCGTCAACGCCTCCAACCGCGAGAAGATGCTCAAGCATTTCGAAGCCGTCCGCACCGCCGGCGATCTCACTTGCAAGATCGACGACCAGACGATGTCTACCGCCATGGTCGCGCTGCAAGGCCCCAAGGTCATGGAACTCGTCGGCAAGGTCTCCCGCGAAATCCCCACGCTCAAGCGCTACCGCTTCGCCGTCAAGAATCTGGTCGTCATGAAGATCATCGTCTCCCGCACCGGCTACACCGGCGAGGACGGCGTCGAGGTCATCCTCCCCAACGCCGCCGTCACCATGGGCCTCAAACTCCTGCTCAAAGATGCCGGAATGGAGCAGGCCAACGGCCTCATCAAGCCCTGCGGCCTCGGCGCCCGCGACACCCTCCGCATGGAAGCCGGAATGCCCCTGTACGGCCACGAGCTCGGCGAAGACATCAACGCCCTCTCCTGCGGCATCGATTTCGCAATCTCTCTGGAAAAACACACCATGGAGCGAGGCGAGAACTTCGTTGGTCAGGAAGTCCTCCTCCGCACCCGCGATGCCGGCGGCCCGCCGCGCCGCCTCGTCGGATTCAAGCTCGATTCCAAACGCACTGCCCGCCAAGGCATGAAGATCCTCGCCGACGGCAACGAAGTCGGCGTCGTCTCCAGTGCATGCCTCAGCCCCACCCTTGGCTTCCCCATCGGCATGGGCTTCGTGGACAAGCAGATTCCCGGCGATGGCGCGGCCGTGCAGATCGACACCGGCAAGGACTCGCTCCTCGACGGCAAGACCCACAAGCTGCCGTTCTACAACCCCACGCGAGGAACATGAGTCGCAACGAGCTATTCCCGTTGGCAGGGGCCGGACTCAGCAGACCGGCGCTATTCATCGTTCTTACCCTGCTTTCCGCGGCTATGCCTGCTTGCAAGCGAGAGTCTCCTGCTCCGCAAGCGATTCCGACTCCCCCTGCACCAGCTCCTTCCCCGCCGCCCGTTCCCTCGGTCGCCGCGCCAGTTGATTCGCGCTTGAATAATGCTGTTCCGTCGAATCGAGTTCCCTCCACGCCGCCCGATCCGTCGTCTGCCGGATCGTCAGATCGCACTGACCTCGACATTACCAACGACGTCCGCCGCGCCATCGCGGGCGATCCCACACTCTCACCCGCGGCCAGGCAGGTCCTTGTCACCACCTCGCAAGGCATCGTCCAACTCTCTGGCACGCTCCCCACCGAGGCCGACCGCGAAAATCTTCGCGTAGCCGTCGCGCGAATCCGCGGCATCAGCTCCGTCGACAATCGCACCACCGTAAAGAAGTAACGAACCTCGGGCCCCGCTTGCCCATCGCTGCGGCACATTCGACAATCCATTTGACTTCGTCTCGCGAAGGTGTAGCGTCTAAAGAAGGGCAGGGACTCCGCAGTTCCGGCCCGTCCGAAATCTCAACAAAGTCGTCGGAAGACTAGATGAAGGACAGGTCGTTCAAACGACAGGTCCGTTGACGAGGAAACCGACGCGAACGAACACCCGAGGGTGCTGGTTCGCGTCGGTTTTTCGTTTTTGCCGCGTTCAGTGGTCCGTTCGTTCTCGCGATTCGCCCCTTGTTTCGCATCACCTGAACGCGCATGAAGGTTGGGTTTCATCGCCACGTTAGCTCGGGCCCGCAGGAGACACCAGTGATTGCATTCATGTCCATTCCCCGCCCGCCCGTACCTCCGATCGTCAGGCCCGCCCCATCACGACCCCCGGCCAGATGGGATAGCCCCAGCAAGACCCGTCCCGCCGTCTTCCTGTGGCCTTTGGGCGCTCCGATCCAACGTTTCGTAGCCGTCCGCGGTTGCGTTTAGTCAGCCATCCACAGCAATCGTCGGCATATGCACCATCGGTCAGTGCATACGCCCGTTTCTTTCGACCTCCCCCCCCTTGAACGGAGTATTTCCCATGAACGATGAATCCAATCCGCAGACCCAAGCCCCCATGCAAAAAGGTGCGTGCACCAACACCGCGTCCCAGCAGGATCAGGCCGATCTGCAGGACATCACGCAGAACAAGGCCAACGCCAAGAAAGCTCATGGGCAGGACGGCGCTGCGCCGGCCCCCGTTCGCCCCGGCGCCCTGTCTCAAAAGAACCTCACCGGAGGCACCCTCAACCACGGCGACGCGAAGGACGCTACGGATATTGATCTTGATGACGAGCACGCTGCCAAGTCCGGCAACGACAAGTCGAACAGGCCCGACGCGACCAAGACGATCAAGCCCAGCAGCAGTTCGATCCGCGAGGACAACCAGAAGAACCAGAATCCCGCCGGACGCAAGGCCTGATTCCGCTCCGGGCCGCGACACTCCGCTTCAAAGGACATCCGCATGTATCGACTCTCCTGCATCGGCGCTACCGCGCTCGCCGGCCTTGCGGCCGGGGCGTGCTCGCGGACCGCAACTCCTGTGGATTCCGGCAACACCTACGCCAACGGCTCGCGGACCAAGCGGGAGATGATCGATCGAACGCTCTACGACTCTCCGGAGCAGCGTGCAGAAGTTGCCGAACCACCCACGAGCGGTCGTTCGTGGAACGACCACGACGTGACGGTCGACGAGTCCGAACTGTCGGCCGCGGCCCGGAACACCCTTTCCCAAGAGTCCGACGGTGCGCCTCTGGCCGAAGTCGGCCGCACCGTGTGGGATGGGAAGCAGGCGTACTCCTGCAAGGTCATGAAGAACGGCCATTTCTACCGGGTCGTCGCCGATTCAGACGGAACCATCCTTACCACTCGGCGTCTTGATTGATTCCCATTTCTCACCATTTCTAACCGCATCGGCCCGGCGCTTTGCACGCGCGTCGGGCCGGTGTCTTTCGCGCTCAGCCCGCCAGACCACACCTTGCCTGTCCGCCTGGAGGATTTCCGATCATGATCGAATGTCGCATAAAGCGGATACCCGCGCGAGAGCGTGTGTGCTCCGATTTGGAGTTGTACTTCAAGCAGACCCGCGGCGCGCCGCTGCGGACTGCCGAGGAGGAGCAGTCGCTGGGTTGGGCGATCGTGAACGAACGCTGCGCGGCGGCTCGGGAGCAGATGATTCGGGCGAATCTGCGCCTGGTGATCTCGATTGCGAAGCATTACAGCGGACGCGGGCTGGTGCTTCAGGACCTGGTGGAGGAAGGGAACATCGGGCTGCTTCGCGCGGTGGATCGGTTTGATCCTGCGCAGGGAACACGGTTCTCGACCTATGCCTCGTGGTGGATCAAGCAGTCGATCTCTCGCGCGCTGGTGAATGCGGTGCAGCCGATCCACGTTCCGCCGTACATGATGGCCCTCGTGACGCGATGGAAGCTTGTGCATCGTGAGCTTGAAAAAGAGCTGGGACGCGAGCCGCACATCCATGAGCTTGCTTATGAGATGGGTTTTCCCGTTCGTAAGGCCCGGTTCATCAAGAAGGCCGTTCATGCGTTCGTTGCACCGTCTCAGGCTCCGCTGGATAAGCATGGCGAGGTGATGAACTTCAGCGAACTACTGCCGGATAATCGGACGGTTGCACCGGAAGATGCGATGCTGCACGCGGAGCAGATTCGAATCATCCACCGGCTGCTGGACACCATTGACCAGCGCGAAGCGCGGATATTGCGGCTGCGGTTCGGGCTGGAGGGACAGCAGCCGCTAACGCTGAAGCAGATTGCCGCGGAGGTGGGGGTTTCGCGGGAGCGCGTCCGGCAGATCGCGGATGGTGCGCTGTTGAAGCTGAACGCGAAGTTCACGGATGGGCGTGCGGCGGCACCGGCGCCGGCGGCAGCGCCGGATCTAGTGATCAGCGTTCGCCGCCACCGGCAACTTTCTGCGGTGGCATGAAAGATGCTGGGAGGGTTGGGGTTGCGCGCGTGGGGCGGCCTGCTCAGGATTTGAAGACAGGAGAAGGGCGCGGCGAGCCCGTTGGGCAGGCGCGCTGCCCCTGTCACCCGCGCGGGCAGCAGGGTGCTGTACCTGTGGATGTATTGGATGAATCTGCATGCCTTGAGGGCGGGGGGTTGGGGTTTCTCGTTTTTTTGGGGCGTGATTGTCGCAGTGGCTGTGGCCGAGCAGGCAGTTGTTGGCGGTATCGATGTATTGCCCGAGTATGAGGGTGCAGGCGGCGAGGTTGGCGGTGGTGCGGTTGGAGAAGGTGAAGCGGCTCCTGCGGGCCATCTCCCCCTACGATTCGTTGATGACAGGTCAGATTCAAACTCGATACTTCGACAACGCCGCAACGAGCTTTCCCAAGCCGGCGGCGGTGGCGGAGGCGATGCGTCGGCATTTGCTGGAGAGCGGGGCCCCGGCTCGGGGGACGTATGCGGGGGCGAGGGAGTCGGCGCGGCTGGTCAATCAGTGTCGGGCGCGGATAGCGAAGCTGGTGAATCTGATGGACTCGCGGGGGAATGCGGCGGGGAATCAGGTGGTGTTTGGGTACAACACGACTGATGCGTTGAACCTGGGGGTGAAGGGGGTGCTGGGGGCAGCGCGGCGACGCTGGGGAGCGGGCAAGGTGCTGCATGTGGTGACGACGATGATGGAGCACAACTCGATTTTGCGGCCGCTGCATGCGATGAAGGAGCGCGATGCGCAGATCGAGTGGACGATTGTTGCGGCGGAACCGAAGAGCGGGCTCGTGGACGCCGAGGATGTACGGCGGGCGATACGACGCGGGGAGACGGTGCTGGTGTGCATCAATCATGCCAGCAACGTGATGGGGACGGTGCAGGATATGGAGCGGATTGGGGCCGTGTGCGCGGAGTTTGGGGCGGGGAGCGATGATCCGGATGGGGCTTTGCTTTTGCTGGATGCGGCGCAGTCACTTGGGCATTGCGCCGTGGACATGCGGGCGATGCGTGTGGATCTGCTGGCATTTCCGGGGCACAAAGGATTGATGGGGCCGACGGGGACTGGCGGGTTGTGCATTCGGCCTGGGGTGGAGCTGCGGATGGAGACGATTCGTGAGGGAGGGACGGGGAGCACTTCGGAGCTGCCGTCGCAGCCGCAGATGATGCCGGAGAAGTACGAGCCGGGTTCGCACAACACGGTGGGAATTGTCGGGCTGTCGGAGGGGGTGGCGTGGTTGTTGGAGCGGGGAGTAGAGAAAGTGGGTGGGGTGCGCGAGCACGAACTGGAACTCATGCGGCTCATGCTGGAGCTGCTGGGAGTGGAGGCGAGCGGGGCGTGCGCGAATGCGTCGGGGCTGCGGATGTTGGGGCCGCTCGATCTTGCGAAGCGTGTCGGGGTCTTCTCGTTCACGCACGAGTCGCTGTCGTCGCAGGAGATGGCCGCGGTGCTGGAGGCGTCGTTTGGGATATTGACGCGGGCGGGGCTGCACTGTGCGCCGCTGGTGCATGAAATGCTTGGCACAAGCCCCTCGAGCAATGCTGGAGCGAGCGGCGCGGTGCGGCTGTCGCTAGGGCCGTTCCTGACGGGGGCGGATGTGGAGTTTGCGTGTGGGGCGCTGGGGGCGATGTGCCGGGAGCACTCTGAGATTTCAAATATGAAAATGCAGAGTTAAAGTCGGCGACTCGACTGCTCGGGCGCAACATCCTCCGGCGTGGTGGAGTCTGAAACGCGTCCACCATGACACCCGATGCGCTACCCCTGAATGTCGAGCTTGGGGCGCGGCTTCGGAGTGGGGAGCTCGTCTTCCTCTTGCTCGTATTTTTGCTCGCCCTTGCGGTCGTCGGTGGTTTCTTCGTCGCCGTTGGATTTGAGGTTGCGGATGGCGTCGGCGGCCTGGGCGTTTTGGACGTCGAGTTCGACGGCGTCCGCCTGGCGGCGGCGGCCTTCGGCCTTGACGGTTTTTTTAGCGTCGGCGTTGGATTTGTTGGCACGCTCGGCCTGATTCAGTCCGGCTAGGGACTGGGCGGCGGAGGGTGGGATGGGGGAGATCGGGGATGAGCCGAAGGTGCTCATGTTGGGGTATCGGCGTCTAGCCCTGCTGGGCCGCAATTCGGCTGGTATCGCGGTGGTTCGGAACAGCCATGCACCCCGGAGGGCACTCAGGGGATGCCTTTGGATCGAACCAAAGACACATTTGCGACCTCATCCGTACCTCAATGTCCGCTTTGCGATCTATGTGACTTCCGGTTGCTTTCGCCCTAGGCCCCCAGGATGTTCACGCCGCAGTCGACGTAGATGGTTTCGCCGGTGACTCCGGCACCGAGGTCGCTGGCGAGGAAGACGGCGGTGTTGCCAACATCAGCGCCTTCGACGTTGCGGCGGAGGGGGGCGCGTTTCTCGACTTCTTCGCCCATCTTGTCCGTTCCGCCGACGGCGGAACTGGCGAGGGTGCGGAGGAAGCCGCCGGAAATGATGTTGACGCGGATCTTGTCCTGGCCGAGCTCGCTGGCGAGGTAGCGGGCGGAAGACTCAAGGGCGGCTTTAGCGACGCCCATCACGTTGTAGCCGGGGACGACTTTCTCGCCGCCGTAGTAGGACATGCCCATGATGCATCCACCGTGACCGGAGCGGACCATGATGGGGCGGGCGCGGTGGGCCATGGCGACGAGGGTGTAGGCGGAGATGTCGATGGCCTGAAGGAAGGCGGCGCGGGGGGTAGCGGTGAACTTTCCCTCGGCGAGCCACTCGCGCTCGGCGAAGGCGATGGAGTGGACGAGATAATCCATGCGGTCGAAGGACTCGGCGTACTTGGCGAAGACCGCGTCGGTGTCGGCGTCGGAGCCGGCGTCGAAGGGCATGACCCAAGGGTCCTTGACGCCGAGCTCCTCGATCGCCCGCCGCGTGCGGCGTTCGTTCTTCTCGCCGGGCAGGTGCGTGAAGGCGCAGCGGCCGCCGTGCTCGATGATGGCTTTGGCGATGTGGAATGCGTAGGAACGCTCGTTGGCGATTCCGACGATGAGTCCGATGCGGTTGGAGAGAAGGCCCATGGGGGAAACTCCTGAGGGGAAGGGAAGGGTAGGGGGGAGGTAAGAGATGGCACATGGCAGATGGCGACAAGGCACATCAACGCAATCTCTCCTGGCTTGAAAGTGCTCTGTAGCCATGTGCCATGTGGTTACCAGATAGCATTGCCCGTGCAAGACATCAATCAATTGCCGTTGGAGGAACTCTTCCGCACCCTGCAGGTGAACGATTCGTTCACCAAGCTATTGGCGATTGCGGGGGAGGAGGACTTGGGGCCCGGGGCGCGGCCGGGAGATGTGACGACGCAGTGCTGTATTCCGCCGACGCGATGGGCGGATGGATTAATGGTGGCGCGGGAGGCCGGGGTGCTCAGCGGAGTTGCCACGCTGGCGCAGACGATGATGGTGTTCGGGCACGAGTGCCAGGTGGCGTACCGGGCGCAGGATGGGGATCGGATTCGCGCGGGGCAGACGGTTGCGGTGCTGTCGGGACCGATGTATCAGGTGCTGCGGGCCGAGCGAACGATGCTGAACCTCCTGGGCCGGATGTCGGGGATCGCCACTCGGACGGCGGCGTTCGTGAAGGCGATCGAGGGGACGGGGGCGCGGCTGCTGGATACGCGGAAGACGACGCCGGGGTGGCGGGCGCTGGAAAAGTATGCGGTGCGGTGCGGCGGCGGATACTGCAATCGCGTGGGGCTGCATGATGCGGTGTTGTTCAAGGACAATCACATCTTTGGAGTAACGGTGCGCGAGTTGCCGGCATGGGTGACGGCGGCGGTGGACAAGGCGCGGCGGACTGCGGAGATATCCGGGGAGGAGTTGCGGTTTGTAGAGTTGGAGGTGACGTCGCTGGAGCAACTGGATTTGTTGCTGGCCGCGGGAGTGTGTGCGCCGGGGACGCAGGGGGGCGTGGACATCGTGCTGCTGGACAACATGAGCGTCGCGGATTTGCGGAAGGCCGTAGCGATGCGGGCGCGGCACAAATCCAGCGTGCTGCTGGAGGCGTCGGGGGGCGTGACGCTGGAGACGATTCGGGGGATTGCAGAGACGGGTGTGGAGCGAATCAGCGTTGGGGGGCTGACGCACCACGCGGTGTCCCTCGACTTTTCGATGGATGTACAGAACACGCTGCCGCCGGAGCGGGTTGAGGAGTCGTCAGAGGCAAGTGGCGATTGATTTGGCGAGGGTGGCGCCGGCAGCATGATCGAAGGGTTGGGATTTCCAGCCGATGTTTAAGCCGCGGCCGTCGGGGAGTTTGGGGATGATGTGGAAGTGGACGTGCATCACGACCTGGTTGGCGCTCGGCCCGTTGTTCTGAAGCACATTGTACTCGGCCGCGCCTGTGGTCTTCATCACGGCTCGGCAGAGGCGTGGGAGCACGCGCCCGATGGCGGCGGCCGACTCGTCGGAGAGTTGGTCGAGCGTCGGCTTCGCTTCCTTTGGGATGACAAGCGTGTGACCGGGGCTAAGGGGGTTGATGTCGAGGAAGGCGAGGATGTGGGCGTCCTCGTAGACCTTGTGGCAGGGGATCTGGCCGGAGAGGATTTTGTCGAAGATCGTGTGGGTGGGCATGTCGGCATCGTATGAAAGGCAGCAGGCAGAGGTGCGCTGCGGGCGCGCGGAGGTGCGCTGAGTAGGAATGGGGGGAAGGGATGGCAGGCAACCGACAGGCCTGTTTCGGCACCAGATTCTCGCTTTTTCTCTGCGGACCTCTGCGCGGCCTTCGCGAACCTCTGCGTGCGGTTTCCTAGAATGAGCGACATGGCCGAAGTTGTTGTCAATTCCCGCAAGCCAATCAAGAAACTGCCGCCGCTGCTGGTGAACCAGATTGCGGCGGGGGAGGTGGTGGAGCGGCCGGCGAGCGTGGTGAAGGAATTGGTGGAAAACGCGCTTGATGCAGGGGCCACGGCGATTTCGGTGGAGATCGAGCAGGGGGGAATTGAACTCGTGCGGGTGACGGATGATGGAGGGGGGATACCGGAGGGGGAGTTGGGACTGGCGATCTCGCCGCATGCGACGAGCAAGATCAGCACGCCTGAGGATCTGGACCGGATCGGGACGATGGGATTTCGAGGGGAGGCGATCGCTTCGATTGCGAGTGTGTCGAGGTTGGGGATACGAAGTCGGGAAAGAGGGAGTGGGCAGTCGGGAGTGGGCGGTGGGAAGGAGAAGGCGGGAAGCGAAGGGGCGTTTGTGATTGAGGTGGAGGGGGACGAGGTGCGGCCGGTGCGGCCGGCGGCGGGGCCGGTTGGGACGTGTGTGACGGTGCGGAATCTGTTTTGGAATACGCCGGCGCGGCGGAAGTTCTTGCGGACGGCGACGACCGAGCAGGGGCACTGCGTGGATGCGGCGTGTACGCTGGCGATCGCGCACCCGAGCGTGGGGTTTGTGGTGGCGACCGATGGGAAGCGGGTTCTGGATGTGCCGCCGGGGCAGGGACCCAGGGATCGCGCGCTGGCGGTGCTGGGGACGGAGCTGGCCGACGAGATGCTGGAAGTGAGCGCGGATCGGTTTGATGATGCGCGCGGGATGACGCTGTGGGGCCTCATCGGGATGCCGGGGATCGCGCGGGCGACGGCGAAGGCACAGCATGTGTTCCTGAACGGAAGGCCGATCCGGGATAAGACGATCCAGCACGCGCTGCGCGAGGCGTATCGCGGGCTGATCGAGCCGGGGCGGTATCCGACGGCGGTGCTGATGATCGAGATGGATCCTGGCGCGGTGGATGTGAACGTGCACCCGGCGAAGACGGAGGTGCGGTTCCGGGATCAGTCGATGGTGCACCAGACGGTGCTGCGGGCGGTAAAGGGGGCCTTGCAGGGAGCGGATTTGACGCCGCGTGTGCAGGAGCAAGGACGTTGGGGGGGAGAGATGTTTGGGGCTGGGAGCGGGGGAACCGAGCCATCGGCGGGAGATCGCGGTGGCTCGCGGTCGTTCGTTGATTTCTTCAAGCGGGCGATTCCTGAGCGGGTGCAGAATCGGTTTGAGTACCAGCAGGTGCGGGAAGCAATCGAGCGCGTCGCGCCGGGGTTCATGGAATCAGGTCTCGGGGATCGGGTTTCGGATTCTGGAGGGGAAGCGAGTGCGGGTGGCGTGGCCGGGGGTGAGGCGATTGGTTCGACATCCGATGCATCACTGCATTCACCCGAAACCCGAATCCCCCTTCCCGAACCCAAAGACCGTCTGCTACAGGTCCACAACTCGTTCGTGGTGACGCAGGATGAGCAGGGGTTGTTGATCGTGGATCAGCATGCGCTGCACGAGCGGGTGATGTTTGAGGTGTTGATGGCGAGGATCGTGGGGAGTGAGGGGGCCGAGGGGCGGCCCTTGGAGTCGCAGGCGATGCTGGTGCCAGCGCAGGTGCGCGTGCCGCGCTCGGCGGCGATGAAGCTGGAAGAACTGCGGCCGATTCTGGAGAAGATCGGGATTCAGGCGGAGTTGCTCTCGCCGGAGGCGGTGGGGGTGCAGGCGTTCCCGTCGTTTCTCTTCGAGCGCGGCGTCGATCCCGGGGAGTTCATCGCGGAACTCTTCGAGCGGGCGGAAGCGGAGGGGTTCGCGCCGGCGAGCGAGCAGACTCTCTCCGAGGTGCTCGACATGATGGCGTGCAAAGCCGCGGTGAAAGCGGGGGATCGGATGAGCGACACGGAACTGGGGGATTTGCTGAAGCTGCGCGAGATGGTGGAGCGGTCGGCGAGTTGCCCGCATGGGAGGCCGACGAGCATTCGGTTGACGATCAGGGAGTTGGAGAAGCGGTTTGGGCGGGGGTGATGTGGGATGTGGGAGGTGAAGGCGGAGGAGGGCACGCAGAGGTGCGCGGGGGGCTACGCAGGGGTTCGCGGAGGGGAATGGGGCCGCGAGCGCGATGGGGTTGGTTCGCGGATGCAGGAAGGCGGCCCGCCCGCCTTCCCGCACCCATCCACCCAGAAAGAATACAGAAGGAACCGGCTCATCGCGGCGCGGTAGACTGTTGACGTGAAGCCGCCCCCGAGAATCCGCAAGACGATGAAGTTGGGCGGCGCGGCGGTGCTCGTCATCCTCTTGGCGTGGGCGGCAAGCGGGTGGTGGTGGGCAGTCTGGTGGCTTGGTTCTGGTTGGCGGATCGGAATTGATCGCGGGCAGGTGCTTTGGGAGCATTTGCCGATCATGGGCGGGCCCAAGGGCGTGGAATGGCACCGGCGGCCACCCGGGCCGACGTGGGACTTCGGGTTTCAGTGGAACTCGACCTTCGGACGTACCTCCATTCCACTCTGGGCTCTCGCCGTGCTGGTGGTCGGGTTGACCGCGGCCGTGGCGTGGCTCCTCGATGCGAGAGACCGTCGCCGCGGTCGCGCGGGCCGCTGCCCGAAGTGCAACTACAACCGCACTGGTCTCGCCCCCGGGGCGGTGTGTCCGGAGTGCGGGAGCGGGGGCGGTGGGGGTGGAGGTGGAGGTGGGGGGGTGCCGCCGTGAAGCCACACTCGAAAATCAGGAAGACCGTGAAATGGGGCGGGGCCGCGGTGACGGTGTTGCTGGTGTTGGTGTGGGTTGGGAGTGGATGGGCAGACTTCGGATGGATATCGGCCGGCTCAAGCATGTGTTACAACCTGGGCTCTGGTGGAGTCTCTGTATGCCATGACACACGTATCTACAGTCCTCGTTTATGCACGACGGGGTGGCATTTCAAGCCGAAGGTGTTTTGGTTTGATCTCTGGTTCCGCAATCTGCCTTCGCCCTTTGGCGGCTGGTACCTCAGAGCCCCTCTTTGGCCGGTCGCCCTGATCGCACTGTTTGGAACCGCCGGGGCGTGGCGTCTCGACAGGCTCGCTCGCCGCGCTCGGCTGAACATGTGCCCAAAGTGCAACTACGACCGGGCCGGGCTTGTGGCGGGGGTGGTGTGTCCGGAGTGCGGGGCGGCGATTGCGAGCGGTCGTCTTCGCGCTGGTCCGTGAAGTGGCGACGGCTACTCGGCCTTCTTCGGGTTCAGGAAGATGTTGCTCTTGGCGGGGGGCGTCGGCGCGGGCTTTGGCGGGCGCGGGGTGTCGCGGTTTTTTTCGGTCATGGCGTCGGCCCAGCCCATGAGGAGGGAGTCCTGGGTGTAGCCGACGATGGGGTCGTACGCGCCGTCGAGGTCGAGGGTGGTGAGCTTGCCGGCGGCGCGGGGGCCGTAGTCGTCGATGGATTTGAGGGGGTGGCGGAGGTCCAGGAGGATGAGGGCGAGGAGTTCGCGCTGTTGTTTGTCGACGGGGGTGGTGGCTGCGGCTTGGAGGTGGACATCGGCGGCGGGGCCGAGGCGGTAGAGGGCGGCGGCGGCCCAGAAGGCGTCGTCGGGGATGGAGTTGTCGCGGAGGTGGGGGATGAGGACCTTGCAGACGGCCTCGGCGTGGCGCGAGCGTGCGCCGAAGCCGAGAGCGACGGCGGCGCAGAAACGCTGCTGAAGATCGGGGGATTTGAGGGCTTAGGCGAGGAGGGGCTCGGCGGCCGCAGCGTGCTTGATGAGGAAACGGGTGCCGTTGGCGGCGTTGAAGACGATGGGCTTCTCGCCGTATTCGCGCTCGGTGAAGAGAGAGCCGGGGAGGTTGTCGTTCTTGAGGCCTTCGATGCAGACGCGGAGAAGGGGCTCAGTGGGGTCGATCTTGATGGGACGGATGCTGGGAGGAAGCGGGGGGGTGGGGGTTTCGTCGCTGTCGCGGCCAATGTTGTCGATGCGGCGGAGGGTTTCGGCGGCGAGTTGGCGCGTGCGCTCGTCGGGGGAGTTCAGCGCGGCGTATAGGGGCTTGATGGAGAGGGGGGCCAAGCCGCAGAGTTGGTGGATGGCTTCACGCGGGGCAGGATCGGGCGTGCCGGATTTAAGGTTGGCGATGAGGGTTTGGATGCGGGACGAGGGGTCGGGGAGAGGAGCGGGAGGCGGAGGAGGAGAGCCGGGTGGATCGGCGCGGAGAGATGATGCGCTGAGAAGGAGGGAAGCGAGGACGGGGAGGAGCATGCGCAATCTCCGGGCGACGTGTGCGTGCCGAATGGCCGTGACGTGTTGGGAGTCTACCAGAAGTGGTACGCCGATCGGATTCCGGCGTTCTACGCTTGGGCACAATGAGCACGACGACGACGAATCTCTCGGGTGTTCCCACGGCGGCGGGGCGGTTCGGGGCGTTTGGGGGGTCGTATGTTCCGGAGACGCTGGTGCCTGCGTTGCATCAGTTGAGCGCGATGTATGACTCGGTGCGGAAGGATCGATCGTTCTGGGCGGAGCTTGAGGGGTTGCAGCGGACGTATGTAGGGAGGCCGACGCCGCTGTTTCGGGCGGAGCGGTTGACGGAGTGGGTGAGGAGTGGGGGAACGGAGATTGCGGGTGGACCGCACGGGTTGCCCGCTCAGAGCAGCGGACGAACCCGTGGCACAGGTCTGGGGCCGACGATCTGGCTGAAGCGCGAGGATCTGGCGCACACGGGGGCGCACAAGATCAACAACACTCTGGGGCAGGCGCTGCTGGCGGTGCGGATGGGGAAGAAGCGGATCATCGCGGAAACGGGGGCGGGGCAGCATGGGGTGGCGAGCGCGACGGCCGCGGCGCACTTCGGGCTGGCGTGCGATGTGTACATGGGCTCGGAGGATGTGCGGCGGCAGCGGCTGAACGTGGTGCGGATGCGGATGATGGGGGCGCGGGTGGTGGAGGTGGATTCGGGGTCGCGGACGCTGAAAGACGCGACGAACGAGGCGATGCGGGATTGGATGGGAAGCGTGGAGGGGACGCACTACATCATCGGGAGCGTGGTCGGGCCTCATCCGTTTCCGATGATCGTGCGGGATTTTCAATCAGTAATCGGCAGAGAGTGCCGGGCGCAGTGTCTGGCGACTGGCGCGGAGAGCTGGGGGATGGGGAAGTTGCCGGATGTGGTGGTGGCCTGCGTGGGTGGGGGATCGAACGCGGCGGGTATTTTTTATCCGTTCGTGGAAGATTCTTCGGTGAAGTTGGTTGGGGTGGAGGCCGGGGGACGGTCCAATACGGCGGGCGAGCATGCCGCGCCGTTGTCGTTCGGGTCGCCGGGGGTGCTGCATGGATCGCTGAGCTACGTCTTGCAGAGCGCGGATGGGCAGACGGCGGATGTGCACTCATGCTCGGCGGGGCTGGACTATCCGGGCGTGGGGCCGGAGCACTCGTACTGGAAGGACGCGGGGCGCGTGCTGTACACGGCCGCAACGGACGCCGATGCGCTGGAGGCGTTCCAGTTGCTGGCGCGGACGGAGGGAATCATCCCAGCGTTGGAGAGTTCGCACGCGATCGCGGAGGCGGTGCGGGTGGCGGCGGGGATGCGGGCGGATCAGAACGTGGTGGTGAATCTGTCGGGCCGCGGAGATAAGGATGTGGATGAAGTGGTGCGGTTGCTGGGGAAAGCCATATAGCACCGAGCACGTCGCTCCGTGGCACATGGCCAAGACGAACAGCCAAGGTCGGCCGCGGAGCGCGCGACGGGTGATACGCAGGGGCGGAGAAGGCAGCGGCAATCTGAAAGTTCGGACTTCAGAGGGAACCTGCAGGTGCTCAAGGGCAGCCGGCGAACCAGGCTGCTAGGAAGTCGAAGATGTCTGAAACTCCGAGGCCGTTGCCGTTGATGTCGGCGGCGGGGTCGCTGGCGAACCACGCGGTGAGGAAGGCGAAGATGTCGGGGACGCTGACTGCGCCGTCGTGGTTGAAATCGCCCGGGCGGAGGGTTTGGAAAGAGCGCGGGGCGGAGGAGGCGGTGGTGGAGGCAACGATGTTGCTGGCCTGGACGGACCAGGTGTAGGTTTGGCAGGATTGGAGAGTGCCGGGGGGGAGCTGGATGCTCGTGCTGGGGGTCGTAAGAGTTGTCGGCGCGCCGGCTTGGGGGGTGATGGTGACGGAGTAGGAGGCGGCGGCCGCGGAAGGGGTCCAGGAGAGGGTCGGCTGGAGGGGCAGGGCGAGGGTGTTGTCGTCGGGGGAGGAGAGGGAGAAGGAGCCGGGGGCGGGGATCTTGGCGACCCAACTGATGGCGGAACCGCTGGTCGGGCTTGCGGTGCCGGTGCCGACAATGACGCGGCCGTCGTCGCTGATGCCAGTCGCGGAGGTAAGCCCGATGGCGGGAGTCACGCCGATGGATTGGAGATAGGCGGCGAGACTGATCATGCCGGTTTGTGCGGTCCAGATAAACGCGCTGCCGCCGGTGCGCCAACTGGCGGTGTAGCTCTGGCCCACGATGATGGAACCGTTCGCGGAGAGGGCGTTGGCGGAGGCGCCGATTGTGCCGGAGAGGTGGCCGAGGGATTGCACAACTGCGCCGCCGCTCGTCCATCGGACGGCGTTGCCCTGGCCCCCCTCGAAATCGGAGACGCCGCTAAAGCCGATGATGATGGAACCGTCGGCGGAGATGGCATGGGCGTAGGAAGTAGTTGTGGAGGGGAGATAGGAAAGGGGCTGCAGGCCGGTATTGCTGTGCCAGAGGAAGGCGCGGGAGAAGCCGTCACCGCCGGAAAGGGTGCTGTAGCCGACGACGGTCGAGTAGTCGTCGGAGATGCCCAGGGCGATGGCGAGGTCGTAGCCGGATTGAGCGTTGAACTCCTGGAGCGTGCCGGTGGGGCCGGAGCCAGTCCAGATCGCGCCGTGGTTGCCGCGGGCTCCCACAGAGACGACACCATCGCGGCTGATGCCGAGGGTCTGGGCGGAGAAGGTTCCGGTGAGCTGGATCATGCCTTCGGCGTCGGTGCGGCGGAAGGCACGCGGGCCGAGCCAACTGACGCCGCTCTCGCCGACGATGATCGAACCATCGGCGCTGACGGCGTGGGCATTCCCCAATGCGTCGGGGCTGAGGGTGCCGAGGTCGGTGCCGATGGAGGGAGTCGCCGCGAGCCAGCGGGTGGGGCGGGTGTTGGATCCGGAGAGCGCGTAGCCGACAATGGTGGATCCGTCACCGCTGACGGCGGAGGCCTGTGCGCCCGCAGCGCCGACGGTTTGCAGAGTTGCTTGGGCGAGTACGCTGCCGGCGGCGGCGCAAAGAGTAAGCACGCTGAGCACTGGGACAGCGTGGGAGAGGGCGACTTTTGACACGGCGATCGGTTTCATGGGAGGTCTCCCGGCGAGCCACGAGATGCACGCCCAGCTATACAATCGCCTGTGTGGGGCGTTGTGTCAAGCGAACTTTTTACATGTGCCATGAAACACCCGAATCCACCCCATGAATCGGGATGAAAACGGGTACAAAGTTCGTGCGAAGGGCTCGATGATTACTTCGTAGGCGGCTTGGCGTCAAGGGGCTTGGCGGGGGCTTCGGCGTCGCGGATAACGTGCTTGCCGTCGGCGCGGAGGATGACTTCCTTCATCTTGCTGCCGTCCTTCACTTCGATGCGCCAGCGGATGCCCATGTGGCGTTCGCCACCGGTGATTGTGGCGGTGGGGAGAAGTTTCTTAATCTGATCGGCGACGTCGGCGGGGACTTTGTCGGGGGTCATGTCGTGGATGACTTCGACGAGGCGCCCGCTTTCGAGGGCCTTGAACTCGACCTTGTCGCCGTCCTTCGCCTTGCCGCGGAGGGAGTAGAAAGTCGTGTCGTTCTCAACGACCTTCCAGGCCTTCTCGTGGGTGGCGCCGGGCGCGTGTGCCTCGACGGCGGCTTTGACGGCGGCGGGAATGGCGTCGAGAGACACGGGCTGGCCTTCGTGGGGCTCTGCGCCGGGCGCACCGCCGAAGCCGAGCATGACGGCGGCGGAGAATCCGAGGGCGATGCAGGCCGTCATGGAAAGAACAGTGCGTGTAGCGGCGTTCATGGGGAATCTCCGTGGATTCGATGGTGCGGCGTGGGGTGCCAATGAACAGGAAAAGCGGGCGACGCGACTCGAACGCGCAACATTCAGTTTGGAAAGACGGGTGCCGATGCCAAAAACAGCGGATTCACAGCAAGAATAGCACTAATCGCCACTTGGTGCAAGTCTGTGCAAAAACGAGGCAAATCTCACGTGATTGCGTTGGCTTGTGGTACGAATACCACGAGGCAAGACGTGCGGAACCAGCGATGAACGCCGTCAATTGTTCTTCGATCGCCGCGGCAAGTCCTCGGCGAATCTGTCCAGCAGGTTCTTGATCCCGAACGCGTTCTGATACGGGATCAGGTTGCGGAGCACGCGGAAATCGGTCTGTGAGAAGCGGTAGTCTCGGTGCATCGGGGCGGTGAGGGCGTGCGGCGCGTGATACAGCGAGTCGAGCGTCGAATACGACGGATTGCCGGTGACGAGGTTGGTCGAGAGCCCAGAGAATCGTCCGCCCGCGAACAGCGGGTCGTATCCGATGTCGGTGGCCACGGTGTCAATGGCGGTGGGAAGGAACGCCGACCAGGACGAGCGCTGAAATGCGGCCTTCGCGATTTCCTTCGTGTCGAGTTTCTCGCGGCGGTACTTATCGGCATCCTTGCGGCCGAGAGAGTTGACGTACTCGTTGACGGTGTAGGCCATGGCACCGGCGAGCGTGGTCATCGCCCAGTTGTTGAATGTGGTGGCGTCCATTCGGCGGCCGTTGCGGACGAGGTTCTTCTCGTGCGCGGCGATGGTGAAGTTCCGAAACTGGCTCAAAATTTGGCCCGCGTCGCTGGTCATCCATTTGGCCTGTTGCCCGATGTCCCCACGAACGACGGCCGAGCGGCTCCACCGATCCACGGCCCCGATGTACCGGGCGGCGGTGTCAGCGTCCCAGAGGTTCACGTTGGCAGCGACGATCTTGCGGCCGAACAACCCCGCCTGCGTGGTCGCGTGCTGTCGCATCTGCTCGGAGATGTCGTCGGCCTCGCGGACAGTAAGCCCCATGTCGGCGAGGCGGCCCACGCTCATGGACTTGCGTGCCCTGGCAATGTCGAGCCATTTCTGTTCGGCGAAGATGGCGGCGGCCCGCTGGTTGAACGAGGCGACGGGTGCGAGGAAGTTCACGACGTTCATCGTGCGGGCGCCGGCGCGGATCATCTCGTCGGCGGTCTCGCCCATGAAGTGAACACGGCTGTCGTGGTCGAGGTAGTGCCCTATGGAGCCCCGGAAGTGATCGGTGCCCGCGGCCCACAGGGCTTCGACTTCGCGGATCGTCTCATCCTTCATCTCGCCCGACACGGCCGACGCGATGAGCCGGGCGAGAGAGGGGATGGAGCGGAGCACGGTGCCGAATCCCGCCTCCCCGACGGCACTGGCGAGGTCCTGGGCGTGGTGGAGCCCGACGCGACCGCCGACGGCCATGTAGTTGAAGGCGCGAAGCAACCGAGCGCCTTCGGCAAGTCGGCTGTCCCCCCCAAGTCGATGGCCAAGCACGGACTTGAAAGCGACTTCGAGGCGAGCGATTTGGGCATCCACACTCTTTGCAGCATCGCGGTTTGTGACGCCGTAGTCGCTCATCGCCTGGCGGCTGGTCCGGTCGAGAAGGGCCTGCACGGAGTCGAGCGGGTCGGTGTCGCTCGTGCGGCTCGCCCGGATGACTTCGGCGACGGCGGAGCGGCCGTAGGCATCACGGCTGTACCGGGCGTACACCTTCGCGGCGTTGTTCTCCAGCAAGTCTTCAATCGACAGTTGGGCGGGCTGGCCGGTGCGCTGGTCGATGGCGTTGATGCTGGCGGTCTCGTCTAGAATGACGCGGCGGCGGGCCCGGGGCGGGAGGTTGTCGCCCTCGCCGGGGGCGACGTGATAGAGCACGTCATTGACGGTGGCATCGCTGATGCCCGGCACGGCGTCGCGGATGGCCTTGCGGAGCACTTCAACGTCGGGCAACTCGAGGATGCGGCCCCGGTCGAGTTCCGACCCCATCTTGGCCTCGCGAATCGTGCGGAGCATCCCCTTGGCGAAGATTGTCGCCCGCTCCGTGCCGACATTCGGCGTGCGGTTCTCGATGGCCTGGGCGACGAGCTTCTCGATGGTGGCGGCCCCGAATCGTTCGGTCAGGGCGTTCAGCTTCGTGAGGTTCCAGATTCTGGTCAAGTAGTTGTGCGCCGGCGTCACCTGGTCGAAGCCGGGCACCTGATACCGATTCTGGAGCATCCAGAGTTTGTCGAGACCGTCGCGGACATTATTCGCGGCACGGTTGACGGCGGGATCGTCGCTGAATGCGCCCTCTTCGCGGCGCACAGCCCGGCCCACCATCTCGGAAAACTCAGCAAACGCCTTGGCACGGGCGAAAGGGCGGAGCATCGACACGGGCTTGCCGTTGCGGTTCGCCCAGTCCACGAAGTCGTCAAAGTGCGAGCGGAGGAAGCGGTTGACATCTGTCTCAAACTTGAGGCGGCCCCACTCGCTCGCAGACTGGCGGCTGGGGGAGTTGTCGGCCTTGGCGGTGGGGTCTTCCACGAGCATCGCAGTGAGGCGGCGAACGGCCCCGGACTCGCTGACCCCGTTGAGCCCCGCAATGCTCTGGCGAACATTGACGCCCACGACGCTTGGGTTGTACGCCCCCGCGTCGGTGGTGTTCGAGAGGTTCAAGTCGCCGGGGAGTTTTTCGCCCCGCTGGGTGGCCTGTTCGTACAGCCCGGCCTCCATCGCGGACTGAGACGCGGCCCCGATGGCAAACTGGGGACCAGGTGAGTCGGGATCGCGAGGGGCAGGGTGGAGCTGCTCGACGACTTGCTGTGCACGCTCGCGGGCGATCTCCCGCCCGGCGATGTCCACGGCGTCGGCCCGGTCCATCGTCGGCACGGCGGTTCGCAGCATTTCGGAGCGGAGAGCGATCTCGGCCGGAGTCGCCCGCACGAGCTTGGGCATCTTCATCGGCTCTGGCGGCACATACGTCGCCACGTCGCGGGGCCTGCCCTTGGGGGCGACGGGTTCGGACACCTTGCGGCTCGCCACGGTGAAGCCGTCGCCGGTCTCCACGACGGCGTAGTCGCGGCCAGGCGTGGCTTCGTTGAGGGCCTTGGCCAGGGCGAAGGCGTCGGAGAACGTGACGGACTGGCCACCGAGTTCTGAGTAGTCGTAGCGGCGGGCGGCGGCCTCTTCGGCATTGAGCATGGCCGGGAGGTGCAGTTTCTCGCCCGGGGTTGATGGGCGCAGAGACTCGGGGACGGCACCGGTGGGAATCTGGAGCCGTTCGCCAAAAACCGGCGCGGCGTCGGCGGCAATCTGATCAGCAATGGCAGGACGCACGCCCTGGCCCAGTTTGTTCCCACCGATTCGCATGCCGGTGTCATCGGCGGGCGCGGTGGGCACTTCGGCGAGGCGACGATCAAGTTCAGCATGCTCGGCGAGGGATAGGGCGGGCTGTCGGAGCTTCTCGCCGGCGGCGGTGGGGGTGGGGGGGGCCTCGGGGCTGATGCGTGTGATCATCCGGTCGGCCACCCCGGCGCCAACGCCGAAGCGGTTTACGAGTTCCTCGCGTAGCGTGGCCTTCTGGGTTGCCGGGTCGAACCAGCCCGACGTGATGATCTCGCGGGCGAACGCTTCAGCCCGTACCTTGGGTTGTTGGCCCTTGAGCGTGGCAGAGACTTCGGCGTCGATGCGTTCAAGTTCAGTGAGCGGTCGCGCAGTGGCCTCGGCGGGTAGCGGAGACACCACGGCACCTGGGGCGGCTTCAGTCTTGTCCGTGAGCCGGGCGACGGTCTGGGCCTCGGCGTCGGGACTCACGTCGCGAAAGTAAGCCTCGCCCTTCGGGGTCACTGTCGCCCCGGAAGTCTTCACGTCCTCGAGTTCGATGGCCTTGCGAGCCCGGATGGCCGCGTCGCGCTCGCCAGGGTCGGTGCGATGGAGCCCGTTGAGGATACCACCCATCGCAAACGAGAACGCCCCGGCGTACACCACGTCGCGGGCGGTCTTCTGATCGTCCGTCAGGGCGTCGATGGTGTCAACGGCCATGGTCGGGATGCTTTGCCCCAGCCCTGCACCCAGCACGCGAGCACCACGGCCCAGCCCGCGAGTCGCAGCGGAGCCGACGCCGAACCCGAACCCGCCAAGTCCTGCGCCGAGTACCTGGGCGGTCCCTACTTCTGGATCCTGTGTAGCGCGGTATCCCTCCAATCCGGCATTGACTCCACCCACGGCGAGACCGGAACGGAGCAACATCCCCAGACGGGCGGCCTTGCCCCCGTACGCAACCTCCCCGCCGAGCCCGGCCGTGCCGAGCGTCACGGCGATCGCGGCGGGGTCGATGATGCTCGCACCGATCTGAGCCGCCCGGCCGGTCCACCCTGCTTGTCCGAGCCGCTGGCGAGCACCGTACACGTCCAGCAGTTGCCGGCGGATGGCCTGCGCTTCTGTGTCACTCTGTGCTTCGCCGAATCTCGACCAATACTCCACCGGGAGCCCATCGCCGAGCGACTTCACCTTGTCGGCATCCAGCGAGAAGTACGGGTCGTAGGTGTAGGCCGCGCGATCAAACTGCCGGATGGCCCACGATGACACCCACTCCGAGGACGCGGCATCCTTGCCGATCTGCCACAGTCCGGGTGGCGGAACCGGCGCGGACGATGGCGAGGAAGCGGGTGGCGCAAAGTCGGTCGAGGGTACAAGGTCGGCGATGTCAGGCATGGGCGGTCAGGGGAGAGAGAGTGCGGATCCGGGGATGTCAGGCATGAAGGAAGAGGGAGCTGGTCGAGGCACCGGCTTCGGTGTGGGCTTGGGATCGACGCGCGGGGCGGGCAGTAGGTCGGCCAGCATGGGATCACCGGTGATGCGAGAACGCACGGCCTCATTGAACATGTCGCGATCGTTCTTGAACGCGCCGGGCAGATTCATCCCGTGGGAAACCTCCGCGGCGGCGGCATCTTCCTTGCCGCGCTGCAGGTCGGTGAGTAGCTTGCCGAAGTCGGAGTCGGTAAAGCGGCCTTCGGTCGCCCAGTATTTCACGGGCGAGAGCGTGGCCTTGTTCGTCAGCACCCACAAGCCCGGCACGTCGGCGGGCTGGAGTACCAGGTCGCGGGCGGTGAGCCCCTCGTCGGCTCCATGCACCCTCGCGTATTCGTCGGCGATGACCTTCGCGGCCGCGGGGAGCACGCTGGGGACGTTGCGTCCGCGGGTTGGCACCGCCCAATCGTTTACGACGGTCCAGTTGGCGTCGATGCGTTTGGAAGCTTCATCGACGGCCAACTGGGGGCTAATGCCCAGCGAGTGAACATAGAGGTCCGCGACGCGAGCGGTCTCGGCTCCAACTTCGTTGGGGTTGTTGACGGTTTGCTTCCACCACAGCAAGCCGCTGCTCGCGCGGCGATCAATCTCGTCATTGATGAGCTGTGATCGCACCTGCAGCGCGGGGTTGTCGCCGAACGGCTCTCGCTTGGCGGCTCGCATTGCATACAGCAGTGCGGCGTTGGGATCGCCCGGCGTGACGTATTTCTCGGCGAGCTCTGCCAATTCGTAAAATCGGCCCGTGGAGGCGTCGGGAATGTGCCGGTCGCGTGTGCGGGGATTGATGGCCCCGATGCTCTTGTACAACGCGTAGCCCTTGCTCAGATTCGAGGGGATGTCCTTCGGGCCGGCCTTGTCGATGTCGATGCTGCTCACCATCGGCCCCGCTTCCATCACTCGTTTCCATCCGTCGTAGGTTTCCCCGTTGTTCGACAAAAACTCCACCTGTGCGGGTAGTGCGCGTTCGGGCGGCATCTTCGCAAGCCGGAACATCTCCGCATCCGTGGCCGGTCCGACCATTTCGGATCGAGGGACGTAATGCGTGGCTCCGTCGAGGTCTTGGATCGGCACGCGATCGGGAATCTGCGATGCGCCCCCAGTGGCGCGGGCGCTTCGCATCAGTTCGATCGTGCTCGCGACCAAATCGGCCTTCTGGTTTTCCAGATCTATGGCCTTGGCCTCGCTGTACGCCTTGGCGTTTGCAGCACGTTCCTCGGAATCGACCGACCGGAGTTCGGTGCGGATGCGTTCAGGGCTGGCCTTGCCCTGCCAACTGTTGATGGTCTGCCGGATGATGGCGGCGGGCTGGCCGTACTTCGACGACACGGCATCCTCAAACTGCATGTCCACGGCCGATTGGTTGCGTCGAACGGAGTCGTTGAGGAGCACTTTGGCAATGTCTTGTTTGTCACCGAATCGTGTGCCGAGTTCCTGCTGAGCGGCAGCAAACTTCTCCGGGTCGCCCACGTGCGCGGCGTCTGCCATCGCACGAAGGGGGATCGCGACGGCGATTTCATCGGCGGTGGCGGAAGGAAACATCTCCTTCGCCTTGGCCGAGAGTGCAGCGAGTTCGTCCGCCGATGATGCCTGCACGGCGCGGTCGCCGAACAGGGAGAATGAATCTGCCTTCGCGGTCTCGCGATTCTTGTCGCGGGCGGCGACGGCGAGACCGGTGTAGGCGGGGTAGGCGTGCCGGCGAAATTCGTCCGCCGCTACCGAGTCCAACTCCAACTTCTGAATCCTCCCCTCGACGAGGGTCTTCACGGTGTCGGTCGGATCATCGATGGGAACGGGAAGTTTGCCGTTGGCAAAATCGGACGCGACCTGAGGATGATCGATGGCAAACGCGTTGGCACCTGCACCCTTCCGCAACTCATCCATATGCCGTTGCTCGGTGGCGTTCCGCGTGACAAAGGCGGCGTCGCGCTCCAGTTGCTGGCGGGCGATGTGATTGAGTTCGTTACCGGCCTGCCCCGCGAGTCCAAGTGCCTGGCTCAACTGATCCGCCATCCGCTCGCCATTGGAGGGATAGGCTGGGGTAAAAGGCAGTTCGAGACTCGTCGGCCCGACGTTCTGCGGGAGGTTTGGCGTGGAGCCGATGCGTGGGATGCGGCGCGGCCCGTTGGGCGAGCCATTTTCGAGGGCGGAATAGTCGTCAGACATGTTGAGAATTCCGACGCCGCGGCGCGTGGTGAGTGAAGGCGAGGGCGATGGCGATCGTGAGCGGCGTGAAGACATACCGCGCAGTGCCGTTAACGCGCCTGAGTGTGTCTCCGAATCCGATCCTGCGCGGCGTGTGGATGATGGAGAGCATGTCACGGAAACGATCGGGCGAGCACCGGACGCGACGGCGATCGGCCGCGGCGATGAGGACGAGATGGTCGGGGGTGTAGGTGTTCATTGGGTGCTCCGTAGGTTGATGATCCGATCGCCCTTTTTCAGCAGTTCATCCAACAGGTTCCACTCGGTGCGCATCTCGGAGAGTTGCCTGGCCATTTGCGCATGCACGATCGAGAGCTTCATCCGAACGCCCGGCTCCCACTTCCAATGGTCACCCCGCATGCCGACGTTCGGTGCTCCTGCGTCCACCCAATCCGCAAGCTCGCGTCTTCGCCAGAATTTCGTTTCTCCCACTTCGACGGGCTGCGGAATCCTGTACTCGCGAAGGTGCTCGTAGAACTTCGAACGCTTCCACCCGAAAATCGCCATCACTTCACTCGCTCGCAGTAGTTCTCGCTGACCGAGCGGCACGGACACCTTGCGGGCTGGCGCTGGCGGCACCTGGGAACTGGTCTGTGGCGGTGCTTCGGTCATTCGCAATCGGTTCCTACTCCGGCACTCCCAACGCTTCGGCGAAATACTGGGCGTTCAGCTCCAACGACTGCCGCGGAAGTTTCTTCACCTTCTCCACGTCTTCCTGAAGTCTCCTGATATAGCTGCCGTCTTCTCCGGCGACACTGATTTCCTCCTCCAGCTTCTTGATCTCGTCCTTAAGTTTCTTGATGAGTGGACGGTTGCGATCGCCGACGGCCCGGTACGCGGCATCGGCGGCGGCAAGGTCGCCGCCGGCTTTCAGCTTCGCTTCGGCGGCCTCCAAGTCATTGAGTTTGCCCACGCAGTTCGACAACTGATCAACGATCGCCTCCAGTTCTTCGGCGGTCCAGCAGTTCCGCTGCTTGCTCGGATTGGGGGCTCCCTGCACGTGAACATATTGCAGATCCTCGGGCAACGCGCCCGGCCGCATAAGTTCGCCGAGCATCGTGGCGTCTTGTGCAGCCGGTTTCTGGTCCGCACTCAGGCGGGCCACGCGACAAAGGCACGCGATGATCTCGCGTGTGCGGACAAGAAGTGCGACACGGGCTTGATGTTGAGCATCTGCGACGATGGAGCGAACGACGGACATGGGGGGTTCTCAGCGGCTTGGGTGGACGGTGATGGTGGACACGTCGAGGTTGGCGATGAGTTGCTGGGCCTTGGCGTCGCCGTTCATGGCGCGGCGTTCGAGCGTCTTGTAGTCGCGGACGTTCGTGGGTGCTTCAACGGCCTTGACGCGGGCGTGATTGTCACGCTCCTGCATCAGCAACTTCACGGTGTCGGCCCGCGTGTTCGGATTTTTCAACCACTCGTTGTATTGGGCGAGTTCAGCGGGCGGGATGAACGTCGCCGCGTCGCGTTTGAGGGCGTCGAGTTGGTCCTGGCCGCCGACGATCCGCAGGGCGGACCGCGTGGCGAGTTCGTCGGGAATCGAACCTTCTGGTACTTTTGCGGTGGCTGTGTCGCTCATGATGCTTTAGCTCCAATATGAGTCATGGGGCCTCCCGCGCGAGACTAAAGAGCCAGGGGAGCGATGCCTCGATCTTGACGATCTCTGCCGGCACGTCGGCGTGCTCGACCGAAGCAGCATTGACGAGCTGTCGGTGGAGAGACACCCAATGCCGAAGCACCGCGACGGCGGCAAGAATCTCTTTGTGCGCCAGACACCCCACAGTGTTGGGGAAGCCGCCCGGCCGGGAGAAATCGTCGAGCGTGGAGACCCAGTTTGGCGGCCAAGATTCGTTCGGCCGAAGATCGACGATGTTGTTGAGTATCTGCCACAGGCGATGTTCCTTCGCCTGCTTCGCCATCGCAGCTTCACGGTCGTTCGCGCGACTCTCCGCGAACACCGGCAAAACGCGATTGGCCTCAGAAAAGAGCTTCGCGATCAACTCGGGTTCGCTGTCGCCGCGCTCGCAGACCAGCACTGCATCGTGATCGTCGATGATGTCGAGCTCGATGAGCGCCGGCGAGTGGCTCATGTTTCCCAGGACATCGACACTCACGTCGGTCGGGGCAACAGAGCGATGCCGCATCACCAAGCGGTTGCGGCTCAAGAAGCGATGCTGGTCAGCAGAAAGCAAGTGGTGCACGTGGTCGGTCCTCGCACTCGTTCGCGGGTTGCCCTCGGGCATCAGCCGTGACGACTGCATTGATCGCGGTAAATATATACCGCCATCTATGTATCGGCTCAGAAGTTTTGGACCCTTGGAAGATTTTTTCTCAGAGTTCTGCGCGAGTCGATCGACCCATCTCTACGCGCCCAGCTCCCCCGTGCCACCCCATCGGCCTGCGGGCGGCACTCGATTCGCCCCTCGTTGGGTGGAGTGTCATCTGAACTGGCTGAGCGTGCGCCGTTGAAGGCGTGTTGAAACCACCTTGAAACACGGTCCAAGCCCGCCGAGCGAGGGCGGGGCATCGTGGTGTAGGTGCGTGGTACAGCGTCCGGCGGCGTTCTCGATGGGTGGCAACGTGCCACGGCGAGGGCGGGAACGGCGTGGGGAGGTGGGACCAAAATGTTTCAGAAGCGCGCACGCGCACCGACGTAGACGCCGGCGGACCGGCCGGAGTGGCAACGTTGCCGGGTGGAATGGGCGACAGAGACTTGTACCGATTTGGGCGACAGAGATACACGGAAGGGTCGTGTAAATTCTCTGTGTCTCTGTCTCTCTGTCGGTATGGGCCTGTCCTGAGACTAGGCATGGAACGACAACGCCCCCAGCATGTGCCAGGGGCGGTCGTCTTCCAAGAGTTTCGAGTAGCTTTGGGACCGGTTTACACTGCGATTCGGAGTCGGCTGGAGCGTTGCGGCTTCTCGACACCGGGGCACCCGGCCTTGTCGATGGCGCTCATGGCGAGGTCGGCGAGGTCAGTGGCTCGGGTGGCCACGTCGATGGCATGTGCATCGGGGCCCGCGGCGATGGTGGCACCGGACAGGGCGGCACAGAACAGGGCGAGGTATGTGGCTTCGCGGGCTGGGCTGCTGTTGGGGGTGGTAGAGTTCATGGAGTTCCTTTCGATGCAGTTTCGCGGGGCCGTCCGAGTGGTAACGTCACTCGCGGCGGTCCCTTGCTATCGGAAAGAATACCGCACGTGCTGTATCTGTCAATCTGATTTGACAAGTTGCGTCAAATATCGCACGTGCTACAATCCCCCATATGGGCGACATGATGACCATGCGGGATGCGGCGTCAAAGGTGGGCATCGACCGGGCGACGGTGGCGCGGTGGCTCGCGACGGATCGGCTGAAGCGATCGCAGACGGTGATGGTGCGAAACCTTCAGGCCACTTTGGTAGACGTTTCCGAGGTCTCGGCGCTCGCGGCCGGCATCACGGTCGGCCGCGGCCACAAGAAGACCCGGCGACGATCGAAATAGACCCCTCCGCCGTCGGCCTCGCTACCGCCAAACGTCAAGGGTTCCGTGGCAGACTTTGGCCACGAGCATCAATACGCCCAGGGCGATGGCGGCGAGCAGGGCCACGACGACGGCGCGATACGCGATCATCCAGCGCGCGGGGTTCATGTGGTCAGTCTACGGCGACTCATTTGCGAACGACCGGACTGCAAGCGTGTCATTGACAGACGTTTACAAACCAGCACAAACCTACACACACGCGCGTGTATATTGGGATGATGAACGACAAGCCCCAGCCGTCACCGCTTACGCCACAGGTGCCGTACCAACGCAGATCCGGCGGCGGACGCAACGAGCCGGCCAGACTTGCCGAGCGCATCGGCGACGCCACCAAACCCGTCCAGGTTCCCGTGGGAGGCGTCACTGTCCGCGAGGCCTATTGGATGCCGTCCGGTCGGCCCGCTCCGTTCGTGATGACGAGCCGCGAAGTGCTGGAGTTTCTTCGGGTCGAGTGCGCCGAATCGCAGATCAGCACCGAGATCGCCAAGCTCCGCGCCGACGGACTTTGCGGCTTCCGAGTGCGACGAGGCACCAAGCTATTCCTGTTGCCCAGCGTGCTTCAGTACATCGATCAGCACGTCATTCACGCACCCGAATACGTGCCGAGCTGGCGCCGGTCAGGTTGAAGAAGGCGGCTTGCCGCGACCTCTCGCCACTCGTCGAGCATGGTCCCCGTCCTGTTGAATCCGCTTGAGCAAAGCGATGCTCTCAGTGGGCCGCTCCATGTCAAAATCGCCTTCTGCAGTTGCAGATCGTTGAGGCGGACCACCTCGTTCAACACTACCTCATCGAGCTCTGCATACAGAGAGTCCATCGCCTGCCGATAGGTCTGGTATTCAGTGCCGCCGACTTCCTGCATCTTGGCGAGCCACACGTTCACCTTGGCCTGCTGTTCCTCGTTCATGGTCTATACCTCTGCTGTGGGTGTTGCATGTTCCGGAGCGGGGTGCGAAGGTTAGACAGTGACGAATCGAAACTTAGCCGCGCAGCCCCAGCCTGATCCGGCTTTGCCCGCAAAAACCTTCTCCAGAACGCCGTCGCGGACCAGCATCTTGAGATAGTCATGCGCGGTCTCGTGGTGACGTCCGATCTCTCGGCCGGCATCCCGGCACGTGAGGACGAACGGGCTATCCCCGGCCATGCGCTGCAGCTCGTGGCACCCGGCCACGAGCATGCGGAGCGAATCATCCTCGTATCGCTTCGCGGCGGAAGGAAGTGGCGCCGTTCGTGCCTGCGAAAACGCGATGGTCGCAAAGAAACCCGGCAGCGGGAATTTTGCCCGTTCGTGGGCCGTGCGAAATGCCGCCACCGTCTCGTCGCGCTCGTGTCCGCGGCGAAGATAGTCGATCGTGTCAAAGGCGAACCGGGCGAGCGTGTCTAGTTGGGGCTGCGTGAAGTCGCGGGTGAAGTGTGAGAACTTCACTCCACGAGCCAGGCCAAGGACCACCAGCCGCCAGCGTTCGTCCGGCTGGGGCTGCTCGAGCACGAGGCCGACGATACTCTCCCAGAGCGCCTGAGCGTCCGCGGGGAGATTCGTCGGCCATGACGTGTTGAGCTTGGCGGCCGTCACAGCTCTCCCGCTTGCTCAGCGGTCAACCAATCGCCGTCGCGGAAGAACCAGCACGCTTGCTTGTGGTCTTTCGGAATTGCGGAGTTGTGGAACGCGCCGCGAGTGAGCCAACCCGTGGAAGCACAAAGGCGGCATCCGGGTTGGCCCGCGTGGGGCTCAGGACATGTGCAGAACGGCTCCGCGTTCCAGACATAGAGCGTCACCTCGCGGAAGGGTCTCACAAATTGCTGAAATGGAAACTGGCGAGCTGCCGTGTTCTCTCTGCACTGTTCGACTCGGCGCGCGATCGCGTCCAGATCAAGTTTGAGCCGTCGCAGCACGTCCGACTGCGCGATCGCAGCAAGCAGCTTCATCGCTACATCGGGGTCCAGGCCTTTCGGCAACTCGGTCTTTGCGGTTGGACGCTCCGGCGGGCCCGAGCTCGGATCGGCCACGGCATCGGTGGGAAGGGTCGCGGGTTCCGGGTTCGGCTTTGTGTCGGAGCGGGCCACAACTGCGCCATTGAGATCAAGCCGCGACCGCGCAACGAACGTGTGAGACACCCCGCAGTGAGTCGCAATTTGGCGGTCAGACCAGTCTTCGGCCAACGGGTGCCATAGGACGATCCGCACGGCGCGCCGCTTGTCCGCGATCGTTCGACGAAGCCCGTGGGCGGCATTGGCTCCAGCGGCGAACAGACGGGCATCGTCAACAGTGCCGTTCCGAACGTCGGCACTTATCTGTTCGAGTTTTGCCTTGACGTGCGCGGCGTGTCGATGGAAGCCGTCGGCCAGCCAGTAATTGTTCCCTTCGCGAAAGACCGTCACCGGCGGGAGCGCGTCGAGCATCTCGGCGTAGTCGCTGACCACATTCGTATCCAACCGCTCGCGCGGCTGCGTCTGGCCATCGGTCCGGATCAGTGCAATGTTGATCTTCATGCCGCCCTCCGAGACGCGAACGGCGGCTGTGCCAGGTCCGACGATGGCGAGTGCCACCACACGAGCCACGCATTCAGGTCCGCGAGGTCGAAGCCAACGACGCCATCCCGGCTGACTTCGCGCCAGTGGCCGGTCGCCACGAAGTGACGAATGAGCCGCTGCGCGAGCGGCATATCACGCACGGGTCCGCCGCACAGCCATCGGGCCGCGGCGTGGTGGTCAATATGCGATTGGGGACGACGGGGCATCGGAGTCCTTTCCGTTGAGGGGAGCGGCCGCGTCTATCGCTTCCTGCGTGGGGCGCGGAGTTCTCGACGGTGGTGCCCATTGGGCATCGACCGGCCACGCGGGGCACTGAGCAACGAGCCATTCAAGCGTCTTTTGGGAAAGCTCGCCAGACATCGTGACGTTCACATCGATCCCGATTTCGGAGAGCAGGGCACGCACCGACTCGGCTCGCGCGGGGTGGTTGCAATCCCAAGTCACAGCCAGCAGATCCCCGAAGAGCTGAATCGCCTTCCGATGCACGCCTCCAACGTGCCTCGCCGGAACCGCTGGCGTGAAGTAGTTCGTGACGACACGGCCATCGCCGAGCTTTGCTCGCTCAGCCAGAATCGTTTCGACTGTCTCGGCGTCGAACAGCATTTCATTCTTGCGGATGCGAATGCAGGGGAGTCGATTCTCCTCCACCTCTAGTCGCAGCCACTTTTGAGACACGCTGAGATGTCGGGAGAGTTGCCGGACGTTGAAAAGTCGTTGTGGCTCGGACATGTGGGAAGTATCCTCCGGGCGGTTTTGGCGAAGCGGTCATTTGAGCGTCACTTGCACGTCATCTGCACGCACGGCAGCAAGTCCCCGGCCGGTGATGAGGGCGCCGCGATGGCTACCGACGGGGAAATCGACAAAGCCGCTGTTGTGGAGTTGACGGAGGCGGATGCCCACGGCCTTTGGACGGCCGATGTCGCGATGCCCACCGTCGGATAGATCGGCAGCGAGAACACGATGCAAAGGGTGCGCGGCGAGCACGCGAAGAATCGCCACGTCCATCCGATCCAGCCCGGGGCATGTGATCGTCTCGCTCTGATGGCCTCGCTCGATCGCTTCCGCCTGCGCGACGAACGCCGCGGCCTGGGCGCGGAGCCACTGGGCCAAGGGATTCGTGGCCGGGGCTGGACGTTCCTTGTCCGACCGGATAGGTTTCATGTGAGGGACAACTTCTGCCCGGGCCGTTGGTGATGCGGCAGCCCGAGCATTCACAGATCAAATCGGGATCGAACTGAATCAGGCCGCGCGGCGTCGCGATCGGCGGGGCTTACGGGCTTCTTGACGGGCTTCGACAAGGTGGGACACGTCGGCGGGCCCCTTGTCGTTGATCTTGTTGAGGAAGTCGAGAAGGGCAGGCTCGGTGACGAAGTGCCCCCTGCCGATGTGGATGGTCGGCAGCTTGACGCCGCGGAGGCCGGTCATGGCCCATCGCCAAACGGATGTCTGATCCACGCCCGCGAGTTTCGCGGCAGCCTTGAACGTGAGCCGCGTTTCGCGGAGGGTTTCGAGTGTGATTGCGGGGGGCTTGGACGCTGGCGATAGCGGCATAATGGGTTCCTTTGTGTTTTGGGTGACGCCAGTACGTCCCATTGTGCCCCTATGCCAGACATAAGTCAAGATGGGGTCAAATGGCGACAATCCGCGACACCGAACCCAACCAAGTCACACCAAAACACATCATTTTCGGCCGTGATTGTCAATGACTGTCCTTGAGTGTCCATGATGGCCAATCGCAATGTTATATTGTGTAGAGTTGTGGTTTGCAATGCGTCTCAGTGAGCCGCGGCCTTCGCAGCGGTGACGGCGCGGCGTGCCTTCACGGCCCGGTTGATCTGATTGTGCTTGTACTTTTTGGTCATCGCCGCGGAGGAATGCCCGGCAACGTCCTGCGCTACGCCTTCGTCTACCAAGTCGTCCGCCTCGGTGATGGCCGCATGTCGGAGCTGGTACAGCGTCCACGGTGCGATTCCGTGCTCCACGCACGCAAGGCGCACGTGGTCCTGAACGGTGGACGGGTCGAGCGGTTTGGCGTCGGCAAGTCGATCCTCAGTGGCCTTCGCCATCGCCGCAAGCTGTGCCGGCGTCGGCGTGCTGTTCCGGCCGGCGTGTTTCGCTCGAACGCTGGCCTCTTTGAGTCGTCCGCCCGTGAAGATGCAGGCATAGGGGCGGTGGGGATCCCTGTGGCGGCAAAGAATCTCCTGCGCCGATGCGTCGAACGTGATCACTCGCATCTTCCCTCTGTGGGCGTTCTTGTTCTGCTTCAAATCCACGACCCACACGTCGGCCCGCGAAGTGTCGATCATCGCACAGGTGAGTCGGCAGATTTCCGATGGGCGAGCCCCGGTCAAACGGATGAGTTGTACCACGTCGCGGACATAGGGGAGTAGGTGCGGAAGCACCTGATCGACGACAATCCCCTCCGCCATCTCCCTTGCTTCGAGGTTCGGCGCTGAAGTCTCGCCCTTCGCGAGCGGCGTAACCACGTCCTTCGGATTGCCCTTCCATCGCTCGCCTTCGATGAGTCCTTTGTCCTGAGCCCACCGGAACATGCGCACGATTGTCGGGATCACCTTGCTGTTGAGATAGCCGCGGCTGAGCCGGACTCCGCGATCATCGACCGTCTCGGCGAGGGCGAGGCGCCAATGCACAAGTTTGGGCACGGAAAAGTCCGCGGCTCGTTCCGGCGCGAAACCAGCACGAAGTTTCTTGAGAATCGATCGGCCGTTCGGTTCGCTGCGTCCAGGCGGATCAATCGCCGCGTCCCGCCTCGCGAGTTCGTTGAGGTACAAGTCGATGAGCGATCCGACGGTGAGCACATCCGGCTTGCTGCATACCTTCCCGTGGCGCAGAAGGTCGGCGCAGATGCCGCGGTACTTCATCGTGGCTCGCTGATGCTCGGGCGAGTCGTCCGGACCCCACGGACCCAGAGGAATGTCTTGCCCCTTCACGCGTACACGGAATCGGCGGTAGGGTTGGCCGTCTTTCGTGACGCGGCCGGCGGGGGCGTACACGAGCATCTGAGGGAGGCGGGGCGATGGAGTTGTGGGCGCGGACATAGTGCGGCTCCTGCACGCCGTGGTATGAACCACGGCGGACGCTGGTTTGGCCGCACTCCCGAACACTCGGGAGGCCTCGCAAATCCTTGCGATCCGGCAACTTATCCAAAGCGGGCGACGCGACTCGAACGCGCAACATTCAGTTTGGAAAACTGATGCTCTACCATTGAGCTACGCCCGCAGGAGCGGAAGGTTACGCAGAGATGTGGGGGCGGGTCTAGCGCAGATTGAAAGTCCCGCCGCGGTGCGTCTGGGTACTCAAGCAGGAAGGGCGAATCCGATGGGATATGGAATGAGACGGAAGCGGCGATGGACGGCCAAGCGGGCGCTGGTATGGGGTGTGTGTCTGCTGGTGGGGGGAGCGTTGGCGGGGGAGTTGGGGGCGCGGTACATCGTGGGATTGGGGGATCCGCCTTTGTACAAGCTGGATCCGGAGATTGAGTATCTGCTCGTGCCGAACCAGAAGTGCCGAAGATTCGGGCATGACTATGTGGTGAACAAGTGGTCGATGCGGACGGGAGAGATTTCCGAGCATCGGGCCGAAGGGGCGGCCGGGGCGGAGGAGTATCGCGTGATGGTCCTTGGGGACAGCATCGTGAACGGTGGGGCGAAGATCGATCAGAGCGAGCTTGCGACGACGATTTTGGCGGGGATGAGGTTGCCGAAGGACTGCGAGCCGCGGCAGCGGATGGTGGTGGGGAACATGAGCGCGGGGAGTTGGGGGCCGCCGAATGAACTGGCGTATGTGAAGCGGTTCGGGTTGTTCGATGCGGACATGTTGATATTGGTATTGAACAGCGACGACTTTGATGATGCGCCCGGGCTGGAATACATCGGGAGTTCGTGGCCGCAGAGCAAGCCGACGTTTGCATTGCAGGAACTGCTCGGGGTGTATGGATGGAAGGCGCTGTGCAAGGTGATCGGGCGAATGCCGGAACCGCCCCCGCCGGGGCACGCGGCGACGCACGAGCAGGACATCGAGTTGTGCCGCGCTTCGTTTATGGAGTTGGTGGAGCTGGCAAAATCGAAGGGCGTGCAGGTGCGTGTGGTGCAGTACTTCCGGAAGGCGGAACTGACCGGTACGGCGCGGCCGGGGTGCGGAGTGATTTCGAGTTGGATCAAGAGTGCGGGGGTAGTGTCGGTGAATACGGGGGCGTCGTTTCGGGGTGCGATGGATGACGGAAAGGGGGATCCGTTCGAGCCCGGGGATGATGTGCACGCGAATGCGCGGGGGCAGAGACTGCTGGCGGGCGTGTTTGAAAAGATTGTGGAGGATGCGATCCGGAAAGAGAATCAAGGGGAGGGAGCGCCGGCCGCCACTGGGACGAATGCGATTCCGTCAACCGGGCGATAGGGCGGTGAGAGAGGGCAACGGGGTTTCATCAACACGTTGTTCTGTTTCGCGACCTACACGCCCTCCGCCCGACTCCCTGTGCCTTCGAGAGATTTCACACGGACAAATTGCCGGGGGCGGGGCGGATTTGCCCATTTTCATGGTGTGGGACTACACTCGCGCAGATGTGGGTTCGCCCCCTCCCATTCCAAGGGCACGGAGGTTCCGTGCCTTGCCCACACGACCGACGCGCGGACTTGCCCGAGGCAGCGGCTGCGGTACCACGATTGGATTTCTCGGGCAGATTGGGTGCATTGGATCATGAAGCTGTACGTTGGAAATCTATCGTTCAAGGCCACGGATGACTCGCTGCGTGCGGCGTTTGCGCCGTTCGGGCAAGTGGCGAGCGCGCAGGTGGTGATGGAGCGAGAGACGGGTCGGTCACGCGGGTTCGGGTTCGTCGAGATGCCGAATGAAGCCGAGGCCAGGAAGGCGATTGAGGCGATGCATGAGAAGGACATGGATGGGCGGAACCTGACGGTGAACGAAGCCAAGCCGCGTGAGGCCGGTGGTGGTGGAGGGGGTGGCGGGCGCGGTGGGTATGGGGGCGGGGGCGGAGGTGGGTACTCGGGAGGCGGAGGTGGTGGTGGGCGCGGCGGGTGGTGAGGTGAGGTGTTTTGAATGTGAAAAATAACCCAACCCCGGGGACGAGCCCGGGTTTTTCGCTTTTGACTCGCCGGAGATGCGGCCTGGGCCGGAGATGAGCCCTCGGCATTGCGAGGGGCTCAACTGCGCGTTCACCCAGAGTAAGGCAATTGATGTAGGCAAGTAGGGGAGTTTTTCAGATGCGTGCTCGATCTGGGCAATCTCTACGCGGCATCCGCGTTTGAACTGTCTCGGAGGTCATGGAGCGGCCGATGAATATGAAGCCCAGAAGCACTCCTCCGACACAGCCAATGGCGACTACGCAGAGCGTGTTCTTTATCGTGGGATCGCCGCGATCGGGGACGACGCTGCTGCGGACGATGCTGTGTGCTCATCCGAAGATCTGTGTGCCGCATGAGTCGGAGTTTTTCATGCGCGTTCGGGCGGTGCGGGGGATCGAGTTGCTGCGAGAGGTGGAGGGATATGTGCGGTCTGTGCCGTTTCAGAATCAGGAGATCGGAACACGGCGGCTTCTGGAGGGCGTGGCGAGCGGCAGATTGGGGACGCGGGGGGCGGTGTTTCTGGCGATGATGGCCGAGCATGCGCGGGTCGCGCAGAAGCCGCTGGTGGAGGAGAAGAGCCCGCACCATTGCCGGCATGTGGAGGCGATCGCGCGCGAGTTGCCGATGGCAAAGTTCATACACATTCAGCGGGATCCGCGGGATGTGGTGGCATCGCGAATGATGTTGGCGTGGTCGCGGAGTTCGGCTGCGGCTTGTGCGCGGAGCTGGGCGGGGATTGCGCGGGAGCATCGTCGGTTGCAGCGTGTGCTCCCTGCTGATCGGTACACGTCTGTGGCGTTTGAGTCGCTGGTGACGAATCCGGGGCAGGAGCTGACGCGGCTCTGTGGGTTTCTAGGGGAAGAGATGCACGCGGAGATGCTGGATTTTTCGCGGAAGGCACGGGGAGGGCAGGAGCGGGCGGAGGCGGCGTGGGCGGGGGTGACGCTCAAGGCGTTGGAGCCGCACGCGGTGGGGCGGTATCGCGAGCGTTTGACGGATCGGCAGATCGATGCGGTGCAGCGGATGGCAGGTCGGGAGATGCGTATAGCGGGGTATACGCCGGTGCGCGTAGCGGCGGGATGGGGGCGCAGGGCCTATTGGGACGCCACGGTGCGGGCGGAAATGTTTGGGGAGCGATTGCGCGGATTTGGGCGCAGCGTGTGTAAGCGGTTGGGGGTGGCGGGTCCGGGGCCGGAGGCGATGGCGTGGCCGGCGCGGGGGTAGGGGAAGTTCAAAGTTTAAATGGGCAAACTTCAAATCTGAAATTGCAGATTTGAAATGTGTGCGTTCTCGTTGATTTGGACTTAGCGCGTTTCGCCGAGGTGTGCTCGAGGCGTGCGAGGGGGTTGTGCGGCCATGCGGTCCAGGAGTGTGGCCGGGTCGGCGTCAATGACGAGGGCGTCGGTGGGTGAGATACGGAGGAACTGCTCTTTTTCCATGTACTGGAGGAGAGCGATGAGGGGGTCGTAGAAGTTGTCGACGTTGAGCAGGCCGATGGGGTGGTCGTGGATGGAGAGCTGGGCCCAGGCGAGGATTTCGAAGAGCTCGTCGAGCGTGCCCACGCCGCCGGGGAGGGCGATGTAGCCGCGAGCGATGTCGGCCATCATCTTCTTGCGTTCGTGCATGGTGTCCACAACGCGGAGTTCGTGGATGCCGGTGTGGCCGAGTTCCTTATCCATGAGCTGCTGGGTGATAATGCCGGTGACTGTGCCACCGGAATCAAGTACGGAATCGGCGATGTGGCCCATGAGCCCGGCGCGGCCGCCGCCGTAGACGAGGGAGATGTTGCGGCGGACCATTTCGGCACCGAGGGCGCGGGCGGACTGCGCGTAGGCGGGGCGTGCCCCGGAGGATGCGCCGCAGTAGACGCAGAGGGGGGAGAGGGGGCGGGGAGGGGGCATGGGCGACGGTAGGGCAACCCGATCGCGTGGTCAGTGGAACATTGCAGAGACCTGGGCGTCAAACCACCCATGTCCGGGCTCGAATTTCACTCGTGTCGTCGACGAATTGCTTGCGGTGGACCAGATCGTTGGCGGACGTGTGCGGCGACCATGATCCTGTGGATGATGATCGGGGTGGGGGCGACTTACATGCTCACGTGGGCTGAGTTGATCCGGGGTGCGGACCCAGGCCTTGGCCCTGAGACCAGTGCGAGCGGGCGGGAAACGCCCTGGCCGTTCGCGTCGTTGGCCCGGAACGAACCACCGCCAGGAAGCTGGATGCATGTGGAAACGCGGTTCCGAGATTCTGACAGTGCCTGGTGGTACTTCCCAAGGAGTTTTGAGCGCGTTCTGAGGATCTATTCGTACGGCAGGCCTTGGCGCAGTCTTCGAATGTCCCTTGTGGAGGACGGGAAGGAGTGTCTTTGGGAGGGAGCCATCGGGGTTCCGGACTTGGATGGAGGAATGATCTCATTGCCGCTGCGCCCTGTCTGGCCCGGCTTCGCCGCGAATGTTGGCATACTTGGACTTTTGGGCGTGTGCATTGTGCGAGGGCCGGGAGCGCTGCGAAAGTACATGAGGCGGCGGAATGGACTGTGCGACATTTGCGGTTACGACCTGTGCGGGCTGCCGGTTGGGGCGTTCTGCCCAGAGTGTGGACATCGAGGGCCGGGGGCCGGCGGGGCTTGATCGTGGCGTTCTAGCAGAATGGTCGGACCGAATGGAATGCTCGGGGAGCGATGATTTGTTTTCTCGCCTAGAGTGGAGTTTCCCGCACTTCCCTCCGCACAGGATGAACCATGTCGACCGCTGCTGCTCCCGCGAATGCTGCTGCCACTGCCAAGTCCGACAAACAGGCCGCGTTTGCGAAGGGATTGGAAGGGGTGATCGGGGGGCAGACGGCGGTGTGCTCGATCGAGCAGGACAAGCTGATCTATCGGGGGTATGAGATCCATGATCTGGCGGAGCACGCGACGTTTGAGGAGGTTGCGTTTTTGCTGCTCGAGGGGCACAAGCCCAGTGCGCAGGAGTTGGCGCGGTTCAAAGCGGAGATCATCGCGGAGCGGGCACTCCATCCGTTTGTAACGTCGTTCATTGAGTCGTCGGCTGGGTGGCTTGCGTCTGGACGGGCGGTGCCGATGGACGTGCTGCGGAGCGCTGTGAGTCTGCTTGCCCACACCGATCCGGATGCGCAGTTGGTGACGAAGGATGCCAACCTCCGCAAGGCCAAGCGGCTGCTAGCGAAGATTCCCACAATGATCGGGCACATGCAGAACATCATCGACGGGCGGGCCATCATCGGGCGGCGCGAGGGGGGCGATCCGACGCTTGGCCACGCGGCGAACATGCTGTACATGATGACTGGGCGGCGGCCTTCGCAGGATGAGGCGAAGGTGATCGATGTGTCCCTGATTCTGTACGCCGAGCATGAGTTTAATGCGAGCACGTTCACGACGCGGGTGATTGCAGGGACGTTCAGCGATATGCACGGCGCGGTGGCGGGCGGCATCGCTGCCCTCAAGGGGCCGCTGCATGGCGGGGCGAACGAGATGGCGATGGAGATGCTGAAGGAGATCGTGAAGGATGTAGGAGAGAAGGGGATCGGAACGCCGGCGGTGGACGACTGGATGCAGAAGGCGTTCGACACGAAGCGGAAACTGATGGGCTTTGGGCATCGCGTGTACAAGAACGGGGATCACCGCGCGGGGATTCTGCACGGTTTAGGGAAAAAGATGGCGGGGACGCTCAAGGGGCCGTTCGGCGGGATTCCTGCGCCGAAGTGGTTTGAGCTGGGCGAGCAGGTGCAGAAGATCATGCTCGTGAAGAAGAACATCCACCCGAACGTGGATTTCCCGTGCGGGATGACGTACTTCGTGATGGGGATTCCGGTGCCGCAGTACACGCCGATTTTCGTCGCCGCCCGCATCACCGGCTGGTGCGCCCACATCATCGAGCAGCACGCGGATAACCGGATCATTCGGCCGCTGAGTATCTACACGGGCGAGCCCGAGCGGAAGTGGAATGGGTGATCAGCGGGGGAGCGGAGGAGGCGTGACGGGCGGGTGGAGGGGGGGCGCGGTAGGGTGATCGGTGGGCATTGCAGTGCCTTGCATAGCCGCGCGGATGGTCGCTTCGACGCGGTCGGCGTGTTGTGAGGGGCAACGGAAGCCCGCGTCGAAGACGACCTGATGAACGCCGTGCGTGTCGGGGGTCTCAATGCGGACGCGTCGCCAGAATGGGCTGATGGGATCGACGCGCAAGCGGGCGGTTGGTGAATAGGGGATGAAGACGGCGTCCATGCCGGGGCCGCGGTCGTCGCGCTTGGCGGGGAGGCGTGCGACGCCAGCGCTGGTGAACATGAACCGTTCGGTGCCGGCGCGTTCGCGCCGGCCGGTGGCGACCATGAAAATGATGCCTGCGAGGACCGCGACGAGCGCGGCGACGAGCACCATCCAGGAGAACATGAGCAGGAAGGGCCACGCCTGGGTGACAATCATGGCGCCGACGGCGAGCCCGATCCACGCGAGTCTGCGCCAGAGCGATGTGCCCGAGGAGGAGCGGGCGACGCCGTGGAGCACCATCACCTGCGAATCGAACGGTGCGCCGCATTCGGGGCAGCGGCCGGGGATGGCGAGGCCGTCGAGGGAATAGCCGCACCCCACGCATTCCAACGGTCCCTCGGTCCATTGCGGATCGGGGAGCGGTGTCGGACTCGGCATGGGGTGCGGCTCCGGGGGGCGGACAGACGCTGATCAGCGCGCGGCGGCGGGTCCCTGATACTGCGCGCTGCCAAAGCCGAGAATGCAGTAGAAGATCGGCCCAAGCAAGATGAGGCCGATGGCAAAGCCGACGCCCTTGCCGAAGGCCTTGGCCATGTCCAGACTGACCATGATGCTGATGACGAGGCCGACGATGGGAATGAAGAACAGAATGAACCACCAGCCCGGACGTCCGGCGACCTGGCACAAGACCCAGAGGTTGTAGAACGGAACGATTGCGGCCCATCCCGGCTGACCGGCCTTCTCGAAGGTTTTCCAGAAGCCCGCGACGACGAGGACGGTGACGAGGAGGTAGATGCCGCAGAACAAGAGACCGCCGATCGCTCCGCCGACGGAGCCGGCGTTGGAGGACTGGGCGAGAAGCGTCGGGAGTGCGTGCATGAAGGGATCTCCTGAGAGGGTGGGGTGCGCAACGAGCGACGGTCACGGGACGGATCGACCGGCCCACTGGGTCGGGGCGGGCCCAGCATAACAAAGGCGTGGATGGAGTGCAGAGGGGCGGGGAGGGGGGATGCGGGCGGAATTCGGGGGGTGTCTGGATGGGCCGGAATTGGTCGGGGCATGGGGGTTGGTACCATGGACTATGCCGAACGCAACTCCCGGTGCCCGCCTTCGCGCCTTGCTGGACAACCCCCCCGGACCCGAAAAAACGGTGATGATGCCGGGGGCGTTCAATGCGCTGTGCGCGAAGATGATCGCGGATGCCGGGTTCAATGCGACGTATGTGTCGGGCGCGGTTACCAGTGTGGCGGCGGGGGTGCCGGATGTGGGAATCCTGACGCTTGAGCACTTCTGCCGCTGCATCCGGGAGGCGTTCGACGCGAGCGGGCTGCCGATCATCGCGGATGCGGATACCGGGTTCGGCGAGAGCGAGATGGTGCGACGGACGGTGATCGAGTATGCCCGGGCGGGGGCGGCGGGGCTGCACATCGAGGATCAGGTGTTTCCCAAGCGGTGCGGGCATCTGGATGGGAAGAAACTGGTGCCGCTGGAGCATGCGGTGGAGAAGGTGCGAGCGGCGGTGAATGCGGCAAGAGATGTGGGATGTGGGATGTGGGATGTGGGATGTGGGAAGACCGAGGATGCCCGGGGGTTCATCATTTGTGCAAGGACGGATGCGCGGGGGGTGGAGGGGTTTGATGCGGCGGTGGCGCGGGCGAGGGCGTATTTGGAAGTTGGGGCGGACATGATCTTTCCGGAGGGGCTGACGACCGAAGAGGAGTTCGGGCGGTTTGCGTCGGACCTTCGGCAGTCGGCGGGAGCGTCGCGGCGGTTCTATCTGCTCGCCAACATGACGGAGTTCGGGAAGACGCCGCTGATTCCGGCGGCGAAGTTCGGGGCGATGGGGTATCAGTGCGTGATCTACCCAGTGAGCATGCTGCGGGTTGCGATGGGGGCGGTGGGGCGAGCGCTGGAGACGCTCAAGAAAGACGGGAGCGTTCAGGGGTCGCTCGGGGAGATGCAGACCCGAGAGCAGTTGTACAAGGCGATCGGGTACACGCCGGGGGTGGAGTGGGAGTTTCGGGTACGGTGAGCAGGCCTGACTCGCCGGGGGTTCGGCTGCCACACCACGGGCGGGCAAGCCGCCCGTGCCACCCCGGTGCGCGCATACCCTCCGCACGAACCCCATGACCACCACACTGCACACCGCGACGACCGAGTTTGAGAAGAAGGACCGCTGCGCGGATCTGGATCATCGGCCGCGGGTGTTGCTGGGGAAGATGGGGCTGGATGGGCATGACCGGGGTGTAAAGGTGATCGCGCGGGCTCTGCGGGATTCGGGGGTGCACGTGATTTATTCGGGGCTGTGGCAGACGCCGCGGTCGCTGGCGATTTCGGCGCGGGATGAGGATTGCGATGTGATCGCGGCGAGCATGATGAGCAACTCGCACTTGGTGCTGGGGCCGCGGCTGGTGACGGCGCTGCGGGAGTTGGGTCGGCCGGACATGCCGGTGTATATGGGTGGGATTCTGCCGCAGGAGGACATTGCGGTGCTGCTCGCCGGTGGCGTGGCGAAGTGTTTCACGACGGCGACGGGGCTGATTGACATAGTGGAGGCGGTGCGCGGAGCGACGAAGGCGCGCGGGCAGGTGGTGGAGAATGGGACGGCCGAGTCGCAGCTCGCGCGGGACATTTCGCTGATGCATGCGGGGCGGCCGATGCGGAATGGTGCGGCGAGGAAGAGGCCGACGCGTGTGATTGGAATTACCGGATCGCCGGGGGCGGGCAAGAGCACGCTGGTGGCGCAGTTGGTGGGGGAGTACACGCGGCGGGCGAAAGAGAAGCCCGAGATGGGAAGGTGCGCCGTTGTGGCGTTTGATCCCATGAGCCCGATCACAGGCGGCGCGCTGCTGGGGGATCGGCTGCGGGTGGACTTCAACACGCTGGACCAGAGCGTGTTCTATCGCTCGCTCGCGATCAGCGGGGAGGATTATCACGCGCTGCCGGAGATTGTGGAGCTGATAGGGGGAATGTCGGATGTCGGATGTGGGATGTCGGATGTGAAGGCAAAGTCAGGCACATCTGGCGCGGACGTCCCACATCCCACATCCCACATCCCACATGGGTTCAACACTGTGTTTATTGAGACCGTTGGCGCGGGGCAGAACGAGACGAAGATTCGGTCGTTTGTGGATCGGACGGCGGTGGTGCTGACGCCGGGAATGGGCGATGCGGTGCAGATGGACAAGGCGGGGATTCTGGAGATCGCGGATGTGTTCGTCTGCAACAAGGCGGATCATCCGGGGGAGAACGAGTTGGTGCGCGATCTGCGGGATGTGGCGGGGCGGCGGCCGGTGATCGAGACTGTGGCGACGCGGGGGCAGGGGGTGCCGGAGTTGCTGGATGTGCTGCTGGCGTAGCGGAATGTCGGATGTGCGATGTCGTATGTCGGATGTGAGGAAGGCATCAAGGCATGAGGCATCAAGGCAATGAGGCGGGGCAGCACGTCATGGCCTGTATGGAGGTATGGGGCGGCAATCGCGCCATTGACAATGGTGTCGTGATGCCGGGGCTGGATGCCTGGGTGTATTCGCTGCCGTATCGGGCGGGGGACGATTCGGGGGAAGCGGGGGGGGACATCCATTACGTGACGAACTGCGCCACGGGGCGGATCACGCGGCTGATCGTGGCGGATGTTTCGGGGCATGGCGCGCCGGTGGCGAAGGCGGCCGATGCGTTGCGGCGGCTCATGCGGAAGCACACGAACTCGATCGATCAGGCCGATCTGGTGGCGCGCGTGAACCGGGAGTTTGGAGTGATCGGGGAGGAGGGCCTGGAAAACGCGGGCGCAGGGGTGCTGTTTGCCACAGCGGTGGTGGCGACGTATTTCTCGCCGACGGATGAACTGGCGGTCTCGAACGCGGGGCATCCGCGGCCGATGCGTTTTGATGCCAAGAGGGGAGAGTGGGGGATGATCGTGCCGGGGGAGGGTGGTACGGGGCCGACGAATCTGCCGCTGGGGATTATCGAGGAGACCATGTATCCGGCGACGAGCGTGCATCTGCGGCCGGATGATCTGGTGTTGTTCTACACGGATTCGCTGATCGAGGCGACGGATGCGGATGGACGGCTGCTGGGGCACGAGGGGCTGCGGCGCGTGCTCGCGGAGGGGGACCCGTCGCGGCCGGAGACGTTCGTGCGCGAACTGTTGTCACGGATCGCGGCGTTGCGCGGGGATGTGGCCGCGGACGATCTGCGGGATGTATTCAACGATGATGTAACCGCGCTGCTGGTGCGGCGGAATGCGTTGAAGCCGCGGCCGTCGCTGGGGCTGGCGATGATGGGGGGGCTGCGGATTGTGCGGGAAGGGGTGCGATCGCTCTGGCCGGGTGGCTTGCCGGCGTCGCTGCCGCAAATGACGCGGAGGTCGATCGGTGGAGCGATGACGCAGGGGATGAATGAAGGGGAGTGACGTGGAAGAGGGAAATGAGCAACATCTGCGGGATTCGCTCCCAAGGCGTCGCTCATCCCGGGCGTGTCATGCGGTTACTGCTTGGCCGCGTCTTTCTTGTCCTTGTCGCTCTTTAGGGAGCGGCCATCGGGGTCGGTGACGCCGAGGCGTTGCTTCATTTCCTCGAAGCTGAAGGGGTTATCGTTCGGATCCGAGCCGAACTCGTCGCGGGAGGCCTGGAATGCAAGCGAGTTCTGGTTGGTGCGGAACTTTTCAGCGGTGAGGGGGAGAATTTTCTTGGCCCGGTAGACGCAGATGGAGAGGGCCTTGTCCAAGGGCATGGAGAAGGTGGTAAGGGCGGGATCGAGCTTGGTAAGATCGGCCATCGGATCCAGCGAAGCGGTGGCGGCCAAGACGCCCTCGCGGAAGACAGGGGTGTCAAGGGCCTGCGAGCCGGCGTCCATGCCGACGGCGGCTTGTCTGCGGCTGATGGTGTTCGGGCGGACGCCGAGGGGAATTTCGGAGGAGCCGGCGGGGACCTTGGCGATGGCATCCAATCCCTGCGTGACGGCAAGGTTCTTGAGGCCCGGCTCAGCGAGCTTGAGCTTCTCGTAGGCCGCGAGGCGTTTGATGTTCTTGACGATTTCGGGGCGGACGTCCTCCATGGAGTCCGGGGGGGATTCCTTGCGGGCGTCAAGGATGGTGAAGTAGTACTTGTTGCCGGCGGCGTTGTCGATGGCTTCGGGGAAGGGCACGCCGACCTGGAAGCCGGGCTCGGCGGAGGCAGGATCGGCGATTTCGCGGACGCCGAAGAAGATGGCGTCCGCCATGCGGGTGGATTGGCCGCGCTTGGCGTAGGCAGCGCCGATGCCTTCGAGGTTGCGGATTTCGCCCTGCTCGATCCAGTTCGCGGCGCGCGTGGTGACGCGTGGAGCGGGGATCACGATCTTGTACTGATCGAGGAGGCGGGCGGAAACCGCGTCGCGAATGCGATTGAAGTCGGGCTTGACGGTCGCCCAGTCGGCGGGGAGCTTGACGTAGTCGCCGTCGCGGTCGAGTTTGCGCAAGGGGCGATCCAGCTCGCCGCGGATGACGAGGTCGGCGGTTTTAAGGATCTTGTCGGCGAGTTCCTTGCGGACATCGGTCTCGATGCGGGAGTGTTCGCCCTCGACGGTTTTGCCGTCGGGGACCTGGCCGTTGGGATAGAGGGCGAGGAAGCGCTTCTCGACTTCGACGCCGTCAACGGTGACGGCGTCGGCGATGAGCTGACGATTCAGTTCGAGCCATTCGAGCTTAATGCGCGGGGGAAGCTTGTAGCCGATGCCGAAGTCGCCGGAGCCGCGGGGAGTCTCCTTGAACTTCTCGTAGTGGGCCTTGATCGCGGCCTCGTCGGGATCGGGAATGCCGGTGAGTTCGCGGTCGGCGGGGACGAGGAAGTAGTCGATGGCGACGGCGTCTTCCTTGGAGCGGGCGACGGAGGCGAGCCGGCGGGCGGAGTAGCGGGCCGAGCCCATGTAGGCGTTCTGCAGGCGGACTGCGCCGCGGAGTTTGGCGAACGCGCCTTTGAGTTGGTCGGGGGTAAGGTGGGCCTGACCCATGGCGGTATCCATAGCGCTATCCATCCGGAGGCGGATGAAGACGCGATAGGTTTCGACCTGGGTGGAGTCGCGGGAGATGCGTTGGGCCATCTCGCGGGAGATTTCTTCGAGATAGTCGTCGCCGTCGTGGGGGCCGCCGACGAGGCCGGCAAGCTCGGCTTCGCGGGTGAGGAGATACCAGTGTTCGGCGTTTTCGCCGCCACCGAGCGCGGCGACGCCGGCGCGGCCGCTGAAGATGCCAGCTGAATCAATGACAAGCGTGACGGCGCCGTACTCACGGGCGGAAAGACCGAACTCTTCCTGGGTGACCTTCTTGGAGCCGATCTTGAAAGCGGTGCCGCCGAAGAGGCCGCGCTTGGACAGATCGCTGAGGACGCCCTGGAGGAGGAAGGCGACCATGAGCAGGCAGCCGCCGACGACCAGAATGTAGGTGTTGTACTTGCGAAGGAACTTGAGCATTGAGAGGGGTCCAGAAGTGACGGAGTCACGAAGTAAAAAAGTGACGAAGTGGGGGAGCGAGTCGATGGACTCTCGTACTCCGTCACTTCGTCACTTCGTACTCCGTTACTTTGCGGATTACCGGTAGTATTCGATAATAAGGTTGGGGTTGACGTCGAAGGGGATCTGGTCGGAGGTGGGGAGGGAGACGATCTTGATCGTCAGCTCACCGGGGTTGAAGTCGATCCAACCGGGAACCTCGTGGCCGGACAGGGACTCCATGTTCTCGCGAACGAGCTTGTGGAGCTTGGTCTTGACGGTAACCGAGTCGCCGATGTCCACCGAATAGCTGGGGCGGTCGCATTTGTGGCCGTTGACCAGGATGTGGCCGTGGGCGACGATCTGGCGGGCGGCCCAGATGGTGCGGGCAAGGCCAGCGCGGCGGACGACGTTATCAAGACGGCGCTCGAGCAGGCGGAGGAGCATCTCGCCGGTGTTGCCGGGGAGACGGCCGGCCTCTTCGATGTAGCGACGGAACTGACGCTCAAGGACGTGGTAGTGGAAGCGGACCTTCTGCTTCTCGTTCAGGCGGACGCCGAAGTCGCGCAGGCGGCGGCCGCGGTAGCCGTGCATGCCGGGGGGCGTGAGGGAGCGCTTGGACGTGTGCTTGGGTATGTCCTCGATCGGGGTGCCGATGCGTCGGGACAACTTGAGCTTGGGACCTGTGTAACGGGCCATGGCGAGAATCCTTCCGTCGTTCGACCGAGCCGGGGGGACAGGCGTGTCCGTGGCTGGCCGACGTGCTTGCCGATTGGGGATTGGGGCAAGCGATCTGTGCCGGAGGGCCGCGGCTGCGGTCCGGCTGGGTGAGATCCGGGCATCAACAAGATGACAGGGGGGAGAGTAAAGGCAGGGAAGTGGTCGGGGTCAAGGGGTGGCTGGGGTGGTTCAGGCGTTTGTTGGGGGCTAGCAGCCGGAGAACCACGCGGAAAGGTAGTCAAACACATCGGCGGTGTTAATGCCGCCAGCGTGGTTGAAATCAGAGCGGGCGTCGCCGGCGAACCAGGCGGAGATGAAGGAGAAGATGTCGTTGACGGTGAGGGCTCCGGACCCGTCGAAATCCGCTGGGCAGGTGGGGCCGGGGAGGTAGTCCTCGGCACAGGGGCCTTCGCCGAAGGTGCGGAGTTCGCCGCGGGCGGGGTAGCGCCAGAGCGTCCCCGCGGCGTCGCGGAACTCGAAGTGATAGGAGCGGCAAGTGGGGCCGGAGGGGGAGGTGAGGCGGTAGGTGCCGCGGGCGGGGGTGCCGAGATGGAGAGTGAGGGCAGAGCTCACAGTATTGATGATGATGTTCGCGCTTGCGGGTGCGGTGTTCTGGACGTCGTAGAAGGTGGCGAGGAAGACGACTGAGCCGTTCTGGATAATGTGCGAGCCGGCGGCGACGGGAGAGCAGATGGGGGCGGCCGAGAGCGGGCGGGCAAAGTCCTGTGTCCAGTAGCGAACGTAGGCATTGGGGCCGGTTGCGTAGCCGCAGCCAAGCTGGGTGAGCGCGGAGGACATGATGTTGCGTCGGTGGCCGTCGGAGGGTGCGCCGTCGGCAGCGGGAACGCCGTTGGTGGAGTCGAGGAGCAGGGCGTTTATGGTGGAAAGGGGATCGGTGTACCCGGCGGCGATGTTTTCCGCGAGTGAGGCGGCGCCTGGATAATACGAGGCGATGCGGACGTTCCAAGGGGTGCCGTTGCAGGAGTCGTGCTGAAAGCCGCATTGGGAAGTGGTGGCGAGATCGATCGATTGAGCACGCGAAGACTGGTTCAGGCCGAGGGACCACTGGAGTGGCGCGACAGCTGGGTACACGGTGGGCTGGAGAATCGTGGAGGCGGAGGGGAGGTAGGTTGTGCGATAGGGCACGGGCGCGATGCGGCAGGCGTTGGTGAGAACGAATGCAGCTCGCTCCTGCCATTTGGGGAAGCCGTTGATCGGTACGCCATGGTCGGCGCAGGATTGGGCGAGCGCGGGGAGTGCAATGGCGAAGAGGAGAGCCGGCGCAATCAACATACGCGCCGCACGAAATGAAACAGTCAGATCCATGGACTGTTTGCTCCTGTGATGAAGGGGACACCGGGTTCGGGGGATGGTGCGCCGGTGGAAACGCCCTTCCCGAGGTTCCAACGCTGCCAGTTAATATACGCGTGGCTTGACCAGGCTGTTCGGGATTGCAGGTTCAGTTGGGGAGGAGCGCGTCGTCCTCATCTTCGCTGAAGAAGCGGAGATGGGTGTCGAGAGTGCTCTGGGTAACGTTGATAAGGTCGCGAGATTCGGCCGCGCCTTCGCCATTGAACTCGTTGTGGTGGTACATGTTGGGGTCGCTCTGATCTTTGATGGAGCGGGACTTGGCGAAGGCGGCGTGCTGATCGGTCCAGAGAACGCACATGCCCTTGGTGTTCCAGTTGGCGGAGAAGGTGGTTCCGGTGGTGTAGTCGGCGCGATCGCCCATGTAGATGACGGGCTTCCAGGCCTTGTCGAGTTGCTTGTCGTTGTCGAAAGAGAACGAGCAGTGCCAGGCGATGTTGGGGACGTCCGCGGGCGAGACCGTGACAGCGTTTTCGATGGCGGTGCCGGATATGTCGGCGAGGACGGGCCGGTGGTCGTCGGTTTCGAGCGTGGCGAGGGTGTCGCGGGTGTTGGGATTGAGGAAGGCCTGGTACGGGATGTTGTTGTTCTGGGCGAGTACCTCAAAACCGATAAAGGCCTTTTCTTCGCGGGATTCGAGGGCGGGGAGCTGGTCGCGGAAATCATGTGCGTACGCGGCGGCACCGATGCCCATGTCGCGGAGGCGTGCGAGGGTGACGGCTTGGCGTCCGGCGAGGCGTGCCTTCCCGAGCGCGGGGAGGAGGAGGCCGACGAGGAGGGCGATGATGGCGATGACGACGAGGAGTTCGATGAGTGTGAACGCGATGACGGACCCCCGGCGCGGGCCGGAGGGGCGGAAGGTCTTGGGTGACATGGAAATGGTCTCAGGGCGATCGCGAACGTGCGCGGCGCGGCGTGCGAGTGGTTCAACGGAACGGGTTGAGGGTGAGTGAAGCCGTTCAGGAGACTGGCGGGCCGCGGGCGGGGAGGGATCGTGGGTGGGCGATCACGCAGGTGCGTTGCGCGGCGAGGGGGAGGTGCGCGATTTGCTCTGGGGCGATGAGATTCAGTGACGGGGCGGGATCGGGGCGGGGTAGGGCGGGTGCGAGGAGGATCAGCTCGCAGATTGGGCAGTTGTGCTCGTCGTGCGGGGCGGTTGGGGTGGGGTGGTCGTGATCGGCGGAGGAAGAGCAGGAATCCGCGATGTGATGGTGGGACGGGTTCGTGGGGGAGGGGTGGGAGTGGTTGTGGGAGTGGTTGTGGGAGTGGAGGCCCGGGAGAAGGATGGCGGCCAAGAGCGCAAGGAGGGCGGCGAGGGGGGCGGAATGGGAATGAAAGCCGCGGGAACGCATTTGGGGAGTATGCCCGGCGGAAATGGGGGTGTCAAGCGTAGATGCAAATGAATTGCATTAAGTGGAAAATGGTGGGAGAAGTGAAGGGGCCCATCACGTTGCTGGAATCGGCGGTGCTTGCCACTGGCGGACGAGCCGCCCGTGCCAGCGTGTGTTGCGCAGGCCGTCACGCATTGTTCGCGTCAAGTTGTCGGATCGGTGGGCGATGGGGGTGGTGGGCTCGTATTGTTTGGGCAATGCCCATCCACCTGCCGCTTCGCGTGCTGACTCCGACTGTGAATGGTGTGCGCGCGTTGGACGCGTCGTACGAGAAGAAAGAGAAGTGCGGGGTGTTCGGGATCTGGGGCGGGCCGGAGTCCGCGACGACGTGTTATCTGGGGATGTATGCGCAGCAGCATCGGGGGCAGGAATCGGCGGGGATTGCGGTGAGCAATGGGAAGCGGTTGGAAGCGGTGACGGGGATGGGGCTGGTGCCGGAGATTTTCGGGCGCGAGGTGGTGGAGAAACTGGAACGGGCGGCGCGGCCTGGCGCGGCGGATGCCAAGGGCGAGGGAAAGGGGACGAACGGGAGCGCGTACACACACGGCTGCGGGGCGATCGGGCACAATCGGTATTCGACTGCTGGCGGCTCGCTGGTGTGCAACGCGCAGCCGCTGCTGGAGAGTTATGTCGGGGGGCAGGTGGCGGTGGCGCACAACGGGAACCTGATCAACGCTGATGCGCTGCGGGCGCGGTTCGAGCAGGCGGGGCATCTGTTCCACACGACGAGCGACACGGAAGTGATCGTGCATCTGCTGGCTTCGCCGGAGCAACAGAAGGCCGTGGATCCGCTGGCGGCGACGTTGCGGCATGTGGAGGGGGCGTACTCGCTGGTGTTTCTGTTTCCGGATCGGATTGAGGCGGCGCGGGACCCGTGGGGGTGGCGGCCGCTATCGATCGGGAAGATGGCGGATGGGCGGTATGTGGTGGCGAGTGAGACGGTGGCGCTGGATGTGGTGGGGGCGGAGTTCGTGCGCGATGTGGAGCCGGGGGAGATTGTGACGTTGTCGGATGCGGGGATGTCGAGCCGAAGGTTTGATGACGCCGCGCCGAGGCGGGCGCACTGCATCTTTGAGCACGTGTACTTTGCGAATCCGTCGAGCGTGGTCTTCGGGGAAAATGTGCAGATTGTGCGAGAGCGATTGGGGGAAAAGCTGGCGATGGAAGCGCCGGTGGCGGCAGATTACGTGATGCCGATGCCGGACTCGGGGCGATCCGCGGCGAGCGGGTACGCGCGGGCAAGCGGGATTCAGTATCGCGAGGGGATCGTTCCGAATCGCTACGTGGGGCGGACGTTCATCAAGCCGACGCAGGCAGAGCGCACGGGAGCGGTGAAACTGAAGCTGAATGTGATCAAGGAGATCGTGGCGGGGAAGAAACTGGTGGTGGTGGATGATTCGATCGTGCGCGGGACGACGACGAAGGTGAAGATGAATCAGCTTCGCGAGGCGGGAGCGAAGGAGATACACCTGCGGATCAGTTGCCCGCCGATCCGGCATCCGTGCTATTTCGGGGTGGACTTTGCGAGTCGGGATCAGTTGATCGCGCATCAGAAGACCGTGGAGGAAATCCGCGTGTTTCTTGGCGTTGATTCCCTGCACTACCTCACGCTGGAGGGAATGCTGGCGTGCGTGACGAAGCAGGGGAAGGAGCACTGGTGTACAGCGTGCTACACGGGCGAGTACCGGCTGGATCCGGAGCACCCGGTGACGAGTGAGGTGGCGACGCGGCAGTTGAGCATGTTCTAGAGGGAGGGCACAGCGCGCAGGGCACAGGCCACAGTGTTGCGCGAGTGCGACGACGAATGGCGAAAGAACTCGCGTTAACGCTCGCCCACTCGCCCGACCCGGACGATGTCTTCATGTGGTGGCCGATCACGGGAATGATCGAGCCGCCGACGCATGAAGAGGCGCAACAGGGTGCGCCGGCGCGGCGGATGTCTGAGCCCGAGATGGAAACCGGGCGGTTTGAGTTTGTGCCGATCGCGGCGGACATCGCTGCGCTGAATCGCCGGGCGATCGGGCGGGGAGACCTGGACATCACGGCGATCTCCATGAACTGCTACGCGCGGGTGGCGGGGAAGTACCGTCTGACGTGCTTCGGTTCGTCGATGGGGTTTGGCTATGGGCCGAAAGTGGTGGCGAAGGCGAGCGGCGAGGTGCGGGTGGCTTCGCCGGTCTGCTATGCAGAGCGACTGGCGATTCCGGAGGGCTCGGTGGTCGCGATTCCGGGGAAGGAGACGACGGCGTTCCTGCTGCTGTCGATGATGCTGGGGGAGGCGCGGGATCGGGTGCGGTTTGTCGAGATGCCCTTCGACCGGATTCTGGAGACGATTGGAAAGGATGGAGTGACGCACGGACTGCTGATCCATCAATCGCAGTTGACGTTTGCGCAGATGGGTTTGGAACTGGTGGCGGATGTGGGGGCGTGGTGGTTGCAGAAGACGGGGTTGCCCCTGCCGCTGGGGGGGAATGCGGTGCGGCGGGATCTCGATGAACGATCTGGCGCGGGGACGACGCGTGAGGTGGCGCGGCTGCTGGACGCGTCGATTCGGTATGCGCTGGCTGAGCGGGAGCGATCGATCGAGTACTGCATGACGTTCGCGCCGGAGATCACGCGGGTGCAGGCGGAGAAGTACATCGAGATGTATGTGAACGATTTGACGGTGGATGCGGGGGAAGTGGGGGAGCGGGCGGTGCAGCGACTGCTGGAGGAGGGGTCGCGCCTGGGGTTGTGCCCGGCTGGCGTTGCGGTGGACATGCTGCGGCCGGTGTGAAGGTGGGGTATGAGAGTGGCTCCGATAAGCCAGATCCTCGCGTGGGATTGCGTCGTAGACCTCAACAGGAAAGGGGTCTGGATTGGCGGATGATTCGATCCGCAAAACCTGCCCCCCGGTTGAATCCGATGGAAGGTGGGAAACGTATCGGGCGGTACATTTGTGTGGGCGGCGTTCGCCGCGTGGATTTGGGGGGGTGGGCTGATCACGGGAAAAGAACGGAGTGCGAGCGTGGGTCACGGACCAAGGAACCGCCGTTTTGGTTGGATCGAGGGGGCATGGGTGGGGGGGATTGCGCTCGCGATCGTGGGCGTGGCGATGGCGGTGCCTCCGATTCAGAGCGTGAAGCAGAACTTCTTTGTTCCGGGGACGCAGCCGAACACGCTCACGGATCCGCTGATCGAGCCGACGCAATGCGGATTCTGCCACTCGAACTACGACCAGCGTGAGGCGGAGCCGTACTACAAGTGGAATCACTCGATGATGGGGCAGGCCGCACGGGACCCGGTGTTTTACGCCGCGCTGGCGATTGCAGAGCAGGACGCCTCGTACGTGGCTGAATCTTGCATGCGGTGCCACGCGCCGATGACATGGCTGCAGAACCAAGTGAAGTTTGACAACAACACGGCGTCGCCGACCTATGGGAAACTGCTGCCGCTGACGGATGATCAGAAACTTGGCGTGGCGTGCCACGTGTGCCACCGGATGGTGGACCCGATCTATCAGCCCGGCGTGAGCCCGGGGGTGGACATGTCGGTGCTCAGCGGGCTGACGACTGGCGTACCGCCGTCGGCGCACAACGCGGCGATGGTGATTGATCCGTTGGATCGGCGACGCGGGCCGTTCGATCTGGCGGCGGATTGGGCGAACCAGCCGACGATGGGATGGCCGGGGTATCACCAGTTCTTGCAGTCGCCGTTTCATCTGTCGTCGCGGATGTGCGCGACATGTCATGATGTTTCGAGCGGGCACTTTACCAAGCAGGGGAACGGGGCGTACACGCTGAACGCGGTGGGGCAATCGCCTGCGGCGAGCAAGTACGACCAGTTCCCGGAGCAGCGGACGTTCAGCGAGTGGTCGCAGAGCATGTTCGCGAGCGGGCCGGTTTCGCTGGGCGGACGGTTTGGCGGGCAGGCGGGATCGTATTCGAGCTGCCAGGATTGCCACATGCCGACGACGACGGGGCAGGCGTGCGCGTTGGAGCCGCCGGTGCGGACGGGCCTGCCGCAGCACAACTTCAACGGGGCCAACACGTGGGTGCTGCGCTCGGTGTACGACCTGTACCAGAACACAACGACGGACTTGGACCCAGACGGGATCGAAGAGTCGATCGGACGTGCGACGACGATGCTGCAGCAGGCAAGCGATGTGCAGGTGACGCAGGTACACAGCGGGATCAATGTACGGATTGTGAACTATTCAGGACACAAGCTGCCGACGGGGTACAACGAGGGGCGGCGGATGTGGATCAATGTGAAGTTCAAGGACTCCGGCGGCGGGGTGATCGCGCAGCGCGGGGCGTACGACGGCGCGACGGCGACGCTGTCGCAATGGGACACGAAGGTATACGAGGCGACGATCGGTCCGGACGCCGCGCTGGGGGCGCAGTTGGGCGTATCTGCCGGGCCTGCGTTCCGGTTGGCGATCAGCAACCTGTTCTACAAGGACAATCGAATTCCGCCGATGGGGTTCACCAACGCGGGGTTCGCAAGTGTGCAGGCCGGGAGCGTGCCGGCGAACCTGTACGCGGACGGGCAGTATTGGGATGACACCGTGTTTGCGATTCCGACGGGCTCCCGCTCTGCGGAAGTGACGGTGTACTACCAGACGTCGAGCAAGGAATACATGGAGTTCCTGCGCGATGGGAATACGACCACCACACAGGGGCAGACGGCCTACGACCAGTGGGTGATGTGGGGCAGGAGCGAGCCGGTGGCGATGGACAATGCCACGATTCCGCTGATCTGCCGGTGCGACTGGAACGCCAACACGCACCTGGAGGTGCAGGACATCTTTGATTTCCTGGGGGACTGGTTCGCGCTGCACGGGGACTTCAACGGCGACGGCGTGACGACGGTGCAGGACATCTTTGATTTCCTGACGTGCTGGTTTGCCAACTGCGCTGGGTATTGAGCACGGGTGAAGTCCGCGGGATTCGCCCGCGGACTCGTTCATCCCGGGTCTGCGCTATTTGCTGCGCAAGGCGCGGAGGCCGAGGAAGAGCGGGATTTCGAGGCGGGCCCGGTTTTCTTCGGGGGCTCGGGGGCCGGAGGATGCGGCACGCTGGCTGGGCCACTCGCGCAGGTCGGTGATCAGCAGTCCGGCGGCGGAGCAGGCGCTGACATATTCGCCGATGGGGCGGTGGAAGGTGGGCGTGGAGACATCGCCACCTTGTTTACCCCGGGCGGCCTTGCCGGGGTGCATCTGGATGTCGCGTTTGAACGGCGTGAGGTAGGCGTCCGTGCGCCGGAACTGGCGGGCGGACCTTTCGTCCCAGCCCCAATGGCTTTCGCCAGGGACGCGGAAGCAGGGGTGTGTAATGATCGCGACGAAGGCGCCGCCGGGCTTAAGAGCATGGGCAATGGCTTCGAGGGCGGGCTCAAGAGGATCGAAGTTGGAGAGGGCCATGATGCAGCACGCGCTGTCAAAGCCGGAGAGCTTGAGTGCGCCGAGGTCGCGGGCGTCGGCGATGTGGTAGGTGATTTCGGAGGAGCGGGTGCGGGCGGCTTCGATCAGCCGGGGGGCGGCGTCGACGCCGGTGACGGATGTGCCGAGCGCTGCGAGCCGGCGGCAGAGGATGCCTTGGCCACAGCAGACGTCGAGGATTTTGGACTTGGGCTTGGGTGCGAGCAGGTCGATCGCGCCGGGGAGGATGACTTGCTCGTAGTGGTCGGAGCCACGGTCTTCGAGAAGGGTGTCGTACCAGTTGGCGACGTCGTTCCAAGACGTATCGGTAGGGGGCTTGGTCTCGGCGGCGAGGGGCTTGGGGGCGGGAGGTTTTGGGGATGCCGGGGACGGGGCGGAGGGGGGGGGCGGTGAGGAAATGTCGAGCTCAGGGCGGGCCCATTTCATATCGACGGCGCTGAAGAACGGCTTCGGGGGTGTGGAGTCGAAGTGGACGTGTGCGCCGGTGGCGGGGTGGGCGAAGCCGAGTTCGGCGGCGTGGAGGCCCAGACGCTCGATGGGGTCGGTGGTAGCGCCGAAACGACGATCGCCCGCGAGAGAGTGGCCGAGTTCCTGCATGTGGATGCGGATCTGGTTTTTTCGGCCGGTTTCGAGTTTGACCTGAAGTAGGGAGAAGTTGTTGGCCGCGCCGAGGACGCGGTAGTGAGTGATGGCGAGTTGTTTGGCGCCATCGCGGCCGCGGCCGGTGCGCGCGGGCGTGCCGCCGCGGTCTTCGGCGATGAAGGACTCGCGTGTGCCGGTGAAACCGGGGGGGCCGAGGACGCCCTCGGCGAGTGCGTAGTAGACGCGGTCGGCTTGTTTGTCCTGGAACTGACGCTTGAGGGACTCGAAGGCCTCACGGGATTTGGCGAAGACGAGCAGGCCGGATGCCTCCTTGTCGAGGCGGTGAATGACGAACGCCTTGCCGGGTTGATCGTTTCGGCGGCCGGAGTCATCGTTCCGCCGGACGCGGCGGACCGGCGCGCTGGTGCGGACGTGGGACTTGACGTAGTCAAAGAGAGTTTCGCCCTCTCGTGCCGACGGGCGGGCCGTGCGGGCTTCGGAGCCGGTGGCGCGGGCCGGGTCGGCCGAGACGAGCCCGGCGGGCTTGTCCACGACGATGATATGGGCGTCTTCAAAGACGAGCCGGACGTTTCGGGCGATGAAGACGGGTTTGGGTTGGTTGGGAGGTGGCTTCATGGAGAGCGAGCGGGCGGGGCGGGGACTTTGTTTCCAACCGACTCAATGCGATCCAGAAGCCAGTCCGCGAAAGCGTCCTTAGGCATGGAGCCGCCGGTTTGTGCGACGATGCCCGAGGGACCGAGCAGCGTGGCCTCGATCGTTGGCGCGTCCATCGTTTCCAGCGGGTTGGCGACGATGAGGTCGAGCCCCTTTCGGACGATCTTGGATTGTGCGGATTCCATCAATCTGTCGCGGGGCTCAAGGGCAAAGCCCACGAGGGTTTGACCGGGTCTGCGGAGCTTGGAGCAGCAGGCCAGGAGATCGGGGGTGGGTTCGAGTTCGAGAGTGAGGGCGCCTTCGGATCGTTTGAGTTTGCCTTGGAGGGCGTCGGGGCGATTGAGGAGGGGCTTGGGGCGATAATCAGCAACGGCAGCGGCCATGATGAGGGTGTCGGCAGAGGGAAAGTGGTCGCGGAGGAGGGCTTCAAGGTCGGCTGTCGTTCGGAACCGGAGGACTTGTACCCGCGAATCGGAAGGTGTCAGGGACGTAGGCCCGAGCAGGAGCGTTACCCGCCAGTCGCGGGCCGCGGCCTTGTCTGCCAAAGCGACTCCAAGGCGCCCGGAAGACCGGTTCCCAATGAACCGGACTGCGTCGATGGGTTCGTGCGTGGGTCCTGCGGTGATCAGAAGGTGTCGGATAGGTTCGCGCCGGGAGATGGATTCTGGTGGATGCAAAGTTTTTCGGGCGAGAGGTGCAAGAAGCCTGATCGTATGGTCTCGGGAGTGAGGGGTCGGGGGTCGGAGGTTGGGGAAAGGAATGTGGGGGGCTAGGATCGAGTTCCAGCATGTCCGTGGGGGCGTGTGGACCATTTGGTAGGATGCCGCCGGCTTTACTCCGGCTTCAGTTGGAACGCACTCACAAATATGGCTCGATCTCGCAAGAAAATCGGTGAAGTACTGGTCGGCTGGGGGCTTGTGACGCAAGCGCAGCTTGATGAGGCATTGGGTAAGAGCAAGGCGAGCGGGAAGCGGGTGGGGGAGACGCTCGTAGAGCTTGGCTTTGCCAAGGATGATCAGATTGCCAAGGCGCTGGCGCACCAGCACGGGATGGAGTACGTCGATCTGGCCGCGGCGAGCATGGCCGGAAAGGTCGACGCCAAGCTCATTCCCGAGGAGTTAATCAAGAAGCATCTGGTGCTGCCGCTGTCGAAGGTGGGGGGGCGGCTGCAACTGGTCATCCACGATCCGACGGACATTGAGACGCAGGATCTGCTGCGGTTTCGGCTGAACACGGAGTTGGAGCCGCGGCTTGCGCCGAAGAGCCAGATCAAGTGGTACATCGAGAATCGACTGAACGGGCAGCCGGCGGCGGGGGCCAACGGCAAGCCGCAGGCGAGTCTGACGGCGGACATCAAGATGGTGGGCGCGGGGCAGTCGCTGGTGAGCGAATCGATCGATCGGAGCATCGATCGGTCGGTGGACCGATCGGTGGATCGGTCGGTGGACAAGTCGATCGACCAGGCGGCGGATGATGCGCCGATCGTGAAGCTGTGTTCGCGCATGCTGGTCGAGGCGTGCAAGATGCGGGCGAGCGACATTCATATCGAGCCGATGGCGGATCGCGTGCGATTGCGGTACCGGATCGACGGTGTATGCATCGAGCGCGACAATCTGCCGAAACGAATGCAGAACTCCGTTCTCAGCCGCATGAAGCTGATGGCGGGGATGAACATTGCCGAGAAGCGCGTGCCGCAGGACGGACGCATCAAGATCGGCGTGGACGAGACGCAAGTGGACTTCCGCGTATCGGCGTGTCCGGCGTATCACGGCGAGAGCGTCGTTCTGCGTATTTTGCGGCCGGACTCGGTGAAGATCGGTCTGGTGAATCTGGGCTTTGAAGAGGACAATCTGGCGATCTTCAACCGGATCATCCGGCGGCCAAACGGGATTTTCCTGGTGACGGGGCCGACCGGTTCGGGGAAGACGACGACGCTGTATTCCGCGCTGGATGTGCTGAATCGGCCGGATAAAAAGATCATTACGGCCGAGGATCCCATCGAATACAACTTCGAGGGGATCAACCAGGTGCAGATCAACGAGAAGATTGGCCTGACGTTCAGCATAGTTCTTCGCACGATGCTGCGTCAGGCGCCGAATGTGATTCTGGTGGGCGAAATCCGCGACCGTGAGGTTGGCGAAATTGCCATTCAGGCCGCGCTGACGGGGCACCTGGTTTTCTCGACGCTCCACACGAACGACGCGCCCAGCGCGATCACCCGTTTGATCGACATGGGGATCAAGCCCTTCCTCGTGGCGAGCTCGATCCAGGCGATCATGGCGCAGCGGCTGATCCGCGTGCTGTGCAAAGAATGCAAGGCGATCGATGATGCGCCTGACCCGAAGTACCTGCAGCTTTGCGGCATGACGATGGAAGAGTCGCGGGGCAAGGTGCTCAAGGCGATGGGCGTGAAGGCGGGGGGCGAGGAGTGCGCCAACTGCGGGCGGACGGGGTATCGAGGTCGGCAGGCGATCTTCGAGATGATGTCAATGAACTCCGAGATCCGCGAGATGGCGTTCGACCTGGCGCCGATCGAGCATATCCGCAAGGCGGCGCTGGCCAACGGCATGCGCCCGCTGGTTTCGGACGGCAGGTTGAAGATTCTGAAGGGCACGACGACTCCCGGCGAGATCGCCCGCATGGCGCAGGTGGAGGGCGAGGGCAAGTAGCCGCTCCACGACCGAGTACATTCCACACGAACCAGACCCTGATTTTCGGAAGCACACATGTCCAGTATCCAGATCGACCGTCTGCTCGACACCGTGATCAAGCTCGGCGCTTCGGACTTGCACCTGACGGTGGGTCGGCCGCCGACGTTGCGATTGCACGGCGGGTTGCGCAATCTGCAGACCAAGGTGCTGGACTCGGACGACATGGTGTCGCTGATGAAGGCGATCACAAGCGAAAAAGCTCAACAGGAGCTGCAGGAGGAGGGGGGCTGCGACTTCGGCTTTGCTTACGGGGACGCGGCTCGCTTCCGTGTGTCGGTCTTCCGGCAGCGTGGTGATCTGGCGATTGTGTGCCGGCAGATTCCGAATCGGCTGCTGACATTCGAGCAGATCGGTCTGCCGGACATGTGCAAGGATCTGATCCGCCGTCCCCGAGGGATGTTCCTGGTGACCGGGCCCACGGGCTCGGGCAAGACGACCTCGCTGGCGACGATGATCGATTATGTGAACATGAATCTCGAGCGGCACATCGTGACGATGGAAGACCCGATCGAGTATTACCACTTCCACAAGAAGTCGATCGTGAACCAGCGTGAAGTGGGGAGCGACGTGCCGTCGTTCGCCGAGGCCCTTCGGCGTGTGCTCCGGTCGGACCCGGACGTGATCCTGGTCGGTGAAATGCGAGACCTTGAGACGATCGAGGCGGCGGTTCGTGCGGCCGAAACCGGCCACTTGGTTTTCGGCACGCTGCACACCACGGGTGCGGCTAAGACCATTGACCGTATCGTGGACGCCTTCCCCCAACAGCAGCAGAACCAGATTCGTGTGCAGTTGTCCACGGCCCTGATCTGCATTCTGTCCCAGGTGCTGCTCACCAGGATCGATCAGCCTGGCATGGTGGCCGGGTATGAGTTCCTCGTGGTTACCCCTGCCATCGCCAACCTGATCCGCGACAATAAGTCGTTTCGAATTGACTCTTCGATTCAGACCGGCAAGCGGTTCGGCATGCAGTTGCTGGACGACCACCTCTGGTCGCTCTACTCCCGCGGCATGATCGCTGCTGAGGAGATGATCGACAAGAGCAAGAATCCGGGAGACCTGCGGGACAAGGTCCACCGTCTGGGACGAACGATCGGGCGGGCGGAGTGGGACATCGATGACAGCGACGGTGCGGAGACCAAGCCGGCAAAGCCAGGGGCCTGACTGGAATGGGCCAGGGAGACTGAGCCGAATCGGCTCGCTCCCGGGCGAGAAAAAGGTCGGGACCCCGGCCGATAGATGTTCCGAAAACAACATGTCGAAACGACTACAGCCGCATTATGCGGCTGTTTTCATGGAACAGTGCTTGTGCTGCGCTCGAACTCTTCGTATACCGTGGTATAGGGCGCGTTTGGAATGGGGTGGGGCGAGCTGCGGAAGTGTTCAGTAGGAGGGCTTTGGACGAATGGCAGTCGATCCCGCTGAACTTAAAGGTAAGAAGCTTGGGCGCGTGCTGACGAAGCTTGGCAAGACCACGCGCGAGCAGGTGCACGAGGGGCTGGCCGTACAGAAGACGCGCAAGGCGCAGATCGGGCAGATCCTGATCGAGCTGGGGTACTGCACGGCGCGGGATGTCTCCGAGGCGCTGGCTGGTCAGGCGGGGATGGGGTACATCGAGCTGGCCGGCTTCAACATGACCGATGAGGTTCGGGATTCGATCGCCGCGGAGACGGCGCAGTCGTACCAGGTTGTGCCGGTTGAGTACAACCCGCGCTCGAAGCGGCTGAAGATCGCGATGAAGTCTCCGGACAACTTCCGGGCGGTGGACGACCTTCGGCTGCTGATGGGGTTCACGGTTGAGGCGGTGGTGGCGGATGGGGGGCAGATTGAAGCCCTGATCAAGAAGTACTACTCGAAGGGCGAGTCCGTTCAGGACGTGGTGAAGGACCTGGCGGCGGACGACAAGTTCAAGGGGCTGGCCGGGAAGTCCAACGCATCGATCGATCTGGACACGCTGAGCGAGGCGGCGGAGGACAACAAGGTTGTCAAGCTGCTGAATCTGGTGCTGCTGCAGGCGATCAAGGACCGGGCATCGGATATCCACTTCGAGCCGTTCGAGCGCGAGTTCAAGATGCGGTATCGCATCGACGGCGTGCTGTACGAAATGACGCCGCCGCCGAAGCACCTGGGGCCGGCGATCACAAGCCGCGTGAAGGTCATGGCGAATCTGGACATTGCGGAGCGCCGCCTGCCGCAGGACGGCCGCATCGAGTTGAACGTGGGCGGGTCTCCGGTGGACATGCGTGTGAGCGTTCTGCCGACGATGCACGGCGAGAGCGTGGTGATGCGTGTGCTGGACCGGTCGAACGTGCAGTTGAAGCTGGACCGGATCGGTCTGCGCGAGGATGAGCTGGCGAACTTCCGGCGGCTGATCAACCGGCCCAACGGGATCGTGATCGTGACCGGGCCGACGGGTAGCGGCAAGACCACGACGTTGTACGCCGCGCTTGCCGAACTGAACGACATGGAGACCAAGATCCTCACGGCGGAGGATCCGGTTGAATACGACATCGACGGGCTCTGCCAGTGCCAGGTGAATGTGGAGACGGAGACGACGTTTGCGCGGCTGCTGCGCTCGTTCCTGCGTCAGGACCCGGACATCATTCTGGTGGGCGAGATCCGCGACTTGGAGACGGGGAACATCGCGGTGCAGGCATCGCTGACGGGGCACCTTGTGCTGAGCACGCTGCACACGAACGATGCGCCGAGTTCGATCCTGCGATTGCTGGACCTGGGGCTCGAGAGCTTCCTGCTGACGGCGACGATCGAGGGCATCGTGGCGCAGCGGCTGGTGCGGACGATCTGCCCGAAGTGCCGGGAGCAGTACGAGCCGCGCGAAGAAGAGTTGATGGAACTTGGGCTGACGCACGAGGACATCGGCGGGAGGAAACTGTTCCGCGGCAAGGGATGCGAGAACTGCCACGGGTCGGGGTACAAGGGTCGACTGGCGATCTTCGAGATCATGCCGATGAACGACACGCTGCGTGACCAAGTCATGAAGAAGGCGTCAACGAACGTGCTGCGGGATACGTCGCGGAAGTTCGGGATGCGGACGCTGCGCGAGTCCGGGTTGCTGGCGATCTACGACGGGTTGACGACCATCGACGAGGTGGTGCGCGAGACGATTGCTGAAGAAGGATAAAGCGGTGACGGAGTGGGGAGGCGGATGGGGATGACTGGATTGACACGCTCCTCTTAGCGGAGATTGCACGATGGCTACGTTCATGTACGAGGCGCTCAACGCGGCGGGCAAGCCCCAGAAGGGGACCGTGGAGGCGGCGTCCACCGAAGAGGCGATCCAGCGCATCAAGAGCCAGGGAAACTTCCCGACTTCGGTGCGCGAGCAGAAGAACAAGGCGGCTAAGGCCGCGGCCACTTCGGGCGAGGACCAGAAGAAGTCCAAGAAGAAGAAGGAAATCGGCTTCTCGATTGGCGGGGTGAAGGCGAAGCACCTGACGCTGTTCACGCGTCAGCTCTCGACCCTGCAGGACGCGGGTCTGCCGCTGCTTCGCTCGCTGCAGATTCTCGAGGGGCAGCTCAAGCCGGGCAAGTTGAAGACGGTGCTGCAGGGCGTCTGCGAGGACGTGGAGGGCGGCACGAGCTTGTCCGACGCGATGGCCAAGCACCCCAAGGCGTTCAACCGGTTGTACACGAAGATGGTGGCCGCGGGCGAGGTCGGCGGCGTGCTGGACATCATCCTGCAGCGATTGGCCGAGTTCATGGAGAAGGCGCAGTCGCTGCGCCGGAAGATTCGCGCGGCGATGATCTACCCCGTGGCGGTCGTGATCATCGCGGTGGCGATCTTGACGTTCATCATGGTGTTCATCATTCCGAAGTTTGAGGAAATCTTCAAGGACTTCGGCGTTGCGCTGCCGGTGCTGACACGGTTCCTGATCACGGTCAGCCGCTGGGTGGCGGGCAACCAGGTGGGGCAGTGGATTCCCGGGTGGGTGTTCATCGTGTTCTCGCCGCTGATTATCTGGGCATTCTTCAAGCTGGCGCGGAAGGCCCCTCCCGGCCGGGCCGCGCTGGACACGCTGATCTTCTGGATGCCGATCGTCGGCCAGTTGGTGCGCAAGACGATCACGGCGCGGTTCAGCCGCACGCTGGGCACGCTGATCTCGGCGGGCGTGCCGATCCTGGAGGCGATCCTCATTACCCGCGACACCGCGGGCAACTACGTCTTCGAGAAGGCCCTGACGAAGGTGCACGATTCCATCCGCGAGGGCGAAAGTTTCGCCGGCCCGTTGCGGGAGAGCAAGGTCTGCGACGCGATCGTGGTGAACATGATCGACGTCGGCGAGGAGACGGGCGACATGGACGTGATGCTCCTGAAGATCGCGGACAACTACGACGAAGAGGTGGACGTGGCCGTCGGCGGGATGATCAAGCTGATCGAACCGCTGCTGATCGTCTTCCTGGGCGGCATGGTCGGCACGATCGTTGTGGCGATGTTCCTGCCGCTGGTGGCGATGATCGAGTCCTTGCAGCAGGGAGGTGCGGTGTGAGGAAAGCCAGAACCACCAGTGCCCGGCCGGGAGAGCCGGGTCGCATCGCACGCGGCTTCACGATCATCGAGGCGACGATCGTGATCGGGATCATCGCGCTGCTCGCAGGGATTCTGCTGCTGGCGATCGGCAAGGTTCGCCGAAAGGGGGATGTTGCGGCCGAGCATGCACTGGTGACGACGCTGCAGAAAGCGGTGGATGATTTCAAGCAGAAGAATGGGTTTTTGCCGCCACTGGTGATTGATGGCCCGGGGGCACCTGTAGATCTCGCGACAGGGTTCATTCAAGTCTGGAGCCCGACGGACCTCGCCGATTCCATGTCGACCGTTCATGGCGGTTTGCGATGGAGCGAGTTGTCGCTTACGTACTACCTTGTCGGTGTGCTGGACAAGAAGTCCGACGGGATCGACGGGCTCGGGTACACAGCGCCGGATCGCAGCGGGCAGTTCACGAAGCATGGGCGGAAGTTTGATCCGCTGGTGGATCTGACTCAGCAAAAGACGCGGCTCGGTGTGCCGCGCCTGCTTATTCCTGGGCTCGGCACGACCACGCCGGGCACGCAATGCGTGATTCTGGACCGGTGGAGCGACCTGGGAAATCCGGTGTCGATCCGCTATTACCGGTGGAAGCCGGAGTACTACCCGGTCGGCGACCCGAAGGCGGGGCAGGTTCACTATTGGAACATCCCCGTAGAGATCGGCGGGAATGCAAACAACACGCTCCCGCCGCTGAACTCGGAGCTTCGGACGGCGGAGTATGCGATTGTGTCGCCCGGCCCGGATCAGAACTTTTCGACTCTTGACGACAACATCATGGAGGTGGGACGATGAACATCATCCAAGTGTTGTCGCGGGGTGGCGTCAGGAATCACGCGTGGGCTCGTGCGGCGGCGTTCACGGTGACGGAACTGCTGGTGGTGATCACGCTGATCGTGATTCTGGTTCTGATCGCGGTGCCGAGCTTTCAGTCGATGATCTACTCCTCCGAGGAGGGAATGGCCGAGACGCACGTGCGGAACGCGGTGCGGGCGGCGCGGGATGTGGCGCTGCGCTCCAACGGCGGGGCGGATGGCGCGGCGGTGTTTTTCTTTGAACCGGGCGGGCGGATTTCGATTCTGCCGTGCTTGAAGGTGGGGGAGATTACGGATTGGGCGAATATCGGGGCGGCAACTTCGGCAAGCACGACGGACACGGTTCGGCGGGAGATTTTCGCGGCCGCGCCGGGATACTCGCCGGTGCTGCTGCCGCGGAACTGGATGGTTCGGGCGTATGTCTCGGCGAATGCGTTCAACGATGTGTGGTACTCGCTGGGCAATACGACAAATACGAGCGCTACGGCGGTGCAGCAGCGAAACTGGGTCTTTCCTGAGACTGGTTTCTTCCGTGTGGATGCCGCCGACGATGGGTATCAGCGCTCGACATTCATGGTGCGATTCCAAGCGGGCACGGGTGCGCTGGTGGGATCGAATACGGAGCCCGCATTGGTACTCTCGCCACGAAACAGCGCACAAGGGCGCGGTTCTGCGCCGTTCAACATCGAACCGCTGGCCAACCGCGACGGCATGGAAGATCCTGTGAAGTTCGTGCGGACGTGGCTCTCCAAGCCGGTGACCACCGGGGGCGCTGACAACAAGAGGAAGATTCTGGGTCGGCTGTCTTCGGACATGGTGCTGGCGCGGCCGGTCATGCAACTGGCGGTGTACAACGAGCAGAAGCTCGCGGGCGTTTTGGGCATGTCGATTGATCGCGACACTGGGAGCATCTATCAGGGGCCGCCGCTGACCGGGGCGGGGCAGCCGGACTACACAAGCTACACACCGACGTACGTCGGGCCGCCGTCTTCCGCGGAGACGGTTGTGCTCAACATCAATAGGTACATTGAGGGCGATACGAATCTCGACTCGGTAGTGCGGAGTGCGACAGACACGGGTGGCACTCCGGACCATCCGGAGGCGAAGCTGTTCGCGATCGATCGTCAGACGGGCGTGCTTCGCGCGATGGAGGTGCAGCCATGAGCCAGGAATCCGCTCCTATCAATCCACGATCAAAGGCCGCTCCGTCGTTCACGCTGGTGGAGATCCTGATCTCCATTCTGATTCTTGCGCTCGGCGTGCTGGGGCTGGGCGCGCTGTTTCCGGTGATCATCCGTGAGCAGCGGCTGGGGGCGGATGCGACTTCGGGCGTCTCCGCATCCAACTCCGCGCGGGCGATGCTGACGGAAGCAGAGTGGGGGAGCGGGCTGGTGGGCAACGGCGGGGCGAAGCACCCGGTGCTGCAATCGGCCGTGACGGTTGATGGGTTGACACCAACAGAATGGTTGTGGGCGGTCCTGCGCGATGGTTCGCGGTACACGCTGGTGCCGCCGATCCGGCCGCAGGACGGATTGGGGCGCGGCTACGACTCGAGCAACGTCAATCGCTTCCAGCGATACGGGCAGGGTGAATGGTTTACCGCGCTGATCGATCTGCAGACCGGGGCGGCGAAAATCGGCTTTCCGAACATCACCAACGGGGTGCCTGTTTCACCGGCGACGAAGGTGAAGTACGGGAACCCCACGTCGGTCGATGTGTTCGGCTGCGTGGACCTTCCGGTCTCGGCGCGGCTGTTTCCGACCGGGGGGTTGGAGCCGCAGTTTGTGTGGGACTTCGCGGTGCAGCGCGTGACGGACTTCGATCACACGCATCGGCCGGATTGGGATGACCTTCGGGCGGTGGTGTTTGTGCGCCGGATCGATCAGCGGCTCCGCGCCGCGGGTTCGGCCGCGTCCATCCTTGATGCGATTACGAACGTTTCCGGTACGGTCATCTTGGCGGACCGCCGCTTTCCCGTGGGCGAGGACATGAACGGGAATCCGACGCTTGATGGCACGGACGGCCTCGGCGCTCTGCGGTATTCCGGGATCAAAACCTGCGAGGTGGACTTCTACTTCAATCCCGCGAACCCGGCGATGAGCCGGCGCGATCGTTTGTATGTCTCCACGGCGTGGGCGGGGCAGAAGCCCGCGGCGAATGTGCTGGCCCTGATGTGGGCGCAGATGAAGCAGCCGGGACAGAAGCTCGTGGACAATCTGGGAAACGTGTACACGGTGACGGGCTACGGAAACGAGCCCGGCGTGACGGGTTCCGAGACCTTTGACGGCGTGGCGGGCGCGGACTATCTCCGCATTGATCCGCCGGTGCCGGAGAGCGTGACGCAGGAACGCTCCGCTGCGGCGTCCGGCGGTCGTGAGACCAACGTGTACTCGAACAACAGCGGATACGCCACACGGGCGATCCGGCAGGTGGCGTTCACGCCGCAGATTCCGGTGTCGGTCACGCTGGTGGAAGTGGCCAAGGGGATCAAGCCATGAACGCAAGAAACGTGCAAGGTCGAATGGTGAGCGCTGGTCGGCTGATGCGGGCGTTTACGCTGATCGAAATGCTGATCTGCGTGGGCGCGGTGGCGCTGATCGCCGTCGGGCTGGGCAAGCTGTTCTCGTCGACGGGCGCGACAGTGAAGATCGGCAAGCAGATCAGCTACTTCGGCGAGGTGGCGGGGTCGCTGGAGCGGCAGATTCGCCGGGACCTTGCGGCGGCAACGCGGGATGGGCCGCTGGTGATCCGGGAGAAGCGCATCGAGGATCCGACGAATCCCAACGCGGTGAAGGGCGTGTATCTGACCGCCGAACGGAACGTTCTATCGGCGCGGGTGCGCCGCGCGGATGAGATCATGTTTCTGTCGCAGGGAAAGTTCGCCTCGAATCGCGAGCCGATGTGGCCCGGGCACGTTCCTTCGAGCAGCGTGGCGCGTGTCACGATCGGCCACGGGATGAAGAGCACCGACTATTCCGGCGTGAACGTGGATACCGATCCGGCCAACGCAACGGGCCTCCCCGGCAGCACATGGCCTGCGGGCCTGGGCAAGGCGGGGCCGAACGAGTACGCGAGCGACTGGATTTTGCTGCGGCATGTAACGGTGCTGGCGCGGCCGCAGGAGACGCTGGCACAGATGCCGCAGGCCGTAGGGGGCGGTACGTTGCCGCCGTATCTGAACACCCTGTCGAAGTGGAAGGACACTCCCGCGCAGATCAAGCTGCAACCCTCGGCGCCCAGCGTGTTCCGCTTCGACCCGATCCATCCGACCGATCCGGATCGTTCCGGGTGGGGGTACGAGGCGTGGACCGTTGGGAGCAACACGCCGCAGCGGAAGAATCTGAATGCGCCGACGTCGGCGGATCTGGTTCGAACCGGGCCTGCGGTCTGGCCGCAGACCGCTTCGGGGATCGTGGATGTGGCATCCATCGACCCGCAAATGATTCGGACGCGGATACTGGGCGTTCCGGATCGACTGGTGTGGGACGCTGGCAGCGATGGCTCGCGGTCCTCGCGGATGCACACAATGAAGCCGGGCGCGGCATTCCTGAGCACCAACTACACGAACACCCAACTGGCGAACTTCAACTCAGCGCATCCGATGAAGCTGCTGATGGCTTCGATGCTGCCGGGGGCCGATCCGTGGATCGCAAACGCCGCGGGCGTCGCCTCGCCGATCTCGCCGCTGGGCGGCGGAACTCTGCAGGAGCAGCGGATGCTGTGCGCGGCGGTTCCGCCGGACTTCACGGGGAATCTCAGCCCGTCCCATCTGGGCACTGGGTATCCGATTGCGGAGCCGTGGCGGCAGCAGGACCAGGCGATGCTGAGCGCATCAAACTTCGCGGTGGGGTGCTCCGAGTTCATCGTGGAGTGGTCGTTCGGGGATGTATATCCCGTGCTGGACATCAACAATGCCGTGGCCGCGGGCAAGCCGGTGGGTGAGATCATCTGGCACGGGCTGCTCCGGGAAACGGATGCGACAACGCACGCCTTGGCGGCAGCGCCGTATCGCGCGCAGAACAAGCACACCGACCCGGTGTGGACATCGCGGAACTCGAAGATCGGGTACGACCTGTTCACCGAACGCTGGACGCGGACTGATCCAAACGGCGCGAGGTTGCCGGTGTCGCGGCAGGTGTGGTCGGAAATGATCCACTGGCCGACGAACTACAAGGATCAGGGGCCGAGCTTCGCGACGGATGTGCCGCTGTACTCATTCTTCGGGTATGTGGATCCGACGTACAACCCGGCGATTGCGCCGTATGACCAGACGATGGGCGACCCGAACACGGTGGAGTGGCCGTGGCCGAAGCTGCTGCGGTTCACGATCTCGCTGGTGGATCCGGCGGACCCGAGCGTGGAGCAGACGTTCCAGTTTGTGGTTGATCTGCCGGCGGCGAATAAGCGGCAGTGAGTTGGCTGGGTGTGGTGGGAAGTTGAGTTGGTAGTGTGAGTTTGCAGCATCGAGTCCGAGGTTCAGAGTCCTGTTTCGCAGCGGAGCATGAGCATGAGCGACCGCAATCCAATGTACCGGCGTAGCGACAACCAGTTGAGCGCGTGGCCGTGGCGGTTGACGCTGGCGACGGCTCTGCTGGCGACCCGGCGCGAGCGCGGCACGGTGCTGCTGATGGTGGTGGGGGTGCTTGCGCTGCTGGCGATCATCGGCGTGGTGTACGCAACGATCGGTCAGGCCGACCGGCGCGGCGCTGCGACGAACGTGAAGAACCAGCGCGTGAACGATCAGGTCGAGGAAGTCGCGGCGTATCTGGCGGGGGTGATTGGGGATGCGACCAGCGCGACGTATCAGGAAGCGATGGTGGGCGGGTCGCGGGCACGCCGTCGCGGATACACGTATCCGTGGACGGACGGGCACTTTCTGTCGGTGAATCAGCCGGCGACCAACTACAACCCCGGGATCGTGCCGCCGACGTCCGGAGCGCTGGGCGGCGCGGCGGGTCTTTTCACGAAGTTTGATCCAACGGGGAACAATCCGGATCGCTGGCTGGACGCGACGACTTCCGATCCGCGTGAGCCGAGCGATCCGTATCTTGCGGTGCTGGAGCCGGAGTGGCTGCGCGCTCCGAACTCCGTGGCGACGGTGGATCTGACCAAGCTGCACGACTGGCGACACATTTCAAACTTCGCGCCGAGCGGGAACTTCGTGAACCTGGCGAATCTACGGAAGAGCAACTCCGGCGGCTTTGACGCGCCCCCAGGATTCCAGCAGGGCAACATGAGCTTTGGGCTCACGCTGAACAAGCCGGCCAATGGCACGCCGCAGAGCCACACCGCTCAGCAGAATCTTCCCGGGGGAGGTTTCGCCAACGCTGCTCGCCCAGCGGACTGGTCGAACAATCAGGTGTACGCCGCCCGCCCGGCCGTGGCCGATGCCACGTTTTCGCCAAGCAAGTATGAGTACGTGTTCAACCAATGGGCCGACGCCGATGGCGACGGCTTCTTCGACTCGCGCTGGTTCGAACTGACGGATATGAGCGGGCTGTTCGGCACGACGCGCCACGCGACGCAGGTGGTGCCCTCGCGCGGGCGCGTGCGGCTGATGTGCGCAGCACGGTGCATCGACTCTTCGGGGAAGATCAATGTGAACGTGGCGGGGGACTTCCGCACTCCCCCGTGGCCGACGGATACGTTCGTGGGCAAGGATTCGAGCGGGACGGACCGGCCGCTGACGCGCGACAACGCGCTGCCCCCGGGCATGACGCCGAGCGACATCGATCTGCGGCGCGTGCTGAATCTGCTGGATACGAATCTCGCGTTGCAGAACATGGGCATCGCGGCGGGCAAGCGCGGGTACGCGGGGCTGCCCGCGCCTTCGGCGACGATGACGGATCGCCGCGAGACGGATTATTCCGGCGTGCAGGGCCCCGCGGCGTACAACGCGGCGAACGCCCGGGCCGTGGGCGATGCGGCGTATTCCGCGCTGGTGGCGGCGCGGCGGGTCGGCTCGTCGTACCTCTCGGCGAGTTCCGCCTCGGCGCCGACGGCGACGTACAGCATGAGCCCTCTGGAGCGATTCCAGCAGTACGACACATTCGGGGCCGATCCGTACTCGGCAAGCCCGTCGATCGCGTTCGGCTCCTACGTGAACGTGGCGGGCGTCCGGGCCATGGACTCGAAGCAGCGGGCGCTGCGTTCGCCGTTCGACATGAGCGACGAGCTGGAACTGGCGACGTTCTTCGGCGTGAACGATTCGGAGGCGCTCTCTCGGCTGGAGGCGGCGATTGGTGTGGGCGGAGTGGTCGCGGGGTTCCCCACGTTCAGCCCCTTGCGCGACAATCGGCCGCGCTCGCTGGAGATGGCGCATCGGGATGAGATTGATACCGCGACGCTGTTCGGAGGCGGCACCGGCGCGCCGCAGGAGACGCTGCTGTCGGTGTTCACGGATGTGCGGCACCTGCTGACGACGTACAGCGGCTCGCGACCCATCAAGGATGAGTCTGTGGCTCCGGCCGATGGGGTGGATCCGGCGACGACGGATGTGAGCTTCGCGCTGAAGACGATTCAGGAGTTCGCGCAGAATCCGCGTCTGACGCCGGTATCGGCCGACCTGATGACCAGGTACCAGGCGGCTGTGAAGCTGATCTTCCGGTTGTACGCGAACGCGATCGCGCCGTACACGAACAACACGCAGTATGGATATTCCTGGGGAACGACGCTTGCGGCCGGCGCGCCGGACCCGATGGGGCTGGTGTACGGCGGCAATCCGGAGCTGGCCATTCGAATGGCCGCGCATATGACGGTGAACCTGATCGATGCGTTCGATCGGGATCGTGAAGTGGATCCGCTGACGGGGCGGCCGGTGAAGACGGCGGCGAGCGTGGATGCGGGGACGGATCGGAATGATCCGACGGTCTTCTCGGTGGACTTGGCGGCGATGCCGGTGACGACGGGAACGATCACCGGGTACACCCCGGCGCGCAGTCTTACGAAGGCGTACGGCGGTGCGGGCGCGACCGACACGCTCGCGCTGGATGGGGCGCGGCTGGCGAGCGCGACGACTTCGCCGAATCTGCGTTCGTCGAGCACATACACAACTCAGGCCGGGCGGATGCGGGTGATTGGTACTGAGCCGCAGCCGTTCCTGACTGAGTTCAGCGCGATGCAGATGTATACGGATGCGCCAAACCTGTCGGGCGGCGACGTTGATTTTAACGACGAAGGCGGGCCGGTTGGCGGGCAGCAGCCGAAGATTACTATCTCGATGAAGCCGCAACTGCTGAACTCGGACTTCCTCGGGGAGTTGCTTGCATTTCAGTTGACCAATCCGTTCGATCAGGATGTGGTGCTGTACGACTCGAGCGCGAGTACGGGGACTCCTCCCGATATGGGGATCGTCAGGCATCAATTTTACATCGAGTACAGCGGGCGGTACTACACCTTTGCTGCGATGCATTCAGACACGCTGTCGTACACCGGCGCGGGGTCGGTGATACTGAGGGCGGGGCATACGCAGACTTTCTACGCGTTGAATCCGGGGACTCTGAAGGAGTTTGGCGAGCGTATCAAGCACGTCAATGAGCACGTCCGCACAGCCGATCAGATACCTGTATCGCAAGACTTCACGGTGCTGGCGCAGAACTGGATCATGCATCAGTTGCAGGTTTCGGGCGCGGGCTCGGACAACCCCATCCAGTTGACACAGGTGTATCCGACGACATTCCACGCTGTGGACCCCGGAGCTTCGCCGTCGTATATCGCCGGGCAGCACGATATGGATCTGTTCGGCAAGAAGGACTTTTCAGGGCCAACTGCGTACGAGCATTTGGACAGTATCGATGTCACTTCGGCGCAGCACAGAGTGTGCCAGCTTTGGCGGACGGTGCAGTCGAAGTCCACGCTGTATCAGGGAGTGCCGCCGGGAACGATGGGGGATGATTCGGCGCTCGGTGCGACCGTGAACGATGTCACTAACGACATTCTCGTGGATCGCATGCATGATCCCTCGAATCCAACGAGTTCTCCGAGCGGTTTGCTGCTGGAGATACGTGATTTGCCCACCAGAGGCGATCACGTCGGGGGAACGCAGGGTGGTAATGAGCAATCCAGCACGACGAGCGAGATCCATGACAACACGGGTTTTTCGGCGATCCTCTGGACCGCGGTGCGCCGCCCGACGGACGTGACGACGGCTCCGGGCGTGGATGGGGGAACGCTGAACTCGAACGGGCGATCCTTGCGCGGCGTGCTTCCGCCATGGTGCCTGGAGGCGAAGTTTGACAATAAGTGGGGCCCCGCTGTGTCGGGCGTGCCTGTGCCAAGCTTGAACAAGACGTTCAAGGGATATCCCGATATTGGTGACATTGGGAAATACAATTCATCAAGCTCGTTGCACAACAAAGAGCGTTTTACGACGCTGCAGGACATGATGTCCGTCTCCAACACGCAGGCGAACACGGAGATTGGCAAGCCCTGCGCGAAAAAGGGAATTGCGGATACCACGAAGGCGAACCCGATTGGGAAGAATAATAACGACCGTTTCGGCACCACGCCCAACGGCAAGGAATACTCGCAGGTGGCCGTGGAGTATCACTCCGTTGGCGAGGATCTGTTCGGCGGCCAGGACAGCGATCAAACGACGCCCGTTCGGCGCAGCCGCAACCCCGCGATGTTCAGCCGTTCGGGGGATTTCCTGCTTCCTCTGGCGATCGGCGCATGGTTTGATCCATCGCGATCCGGGGCGCAGTTGGCAACGGCATCGCGAATCGCGCAGACGTGGACGGCCGACACTGGTACTCCTACTTACATCTCGGATCGAGAGGCATCGTGGATGACACTCTCGGAGGCGATGGCTCTCTCCTGCGGGTACTACAGCCCGGAAGATCCGAACGATGCGCTCTATGAGTTCGGCGTGCGATCAACGGTGGCCACGCACCTGGTTCCGGCCCGGGCGGATCGCGGCCACCTTGTGCTGGATCACTTCACGCCGTTCTTCAAGGTTGGCGCGAATGTGGCCCAGCCGCTGGGCTCGGGCGTGCCGTTTGCGTTGAGCATTATCGACCAGTTCCGGGCCGCAACGGGGATCTCCTCGACGCCGGTGAACCACCCGGTGGCCGGGGGCGCCCCGGTGCTGGGGCCGGAGCAGCAGACACGCGACTTTGCATACGGCGGGGGCACGACGGACCTGAAGGAGGATTCGTGGCCATCGCTGCATCTGCGCCAGGGCGTGACCAACGTGAACACGCAGGTCACTGCCACGCTGCGGGCGATGCCGCTGCTCTCTCCCGAGCCGATTGCTGCGGCGTGGATGCGCGTGAATCAGCACCAGTTCGACACCGGAAACCAGCCCCCGCTGGATGGGTCGTTGAACTATGACCTTGCGCCGTTGATCAAGGCGTATCGCGATGGTTCCAGGGAGGACATTCGTAGCGAGACGGGCGCATACACGGGCACGGGCACGGGCGTTGTGGATTTCTTCACCGCCCGTCGCGGCGATCTCACGCAGAAGGGGGTTCGGCCCGCGCCCGCGACGTTCGACACGGAGGACTTCGACGGCCTGCGCCGCGAGGCCAAGGGTATCAAGTCGTTGGGCGAACTGGCAGCGATCAACCTGTATTCGCCGACACACGTGCTGGACGAGAACAGCATGTTCCGGTTCGCCAAGCTGGAGACCACGATGCCGATGGGCACGCTGGGCTCGGTGACGACCGCGCAGCGATTGAGCTTCTACCCCGAGGTGGTGTCGTCGCGGTTCTACAACCACCTGAGCACAGGCGCGATCGACAAGGCCGGGCAGATCACTATGCCGGCGTCTGTGGCGGTGGCGGGGCGGCCCATCTACGCGATGGGCGGGCCGGAGCTGCCCAATGGGTATCAGGACAAGCTGGCGATTGTGAACGCGCTGACGAACACCGCCTCGGTGCGGTCGGATGTGTTTACGGTGTATTTCCTGATCCACGGGTACACGGCCGAGGATGTGGATGTGGACGACAATCAGCCGCTGGTGCCCAGCGTGGCCAAGCGGTATGTGATGGTGGTGGATCGCTCGAACGTGGTGGCCAAGGGGGATAAGCCGCGTATCCTGATGCTCAAGGAAGTGCCGATCCCGTAAGGGGGAGGCACACAAACACGGAGGTTTGAGGCCGGGCCCGCGATGAGCGGGCCCGCCTTTGTTTTGGGGTGGAAAGGGCTGGGCACGCCGGTGTGGCGGCGATGGGGGTCATGGACATCGTGCGGCCGTAAGACTTTGGAGTCGAACCGCAAAGTCGTCGCACGCTTCCTAGTATGGGGAGCCCAGGGTGTAGCTCAGTTTGGTAGAGCGTGTGGTTTGGGTCCACAAGGCCGCAGGTTCAAATCCTGTCACCCTGATTCGCGGAAAACCAACGACGGGCATTCGGAGTGGCTCATGACGCAATCCATGTTTCTCGCGGCCGCAGTTGTAGGGGGTCTGTTGGTCGGCGGCTTGGCAGCATGCACTTCGATGCACGGAACCAATTCCGCGGCTGGCCCCGCCGCTGCTACCGTCGTTACTCACCCTTCGGGAGATCCCGCCGTGAAGCTCGGAAATTTTTCGGTCAGTCTTGTGGTCAAGGACATCGCCGCGTCCCGCGCGTTTTACGAGAAACTTGGCTTCACGGTAGTCTCGGGCGACCAGTCTAAAAACTGGATCGTTCTCAAGAATGAGGACACCAAAATCGGCCTCTTCCAGGGCATGTTCCCCCGAAATACGCTCACATTCAACCCCGGGTGGGACAGCAACAAAGCCACGCTCCCCGACTTTGCAGACGTGCGAGAAATCCAGAAGGCGCTCAAAGCCCGCGGCCTCACGCCAAGCCCCGCCGCCGATGAATCCACCACAGGCCCCGCGTACCTCATGCTCACCGACCCGGACGGGAACCCGATTCTGATCGATCAGCACGTGCCGAGCCCCGCCGCGCGGAAGTGAGCGGCTGCGCTGGGAGCGTCCATCGGAATGACTAGGCCGACTCTCTATTGAAACAGAATGCGGCTTTGACGCGCACCGAGTGCGGTTGGTACTATCGGCCTTCGCTCCCTGCGAGTTGCTTCGTAGGGTGACCATGATGGTGGTGGTGGGAGGGTGGGAGGGTGGGGGGGCGGTGGTTTCGCGGAATGGAAGGAACTCATGCAAATGTTCGCTGCTTGCTTGTTGCTGACGGGTCTGACGGCGATGGTCGGATGCGATTCGAGCAAGGATGCAAGATCCGGCACGACGGACGCGGCGCGGACGAATGCGGCTGCGAAGGCGAACGTGTGCGTGCTGCAAACGGACGGAAGGGCGGTGTTGCGGCTGACCCCGCCGGCAGAGGTGGTTTGCACGGCGCACAACGGTTCTTTGCAGGTGCAGCGGGAGAACATTCGGATCGACGTATGGCAGGTGCGCGGGGCACAGACGCTTGACGATGCGATCGGGCGTCTTGGATCGGTGATTGAATCCGAGTTCAAGGAGTTCAAGGCCGCGAGCACGACGGAGTTGATGATCGCGGGCTCGCCCGCTCGGCGGCTGCTCGGCTCAGGCGTGGAGGCGGATGACAACGACCCGGGCACGGCGGATGTGGTGGTGTTCAAGGTGGGTGGGCGCGTCTTTGTCGCCTGTACACATGAGGAACACCTGAACCCGATCGCGCAGCAGTGGATGATGACGGTAGTCGGGACGGCACAGGAACCGTAAGACGCAGTCGGGAGGCACTATGTCTGACGAGCAAGTTCCACCCACAGATCCGCTTGATCTCGACGCGGTTGATCGCGCGATACGCCTGAATGAACTGGAAGAGCGGGTTCTGGTTTCGGGCATGGAAGCGATAAACGGGGAGAACTGCCCGCCGGGCGTATGAGCAGTTCATTCGAAACGTGCTGGACTATGAGACAGCGCCGGTGGGCACCCAGTTCGAACAGTTGGTAAAGGCGGGCATGGCGTTGGCAGTTCCTGATTCGCTTAATGATGGTGTGGATGCGCGTCGGCAGGCGTGGAAGGGGTGGGCCTGGCGGTCCGGGGGGGCCGGGGAGAGGTGGTCCGGGAGGTCTGGAGCGCGCGGGCGGGGTGGGCGTCCGCAAGGGACGCCGCCGCGCGGGTAGTATCAAATTGGTGCTCGTTGTGACGTGAGAATCCCCGCGATTCGCTCGAGGACTCGCTCATCCTGGGCGTGGAAAGCGTCGCACCACGCGGATTCCGGGAACCCGGTACCCTTTGCCCCGTCTTGTTCGGGCGTTGGGGTCAGGGTTGGGGTACCGGAGTCGTTCATCGTGCGCAATACAACTGCTTCTCGTGGCCGGGGTTGGAAGTCGGTTCGGTCGTTCGGGGCGGCGATCTTGGTGGCGGCATCTGGATTGGCGACGGCGCGAGCGGACGTTTCGCCGGATGCCCGCATGCTGCGGTTTCCCGCGGTGAGCGAATCGCAGATCGCGTTTGTGTATGCGAACAACCTGTGGGTGGTGCCGCGGTCGGGCGGGGTGGCCAAGCCGGTGGCGGCTCCTCCCGGGGCGACGGGGTATCCGCACTTCAGCCCGGATGGGAAAACGCTGGCGTTCGTGGGGAACTACGACGGGAACCGGGATATCTACACGATGGCAGTGGCGGGCGGGATTCCGCAACGCGTGACGCATCATCCCGGGGCGGAGAGTCTGGCGGGGTGGGCAGGGGCGGACTCATTGTTGTACTTCACTGCCGGCGCTGTAAACATGGCGCGGCAGACGCAGATGTTCACGGTTCCGGCGGCGGGCGGGCTGCCGACGAAGCTGCCGGTGCCCTATGGGGCGTTCGGATCAATCAGCGATGATGGGGAATGGCTGGCGTACACGCCGCACTCAACGGATAACCGGACGTGGAAGCGGTATCGAGGCGGCATGGCGACGGATGTATGGCTTGTGAACCTGAAGGATCACTTGAGCAAGAGGGTGACGGACTGGGAGGGGACGGACACGCTGCCGATGTGGGGGCACGGGGCCGCGGCCAAGACGGTGTACTACCTCTCGGATCAGGGTGAGGAGCATCGGCTGAACATCTGGTCGGTGGGCGCGGATGGAACGGATCGGAAGCAACTGACGAAGTTCGCGGAAGATGATGTGCGCTGGCCATCCATGGGGCCCGGGGCGGAGAAGGGGAGCAAGGGAGAGATCGTTTTCCAGCTCGGTGCAAAGCTGATGTTGCTGGATCTGGAATCGAAGGAGACGCGCGAGGTCAGTGTGACGATTCCCGGGGCCCGACCGAAGATCCGGCCGCGGACGGTTGATGCGAGCGAGACGATCACGAACTGGGGACTTTCGCCGAGCGGGAAGCGGGTGGTGCTGGTGGGGCGCGGGGATGTGTGGAGCGTGCCGGCGAAGGAGGGCGTGACGCGGAACCTGACGCACACCGGGGGCGTGTACGAGCGGGACGCGGCGTGGTCGCCCGATGGGAAGTGGATTGCGTACTTCTCGGATCAGTCCGGGGAGTATGAACTGTGGATGCGGGCTTCGGACGCTCGGGCGATGGAGGAGGAGAAGAAGGACGACAAGAAGGATGACAAGAAGGAGGGTGAGGGAGACGCGAAGAAGGCCGATGAGGCCAAGCCGGCGGAAGCCAATGCGGCCGAATCGCCTGTCGTCGGGCCGATGCTGAAGCAGCCGGTGAAACTCACCAATCTTGGGGCAGGGTTCAGGTACAACGTGACGTGGTCGCCGGACTCCAAGAAGATCGCGTTCACGGACAAGAGCGGGAAGCTGCTGGTGGCGACGCTGAAGCTCGAGGGCGGCACGGCGAGCGCGGACGTGCAGGAAGTGGACAAGGACCCGGAGGGGCAGCCGGAGTTCTGCTGGTCGCACGATTCTTCGTGGATCGCGTATACGCGGGCGGATGAAGGGAGCGAGCACAACTGCGTGTGGATGTGGAAGGCGAGCGGGGAGAAGGCGGGAGAGAAGACGCGCGTGACGAGCCCGATGTTTGATGCGGGGTCGATCGCGTTTGATCGCAAGGGGGAGTATTTCTACTACCGGGCGTCGAACAAGTTCGCCTCGCCAAGGTACTCGGATATCGACTCCACGTTTATCTACACGGGTGGGCAGCAGTTGATGATGGTGGCGCTGCGCGAGGATGTGAAGAGCCCGATGGCTCTCAGGTCGGATGAGGAGGACCTGAAGAAGGACGCCCCGGCCGCCAAGCCCGGCGAGAAGAAGGATGGGGAGAAGAAGGACGGGGACAAGAAAGAGCCCGAGAAGAAGGATGAGGGGGACAAGAAGGCAGACGGCGACAAGAAGCCGGATGCCGAAAAGAAGTCGGACGGGGAAAAGAAGCCCGATGCACCCAAGAAGGATGCTCCGAAGAAGGAACTGAAGATCGATCTCGATGGCTTCGAGCGCCGTGCGACGTTGCTGCCCGTGGCGAGCGGTGAGTTCGGGCACGTTACGGTCTCCGACGAGGGCAAAGTTGTGTACGTGCGGCGGGGCTCGCGAGGAGACGATGACAAGTCGGCGATCAAGATCTTCGACCCGAAGGCCTATGGCGCGGGGGACAAAAAGGATGAGGAGACGGTGCTGGATGGCACGGGCGAGTTTGACATCTCGGCCAACGGGAAGAAGCTGATCACCCGCGTGGCGGGGAAGTTCAAGATCATCGACGCCGCGGCGGGTGGGGGGAAGGCGCAGGATGTTTCAACGGCGGGCATGAAACTGGAGGTTGATCCGCGGCAGGAGTGGAAGCAGATCTTCTCCGACGCGTGGCGCGAGCAGCGGGACTTCTTCTACGTTGACAACATGCACGGCGTGGACTGGCCGGCGATGCGCACGCACTACGGCGCGATGATCGACGACTGCGCCAGCCGCGAGGATGTGCAGTACGTGCTGGGAGAGCTGATCAGCGAGCTGAACATCGGGCATGCATATGTACAGGCCCCCGGGGATGTCGGTGATCAGGGAGCGAACGTCGCGGTAGGAATGCTGGGATGCGACTTTGCGATCGATGGCGGGGCGTACCGCGTAACGAACATTGTGGAAGGCGCCGCGTGGGACGCCGATGCGCGCGGGCCGCTGGCCGGCGCGGTGGATCCGACGGGCAAGCCAGTGAAGATCAAGTCGGGCACCTATGTGCTGGCCGTGAACGGCACGCCGATCGATGTGAAGCAGGACCCTTGGGCGGCGTTTGTAGGGCTTGCGGACAAGCCGACGCTGATCACCATTAACGACAAGCCCTCGATGGAGGGCGCGAAGGAAGTACTCGTGAAGCCGACGGGCAACGAGACCGGGCTGCGGTATCGCGCGTGGATCGAGCGGAACCGGGCGTATGTTGAGAAGCAGTCCGGCGGGCAGGTGGGGTACATCCATGTGCCCGATACCGGCGCGAACGGGCAGAATGAACTGTTCAGGCAGTTCTACGGGCAGAAGGGGAAGCAGGCGCTGATCATCGATGAGCGATGGAACGGGGGCGGGCAGCTTCCCAACCGCTTCATCGAGCTCCTGAACCGTCCGGCAACGAGTGGGTGGGCGCTGCGTGATTCTCAGGACTGGGTCACGCCGCGGGATGCTCACCATGGACCCAAGTGCATGCTCATCAACGGTCTGGCGGGCTCGGGCGGGGACATGTTCCCCTGGCTCTTCAAGCACGACAAGATCGGCAAGGTGATCGGGGAGCGGACGTGGGGCGGGCTGGTGGGCATCTCCGGCAATCCCGAGTTCATTGACGGCGGGACGATGACGGTGCCGAAGTTTGGCTTCTATAAGCTGGATGGCACTTGGGGCGTGGAAGGGCACGGCGTAGATCCGGACATCGCAGTGCTGGATGACCCCGGTTTGATGATGGATGGGAATGGGCCGGATGGGCCGCACGCGGCGGTGGTCGGTGGGAAAGGCGGCGGCGATCCGCAGCTCGATGCGGCAATCAAGCTGATGGTGGATGAGGTCAAGGACCACGGCTTCGTGAGGCCGAAGCGGCCCGCATCGCCGGATCGGAAGGGGATGGGGATTCCGGAGAAGGATCGATAGCACGACGACGCCACGCGGAGCGCGTGGCGGCACCAGAATTGGGGAAGTTAGGTGACTCTGGGGGGCTGGGAAGCCCTTTGGGGGTGGGGTATCGGTACGTCTTTACACAGCATTAGCGCGTCGTTCGCACTGTTTCGGCCTCGGCATGGGATGATTCAGCCATGGGGAACCGGGGAATGGAGAAGACACCGTGAAGAACCTGATTGGACTCGTTGGCGGCGTGGTGGTGGGGTTGAGCGCAACGATGGCTGGGGCATCGGCGGACGAAGTGCGGCTGACTGGCGCGGGGGCGACGTTCCCGGCTCCGCTGTACAACAAATGGGTTGTTGAGTTCGAGAAGGCCCCGGGCGGGGCCGGCGTGAAGATTGGCTACAACAGCATCGGCTCTGGCGGCGGCATCAAGGGCATCACGGACAAGACGGTCGCTTTCGGCGCGTCTGATGCTCCACTGAACAAGAAGGAAATCGATGCTCTCGGAGGTCCCGAGATGGTAGTGCAGGTGCCCTCGTGCGCCGGCGGCGTGGTTCCCGCGTACAACCTGCCGGGCGTCACAGGCGAAGTGAAGTTCACGGGCGAGGTGCTGGCGAAGATCTTCCAGGGAAAGATCAGCAAGTGGAACGACGCCGCGATCATCGCGCTGAATCCGGGCATCAAGTTTCCGGAGACTTCGATCACTCCGGCATACCGCTCGGACGGTTCGGGTACGACGTTCGTGTTCACGAACTATCTGGCAACGCAGAGCGAAGAGTTCAAGTCTTCGGTCGGCACCGGCAAGCAGGTCCAGTGGCCAACGGGGCAGGGCGGCAAGGGGAACGAGGGTGTCGCGGCGGTCGTTCAGCAGACCCCAGGCGCGATTGGCTACATCGAGGTGAACTATGCCAACGCGAACAAAATCGCGTACGGCAGCGTGAAGAACAACGCGGGCAAGTTCGTCAAGGCCACGACGGAGACGATTTCCGCGGCGGGCGCGGCGGCGGCTTCGAAGTTCAAGGGGACGGTGCTGGCCGCGGACATCTGGAATCAGGCGGGCGAGAACGCCTACCCGATCGCGGCGTTCACGTACCTGATCGTGTACAAGAACCTGAACAATGTGAAGTCCGCCGATGAGGCCAAGGCGCTCACAGCGTTCCTCGGCTGGGCGGTCACTGGCGGTCAGTCCACGGCTCGCGAAATGGACTACGCCCCGCTGGCCACCGACGTGCAGAAGAAGGTTGTTGAGGCCCTCGGCACGATCACGTATCAGGGCAAGCCGGTGAAGTGATTCCTCAATAGTGTTCTCGAACGAACGCGGAGGATGCGGAGTGGGCGAAGGACGCGGCGAAGAAAGGAGAGTTGGTTTGATGAAAATCGACACTCTATTCTTGAGCCGCGGCCGCCGCACCCTTCGCTCCTCCGCGTTCGTGTTTCGGTGGACCATCCGTGGCGTTTGCTCGAAGACTTGCTTCTCCCGGGCGTGCGTATGGGGAATGGCATGAAGCGATGGGGCGACGCCATCTTGGGCGGGCTGTCGCGCGGGGCGGCGATTGTGGTTGTGCTGATGCTGGCGACGCTGGTCGGCGTATTGCTGTGGCGGGCGGTGCCAAGCATTCGGGCGTTCGGGCCGAAGTTCCTCGTGTCGAGCGAGTGGCGGCCGAATGAGCTGGAGAAGCAGGTTCGCGATGCGAACGGCAAGCTGGTATACGAGGATGGGGAGGTGAAGACGGAGACGACGCCGCCAGCGTTCGGCGCGCTGCCGGTGATCTATGGCACGCTGGTGACATCGATTATCGCGTTGATCTTTGCCGTTCCGCTGAGCATGGGGGCCGCGCTGTTTATTGTGCGGGTGGCGCCGAAGCTCCGGGTCGCGGGTCCGGTGTCGTTCCTGGTGGAGTTTCTGGCGTCGATCCCGAGTATCGCGTACGGGATCTGGGGCCTGTTTGTGCTCGCGCCGTTTCTGAGAACGTACATCGAGCCGGGGTTGTCGAAGGGGCTGTTGGCGGTGCCGGGGCTGGGGTGGCTGGCGTCGGAGACGATTCAGGAAGGCGGCACGTCGATCTTGAAGCCGCTCTCACTGACCGGGCGCGATTTGCTCTGCGGCGGGTTGATATTGGGGATCATGATCCTGCCGATTATTACGGCGGTAAGCCGGGATGTGCTGCGGACGGTGCCGCGGGGGCAGATCGAGGGGACCCTTGCGCTGGGGGCCACGTGGTGGCAGTCGTGCGTGGCGATGCTTCGGTACAGCCGATCGGGCTTGTTCGGAGCGGTCATGCTGGGGCTGGCGCGGGCGGCAGGGGAGACGATGGCGGTGGCAATGGTGATCGGGAACAACAACCAGATCGTGCCGAGCCCGTTCGCGCCGGCGCAGACGATGTCGAGCTTGCTGGCCAATGAGTTTGCGGAGGCGAGCACGCCGCTGCATATGTCCGCGCTGTTGCAGGTGGCGCTGGTGCTGCTGGTGATGTCGCTGGTTTTCAACGTGGTGGCGCGATGGCTGGTGGTGGGGAAGGGTGCGCGGACGGCGGCGTCGGCGTGAGCATTTCGGATGCGTGATGTCGGATGTAAAGGCAGGAGATCCGCGGAACGATGACGGCGATTTCGACGACAACTCTGGGCGGAGAGCGTGCGACGGAGTCGCGGCTGGCTCTGCGCCGTTTGCGGAGCACGGGGATGTTCTGGGCGTGCTCGGCGGCGACGTTCGCCGTAATCGCCCTGCTGATCGTGGTGGTTGGGTACTTGCTGCTGCTGGGGCTGCCGGGGCTGACGTGGTCACTCTTCACGACGGATCCGACGGGTGATGCGCAGGTGCCCGGGGGGCTGCGGCACGCGATCGTGGGGACGGTGGAACTGCTCGCCCTTGCCGGCTCGGTGGGGGTGCCGGTGGGGATGCTGGCGGGGGTGTATTTGTCGGAATACTCGCGAGAGGCGGGCGGTTGGCTCGGGCGCGTGGTTCGATTTGTAGCGGATGTGCTGGCGGGGGTGCCGAGCATTGTCGTGGGGATCGTGGGGTATGAACTGCTGGTTGTCCCGATGGGGCACTACAACGGATGGGCCGGGGCGCTAGCTCTCTCGTTTGTGATGGTGCCCATCGTGGCGCGAACGACCGAGGAGATGTTGCGGCTGGTGCCGGATTCGTATCGCGCGGGGTCGCTGGCGCTGGGGGCGACCAAGTCGCAGACGATCACTCGCGTGGTGCTGCCGGCGGCGACGGGCTCGCTGGTGACGGGCGTGATGCTCGCGCTGGCGCGGGTGGCGGGAGAGACGGCTCCGCTGCTGTTCACGGCGCTGGGCAATCGCGCTCTGACGTTCGATCCCTCCCAACCGTTTCCCTCACTGACTGTTCAGGTGTATTTCTATGTGACGGGACCGTACCAGGCGCAAAAGCAGGTGGGGTGGGCGGGAATTCTGGTGCTGATCGCGTTGTTGCTGGTGTTGAACCTGCTGATCCGTGTGGCGAGCGCACGGGCGATGAGGGGGCGAAAGTGAGCACGCAAACTCAACGCGGCGTGGAAGTGGAGTACCCTCTTGTTCCCGAAGCGACGGGCACGCGAATCGTGACGCGTTCGGTCGCCGATGGGCTGGCGCGACGACCGATGACACAAGCTGCACCCACCAACTCGGCCGCACCATCCTCGCCTTCGAACGCGAGCTCGGGTGTGATGTCCCAAAGTGGCTCGGTAGAGGCGCCGCCCAACCTGAGCATTTTGGATGCGATCAGGCGTGGCGAGAAGACCAACGGGTACACGCACGCCGCGGTGGCCAGGGAGCCCGCGCTGCTCAGCGTTGCGAACTTTGAGCTGTGGTACGGAGCGAAGCAGGCGCTGCATGGAATCACCATGGGGATTCCGGAGAAAAAGGTAACGGCGCTGATCGGGCCCTCCGGGTGCGGCAAATCCACGCTGCTGCGATCGTTCAACCGGATGAATGATCTGGTGGACGGCGTGCGCACTGCGGGCGTGATGAAACTCCGCGAGAGCGACTTGTACGACCGCTCGGTGGATGTGATCGATCTGCGGCGGAAAGTGGGGATGGTGTTTCAGAAGCCCAATCCGTTCCCGATGTCGATCTTCGAGAATGTGGTGTATCCGCTGCGGATTGCGGGCGGGGCGGGGGCGAAGAAGGGCGTGCTGCGGGATGCGTGCGAGAAAGCGCTCCGCTCGTCGGCTCTTTGGGAAGAAGTAAAGGACCGATTGCACGAGTCGGCCCTCGGCCTCTCGGGCGGTCAGCAGCAGCGGCTGTGCATCGCGCGGGCGGTGGCCGCAGAGCCGGATGTGCTGCTGATGGATGAGCCGTGCAGCGCGCTGGACCCGATCGCGACGCTGAAGATCGAGGAACTGATCCACCAGATGAGCGGAACTGTCGAGGGCGGTGGTGGGGGGTACACGGTGCTGATCGTGACGCACAACATGCATCAGGCCGCGCGGGTGAGTGACTACACAGCGTTCATGTATCTGGGACGGCTGGTGGAATATGGGCCGACGGCGAGCATCTTCCAGAACCCGCATCTGACGGAGACTGAGCAGTACGTGACGGGACGATTCGGGTAATAGCTCCGCGCGGAGGACGGGTTACCAGAGGTTTTCGACGACGCCGCTGGTGTTGGAGTTCAGCCAGAACTTCCCCACAGTGACATCGTAGTTGTACCCGGTTGCGCCACTGATGGGTTGAAGCGCCGTCCAGGTGGACGCGGCGATTGCGTTAGAGGCGTTGTAGGGATTCGGGGGAAGGGCTTCCTGCATTACGGCGCCCAGGGTCTGCATCTGCACAAGCGTGGGGTAGGTGGCCGCGCCAGTGAGGTTGGATGCTGCATAGAAGTTGACAACTGCGCTGCGGACGGCTCCGAGCGTGGCCTTGCCGACGGAGGACTTGGCATTAGCGGTGTAGTCGATGTACTTGGGAATGGCTACCCCGGAGAGGATCGCCAGCACGACGATGATGACGATCAGTTCGATCAGGGTGAAGGCGCGGCGGTGGACAGGGTGGTGGTTCATGGGCAGGTCATCGACGGCGTAGGAGTCTGCCTGCATTCTGGCGAGTGATGGGGCCCACATTCTCATGGACGCCGATGCGAAGCACCCCGAGATGGGGGCCAAGCATCCCGCGGGGCGTGGCAGCCGGTTTCTTTCAGTCAGATAGACTGTGGGCCATGCTGCCAACTAGTGGATTGTTCAGCGACCGAGCCAGTGCCCTTCGCCGGCGCGTGGTGATGTGGATCGTGGTTGGAGCGATGTTGTCGGCGGCGGGTGCGCTACTAACGACGATTGTGGCGTGGACGCTGGATCTGCTTCCCACGGTATCGAAGCCGGTGTCGGAGTTGCAGGTCGTGAGCAGGCAGTAGCGGCGTCGGAGGGTTGGAGTGCCATCTGTTTTTTCACCCGGACGCATGCCGAGTACAAGAAACTGCTCCGCTCGTTGTCCCTGTGCGTCGAGGGCTATGGCGTGCTTGGGTGAACCCCGGAACCTCAAATCCCGCTCCCCCCCGACCACCGTTTCGCTTGCCTCCGTACCCCGTTCGGTCGATGGTCAGGGATAGGATTGTGGCCCGGGCCGATGCGCGGCTTGGGGTTGTTTCCACGCCTCCCAATCTCGCCCCTGGCGAGTCGCCGACAAGGGTTTAGCCAATGAGTGGCAGTCAGTCCCCCCGATCCCAACCGCCCAATAAGGCCGTATCTCCCGCCATCAACGGATGGTCCGCGGAGTATCTGGATGCCCAGTACCAGCAGTTCAAGCGGGAGCCGTCATCGGTCTCCGGCGATATGGCTGCGTTCTTCCAAGGGTTCGATCTGGCCGCGGCGCGGCCGGGAACCGGCGTGAGTGAGGGGAGCGGCGGAGATGTTTGCGCCGGGGTCTCTGAGCTGCAAAGTGCGGCGGAGGATTTGATCGGGGCCTATCGCGCGCTTGGGCATCTGATCGCGAAGATCGATCCGTTCGGCCGCGGGCGGGCGCGGCCGGGGGCTCTGACGATTGAGAAGTATGGAATCACCCAGGCGGATCTCGACAAGACGGTGCATACCGAACTGGCCGCAGGTGGCACGGCCCCGCTGCGGCAGGTCATCGAGCGATTGGAGAACGCGTACTGCGGCTCGATCGGCGTGGAGTTCATGCACATTCCCAACGATGACGAGCGGGCGTGGTTCCGGCGTCGATTTGAGGAGGACTTGGCGCCCAAGGGGCTGGACAATACCGAGCGTGTGCGGCTGTTGCAGCAACTCACGGCCGTGGAGCAGTTCGAGGCATTCCTCGCCAAGCGGTTCCTTGGCAAGAAGCGGTTCAGCATCGAAGGGGGCGAGAGCACGCTCCCGCTGCTGAAGTTCATGACGGATCGCCTTGGCGAACTGGGAACGCAGGAAATCATCATCGGCATGGCCCACCGAGGGCGCTTGGCGACGCTGCGCAACTACCTTGGTAAGGACCTCGGGAAGATGTTCACCGAGTTCAAGGAGTATTGGTCCGAGGGGATCCATCCCGGCGGCGGGGATGTGAAGTACCACCGCGGGTATTCGGGCGATCAGGTCATGCCTGATGGACGCGTGGTACACCTTTCGCTCCTGAACAATCCCAGCCACCTCGAGTCGCAGGATGCGGTGGTGATGGGGCGTTGCCGGGCGAAGCAGGATTTGGTGGCGGGGGGATTGGAGCAGGGGTTCAAGCAGGTGGCGTCGCTGGCGATCCATGGGGACGCCGCGCTTCCAGGGCAGGGCGTGGTGTCTGAGTGTCTGAACATGCAGAAGCTGGCGGGGTACGCCGTCGGCGGCACGCTGCATGTCGTGATCAACAACCTCGTCGGTTTCACGACCGATCCGGAGGACAGCCGCTCAACGGAATACTGCACGGACATCGCCAAGATCATCAACGCGCCGGTGCTGCACGTGAACGGGGATGATCCCGAGGCGGTTGTGCGGGCGGCGCGGCTGGCCGCGGAGTATCGCTCTGAGTTCAAGAAGGATGTCTTCGTCGATCTCGTCTGCTTCCGTCGCTACGGTCACAACGAGGCGGACGAGCCGGCGTTCACGCAGCCGCAGTTGTACGCGCTGGTGCGAGCGCATCCCGGCACGCCGGAGACATATCGGCGCACGCTGATCGCCAGCGGCGTGGTGACGAAGGAGCAGGCGGAGGCGATGTCGACGGCGGTGTGGGACGACATGGATGGGGTGTACAAGGAAGTTGTGGACGGACACAAGGGGGTTGATCCTGTGCCGCCGCCGGGTGGGGGATTGTGGAAAGGTCTTGACGGGAAGTACAACTTCGATACGCCCAAGACCGCGGTGGACGCGAAAACGATCGCCGAGGTCTGCGCCGCGATGGGGCGAGCCCCGGCGGGATTCAACGTACACCCGAAGCTCAAGGAGATGATGCAGAGACGCATCGACCTTCCAAAGCACAACAAGATTGCCCATAACGACGCTGAAATGCTCGCGATCGGCACGCTTCTGCTGGAGAACGTCATGGTCCGCCTCAGCGGCCAGGACTCCAGGCGCGGCACGTTCACGACGCGCCACGCGGTGCTGCGCGATGAGAAGACCAACGAGCGGTACACGCCGCTGGATCACATTCGCGAGGGCAAGCAGGCGATCTTCAACGTGTGGGACAGCCCGCTGAGCGAGTACTCGGTGATGGGCTTTGACTATGGGTACAGCCGCGCGAATCCGAAGACGCTGGTGATGTGGGAAGGTCAGTTCGGCGACTTCGCCAACGGCGCCCAGATCATGATCGATCAGTACATTGCCTCGAGCGAGGTGAAGTGGAATCGGTGGGGCGGGCTCGTGCTGCTGCTGCCGCACGGGTACGAAGGACAGGGCCCGGAGCACTCGTCGGCGCGTCTGGAGCGGTTCCTGCAGCTTTGTGCGGACGAGAACATGGAAGTGGTGTACCCCTCCACGGGCGCACAGACATTCCACATGCTGCGGCGGCACATGCTGCGGAACTTCCGCAAGCCGCTGATCGTGATGACGCCGAAGAAGTTTCTGCGAATCGAAACCTCGACGGTGGATGAGCTCTCGACGGGCTCCTTCCAGCATGTCATGGATGATCCCGCATTCACAAAGAGCGGAAACGGCATGGGAGGGATGACGGGCCTATCCGCCGCCAGCGTTACGCAGGTCGTCTTCTGCACCGGAAAGATCTACCACGAGATGGCCGAGCGGCGAGAAAAGACCGGCCGCAAGGACGTCGCGCTGGTTCGCATCGAGCAGCTCTACCCCTTCAACACGAAGGCCGTGAAGTCCATGGATGAGAAGTATCCCAAGTCCGCCAAGCGCATGTGGGCCCAGGAAGAGCCACGCAACCAGGGTGCATACCTCTACATCGCCGACAAGTTTCTCGAGGAGTTTGGGTGGCGTCCCACATTCATCGGCCGTCCTGCATGTGCCTCTCCCGCGACCGCGCTGGAGACGAACCACGCCATCCAGCAGGACAAAATTCTGACCGAGGCGGTCGCCGCTCTTCCGCCGCAGCCGGCGAAGGCGGACGATCACGCTCACGACGACAAGGTGAACGGCACTGCCGCCAAGCCCGCTTCCCCAAGTCCCGCGTCCAAGTCCAAGCAATGACCACACTCTCTCTGCGACCCGAAGCGTCTCAGCGGTGAATATACTCGGAGTTCAGCATGGCGGTTGACATCGTGATTCCTGCGGCGGGTGAGAGCGTGACAAGCGGCGTGGTGTCGCGCTGGATCAAGAGCGATGGCGACTATGTCAAACGCGATGAGGATGTGCTCGAACTCGAGACGGACAAGGTGACGATGGGCGTGCCCGCGCCCGCCAGCGGGGTGCTGAAGATCGGCGTGGCGGCGGGGGAGACGGTGAGCATCGGGCAGAAAGTGGGAGCGATCGACGACAAGGCGGCCGCGCCCGCGGGGGGTGCTGCGGCGAAACCGGCACCCGTGGCGGTGGGAGGTAGCAACGGGAAGGCCAGCCCGGTTCCGACCCCTGCGGTCGCAGGAGCGGATGAGGATGTGCGTGCGACGCCGCTGGCGAAGAAGCTGGCCGATGAACATGGTGTGAGCTTGTCGGGCGTTCAGGGGACGGGCGCGGGAGGGCGCATTCGCGAGCAGGATGTGCAGACAATCATTGAAAGCAAGGTGAAGAGTGGTGGGGGCAGTGGTTCGCTCGTTGCTGCGACGGTTGCGGCTCCCAGCCCCTCCGCGAAGTCTGGGCCCACGGCCGCTCCCGCGCCCGCAGGTCCGTCGGGCGGCTCTCGCCGCGAGAAGATGAGCCCGCTGCGTCAACGAATCGCCGCACGTCTGGTGGAAGCCCAGCACACTGCCGCGATGCTGACGACGTTCAACGAGTGCGACATGTCGGCCGTGATGGCCCTTCGCGGTCAGTACAAGGAGCAGTTCGAGAAGAAGCACGGCGTGGGGCTTGGGTTCATGTCGTTCTTTGTGAAGGCCGTCGTCGGCGGGTTGAAGTCGTTCCCCGCGGTGAACGCGTCGATCGTGTCGAGCGAGAAGGGCGAACTGGAAGTTGAGCACCACGACTTCTACGACGTGGCGGTGGCCGTGGGCACGCCCAAGGGCCTTGTGGTTCCGGTGCTCCGCGGGTGCGACCGGCTCTCGTTCCCGCAGATCGAGTCCGGGATCAAGGATCTGGCCGGGCGCGCGAAGGACGGCAAGCTTGCGCTCGCGGATTTGCAGCGTGGAACGTTCACGATCACGAACGGCGGCATCTACGGATCGCTCATGAGCACGCCCATTCTGAATCCGCCGCAGACGGGGATTCTAGGGATGCACGCGATCAAGAATCGCGCGGTCGAAGATACCAAGAACCCCGGGAACATCGTTCTGCGGCCGATGATGTATCTGGCCCTGAGCTACGACCACCGGTTGGTGGACGGCTCCGAGGCAGTGCAGTTCCTGGTGGCTGTGAAGAACGCGATCGAGGATCCGCAGCGGCTGCTGCTCGGCGTGTGAGCGATGGTGCGTGCGGCATTCTTGCGAGTAGTGCTCACACGAAGCGGATCCACTCTCGAACGAGCGTTCTGAACGCCGCCGCGTTGGCCTTGATTTCCTTAGCGCCTCCGAGCGTCACCATGCAGCGGTCCTTGGCGAGCCACTCGATGAGGCCCGCGGAATCTTTAATCGGGACGCCGCTTTTCGCAGTGGACTTCACCTTTGCGCCGGTGTGGAAGATCATCTGAATCGAACGCGGGTCTTTGCCGCGCAGGTGAAAGGTTGCGAAATAGTCGGTCGTGCGGAAACTGGGCGCGTTCCACTTGATCCCTTCGCGGATATCCGGGTGGGCGTCGAGGATCATGCGGCGCACACGTTCGATCTCGGACTTCATCGGATGCTTGAGCGTTTGCATGAATGCATCGACCGCTGGGTCTGTCGCCGCCCGCACGGTCGCGTCGCGAACTGGTACGGCGGTGCGATTCGTCGCGGGCTTTGCGGCCGCTTTTCTGCTCGGCTTTGCGATAGTCTTCTTTGCGGGCATGGCTGGCTTCCGGGGCGATTTCTGCGGCGAACTGAGGGGCGATGATCATTCAGTGGAGAGGTTTACCGACCTCCCAATGGTGCCCGAAGGGGTCGAGGATGCGGCCGACGCGCCATCCGTGGGCTTCGGCGACGGGGACGACTTGCGATGCGCCGGCGGCGACGGCTTGAGCGCAGGTGGCCGCGGGATTATCAACGATGAGCAGCATGCGCACCGAGCACCCGCCGATCGTTTCCGGGCTGAAGTTCAGGTGCTCCGGCGATTCTTCGGCGACCCAGAACTCCGCTCCGGCGATGGAGAGCCGACCGACGCCGCCGCTGGGCACGCGGTAGGTCTCGGTGGCGCCGAATGCCGCTTTGTAGAACTCGATTGCCCGGGGCCAGTTGCGGACGGACAGGGTCGCGGTGATGGATGTTTTGAAGGTGGTCGGCGTGTTCACATCGGGTTCCTTCTGCGGCGTGCTTTCCTGATCCTCCGAAGCATATCTAAGCGGCCTTGCGGCATGAATGAGCCCCGCCAAGGCGGAGTTGAGTTGGAGCTTGGTTGAATGTGCAGGTCTGGAAATGCAGATGGCCCCGGCATGAGCCGAGGCCATCAGTACTTCAAAGTCGGGGTGACAGGATTCGAACCTGCGACCTTGTGGACCCGAACCACACGCGCTACCAAACTGCGCTACACCCCGGATGGGTCAAAGAATCGAGGCGAATACTAGGCGAAGTGGTCTGGAAAGCAACCGGGTGAGAACCGCGGAAAACGCCGCGTAAGTCACTGAATCGGGGCGAGTTTGACAGTTTCGGTGGGAAAGTGCGGGGGGCCATCCATGTAGACATTGTCGAATCGGGTGCCAGGATCGTGATCCTTGCCGGACGAATAAAAATACCCACGACCACCCTCACACTGACCTTCATCCGCGTCACCGATCGGGTTTGGCAACGCGGCGTTTGGGTTAAATCTCTTGTAGGACCGTTGCAGTTGGAACGGCTGCACCGAACTATTCGCTTGGAGATTTGCTGTGACACTTGTTCGCGTTTGCATCGACGAAGTCGCAGCCGAGAAGTAGTCTCCATACCCACCTTGGTACTTGGGATGGACAAACCGTATGTAGTTCCCCCATGGGTCTTTCAGCAGAGGAACAATGTACGCGTTGTGAGGGGGAGCCGAGTCGAACTGAGACCCGATCTGCGTGTTCTCACACACAGGGTCCATTGCGGCGAGTCGCTGGGGGGCTTTGGGCATGGCCGTGCGAACATACTGAATTGGAGTGCACGGTGACCCTGTGGGTAGCTGCATCGGGGGGTCTTTCAAGACGTACGCGCTTACCACATATTTCGCATCGACCCCGGAAATCGTTTTGGTGACAAAGGGGCTCGGTCCGGTCGCCAAGACGAACATTGCTTGACTCGGCTCCGCGAAGTCAGTTGTTGCGTCAACGCCCGCGCCAGCACCGATCCGTCCGTCAAAAACTGGGAACTCGTTTCCCTCGTCGTCTCGAAACACACCGGGAACCTTCGCTTCTCGGTCGGCCTCATTCGATGAGTAGGCCTGATCGATCGTTCTGATCAGGTCTCGGGTCAGCGTAATCCGACTGCTATCAATCACCCGCCCCCCAACGAGCAGTGCGATCGCCGACAGGATGCCGATGATCGCGATCACCACGATCAGTTCAATCAGCGTGAACCCGGTGCGAACCGTGGCGGAAAGGCGGCGGGCTGGCGTCATTGGGTTGCTCCGGTTCGGCTGGCTGGAAAGAATCGAGTGCGGCGGCGGGGGGACGGAAAGCCGGGGGACAGGCCTTTTGGGACGTCCCCGAGCAGGCCGGATAGGCGAAACAATATGCCTGGGGGCAATCCCCTCGATCTTCCATACGAATACCGTCCCACCGGGGATGCTCTGGGGGGGTGCAATACGCGAGGGTTTTCGGTGTGTCTGGTGGGTATGAACGCGGGAATGGTGTGAAAGAGGCAGGAATGGTGGTCCGGAGCGGGGGCGGGCGGTACACACGATGTGGGAAACCAGTGGTTGTGGGGACGGGGCATATCGAATGATGAACAGGCACACGGCAGTTCATGGGATGTGGCGAGCCGCGGCGGCGCTGATGGTGGGCGGGATGGTCTGCCTCACGGGCTGCACGACCTTTCTGGCTCGCGATCCGGAACTGGCACGCGGGCCCGTGCCTGCGGCTATTCCGGACGATCAATGGCCCGCCCGAAAGACCGATGGGCTCGCCGAGCGTGTGAACGCGGGGAACGGAAGCGGGCGGCCGCAGGGTGCGAGCGGGGCGGCGTCGTCGCCGCCCGATGGCGGCGGGCGCGGCCCCCGGGTGGCGTTCACGGGTGTGTATGGCAAGGGCATTCTGCGCGTGATGGAGTTCCCCGGTGGGGATGAGGATCCGCGGAACAAGGTGTTCGGCTCGATGCGGTTCACGTCGTGGTCGCTGCGATCTGACAAGCCGGCGGATCAGCGGTTCACGCGGTACTTCGAGCGCGAACGCCGAGCAGCGGAGTTGCACGCGAAGGCCGCGGGGGTCACACTCAACCCATCAAACTTCCCCTTCTCGAATCTCTTCGCTGAGGGGACATCGATTCGGCTGATTCCGCCGACGGGGCAGAAGCCGGCGTGCGGGACGATTGTCTATATCGCGGGGCTGGGAAGCGCGACGTACGAGCAGCCGCTGATTGATGAACTGGGGCGGCGCGGGTGGTGGCTGGTGAAGATCGGCACGCCGCGTGTGTGGTGGTATGAGGCGAAGCCGTGGATGATCGAATCGCGCGAGGATGTGCCGCGCGTTGCCGAGAAGCTTGCGGCGGTGATGGACGATCTGGTGGCCGAACCGGCGTATGCGGCGGAGGCCGCGCTGGCATATCTGGAGGAGCATCGGCCGGAGATTCCGGTGAGCCCGATGGTGATGATGGGGTGCAGCGCGGGGGCATTGGCGTCGGTGCCGGTGGTGGCGCGGATGCCGGAGAAGTTTGATGCGGCCGTGCTGGTGGGGGGCGGGGCGAACTTGCTGGAGATTTCGCAGAAGAGCGATCTGACGGATGGGGGAATTCATCTCGCGTGGCCGGATGGGCAGCCGCGCGGGGAGTGGCGGGAGGAGTTGTTCCGCGACTATCTGAAGTACTCGAAGCTCGATCCGTACCACACGGCGGCGTATCTGCGCGATAAGCCGACGCTGATGGTGCAGGCGAACCTGGACCTGACTGTGCCGGCGCACAATGGATGGCTGCTGTGGGATCGACTGGGGCGGCCGGATCGCTACGAGCATGTGGGAGAGCATCGAACGTTGTTCCTGACGCTTGGCGGGCAGTCGAAGCGGATCGCGGACTGGCTTGATGTGCAGATGAAGAAAATGCCGAAGCGCGAACCGGTGACGCACGGTGTGCCGGCTGTTGAACCGCGCGGACAGACGGAGGGGAGTGGGGAGCGCGCGTCGGGCGTGGGCACGTCCGGGGGTGCGGCGGCGTTCGGGGCGCACTGACGCGCCATACACTGGCGCGAGACGCACTCACACTCGCTTCTATTTTGGAGTCGATCATGCTTATTCGATTCGTCGCTGTCCTGGCCGCTTCCGCAACTGCTTCCAGCGCGGCGCTGGCGGAGGTCAAGGTGGAGCATGTAAAGTACACGAGCGGGGGGACGACGTTCGAGGGCGTGCTGGCGTATGACGATGCGGTAAGCGAGAAGCGGCCGGGTGTGCTGGTCTGCCCGGAGTGGTGGGGGAGGAACGAGTATTCGGATACGCGGGCCAAGCAGCTTGCCGCGCTGGGTTATGTGGCGTTCGCCATTGACATGTATGGGGACGGCAAGACCACGACCGACCCGAAGCAGGCGAGCGAGTGGGCGGGGAAGGTGAACTCGGACCCAAAGGAGATGCGGGCCCGGGCGGGCGCTGGGTTGAAGGTGCTTGCAGAGAACGCGAAGGTAGACAACACGAAGCTTGCGGCGATCGGGTACTGCATGGGCGGAACGGTTGCGCTGGAGCTGGCCCGGAGCGGGCAGCCGCACACGGAACATCTGCGGGCGGTTGTGCCATTCCACGCCTCCACGATCGCGGCGAAGAACCCGGAAGACAACAAGAACATCAAGGGCTCGGTGCTGGTGTGCCATGGGCAGGACGACACGTTCGTGAAGCCGGAGCAGATCGAGAACTTCCACAAGCAGATGAAGGATGCGGGGATCGACTACGAGTTTGTGTCCTTCGCCGGTGCGGTACACGCGTTCACGAATCCGGCGGCCGATTCCTTCAATGTGCCGGGCATTAAGTACAACGAGAAGGCGGATCGGCGGAGCTGGGCGGCGATGAAGGAACTGTTTGAAGAAGTCTTCGGGGCGAAGAAGGTGAGCGCCAAGCCGGAGCCGGGGGCCAAATAACCGGTTCTTGTGTAAAGATCCGGCCGTTTCCGAGGGTGCGGGGAAGCGTGCTTGCTTGCCAATGCACCGCTGGGTTGTAGATTTGATTTGGTCGCATGGCGCGCGGACGCGGCTTGCGGTTCAATCGAGCGCCGAGGGCCGGAGGATTCGCCATGTCCAAGGGTCGCGAAACGATGCGGGCGCGATGGGGATTTGCGGCCGCGCTTGGGGCCGCGGGATTGTCGTCGATGGCAGGCGCACAGGTGACGCTCACCCCTGTGGTGGTTGAAGGTGTAGCGGTGGCCGGGCTTCCTGCGGGATACATGGCGGTGCCGATCGGGAACGCGCGGATCGCGGCGAACGGGGTGCTGCTGATTCCGGCTTCGCTCTCGGGGCCGGGGATCGATCCGATGCAACCGGCGTCGGTGGAACTGACCGGCTCTGGAGCGATGCTCTCGGTGGTGATGTCGGATCAGATGGTGATTCCGGGTGCGCCGGCAGGGTTCCTGGTTTCAATGCAGACGTTGGGGGCAATGACGACGAGCAATGGGTCGGCGACGGCGGCGATCATGCTGACGGATCCGAACACCTTTGATTCGACAACGGCGTATTGGCTGGGCATGCGCGGGGCGAACCAGACGGTTGCGGGAACACCGCTGCGAATCTTCGGTCTGGGAGACGCGGCTCCCGCGCCGCTCGTGAACGCGACGATTTCGAGCGTGCTGGGTCTGCCGAGCATCACCTCGGGAGGTCGATACGGTGGGCTGGTGGGGCTGGCTGGCGCGGGAGTGACGGGGATAAACAATCAGGCGATGCTGACGGGAACGGCTGGCTCCACGCCGCTGGTTGCGGTGCGGCAGGGAGATTCAGCGCCGGGGATTCCGGCGAACGAGCCGGGCGGTCCGGCGTTCATTCACTTTCGGGATCAGACGAGCATCAATCTGAACAGCGGGGGACAGATGCTGTTTCGGGTAGATCTGGTGAACGGATCTGGCTCGGGTCTGCCTTTCAATCGGTCCGCGCTGTATCGGTATGAGCCGGCAGGATCGCTGACGCTGGTGGCCCGCGAGGGGAACTCGCCGGGCACGGGAACGCTGACATTCGGGCAGCAGGTCCCGAACGTGACGATCAGCATGAACGCGTCGGGGGCGGTGGCCTTCCAGACCCAGCAGGGCTCGGGCACGGGCGTGTTTGTGATCTGGGCCGGCGCGGCGGCGAGTCTGAGCGCGGTGGCGCAGAGCAACACGCAGGCGCCGGGCTTGCCCACGGGCGTGGTCTACGCCGCGACGAACGGGTTCAGCAATGCGTTCGATGGCGTGCGGATTTCGGATTCCGGTTCGGTCGCTTTTGTGAGCGTGCTGACGGGAACGGGTGTGACGAGCACGAACGGATCAGCAGTGTTTGCGGGCGTGCCGGGATTGGTGCATAGTGTGGTGCGTGCGGGCGATCAGGCGCCGGGAGTTGCTTCGGGCGTTCTCTTCCGGGCGTTTTCGAGTGTCGCGTTGAACACGGCGGGACGCGTCGCGTTTGTGGCAACGGATACCGAGGGGGGATTTGGGAGCGGGATCTGGGCGCAGGATTCGGGGGGCGTGCTGCGGAAGGTTGTTCGGGCTGGGGACGCGATCGTGGTTGGTGGTACGCCGCGGACGGTTTCGAGCGTGGCTCCGCCGAGCACTGGGAACGGGTCGGATGGCTTGGGGTGCTCCTTCGATTCGGCGGGGCGGGTGGTGGCCCAAGTCTTCTTCACGGACAACACCGCTGGCGTGTTTCTGGCGTCGTTCGGCTTCAGGAGCGATTTCAATCACGACGGCGTCATTAGCGTGCAAGACATCTTTGATTTCCTCGCGGCATGGTTTGGGGGATCGCTCGCGGCGGATTTCAACACGGATGGTTCGCTGAGCGTTCAGGACATCTTTGACTTTCTGGGCGCATGGTTCGCAGGGTTGTAAGTGAATAACGACCTTCGGGCGCAGGGCGGGGCCGCAACGCCCCGATAGCACGCGTGCTCAATCCGCGGCGTCGTCACAGTCGCTCCGGGTTCCGCGCCGCATGTCGCGCGAGATGTTTCGCCGCCGATTCTGGTGGTTCGAACACCGATCTACGGATCCCCCGGCGAAATCGCATGGGGCCGAGGAGGTATTCGATGGCCTGGAAACTTGTGACGTTCGGGGCGGTTGTGGTTATCGGCGCAGGGCTGACAGCGGCCGCGCTGGACACCACGCCCAAGGCAGCATCCGACTTCGCGCTCATGTCGACGCGTGGGAAGCAGTTCACGCTTTCCAAGAATCGCGGGAGCGTGGTCGTGGTGGATTTCTGGGCGAGCTGGTGTCCGCCATGCCGCGCGGCGATCCCGGTGCTGGAGCGGATCCATCAGGAGTACAAGGAACGCGGCGTGAAGGTGGTGGGCGTGAATGTTCACGACAACCAGGATCCGGCGGCATCGATGTTGGATTTGGGCGCGACGTATCCCGCGCTGGTGGGCGGAGAAGAAGTGGCCAAGGCCTACGGCGCCGAGAGTCTGCCGACGATCGTGGTGATCGATGGGGACGGAAACATCGTGTACCGCGAGAAGGGCTTCAGCACGATCATGGAGAAGCGGATTGGGGAAGTGATAGAGAAGGAACTGGCGAAGACGGCGAACTGATCGGAACTTCCAGCCGAGAGAATAAAAGACCCCCGACGCGTGTCGGGGGTCTTTGTTTGTGCCGGGATGGCCTGTGGCGGGATCAGTACCGGTAGTGATCGGTCTTGTACGGCCCATCAACGCTGACGCCGATGTAGTCCGCCTGTTCCTTGCTGAGCTTGGTGAGCTTCACACCGATCTTCTCCAGGTGCAGTCGGGCGACTTCTTCGTCGAGCTTCTTGGGCAGGACGTAGACCTTGCCGGACTCGTACTTGAACCCGCTGAGCGTGGGCTTGTTGTTGGCGTTGAACCAGAGGTCGAGCTGGGCGATGGTCTGGTTGGTGAAAGAGGAGGACATCACGAAGCTCGGGTGGCCGGTGGCGCAGCCGAGATTCATCAGGCGACCTTCGGCAAGCACGAGAATGCTCTTCTCCGTCTTCTTGCCCGCGCCGAACACGAACTCGTCGTACTGGGCCTTGATGTTGATGCGCTTGATCTCGCCCTTGTCCACGGCCTTGTAGAGCGCGGCCATGTCGATCTCGTTGTCGAAGTGCCCGATGTTGGCCACGATCGCCTTGTCCTTCATCTTCTTCATGTCGTCCAGCGTGATGACGTTGCGGTTGCCCGTCGCCGAGATGAAGATGTCCGCCGCTTCGATCACGTCTTCAAGGACCGTGACCTGGTAGCCCTCCATCGCGGCCTGCAGGGCGTTGATGGGGTCGATCTCCGTAACGATCACGCGGCAACCCTGACCCCTCAGGGCCTGGGCGCAGCCCTTGCCGACATCGCCGTAGCCGAGCACAATCGCCGTCTTGGCCGAGAGCATGACGTCCGTGGCGCGGTTCAGGCCGTCCACCAGCGAGTGGCGGCAGCCGTAGAGGTTGTCGAACTTGCTCTTGGTCGCGCTGTCATTCACGTTGATGGCGGCGAAGGCGAGTGTGCCCTTCTTCTCCATTTCGTAAAGACGGTGCACGCCGGTGGTCGTTTCCTCGGAGACGCCCTTGATGCTCTTGAGGATGCCGGAGAAATATCCGGGACGCTTGGCGACGGACTCGCGGCAGAGGCCGAGGATCACGCCCCATTCCTCGGGGTCGTTCTTGGCGTCGAACGCGGGGACTTTCCCGTTCTTCTCGAACTCGGCGCACTTGTGCACGAGGAGGGTGGCGTCGCCGCCGTCATCCAGCAGCAGGTTCGGCCCTTGCCCATTGGCGAACTTGAAGATCTGATCGGTGCACCACCAATACTCCTCCAATGTTTCGCCCTTCCAGGCGAACACGGGGGTGCCGGTGGGCTTTGCCGGAGTGCCGGTCGCGCCAACGACCACCGCGGCCGCGGCGGAGTCCTGCGTCGAGAAGATGTTGCAGCTGGCCCAGCGCACATCCGCGCCGAGCTCGACGAGCGTTTCGATCAGCACGGCCGTCTGCACCGTCATGTGCAGCGAACCGGCGATACGGGCCCCGGCGAGGGGCCTCTTGCCCTTGTAGCGGGTGCGGAGGGCCATCAGGCCGGGCATCTCGTGCTCGGCGAGGCGGATCTCCTTGCGGCCGAGCTCGGCCTCGGCCAGATCTCGCACTTTGAAGTCGATGCCGTTGCGGGAATCGGCTGTCCATTTGCCGACGGGCGTGCCGGCGGATTTGGTTCCGTTGGCGGTGGGGACGCGGGGCTTGGTCATCGTCGTCACGAGCTTCTCCTGCGGTTCTGCGAAAAGGGGTATTGAGAGGTTCTTGATCGGCCGAACGCGGCCGTGTGTTATCTGGAGGTTGCGGGAACGTACGCCGTGCATGCAAAGAGCCCGGGGCCTTTGGCGCTGGTGTCAGTGGTAAGCGTGGAGTACCGCGGCTTATCGAACCCTGCGCTGGTCATGAAGCCGTTCATCTGAAGTTCCGAGAACCCGAGCCAGCGGTGGCCCATGGAGTGGCGGTAGATGGCCCGATCGTGCTCCACCATGTCCACGATCAGGACCATGCCGCCGGGACGAATGATGCGGCGCATCTCGGCGAGGGCCTGCGTGGGCTTTTCAACGTGGTGCAGCACCAACATGCAGACGGCGACATCCACCGACGAGTCCTTGAGGGGAAGGTCTGTCAGCTCGCCCGCGATGAAATCGACGTTCTTGAAACCTTCGAGCCGCTTCTTGGCCGCGGTGAGCATCGGTTGGGACTGATCAACAGCAATCACGCGGCGGACCAGCGGGGCGAGGACCTCCGAGCAGTTGCCGGTACCGCAGCCGAGGTCGGCGATGACCCATTCACGCGGCAGCAAGTTCAGGAGGCCAAGGGGCGTAAATCGTGACCCAAACAGTTCCGTCCGGACGTCGTCCCACTGGCCGGCCAGACGACCAAAGAACCCCTGAGAGTCCTCGCGGCGTTCGGCCAGCACTGACGCGAGGCGGCGAGAATCTTCCTCCGGATCCATCCCGGCCTTCTTGGCCTCCGGGGAGCGGATGAGGTCGCGCACGGCGACCCAGATGCCGCGGGTGGAGGCGTGCAGGTCGTCGAGGGTCAGGCGGTAGTAGGTAGCGGTGCCATCGGCACGTTTGGCGATCCAGCCGCCTTCTGCGAGCATCTTGAGGTGCCGGGAGACGGTGGACTGGGGAAGCTGAACGACCCGGGCAACTTCGCCCACGGCCAGTTCTTCCCGTTCCAGCAGCCGCAGGATGCGGAGACGTACCGGGTCGCTGAGGGCGGCCAAACGTTCGGTGACGGGGTTGTAGGACGTTCGTCGCTTCATCCGTTTATCCGGATGAACTGTAGAATGACAAGGTCGCCCGTCAAGTCGGGATAAGCGTCATTTCTTTGGCGTGAAGTCGCCGTCTGTGGGGGCGTTTGTCAAGCCCTTGCTGTCTGAAGGGGTGCCGATTGGAGTGATATTTTGCGGTGGGACTTGGCTCGATCCTCCGGCCTCTTCCGGCACGACCCCATACGTCGGCCCGGGAATGTCGTTCAGGTCGCGCACGAGTTGGTTGATCTCGCCGTTGGTCGGATCGCAGTAGTAGGCCATCGCCAGCCGCTTGCGGGCGCGGTCCTTGTCGCCGACTTTGAGGTAGAGCTTGGCGAGGCCGAGTTGGGGGATCGCAGACTTGCCGCCATCGACCTGCGCGGCGGTCATCCAGGCTCGCTGGGCTTCGTCCTGGTCGCCGAGCTTGTCGGCGTAGGAAGCGAGGAGGGCCCAGTCCTGCATGCGGCCGCGCCCGATGGTGCGCTCGCGAAGCACGCGGTTGAGGTCATCGAGCTTCTTGTCGGCGTACAGCCCGGCGCAGAGGTCGGCGAAGATCTCGTCGTCTTCAAGTCGAAGCGTGTGAGCGACCTTGAGCTGCTCGCAGCCGAGGCCGGTCTGGCCGAGCTTGATGTAAGTGTTGCCCATCATCTGGTGAACGTGGGCGTTGCCGGGATTGCGATCGATGTATTCCTTGTAGTCAGCGAGGGCGTTGTCGTACTCGCGATAGCGGAAGTGCTGGTCGCCAGCATCGCGCACGGCGACGAGGGAGCGTGCCCCGCATCCGGTGAGCAGAAACGCGACGGCGAGCAGTGCGAGCGTGGAGAGAACATTGCGGAGACGGATCATGCGTGGTTCCTTGGCTGGTGAGCCCAAGTGTACCGGTGGGGTGGGGGGTGGGGGGGTGTGGGGGAGAGATAGGATTCGGCATGGGACGCTGGGTGTTGCTGCTGCATGAGCTGCCGGATGGGTCGTCGCACTACGACTGGATGATCCAACCGACAGGGGGCGCGGCGGAGGCCGCGTTGATTACGTTTCGCGTGGTGAGGAGGCCGGATGACCCGAGTTTGACGGACTTCGAAGCCGAGCGGGTCGCCGACCACCGGGCGGCGTACCTGTCGTTTGAGGGCCAGGTTTCGGGGGGAAGGGGCTCTGTGCGGCGGGTGGCGCGAGGGATTGCGACGATTGATCGGGACGATGCCCACTTTGTCGTAACACTTGATGGGAACAGGACATGGGTGGGGGAGAGGCGGGGATTCGAGAGTTCGGCGTACCACTTCCGCTTGTCAACTGGGCCGTGGATCGGGCATACTGAGGTCGGTGAGGCAACGTGAACTCGTGGGGGGAGGGCGCGGGGTCGATCCCAGAGGAGGCGCACGATGCAGTTCCAGCACGGCGGACCGCTTATGGATTCTTCGTTTTCGAGCCAGGGAGGTGGAGGGCTCGGTACGGGCAACGATCACGGCGCAGCCGCTGAGGCCAAGCCGAAGATCATGCACACGCAGGCGACGTCGATCGCCAAGAAAGCGGATTGGAAGCGCAAGCCAAATGCGGACGGGAAGGGCGCGACACACCTGAAGACTTTTCACTCCCGCATGAGCACCGAAGGAATGGAAATTCTTGACCAGCAGATCAATCAGTGGTTGGATGAACATCCCGAACTGGAAGTGAAGATTGTCACCTCGTGCGTCGGCGAGTGGCAGGGCAAGTTGAAGGAGGAGAACCTGATCGTGCAGGTCTGGGTGTGAGGGAAGAGCCGAGCGAGCGGGCTTGGGTTAGGACTTTTTAGCCGCGGCTTCGAACGCGAGCGCGGCGTGGGCTACTTGTGCTGCCTGCCGGCGCAACTCCGGCACAGCGGTGTTCTCCCAATGCTGGGCGCGGCGCATCGGCCCGACGACGAGCAGAGAATTACTGGGTACGCCATCGGCTCCGATGGCGAAGCCGCTTTCTGAAACTTCGAGCCCGAGTGCGTGCTGGTCCGGTGCGATCGATCCGGCGGCGAGGAGTTGCTGAACCAGCGGGGCGGGATCGCGCCGGACATCGGTATCCGGGCCAAGGCAGTTAATCACGCGCGCGGCCTGGAATGCCTGAGGAATTGAAGACCCGCGCGGCCGAAACGTCGCTTCGATCCCGCCGCCGGATGGCTTGAGCGACATGAGGCGGCCCCCGCGAACGCTCAGGCGGCGCGAGGCGATGAGATCGGCGATCGCCGCGTTGGTCTCCGGAGCCGCGCGATGGCGGACGACATCCCAATATGAGCGGAGTCGAGCGAGGAAGCGCTCGCGTTCCGGGGCGTCCATTTTCTTCCAGAGATCGGGAGTGATGCCGCGGATGGATGTGACGACATCGCGCCAATCGGTGCCGCGTCCCGCGCTGCGACGAACGGCGTCGCGGAGCGCGTGGAGCAGGGAGCGTGCCGAGCCGTCCCAGGAACGCAGCCCCGCGGGCGGATCGCGGTGCGAGGGCGGCTTGCTGGGGGAGCGGTGCGGGCGTGGCAGGAGGCCGTGGCGAGAAATAGCAAGGATCCGCCCGCCGTGATCGCGGGCCGCGAGTGACATGACCACATCCATCATCGTGAGCCCGGCACCGATAATGAGTACGGGCTCGTCGTGCAGAACGCGATCCAGCGCGCCAGCATCCCACGGGTTGTGCAGGTAGGAGGGAAGTGTCCAGCACCCGTGATCCGGCACGGGAGGGTGAGGAGGAAGTGCGTTGCCGATTGCCAGCACCACTCGGTCGACTTCGAGGCGCTCGCCGGAAGAGAGCACGACGGTTGGTCGAGTCGTGGTATCTTTCGGGGGCAGGATGGACAATGCATCCGCGGCGATCTCCCGCAGCCGTCCGCCGGCCCGCGCCCGCTCCGCGGCAAGTACGCTTTGGAGATATTGGCCGTACACGCCTCGCGGCAGGAACGATCCCGTGGTCACGGTCGCGTCGCGCTCCTGGGCCCACCGCAGAAAGTGCCCCGGATCATCCTCGAACGCGCTCATGTTTCCGGCGGGCACGTTGAGAAAATGCACGGGAGCGGGCGTGGAGTAGGCCAACCCGGGCCCGAAGCGGCCGGAACGTTCGATAAGCACCACCCGCGCCGTGGAGCTGGCGTGCAGCGCATGCACGGCCGTGAGCGTACCGCAGAAGCCGCCTCCGATGATTGCGATCGTGGTCACGGCGGAGGATAGCCCGGGGCAAAGGGTTGCTTCCAGGGGAGATCAGGCCGCGCTGGCGGTGGAGCGGCGCGTTGGCGGGGCCTTCGGAACGGCAGCCAGGAGCGTTCGGGTGTGCGGATGAACGGGGGCGTCGATGATCTGATCACGCGGACCCATTTCGACAATGCGGCCAGCGGCCATAACGGCAATGCGGTCGCATATATGACGCACGACGCCCATGTCATGGCTGATGAAGAGCAGCGAAAGCCCAAGATCGCGCCGGAGGTCTTTGAGCAGGTTGAGAATCTGTGCCTGGATCGAGACATCCAGAGCGCTGGTCGGCTCGTCGCAGACGATGAAGTCCGGGCGCGTGGCGAGGGCGCGGGCGATGCAGATGCGCTGCCGCTGGCCGCCGGAGAACTCGTGCGGGTATCGATTAAGGACGCCCTCGCCCGGAAGGCCGCATTGGGTTAGGAGCTCGATCACGCGAGCCCTGCGCTCGGCCGCGCCCTGGCCGATGTGGTGTACGCGCAGAGGTTCTTCGACAATTGCGCCAACCCGCATGCGCGGGTTGAGTGATCCCGCGGGATCCTGAAAGACGATCTGCATCCGCGATCGCAGTCGCCGCAGCTCGGCTCTCCCTGCGCCCAGCACATCCTGACCGACGAATCGCACGGTGCCGGAAGATGCTGGGATCAGGCGCAGGATCGCGCGGCCCGCAGTGGTCTTGCCGCAGCCACTTTCCCCCACGAGCCCCAGCGTCTCGCCCCGATTGATCTCGAAAGAGATACCGTCCACGGCATGTACGAACCCCGAAACCCGTTGCAGGATCCCCGAGCGCACGGGAAACTGCACGCGGAGTTGATCCACACTGAGCAATACCGGGGTGTCGGGGTTATCGGCCACGATGGGGAGAGTATCGGCGGCCGGGCGGGGGTGCGGCGACCCATCCATGGCGATCGAGCCGGGTTGACGCAACAGGTTGACCCCACGAACGACGAACATACCCTTGCTCTCACATTCGGGTAGGTAGCTCAGTTGGTAGAGCACCGCATTGAAAATGCGGGGGTCCCCGGTTCAAGTCCGGGCCTACCCATTTGCCCACGAGATCGCCCTCGGCGCTCGGAGCGGGCAGTACTTCGAGAACTTGCCGGGGCGAGTCTGTGGCGCGGCGTTCGGCTGCGACAGGAGATGCTCCGTGCGCCTATTTCCATATCAACGGCCTGCCGGACTGTCGCTGTGTATCGCGGCGATGCTGAGCGTGTCGTTCGGCCCAGCATTGGCCCAGACCCAGCCCGGAACCCCCGCCGCACGCACGCGTCCGACGCCGGTGCGCACGCTTAGCAGCCCCATCGTAAAGGCGCTGTTGGACGGCGTGGACGAGATTTCGTCGCCGGGAAGCCCCGGGTCACTGGCGGTGTGGGGGGATGATGCGGTGCCGGTGGTCACGGGGAGAGTGGCCAAGGCGCGGGCGCCGATCGTGGCCGCGGGGACGCTTGGCGAGGGTCGGTTCGTAGCGTTCGCGCATACGGGGTACGTCAGTCCGGCCGAGTTCGACAAGGGCGACACGCGTCGGCTGATCGGCAACTCGATTCGATGGGCGGCCAAGGCGGGGCCGGCAGGAAATCCGCGTGTGGGGCTGGTGGAGATCAGCCCGGACGGGTTTGATGTTGGATATCCCATCGCCACGGTGCAACTGACGAGCCAGGATTGGGCCGCGCGTGCGGACCAGGTGGATGTTCTCGTGTTCGGCGGTGGGTACGACCCGAGCGTGCAGGAAGCTGCGCGGCTGGGCGAGATCGTGCGCCGCGGGGAGGGCGTGCTAATAGCGCAAACTGGTTGGGGTTGGCAGCAGACCCACGGCGGCCTGCCGATGTTCATGCACGGATTCAGCCGCATGTTGCAGGACGCTGGCGTCAGTTGGACAAGTTTGACGACTGAGGATGACAAGCAGGATCGGTATTTAGCGCGAAACGCGCCAGCGGAGTTGCTGCACGCCGGGCGGGCGTTTCAGGCGCTCGTCGATCAGGAGGCCGGCAAGCGGACCATGGACGCCGGACAGATCGAGCAGGCCGTCAGCACCGTGCAGGAGGCGGCCAAACTGCTGGTCGCCAGCGATGAGATTCTGCGTCCGAAGCTGGAACGTCTTCTGGTAGAAATGAAGGACAAGCTCGTGCCGTCGGAGAAGCAGCCGATCAGCAGCAAGGAGCCGCTCCGTAGGATTCTGCTGGCGTTTGACTTGATGACGATGATGCAGTCCCCATCGCGGGCGAGCCATGCGCATCCGGCCGCGCTGGTGTTTCCGGGGAGCGTTCCGGCGGAGACGCCGCGTGTCGAGCGGACGGTGGAGATCGATGCTTCGATCCCCGGGTGGCACTCGCTGGGGCTGTACGCGGTTCCCGGGGAGCCGGTGAGCTTCGAGTTTGTCGGCGATTTTCCGCCGAAGGAAAAGGGCACGCTGAAGCTTCGGTTCGGGTGCCATCGCGATGAACTGTGGAGCAAGGAAGAATGGAAGCGGCTTCCGGACATTGCGTTTTCATTCAATATGGATGCAGCGACGGGACGGAACGCGACGCCGTTCGGAGGGTTGCTGTACATCGACGTTCCGAGCGGGCTGCGCAGCGCGGGGACGATTCGTGTGAAGATCGGGGGTGCGGTGGAAGCCCCGCTGTTTGTGCTCGGGCATACGAGCGTGACCGAGTGGCGGGAGAAGGTCCGCGCCGCCCCCGGGCCGTGGGCCGAGCTTGCGACGGACAAGGTAATTCTGAGTGTGCCATCCGAGCTGGTCCGCACGCTTGATGATCCGGAACCGGTGCTGAGAGTCTGGAACGAAGTGCTGGACGCCGCCGCGGACCTTGCCTGTCGCCCACGCGTGCGTGAGCGCCCCGAGCGGTACGTGGCGGATGTGCAGATATCCGTCGGGTACATGCACTCGGGCTACCCGATCATGACGCATCTGGACGCGGCGAGCGCGATGGTGAGCGTCGACGCGATGCGGCAGGGGCAGTGGGGACTTTTCCACGAGCTTGGTCACAACCATCAGGACGCCATGTGGACGTTCTCCGGCACGGGCGAGGTGACGTGCAACTTGTTTTCCATGTACATCCTGGAGCATGTGTGCGGAGCGGCGCCCAGCAGCGGGCATGGGGCGTTCAAGGATCGGGAGCGAAAGATCGGGCTGCATATGGCGCGGCCGATCGGGCCGGTTCGAATGGAGGCGTGGCGGAAGGACCCGTTCCTCGCCCTGTTCATGTATTGCCAACTACGAGAGGCCTTCGGTTGGGAGGCGTTCAAGAAGGTGTTCGCCGAGTATCGCGACCTCCCGCAGAGCGAGCGCCCGAAGGATGAATCGGATAAGCGGGATCAATGGATGGTGCGGATGAGCCGCGCCGTGGGGAAGAATCTCGGACCATTCTTCGAGGAATGGGGCGTGCCGACCTCGCGCAATGCGAGGGAGTCGTTGAAAGATCTGCCCGAGTGGATGCCGGAAGGATTTCCGCCGAAGTGAGGCAGATCCATACCGATCGCACAAAGAACACACGCCCGGGATGAGCGAGTCCGCGAGCGAATCCCGCGGATTTTCGCCCGTGATTCATGTGCGTTTGGTATCAGAGCACCCCAGTCTGCGAATCATGAACGTATCTGCGGGATTTGCTCAAAGACTTCCCCATCCCAGGCGCGAGAATCAAATCTGATGTGTATCAGACCCGGGAGCCGCCTTCAGCGGACGCCCCCTCGGCCGCGAGAAGGTCCGCGTAGCCGCAGGCGATGGCCTCGCCCATGGCCGGGCCGAGCGAGGTGCGCAGGAACTCGACGAGTTCGAGCCCCTTGGCCTGCGTGCGTTCCGGGCAGATCAGGGCTTCAAACTCGATGAAAGAACCGAGCCCTTCTACGGCGTCAAAGTGGATGCGCACGCCGTCGTACGTCCAGAGTTCCCGCACCTTCTTCACAATGACCCAGATCGGCAGATCCGCATGGCCGAAGCGTTCGCGGGCCATGTGCTCAGGATAAAGCGTGAAGGTGCTCAGCTTCGGGCGTGAGCGGCCGGGACGGTTGTAGAAGACCCACTCGGTTGGGTGGCCCAGCGTTTCACGCTTCTTGAGCTTGGCATCCGGCACGCGGAAGTACGTGTCGGTTTGACGGAGCGTGTCGACTTTGATCGCGCCAATACTGGCCGCGATCGTGCGGGCAAGCGATGGGTCCCGGAGTTCGGCTTTGTACTCGACGTTTTGCACGACGTTTCTTTCTCGGATCTCAGTCCACACGAACACCCATCATTGACCAAAACACAGACTCCGCCAGAATCGTGACGCCGTACGCTCGCGCTTGCTTCGCCTTGCCGGACTGTGAGTCGGGGTCGGCAGTGACAAGATAGTCCAGATTTTGCGATACGCTCGCCTTGACCACCATGCCATGCTCTTCGGCCAGCGAGGCCGCGTAGTTGCGCGTTATGGATTGCCCCTTCATCGTACCGACCAGCGCACCGGTAAAACACACGGATCGACCTGTTAGTTGCGATGAGGCGTTACCGACGATTCGTTTCTCAGATCCAGAGGATTCTCTGCCCAGAGCAAGCATGCGCTCGTAGTCTTGATCGGAGATGCCCAGGAGTGAGCGGACGGCTACCAAATCCTCCTGCTCCAAGTCAGTGAGCACTCCGTCCATCCATGCCTGTCGGATCAAGTCGGCCATGTACCGTTGATGCGCGGCGATCACCGTGGCTTCATTTAATCCCATCGATTTTGCGACATGGATGAGTTCGTCGCATTCTGATGGCGATAGCCGACGATCAAGCAATGCCCGATCAAGCACTTCGAGGTAAGAATCCATCTCTGGAAAGGTGCTTCCATCCCTCGGGACAGCTTCAATGACCCTTCTAATTGGCGATGGCTCTGTTCGGCGTCGTTCCTGGGCGGCGATTCGAGACAATGCAGGGGAGGATGGACGACGCAATGCGGGCGGCGGGCTTTGAACGTCGGTTACGACGTACTGGGCAAGACTCTCCAACGAAATGGCACCACGCGAACAGGCGATTTGTCGCAGAACCGCCAAAGCTGCCCTGGTGTCGTCGAGGGCCGAATGAGCTAATGAGAGTTCGATGCCGAGCGCGTCGCAGAGACTGTTCAAACTCCTACCGGCGGAAGAGATGCGGGTCGTCCGCGCGAGTTGGAGCGTGCAAATAGTACCTGAGACCGCTATCGACGCTCCGAGCCGACCAAACTCGGCTTCCAAAAAACGGCGATCAAACGCGACGTTGTGAGCGATCACGATGGAACCGTTCAGCCAGTCATATATTTCCCCTGCAATGGCCTCGAATGTTGGAGCCCTCGCGCAGTCTGCTGCGAACAGGCCATGCAGTGCTGTCGGCCCAATGTCACGTTCCGGGTTTACGAGAGAGGTCCATTCCCGAATCGTGTCGCCGCGGTCGTTGACCTCGATCATCGCGATTTCGATAATGCGATCGTGATGGTGAGGGAATAGTCCTGTCGTTTCGAGGTCCAATACGACGAAACCCATGAAGCACCCCCTACGCGATGCCAAGTCGGCGCATCTCTGAGCGGAGTCGAGCAAGATCCCAAACTGCAATTCCCAATTCGGCGGCCTTATCGAGCTTTGAACCCGGGGAGTCGCCCGCGATAACCACCGATGTCTTCGATGATACCGATGAACTCACCTTGCCGCCGAGCGACTCCACCCGCTCTGTCAGTTCATCTCGACTGAGGTCGCCGAAGCTACCTGTAATAACGAAGGTCAGACCTGAAAGCGGTTGGGCGTGTTCGGGGTTCGAGCCACGGGAGAACTCATGGCTGGATAAGTCCACGCCCAGTTCGAATAGCTCACGAAATGCCTTGCGTGCGGGAGCACTGTGCAGGTAGTCGTAGACGGGCCGAGCAGTTTCTGCACCAAGGCCGGTTTCGGGGCGATCCTTCGATGGAAGACTCAATCCGAGAAGCTCTGCTTTCCTATGCGAAAGATAAGGTCGTGCTTCCGCTTGTGTCAGTGTCTTCGGACGGAGTAAGGGTTCGGGTAACGCCAAGAGGTCGTCAAGATCCTCAATAAGTTTGCAGAGAGTCTTTGCTGTGGCATCTCCGACATGGCTAATTCCCATTCCGGCGAGCAATCTGGACAAGCCTCGGGTCTTTGCCACTTCGATAGCGGCAAGCAGATTGTCCACCATCGTGGTCGCGTCGAGTTTGCGTTCCTTGTCCTGCTGGCCTTCACGAGGGTCTCGCCATCCCAGCGTGACTAGGTCTTTCCTGTATTCTCTTAGCCGGAAGATGTCGGCGAAAGAATTTAGCGGGATGTGGCCGGAGGATCGGATGCGGTCGACAGATTTGTCGCCGAGGCCGTCGATGTCCATCTGCCGACGCCCCGCGAACCAGATCAGTTTCTCGCGGACCTGTGCTGGACATTCAGGATTCAGGCAAGTACGGGCCGTTTCGTCGTTGGGACCAATGGGCTTGGGTGGACCAGCCAACAATGCGCGTTCGTCTTTCTCTAGACGGGCTGCTATCTGTTCGCGGCGAGCCAGGCCGATCGTCTTGGCTAGGAGTTGTTTGTCCCGTTTGACTAAGTCGGGAAGTTTGGAAAAGCGATCGATTGTGGCGAGACGGCTCTGGTCGTACTCAATTTCAATAGGTCCGCTGCAAACCGGGCATTCCGTTGGCGCGTCTATTTGCGTGGCTCGATTGGGCCGCTTCGAGAGCACCACTCCCGCCACATACGGAATGATCTCCCCCGCCTTCTCCACGTACACGGTGTCGCCGACGCGAATGTCTGTTCGCGGCGCATCGGGCTCATCGGGGCTCGTCGAAGCGTCGCGCACCCGGCCGTAGTTGTGCAGCGACGCGTGCTGCACAACCGTGCCCGCCAGCAGCACCGGCTCCATCACCGCCCGCGGCGTGATTCTCCCGCTCTTGCCCACCTGTGGATCAACCCGGATCAGCACTGTCGTCTTGCGCTCCGCCGGATATTTGTACGCCACGAACGCCCGCGGGCTTTTCGATGTGAACCCCAACTCCTCCTGCTGCGACAGTGAGTCCAGACGCACCACCACGCCATCGGTCGCAAACTGCTGCTTGTGCCGGCGCGAATCGAAGTCGCGGATCGCTTTCACGACTTTGTCAATGTCATCCGTTACGGCCAGCGGCGTGTTCACCGGCATCCCCATGCCCTTGAGCCGTTCGAGAAACTGTGAGTGCGACGCGGCGAACTTTCGGTCACTGATCTCGCCCTTGCCATGTGCAACGAAGCCCAGACGCCTGGACGCTGTGATCTTTGGATCGAGTTGTTTCAGGGTCCCCGCTGCGGCGTTCCGTGGGTTCAGGAATAGATCCTCACCTTCGGCTTCGCGCTCTTTGTTGACGCGCTCGAACTCTTTGAGAGGGAAGTAGACCTCGCCCCGGATTTCCAGCACATCCGGCACGCCGCTGCGCGTCGCTCCCGTCAACGTGAGCGGCACGGCACGGATCGTTCGGACGTTCGCCGTGACATCATCGCCTTTGGTGCCGTCGCCGCGTGTGATGGCCCGGGCCAGCCGCCCATGCTCGTACCGCAAGGACATGGCAATGCCATCGATCTTCGCGTCCGCGACAAGGACCGGCCCACCGCTTCCTCCGAAGAGGCCGCCGCCAACGCCCAGGTCCTTCACCACTCGATCGTGCCAGTCCAGCAGCCCTTTATTGTCTTTCCGCCCCAGGTCGTAGGTGTTGTCGATGCTCAGCATCGGCTCGGCATGGGGCACGGTTTCGAAGCCGTCGATCGGCTCGCCCCCGACCCGGTGGGTTGGGCTCTCTGGGTCATCCAGTTCCGGGTGATCCCGCTCCAACTGCGCCAGTTCCGCAAGCAACCGGTCAAACTCGACATCCGACATCACCGGCGCGGCGTCTACGTAGTAGGCCCTGTTCGCACGCTCCAACATGGCGCGAAGTTCTTCGACCCTGGCCCGAACGTCGGTTTTCTTTGCCTCGTGTTTCGCCACGACCGACATCGTACCGCGCCATGCAGCTTCTTTGCACTGCACATCCGACATCCGCCATCCCACGTCCCACATTCCCCCGGTATCATCCGCCCATGACCGCCCGGATCATCGACGGCAAAGCCCTCGCGCAAGAGCATCGCGCCCGCATCGCGGCGCGGGTTCAGGCGTTGCGCGTTGCCGGGAAGCCCGTGCGGCTCGACGCCGTGCTTGTGGGCTCTACCGACAACGCCGCCCGCCAGTACGCCGACAGTCAAGCCCGCACCTGCATTGAGCTGGGCATCGAGCACAAACTTCACGAACTTCCCGGCACCGCGACCCAGGCGGAGGTGGCCGCGCTGGTCGATCGCTTGAACGCGGATCGCACTTGTTCGGCGATCATGGTCCACATGCCCCTTCCCGCGGCCGTGGACGCGTACGCCATCCAGTGCCTGATCGATCAGGACAAGGATGTTGAGGGTGTCAATCCCGCCAACATCGGCAACATCGTCTACGGCCGCTCTTCGCTGGCCCCATGTACTGCCCTGGCCGTAATCAAGATGGTCGAGCACACCGGCGTCGATCTGCGCGGCAAGACGGCCGTGATCGTCGGCGCTTCCAACCACGTCGGCAAGCCAATTGCCGTGCTGCTGATGCGGCAGGATGCCACCGTGATTTCATGCAACAAGTGGACGCCCGATCTGCCGCAACTGACCGCTCGGGCCGACATTCTCGTGGCCGCGGCGGGCGTTCCGGCTCTGATCTCCCGCGACATGGTGAAGCCGGGCGCCGTGGTGATCGATGTGGGTGTCAACCGCGTGAAGAACGTCGATGGGACCATGAAAACGGTCGGCGACTGTGAGTTTGAATCCCTGAAAGCCACCGGCGGGGCTGGCTGGATCAGCCCGGTTCCCGGAGGGGTCGGCCCCATGACGGTGGCGATGCTCCTGCTGAATGTCGTTGAGGCCGCGGAGGGCCGCACCCGCCTGCCGGCCAGTGCGTAGGTTCCTGGGAGACGACCCATTCCGCTTAGCTAGACTCTGAGACTCGGGTTTTTCCCTCCGAACTCAACCCCCGCCCCCTGAAAGGCCGACAAACCGATGGCCGGGTCGAGTTTCGGCACTATGTCCGGAAGATGTTCGTTGACCTTGGGGGCGAGTGCCCCTTGAATCACCGGTTATCGCCCCTCAATGCCCTAAGGATCGGGGACCCCATGACGCTCGCGTTCATCGAAGGCCTTCTCAGCCCGACGCACCTGTTGATCTTCGCGTTCATTGCGCTGCTGATTTTCGGCCGCCGTTTGCCGGAGATTGGCCGCAATATGGGTAAGGGCATCACGGAGTTTAAGAAGGGCCTGAAGGATGCCAGCGAGGAGGTCGGCGGCCACCCGCAGGACCCATACCAGCAGGGGTACAACCAGCAGCAGATGCCCCCTCCACAGCGCCCGCCGCAGCAGTTCCAGGGGGGCTATCAGCAGCCCCCGCAGCAGCAGCAACAGCAGTATCAGGGCGGATACCAGCAGCCCCAGCAGCAGCAAATGCCGCAGCCGACCCGCATATCGCAGCAGCAGCCCGCTGCGGCCGGCCAGTCGCAGGTGCGCGTCACCCGCAATGACATGGTGGATTGAGCTCGCATGCTTGCCGTGGCTTGGGCATACCAGCCCAAGGTTCGGGCGCCTCCCCGAAGCGAAACTCAACCCGCATCCAACCCACATCACCAAAGCACTCTGGCCGCCGTGGCCCGAACATGGTTGTAGCCCATGCAACCGCGCTTGTCGCCCGCACCTTGCCCGGTACAATCGCCCCCTCATGCCGAGGTAGCTCAGTTGGTTAGAGCGGGACATTCATAACGTCCAGGTCGGCGGTTCGAATCCGCCCCTCGGCACTTTCCACCATCGACAGGTTTAGTACGCCGAGTTTGCCCCCCCCGGGGCGAAGTCGTGCGGTCAGCCGCGTAGGCAAAGCGAACGATGGTGCTTTCGATCGGGCAATCGCTGTTCGCTGATGATCGACGCAGCCGTAAACATTGCGGCCTCGCAGTGTTTCGCCACCATTACGGTCGAGTACCGGCCGCATCAAGAGCCGCAACGTCTGAAGCTAAGAATTTGGCCTGTACCTGGTCCCGCCGGGTGGCCGACGCAGCCCATGGATGGAACCCGGCAACGGTATGTTGAGGGAGTGTTTGCGAAGTGGGTATGACCTCAAACGGTTGGCCTCCGGATCCTCGTGCCCGGAGTGCGGTTTGTGGTCTATGCCTGCCGCTTGACTCCTGGAATACCGCCCGCCTACTCTGTTCCTGCATCAAGAGTCCCGGAGAACGATGTTCTTCCGGGCGGCAACCGAGTTCGCTTCTGCGAACCGCGGTGCCGAGGCAAGCCCCTGCGGGGCCCCGATGCGGCTGACGGACTTCTCGCAAGAGAAGAAACCCGATGCAAAAACGACGGCGATGTTCGCCGTCTCCCCGCTAGGCAGTCCCGACCTTGGTGCCGTGAGGTTCACGGCATGTCGCGTTCTGCAACCCCCACCACAAGCGTTGAGTCGTTCGTTCCCGCAACCCCCAACCGCGTGAGCACCCGCGCACTGCACGGTTCCGGCCGCGCAATCGGCTCGGATGGGCGACCGATCGCCCGATCCGGTCCATTGGTCGGCGCGCTCACGCAGACCACCACCTTCCACCAGTCGCACATCGGGCAGACCGGCGTGCACTCGTACTCGCGGGTGAGCAATCCAAGCGTGGATGAGTCCGAAGTCGTCCTCGGGGCGATCGAGAACTGCCCCCCCGCCGTCTGCTTCGGCACCGGCCTCGGCGCGGAAACGGCCCTGTTTCTGGCGTTGCTTCGGGCGGGGGATCACGCCGTGGTCGGTGATGCCATTTACGGCGGCACCACCCGCCTTTTCCGCCAAGTCCTCAACGAACTCGGGATCACTTCGACGTTCGTAAACACCAGCGATCCGGCCGCGGTTGAGCGAGCCATTACGCCGCGAACCAAGCTGGTGTTTATCGAGTCTCCCGCGAATCCCACGCTTGTGCTCACGGACATCGCCGCCATCGCCGCGATCACGAAGAAGCACAACGTCCCACTCGCCGTGGACAACACATTCCTCACCGCCGTCCTCCAGCGCCCCCTCGACCTCGGGGCCGACATCAGCGTCTATTCCACCACCAAGCTCATTGAGGGTCACTCCGCCGCCTGCGGCGGGGCCATCGTCTCCCACGATACGGCTCTCCTCGACCGCGTCCGCTGGATCCGCAAGTGTACTGGCGGCATTCAGGCCCCACTCAACGCCTGGCTCACCACGCGGGGTATCAAGACGCTTCCCCTCCGCATACGGCAGCAATCGAAGAACTCGCAAGTGATCGCCGAGTGGCTTGCGACGAATCCGTTCGTTTCCAAGGTGAACTACCCCGGGCTAGTTGATCACCCGCAACGCGAACTCGCCGATCGCCAGCACCTTGAAGGCCTGCATGGAGCGGTGATTTCGTTCGAGGTTGTTGGCGGTGCGGTCGCGGGCAAGCGCGTGCTCGAAGGTGCCGAGCTCTGTGCCCTTGTCGAGCACGTTGGCTCCGTCGAGACGCTTCTCACCCATCCCGTGACCATGACCCACGCCGATGTGCCTCCCGAGCAGCGCAAGCTTGCGGGAATCACCGACGGCTTGATCCGTCTTTCCGTTGGACTGGAAGAGCCCGAGGCCATCATCGCCGATCTGGCGCAGGCGATCGAGGCCGCGCACAAGGGCACCGTGGTGCAGCAGCTTTGGGCTCCGCCTCAGCAGGGTGCTGAATCCATGGAGCAGTCCCCTCCCGACGCAGTTCACGATCTCGAAGATGACGCCGACCCTTCTGCCAGTTCACCCATCATCGTCAAGGGAGGTAGCGCATGGCTCGCCCGCTGATTGTTCTGAAGTTTGGCGGTTCGGTTCTCCGCAACGAGGATGACCTGCTCCGTGCCGTGAAAGAGTCCGAATCCTGGATCGATCGCGGCTGGAATGTCGTCGCTGTCGTCTCCGCATTCGAGGGCGTGACCGACACGCTGGTGCGGAAAGCGAAAACTTTCGGGGAGGAGCCGCTGCCCGAAGCCCAGGCGCTGCTTACGGCCACGGGCGAACTCTCGTCGGCGTCGCTTCTGGGGCTCGCGCTGCACCGTGCAGGGATTCGGGCCGCGGTGGCCGCGCCTTGGACGATTGGGCTGCGTGCCGAAGGCGAGCCGCTGGATGCCTTCCCGCGTTCGATCAATGCCGCAGCGGTCCGCGTGCTCTTCGAGGAGAACCGCGCCGTCGTCGTCCCCGGGTTCATTGGGATCGACGAGATCAAGCGGCTTGTGCTGCTGGGCCGGGGCGGCTCGGACCTCTCGGCAATCTTCATCGCCGAGCAACTGGGCGCGGCCAAATGCCGACTCGTGAAGGATGTGGACGGGTTGTACGAATGGGATCCTGCCAAGCCGGGAACCTCGCCTCGGCGATTTGCCAGCGTGAGCTGGATGCACGCGCTCACCCTTGATGGCGGGATTGTGCAGCACAAGGCCGTGCGGTTTGCCCGCGAGCGGCGCCTCAAGTTTGAGGTGGGCGGATACGGATCTGCGGCGCCGACGATTGTGGGCGATGTGCCAGTGGAGTTTTCGGAGTCTGCCTCGCTCGTGGCGGTGCCCGCATGACCCAGCTCCACCCCCTCGCCCATCAACCCCGATCACGCTCTCCGAACACCGACCACAACACGTTCCAGCCCGTCGTTGTCCTTCACGATGCGGGCTGAGTCCGGGTCGATGAGCGGGTGTTCGCGCATGAGCTTCAGGACCGGCCGCGCCGTGGCGGCGGCGATCTCGATCAGCAGCACGCCGCGCGGGCGGAGCCGTTCCGGACCGGTTTGAATCAGCGGACGGACGAACTGCAGTCCGTCCGCGCCACCGCGCAGGGCCCCGTGCGGCTCAAAGTCCCGCACGTTCTGGCCGACCATGTCTGGGGCATCCCATTCCGCATCCGGGATGTACGGGGGATTCGAGACGAGATAGTGCAGGTCGAGCCCGCCGCCTGCGGGATGATCGACGAGTGGAGAGAGCAGATCGCCACGGATGATCTCGATGCGGTCGGCGACCTTGTGACGCTCCGCGTTCCGCCGCGCGATGGCCAAGGCATCTTCGGAGATGTCCGTGGCGATGGCGGTTGCGTGCGTCATGTTCTTCAGAAGCGCGACGGCCATGCACCCAGAGCCGGTGCAGACATCCGCGATCCGCACACCCTCGCCCGTCTTGCCGCCGAAGCCGGGTTCGGCGCGGGCGTGGCCCAGCACCTGCTCCACGAGTACTTCAGTACACGGGCGCGGGATCAGCACTGCGGGGGAGACGTGCATCGGCAGGCCGAAGAACCATCCCTCGCCGACGAGGTACTGCACGGGCTCGTGCTTCAGGGCGCGGCCGACCAGCGATCGCAAAGTCTCGCGCTCCTGAGGTGACGCGGGACGGTCGGCTTCCATGTACAGCTTCAGCCGGTCGCATCCGATCACGTGCGACATCAGCAACTCGGACATCAGCCGCGGCGAGTCCAGCCCCTTCTTGGTGAACGCTTCGTTCATCCACGCCAGCAGCGAGCGGGTCGTCCAGGTTTGGGGTGCGGTGGTTGACACGGGGGAGAGTGTACGTTGGGAGGGTGGGGGGCTACTTGCCCTCAAACCAGTTCGTAGCCCAGCGGACATCGGCCTTTAGGGGTACGGTGAGCATCATGGCGTTCTCCATCATTGCCACGATTGCCTTTGCCGCGTCGGGGGCTTGGGATTCAGGACACTCGAAGACAAGTTCGTCGTGGATCTGCAGGAGCATTTGGCAGGAGCGCAGAGACGGAGTGACGAAGGGGCGGGGGGACGATGTGGGGAACGGGGAGATGATGGAGTAGACATCCACCATGGCGAGCTTTATGAGGTCGGCGGCGGAACCCTGTACGACGGAGTTGATCGCCGTACGTTCGGCAAAGGCGCGGCGGGCGGGGATGGGGGATTCGATCTCCGGGATCGGTCGGCGGCGGCCGAGCATCGTCTGCACATAGCCGTGGCGTTTGGCCTGCTCCACGCACTCCTGCAGGAAGGTGGTGATGCCGGGGAAGCGGCGTTTGTAGCCGGTGATGATCTCCTCCGCCGCGGAGTTCGAGACGCCCAACCGCCGCCCCAGCCCGAACGGTGTGACGCCGTAGACGATGCCGAAGTTGACCATCTTTGCGCCGTTCCGCTGCTCGCGCGTCACGTTTTCGATCGAGACGTTGTGGATCTGGGCGGCGACGGCGGTGTGAATGTCTTGCCCATCGTGGAAGGCTTTGATTAGTGCCGCATCGCGGGAGAGGTGGGCGAGCAGACGGAGCTCGATCTGCGAATAGTCGGCCGAGATCAGCACGTGCTGCGGCGGGCCGGGCTCGGCGATGAAGGCCTTGCGAATCTCGCGCCCGACATCGGTACGGATGGGGATGTTCTGGAGATTGGGGTCCGAGGAGGCGAGGCGGCCGGTGACGGCGACGGTCTGCGAGAAGGAGGAATGGATGCGATGCGAGCCCTCAACGCCCGATGGGTAGATCTCCTCCGCGAGGGCCTCGAGGTAGGTGTTCACCAGCTTGGAGAGTTCGCGATGCTCCACAATGAGTTTCGGAATCGGGTTGGAAATGCTCGGGTCTTCGGCGAGTTTCTCCAGCACCTCGGCGTCGGTGGAGTTGCCGGTCTTGTTCTTCTTAATGGGGTGGAGCCCGAAGCCGGCCCCGCCGGCGGAGTCCGGAGCGTCGGGCTTGTTGAAAAGAACGGCCGCGAGCTGCTTGGGGGAGTCCGGGTTGAAGGGGCGGTGCAGGTGGTCCTCGGCGTAGTCCACGATCTGCTTGCGAAGCTCGTCGATGCGTTTCTGGAGGCGGGCCCGCTGGTGGTCGAGTTCCGCTTTGTCCACGCGGATTCCGTTCCATTCCAGTTCCGCCAATACCTCCACCAGGGGCATCTCGACCTGCTGGAAGAGGGGCATGAGGCCCATCGAGAGCAACTGGGGAAGCATCTGCTCGCGGAGTTGCAGCGCGACATCCGCATCCTCGGCCGCGTATTGCGTGGCCTGATCCAGCGGCACATGGTCAAACGTGCGCTGATCCTTGCCCGAGCCGATGAGGTCCTTAATCGAGATGTTCGTGCGGTTCAGCAGCGCGAGGGCAAGGGAGTCCAGCCCATGCGAGGAGCGATCGGCGTCGATCAGGAACGAGGCGACCATGGAATCAAAGCAAGTGGCGGCGGGAAGCGCAGCCGCGGCCGAGTCGCGGAACGAGGAAGCGGGAGTGTCGGCGGGCGCCGGGGCGAAGCAGCCACCGAGGTGGATGCCGGCGCGGCGGAGGACCAGCATGTCGAACTTGAGGTTGTGGCCGCACTTGGGCTTGGCGGGGTCTTCAAGGATTGGCTTCAGCGCGGCGACAACGGTGGCCTCGTCGAGATGGTCGCTCGGATTAGGCGAACGAACGGGGATGTAGACGCCCGTGCCGATCTTGGTGGAGAGGCAAACGCCAACGAGGGGATCGCGGAGCGGGGCGAGGCCCATCGTTTCGGTGTCTACCGCGATGCAAGGTGCGGCACGGAGTTCCTTGCAGAGTTCTTCTAGCTGCTTCTTGGTGGTAATGCAGCAGTACTCGCCGGACTGGGGCATGATTATCGGGCGCGGCGCGGCCGCTTCGCCGATGGCGGGCACAGCGGGTTGATCGAAGAGGCCGCCCATGGGGACGTCCGCGCTCTGGCTTGCTGCCTTCTTGGGCTTCGGAGTGGGCGCGGCAGGGATCGGCCCCATGACGGCCGAACGGCCCGGGCCGTTGGGAAATCCCGGGGCGGACGGCCGCGCGGGGGCAGGTTGGGTCGCTGGTTTCTCGACGGTTTGACCGAGCAGGGACTTCACCTCGTCCTGATACCGGTTGAATCCGAGCGTCTTGAGAACGGGGATCAGTTCTTCGAGCTTGAAGGACCTAGTGTCCGCATCGGCGAGGTCCAGCGCGGCGGGGGCATCATGGCGGAGCGTGACGAGTTGGCGCGAGAGCGGGAGTTGCGGGGCGGCGGTGCGAATGTTCTCCAGCCGCTTGCCGGAGATCTTCGATTTGTCCTTCGCGGCCTCGGCGAGTACGGCTTCCAGCGATCCGTATTCCCCAATCATCTGTGCGGCGGTCTTGGGCCCAATGCCTTCGACGCCGGGGACGTTGTCGGCGTTGTCGCCCATCAGGGCCAGGTAGTCGATCACCTGAATCGGCGTCAGCCCGGACTCTTCCATCAGCGTCGCGGCGGTGATCTCGGCGTCCTGGTGTACGTCATACAGCGAGACGTGGTCGTCTACGAGGAGCTGTTTGAGGTCTTTGTCCTTGCTGATGATGCGGATGCGGAGGTTGGGGTGCTTGGCGCGGAGCGCGGTGACGAGCGTGGCAATGACATCATCGGCCTCGAAGCCCTCGGCGCCGATCACGGGCACATTCATGAGCTTGAGCGTTTCGATCATTCGATCGACCTGTGGGAAGAGATCGACGGGCGCGGGCGGGCGGTGGGCCTTGTAGTCCGGGTAGAGCTGGGAGCGGAACGTGCCGCGGTCGCCAGAAACGTCGAGTGTGACGGCGACGTAGTCGGGCTTGCCGCCGAGCTTGCCCTCGCCGCGCAGGAGTTTGAGCATCATCCCGATGAAGCCGAACGACATATTCGTCGGTTCCTTGGTGACCGGCGAGGACATGGGCGTGCGGATGGCGTGGTAGGCCCGGAAGAACTGGGCGTAGCCGTCGATGAGGTAGAGGGTGGGCATTGGGAAGGGAAAATGGCAAATGCGCAAAGTGCAAAGTGCAAATCAGGAGCTTGGACTTGGGGCCATGCTAGCGAATTGGTGCCGCGGCGGGGCGGGTGTGGTTCCGGGAGGAGACGCCGTAGATTCAGTTGTCCGCAGGTGTGTGCAGTTTCCCGCATTCCGGGCAGATCGTGTCTGCGGGTAGTCCGGCGTGGGAGTAGCCGCAGTGGGGGCAACTTCCGAGTTGGTGCTTTCGTCGATTGAGCACTCGGCTGAGCACGGCGAGGAGCACGATCGCCGCAATCGTGAAGCCGACCCACCAGTAGAACGCCCTTGTGCTCCAGGAGAAGACGGAGAGGATCATGCCTGCGAAGAAGCAGAGGCCGAGCGCGGCGTAGGAGAGTTGCCAGAGCCAGGTTCGTGCGGTGGGAGTCATGTCGTTGCTCAGGCTTCTTTATTGGGAGCGTTGTCGCGGCCACACTCCGGGCAGACAGCATCATTGGGCAGCCCGCGACGGTCATAGCCGCAGGAGATGCACAAGTTTCTGCGTCTGCGGCACCATCGCCGAGCCCAAGGCACGGGTTGCCAAGCGACCCATGCAACAATGGCGAACACCAGAGTGTCGATCACGAAGCCAAGCCAAATTGGGAGCAAAGGAAGACAGACATAGTCCCAAGTACGAGAGCTTGGAAGATGCACTTTCCAGAAGACCGAGCCGGAACCGCCTCCGGTGTGCCAAACAACCACGCGCATGCTTGAGAGGGGCCAGCCGAGATCCACAGTGGTCATGCTGAAATACATCTCTCCATATGGCGGATATCCGCTAGATGTATAGGTTCTGGTTCGCTCAGCCAAAGTGGGGAACTGGTCCTTGTCGGAATAGTTGGATGCTGTCGCTGGCCAGTATTCGGGCGGAGGATATGGCCAAGGAATCGAGTCCTTGCCGTGCGGGATCACCTCGGTTCCTGCTCTCCAAGAGTTTGCCCACACGTTGTTCCAATGAATCCACGCCGCGGACCAAGCGACGCCGATATTCAAAATCACGCCCACCACAAGAAGCAGAAGCAATCGCGGGATGATGTTTGCTGCTCGATGCAATCCCTGCTCTCCAAGTCATGCCGAAGGCATTCGCAGGCGGCCAAGTCGGGTGAGATATTCGCCGCTTGCCACGACTTTTCTGCGGGCCATGACCGTCTTGGCGATGTCGATGAACTTGTCCATCGCGAAGGGTTTGGTGCCCGAATCCGTGATCCAGGAGAGCGGGGGGATGGTGCCGCTGAGCGGCCCGCCTGCCGCGAACATGGTGCCGGTGCCGACGATGGCCCCGGTCATGATGCGGGTGCAGATGGCGGTCTTGACGTGATCGCCGATGGTGGCCCCAAGGAACTGCTGACCCGTGCGTTCGTTGGGTGGCCCGCCGCTCCGCGGCGGCGCTTCGAATCCGGAACCGTCGCGGAGCGGCGGGCCATCCAGTGCGCGGCAGATCACTTCGCCATAGGTGTTCAACAGGTTCGAGTTCGTCGTCCCCGCGCCCAGGTTTGCCCACTCGCCGATCCACGAATCGCCGAGATGCCCTTCGTGTGATTTGTTCGCGTACCCCTGGAAGATCGTGCCGCCGATCTCGCCGGCCACCTTGCAGTGCGGGCCGATGGCGGTGTTGGACTTGATGAGGGAGCGTTCGAGGATGCTGGAGTGGCGGCTGAGATAGACGGGCCCGACGAGGATCGCGCCGGGGCGGATCACCGCGCCTTCATCGATGTAGATATGGCCCTGTTCGGTGTCGAAGATCGTGGAGGGGTGGACACGGGCGGACTTGGCGCAGTGCGTGCGGAACTGGAACTGCGAGAGGTCTTTCGGAGCAAGCCCTAGGGCGGCGGACATCAGCCAGTGGAGATCGAGTCTGAGGCATTCATCGCGGAGTTTGCGGATGTGCCAGGGGCGGGAGATCAGGTTGTCGAGCTCGGACCTGGCAGTGCGGAGACCCTTGAGGTCGTGGGCGAGCACCTGATCGATCTGATCGCGGCGGATGTGAGCGAGGACAATTCGGTTGGTAGCGGTGTCGATGAGGACCGTGCCGGTTTCGAGGCCCTCCGCGTACGCGGGCGTCGTCAGTGGGCATGCGCCGTTGATGAGCAGGAGTGTGTCGGGGAGGGCCCGTCGATCGTTCACGGGGAGCGTGTGACGCTCGCGCGTGAGGGCCGCGAGGGGTTCGGGGACGAGGAGAGCCGCAGGCGCTGGTTGGGCGAAAAGTTGTGCCCCGAGATTGAGCCGCTCCAGCATCGTCAGAGCGCCGGTGCGGATTTCGAAGTTGGCGCGAAGGTCCGTGAGGGGGGAAAGGAGGCCGAGGCCGTCATCGAAGAGCGCGACCGGGTGCATGTGGGGAGTGTATCGCAAGGTGGCACGGGCTTACCAGCCCGTGTTTCGAGCGCTTCGCTCGAAGGACTTCGTTGCTTGACGTGGCGAAGGAAGGCAGTTCGGGCGGGGCGTCCGAAACAGGGGCTGGTAAGCCCACGCCAAGATCAGTACCTTCGTGCGAAGGCGCGGCGGATGGCGGGGTCCTGGAAGCCGAACCAGGGGATGAGGGGGAAGAAGAGGGCGCACAGGGCGACGGCGGCGATGCCCGTGAAGCAGCAGCCGATCCAGCGTTGCCCGAGTTCGGTCAGGAGCGAATCGAAAAAATTGTCGGCCCAGTCGCCGTGCCAGAGGGCCCGGCGGATGGCGAATAGAGCGACCACGACCAAAGCCGCAAGCCCTTCGCCGGCGACCGAAAGTACGACGAGCGTGATCGGATTCTTCCGCATCACCATGGGGCGGAGCGTGATGATCATGTATGCCGCGGCGATGTAGCCCAGGGCGTGCGGCCCGGCGACGATGACCGCGCCGGGGGCACGAAGCGTCGTCAGATCGACGGCGAGGCCGACGAGGAAGGCCATCCAGAGCGCGGCGTTGGTTGAGGCCATCAGCGCGACGAAGACGATGAGCGGAAAGACGAGCGAAGGCGCAGCGTGCGTCGGGCCAAGGCGAAGGGCTTCGCGAACCGGCGCTTCCAGCGCGAGCAAAAGGTAACCGAGCAGGAGTGGGAGGGGCCATTTCATGGCTTGGACTTTCCTCCCTTATCGGTGTTGGCCGCGGCGGCGGGCGTTGCCGGAGCGGTATCGGCGACGCGGATCATCACCTCGCTGACGTGGGCGATGTCCTGCAGCGGGCGGATCGTGACGACGAGGCGGTCGTTTGCGATGGGTTCCACGCGCTCGATGCGCCCGATCACGAGCATCTGTGCGCTCGCGGGCCATTTGTCGTCGGCCAGCCGCACAAGCATGTCGGGGAGGATGGTGGGACGCTCGCCGGCAGCGCCGGCCGCGGCGTCGGATGCCTTGGTCTCCCAGACTTTGCCAATCAGCTTGCCGTCCTCGATTGATTCGAGCTGCCACGCCGGGCCGCGGCGTTGATCGTCGAGCATGATCACGCCGCTGAACTTCTGGCTTTTGAACATGCGGGCGAAGGCGGGGTCGGTGATGGGGAGAACCGAGCAGGTGCGTTCGTCAACTTTTTGCACGCGGCCGACGAGGTAAACGCCCTTCACGACGACTACGGCGTTGGTGTCCACGCCTTCCTGTTTACCAGCACGAACGCTGATAAGCCCACCGGAGAGATCCGAGCCGAAACCGATGACGGGCGCGGTGATCTGCTTGACCGAGAGCGTGGGGTTCAGCTCCATACCGCGGGAGAGATCACGGACGAGGGTGCGAAGGTTGTCGGCCTCGCCGCGGGATTGCAGGAGCTCGAGGCGGGCTTCCTGCAAGTTGGCTTCGAGGCGTGCGACGTCGGTGGGCGCACCGGCGGCATTCGCAAGCCGCTCGGTGCCGGCGAGCCAGACGGCCAGCATGTGGGCGGGCTGCTGCACGGGGGTGAGGAGGAAGCTCGCGGGGCCGTGGAAGTACGTGACGAAGCGGAGGCCCGGGCGCGGAAGGAGCGCGAGCAAGGCCGCGAGGATGAGGGCGAAGGCGAGGTTGGCTCGGGGAGAGGGCATGCGAAATTACCAAATTACCAAATTGCCACATAGCCAAATAGGAGCAGACGTTGCCTTTTCTGATTTGGCAATTTGGTGATTTGGCAATTTGGCCATTTCTCCCACTCTCACGAGTCCATGTCGTTCTCGAGCGTGATCTTCCACTCCTCGAGGTGTTCGAGGTAGATCGCCGTGCCGCGGGCGACGCAGGTGAGCGGGTCGTCGGCGAGCTTCACGGGGAGGCCAGTGGCATTGGAGATGACGACGCCAAGGCCGCGGAGCAAGGAGCCGCCGCCAGCCATGACCACGCCGTTCTCGACGAGGTCCGCGGCGAGTTCGGGCTCGGCCTTCTCCAGCGTGCGAGTGACGGCCTCGGTGATCGCGCTGACGGGTTCCTGCAGGGCCTCCCGGATTTCTTCGCTGGTGACGACGGTCTTGCGCGGCAGGCCGGAGATCATATCGCGCCCGCGCACTTCCATCGTCTTCTCTTCGCCAACGGGGGCCGCGCTGCCGATCTCGATCTTGATGCGCTCGGAGGTCTGCTCGCCGATCATGAGGTTGTAGGTCTTCTTCATGTGGGCGATGATGGCTTCGTCCATATCGTCGCCGGCCACGCGGACAGACTCGCAGACCGCGATGTCCCCAAGCGACATGATGGCGACCTCGGTGGTGCCGCCGCCGATGTCCACGATCATGCTCGCGGTGGGCTCGGCGAAGGGGAGGCCCGCGCCGATAGCGGCCGCGATCGGTTCTTCGATGAGGTACGTCCGCCGCGCCCCGGCGCGCTCGGCGGAGTTGAAGACGGCCTGCTTCTCGACGGCGGTGATGCCGGAGGGGATAGCGATCACCACTCGGGGCCGGATCAGCCGGTTCTTGCCCGTGACCTTGGTGATGAAGTACTTGAGCATCTGCTCGGTGATCTCAAAGTCGGAGATCACGCCGTCCTTCAGGGGACGAATGGCGGTGATGGTGCCGGGCGTCTTGCCCAGCATTTCCTTGGCCATCCAGCCGACGGCCTCGCCGTTGCGGACGACGCGATTGGTCCCCTTCCAGACGGCGACCACGCTCGGCTCGTTCAGAACGATCCCCTGGCCGCGAACCGCCACCAGCGTGTTGCAGGTGCCCAGATCGATGCCCATGTCAATTGAGAAGAGGCCGAGGAGGCGGTCGAACACGGGGTGGGGGTTCCTTTAGGGGGTCTGAGGGAGCGAGAGGGTAGTCTATCGGTTGGGAGCGGGACCTGTATACAGAACCCCGGCGGTCACCACGTGGCATAGCGGGGAATCCCAAGACCGATTTGGATCACGATTAGGAGCAGGATGAGGACCGAGCCGCGGAAGCCCCAAACTCGGGACTGGCCTCCCCCCCTGCGACTTCTGTGGAAACGGATAGCAAAAGCCCCCACGCGAGCGCGGCATACAAGATCGTGTTGTAGGCGAAGCCGGGCTAGAGGGGGCCCCGGTTGCTATCTCAAGTCAACAGAAGATTTAGCGACAAATCACGTCCCTCGGTACTGAAGGGAAGCTGAGTTGCGGGCGGAGCGCCCCGGCCCCAGCGGGCCAGCTGGCGATCACGGGACTTGCCGTGTGTCACGCGAGGTACAACTGGGTGGTTGCAACTTGGGACATCAGGCCGATGTCGTCGGTGGCGACGGCGATGACGTCGGCCCAGGTGTTGGGCGCACCCCAGGAGGCGTTGACCGTTGCGACGAGGCGGTAGTCGCCGTCGGCGTCGGGGGTAGGGGAGGCGCCGACGAGGATGTCATTGATGTCGATGAGGTGATCGTGGTTGAGATCGACGTAGAACTCGATGCTGGTGATGGCCCCTCCACGGAGGAAATCGGCGTCGAACGCTTGCGTGCTGAAACTGGCGGGGAGTCCTAGTGCGGGCTGGTTTTCTGGGTGGCTTGCAATAGAGGCGCCGAACTTGCGAAGTTCGGGGGGCTGGGGAGCGATGGCGGCGCGGATGAGGCCGCGACCGCTCACCAGCAGTGCGGGAGGCGACGCGGGAGTGGGGCCCGCGACGACGACGATGGTCCCGGGTGTAGGGAAGTAGTTTTCGGTGCCATCGAAGGGCGTGGGGATGGGAATGATGGAGAGGTTGCCGTTGGTGCCCTGGATGGCCGCGGTGGCGAAGCGCTGAAAACTGTTGGTGCGGTTGTACCAGGTGGCGATGGATCCGAGAAGGACGTCGGCGCGGCCATCGCCGTTCAGGTCCGCGATGCTGGCGATGTGGGGATCGCCGGGGCTGAAGGGGGAGTCTGCCGCAGACCACTGGGCGCGGTTCAGACGATTGCTGATGGATCGCGGGGCGGCAAATGAGCCGTTGCCTAGAGAGCGGATGACCCAGAGCCGCGAGTCGGAGGTGTAGTGGTTATCAACGGTCGAGCCACGGGTAGGAAGGGCGATGAGGTCGGTGCGATGGTCGCCGTCGTAGTCGCCCACCGCGAAGGAAAGGTCAGCGACGGGGAAGGAACGGATGGCAGAGGTGGACCACGCGTTGAAGCCCGAGAGAGGCGCGGCCAGCGAGATAGTGGTGGTCGTCGACAACGGCTCAAAGGGTGAGCCCGCGGAGATCGACTGGGAAAATAGGACTTGCGATTTGCCAGTGCCCTGAAGATCGCCAATGCAGACGTTGGAGAAGAGGAGGGACGAGGTTGCGGCGTCGGCTTCACGGACGATTGTGGAGCGGTTCTTGAAGGAGAAGACGGCGAGACGGGAGGGTCCCTGGGGCGTCGTGAGATTCAGCACGAACTCGTCGCGCCAACCGTGGGTGAGATCGCCCACGAGGGCGGTGGGAACGGGGCCGTGCTGCTGGAACTCGGGAACATCCAGGAGTGAGACAAAGACGAATGCACCGGCCGCTGCGCCGTTGATGTCGGCGTGGGCGGTCGGGTCGAAGGAGATGGCGCGGAGGCGGAACCCGGAGTTGGGGCGGTTGTAAAGGATGGACCCGCCGCGGGTGCCGACAGCGATGAGAGACGGAACCCCAGAGCCATCGAATCGCCCCGACGAGATGAAGCCCACGGGGCCGGCGAAGGTGGTGGTGCGGTTGGCCTCGAAAGAGCCGTCGGAGAGACCCTTGGCAAAGGAAATGGTGTTGGCCCCGGCGGTGGCGAGATCGGAGATCCCGTCGTTGTCGAAATCGGCCAGGACCGAGTTGGCTGTGATGTCGGCGATGGGTGGGGCGGAGGTGGGGGTATACAACGGGCCGGGGCCGAAGAAGGTGTAGGAGGAGGTGAGAAGGGCCCTGGTCTCGAGCGGCTCAAGCGCGGCAAAGAGGCGGGAAGCGCGACGGCGTGATCGAGTTCTGAAGGGCATTGTCATTGAGATACGCCTCAGGGAACTCGGGGCTGCGTGGAAACCGCCTGAATGCGAGACATCGGGAGGATCCCCCGCTCAATCTTCACCCGGGCAGACATGCCCGTGCACGGGCGCGGCCGAGTGGCGGGCGATGGAGACGAGCGCGAGGAACGATTCCAGATGCGGCATACTGACAATCGGGCAGCGCTCTGGCTTCGCTTCGCCGGGGCGTGTGACCCAGATCACGCTCGGCGCGTCCGCGCTCGCCGGTGTCGTGTCGATCAGGATCGCCACGCCCATCTCCTTGGCATCCCCATCGACCCACCAGCGGAGCATCGTCGGGCCGACCGATCCCGGTTCGCCGAAGGTCTGCCGCAGTCGATCCACGATCGGCGGGACCGGCGGGTACGGGGCCGCATGCGGCTCTGGGGGGGTCAAGATGTGGGGCGGGAGCGGCTGCATCCGAAGGAGGGTACGTCGGGGGGTGGTGTTTGTGGGGGGTAGTCTGAAGGGTGAAGAAAACTTGAGTTGGGGGGGGATCTCGGGGACACTGGGCGCTGCAGGCTTTTCATGCGGCGAAACGGTGGAATCCATATAATGCCGGAACGGGGTGACTCCGTCGATTTGCAAAGCGAGGAGGCCGGTTGATTCGATTCGGTCTCATTCTGATCGCCGCGGCCGTAACGATGGACGTCATGATCGCAGAGTCGGCGGCGGTGAAGGGTCTTCCCGAGCAGCCGCCGGCGGTGGATCGGGTGTTTCTTGTCGGCTTGCTGGCGGCGTTCTGTCTGCTCTGCCTCTTCTCGCTCTATAAGGCGAAGAGGTGCTGATGGGCGGCGGTGAAGCGGCGCGAACTACGCTTGGGACATGCCACGACTTGTTCGCCTCACCCAGACCGGCCCCGTCAAAATCGAACCGATCGGCAAGCCGATCTCCGTTTGCGCCTGCGGGCTGAGCCGGACGTTCCCGCTCTGCGATGGCGCGCACAAAGCGGCGCGGCTGACAGAGACGGATCCCGGCGCGCTTTATGTGTACGACGCTGATCGCGTGACGATCGTAGAAACAAGACGGGATGTGGGGGGGAACGAGGAAGAAGTGAAGACATAGAGATTTTTCACTTCACGCCTGAAGGTCCCCACGATTTGTTTTACTTCCCGCGCTTCCGCGTGCTCTCATTTGGCTTGACGGGAGTGACCTGCTGCTGCCCTGGAGCTGTGGGCGGGTCGGTGACGGTGAGTGTGGGCGTCATTCCGCGGCAGCGCTCGTAGAGCCATGTGTCCACGGCTTCCACGACCTGCTCGTGAAATTCCTTGGCGCGGGCATCCGCGCCGCCGGGGAGGTGGTCCACAAGAACGCTGAAAGCGACGCGTTTGCCGGTGGCCGCGTTGGTGACGTAGCCCGAGAGCGTGCGGACCTCGCGGATGTAGCCGCTTTTGGCGCGAACCTCGTTGTGCAGTTTGGTGCCCTTGAAGCGTTTGCGGAGAGTGCCTTCCTCGCCCGCGACGGCCATGGAGCGGATGAAGGCATCGCCGCCGTTGGGGTCTTCGGCGAGGACTTTGAGCCAGCGCGTCATGCCATCCGGGGTGATGCGGTTGTTGCGGCTCAGGCCGGAGCCGTCGGCGAGAACGAGACCGGCCGCGGCGTCGGCGCCGAGGCGGTCCTTGATCTGCATGCGGACCACGGCGGTGCCGCTGCCCCAGGTGCCGGGCTGTCCGGTGACCTTGTGGCCGATGAGCTTGCAGAGCGATTCGGCGTAGAGGTTTTCAGAATCGACGTTGCAACGCTCGAGCGCGACGGAAAGGGGCGTGCGGACGACGGTAATGGTGCGCTGCTTGTCGGGGGCGCTCGGGGCAAGGTTCTCATCGGGATTGACCAGCCGTGAGGCGATCGGCGTGCCTTTGCCCAGCCCGAGCCCTGCACGCGTGGCCCGATCGGCCAGGACGCGCGCAAAGAAGAGCCCGGGCTGATCGACGGTCACCTGCACGGGCTCGGTCACAGCGGTCTTGACGGTGCCGTGGAGTTTGAAGGTGAACGGCTCCGCGCCGCTTTCGCGCTCCAGCCAGACTTCGGTGTTCCCTTCCTTCACGGTGCGGGCCATGCGGTGGATGGTGATCCATGAGCCGCTCGGCTCAACGCGTGCGTTGGCCTCGGAGTTCACCGTAGCGCCCGGCGTGACGAAGACGCTCAGGAGGTTGGCATGGAAGTTCAGGCCGCTGACCTCGGCGCAGTACGAGCGGCTGAGCTGCTCCTTGGGCCAGTCCGGGTGAACGTAGTCACGATCGAAGACGCGGTCGTCCACGACAACCTCGCGGATCCCCGAGACACCGGCTTGCTTGGCGGAGTCTACGAGCTTGTCGATGAACTGATCGATGCTCAGGTGCATCGAATCAAGGAGCTTGGGCTCGGCGAACCCGGGATCGCCGGAGCCGACGACGATGAGCTTGTCGCCGTCGAGAATGATCGAGGTTTTGAACTCATAGTCTTTGCCCAGCACCAGTAGGGCCGCACCGCTGGTGAGGAGCTTCAGGTTCGACGCGGGGATAAAACCCTCGTCGCCAGTGCCGCCCACACGCAGGTTGACGAGCTGTTCGCCGCTGGACAGGTCCAGCACGCTGACGCCGACATGGGCCGTGCCGAGCCGTGCTTGCGCAAGCGCGTCGTTGACTCGTGTCTTGAGCGACTGTCCGAGAGTCGGGGCAGCCGCGGCGAGCGCGACGGCCACGCCTGCGCAGATCACGCCGATTCGACCAATACCCAACCTGGCGGCATCCATTCCCGGCATGACGTACTCCCGGCGGCTTCCGTGCCGCGTGTGGCAACTGCAAAGTGAACCGGGGGTCAGCGTACGAGCATCCCCGGGTCGGGTGTATCGGCATGGATTGTGCAAGGGCTGCAAGCGCGCCCGCGGGAGTTCATCTGGGGGGTCAGACGCCGACGGTGGCTGCGCTTTCGGACCCGATGATCATCGCATGTTTGCGGCCGACGAGTTCCAGCACTTCCTCGAGCGCGGTCTTGGTGGAGACTTCCCAGGTGGGCCACCAGACGCCGTTGACATTGCGGGCGAAGACCACGCCGTCGCGAATGGACTTCTTCATGCGCTTCAGGTTCAGACGCTCGATCTGTTCGTGGGTGAGCGGAACGCAGATTTGCAGGCGAGCGGGATCGGCGATGAGGTATGCCAAGGCCCGGGGCTCGCTGGAGATGGGGCCAAGGAAAGCGAACGTCCAGCGCCAAGGAACACCTTGCCAGACCAGGTATTCGGAAACCTGGGCGACGTGGTCGAAGTGGCGGCGAACATCGTCAAAGATCTGCTGGAGCGGCTTGGCGAGGCCGGAACGCAGTTCGTCAGGCGAGGGCTGCCGGAACTTGTCGCTCCAGGCCGATTTGGCGACGTTTCCCCAAGCCATGGTTACGCAACCTCATGACCACGGCGAGTTTGGGCGCCGCGGCGAACTACGGATCAGTCGCACCTGAATCACCAGTCGGCCCCGTGGCCAGCCAGAGCCCGGAATAGGGCCAAATAATCATCCCATACCTGCGTATACGATAGGCGCGATGCCGAAATGCCGGCGGATGCTCTCAGACGAGCCCAATTGGGCTGCAAAGGGAAACCAATGCCCGAACCGATGACCAAGCCCTCCCCGAAGCCAACCGCAGACTCCGGGGCGACCGGATCGTCCATCCTGATCGTGGATGACAATGCCCAGAATGTGGAGTTGTTGGAGGCCTATCTGGAGGAGTTGGGGGCGGAGGTTCGGACTGCCGCAGATGGGATGGAGGCGCTTGCGGCAGTGGAAACAAAGCAGCCGGATGTGATCCTGCTGGACGTGATGATGCCCCGAATGAGCGGGTATCAGGCCTGTGTGAAGCTGAAGGGGAATCCGGCGACGAAGGACATTCCGATCATCATGGTGACGGCCCTGAACGAGATCGCGGACACGGAAAGGGCCGTCGAATCCGGAGCGAACGACTTCCTGACCAAGCCGGTCAACAAGTTGGAGCTGGTGACTCGGGTGAAGGCGATGTTGCAACTGCGGCATTTGAGCAAGCAGGTGGACCGGACGATGGAGCAGATTCGGAAGCTCCGTGGCCCGAGCGAACCAAGCTGATATATCCGTTCATCCAGATAAATGGCTATAGTCTTAGACCCGTCTCGCCGAGGGTTGCCGATCGGTCGATAGACCGGGGGCATTTCCGTCCCTGTCCATCGGCGTCGATCGTTGGGGACACAGTCGCGGGTTGGTTGAGGCACCCATGCACGTTCGCGATCTCTTTGAAACGTATCCCGCGCTCTTCTCCTTTGAGTTCTTCCCACCGAAGACGAAGGAGACGGCCGAGCAGTTGTACCAGTCGATCGGGGAGCTGGAGGGGCTCAAGCCGCAGTTCGTGTCCATCACGTATGGGGCGGGCGGCTCGACGCGAGAGTTGACGCATGATCTGGTGGTGCGGTTGAAGCAGCGCGGCGTGCTGGATCCCTTCCCGCATTTGACGTGCGTTGGGCATAGTGAATCGGAGATTCATTCGATTCTGGAGCGGTACGCGGCGGCAGGGATTTCGAACATCATCGCCCTTGGTGGAGATTCGCCGAAGGGGCCCGCGCACGATCGGTCCAAGGATGCGTTCCAGCACGCGACGGATCTGGTGAAGTTCATTCAGAAGTTCAACGCGGCCGGGGGCCATCCGGACCCGCGCGGATTTGGGATCGGCGTGGCCGGGTATCCCGAAGGGCACCCGGGAACGCCCAACCGCGTGAAGGAAATGGACTATCTGAAGCAGAAAGTGGACGCCGGGGCGGACTACATCTGTACGCAGCTCTTCTTCAACAACGACGATTTCTATGACTTCCGCGATCGATGCGGGCTCGCGGGGATTACGGTGCCGATCGTGGCGGGAATCATGCCGATCACGAGCGCCCCGGGGATGGCCCGCATGGCCGAGATGGCTTCGGGGACGCGATTCCCGGCCCCGTTGCTCCGGGCGGTGAATCGGTGCGGCGGCGACCCGGACGCGGTGCGGCGGGTCGGCATTCACTGGGCGACCGAGCAATGCCGGGATCTGCTGGACCACAACGTGCGGGGGATTCATTTTTACACGCTCAACCGCTCGACGGCAACGCGGGAGGTGTTTCTGAATCTGGGGGTAAAGGACTCCGGACAGTTGATGCCGACGCGGAAGGCGCGGCACTAAATCCCTCGGTGGGCTTGCACGACCTCGATGGCCGATACTGGCCCCAGCGTACGGAGTACGCTTTCCCGCTCTGAGGCATGGAGGCCCGACGCGTGCGGTTGCAGCATTTCATTCCCAATATGTTCCACCGGCGGTTGCTGTTCCTTGCGATGGCAATGGCGGCCTGCGCGGTGCTTCCGATCTTGCAGATGGGGCGGCTGACGGTGGCGAAGGGGGAGGAACTGCGGGCTGATGCGCAGAAGCGTCTGGTGAACGAGTCCTGGACGGAGACTTCGCGAGGCCGGATTATCGATCGAAAGGGACGCGAGCTCGCGGTGGATCGGCCGTCTCTGGACATCGCTGTGGATTACAAGGTGATCACGGGCCGATGGGCGGATGAGAAGGCGGCGCGGGTGGCTCGCAAGTCCAAGGAAGCCGCCGGGATCACGTGGGTGACGCTGAGCCAGGAGGAGAAGGACATCGCGTTGAAGCTGGCGCGGGAGCCGTTTGCGCAGCACCTGAGCGCGATGTGGAAGCTCTTCGCCAGAACGGCAGGAATGACCGATGAGCAGATCGAGCAGCGGAAGCGCGATGTGATCGAGCAGGTGCAATATGGCAACGCCCTTGCGATGGAACAGAAGCGCAAGCGAGATCTTGAGAAGTGGCTCGCGGCGGGGAACATGGGTGTGCCGCCGCAGGACTCGACGCGGGTGGTGATTCAGGAAGAGCGGCAGGCGCACGTGTTGCTTCGCGGCTTGCCGGATGAGGTCGGGCTTGCATTCGATCGGCTGAAGGACATGACGACGGAGGAGGATGACGCAGGGGTGCCCGGGGGCAAGCCGCTGCCGATCATGCCGGGATTGCACGTGCAGGACTCGACGCGACGGGAGTACCCGCTGGACTCGATGAATGTGGATGTGGATACCTCGACGTTTCCGCCGCCGCTCAAGGGTGGAATGCACGCGGTGCGCGTGCCGGGAGTGGCGATGCACGTGATTGGACACTTGCGATCGCGGCTGTATGACACGGATCTGGACCGGCGGCCACGGATCGATCCATTGACTGGAAAGGTTGATCTGGGGCACTATCGGCCGGGGGACAGCATCGGGCAGGGGGGTGTGGAGCAGGCGAAGGAAGACGAGCTGCGCGGCCTTCGTGGCGTGCGGACGAAGCATCTGGATACGGGCGTGGAAGATCTGACATCGCGTATGGCTGGGCGGGATGTCACGCTGACGATCGATGCCGCGCTGCAGGCGAGAATTCAGGCCCTGTTCGATCCGTCGCTGGGGCTCACGGTGGTGCAGCCGTGGCATCGGATTAAAAAGCCGGATGACGCGGAGCCGCGCCCGAGCGCGCCGAAGGAGCTGCCGGTGGGAACCGCGCTCAACGGTGCGGTGGTGGTGATCGATGTGGCGAGCGGGGACATTCTGGCGATGGTATCGATGCCGTCGTACTCGCACGAGCAACTGGAGTTCTCCCGCGAGTCGATCGCGGCGGATGCGTACAACAAGACCTTTCTGAATCGTGCGATCAAGAATCTCTATCCCCCGGGTTCGATCGTGAAGCCGCTGGTGCTATGTGAGGCGATCAAGGAAGGGAAGTACTCGCCGGAGGAGCACATCGAGTGCACCGGACACTTCTTCGCTGACAAGCCGCTGTTGTACCGCTGCTGGATCTACAAGCAGTTCCATACGACGCACAGCGCAAAGCTGGGGCATGCGCTTGATGGGTCGGACGCGATCCGGTGCTCGTGCAACATCTTCTTCTTTGAGATGGGCAAGCGACTGGGGCCGGAGGGAATTCACTCGGTGTTCACGCAGTACGGCGTGGGGGCCGATTCCGAGCCCTTGAACATCTTCGGTTTGCCACAGTTGCCGGAGGAGCCGAAGGCGCGGGCGGCGGAGCGATCGCGCCGGTGGCCGATCGATGTGGCGGATGGGGACCTGGCGAAGCCCGCGAAGATCGGGCCGCAGGATGCGATTCTCATGGGGATCGGGCAGGGGCCGCTGACGTGGACGCCGCTGCACGCGGCGAATGCGTTTGCCGCTATCGCGCGACACGGGGAGTACGTTACGCCGCGCCTCTACGCCGATGCGACGCAGGAGCGACACACGCTGAATATTCCCGATCGCGCGATCACGCAGGCGCTCAAGGGCCTGCACGGGAGCGCGAACGAGGAGAACGGCACGACGCACGTCATCGCGTATGCCATGCCCGACGGTTCGAAGAAGAACGAGAGTGTTTTCACATCTCCGAATGTGAACATCTGGGCCAAAAGCGGCACGGCGGACACGATTCCGTTCAAGGCGGACTTCGGCCAGCAAGACGGGCGCGATGAGCAGTATGACAGCGACCATGCATGGTGCGTCTGCCTTGCGGGCGTGGGGGATTCGCCGAAGTATGCCATCGCGTGCGTGATCGACTATGGTGGTTCGGGAGGCCGCGTGGCGGGCCCGGTGGCCAACCAAGTAGTGCATGCGTTGGTGGCGGAGGGATACTTGCCGTGACTCGCTCGCTGGTTCGCTCTATTATCGGCCACGACCTCACGCCGTGGCACGGTGCGTGGCTCTGCGTGCTGGGTGGGCTTGGGCTTTCGCTGCTGGGGGTGTATGCGATCGATCTGGGCACGGTCGATGTGACGCCAAAGCCGGGGGACATGGTGAGCATGTCCGGGCTGGTGCTGCGGCAGGTGATCTACATGCTCGTGGGGCTGCTGGCGGCGGGGCTGATCGCCGTGCCGCACGTGCGGTGGATTCGGATGATTGCTTGGCCGCTGATGTGGCTGCTGATCGGCCTGCTGGTATTTCTGCTCATTCCGTTCGTACCCGTCTGGCTGGTGCATCCGCGGAACGGGGCGCGGGCGTGGATCGAGCTGGGCCCGATCGACTTTCAACCGGGGGAGTTGGCGAAAGTAGCGTTCGTGCTGGTCATGGCGGACTATCTGCGATATCGGCAGAACCATCGGACGATTCCGGGATTGGTTGTGCCCGCGCTGATCGCGTTCATTCCGGCCGCGTTGATTACGCTTCAGCCGGACCTGGGGATGGCGCTGCTGTTTGCGCCGGCGATCTTCGCGATGCTGCTGGTGGCGGGAGCAAAAATCAAGCACATGGTGGCGGTGGTGGTGATCGCGGCGTGCGCGGTGCCCGCGTCGTACCCGTTCATGAAAGCACACCAGAAAGCGCGGATCGTGGGCCTGATCCAGATGGTGAAGGACCCGAACGCGGGGGCCGACGGGATCAACTTCCAGTCCAAGCAGGCGCAGATGCTGGCGGGCGCGGGGGAGTGGTGGGGGGTCTCCGATGCGCGGACGCGCATCCTGCACAAGTACAACGAACTGCCGGAGCGGCACAACGACATGATCCTGGCGGTGATCATGACGCGGTTCGGGCTGATGGGCGGGCTGGCGATGATCGGGCTGTACGGCGTGTGGTTCCTGGGGGCGTTCATCACGGCCGCGACCTGCAAGGACGCGTTCGGGCAACTGGTAGTGGTGGGGTTGACCGCAATTCTCTTCGCGCAGACGTTCATCAACGTTGGGATGGTGCTGGGCATCCTGCCGATCATCGGGCTCACGCTGCCATTCGTGAGCTACGGCGGAACGAGCATGGTGACAGTCTGGCTGATGACGGGGCTGATCTTCTCGGTGGGGATGAGGCGGCTGAGCGGGGCGTATTGGCTGTCGCGGCCGACGTTTGAGTTTGACGATCAGCCGAAATACGGGCAAGCGCGGCCGCAGCCGAAGATCGCCCCGGCCCTCTCGCGTCGGCGCACCGGCTGATCATCAGTGCCCGCCCAGATACGCCTTCCGCACCTCATCGCTCGCGGCAAGTTCCTTCGCGGGGCGGTCCATCGTGATGGAGCCGACCTCGATGACATAGCCATGGTGAGCGACGTTCAGGGCCATGTGGGCGTTCTGTTCCACGAGGAGGATCGTCGTTCCCGTTGAGTTGATCTCGCGGATGATCTTAAAGATGGTCTGGACGATCTGCGGGGCGAGGCCGAGGGATGGTTCATCCAGCAGGAGCAGGCGCGGGCGGGCCATGAGGGCGCGGGCGATGGCGAGCATCTGCTGCTCGCCGCCGGAGAGCGTGCCCGCGTTCTGCTTCAGCCGCTCGCGGATGCGGGGGAAGAAGTTCAGGGCCTTCTCCCGGTCGGCCGCGATGGCTTCTTTTTCGGAGGATGGACGGGCGAACGCGCCGAGGGTCAGGTTCTCATCGACCGTGAGGTTGGCGAAAATGCCGCGGCCTTCGGGGGCGTGGGCCATACCAAGGCGGACCATCATGTGCGAAGGCATCCCCGTAATGTCCTTGCCTTCGAGCGTGATATGCCCGTGCGTCGGGCGGACCATGCCGGAGATGGCTCGGAGCGTCGTGGTTTTGCCCGCGCCGTTGGCCCCGATGAGCGTGACGATCTGGCCGCGGCGGACGACGAGGTTCACGCCGTGGATCGCCTTGATCGCGCCATAGGCGACGTGGAGATCCTTCACTTCCAGCATGATGTCGGATGTGGAAGTCGCGGGAGCGGTGGTCATGCGGCCGCTCCTTCCTGCGGGTCCGCCACGCCTAAGTACGCTTCGATGACTTTGGGGTGCTTCTGAATCTCGGCGGGTGTGCCAACAGCGATGATCTGGCCGTAGTCCAGCACGGTGATCCGCTCGCAGATATCCATCACCAGCCCCATGTCGTGCTCGATGAGCAGGATGGTGAGTGAGAATCGGTCGCGCAAGGAGCGGATGCTGGCCGCGAGTTCGAGTTTCTCTTGCGGGTTCATGCCCGCTGCGGGCTCATCGAGGAGAAGTACCTTGGGTTCAGTGGCCATCGCTCGAACGATCTCCAACCGCCGCTGATCGCCATAGCAGAGGTTGCGAGCTTGCTCATCTTCCAGGCGGCCGAGCTCGAAGACGCCAAGGAGCGTGCGGGCGCGGTCGAGCATGGCGTGCTCTTCGGCACGGTTCCAGATGCTGCGGCAGATCGCGCCGGCCATTGAGGAAGTTGAGCGGACGTGGCAGGCAAGTCGGACGTTGTCGAGAACGCTCAACTCACCAAAGAGGCGGATGTTCTGAAAGGTGCGGCTGAGCCCGGCCGCGGCGATGCGCGAGGGGCGGAGGCCGATGAGGGGCTGGCCGTCGAGGGAAATCGAACCCTTGTCGGCCTTATAGACGCCAGTCAGCAGATTGAAGACTGTGGTCTTGCCCGCGCCGTTCGGGCCGATCAGCCCTTGCAGGTCGCCCTTATTCAGGTCGAGGGAGAACTCCTGCACGGCCTTGAGGCCGCCGAAGGACTTGCATACTCCCTTGGCGGCCAGAAGGGAAGAAGGGGGGCTCATGGCTTGCCTCCCTGCTTGGCTCGCTTGGCCCAGAGCGCCTTGTCCCAGACTTCGCGCACGCCCAGAAGTCCCTGCGGGCGGAGGATCATCATGAGGATAAGGGAGAGGGCGAAGATGATCATGCGGTAGTCGCCGAGCTTGATGTCCAGCGGGTGGCCGGTGGCGTCGGCGAGCTTGACGATGCCGTATCCGAGCCAGGTCAGAACGCAGAGCCCCGCGCCGCCAAACGCGATGGACCAGAGGAACGCCGCGCTGCGACCCTTGTATCGAAGAACGGCCGCAATGGCCGCGGCGAGCAGGGTGATCCCGATGATCTGCGGCTGCCAGCCGACGAGGCGCGTCGGGTCGCGGAGGAGTTCGGGGAGAATGGTGACCACCGCGGCGGCGATGGCCGCGCCACTGATGGAGCCCATCCCGCCAAGCACCACCATGATGATGATGTCGAAGGACTTCTGGAAGCCGAGTTCCTGGGCGGAGAGCTGGACGCCGGTGGTATGGGCGAAGAGCGCGCCGGCAACGCCCGCGAAGAACGCGGCGATGACGAAGGCCCAGACCTTGTAACGTGTGGTGTTCACGCCCATGGCTTCGGAGGCGGTCTCGTCCTCGCGAATCGAGAGGAAGGCGCGGCCGAAAGTGCTGTTCTTCAGCCGGAAGGCGACGAGCAGGGTGATGCCGACGATAATGAATACCCAGAAGAGCGAGGTGTAGAAAGGAAGGCCGCTGAAACCGAGTGGGCCGCCCAAGCGGGCCCAAAGAGGGGCCTGCCACTCGGCGCGGGGCTGGGAGAAGAGCTGGCCGAGGCCGACGATGGGGGCGGCGCGGATCTCGGCGGCGTCATACGAAACATCCGCGCTCTGCTGGATAAGCACGCGGAGGATCTCGCCGAAGCCGAGGGTGACGATGGCGAGGTAGTCGCCGCGCAGGCGGAGGGAGGGGAGCCCGACCACCAACCCGCAGATGGCGGCGACAATGCCGCCGGCGATGAGTGAGATGACATAGAGCCCATCGCCGCGTGTGAAGATCGCGCCGGAGTGGTGATCCTGGATCATGGTGCTCAGCGCGCCGGCGTGGGGAGCGGCATCGCCGTAGAAGTACATGGAGCCGTAGTACACGATGCCCGCGGCGGTATATCCACCCACGGCCATGAAGGCGGCGTGACCGATTGAGAACTGCCCGGTGAAACCATTGACGATGGTGAGTGAAACTGCGAGGATGATGTTGATGCCGATGTCGAGCAGGACTTTGGCGTAGAAGTCGCCGCCAGAGACGGTTTCCAGCCAGGGCTTGAGAACGGCCTGCAGAACGACAGCGAGGGCGATGACTGCGAAGAGCGGCCACACGGCGCGGAGCATCGTCGCCGGTGCGGCGGGCTTGAGCAAGCGGGCTTGTTCGAAGAGTTTGGTCACGATTCGATCAGACCTTGTCGGCAACGGCCTTGCCGAGAATGCCACTGGGACGAACGAGCAGGACGACGATGAGAAGGCCGAAGACGTAGACGTCGCGAAAATCGGTGGAGAGGTACTTCGCGCCGAAGAACTCGATGAGGCCGATGAGGAGGCCCCCGAGCATCGCGCCGCGGACATTGCCGATGCCGCCGACAACGGCGGCGACGAAGGCCTTGAGCCCGAGCAATACCCAGACCGGTGCAGCGGACTGGTTTAGCCCCGGGTACTTCATGGCGTAGAGGAAACCCGCGGCAGCGGCAAGCATCGCGCCGAGAACGAAGGTGAAACTGATGATGCGATCGACGGGAATGCCCATGAGGGCGGCGACCTTCTCGTTGTAGCTCACGGCCCGCATGGCCCGGCCCATCTTGGTGCGGAAGACGAGCCAGTCGAGGGCGAGCATGAGGACAAGGGCGGTGCCTGCACCGATTACGTCAACAAGGTGGACCTCAACGGAGGGAGTGTTGGCCGCGCCTCCGCCGCCGATGCTGGCCAGAACGCGATCTGGGAGGAGTGCGGGCATGCGGGTTGGGCGAGTTCCGAACATGTGTTCGAGCTGGCCCGCGTTCTGGAGCAGGAGCGAGACGCCGATGGCGGTGATAAGGACGTTCAGCCGGGGGGCTTTGCGCAGCGGCTTGTAGGCGACGCGCTCAAGCGTGAAGCTGACGAGTCCGCAGGTAAGCATGGCGCAAAGAAGAATCAGGCCGCCCGAGAGCAGATGGAGCCCCTCGTGATCGTGAGCGACCTTCGCGCCGAAGAGCATCGCGATGGCGGCCCATGCCCAGACGGACATGAGCGTCAGGACGCCTGCGGAGCGGGTGTACCGGATGTCAAACTTTCGACCGGCGCGGGAGGCGGAGGCGAACTCAACTCCTGTGGCGATGACCGCTGCGGCCGAGAGCAGAATCACCACCCACCAGACCCACGGCGCGGGACCGATTGGGTGGTTGGAAGCGGCTGCCCAGCCGGTCGCGCTCGCGGCCGCGAAGGAGATCCACGCACCGAGAACGAAGATATCCGAGTGGGCGAAGTTGATGAACTTCAGAATGCCGTAGACCATGGTGTAGCCGAGCGCAATGAGCGCGTACAAGCTGCCCACGGCAACGGCATCCATCAATGTCTGAAGAAAGGTTTCCAGCACGGGGGCGGATGGTAGCGGAATTGGCCGGAAGATTCACCAGCGGGGAGAGAATGATCGCAGACAGCGCCGAGCCGACGGCTGGAAGCAAAGCGGGCCGACCCTGAGGGTCGGCCCGCGGAAATGCTCTTGTTGGGGGGAGAAGAACACGGGCGGGACGCCCGTGCCACGGAATTACTTCTTGGGCATGTCCTTATCAGTGATATCAGCGACCCAGGAGGGCTCACCCTTCTTGATCGTCACGATCACGATGGGCTTCTTGGCGTTGTGCTTCTCGTCGATGGTGATGACGCCGGTGACGCCCTTGAAGTCCTTGGTCTGGGCGATGGCCGCGCCGAGGTCCTTGCCGCCGATGGTCTTGGCGCGCTTCATCGCGTCGAAGAGCACCATGCAGGCGTCGTAGCCGAGGCCGCCGAGGGCGTCGGGGGTCTGGCCGTTGTACGCGGCCTTGTACTTGGCGATGAAGGACTGCATCTGGGGCTGGTCGGGGGCTGAGTGGTTCGAGTAGAAGGAGCCCTCGATGGCCTCCTTGCCGATGGTGGCGAGTTCGGAGGAATCCCAGCCGTCGCCGCCGATGAGGGGAACCTTGATGCCGAGCTTGCGGGCCTGGATGGCGATGTTGCCGCCGTCGGAGTAGTACCCGGGGCAGAAGATGATCTCGGGGTTGGCCGCGCGAATGGTGGTGAGCTGGGCGGAGAAGTCCGAGTCGCCACCGGTGTAGGTCTGGTCGGCAACGATGGTGCCCTTCATGCCGCCGAAGAACTTCTTGAACTCATCGTGGAGTCCCTTGGAGTACGCCTGCTTCTGGTCGTAGAGGATGGCGACCTTGGTCCACTTCTTGTCGGTGATGAACTTGGCGATGGCGTAGGCCTGGAAGTCGTCGGTGAAACACACGCGGAAGACCATGTCGCGGCCGACCGTGACGCGCGGGTTGGTGCTGGAGGGCGTGATCATCGGGATGCCCTTCTCCTGGCAGACCGCGCCGCCGGCGAGGGACAAGCTGCTGGCGACCTCGCCGATGACGGCGACGACCTTGGTGTCGGTGATCAGACGAAGCACGGCGGTGCCGGCCTCCTGGGCCTTGCCCTGATCATCGAAGGTGGTGAGCTCGAGCTTCTTGCCGTTCAAACCGCCGGCTTTGTTGATCTCTTCGATGGCGAGCTTGATGCCGCGGTCGGTGGACTGGCCAAAAGTGGCTTCGGAGCCGGTGAGGGAGGCGTAGTGGCCGATGCGAATGACGGAGTCATCCGCGGCGAGCGCGGCCTCGCCGTCCTTGGATTCTGCGGGCGTTGCGGCCGTCGTGGATTCGGCGGCCTTGGCCGCGGCGGGCTTGGCTGGTGCGGGGGTGCGCTCCTCACAGCCGATCGCGAACGATCCGGCTGTCAGAAGGAATCCGGCGAGAAGCGATCCGACACCCAAGATGAGTTTGTTCATGTGCATAATTCCTAAATGGGACGGGGACTGTAGGGGCGGAGAGCTGGATGGAGCGAACGAACATCGGGGCTCAGACAGGAGCTGCGGGGAATGAACCGACGACCTCTTGCACCTTGGCGATCAGTGCAAGCGATTCGGCGTGGGCGCTGGCGTGTGAACGTTTGTTGGCTTGGCGGATCGCGATCGGAACAAACGGAACGGTGAGCGGAAGGTACCAGACGCAGGTCCACCAAAAGTTGATGGTGTAGCCACTGAAGTAGGTGCGCAGCATGGAGTCCGTCAGCCAGACGCCGGGCCAGACCGACAGAACCAGCGATGCCAGAAATACACGCGGCATCAGCGGCTTCATCCGCAGCGAAAATGTCAACGTCGTTCCTGTTGCATTCGGCGTGGCGCGAGCGTCGAGGACGGATTCAAAGGGCGTACCGAAGTCGGCGAGTTGAAAGAGCGTGTCACCCGAGGAGCGTTCGAAGCCCGGCAGCTTGCCGCGGCGGGCGACGGCTTCGAGCTTGCCCAAAATCTCCGCGCCGCTCAGCGGACTCTCGATGATCGGGAGCGCGGCGAGGCCGCTGGCGGTCATGGCCGAATCGTTCGGGGTGTGCGGCGTGGCCAGTTCGGGCATAGGTCGGTTGGGGCTCGGTCGGGGAAGTAAGGGATAAGGAGTGTAGTGACAACACCCGACTTGGGCGGTGGAACAACCTAGTTGTCACGTTCTCGGACAGATTGACGGTGCAAATGCTGTCGGACACGTCAAAAGGGCTTCCGACCCGGTCGGTCCGGGAGTAGGTTGGAGGGGACCCAATGAGTGCAACTCCGACCAAACCCGTCCTGCGACTTGTCCGCGACGACGATGGCGCTGGCCGACGCCCGTCGCTCGACCGGTCGCCAGGACGCCCTGGTGAGGATGGATCGGCCGTGCGCATTCCATCACCCCGCGAGCGTGCGGAGCGATCTGTGGCGCGGGAGAACGAGGCGGCCGCGTCGCTATCGGCGCTCGATCCGCGATGGGTGCTGGCGGTGCAGGCATATCGCGAGATCCAGGGCGGACGCGCGGCGATCTTGACACCCGAAGGCAGGCGGCGACTTCTGCTTGTTGGCAATCGACTCGGCCTGCGGCAGTTTGATACAAATCTGGTGATCGCAATCGTGCAGGACGGGGCCCGCGCGGGCGAGGACCCGCTGGGAACGAACGCCGTCGGAAGGTTGCGGCTGGTGGCCTGCGAGCCGGAACTTGCGGATGCTCGGCGTGGGCCCGGGTGGGGAATGATTGCGGGGATGGTGATCGCGGCGGGCGTCTTTGGATCCGCGGTGACTCTGGTGATTCTGCGCATTCTGGGTTGAGCGAATCGCTCGGTCTTTCTCGGCATCTCAACGGTGGAAGAGCGCCCAAGATGTGTTCACTGCCCGGTTCCTGCCTGGCCCCTAAGATTCCCCCATGTCTCTCTCTCCCACCAGCGGCGTTCCTGCCCCAACTCCTGCAAGAGTGACGTTGCAGACACTCGCTCGAATGGCCCGCGCGGGGGAGCCGTTTGCCTGCCTGACGTGCTATGACGCGACGACAGCGCGGTGGCTGGCGCGTGGGGGCATCCATGTGCTGCTTGTTGGCGACACCGCGGCGGAGGTGGTGCTGGGGCTGCCACGGACAATCGACATGTCCCTGGATGTGCTGCTCGCGCTTACGGCAGGCGTGCGGCGCGGCGCGCCGAACGTGCTGGTCATGGGCGATATGCCGTTCATGTCTTATCAGGCCGACGATGCCTCAGCGATTCGGAACGCCGGGCGATTCCTGACCGAGGGGATGGCGGACATCGTGAAGATCGAGGCGGATGCGAAGCTTGCCGATCGGATCGCAAAGATTGTGCATGCGGGCATTCCGGTCTGCGGCCACATCGGTTCGCGGCCGCAGTATGTCGCCCTGACTGGCGGGTACGCCGCGGCGGGGCGAACGGTGGATACTGCCAAGCAGGTGGTGGAAGACGCGATCGCGCTGGAGCAGGCGGGGTGTGCGATGCTGCTCGTGGAGGCGGTGCCACCAGAGGTGGCCGATCGGGTCGCGGCTAGCACAACCGTCCCACTGATCGGGATCGGAGCCGGAACCGGGTGTCACGGTCAGGTTTTGGTGCTGCAGGATTTGGTGGGGATGTCCGAGCGGCCGCCGCGGTTTGCTGAACCTGTCGCAGATCTCGGACGTAGTTTCCAGATGGCCGCGGCTGAGTGGGTGGCCCGGGTGGGCCGGCGGGAAATCGGGGGTCAACTCTACCGAATGAAACCCCCGGGAACGCCCGGCGCGCGAGCCGACGGAAGCGGCATCCTCGCGCGTCCCGGTGAACACCACGCCACTTCCGCGGACCTGGCCGGTAATACTTGACGGCTCCTCGGGTGGGTGGGCGGGCAAAGCTTCAGGGGCAACGACGTTTTGGGGAACAAAAACATGCGCAAGTTCATTACTTTCGGGCCTGCTCTGGTGGTGTTGATCACGGTGCTTGTGACGCTGGTGGCTGCACCTGCGGCGGTGCGACTGGTCGGGTATGCGTCCACCGACTCGCAGATCACGCTCGCGCGTCACGAGCTTGAGACCGACAACATTCTCAAACAGATCGACAAGGCGGTGCGGAATATCGCGGATTCGGTGGAGCCGTCGGTGGTGCATATCGGCGTGGAAGAAGCGAACGGCTATGGGAGATTGCTTGCGGAGGGGTCTGGCTGGGTGTTTGATGGACAGGGGCACATCGTGACCAACGCACATGTGGTGCGCGGCTCGCTGCGGACGATCGTGCAGTTCTCCGACGGGCGCGCCATGGACGCGGAAGTGGTGGGGCAGGACCCAAGCAATGACGTTGCGGTGCTGAAAGTTTCGACGACCGAAGGGCTCTTCCCCGTGCAGCGGGCCTCGGGCGTGGCTCTGCATCAGGGCGATCGGGTGTACGCGTTCGGATCGCCGTTCGGGTTCAAGTTCTCGATGACCGAGGGAATCGTGTCGGGCCTGGGCCGCAGCCCGGACCGGATTACCAACAATACCGAGGGGTATACGAACTACATCCAGACCGACGCGGCGGTGAACCCGGGCAACTCCGGCGGACCACTGGTGAACACGGATGGCAAGCTGATCGGGATGAACGTGGCGATCGCGACGGCGGCATCGCAGCGCGGCGGCGGGGGCGAAGGACAGAACTCCGGCATCTCATTCGCGATTCCGCTCGCCACCATCGAACGCACAGTCGAGCAACTGATCTCCGGTGGGGCGGTCACGCGCGGGTATCTCGGCATCGTTCGTCCGACGGATGACCGGTTGAACAAGATGGAACTGACGCGACTCGGCTTCAAGGGTTGGGGCGTGGCCGTCGCCAGCGTTGAGGCCGGAGGGCCGGCAGAGAAGGCGGGGATCAAGATTGATGACGTGATCACCAAGCTGAACAACGAGCAGCTCACGAGTGTGCGTGTTCTGGTCTCCGCGATTGCGAACAACGCGCCGGGAGACAAGGTGAACGTTGAGTTGTGGCGGGCGGGCCAGACGATCAAGCTGAGCGTCGAGCTAGCGGAGCTTGTCTCAGAAGTCGACAAGGCCGAGGCGGCGCGCGTGGTGGATCGTTTCGGGATCGTGTATGTCTCTGACACGACCTCGGGTGACGTGGTGGTAACGCGGGTGCGAGCTCCCTCCGCGGCGTACCAGGCGGGGCTGCGTCCCAATCAGAAGATTTTGACCATCGACGGCGCAAAGGTGCGCACGAAGGACGAGCTGTTTACAACTCTGGCGTCCAAGGGCCTTCAGCAGGGGCGCGAGTTGAAGATGCTGCTTGAGTCGGCGGATGGGCAGCGTGTGGAAGTGAAACTATCAGGCAAGTAGGCCGAGTTATTCCGCCTTGCGGATTCGCACGCGTACTTTTGTATCGGCCGTAGGCGTTTTCGCGAAGTCAGCGATCCACTGACGTTCATCCGAACTCCAGTCGTGGCTGATCACTCGCGACCAGGCGATCACTTCAGATCCGAATGTCGTGAATCCGACGATGGTACCGGAGCCGTCGGCGTCGTAGAACTCGTGCTCATCGCCCCCTTCGATGGGACGGCGCTTAACAATCTTTGAGCCTGCAAAAACCCAGCCCGGAGCGGGGAGTTTGTTGGCCGCGGCGACCGTGCGCTCGGCATCCCAGAACCCGGTTTTCAGGCGTGTGCTCACCAGCCAATCGAGCGGATCCTGCTCCACTCTGTGCCCTTCTTTGTCGGACCAAACGATGCGCATGCTCAGGCGATCTCCGGTCGGCTGAACGGGCTCGAGCTTTCCATCCGTCGCCTTCCAACTTCCCGGCGAGCCGGGTGTGAGGCCGATGAGAAGAAGCGCGGCGTGGATATTCGAGGGGCGCGCTGTGGTGACTACAAGGGTCTCGTGCTCGCGCGTGTTCGGCGCGCAGGCAAGCACTTCCAGAAAGAACTGCGGAGCGCGATCGTCCTTCACGAGCATGGGTGTGATCTGCCCGTCGAACTCAACGACCTTTGCAGTGACATCCGCGTACACGCCAGGAAAAACCTCGCGCAGATTCAACGTCGGAGCCGCCGCCCGCATGGCGAGGATCATCATGACTGCTCCCGTGAAGCTCATGGGGTCACCGAGTCCTTGATGAGGCGGACGAACTCGTCGCCGCGTTCTTCGAAGTTGGCGTATTGATCCCAGGATGCGCACCCGGGGGAAAGCAGCAGTGCGTCGCCGGGTTTCATGTGATTGAGGGCGTTCAGAACGGCGTGGGATACTGTGCCGCACTCCCTGGCTCGCCCAGCCGAGTCGCGGGCGATTGCCGGGCCGGTGAGTCCGATGGTGTACAGCCCGCCGAGTTCGCCGCTGAGCTTTGCAATGGGGGAAAGGTCTGAGCCCTTGTCGTAGCCCCCGGCGATGAGGTGGAGTTTGCCGAGCGACATTCCGGGCATGGCGGCGATGGCGCGGACGGCCGTCAGTGCGGATTCGGGGGTGGTTGACTTGCTGTCGTTGTAGAAGCGGCGGGGCTCGCCGCAGGGGGAGCTCTGCTCGGCGACGAGTTGCAGGCGGTGGGAAAGGCCGGGGAAGCCGGCGATGGCCTGCTCGATCGTTTCGCTTGGGCACTCTGGCGCGATCGCTACACACGCGGCCAACGCCATCGTGGCATTGACTTGATTATGGTCGCCGGGGAGTTTCAGCGAGCGGGGAAAGGGCACGGCATCCGCCCGTGAACTTGTCGCTTTGCTCGCGGATCGCCAGTCCCAGACCGAATCGCCAAGCAGCGCGAAGTCGCCGGAAGTCTGGTGTTCGATCAAGTGTTTCTTTGACGCCGCGTAGTGGGGGAGTTCGCCGTGCCAATCAAGGTGATTCGCCGAAATGTTCGTGATGACGGCGACATGCGGCGACCACTTGGGATCCAGCGTGCGAGCGAGCCAATAGAGCATCGCCGAAGACAGTTCGAGAACGACGATCGTGCTCGCGTCGATTCGGTCGAGTTCTCCCAGCAATGAACCGCCGATGTTGCCGCCCATCACAACGCGCGGCCCGCTGGCGCCGATCGAGGTTTGCAGGGCGTGATGGATCATCGCCGTGGTCGTGCTTTTGCCGACCGAGCCGGTGATGCCGATCGTCCGTCTCACGCCGCGGGTTCGGAGCTGCTCGATCGTGAGCGTGATCTCGGTGGTGACAGGAATGCCCGCGGCCTCGGCTGACCGCAGGAACCGATTCTCCCACGGCTTGGGGACAGCCGCGTTGGCGACGACCAGATCGCACGTGGTAAAGTCGCTGACATTGTGCTCGCCGAGGCGGAGGGTGACTTGTCCGGCGTCGATCAGGGGTTTGATCTGTGCCACGGAGTCGGCGAGCTCATCGGCGGAGTCCTTGTCGGTCACCAGCACATCCGCGCCCTGCGAGCAGAGCCAGCGTGTGACGCCGATCCCACCGCCGAATCGGCCGAGTCCCATGACGGTGATGCGCTTCCCTGCGAAATCCATCATGTGGGCAGTGTAGTGGGGGAGGTGCGCCGGTGCGGGCGGGCGATGAACTACTCGATGTCTTGGCCGGAGGTGAGGCACCGCACAAGTGCGCCAAGGAGCCGTCGGGCCTGCGGGCCTGGCTCACCATTGCCGATGCGGCGGCCGTCGAGCTCGGTGATGCTGGTGACCATGGTCGTGGTGCCAAGCAGCATGATTTCCAATGCATGGTCAAGCTCTTCGGAGCGGATCGGGCGCTGGCGGATGGTTGGAACGAGTGTCAGGAGGATGTCGCGGGTGACGCCGGCAAGAATCGAGACGCTGTCGAGCGCGGGGGTGGCGAGTTCGGTGCCCCCATTGCCGTCGGGAAGGGCGAGGAGCACGTTGGTAGCGAGGCCCTCGGCGACCAGGCCGCCGCGTCCTCGCTCGTCGCCGCCGCGGATGAGGATTGCCTCTTCGCACCCGGCCCGATCGGCTTCGGCGGCCATCATGACATTGCCCATGAGGGAGATGGACTTCAACCAGCCAAGTTCCCATCGAACATCACGGCGCGTGATCGCTTTCTTGGTGGCGGGCTCTCGCTGGGATTCCAGCGCGGGCTGGGGGGAGCAGTAGCCGAAGATGGTGGGATGGGTGTGATGGCCGCGAGCGCGGGATCGGACAGCATCCTCTTCGCCGGGTGTGCCGCCGGTGATCTGCCAGTAGACAAAGGCATCGCGCAGCGCGTTGGCGCGGCAGAGGTCGGCGGAGAGTTCGCCGAGCCGCGAGATATCGAAGCGGATTCCAGCGGCGTCCAGGCCGCGCTGCATGCGGCGCATGTGCTGGCCGAGGCCGACGACTCGCGTGGCTTCCTTCCAGGCGATGGAGCGGAGGCCCTCGTAGACACCCTCGCCGAAGATGAAGCCGCGATCGAAGGGGTCGATGCGGGCTTGGTCGCGGGGGAGAAGCTGGCCGTTGAGGTGGACGAGCATGGGGTGGGGGTATCGGCTGGCGCGTCACATGAGGGCGATGGGATCGATGTCGATTGCGGTGTGGGCGTCGCTCTTGCAGAGGCCCTTAGCTCGGGCGCCGGCGAGGATGTCCTGGATGGCCGAGCGGGAGGAGGAGAAAAGGAGAAGCTCGAGGCGGTGGTGGCCCGCGATGCGGGAGATCGGGCAGGGGGAGGGACCGATCATTTTGACCTTCTTGCCGCGGGTGTCGTTCGCTTCGTCGAGGGCGGCTTTGAGCCGTTCGGCCGCGGCGGTGGCTTTGGAGAGTTCCAGATCGCGCAGCACGATTCTGGCCATGCGCGACATTGGAGGGAGATGGGCCTCGCGTCGAGAGGCGAGTTCCTCACGGGCAAAGGTCACGAAATCGTGTTCGGCGGCGTGCACGATGGCCGGGGCGGAGGGGTCGAAGGTCTGCACGATGACGCGGCCGGAGAGGGAGCCGCGGCCGGCGCGCCCTGCTACTTGGCTGACGAGTTGGAACGTGCGTTCGGAGGCGCGGAAATCGGGGAGACTCAGTGCGGTGTCTGCGTTCACGACGCCGACGAGTCGGACGTTCGGAAAATCCAGCCCCTTGGAGATCATCTGCGTGCCAACGAGGACCTTGATCTCGCCCTTGGCGAACTTGGAGAGCGTGGCGAAGTAGTCCTTCGCGCTGGCCATGGTGTCGCCATCGACACGCACGAGCGTTTCTTCGTTCAGTGTTGTGGGAAACTTTTCCCTGAGTTCGCTTTCTACGCCCTGCGTGCCCAGGCCGAGCGTGAAGAGCTTGTTGCCGCAGACGGGGCACTTTTCGGGGAGGAGTTTCTGCGCCAGGCAGTGGTGGCAGCGTACGACTCCCTTGGGAGGCGTTTTTCCCGCAATCACGCGGTGCTGCACCATTTTGACGTCACAGTCATCGCATGTGAGCACCCAGCCGCAGGTGGAGTCCGGGCAGGCGATATAGCTGGCGTAGCCGCGGCGGTTGAGGAGAAGAAGGATTTGCCCGCCGATGCCAAGGGTTTCGCCGATGGCCCGCTCCAGCGTTGGACCGATGAGGTGGAGGTGGGCGTCGCGGCGACCGGTGGTCCGCTGGCGGATCTTGCGTTCTTCGGCAAGATCGACGACTTCAACGCGCGGCAGCTTTCCGCCGCCGACCCGCTCGGTGAGCTCCCACAGCCGGTACTTTGATCCGCGGGTTTCAACGGCGTTCCCGGTCGGTTCGGTCTGGGCGTTGATCCATGATTCCAGACTTGGGGTCGCAGTTCCGAGCACGACGGCGCACCCCTCCATGTGCGCCCGTTTAATCGCAACATCGCGCCCGTGATAGCGTGGGAGCTGGTCCTGCTTGTAGTCGCTGGCGTGCTCTTCATCCACAACGATCAGACCGAGTTTGTCCAAGGGGGCGAAGACGGCCGAGCGGGCCCCGACCATGACCTTTGCCGCGCCACTGGCAGCGCGAGCCCACTCTTTGTGACGCTGGCTTGCACTGAGGCCCGAGTGCAGCACGCCGACACCCACGCTGCGGAACCGTTCGATGAACCGCCCCGCCGTTTGCGGCGTGAGTGAAATCTCGGGAACGAGCACCAATGCCGTCTGCCCGCGTGCCAGCACCTTCTCCAGAACGCGCAGGTACACCTCGGTCTTGCCCGAGCCCGTGACGCCGCGGAGGAGATGAACGCCGAACCCACCGAGGGTTGTTCCGATTCCCTCGACGATGCTGTTCTGCGCGGGAGTGAGTTCGGGGCGAACGCTCGTGGGCAGCATGGCGATGCCGCCTCCCGGGTCGGCCTGCTCGATGCCCATCTGGGTGTCCACGCCGCCGGACTGGCGGACATCCTCGAACTCCACTTCGCGCAGCAGGCCGAGTTTCACCAATCGATTAATACCGCCGAGCGTTCGAGAGCCGGTCTTGGCGGCAAGATCGTCCGGCGAAGTCGGGAGCGCGGCCCGTCCCAGCGCGACTACTTTCTCCCAGGCCTCCCGCGTCTGCTTCGGCAGCTTTTCAGAGTCGAGAATCGTCTTCTCGACATTCTCGTCGACGCGATTCAGGTGTACGAGCATTCGCAGACCCGTGCGTTTCTTGACGGCCGCTGGAAGCATCGCCGCCAGCACCATCCCCAGCGGACAGACGTAGTAGCCGCTCATCCAGCGAGCGAGCTCTACGAGATTGGCCGGCAATCCCGCACCGGTATCTCGCAAGATCGACTTGACTTTCGCCGGGGCAAACCCTTCCAGCAACTCGGTTCCGCCCGCCTGAATGACGATCCCCGCTGAGGGTTTGTCGCTGCGGCCAAGCGGCACCTCCACCCGTCGCCCGACAATTACCGGAACGGCAGATCGGTACGTCAGGCCGGTTCCGATGCCGCCCTGATCCATCCCCCGCTCGACGGCGACGCGCAGGTACGTCCACTCGCCCCCCTGGGGCGCGGCTGGTTGTGCCTCCTCAATGCCAAACAAGTTCGCCATCGCGCACAAATCTAGCAACATGGCGTCTACAATCGGCCCTGACATGAGCCATTCTGCTGCTGATCATCGTCCTGGCCGCCTCGCACTCGAGGACGGCTCGGTATTCCACGCCACTGTGTTCGGCGCCACCGGCCGCCAGATCGCCCAAACCGCCGAGGTTGTGTTCAACACGGCGATGACGGGGTATCAGGAAGCCCTGACCGATCCGTCGTATTGGGGCCAAATTCTTGTCATGACGGCCCCGCTTATCGGGAATACCGGGGTGAACGAGGAGGATCTCGAATCTGTGAAGGTACAGGCCTCCGGGTTTGTGGTGCGGGAACTCTCGCGCGTCGTTTCGAACTTCCGGGCTACGACCGATCTCTCGACTTATCTCGCCAAGAACAATGTGCTGGGAATCACTGGCGTGGACACGCGGGCGCTGACGCGACGGCTCCGAGTTCGCGGTGTGATGCGCGGCGTGATTACCGACATCCCTGTGGCGGACCTGTCGGATGAGAAGCTGGTCGCGGCGGCCAAGCATGCTCCCGACATGGCTGGGGCGAACCTCGTTCCCAAGGTCGGGTGCAGCAGTCCGCAAAAATGGACCGAGACGCTGGGGGATTGGTCACCGGGAGCCGCGGGCCTTGCTCCGGGTATGGGTTCAAAGCGGTTCCGGGTGCTCGCGCTGGATTGCGGGGCGAAGCGCAACATCTTGCGGAATCTTTCGGATCGAAACTGCGATGTGCAGGTTGTGCCGCACGACATTTCAGCGGCGCAGATCGAGAAGAAGTTTGCGGCCGGCGAGGCGGATGGGCTGTTCATCTCGAATGGTCCGGGTGACCCCGCGGCGGTGGCAGCGACGATCGCTTCGCTGAGCGAAGTGCTGAAGGATGCGGGGTCGATCCCGACGTTTGGCATCTGCCTTGGCCATCAGTTGCTGTCGCTTGCGCTGGGGGCAAAAACGTTCAAACTCAAGTTCGGGCATCGCGGTCTGAATCAGCCAGTGCTGAACCTGATTACAGGGCGAGTGGAGATCACGAGCCAGAACCATGGGTTCGCAGTGGAACCGGAATCGCTCGCCGCGATCGGTGGGGAAGTCACCCATATCAATCTGAACGACCAGACCGTGGCGGGTTTCTGCATGCCTGATCGACCCCTATTTGCAGTGCAACACCACCCCGAGGCCTCCCCTGGCCCGCATGACGCCAGCTACCTCTTTGACGCATTCGTGGGCATGATGTCGAATCGTAAATCATTGTCAATAAACGGCTTGCGAAACAATCTCATAGTTCGAAGCCGGGTGCCAGTGCCTGTCGGTTGAGTGGTTTTGCAATCTTGGACGCTCGGGCAATACAAACGAACTCCGAGCGTTCCGCTACAAATGGGTGTTCGATTGCGTTGCGCAATTGCTCATTTTCGAACGTGGTGCCGCGTATGGCGGCTTCTTCTCGTGTTGACCTATTGACTGGACTGCCGCCATGAACCGCATGAACCGTTTGCTCACCATCGCCGCGACGTGTGCCTGCTCTCTCTCGTTCTTGGCTGATCTCGCCCAAGCGCAGGGTCAACCCCAGCCCGCCGGAGGCGGAAACGGAACTGGCGGCAACAACGGTGGCCGTGGCGGCCGCGGCGGGAACAACGGCCAACCCGGGAACAACGGTGGCAACAACGGTGGCCAGCGAGGCGGGGGCTTCGGTGGCGGAATGTTCGGTGGGGGCGGTGGACGAGGAATGTTTGAGCCCAGCGTCACCACCGAGGAGCTCGATCGATACGGCAAGATGCTGAACATGACCAAGTCGCAGAGCGAGGCCGCCAAGGCCCTCTACGACGCGTACGAGCACGAGTACACAACGGCCGCCACGAAGGCGCAGGACGAGATGGCGGCGATTCGTGAAGAGGCCCGCGACGACCCATCCCGCATGCAGGACATCGGCGAGCTTTTTACCAAGTTCCGCGCCAAGCGCACGGCGATGGAGACGAGCTTCTTCAACGATGTGAAGGCCACGCTTACCCCCGAGCAGGCCAACACGTGGCCGGCCGTGGAGCGCGTGCGCCGCCGCGAAACCACCATGAATCGCGGCCTGATGGCCGGCGAGCGAGCGGATCTGGTCAAGATCGTGGACGGTCTGAAACTCGCTGGCGATGCCCGCAAGCCGCTGGACCCGATTCTTGATCTATACCAGGTCGACCTCGATCGCGAGCTGATTGTCCGCAACGAAGTCCAGGACAAGATGCAGGGCAACTTCCGCGACCTGATGGGCGGCGATCCGGCGAAGGCCCAGAAGGCGTTTGATGAGGGCCGCTCGGCTGGTGCGAAAGTACGCGATGTGAACAAGCGATATGCACGTCAGGTGGAGGCCGCGCTTCCCGACGATGCGACGAAGGCGAAGTTCAACGACGTCCTGCGCCGCGAGTCCTATCCGCAGATCTACCGCGGACAGTCATACGCCGCACGCGTCGCGGAGGCGGCCGTCGGCCTCGATGGCCTCTCGGCCGAGCAGAAGACCTCGATCAACGAAATAAAGGACCGCTTCACGCGAGACTATTCCGCGTTGAATCAGAAGATGGAGACCGCGTACTCAACCCGCGAATCAGCGATCACGTTCGCTGATATCTCCAGCCGCATCGGGGGCGGCGGCGGTGGGGGTGGTGGAGGCGGTCGTGGCGGCTTTGGGATGGTGGATAGCGAAGAGCTGACCACCCTCCGCGATCAGCGCCGCGAACTCGAAAACACCACGGTCGAGAAGATTCAGGCCCTCCTCAACGAAGATCAGAAGGCCAAACTCCCCAGCCAGCGCGGGAACGGCAACGGAAATGGTGGCGGCGCGGGGGGTGGCGACGGGGGAAACGGCGGCGGTCGTAACAACCGCAATCGTCCCGCCAACAACCAGCCCGCCCCCAACGGCCGCACGTGAGTTCATGGGTTTCGGTCCTTTGCCGCGATTTCATAGCTGAGTCGACGGACCTCCACGACGGGATTGCTCCGCGCGTGCGTCCCAGCGGAAACTCCTGCACGCTTCTTTGAACGTGCGGCGTTCTTGCCGGTACGATTGAGGGTCCCCGAATCAGGTATTCGCGGGAAGGTGCGGGGTACTCACGTGAGGAGGTTCGGCATGGCTCGTTTTCGCTCTTCAACACTGGCTCTGATCGCGGGTATTGCACTGGCCACCGGCGTAGCCGCGACGCTCACTCCCGCTGCTAATGCGCAGATGCGCATGGGCATGAACATGGGGCGTGGCGGATTCGGCGAGGGCAAGGTGAGCGCGGCGGACATCGAGCAGTTCGGCCAGATTCTTGGATTGGACAAAACGCAGGCCGACGCCCTGAAGGACTTGCACCACGCCTACGACACCGAATACGACCAGTCCTCCAAAGTGCTCCAAGACAAGATGGAGAAGATCCGTCAGGACTTTCAGGACAACCAGGATCCTTCCGTCTGGCAGAAGGACATGCCCGATGCGATGGAGAAGTTCCAGACCAAGACCGGGGAACTCGAAAAGTCGTTCATGTCCGACCTGAAGGCCCTGCTGACATCTGATCAGGCCACCAAGTGGCCGATTCTGGAGCGGACCAATCGCCGCAATAAGTCGCTCCCCTCCGGCATGCTCGCGGGCGAGTCGGTTGATCTAGTAAAGATGGTGGGCGAGTTGAAGCTGGCCAAAGCCCCCGACGCCGTTGGCCAATCGCTGGATCGGTACGAGTCAGAGATTGACTCTGCGATTGTGGAACGAGACGCCAAGCGCAAGGACCTCGCCGAGCAAATGGGTTGGGGCACCAAGAAGAAGGACACCAAGGACGCCGGTGGCGACGCGGCCAATATGTTCGACTTCAAGAAGATCGGCGAAGCCATGACCGAGATGCGTAAAAGCGGCATCAAGGTGCGCGACATCAACGATCGCTACTCCTCGCTTGTTGCTTCCGGGCTTCCCGAGGACAAGCGGGAGGACTTCTCCACCCGCTACAAGAAGGCCAAGTTTCCCCAGATCTATCGCGAGCCATACGCGCTGAAGGCCCTGAACGGAGCCGCCGCTTTCAAGGACCTCGACGCCGACCAGAAAACGGGCATCGCCGAGCTCACGGCCAAGTACAAGCGCGACGCCGATGCCGCCAACGAGAAATACGCCCGGGCCACGGCCGACGCCGAAAAAGATGGCGGCGGGGACGACATGATGGGCGGCTGGATGAAAATGATGGGTGGGGACCAGGGCGGGGACGAGTCCGATCTGGCCGTGGCCAAGAAAGCCAAGCGCAAGCTGGATTCTGACACAATTGACAAGCTCAAAGCCATCCTGAAGCCCGAGCAGGTCGAGCGCCTGCCCGAGCGGGACAACAACAACTTGTTCCAGTTCGGCGGCGGTCGAGGTCGATAAACCCTCGCCCTCTTGGCCCCCCTGTTTGGAGGTATGAGTGACCACGGTTCAGTCGACGACCAAGCCCTCTCTCAACGGCGTCGACGGACGCGTGGCCGCACCCGCGCAGCCCTCGAGTGAGTTCCCCACCCTTACCGAGATGCCCAAGGTCGATCCCAAGGCCGCGGACATCATCAGTGCCGAGGATGCCGTTCGCCTCCGGGCAGTTCCCTACGCCTTCGAGGGGGACAACCTCTTGGTTGCGTTGAACGACCCGACAGACTTCGCCGCGGCGGATGAGCTCTCGATTGTTTCCGGCCGTCCGGTACTGCGTAAAGCCCTGCAACGCGAGCTCTTCGATGCGCTGCTTCGCACCGCGTACGGCGCAACGGCCGCGCAAATGGCCCTGCGCCTCGCTGGTGGCGGCGAAGCGGAAGACGACCTTGTCGCCAACCTTCAGGCCGTCGATGCCGACGATGTGCAGCGAATGGCCGAGCAGCCGACGCTCATCAACCTCGTGAATCTGATCATTCTTGAAGCGATCAAGGAGCGTGCCAGCGATGTGCATGTGGAGCCCTTCGAGAAGGCGCTCACGGTGAAGTACCGCGTGGACGGTCTGCTGCGGCCGAAAAACTCGCCCCCGAAGCACCTGCAGCCCGCGATCACCAGCCGCATCAAGATCATGGCGGGGATGAACATTGCCGAGCGGTACGTGCCGCAGGACGGCCATATCACGCTGCGATTCGAGGGGCGCAAGGTGGACATCCGCGTCTCCACGGTTCCGACGATCTACGGCGAGTCGGTCGTCATGCGTCTCCTGGACAAAGAAGCCATCAAGCTCGACCTGGAAACCCTGCACTTCCGCGAATCGGACCGTGTGGCGATTCAGCGGCTGATCGACCTGCCCCACGGCATGGTGCTCGTCACCGGCCCCACGGGCTCGGGCAAGACGACCACCCTCTACGCCGCGCTCACGAAGCTCTACGACCCTTCGCTGAAGATCATCACGATCGAGGACCCCGTTGAGTACGAACTCTCGGGTGTAAATCAGATTCCCGTCAATCCGGAGCGTGGCCTCTCCTTTGCCAGCGGCCTGCGATCGATTCTTCGCCAGGACCCGGACGTAGTAATGGTCGGCGAAATCCGCGACAACGAAACAGCGGACATTTCTGTGCGTGCCGCGCTGACGGGCCACCTGATCTTTTCCACGCTGCACACCAACGACGCCGTTTCGGCCGTCGGTCGTCTGCTGGATATGGATGTCGAGCCCTTCCTCGTGGCGAGCGTCATCGAGGGAATTCTCGCGCAGCGCCTGGGGCGTCAGATCTGCCAGAACTGCCGGCGGCCCGTGCCGCTGGACGACATCGTTCGCCGTCGCCTCTCCCCATCCGAGCAAGCTCTGTTCGCGTCGGGCACGGGCTGGGTCGGCGCGGGGTGCGACAAGTGCGACAACTCCGGTTTCCGCGGCCGAATTGGCTTCTTCGAAGTGCTTCTCGTCACTCCCGCCATGCGAACGGCCATCACCGAGGGCCGCACTGCCGCGTACGAGATTCTCGCGACCGCCGAGGCCAGCCATGTGACGATGCGCATGGATGGGCTGATCAAAGCGGCTGGGGGGTTGACCACCGTGGATGAGGTGTTGCGTGCGACGCAGGACACGGAGCTTGTGAACTCGCATGGCAAGAAGGGGTAGGGTCGTGCGTTGAGCGCGTGTGGCGTTCGCCGCATCGTGGCTTGGGAATTGTGATAAACGAGTGGGGGGCGGGGGTGGGTTCTCGATTGCCAACGGAGCAGGATGCAGACTTTTCGCTATCAAACCCTTGCCGGATCGAACGGGTCCGCCGTTGCGGTGATCGAAGCGCCGGACCGTGCCGCCGCGTTGCGTCAGTTGCGCATCCAAGGCGTTACGCCGACGCGGCTCGATCCGATCAGCAAGCGTGAGGCGAAGAAGGAGGCGGCGGCGCCCGCGGCAAGGGGCGGACCGGTTGTCATTGGCAAGCGCGGCTCGCCTGCTGCCGCACCTTCGATGTCCTTCGGCCTCGGTCGTCCGAGCATGTCCCGCGTTGAAATGGCGATGTTTATCCGCGAACTCGCCACGGCGGTGCAGGCCGGGCTTCCGCTCGTTCAATCATTGAAGACCATCGAGCGTCAGCTCAAGCACACCGGGCACAAGGCAATTGTGGGGAAGATCATCCACGAGGTCGAGCACGGGCGATCCCTCGCCGAGGCATGCCAGAAGGTCGGCAAGCCGTTTGGCGAACTCACTGTCAGTCTCATCCGCGGCGGCGAGGCCTCTGGTCGCCTTGGCGAAACGCTCGAACAACTCGCTACGTTGTTGGACCGCGACGTCAAGATCCGGCGGATTCTCATCTCCGCCCTGGTCTATCCGGCCATCCTCGCGGTCATGATCATTATCGCGATCGTCATCATGATTCTCGTGATTGTGCCTCGCATTCTCGCTCCGTTCGCAGGAAAGCTGACCACGAGCCAACTGCCGTTCCCGACGCGCGTGGTCATCGCAGTGGGGGATGTCGTCGGCGGATACTGGTGGGCCCTCCTGCTGCTGGTCGCGGGCGTCCTGCTGGTCTTCCAGAGCACGTACAAACGCCCCGCAGGGCGGCTCTCGATTGATACGGCGCTGCTCAAGCTTCCGCTCATGGGCACCGCGCTTCGAGATGTGGCCGTGGCCCGGTTCACGCGCACGCTCGGCACGCTCGTGAGCGCGGGTCTGCCCGCATTGACGGCTTTGCGTGTTACGAAGGCCACGCTCGGTAACCGGGCTATGGAGCAGGTCGTTGAGCAGGTCTGCGAGCAGGTCTCCAGCGGCAAGACGATCTCCGAGCCGATGGAGAAATCCGGGCACTTCCCATCACTGCTGACGCAGATCATCGGGTTGGGCGAGCGATCGGGGCGGCTGCCGCAGATGCTCAATCAGGCGGCGACGGTGTTTGAGGATCGCACGGAAACCCGCCTGAAGATCGTCGCTTCGGTACTTCCCATCATCATGGTGCTCGTCGCCGCGATTGTCATCGGATTCGTGATGGCCGGCGTGCTGCTTCCCCTTATCCAGATGCAAGACCTCATCGGACACTGAATATGACACGCAAAATCAACCGTCGACATACCTACCGCGCCGGCTTCACCCTCATCGAGATGATCGTCGTTGTGATCATCATCGCCGTGCTCGCCACGGCGATCGGTCCTGCGCTCTTCAAACGCATCGGACAGAGCAAGCAGTCTGTGGCGATCAGTAACGCGGCCGCGATTGCGCAGGCCATCAACTTGTACCAGATGGATAACGGCGGGCTACCCGACCCCTCCAATCTCGCCGCGCTCTGCGCCCGGCCTTCATCCGCCGACGCCAAGGGCCCCTGGCTGAACAACTGCGACGATCTGAAGGACCCGTGGGGGCGCATGTTCATTCTCGTCGTTCCGGGTGTGAAGAACGCCAACTTTGACGTGGTTTCGTATGGGGCCGACGGCAAGCCCGGCGGCACCGGCGAGGATACGGACGTCACGAAGCCCTGATCTCCCCGATTCCGATCACCATGCAACTCCGTGAACCAGCTCATACCCGCAACACGTTCGACCGGAGCAGGGCCACGCCCCTCCGACGCGCCAGTTCGGCGTTCACGCTCATCGAAGCGATTGTCGTCATCGTGATTCTTGGTATTCTGGCCACGGCGATTATCCCGCGCATGCTGAACGTCGGGCAGCGCGAAGCGGAACTCGAGGCCAAGGCGGTTCAGCGTCTTCTCTCGGTTGCGGCCGAAAAGTGCTCGGTTTGGAACCGCCCCGTCGCCGTCGACTTTGCCTTAGACAAGAACACGTTGAGTGTCTGGACGCAAAGCGAGGATGCGAAGGCAAGCGCCGACACCACGGGATCGGCGCGAGTGATTTGGCACTTCGATTCCATGGTGGAGCCCGTGGTGTTCAATCGTCTCAAGATCACGATTGCCACGCAGGACGGCCAGCCCTTCGATTCCAACAAGTGGCGAGCATCGTTTATCCCCGGCCAGCCGCGCCCGGCAATCTCCGTCGAGCTCGAGCCCAAATCCGATCGCGATGGCCCACGTTGGACGATCACGCTTCCAGTAGGAGAAACCGTGGCAACGCGGGCCGCGGGGGCGGACGCGCTCCATCCCGTCGGCACGCCCGGTCTGGCTTCCCAGGCACGCTCCATCGATCTGGATGACGCGGGAAAGGGGCAGACGAAATGGTGATGCTCAGCGCTGGTGATTCCTCTTTCACTCGCCGCCTCTCCGTCGCCCCGCGAGGTCGCGCCGCCTTCGCCCTGATCGACTGCATCGTCGCCACCGTGCTGCTGGGCATCGCGCTCGCGGTAATGATCGGCCTTGCCTCCAACGCGCTGAACAGCCAGCAGACCGGCGAGCGCATGGCCACGGCCGCAATGCTCGCTGATGAGCAGCTTCAACTGGTGCTGGCCCGGGGCCCGGATGGGTACGCGCAGAAGTACTCCGCCTCCGGCACGTGCGATGCCCCGTTCACGGACTACTCATACAAGCTCGCCTTCAGCGGCGGCCAGAGCGCAGGAGACCCGCATCAGATCAAGTGCACCATCTCCTGGACCGCCAGCGGCTCGGAGCGGAACATCTCCATCGAAACGTTGATCGCGTCGCGCATCGGTTCGGAAGAGACGGATCCGGACCCCATTCGCACGCCCAAGACGGGGATCGTTCGAACTCCATGAGCCACACCCTCGCACATCCTTGCAGGCGGTCGTCCGTTCGTTCGGCGCGTGGCTTCACGCTCGCGGAGCTGATCATCGCCAGCATCATGCTCGCGATCCTTGTGACCGCATCGTACATAGCGATCTCGCAGACACTTCGCGCCCGCGACCGCTCGCAATCCCGCGCCGAGGCGTTCTCCCACGCCTCCGCAACGGCGGACCTGATCGCTGCGGATGCCGCCAGCGCGCTGCGGGACGCCGATCTTACCGACTGCCGCATCGCGATCGTCCGCGATGGCAAGGCGGGGCTCGGGCAGGATGGTCTCCTGCTCTTCTCGCATCTTAATCGTGTCGTGCGCCCCGGCGTGGAGCAGGCCGAGGGTGAAGAGGCCGAGGTGCAGTTCCGTGTGCAGCCCGGCGAGAAGCCCGGCTCGCTCACGCTCTGGCGACGCACCGATCCGGTGATCGACGAAGTGCCCGATGGCGGCGGCGTGGCCACGGCGCTGGTCGACGGCGTGAAGGGCGTGCAGATCCAGGCCAGCAACGGCACGGACTGGCTCGACGAATGGGATTCGGACAACGACGGCCTGCCATACGCCGTGCGAATCTCAGTGACCGGCACCGACGAGGCAACGAAGGAGGCGATCGTCGTCCGGCGCGTGGTCGCGATCGATCGCGTGCCCCTGCCCAGTGAAATGGAAGCGATGGCCGACGCGACAGCCGCCGCATCAGACGCCGCGGCGAACGCCACAGCAAACGCGACGAACAATACCAACGCCAACGCCAATACGAACACCAATACCAACGGGAATCGCAATCTCGGCGGCGGTAGAGGTGGAAACAACGTGCAGGGCAATGGCAACGGGAACGGTGGCGGGAATGGTGGCGGGAACGGAAACGGCCAGGGCGGCCCCAGAGGCAACGGCAACGGCGGGAACGGAACCGGCGGCCCGCGAGGTGGTGGACCCAATGGTGGCGGTGGACCTAACGGTGGTGGAGGCCCCAACGGCGGTGGCGGAGCGACCGGCGCCGGGACGGGAACGGGTGGCGGCGGTGGACAACGTGGGGGCGGTGGTGGTGGAGGAAGGAGTGGCGGCGGATGATGCGCACGCAACTCCAAAATCGCTCTCCACGGCGCGGCTTCGCCACGCTCATGGTGCTCTGGACCATCGCGCTGGTTGCACTTGTGCTCGTCGCGTTGCAGTCGTCCTCGTTCCGGCAGGCGGCTGCCGGACGCGAGGCCGTCGCCCGCGTTCGCGCGTACTGGGCTGCCCGCGCCGGACTCGAAGCCCAGATCGCCAAGATCACCGCGAACACCATCTCCCCGGACCCGACCTCGCCGACAACGATCTATTCCGATCTCGCCGGCGTCGCCCGCGGCGAGCTGGCGGGCGTCACGTATAACGTCCGCCACTTCGACGGAACGCAGGAGGTGGACGGCCCCGACGATGCACATTCCAAGATGAATATCAACACGCTCGACGCCGCGGCGATCCAGATCATCGATGGCACGGTCGACGAAACAACCGCTCAGAACATCCACAACTGGATCCACGGGGTGGATGACACGGCCCCAACGGGTGCCGACGAGGGCACGTACACCGGCAAGCGATATCCCTACAAGCCCCGCGGCGCAGCCGTCCGTTCGCTCAAGGAACTTGAACTCGTCGAGGGCGTCGATCCCAAGCTCCTGCGCGGCGAGGATGCAAACTACAACGGTCGTCTGGATCCCAACGAGGACGATGGCGACACCTCGCTTCCGCCTGACAACGCCGATGGCTCGATGGATGCCGGATGGTCTCGCTACATCACGGCAGTGAGCGAGGGGGATCGGATCACATCGTTCGGCGTCTCCGGAACGAAGAAGCTCGACTTGGCAACGGCAAGCGTTTCCGACATCGCCTCCCGGCTGCAGGTGGACCAGAACCAGGCACAGGCCATTTCAACACACGCCGCCAACGGCTCGGCCCTGCTCGCGGACTTCGTGCGAACCGACTTGGGCACGCTGGCCCAGTCGGCCCAAGGGGCCGTCCTGCTCAACGGCCGCCGCCAGCAGAACACGGTGACCGCGCTGAGCAAGGATCAGATCAAGCTCATCCTTGACGAATGCGTGATTGGCTCGGAGATCGCCTCCGGCGGCCCGCGCACCGGTAAGCTGAACATCAATACGGTGACGCGGGAAACTCTCGAACGCTACAACACCGTCATCACCGACGATGTCGCGGCCGCCATTCTCACCGAACGGGACGGGCGGGCCGGGGGCTTCCAGTCGCTCATCGACCTGGAGGACATCCCCGCCATTACCGCCGACGTGCTGGCCGACCTGATGGCCCACATCGACGTGAAATCCAACGTCTTTGTCGTCTCCAGCCGGGGCCGGGACAAGAACTCCGGCCAGGAAGTTGAGATTACCGCCGTCGTCGATCGTTCGTCGATACCCGTCATCATCCGTGACATCGTTGTTCGCTAGGAACCCACCGTGAATATCCCGAATCGGGACAATATCAAGACCATCGCTGCCGTACACCAGCAGGACACATCCTGCCGCGTCGTGGTGGCGTCGCTCCGCGCCGGCGGGGATATCGACATCAAGGGCGCCGAGTCGATCCATCTTGGCGCGGGTCCGGCGATGTTCACGTCGCTTATTGAACGCGTCGGGGGCGTGGACGCGGTCGTTCGCGTGCTCCCCTCTGGCTGCACGATGGCCCGCATCACCGGCCTTCCAGACAAGGGGGAGGGCGCATCATCCCCTTCCGCCGTTGCCGATGCCCTTGCCTTGATCGCAGAGACAGAGCTGCCCGGGTCCGTTCCTGAGTACCGCCGGGCCGCCGGTCTGGTGAATCCGGGTCGGGCTTCTGGTCGCAGGCCGATGGGCCTGCTCACGTGCTGGCCCCCGAGCGCGGAACTGACGGGTGCTCGCACGCCGCGTGTTGGGCCGGAAGTCGGCATCTCCGAGGCCGCGGCCCTTGCCGTGCTCGCTCAACTCGTCGGCGGCGTCGATCGCGCATGGACGGTCGATCGCTCGGCGGGCGCGATGACCATTCTCGCGGCCGGTCCCGAAAAAACCGTCGTCCGCGTCGCGCGTATTCCTGCCGGCGACGCGGCCGGGGAGTCCCGACGCAGTGCCATCGCCGAGACCACCCGCGCCGCCGCGCTCTCTTTGCCATCCGAGGCGCCAATCGGCGACTCCTGGCTCACGCTTGAACCTGCGCCCGTCTCGCCGCGCATTGCCGGGCAGCCCCGGTCTCCCCAGTGGCTCGCCGAATATGGCCTCGCCGCCGCGGCCGCCATCGCCTTCGCCGACTCGAACCCGGCCGTCTCCGGCCTGGTCGCCCTCCACGAGGTGGAGCCCAAGCAGAAGCCGCCGATTCTGCAGCGCATCAGCACGTGGGTCGGCGTGCCGCATCGGGCCGCGGCGTTGATCGCCCTGTGCGTGCTCGTCGTGATCGCGGTTCCGATCGGAGTCTCGTACGCGAAGGTGCGCATCCTGAAGAAACAGGTGCCGGACGAAAAACAGATCATCGCCGAGAACGAGCAGGGCGAGAAGGAGCTCGCGTTCTACCAGCTTCTTCGAGAGAAACGCTGGCCCATGACCAAGCTGCTCGCGGACATCGCGGCGTGCTGCCCGCAGGGCATCACGATCGAGTCCGTCGAAGTCGGGCAGGGCGAGGGTGTGAATATCCGGGGCCTCGCCGACGACACCGGCAAGCTCACCACCTTCCGTGCCAATCTCAATGGCACCAAGGTATTCACCGATGCCGCCACGCCATCGACCAATCCCGGCGCCAGCGGCGTGCAGTTCTCCCTCACCGCCAAGGTCACAGCCCCCGTTTACACCGCCAAACCTCTGCAAGATTGGGCCGACAAGACTCTGGCCGAGGTCATGTATGGTGAGAAGGCCGCGCCCAAGAACCGCCCGGCGACCACACGTGCGGAAGGCACGACCCGCGACCGCCCCGACCGGCGGAATCAGCCCTCCGGCTCGCGGCCGAGCGCTACTTCATCGCGAGATAAGAACTCTCGCTCGGACCGTCCTTCGCCCAGCGCGTCGGCGGCCCCTTCCAAGAACACGCCCGCGGTGGTTCCGCCCCCGATCTCCGACTCGGACATCGCCAAGCTCTCCCACGATGCGGCGATGAAGGAATGGACGAGCCGCAAAGCCGCCGCCGCAGCATCCACGGACGAGGCCGTCAAACGCCGCCTGATGGACGAATCCGAAAAGGCCAAGGCCCGAATGCAGGAAGCCGGACAGGGAGGTGGGAAATGAGTGCGCTTCTCCAACAGTTCAAGACGCTTCCTCGGGCAGCGCAATGGCTGGCGTATCTGGCCGTCGTCCTTCTGGTTTTCTTCGGAATCATCAAGCCCCTCTGGGGTTTGAGCGACACCGTCGGCGGCGATGCCTCGAAGCTCGAAACCGCCATCGCTCGCCACAACGATCTCTCCTCCGCCGATTCCGGCGACGGCGGATACATCGCTTCCACGCAAGCCGTCTTCGGCACGCCGATGATGCCCAAGGCCGGCGGCCTGAAACCCGAGGATTTCACCCGCGTTGTGGACGGCATTCTTGAAAGCCACCAGATCACCGACCGCAACGTCAACGAACGCCCCAAGACCCCGATGGCCAGTCTCAAGCCGGAGTACAAGACCCTTCTGGGCGTCACCGGCATCGATCGGCTCACCCTCGAAGTGACGTTCGAGGCCCGTCCGAGCGATGTTGCCGCGATCCTCGCCGATCTGGAGCGAGCTCCGGAGGTCGCCGCGATCTCCCGAGTTCGCATCGACCACAACAACTCCCGCAACGGTGACATCGAAGAGGTCGTCCGCACGACCATCATCGCGGAGGCCTGGCTTGCCGCCTCCGGCACGCCCGCCGCGCCCACATCAACCGGCGAGGTGATCCCATGAGCCGATTCTTCCGTACCCGCGATGGGGCCGCGATCGACATGCTCGGGGTCGCCGCATTGGCTCTGCTGCTTGGCACGATTATCTTTGCCGTGGTCCTGATCACGCCCGTCTGGTCGCTCTACAAAAGCCCACCGGCGCTTTCAGTTGCCAAGCGGCCCACCGCGGACGCCGTCGCGAAGTTCCAGGATTCCATCGACCACCAGATGCGCCTCGTCGATGGACGCTCCTGGTTCTTCGAACCCAAGCCACCGGACGCAAAGCCCGGGCCGACGACGATCGCCAAGCGATATGAAGGCCCCGCCCTCATCGCGTACATCAATGGCACCGCCTATTTCGCAGACGGCCAGCAGGTCTCCGCCGCCGAGCCCAAGTCCAAGTCCCTCAAGTATGTCCGCGGAAATCCGCCTTGGACCATCACGGTGCAGTGGGAGGGGGGCGAGTTCCCCGTTGAACTCTTCAAACGCACGGAGATTCTCTCGCTCAAAGACGGTTCGGGATTCTCTTCCGCCTATCCCGCCGCGCCGGCACGCACAGGGCTGCCCACGATCTCCGGCATCGCGCCCTCCGATCGTTCGGATCTTCCACTAGAAGCCCGCCGCGGCCCCGGCGCTGATGCGCCCGCTCCAACTGGCCAGACCGCTGGAGAACCGCTTTCCGGACGCCCGTCTCCGCCTCCCAGCGAGCCCGCACCGGCGGGCACTCCGCCGGCGACCCCCACTCCAAACGCTCCTCCCGCACCGGGCGCGGCCCCTTCCACGCCCCCCTCAACTCCGCCGCCCGCGCCGGTTGATCCTCGTCCCGAGCCCGCTCCGCAAGTCGAACACACCTCCCCGAGCAAGCCATGACCACACGCCTACGCGCACTGGATCGCCTCCGCCTCTTTCGTCTCTCGCTCATCGCGGGCACGGCCCTCGGCCTCGCCGGAGCGCCGACACTCCTCGCGCGGGCCGAGCCACCCGACGAGACCGAACTCGCGGCCATCTTCTGGCAGCTCTCCATGCTCTCGCCCGAAGAGTTTGCAGAGATGATGGACGATCCGGCGATCGCCGCGGACCAACCAGTCGCCGCCGCGCCGAAGCCCGCCGACGCCACGGTCTACCCCGCCAGAGACGCCCATGGGCGCGTCATCAAGCCGGACGAGCCCACGCCTCTGGCGTTCAAGAACGTCTCGCTGGAGCAGATCATCCCGTTCATCGTTGAGGCCACTGGCAAGGTCGTTCTGCCCATGCCCGATGTGCTCTCGCTGCGGATCACGGTGCTGAACGATCAGAAGCTCCCCCGCGCCGAAGCTCTGGATATGGTCTTCCTCGCGCTGCAGCAGAACGGCGTGGCCGTGATCGAGTCACAGAAGATCATCAACCTCCGCTCCATCGCCGAGATCGACAAAGGCGACATACCCGTCATTCCGGGAGACCAGAGCGTGATGGATCTGCCCGTGGGCACGATCGTCTGCAAGGTCTTCACGCTCAAGTATTCCTCGGCCTCGAACATCGCCGAGATGTTCAAGAACTCTCTTCCCAGTTTCGCCAAGATGACGTTCGACGCGGATTCCAATCAGGTCGTCGTCACCGCCGACGTCGGCCTGCTTCAGCGGATGGAGCGCACCATCAAGGAGCTCGACCGGCAGTCCTCCGCCGCGCTCGAGACCGAAACCTTCCACCTCACCAATGCGGACGCCACCGACATCGCCACGAACATTCGCGATATCTGGGGCGTGCAGCAGAATCAGAACCGCGGCGGCAACAACAACAACCCGCTCGCCCAGTTCTTTCAGCAGCGAGGAGGCGCGGGCCAGGGTGGCGGCCGCGGCGGCAATCAGCCGGGCGCTGCGGCCGGCACGCGCGCTACGCCCACCGATGCCCAGACCAGCCAAAACCTGCGCGTCACGGCCAACACCCAGCAGAATGCCGTCACAGTGCTCGCCGAGAAGCCGGTGCTGGAGCAGATCCGCAAGCAGATTGTCGATCAGTGGGACATCAAGGCCGAGGCCATTACTCCCCGCGTCTACGAACTCAAGAACTCCGACCCCGTCAAGATGCGGGACGTGCTCGTCTCGATGTTCGGTTCTCCCGGGGCCGCTCGACAGGGCAATCAGGCCGCCAGCACCACCGCCAATCGCCTGTACGGGCAGTTTACTTTCGAGGCGGTTCCCGAGGCCGCACGACTCATTGTCGTCGCCAAGAGCAAGGCGAACCTCGAAGCCATCGACGACATCATTCAGTCACTCGACAAGCCCCAGAAGGCCGGGCTTCCCGTGATCATCGAGCTGAAGCACGCCGACGCCGAGCAGCTCGCCGAGCAGCTCAACTCCCTGCTCGCCCGCGAAGGCACCATCGCGCAGGTCACCAAGGCCCAAACCGGCCTCACCACCGGCTCCACTTCTTCTCCCTTCGCAACCGCTTCGACAACAACCGCCGCAACCACACAGGCCGCGGCACAGAATGCGGTCTGGAATCAATGGTGGGGCCGCTCGCAGCCCAGCACCACCACCGCCGGCTCGGGCAACCTCGTCGGCAAAATTCGCATCGTCCCGGTCTGGCGTCAGAACGCCCTGATGATTCTCTCTCCACCGGAATATCAGGATTCTCTGGCCGAGGTCATCGAGAAGCTCGACAACCCGGGCCGTCAGGTCCTGCTCTCGGCCGTTATTGCAGAGATCAACATCGAGGATGCCACCGCCCTCGGCCTCCGGTGGTCCAACTCGGCCATCGCGCCATCCAACTCTGATAATGCCATCTCCTTTGGTGCATCCTCGGCAGGCAACACCGCCGGCGGCGTCGTGACAGGCCAGAAGAACGATCTTCTTCCCGGCCTTTTCACCAACTCCGTCCTGAATCTCGGCGTGAATGTGAACGCCCTCATCCAGGCCCTCGGCGAAAAGTCCGCCGTGAACATTCTTTCCGAGCCGCGCATCTTCACTTCCGACAACCAGCAAGCCGAGTTCTTCTCCGGCCAGGACATTCCCTTCATCACGCAAAGCCAGCCCGCCACGGGCAACACGGCGCTGGTGCAGAACTTCGACTATCGCGCCGTCGGCATCGCCCTCCGCGTTCGTCCGCGCATCACCGTGAACAAGGATGTGGACATCAACATCAACCTGGAGCTCTCCAGCACCCAGCCCGGCAACACACTCTTCGGCGGCGCGATCGTCGATCGTCGCGAAACCACGACGCATCTCATCGTGAAGGACGGCCAGACCGTCGTCGTTTCCGGTATCCTCCGCAACGAGGACAGCGACACCCACCGCAAGGTGCCGATCCTGGGCGATCTTCCCTTCGGCCTCGGGGCGCCCTTCAACTCCGTGGAGCGCACCAAGAAAAAGACGGAGCTCATCGCCTTCGTCACCCCCTTTGTCATCGGTTCTGAGAACGACCTCAAGGAAGCCGACAAGGCCGACCGCGAGCGCCTCGAAACCGTCCGCGAACGGCTCCGCTCCGTGAACGAACTTGACAAGGATCACAAGAAGACGATCGGTCCCCCCGTTCGCGCCCCCGGCGAAAAATCCGCTCCCGAATCCATCGATCCCAACCCGTGATCCGCCAATTACCCCGCTTCCATTTCTCGCTTCCACACACGGGCTCCGCAGCCCGTGTTTTTCGTTGTACACGTTTTCGACCGGCAATGGTGGGGGCCGGTCTCCTCCTCGCGGCCATCCCGTTCCTTTCCGACTGCACCCAAGCCCAGCCCCGGCGCACCGGCATCTCCTTCACCGATCCGCTCCCGATCAAGCTCGATCGCCCCATTGCCCGCCCGGCCATTTCGATCAGCCGCACCAACTCCCGCATCACTGTCGCCGTGCGGCCCCTTGGTTCGGTTCCCTTTGATGGGCTCACGCTCCCGCTGACTTCCCCCAACGGCCGCTTTATCGCGGCCCAACACGGCCCCACGCCCGGCTGGCCCGCAGTTCTGGCCGAACCCTCCCCGGAAGGGTCCGCTGTGCCAGTGCAGCTTCGTATCTCCGCCTTCGTCCTCCCCGGCGAGCAGGCGGGTTCACTCTCCGAACTTGAGTGGCCGCATCCCCTCCCCAGCGGCCTTCTTTTGGGCCGCTCATGCAATGACTCGGGCTTTCTCGTGGAATCCCCTCGCCCGGATGGCTCCCGATGGATCGGCTTGGTGGACTGGCTCTCCGGAGAGTTGACCTGGCTCGTCGGCCCCTCAGACCCCGCCGCTGTGACCTGCTTCGCCACGTTTGGCACTAACGGTGAGTTGGCCTTTTGCCGTGCGGCCAGCCCCGGTAAGCCCTTCGACCTCGTCGTTCGCACCACCCCATCGGATGCCGCGACCGAATCCGTCCTGCCGGCCCCCGCAGACTGCACGCTCGTTTGTCCCACATTCTCCGCAGACCGATCGCGGGTCTACTGCTTCCTGATCTCGCGGGATCCCGCGTCGAAGCTGGTGCTGCTGGCGCTGGACATCTCCGCACCGAGGGCCAGCCGCACGCTCGTGATCACCGGGCGGGTGGAGCTGAACGTGGCCCCGTCGATTCCAGTCGCCTTCCAATCCGTTCTGCCGCTGCAAACGCCCTGGCCGGTTGCGCCGCATGCCGGTCCATCACTGCCGCTGGAAAACGGTCTTGCGTTCGTCTCGCTTGAATCCGGATCGATGGCGTGGTTCGATCCCAGGACTTCCGCAATCCTGCCCCTTGCTCGTGGAACGCTTGGCGCGGCACCCTTGCTCTCTCAATCGAGTGGCCTGTTTCTTGGGGCCGCACGCGAGCTGGTTTACCAACCGGTTTCCGGTGATATGACGCTGACGGTCGGCCCTGAGGCAGTCGTCGTGGCTGGCGGGTTTCTGCCGCGGCTGACCTCTGGAGTCATTGCGGGCAGACCCCGCTATTTGCTGTTGGCCCCGCCGCGTCCGGATGCCCTCCCTCAGGTGGGGGTATTTGAGTTGACCCCGGTGCCGGCCCCTTGAACGGGGCCATGGCAGCACGATCGGACCCGCGATACCTCCCAAACAAGGCAGCGAGTTGAGCCAATAAGCCGGTTCCTGCTGGCCATTTGACGATTGTATGGTTTTTGATCGGTTAATTGGGGCTGTCGGAAGGGATTTTGAGGCCTTCGTACCCCCAATTTCAGCACAAAGACTGCTCCGGCGTTTCAAAAAATGGTTGACGACCCCCCCGACTTGATGTATCTTCCACCCGTCGTTGTTGTGGCTCTCTCTCTCTCTCTGCCCTCATATCGGAAGGAGTTCCCTGTGAAGAACGTTCTTGTTACAGCTATGGCTCTCGTCGCCACCGCTGGTGCTGCCAATGCGCAGGTGCCCGCGGTCGAGTTTCGCTTTGTCGAGCGTCAGGGTCAGACGCAGGTTTCCGTGCCCTTCGGCGCGACGCCGACCACCGATGGCGTGCTGAACTTCGCCATTCAGGCCCGCGTCACCGGCGGCACCGCCACCGATTTCCTCGGTAACTTCTCTTTCGACATCATCGCCAACGGCGAAGCTGATGCGAACGGAACGTTGACCAAGCTGCTCACCTCTGATGCTGCTGGCACGTACAACGCCAACTCGAATCAGAGCAACAACGCCACGGTCGGCCGCGGCGGCCTCGCGGTGATCTACACCTATCTCGCCGGCATCAACCCCAACTTCAACGGCCTGATCAACACCACCGGTGGTACGTTCACGAACACCGCCGGCAGCCAGGAAATCGGTCTGGTCACCGGTTCCCCGACGGGCAACGCCCTCCTCCTCCTGACCGACACCATGGGCACGGGCAACCCCGATACGTACTCCGGCTCGGGCGTCACTGCTCCGATCGACCCCACCGTCGCTTCGACGTACCTCGGCGCGGCTGGTAACTTCGTCGATGTGTACCGCTTCAAGTACACCCTCAGCTCCACCGCTTCCCGCGTCATCAACTTCTCCCTTGCAAACCTGACGGCCCAGGTCGGCTCCAGCTTGCAGCTCTCCAACGGCGTCTGGGGCCCCGCCCAGGCGAACGCCGCCGCGAGCTCCACCGGTATCTCGATCCCCGTCGCTCCGGCACCCGCTTCCGCGGCTCTGCTCGGCCTCGGTGGTCTGGTTGCCGCCCGCCGTCGCCGCGTCACCGCCTGATTCTTCGATTCGACCTACATCAAGGCAGTAGAGTCACACGCGAGCCCCGGCCCTTGGCCGGGGCTCGTTTTTTTATGGTCATGCGCTCGTGAATGAACAGTTTTCAGCTGTGCTCACCAGAAAGAGGCGGCGGAAAACCCGGAGAGAGCGGCTTTTATGGCCAATCTTGGCCGAAAATGGACGGCGAAGCGGCATCGAAACACTTTATTTTGTATTTTTTGCGGCCAAGGCCCTTGCATCCCTTTGGTCCTCTGGTAGTCTCTCCCTGTCGCCGCTGTTTTTCCGCTGCCCCTCAAGGAGAGTAGAGATGATCCGTACCGCTGTTCTTTCGGCTTGCGTTCTCGCAGGCATCGCCGGCGCCGCTCAAGCGAGCACCGTCGAGTTCCGCATCGTTGAGCGTCGTGGCCAGATCGCTTGGACTGGAACCAACTTTGGTTTCACCTCGATCCCCGGCGTTCCTCCCATTCCCAACCTCGCGCTCGCAAGCGGCTCTAACGTCACGAACGACGAAGTGCTGAACTTTGCCGTTCAGGCGCGCGTCGTTGGCGGACTTCCTGGAGAGGCGCTCGGCAACTTCGGCTTCGATGTTGTCAGCAACGACCAGACCGCTCGTGGCACCCTCACCCGGAGCTCCATCAGCGACGCTTCCGGCGCGTACACACCTACGAACTATGGCTCCAACTCGACCGTTGGCCGTGGTGGTCTGTCCTCGATCTATGGATACCTCGCCGGTATCAATCCGAACTTCAACGGGCTCATCAACACTTCGGGCGGCTCGTTCACCGAGAATCCCGCGGTGAATGATCTGGGTCTCGTGACGGGTTCTCCGACCGGCAACTCCCTGCTTCTCCTGACTGATACGCAGGGCGCTGGCGCTCCCGACACCTACTCCGGCGTGGGCACAACCGCTCCGCTCGATTCGGCCGTTGCGGATTCCTACCTTGGCGCCGATGGCAACTTCCGCGATGTCTACCACTTCAACTACTACATGTCCAGCAACGCCATCCGCACCGTGACCTTCTCCCTCGCCAATGCTCAGGCCCAGACCTTCTTCGATCTCGCTCTGGCCAACGGCGTCTGGGGCCCCAACAACCCCCTCAACGCAGTGGCAGTCGCGACCGGCGCTTCGGTCGTCGTGACCCCCGCCCCCGCTTCCGTCGCCCTCCTGGGCCTCGGTGGTCTGGTCGCGGCCCGTCGCCGTCGCACCGCCTGATCCGATTCGGGCATCTCAACTACGATTCCGACAAACCCCGGCTCAATGCCGGGGTTTGTTCTTTTTGCCGGTGAGCATCAGCGGCTGACAGGAGTTCTTTTCTTCGGGCCCGCACGATTTGTTGGAGAGCGCGCAATCACTTTGGCCTCCCGTGAGCCCCCTCACGCAGTTGTACGTCCTGTCCTGCCCCGTATTGTCTCTTGTCGCGGCTGGCACTTCGTCGAGCTGTACCGCTTCAAGCACGCCCTCAGCTCCCCCGCGACTCACATCCACACCTTCTCCCTCGCCAATCAGACGGCCCGGATCGGCTCCAGCTATCAGATCTCCAACGGCGTATGGGGGCCAGTGCAGTCAACTGCCGCGGCCAGCGCAACGGGCGTCACCGCGTTTCTAGATCCGCCCGCCCCAGGCACGACTTGGCTCTTGACTTGTGGGGGTGTTGCAGCGATGCGGCGACGACGCATCCGATAGTTCTTTCGTCTTCCAACCGCTCGCGATTCACTGGCAGCCGCTGAACCAGACAGCCAGGAAGTCGAAGATGTTTGTCGTGGTTGGTGTTCCCGAGGCCCCGTCGCTGCCGACGTTGGCAAAGGGTGACGCGTCGAACCAGTCGTGAAGGAAGTCGAGCAGGTCGATGGTGGAGATGAATCCGTTCTTGTTGTAGTCCGCGTGGCAGCAGGGCACTGGGTGGCCGGGCTGCGGTTCGCAGTCATCGCCGAGCAACGAGTAAACGCCCCCCGCGGCCGTGCCGTACGTGGAACAGTTGCCGGGGCCAATGACCGTGTTGCACGTGGCGCCGCGGCAACAGACGCCGGGAACGCCCGGCGCACAGTCGCCCGGCGAGCAAGATCCACCCATGTACCAGACGCGAGGGCCGTCATCGCAAAGGGAATGAGGGAGCACGGTGCAGGTGCCGTCGATCAGGCAGCACGATCCGGTAGCAATGGCCGGACAGTTGGTCGTTTGGCAGGCCGTTCCCGCGCCGAGGAAGAGGCCGGTGCACGTCGACGCGAGAGCGTACATGCATGAATCGCCGTCCGAATCGCAGCACGCCCCGCCGGCGATCTGCACCGTGTTGTTCATGGTGCTCAAGGTGGAAATGATGTTGCGGAGCGTAATCTCGGTGGCAACGGCCCCGATCGCCGGTTGCACGGAGTTGCCCACGTGTACGTGGCCAGTCATGTAGCACGGGGTCATGGAGACGGGGGGTTGGTTGTTCTCGCGATATTTGGCGGCGAGATACGCGATATAGCCGGAGAGATAGTTTCCGCAGAAAGCGTTGTAAGCGGTGCTTCGCGGGTCGTACGGATAGACGAACGGAGACAGGGAGGAGGAGGGGATCGTGGAGCCCACGGACGTGGCGATGTCCTGCATGGGCAGATTCGAGAATCGCACATGGCCGGGTCGGTCGGCGAGCACAGGAGAGTTGTATGGGTATCGCTGGCCCGTGCAATCCGGAAGGTACGTCGGGATTGGGTGTGAGCCAGGAGGCGAGAACTCGCCGGGCATGCTCCACCGTTGATATGCCGGTTCCAGACCCCACCCGAGGGCTGGTCCTCCGACGCTGAGTGTCAGAATCACGACTGGGTGGAGTTGCTGCGTGACCCGAGCCAGGTCGGCGGTGGTGTCCTGATAGTCGATTTCGAAGTCGCCCACGCCCATGCACTGCGCCCCGAGCGGGAACTCGGGGAAGTACGCGAAGATGTTGTAGCCGCGGCCTTCCCAGTTCGCGCCGGTCCACAGGCCGGGATTTTGGGCCGGATTCATGCTGAACTGGCGGAGCATCTCGTTGGTCGGCGGCAGGTAGCCGACAAGCAGAATGGAGGGGAGTGGGCCTTGCGCATGGGCGCTGGCGCAGAGCAACCCCCCGAATATCACGGCAAGCGCATGACGCATGATTGAAGAGCACCTTCCACGAGAAGCGGCCAACCGCTGTGGTCTGAGAATACCAGATGCGCAGGATCGTGCCAACGCGAATGGCTGAAACATCAGCGGACAATGCCATCGTCAATGTGATCGGGCGGCGAGGGTTAGTACCGACGGACCGTGGGATCGATGTCAATCGACCAGAGGTCGATCCCGCCCGCCATGGAGCGGACGTTTGTGAATCCCAGGGCCCGGAGCGTTGCCGTCACTTTGAGCGAGCGCATGCCGTGGTGGCAATGCACGACGATCGGCGTGTTTCGCGTGCCCGCCTCGGTCTCCAACTCTTCGGCACGCCGTTCGATATCCGCCATTGGGATGTGCGTCGCGCCTTCGATGCGCGTGGCCTGCCATTCTTCCGGGCGGCGGCAATCCAACAGCACGAATCCTGCATCGTTCGCACGCTGGAGAAGCTTCTTGGCCTCGCGCGGCGTGATCTCCCATTCGGGCTTGAATGGGTAGTTTGCCGGCAGACCGCGGGCGTCCAAGGGCGGTGCGGGGGCCGCGGGTTTGGGTGTTGGGCCGCTCATGGCTTGGTGGGCGCGGGCGAGGCGGGAGGAATGTTCGTCGCGGGCATACCGCCGCCGGGACGCAGATCGTCGGCCGGGGGCTGGAGCGGCCGATGGGGCTTGGCCGTGGCGGGAATTGGAGCCGCGCCGGGATCGTTCATGCCTTTGGCCCGCGACGCTGATGACTGGAGACGAACTGCGTCGCCCTCCGGCTCTGCGGCGGGGTTCACGAGCACGACGTTGCTGGGCATGCGGGCGTAGGGCTCCGAACCCGTGCGTGTCGGGCGGCCCCAGCGCATCTCAGCCACGGCACGAGGAAGCAGCATGAGCGTGTCCCCGGCAACCACGAACTTTCCGGTTACAGCTTCAAGAATCTGCTCGTCGTTGTGACGATCGGTGCCTTCGCCAAGGGCGGTGCGCTGGTTGGGATATTTGCCCTGGGCCCGAGGGTCGGACTGCTTGTTGAGGTAGTTCGTGGTGAAGCGCGGCTGGTGGGCGGGGAAGTTGTTCGGAACCTCCATCGCCGTGGCACCCCAGTTGGAGCGATCCAGAGAGACGACGGACGGCTGCGCCGCGGCGGCGTCCACAGCGCCGGCCACGCCGTAGATAGGGGCGTTCTGCTGATCGGTCGTGGGCTCGAACCCTTCGACGGGGGGTTGTGGGAGGCCTTCGGCGACCGTGGATGGCGTGTAGATGGATCGCCCGAACGGGCGACCGGCATTGCCGATGCCATGCTCGTTGTTCAATGGTCCGGCGCAGGCCGCCAGAGCAAGGGGAGCGAGGAGGGTCAGTGCGATTCGGGGGAGGTGACGCATCAGGAAAGGGTAGGGTGGCTCTCGTCCCACGGGCTTATCAGCCCACGCCGCGCTATTCGCCAAGGACCTGCCGGACGACATCGCGGCAGAGGCCCGAATCGAAGCCCCTTCGGGCCAGGAGGGCGTACAGAGCCCGCTGGCGGGCGTCTGGGTCGGGCTTGCGGGCGAGGGAGCGGAGCTTGCGGCGGGCGATGTCGGTGGCGACGGCACGGGGGTCGTAGTCGGATTCGGCCGCGACGCGATCGACGGTCTGGCCGGCGGTGCGGGAGTCGATGCCCTTGGCTTGGAGTTTGAGCGCGACGCTGCGTGTGCCATGCGTGCGCCGGGCGAGGGCGACTTCGGCGACATTCTCGGCGAAGCGTTTTTCGTCGATCATGCCGGCCGCTGCAAGTTCGGTCGCGATGCGAGTGGCGGGGGAAGTGTCCAGGCCGCGCTGGCGGAGCTTGGTGATGAGCATGGCGCGACTCATGGCGCGGCGGGAGACGGCACGGGCGGCCCAATCGCGGGCCTCAGCCAGCATCATCGCGCCGGCGACTGCGGCGCGCATGCGTTCGGTCCAGATCGCGCCTTCGGACAGGCCAAGATCGGCTGCGAGGTTTTCGTCGATGGTTCCGGCGGTCCGCCGGCCGAGCTTGATGGTGAGTTGACCCGGCTCATTGGGGGAGCGCAGAAGTGCGGTGATGCGACCGCCCGTGCCGCCGGGGGCGCCGATGGGAGGGAGATCGGGGGGCTCGAATCGGGAGGAACGACTGGCCATGGTGGGATGGTACGTGGCAGGGGCATCCAGCCGAGGACATGGCTTAGGTGGCGGCGGAGTTTGATTTTGTGATGGCCAATCGGCCGAGGCACTTCGGGCGAGGCGCCTGAAACGTGGGCTGGTAAGCCCATGCCATATTCATGTCAGCGAATCGAGCAGGGCCGCGAGTTCGCCGAGGGCTTTGCCGTCGTTGACGCGTCCAGCCGTTTCAATGCCGACTTTCAGTGTGGCGATGGCGGCGGGTTCGTCGCCGGAATCGGCCTGGGTTTTGGCCTTGTGGTAATAGGCGTAGCAGTACGCGGGATCGGCGGCGAGGCAGCGGTCGTAGTGTGAGACGGCGCTGGCGGTATCGCCGATCTTGGCGTATTCCTGCGCGACGCCGTACAGGGTGAAGGCGTCGGTGGGCTCGGCCGCGAGGATCTTCAGTAGTTTGGCTAGGCGGTCGTTCATGCGGAAGTGGAGGATCTGGAGGAGTGGGAGAGTTGAAGGGAGGAAAGCGGGCGTGGGCGGTATGCTACGGAGTTGGCGCGGCGGCTGATTTGGATTTCTCCGCCACGTCGTCACTTCCTGCATTTCCTTCGTCACTTCGGAGCTCTCTATGTCGGACATCAAAACCATCGGCGTTCTGGGAGCTGGGCAGATGGGTGGCGGAATTGCGCAGGTGGCGGCGGTGGCGGGGTTGAGCGTGGTGGTTTTTGATTCGTTCCCGGGGTCGATTGAGAAGTGCAAAGCGGTACACAAGAAGTCGCTTTCGAAATTCGTGGAGAAGGGGAAGATCAGTCAGGCGGACGCGGACGCGGCGATCGGGCGGATTCGATTTGTCGACAAGGTTGAAAATCTGACTGGATGTGACTGGGTGATCGAGGCGGTGGTAGAGGATGCGAAGGTCAAGAAGGATCTGTTCGGCAAGCTCGCGGCGATGTATCCGAATGATGGCGTGGTGCTGGCGACGAACACAAGCTCGATCAGCATCACGGAAATCGCCACGGCGTGCGGCCCGACGGCGAGCAGAGTGGTGGGGATGCACTTCTTCAACCCGGTGCCGTTGATGCAACTCGTGGAGGTGATTCCCGGGCTGGCAACCTCGCCGAGCGTAACGGAGCGAACGATCGCACTGGCCACGAAAATGGGCAAGACGCCGCTGAAGGCGAATGATCGCGCGGGGTTCATCTCGAATCGTGTGTTGATGCCCATGATCAACGAGGCGTTCTACGCATGGATGGAGGGCGTTGCGGAGCCGGAGGCGATCGACGGGATTATGAAGCTCGGGTGCAACTTCCCGATGGGGCCGCTGCGCCTGGCGGACTACATTGGGCTCGACACCTGCGAGAAGATCATGGGTGTGCTGGCCGAGGGGCTCAACAACGACCGCTACAAGGCGTGTCCCAAGCTGAAGCAACTCGTGACGGCGGGGCGGCTGGGGGACAAGGCGGGGCGCGGTGTATTTGAGTATTCCGGAAAATAAGAGCGGAAAGCGTGGCCGCGTACAGGCGTGTAGAGAGAGAACCACTCTCACGTGCATCCTTTGTCGCGCGAACTGGTAACGGGTGAGGTGCCTGGGGGCATCGGAGCGCGCGCATGCGGTTAATGCGGGCCAAGATCTACCGTGCCTTTCCGGAACTCGACAGGTTCAGCGACGAGCAATGCGCGCGGTTCTTGCGGGCGGCCAACGCTTCGTGGCGGCGGCGAATGGCGAGGTGGGTGGTTGCGGCAATTGCGACGGTCGTGCTGCTGGCGATCGTGCTGGGGGGCGGTGTGGCGTTTGCGGAATGGGTGGAGCACCACACGAGAGTGGGGGGACAGTGGCCGCTGGGAGTGATCGGGGCATTGCTCGTCATAGGCACGTCGCTGACAATGACGGGCGGGATGCTGCTGCGGGATTACCTGCTGCGGCTGGGTGTGCGGCGGGTGATCCGGCGAGTGGGGACGTGTGCGGATTGCGGGTACTCGCTGCTGGGGATGCGCGTGGGGGAGAACATGCGTGTGATCTGCCCCGAGTGCGGACGTGCGATCGAGGTCGATCCGGCCCTCGGCGAATTATCCGCCGAGGAGAGCGGCACGCGGGTGTATCGGCCGGAGGTGGCGCGGGAGGACTCCGCGGCCGCGGGCAGGCGGAAGCGGCGGCATCGACGGTTCTTCAAGTGGAGTGCGATCGCGGCGGCGAGCTTTGCAGTGTTGCTGGCCGCGGCGTATGGCGTGTGGTGGTGGAAACTGGTGGAGGATGCCAAGGTCGCGAAGGCGGAGCGAAACACGCGGGCGAGGGTGTCGTCATTGCGGGCGCAGATGTGGCCGACGGGGCCGAACCCGGAAAGCGGGGAGGAGTTCTGCCGATTCGTCGAGCTTGTGAGGGCGGTCGGGGAGGTGAACCAGAACAGGAGTAAGGATCCGCAGTATGCGTCGGAGGCGGGAAGATCTGTGGGATTTTCGTACGACGTGTTGCTGGTGGAGAATACAGAGGCGATTTGGGACAAACGCAATGGCGTGGGGACGTACGGACCATCCAGGCGGCTGGTGCTGGATGTGCTGGCGGACCTGAACCGCAACGGGAAGACCGAACAACTCCGTGAAATTCTGTCGCTGCGAGCTCCCATGCGCACGCTGGAGACGGACTGGAGAGAGCCGTTTTATGACGTGATACAGCCGGACCTGGGTATGTGCCGCACGATGGCGAGGACCAATGCCGCGCGGATGGTCGTCGCGTTGTACGCGGGCGATCGGCGGGAGTACGTCGATGCGTTGGAGGAAAACCTGGCCGCGGCCGTGATCGTTGCCCGGCAGGGGATTCTGATCGAGCAACTGGTGGGGATCGCCATTGAGTCGTTGACGATCAATCGCGTGCTGGCCGACCACGACAAGTATCCGGATGACGAGTGGACTCGAGAAGTGCTGGAGGCGATCGAGCGCCGATCGGATTGGCCAGAAATGTGGCGTTCGTTCGAGATGGAACGTGCCGCAGGTTTGGACGCGGTGCAGTGGTTCTTTTCCGATCCAGAACGGGTTCGACGTGGGCAGTTTGGGCTTGGGGGGACGGAGATGTACGGGCTGCCGCAGGGCGCTGGAAGCTTTGGGTGGTGCGGCACATATGCCGCCAATCGCGACGCACTGAACAACATCTTCGACACATGGAACGTGGAGCAGCGCAAGCCGCTGTGGAAACGCAAGGCGATCCGTCAGACTGATACGGGGTACGCCGTCGTCGATGCCCTTCTGCCGGCGATCAGCAAGGCGTCGGCCGCGGACAGTCAGGTGGCAGGCGAGGTTCGAAGATGTGTGATGGAACTTGCGGTGGATCGGTATCGGTGGGCGACTGGGAAGTATCCGAGTTCGGTTGAACTGGCCACGCCGTATATCGCTAAGAAGGAACTCCTGATCGATCCGACGTGCGGGAAGCCGTACCGGATCGGCTTTATGAAGGAAGATGACCAGCCCGGCGAGGTCTTTGAAATCATGCATGGGAATGACGATCGGCCGGTGAAAGAGAAGCCGGGCGCGGCCAAGCCGGCGCTGAAGCCCGCGACTCCGAAACGCTGAATCCGCACCTACGCTCGGGCATGATGCACTTGCTGAGAACATCGACGGGCGTGGGGGTATTTCTGGCCGACGGACGAACGCTGCCGCTGAACCACATCCTCGGGATCGGGCGGAACTATGCGGAGCACGCCAAGGAACAAGGCGCGGCCGTGCCGGATGCGCCGATGGTGTTTACCAAGAACGCGGCCGCGGGGGGGCTGGATGGGGAGGACATCATCGTGCCCAGGATCTGCCAGGATCGGGAGCAGGTGGACTTTGAGGGGGAACTGGCGGTGGTGATCGGGGAGCGTGTGCGGGATGTGTCGAAGGCAGATGCGATCAAGCACGTGCTGGGGTACTGCGTGGCAAACGACGTGTCCGCGCGGTGGTGGCAGAAGAGCGGGAGCGGCGGGCAGTTCTTTCGTGGCAAGTCGTTCGATACGTTTTGTCCGCTGGGACCGTTCGTTGTGCCCGCGAGCGAGATCGCGAACCCGAATGCGCTCCGCCTGACGACGAAGGTGAACGGGCAGACGATGCAGGATGCATCGACCGGCGAGATGATCTTCGACGTGGCGACGCTGGTGAGCGATCTCTCGCGCGGCATGACGCTCCTGCCGGGAACGGTGATACTGACGGGGACGCCCAGCGGCGTGGGAATGGCGCGGACGCCGCCGGTCTGGCTGAAGGATGGGGATGTGGTAGAGATTGCGATCGAGAAGATTGGGACGTTGCGGAATCGGGTGGTGTTTGAGGGGAAGTGATGCGCCAGGGGTCAATACCCTCACGCCATGCCCGCCGTTCGAGCCCGTATCTCCTGGTTCTTTTTCTTCATCCTCCTGTGGCTGGGCGCGACGTTCGTCTACTTTGGCGACACCGGCAAGCATTCTGACGACTATTGGTTCGCCGGTCGCATGATCGAGCGCGAGGGCATCGACTGGTCGAACCAGCCCTGGCAATCCTGGCCGTACTTCTGGCGTCCGCTGCACTTGGCCCACGTATGGGTCATGAACACGATCCTTTGGCATCATGATTGGGCCCTGCATCTCGAACTCGCTCTCGTGCACGCCGCGGTCTGCGTACTGCTTTACCGATTGCTTGTTCGCCTCGGATCGACGCAAGGGGCTGCGATCGCAGGGGTTCTGCTCTTTGGAACCTGTCCGTTGCTCGGCGAGGCGATCGGCTGGTCCAGCGCGAGTTGCAACGCCATCAGCTCGCTGCTGATGCTCATCACGCTGGACCTTGCACGCCGGTTCGGTTCGGCTTTGGCTGTTCAGCAAAGCGGTGGCAACTCCTTTGCCGCTTCTAACGCACCGGCGCAGATATTTCGTGGACTTCTGGCCATAGCCATCACCAGTTTTGCGGCGGCGTGTTTCTACGAGCCGGCAGCGGCGGGCCTTGCGGCGATTCCGATTGTCGTGTGGTTCGCCTGTCCCCCCGCCGCCCCCCGAGCTCTTCGCTGGCGCAGCACCGTCCTGGCGACCATCGCGGGTGGGCTTGCGTGCACGCTCTATGTTGCACTTCTTTTAGAAACTGCACCATCCGGCCGGCGCGGTGCGGTCGAATCGATCGGAGGTACGCAATCCCTCTTCGATAGCTTTCGGAAGTTGGCCCAATCCCTCCGATTCTTGTTCTTTGGGCCCAAAGGACGCGATATCTACATTGGGAGCATTGAGCAGGGACTCGCAGCTGCGTGGGAGCATCCCGTCGTGCTTGGAATCGTCATTGCCACTAGCTGCGCCGGCCTGCTTGTGGTTCTCAACGGTCGTCGAAGCCGGCCGCAGGCCTGCCCTGCAAAGTCAGAACTGCAAGACCCTGCCGTGGCGGCACGCGGCCAACTGTTGCTGGTCGGGATCGTGCTGCTGGTGGTGCCATGGGTGCCGTTCATCGCTCAGCACGCATGGGACTTTGAGTTGCGATCTTTGTATGTGCCGCTGATCGGGGCCGCGTTCGTCGTCGCTGCGGTGGGCAACCGTCTTTGCCGCTGGACGGCCACACTTACGGATCGTGGCCGCGGAGTCTCCGGCGTAATCGGAACGATCGCTGTGGGCGTATTGGCAATCGCTGGTCAGGTGGGACTTGTGGGTGTGCAAACGCAGTTTCGGACCAACGCACGTCAGGATGCGATTGTTGCGGCGCAGTTGGCCGCAATGTCGGTGCACGTCGAGGCGGACACCGTGTTCATGATCCTCGCGGCCGAGCATCGTGGCGCGGCCACAACTCACCCCGCCTACAACACTGTTTTGCACACTGCGCTCGAAGCCCCGTGGTGCGCGGCCGCCTTCATTCGCAGATCGATGCGCCGCGAAGATGTCTATGTGATCTCCGGCCAGTACTGGGCGCGGCACGCGCTGGCGATCGACCATCTCATGCCCAAGAGTTACCGGCAGACCGGAGAGGGCACCGAAGATCATGCCGCTCCGTGGGCAAAGACCGTGCCTTTGTGGATCGACGCACATGCGAAGATTCACGTCGTGGAGAGCTTGACGCTCAAACCTTTGAAGGGCTTGCCTTTGGAGCTCCGCCTGCCGCGGGCCGAACGTCTCGCACTGGCTTTGCCCGCATCGCTCGGATCGAATCCAGGCCTTGGAGATAGCGACCCCAAGAGTGTCCGACTGATCGAAACCGCGCACCGCCGAACTTACGTTATTGTGGAGACTGGTCCGTCAACTCCGGCAGCGGGTGCTGCAAGAGGAACCGAGTGAATCAGCTCAAGGTACTCGTCTGTCGGCGGTCAATGCGTCGTCGCGACGAAGGCGCTGGCCGGTAAGCCGTTGCGACCTCAGGTAGACTCGGCTTTGCCAAACATCAGCGTGCCCACGACGAAGCCCACCACGCCAATGGTTGTGAGAACGGCGCAGGCGGGGAGCATTTCCATGGGCGTCATCTGACGCCAGAAGCCGCCTTCCAGGGCGAGGATGGACCAGCGGATGGGGCTGATGATGCTGAGCTGCTGCATCCAGCCCTTCAAAACGAAGAGCGGGATCATGCCGCCCCCGATCATGGAGAAGATGAGCATGACACCCCAGCCGAGCCCGGCCGCGGCCCGCTCGCTCTTGGAGATGACGCTCAGCAGCATCATGATGCCGACGAAACAGATGCCGGTGCAGATGCTGGCGACGGCGAACGTGGGGATCGACGTGGGGCGGACTTTGAAGGCGCAGAAGGCGATGAGCGTGAGCAGAATCGCGATGATCTGCGTCATCACAAAGCAGGCAAGGGCCTTGCCTGCGAGAACCTGGAACGCGCTGAGCGGGGCCACGCGGAGCCGAAGAAGCGTGCCGCGGGTGCGTTCGAGCACCATGGCAACGGCGAAGGACATGGAACAGCCGAGGAAGCCCCAGATCATGCCCTGAGGGAAGGTCCACGAGTATGGATTCGTGGGCTGGGGTGTATCGGACTTGGATGCGGGGTCTTTGGTCTTGATGACATCGGACTTTTCGATGCGGATGGGCTGAAAGCCGCCTGGGCCGGAGGTCGATGCAGACTTGGCGCCTTTCGGCGCGTCTGTGTCGGGCGTGGCGGCTTCGGGCTTGGATGTCGAGCCGCGCGGCACTTCGACGAGGAACTGGTCAAGGTCGCCGAAGAACTTCTCGAAGGTCTGCTTTTGCGAACTCTCCAGACCGCTGCTCGTCCGCAGGCGGTCGAGCGATGTGCGGACCTGCTTACGCATGACCTCCGTGTCCTGGAAGCCCTGCTGAAGCTGCATGAAGCCATACTTGGTCAGGAGGCCTTCGAGCATGCCGGATTCGGCGCGCCGCGCGGGATCGACACCCAGGACGATACTCGTGCCGCCGCCCCAGAACATGGATTCGCGCGTATCGCCGAAGCCCTTGGGAAGCGCGACGAACGCGGTGTGATTGCCCTTGCGCACCTCCGCGCTCGCTTCATCGCGGGTCGGCGACGAAGTCACTTTCAGTTCGGTGGCCTCGGAGAGCGTCTTGGCGAACGCGCGGGAACCGTCCGTGTGGTCTTCGTCCACAAGCAGGAGATCGATCTTGCCCGAGTCGCTCTCGCCGTCACCGCCACCCCCACCCCCCCCTCCGCCACCACCGAAGATGGAGCCGAAGAAGATGGCGGTCATGATGGGAAAGGCGAAGGCGAAAAAGAACCCCATCCGATCCCGGAGAAGGAGGCGGATGTCCTTGATTGCTATGGCGAGAATCGCGTTCATCAGTCTCGCAGACTCCTTCCGGTGAGCGAGAGGAAGACGGCCTCGAGGTCGGGGCGGTCGATGCGGACGTTCAGGACGTCCTTCTGGGCAAGCTTGCTGGAGAGCACGGCGACGGGGTCCGTGCTGGGAATTCGTTCCTCGCCGGTGGTGCGCCCGATGGTGATGAGCGAGGTGCCGCCGTGCTTGGTAATCAGTTCATCCACGGTGCCCAAGGCGAGCAGTTTCCCGTGGTCGATGACGGCGACCTGGTCGCACAGTCGCTGGGCCTCTTCCATGTAGTGCGTGGTGTAGACGATCGTGCGGCCCTGATCGCGCAGAGCGCGGACGATATCAAGGATCGCGTTGCGACTCTGCGGGTCGACGCCGGCAGTGGGCTCATCCAGCAGGACGAGTTCCGGCTCGTGCATGAGTGCGGCGGCGAGATTGATGCGACGCTTCATGCCGCCGGAGTAGGTTTTGATCCGGTCGTCACGACGGTCGGTAAGGCCGACAAGGTCGAGCACTTTCTTGGCGCGGGAGCGAATGTCCGAGGCGGAGAGGCCGTAGAGGCGTCCGAAAAAAGTCAGGTTCTCGGTGGCGGTGAGTTCGTCGTACAGAGCATTGGCCTGGGGGGCAAGGCCGATTTTGGCACGCACGCTCGGGTTCAGGGGGCTGCCGAGCCCGGCGAGTTCGACCGAGCCGCTGTCCGGAGCGAGGAGGCCGACGGCCATGCTGAGTGTGGTGGTCTTCCCCGCGCCGTTGGGGCCGAGAAACCCGAAGACGGTGCCGCGCGGGACTTCCAGGGAAAGGTCATCCACGGCCGTGATCTGGCCGAACTGTTTGCGGAGATTGCGAAGGGTGAGCATGGCGGCGCGTGCAAAGTAGCGGAAATGGTGATGGCAGTCAAAGTATGGGAATCGGTGTGTGGGGATTTCGGCGAGGGCGGGCTTGTGGTAGCCCGGCGTTCGCCTAAAGTTCAGACTGCGCCGCAGAAGGTATGGGGCGGTTTTCCAGTTTTTCCAGCGATGGCAAAGAAGGGCAAGTCCAAAGTGGCCGAGCGGGCGGACGCGACGATCGAGAATCGTCGGGCTCGTTATGACTTTGCCATTTCGGACACGGTGGAAACAGGGATCATCCTGCGCGGCTCGGAGGTCAAGAGCATTCGTGATGGCAAGGCGTCGCTGGCCGAGGGGTTCGTGCGGGCCGAGTTCGGCTCGCTGCGGGACAAGTCCAAGGACGCCCTTGCCGCGGCCAAGAGCTCCAAGAAGCCGCGCCGGGGGTATGAACCGGGGTTGTATCTGCACGGCGTGAATATCGCTGAGTACCCGCCCGCCGGCCCGACAGGAAGCGCGGCCCAGCACAAGCCGACGCGGACGCGGGTGCTGCTTGTTCACAAACGCGAACTGGCGCGTATGGCGAAGGAAGTGGAGACGAAGGGGTTCACGCTCATTCCGCTGAAGATCTACTTCAAGAACGGGAAGGCCAAGCTGCTCGTCGGCATCGGCAAGAGCAAAGCGCAGGCGGACAAGCGAGCATCAATCGCCAAACGCGATGCCAAGCGGGACATGGACCGGGCGTTGTCGAAACGCGGGTGAACGGGGTCAGGCCGCCTGACGCGCTGTGGCTGCCGGGATATGAACACGCGGCGTCGGTTGGGCCATGCGTGTGGGGTTGATCCTGATGGTTCCGATGCTCGGAGTCGTCACGGCGTGCATATTTCCTGTCGTAGCGGCGAGTTCAGCGCGAAGCTCGGCGATCTGGTCGTGTGCGATGCAGAGTGCGCGCGCCATGGTCCGCGACCGGGCACGACTCGCGAGATCGGTGCGGGCGAGGGCGATGTTCTTGCGGACCACGACGGCGATCTGATCGAGGTAGCCGGGGGCTTTCAGAAGCACATCGGAGCCCCCCGCATCGACCGCGGCGTCGGCGATGTGCGGACGATCAGCGGGAACGAGGACAAGCGTGCGCAGGCATGGGCGGGCTGCGAGCGCGGCGCGGAGAGCGTCGAGGGCGGTTGCGGCGGTTTGGCCGCAGGAGAGGATGGCAAGATCCGCGCCGCCTGCGTTGTCGTCGATCAGCGTTTGCTGATCGGGGCGACAGCAATCGACGCGCAGGCCGGGGCAGTGCGTGCGGATCAAGTCGGCGTAGAGAGCGCCGAGGTGCTCGTCGGCATCGATGATGAGAACGCGTCCTGCGGTGGGAATGCGGCGATTCATGGGAACTCCCGGCGTGGGCGACTGGTGACCGTCGCGAGGATCGACGCGGGTTACCGGTCCCTTAAGCAGGAGTGTCCGAAAAAACGAAAACCGCCCGGTTCCGGGCGGTTGCTGGGGTCAACGTGATTGGGGGATGCTCAGAAGCCGCCTTGGGCCTTGAACGTCCGTGCGGCGTGGAGCTTAGCCTCGGCCCGCTTCTTGTCCTTGCTCAGCCGCTCCAGATCCACGGTGGAGAGCCCCTCTGTGCGCCGGGCATTCAGGGAGTTCAGCTCGGCTTGGGCTTCGGACTCGCTGAGCTTTTCAGCACCGATCGCGCTCGCGGCGAGGATCGTCAGCGAGTTGTTGAGCATCTGGGCGAAGCCATCGGAGACGAAGAACGAGCGCTGACCGCCGCGGGTGCCGCTCTTGTCGGGGAACTCAAGCTTCAGTTCGCCCGTGCCGAGCTCGGTGACGAGCGCGGCCCGGTGGAGCAGAATGCCGAGCTGGCCGTCCCAGCAGGGAATGACCGCGGAAACAGCGGGTTCATCGAGGACTTGGGCCTCGGGGGTGATCAGGCGGCAGCGGAAGGTGTTCGCCACGGGTTCGGGCTCCGGGAAGAGGGCGGTGAATGGGGGGCAAGTGTAGGGGGGCGGTGGGGGGGTGGCGAGGCGTGGGGATTCAGGGCATATGGGCGGAACGACCCTGCCACGAACCAGCGGGAGGGTGCTGAAACAGGAAAGATCCAGTCCCGAACAAGAGATGACCGAGGGATTGTGGTGAGATTGGCAGTCTGGTACGCTGGCGGGACACACGGAGACCGTTTCATGGGCAAGTTCGCTCGATCGTGGGACCTTTTCAAGCAATCCGGACGCGTGTTGATGGCCGACAAGCAGCTCATGCTGCTGCCGATCATGAGCAGCATCGCGTGCTTGCTCGTGCTGGCGACGTTTGCCGTGCCGCTGATCCTGGCGGTCGATTGGAGCGCGGCGTTCCACCACTCCGGCTCGGGCGGTAGCCGCACGCAGTTCGTGATGCAGCCGTGGTACCCGATCGTGCTGTTCGCGTTCTATTTTACGAACTTCTTCGTCATCACGTTCTTCAACTCCGCCCTGATCGCCTGCGCGATCCGCAAGTTCAACGGGGAGCCCGCGACGCTGAAGGATGGATTGGGCGTCGCGGTATCGCGGCTGCCGCAGATTCTGGCATGGTCGGCGGTCGCTGCGACGGTGGGAATGATTCTGCAGATGCTGCAGGAGCGGGCGGGAATTCTCGGGAAGTTTGTGCTCAACCTGATCGGCATGGTCTGGACGATCGCCACGTTCTTCGTGGTGCCGGTGCTGGTGGTCGAGAAGGTCGGGCCGTTCATGGCGATTAAGCGGTCGGTGGAGATTCTGAAGAAGACGTGGGGCGAGTCGCTGATTACCAATATCGGGATCGGGACGGTCACGGGCGTGCTGGTGCTGCTCGGGGTCTTCGTCCTGGTTGGCGCGGTCGCGATTTCGGTGGCCACTCAAAGCATCTGGCCCGGGATCATTGTGGGTGCTTTGTTCGTGGTGTATCTGCTGGCGATCTCGCTGATCGCGACGACGATGAAAGGGATTCTGTTGGCCGCGACGTACCAATACGCCGCGACGGGCACGGTGCCGAACGGATTCGATCCGGCCGCCCTGAGCCAGGCGTTCAAGATCAAAGGTACGACCTGAAACCGGGACGGGCATTGCTCAACTGGGCTTGATGCCGATGCGACCTGTGTAGTCGATGACATTCAGGAGCGGGGCGGGGCACATACCACCGAAGTACTCGTCCACCGCGCGCCGTGCCCCCTGCCAGTGTCCGAAATCATCGATAATGAGCACGCCGCCGGGGACAAGTCGCGGATAGAGATGCATGAGCTCATGGCGGGTGGATTCGTACCAATCGGTATCGAGGCGGAGCAACGCGATTCGGTCCGGGGCCGCTCCCGGTATGGTCTCTTCGACCTTGCCCTTGAGGTAGTGGATGCGGGCCGGGTCGTAGCCCGTGGTCGCCATCGCGGCCTTCACGACGTCAAGATGGGCGATGGCCCGGATCACCCCATCGGGGCGATCTGAGGCCAACTGCTCCGCTGCGGAGCGTCCGTCCAAGCTGCGATCGTGCTCGGTGGGCGGAGGCATGCCCTCGAAGGTATCGAACAGGTACAGTTCGCGCGTGCGGTCGTCCAGATGGGCCAGCGTTCGGGCCGCGGCGACCATGCTCCCGCCCTTCCAGACGCCGCATTCAACGATGGAGCCGGAGATCTGGTTGCGAACAATGTGCCGAATAGCGAGGACGAGTGCGGCCAAGCGTTCGGGCGAGGTCATCGTGTAGGGTTGCGCGGCCACGATGTTGGCGCGGTCGTGCTGGTCGAGCTCAACAGGGAGATTCCGTGCCTCGTTGGTGGCTGCCTGCTTCCGGACAAGCTTGTACCCGAACGCGCTCAGAGCCATCGATCCCTCCTGCTGTTGCCCGCCGCACCAAGCGAGGATACGCCCCGACGCGCCGCAAGCTGCGCAACCGGGTACCCTGCGGGCTATGTCAACACTCAAAGGACCGCAGGTCACGCCACAGATGCTCGCCGGGATCGGGCAGGTGCTGCAGCAACAAGGCGAGGAACTGGTGGTGAACCGCCAGCGGATCGCCGCGCTTGAAGCCCGCCAGCAACTCACGGATCAGGGGCGCAAGCCGCAGATGAAGGTTGAGTTCCGCTCGCAGTTTGGCGAGGACCTGTGGATATGGGATGTGCTGGGGTGGCAGACCGAGGGGTTCTTCATCGAAGTCGGCGCGTTCGACGGGTATCACTACTCGGTGACGTACGCGCTGGAGGCGATGGGGTGGAAAGGCCTGCTGATCGAGGCGCTCCCCGAGCCCTACGCCAAATGCGTGGAGCGTCGCAAGCACAGCCGCGTGGTGAACGCCGCGCTGGGCCGTCGCGGTGCGAGCGGCACGGTGAAGTTCGTGAACGTGCAGGACCAGTATGGCGGAATGCTCTCGTACGCCGAGGCGAAGAGCGACCACGCCAAGTCCGTGGAGGGGAAGTTCAAAATGAACTCGATCGAGGCGAAGTTGACCTCGATGGACGAACTCCTCAAGGACCATACGGGCCCGATCGATGTGGCCTCGATCGATGTGGAGGGCGCGGAACTAGACGTGCTCGACGGGTTCAACCTCGAAAAGCACCGGCCCCGAGTGCTCCTGATCGAGGACAACATGGGCGGCAAGAATCCGGCGCTGGGGAACTACATGTCGACGAAGCCCTACATTTTCGCGGGCTGGCTGGCGGTGAACCGCCTCTATGTTCGGGCCGATGAAGAGCGAATGCTGGACAGGCTGAAAAGGTACTAGCGGGGCGTAGAGGCGTTGGTTCAGCCGATTGCCGACATATCCCCCATCCTCGCTTATCGCCCAGGCCCGCAAGTTCAGACAGCGCCGGCTCGCACCCCATCCACGCTCTTCAGTGCGATCTTGATCGGTCCCAGACCCGCCAGGTCGGCCCGACGTGCAACGATTAGTCCGTCGTGCGAGTACGTTTCCGCCATGTTCGCATCAGCGATGATCTCGAATCCCGCCTGCACCAGCGTCGCGCGGCATGAATTGTGCCGCTCCTGCCCGTGCGTCGAGATGAACACGTAATCGATCGACTTCCGCGCGAATGATTTTTTCGCCCCTTCCAGCATCTGCTCTTCGAACCCTTGAATGTCCGAGTGCAGGATGTCCAGCCGATCGATCCCGTACTCGCCCATCAGTTCATCGACACAGATCGTCCGCATCCCGTGCTCCATCGCCGGAGCGCCGCCCGCGAACGCACGGATGAACTCCCCCTTGAATCCACCGAGCGCGAAGTTCTCTTTTCCCTTCTCAAGGTTCTCCGCCTCCGGCTCGACCAGAATCGCTCGTCCGTGCGTCGCCTTGGACAGGAACCACATCGAGTAGAAGCCCCAGTACGCCCCCAACTCCATCATCACCCCATCCGGCCGCACATGCTTCAGCACCTCCTGAAACACGCGCTCCTCCTGCGGCTCGTGTACACCCCGGTTCAGCTCCAGCATCTTCGTGACCGTTGAGCCGTAGTAGCTCCCCGTGCGAATCTTGATCCCGTTGTGCATCGTCTGCGTGCCATTCACGATGCGACCCGCATTCGCCACCCGCGGAATATGCTCGTTGTCCGAACATCCCACCACCTCGCGATTGCGCACCTCCCACTGTCGCCGTTCCTCCAGCGTCGCCGGCAGCCGAACCGTGTACGCCATCGCCAGCCGCAACGGCCGATACGCCACGCGCCGCAGCACCGGGTTGGACTTGATGAGCATTTTGAGAGACTTCAGCACGCGGGAACCTCAAAGTAATGCGGCCTGGGCGCGGTTTCAACATCACCGTCCATGTGGGCATTATCGACTTCTGGCCGCCACCCTCAACAACCGCATCCCCGTGCCCGCCAATTTCTTTGACGTCATCGCTGGGAAAGTCCTCTTCCACTAGTTCTGCAAAGCAGTCTCACTCTTGACATTTCGCGACACTGACCCATTCGGTGCAGTTTACACCCCGGTCATCCCAGAGTCGCCAAACCCCTCCCCTACTCATCGATGAAGCGACAGGGCTTCAGGTCACACGTTGAAGTACTTCGCCTCCGGATGGTGCACGATGATCGCGCTCGTGCTCTGCTCCGGGTCGATCTGCCAGTTCTCCGTCAGCACGCAGCCAATGCGGGTGGGATCGATGAGTTTCCAGAGCTTGTCCTGATCGGACATGTCCGGGCAGGCGGGGTAGCCGAAGGAGTAGCGGCTGCCGCGGTAGTGCTGGGTGAAGAGTTCCTTGACGCGAGGTGAGTCGTCCCCGGCGATGCCGAGCTCCTGACGGATGCGCTTGTGCCAGCACTCGGCAAGGGCTTCGGCCGTTTCCACGCCGAGGCCGTGCAGGTACAGGTAGTTCACATAGTCGTTGGCGGCGAAGAGTTTCTGGGCCTCTTCGCTTACTCGCTTGCCCATGGTGACGCAATGCAATGCGAGGACGTCACGCCTGCCGCTTTCAAGCGGAAGGAAGAAGTCGCTGATGCACATCCGCTTCTTGTCGGATTGGCGCGGGAAGCGGAATCGCTCGATCTCTCTGGGTGGCCCGCCGCTCCGCGGCGGTTCTTGAGCGGCTGCAAACTCGCCGCCGCGGAGCGGCGGACCACCCATTGAAGCCGGGTCATAGACGACAAGGTCATCGCCGTCTGCGTTGCAGGGGAAGTAGCCGTAGACGGCAGCGGGCTGAAGGATGCGCTCCTCGCGGCACTTGGCCTTGAGTTTCTCGAAGATGGGCTGGATCTTGTCTTCGAGGAGGGCTTCGTAGTCGGCGTCGCTGAGCGCGCCCTTTTTCACCTGCCACTGGCCGCGGAAGAGGGCGATGGGGTTGATGAATGGGTAGACCTGGTTGAGGTCGATGTCGGCGACAACGCGAGAGCCCCAGAAGGGCGGCGTCGGGATTCGATCGGGGGGGAGAATGGCGGTATCGGAGCGAAGAGTGGGGGGGCGGTCAAGTACCGCGACCCCGGAACCGCCCTTGCCGGCCTCGAATGCGTCCTGTCTGCGTCCCTGCTCGGAGCGGGTCTTGGCGATGAGTTCCTCCGCCTTGGTGCGCTTGCCGATGCGGCTCTCGATCTCTTCGTTCAGCGTTGCGGTTTCGTTGGAGACGATGCGGTCCATCGTCGCGAGGCCTTCGAAGGCATCCTTGCCGTAAAAGAGGCCGCCCTCGTAGACGTTGCGGAGCGTGCCCTCGCAGTAGTGGCGCGTGAGGGCTGCGCCGCCGAGGAGGACGGGCACATCCACGCCGAGCGTGTTGAGCTCCTTCAGATTGTCCTCCATCACGTTCACGCTCTTGACGAGCAGGCCGGACATGCCGATTGCGTCGGCCTTGGTCTCCTTCCACTTCTCGACGATGGCCGCGATGGGCTGCTTGATGCCGATGTTGTAGACCGTGTAGCCGTTGTTGCTCAGGATGATGTCCACGAGATTCTTGCCGATGTCGTGCACGTCCCCCTTTACTGTGGCGAGCACGATCTTGCCCTTGCTCTGGCCCTCGATCTTCTCCATGTACGTTTCAAGGTGGGCGACGGCCATTTTCATGACCTCCGCGCTCTGGAGCACGAACGGGAGCTGCATCTGGCCGCTGCCAAAGAGTTCGCCGACAGTCTTCATGCCGTCAAGGAGGTGGTCGTTGATGATCGCCAGCGGCGTGTACTTCTGGCGGGCGGCCTCGAGCGACTCGATAATGCCCTGCTTCTCGCCATCGATGATGTGGGAGCGGAGTTGCTCCTCGATGGTCTGGATCTTCTTCTCTTTCTTGGCGGAGGTCGGGCCCTCTGCGTCCTTGAAGAGTTCGATGAAGGCCGAGAGCGGATCGAAGGTCTCGGGCTTGCCGGCGGGCAGGCCGGTGCCGCCCCTGGCGACGCTGCGTCGGTCGTAGACAAGGTCCAGCCCCGCCTGCCACTGTTCAGCCGGGATCTTGTTCTGCGGCAGAATCTTGCTCATATGCACGATCGCGCTGGTCAACCCCGCCTCGCGCAGCTCGTGCAGGAACACGCTGTTCAGCGCCACGCGGGCGGCGGGCTTCAGGCCGAAACTGACGTTGCTCAGGCCGACGGTGGTCTGGCATTCGGGCATCGCTTTACTGATTCGACGCACGCCCTCGATGGTTTCCAGCGCGGAACGCCGGTCGCTCTCCATGCCCGTGGAAATCGGTAGCACGAGCGGGTCGAACATCAGATCGGCTGGATCGATGCCGTGGATCTCAACGGCCCGCTTGTACGCCCGCTGCGCGATCGCCAGTTTGCGATCGGCCGTGCGGGCCATGGACGCTTCCTTGTCCTCGTCGATGGAGCCGACAACGACGGCCGCGCCGAAGGTCTTGGCTTGGCGGAAGACTTCGTCAAACTTGTGCTCGCCATCCTCGAAGTTGGCTGAGTTGATGATGCACTTGCCGCCCGAATGACTCAGGCCGTGCTCGACGGTCTTGAGCTGCGTGGAGTCCAGCATCAGCGGGGCGTCCACCTGACGGACGACGCGCTTTACGATCTCCGCCATGTCGCGGGCATTGTCACGCCCGGCGTAGTCGACGTTGAGATCGAGCACGTGGGCGCCATCGTGGCGGACTTGCTCGCGGGCCAGGGAGATGATGCCATCCCAGTCCTCGGCCTCGAGCAACTGCTTGAACTTCTTGCTCCCCGACGCGTTCATTCGCTCCCCGATGATCAGGAAGGAGTTGTCCTGTTTGTATGGAACGGGGGAGTACAAGCTCGTGACGGCTGGCTCCATCGCTACGGGCGCCGCCGCACTTCGCGTGGCGTTCTTCCGAGCCGATTCCACCGCTTTGACAACCGCTGCGATGTGCTCCGGCGTCGTGCCGCAGCACCCGCCGACGATGCCGACGCCGTCCTGTTCGATGTATTTCTGCAGTGCATCTGCAAACGGCTGCGGCGTGAGTGGATACTCGGTTCGGCCCTCAACCAGCACCGGAAGCCCGGCATTCGGCATTACGGAGACGTAGCGGCCCGGCTTGCGCCAGTGTTTTCCCAGCCAGTGGATGTGCTCGGCCATCTCGGTTGGGCCAGTCGCGCAGTTCAGGCCAAGGGAGAGAAGCGGATACCCCGCCAGTGCGGTCGCCGCGGCTTCGATGCTGGTGCCCACCAGCATAGTGCCAGTAGTCTCGATGGTAACCGAGGCCATGATGGGAACATCGTCCGTGGTCAGGCCGCGTTCTTTGAGAGCTTCTAGGCATGCGTTGATGGCACACTTGACCTGCAAGATGTCCTGGCAGGTTTCGATGATCAAAGCATCCACGCCCGCCTTGCCCCACGGCGCGGGCTCGCCGGCGAGCAGGCCGCGGACCTGCTCGCGGTAGCTGTCAAGCATCGTCGCCCAGTCGGTGTTGCCGAGGGTGATGAGCTTGGTGCCAGGCCCCATGGAGCCGATCACAAAGCGCGGCTTGTCGTGCGTGGAGTACTTCTTGCATGCGGCCCGGGCGACATCCGCCGCGGCCTTGGCCAGCTCGAACGTCTGGTCCGTCAGATCAAACTCTGCCAGAACCAGTTTGTTGGCCCCGAAGCTGTCGGTCTCCACGCAGTCGGCGCCGACAGCGAGAAAGGTCTCGTGAATGCTCTGAATGACGTCCGGGCGACTTTTGACCAGAATGTCCGTGCAGTTCTCGCAGCCGCAGTAGTCTTTCTCGACGCTCAGATCGTGCTTGTAGATGCTGGTGCCCATTGCCCCGTCAAAGACGAGGACGCGTCTGGTGAGTTCCTGTGCGAATCTGCTGGGCACGTGGGGCTCCGGTGGGAGTGAGGTCTGACGATGAGACTCTGGTTGGCCTGCAACGGCCAACGCAGGATGTGCAAGGAAACACTAGGCAAGCATCCATTCATCCGGATTATTGGATGAATATGTGGACTGAGTGCTGGTTGTTCATCGAAACAACAGACCGGCAGGATGAATCCTGCCGGTCCGGCGAATGTTCGGTATTTCAGTGGGCGAATCAGCTCGCGGCGGGAGGCGCGACTTCGGCCTCCTTCTTCTTGCCGGCGAAGTAGTTGCCGCCGAACTTCTTCTGGAACTTCTCCACGCGGCCTGCGGAGTCAATGAACTGCTGTTTGCCGGTGAAGAACGGGTGCGAGCCGGACCACACTTCCACGTGCAGTTCCGGGGTGGTTCCGCCGGTGGTGAAAACCAGTTCCCCGTTGTGGAAAACCTTGGTGGGGTAGTACTTGGGGTGGATGTCCTTCTTCATGGCAGGGCTCTCAAAGGCGAGCGCAGGGGCTCGGTGTGCGTGGCAATGGCCGAAAACGGGCCGTCATGATAGCCGCCAAAGCGGCTGAGCCAAGCCCCCAGTTTGACCGATACATGGTTGGGCCTACGCTTGGCTCCGCGTGAAAACCGACGAGCCGAAAGGCCGCCGGACACGTGAAATAGCTTCCCCGATAGCTCAATGGTAGAGCGATCGGCTGTTAACCGATAGGTTCTAGGTTCGAGTCCTAGTCGGGGAGTTTGGGCAGCCGCAGGCGACAGTGTCGCTTGCGGCTGTTGTGTTTTTGCCGAAGCCGGTTCGTAGCCCCCCGGCCTTCAGCATCCCCCGGCGAACCAGGTGCTCAGGAAAGAAAAGATGTCCGAGACCGAGGGCGCTTGGGGGGAGCTGCTTCCTATGGCCGCGAATGCACTTCCCGCGAACCAGTCGCTCAGGAAGTCGAAGATGTCCTGCACTCCGATCCCTCCGACCTTGTTGTAGTCCGCGAAGCAGCAGGGGGAGTTGTTCACGGCGGAAGCATTGCAATCCGAGCCGGGACCAAATACGACCCCCGCGACACCGGCGACGGGAATGCACTCGTCGAGCTGGGTGATCATGCATGTCGCTCCGCGACAGCACACCCCGGTGGTCAGTGAAGAAACCAGGAGGGTGTATGTGCCCGCGTCAGGGGGGGGATAGTCAAATCCTGCGACACGAATCAGGTATTGCACGCCAGCGGTCAATTGAACATTGTCGATCTGCGAGTTCAGCCCCGAAAGGCACATCAAGGAGTCGTCGTTGCAGGCCACGATGCTCGACACGCTTCCCGAGCAATCCGTAAGTACGGCCAGCACCGTATCGAATCCCGACCCGCAAAGTGTTACCCGATAGCTTTGTGTGCTTGTCGGAGTGAAGGAGTAAAACACGTCGCTGCCCCCGCCGCAGCCAAACTGATTTCCGCAGGAGGCGGCGGGCAGCACGAAGTCGGTGGTGGCCAGGAGTGTGCTGCCGCTGCGAGGTTGCCCCGCGATAATTGTTTCGGGTGAGTTGCAGGAGTTGTTCGCGTTGTCGCGGGAGCCGACCACGTTCAGGACGAACGCATTCGAATCCGAGTTGTTCATCGACATCCGAATCTTCACTGCTTGGCCCGCGTCCAGTTCGATCGCGATCGCGGACCAGAAGTTGACATTGGCACTGTCGATATCGTCGTTGCACGCAAGCGGAGAGCTGCCGCACGAACTGTATATGGAAAGTGTGGTGTCAAAGAAGCCGCTGTTCAAGGTGTCAAAGTACCAGAGACCATGCACGGGGGCCACGAAGCTGTACCACACATCCAGGTTGTCGTTCACGCCACAGGACTGGTGGATGTCTTCCGTAGCGCCCAAAGTTGTGCCGTGAATGGTGACAGCGGCGTGGAGGTCGGCAATGGTGATCGTCTCCGCCGCGGCGCAGGTGTCGTTGGCCGGCTGAGCGATGGCCTCGGTTGTGAGCCACATGGCTGCCGCGATGGTCACGAGTCCTCGGATTTTTCCCTGTTCCATATTGAGATCCTAACCGTGCCGCCCGGGACGCCACTGGGTAGTCGATTCCATCCACCGCATTGTGCTGAGGTTCAATTCCCGAGACCGTTCCTGCTTCCCGTTCCCCCACGCGGAGCACACGGTCTTCGCATTCCAGCATTACAGAAAGAGAGTTCAGTAGCCGCAAATGCATCCGCGGCCTCGGTCTGCGAGTTCCTTTCGCACATTTCGGCCGCAAAGCTCCACTCGCTCAGCATCCGCCTGCAAACCACGCGCTCAGGAAGGCAAAGATGCTCTGCACGGTCGGCGTCTGGGTGCCGTTGCCGCCGATGGCGGTGAGCGAACTTCCGGCGAACCAGTCGCTGAGATAGTCGAAGATGTCCTGGACAGAGATTCCGTTGACCTTGTTGTAGTTCGCATAGCAGCATGGGGTGGTGGTTGATGTGGAGGCATTGCACGCCAAGCCCTGCCCGAAGACTGTTCCTGCGGTGCCCGGCGCCGGAAGGCACGTGCTCACCGGCAGAAAGTTGCAGACCGCCCCGCGGCAGCAGATGCCTATCGGCTCGGGAGTGATCAGCAGCGTGTAGGTGCCTATGTCGGCGGGGACGTAGTCGAATCCCGCGACGCGGATCAGGTAACGAACGCCCGCGTTAAGCGGTACGCCCGGAAGGTACGAGTTGAGATTGAACGAGCACGTGGGTGAATCGTCGTTGCATGCGATGATGCTGCCGGCCGAACCGGAGCAGTTGGTGAGCACGGCGAGCACGGTGTCGAATCCGGAGCCGCAGAGCGAAATGGCGTACGGCTGCGTGACCGCCGGTGTAAAAGCGTAGAACACGTCGCGTCCGCCTCCAGAGCCGGTCTGGTTGCCGCAGGAGATCGCGGGAATGCTCACGTCCGTGGTTGCCAGGAGGGTGCTGCCGCTGCGGGCCTGATTGACGACGATTGTGTCCGGGGTTGCGCACGAGTTGTTCGCGGTGTTGGGCAACCCCACGACATTGATCCTGAACACATCGGCGTCGGCCGTGTTCGCCGCGACTCGTATCTTCACGGTCTGCCCCGCGGCAAGCGAGAGCGTGATCGCCGACCAGAAGTTGCTGTTGGCGAAATCAATGTCGTCGTTGCACGCCAGTTGCGGCCCGCCGCATGAGGAATAAATGGAAAGCGTGGTATCAAAGAGCAGACTGTTGAGCGTGTCGAAGTACCAGACTCCGGCTACTGGCGCGGTGAAGGAGTACCAGACGTCGAGGTTGTCGCCCAGCCCGCAGGTTTGCGGGAAGTCTGAGGTGGCGTCGATTGTCGTGCCCAGGATGCTGACGGCCGCGTAAAGCCCTGGGACGGTTATGGTTTGCGCTGTGGCGCAGGTGTCATTCGGCGGAACGGCCATAGCCGCGGAGGCGGCCAGTGTGATCGCCGCAGCGCCACAGCTCGCCAGTGTTGTTCGAACATCCATGCGCGTTTTCCTTGAAGACTCTGGCCTTTGCGATCGCTCGCTCTTAACCCTACACCAAATGCCGAGATCGGCCACCCCGAACCACTCCCGCGATGTGGGGTGAAGATTCTCCAATCAATCGGCAATCGATGCGTACTCTTGCCGGCAATCGGCGGCCAACTCTGGCCGCAGCGAACGAACCGCGCTGGAGCGAAGATGAAAAGCAAAGAAGCACTCGGGCTATTCATGCGAATCGTTGTCGGCGCGATCGGGCTGAGCACGATGGGGTTGACGGGGTGCTCGAGCGGACCTGCAACACCAAGAATGCGACTGGGCTCGATTCCGTTTCCCGGTCCGTTCACGCTGTACGCAGTTGCCGACCCTCGGGATATGGGGACGCATCGTTACGAGGGATGGCTGTGCGCACACGACGGCCCGGACGAAGTCGCCAGGGGAATCTTGTACACGAGCCGTGCAGGGTTTCTCGACTTGTCGCACATCCGTGAGTCGATCGACATCGTGAAGTACGCGCACGACCGCATTGCCGAGCGGATGCTCGCGGGCAAGGCCGGTACGTTCTCGATGGAATGGGCGGACACGCGCTACGAGGTGGACGTCCGTGTGCCGGAATGGTGGAGTGGCGTGCCCGAGCAGGAGCGATGCACGCTCGTCGAAGAAGCCGCGATCCGTCAGGCCCAGCGATTCGCCGTGATCGTCGGGGCCTGGCATGAGCTTGGGACGTGGTACGGGCAGGAGACCGTCCCCCCATTTTCCGAGAAGGACTCCGCGTTCACGTGGGACGATCCGGCGTCGCACGTGGTGGCGGCGATCGTGGGGGGACGCGCGCTGCGAGATTCGTGCACGCCCTGGAACGCGGCCGTGACGAAGGCCCTCGCCGAAGAGCTCACCGCCTTCGGCGTGGTGGACATCGACTGCGAAGCCAAGGCGGTGGAACAAGTACACGGTCGGTGGTGGTGGAGCGGCACGGCCATCCGGCGCGATCTGGATGTGGGACTTGGGACCAACATCAAGGTGCCTTGGCTGGTGGCGGGGCTGGCGTGCTGCCCTGCGCCGGACGGAGCGGGGGGGGCGTCGCCGCTGGTTCTTGATGATTTGCACTTCGGCGGGCGCGATCTGGGGGAACTCTTCGAGGTGCGGATCGTTCCGGCGCATTGGCTCATGCACGCCGCTCTGGGCTGCGATGTCTGTCCGAGGGCGCTGACGAACGAGCGGGAACTGCTGGATGCAATCGAGCGCGTGCGGGTGGAAGTGAAGAAAGAGTTTGGGCCGGACGCGGATCAGCCCTGAAGCAGCTGGCCGTCGCGAAACGAAACACGCCGCGCACTTGGGGCAGGTGGTTTGCCCGGTCGTGCGCGGCGGATTCCGCGTCGTCGTCAACGGAAGGAAGTTACGGCGTGGCCTGCAAGTTCTGCTGCGGGGCGGTGATGAGCACGCGCTTCCCATCGACGAGCAGGAAGACCTCTCCGCTCATGGCAAGGAGCGAGGAACGGTTGCCGCCCTCTTCGTCGGCGAGCTTGCAGGCGAGGGCGAAGTGGTCTGCGGATCCGAAGATGATCGTCTGATCGGGCTTGTCGTCCTTTCCGGCCATTTGCTGCTGGAGGATGCGGGCGTCGATCCAGCGATTGCCGCGGGCGAAGAGGGTCTGGTCGCCCGCCTGCTGGCATCCGGTGACGTACTTGCGAACGAGGTTTTCGTCGTAGTAAGCATTCGAGGGTTTGGCCGCGAGCTGGGACTTCGACTCCTTCGCGTTCATGGATTGATTCACGGATCCAGCGCCATCGCGTTTTCCGGCAACCGCACGGTCTTGAAGTTTCAACTGCACATTGGGAGCGATCGACGCCGCCGCTGAAGAGAGCGGGACGGGTTGTCCGGGCTCCGTCGCCAGAAACGAGGTGTACTCGGTGAGAATGCCCCATCGCGTGGAAAGTTCGACGATTTCTTTCACGAGTTCCTTGGAGGGCTCCTGCTGCCCAGACGAACCGCCGGCAGTCTGGCGAATCTCGTCGGTCAGGTATCCGATGCGGCGCGATGCCCATAGTCGGGGGACAAAGGAGTTGCGTGTGGTAGCGGTCGCGGGATCAAAGTCCACGTCGAAAGACTGCTTCCTGCCGCGAAACTCGCCTTCGATCCGCATGCGCATTTTTTCGGCCTTGGTGTACCTGCCGAGAACGACGAGCTGGTCGCCCTCAAAGAGGTCCGGAAGTGCCGGGGGCATGACATCGCGCACGGAGCGCGTGCTCTCGGGGCCATCGCCCCCCGCGCCGAGTCGGACGGTGAGCGCGGGGGAGTTCATAACCGGCCCCATGAGCCGCTTGAAGACTCTGGAGACGGCAACCTCCACGTTTTCCTTCGGCAGCACGTTGATGCTCGCACCGCGGTTGGCGTCGGCGAGATGGTCCAGCAATGGGGCATTCACATCCAGCCCGACTCCAAAGGTAAAGACACGGCGCTTGTGTGTGTTTGCACGTGCGGAGGCCTCACGAATCTGGGCCTCACTGGTCACGCCCACCGTCGGCATGCCGTCGGTCAGGAAGAGGACCATGGGGAGCATGCCCTCGGCGACATCGGGCCGGAGAGCTTCCATCAGGGCGTCGTGGAGATTTGTGCCACCATCGGCCTGAATATCGCGGACGTATTTCTTGGCATCTGCGGCGGTCTTACCGTCCTTGATCACTGGCTTCGTGCTGAAACGTTCCACCGAGCTGGAGAAGTCGATGACGTTGAAGGCCTCGCCGTCGTGCAGGCCGTCGATGACCTGGACGGCCGCGGCGCGGGCCTGCTCGATCTTCTCGCCGCGCATGGAGCCGGAGCGATCGATCACGATGACGACTTCGCGCTTCTGCGGGGCCACAATGGCATCGCTCTCATTGATGTGCCTGGGCGGGGGAACGCCGCCGAGAAGGAGGAAGTACCCGCCGCCGTCCGCGTTCTGCGGGTCGGGGTAGGCCATGACGGTGGTGTTGAGACCATCGCCAGCGCCGGACTTGTCCATCAGGCACGAGATGCGGAAGACGCCCGGCTCGGCCATGGCCTGCTGTGGCACCTCGAAGGAGATTTCCTTATCGCTGATGCGATTGGTGCGAAGTTCGTGGCTGGGGGAATACAGCGTCGTGATCGGTTTGGCGGAGCGGACGCGGCCCTTCATCGTCCACAAGGTGCCGGAGGATTCCAGCGATCCGGTACGCGGCACGGCGAGATCGACCCGCTCCCCATCGCGCGGCAGGACCTGTTCGTAGGTCAGCGAAATCGTCTGCGTGCCGCCCGGGGGCACGGGGAAGACGCTGGACTTCACCAGGGAGTACCCGACAAACTCCAGCAAGGCGGGGTCCTGGGCTTTGCGGACGATCGCTTCGTAGATGCGACGGGCCTCTTCCTTCGGCAGGATCTTGGCCGTCGGCTCCATGCCGCCGCCGTCGAAGCCGAACGTGCGTATGGCGGCGCCCGCGGGAACAGGCACAAGGAGTTGGGCCTCCTGCTGCACCGAGCCGGGGTTGCGCAGGGTCATCTTGACGTTGGTCGTGCCGATGCCGTCGTTGATATCGATATCTCCCGCAACGGCAGAGACGACGATCGGCTGGGCTCCGGCGGTGGGGGGACGCCAGATAATTCCGTGCCCGTGCGAGGCCTGCGGCATGACCACGTTCGTCACCCTGACATCAATGACATCATCCCCCGGCTGGGTGTGTACCGAGACAGAGACCTGTCCGGCCACCATCGTCGCCAGGGCGATGTTCGCGATCGCCGCGAACGAAGTGGCCGCTGTCCGTATCCGACTCTGCTTGCTGAACATGTGCATTCTCCTGAAAGAGCCGATTCCGCCGGTCTCATTCCCGCGGCGCGCACCGCCTACGCGGCTCCCAACCCCGTTCATCTCAATGGCCGCTCGCGAGTACTTGTCCACGATCTTCGGTTGTCATCCCGCTTACCCGGCTGAACGTGGTGAGTTGCTGAATATCACAGGTGTTACACGCCCGTGACAGTTGACCAACGGGGCCAGCGGTCCCATTCGCTCCACGGTGTGTTCGCTGTGGGGGCGGGGGAGGCACTTACCATCGCTCGCCATGTCTAACCCTCCGACTTCCCTTCCGACCGCTTCTCGCTCCACGATTCTCGCCAAGCTGGCCGAATCAAACTCGGCATATACGCGTGTGTATCCGGGGGAGCCGATCGGGCGGCAGCCGGTACACACGATCTACGGCGGCGGACATCTATTTCGTCGCGATTCCGCCCGTCGATTGGGTGATCTGGCGCTCGGTTCATTGCGCGAGTACGCCCCCGATGCGGCGTCATTTGCAAGAGCGATCGGAGCGACATGGTCCGAACCCCTCGGCGCCGAGATTTATCGACGCACGATTGACAAGCTGCAGCGTGAGCCCGTGGAAGACTTTCGGATCGACTTCGAGGACGGGTACGGCGTGCGATCCGATGCCGAGGAGGACGCGCATGTGGAGCAGGCCGCGATCGAGGTGGCGGCAGGAATGGCCGCGGCTGGTGGGAGCTCGCTGCCGCCGTTCATCGGTATTCGGATCAAGAACTTTGGCCCCGACACCGTCGCACGGGGCGTGCGCACGCTGGACATATTTCTGAGCACGCTCGCTGGAAAAACCGGCGGCAAGCTGCCAGACAACTTCGTTGTCATGCTTCCCAAACTCGTGCTTCCCGAGCAGGTGACGGCGCTTGTGGAGCTTTTCGATCAGTTCGAGGCCGAAGGGCTGTTCCCGAAGGGTTCGCTCAAGATGGAGTTCATGGTCGAAACAACGCAATCCGTCATCAATGCGGCCGGGATCTGCCCGCTTCCGGACTTCGTTCGTGCGGCGAGGGGCCGGTGCATCGCCGGTGCGCTGGGTGTGTACGACTACACCGCGAGCATCGGCGTCACAGCGCAAGAGCAGAAGATCGACCACCGCGGGTGCGACTTTGCTCGCCACGTCATGCAGGTCGCTCTCGGGGCCAGCGGCCTTTGGCTTTCGGATGGCGCGACGAACATCATGCCTGCGGCTCCGCACAAAGCGCCCGAAGGCGGCATGCTCTCCGCACAGCAACTCACCGAAAATCGTGCCGCTGTTCACGCTGCGTGGAAGCTGAACTACAACAACGTCCGCCGCTCGCTGGCACACGGCTGGTATCAGGGCTGGGATCTGAATCCGGCGCAGCTCCCGGTGCGCTATGCCGCGATGTACTCGTATTTCCTCGAGTATCTGCCGGAAGCGACGCATCGCCTTCGCAACTTCGTGGACAAGGCGGCACGCGCGACGCTCGTCGGCGGCGCGGCGGGGGGCGTTTTCGACGATGCCGCCACAGCCCAGGGATTGATCACATTCTTTATCCAGGGCCTGCGACGGCGAGCCATCACGCCCGAAGAAGCCGCGGCGACCGGGTTGACGCAGGAAGAACTGGCCACGCGATCGTTCGTGGGCATTTTGGCGAATCGGCTGCGGCGGAGTTGAGGTTGCATCCATCATTCGGTTGCCAGGGATTTTTCGAACAATGCACATTCTGCACCCAACCATCACCGACGACCGCGGCCGGACTTGCCGGCTCGTGAAGCACGCATTTGCACTTCCGTTCAAGATGGACCCCGATAAGCAGGCGAGATATGCCAAAGTGGCATCAAGCGTGGATCCGATGACGAACGCGGAACGTCGCCGCATCGTTTACCATGCACTCATGGTCCTGCCCGTCGTGATCGCGTACACGCTTGTTCCGGTGTTCCTGACATCTGTACTGAAACTCGGATGGATGGCTGTGCCGCTCGCCATTCCGCTGGGACTTGTCCCCATGATGCTGATCGTGTTCGTCGCCCGACGGGCCACAGGGCACCGGATCGCCCGTCAGTATCTCCGAGCGGAGTACTGTCCATCCTGCGAGTACGACCTGCGGACGATCGGCCCCCGCCCGACGGGTGCAAGGTCTGCCCAGAGTGTGGGTCTGCGTGGAAAGCCGTGTAGGGCGTGTCAATTCTGATCGCCCGAGCCCCCGCATTCCGATGCACCACCCGGAGCATTGCATGCCGCACGTCGTTGTGACCTACCACTATATTCGCCCTAGCAACTCCGATGGGGTGACTGGAATCACGCCGGGAGAGTTTGCCGAGCAGATCCGCCTGATCCGACGCACGCATCGCATTGTGACGGTTGAGGAATACGTTCAGAGTTACAAGCGGGAGGAGAACCTCGCGCTGCTGACGTTTGACGATGCCGTTCGTGACCAGTACGAGTATGCGGCGCGTGTGATGGCCGATCTCGGCGTGCCGGGCATCTTCTTCGCGCCGATGCGCCCGTTCGCCACGCTGGAGGAAGTCGCGACGTTTGATGGATCGGCTGGTCGACAACCCATAGTCGCCAGTGACCCGCGATGGTGTACGCAGCATCTCCTGCACGCACTTGCTCAGGAACTTGGTTGGGCCGAGTTTGAACGCCGGGTGGACGCAAAGCTTGACGTGCTCGTGGGCGGCCCGTGCGAGATCGATACCGATCGCATGAATCGGCTCTACCACTACGAGGTTCCCGGCAAGCGGCGGCTCAAGTACATCTTCGCGTTCGCACTCCCGCACGATCGGGCGACGCAGGTGTTGCACGGCATCAACGCGGGTGTCGGCCTCCGCTCCAGCGACTGGTTCTGTAACGTGGATCAACTCAACGCCTTGCAGGCCGCGGGGCACGCGATTGGCGGGCATGGATTCGATCATGTCGCGTACACCACTCTCGCCCCCGCGCGGCAGTTTGCGGACATGCAGATGGCCCACGAGGTCATGACCCGGCGGTTCGGAGCTCAAAACCGCGCCCTGGCCTATCCATTTGGACAGCACGACACAGAGACGGTTGCGATCGCAGCGCGGCTCGGCTATACGCATCAATTTGATACCAAAGCCCGCATCGATGCAAAGTTCCTGAATGCCCGACTGCTCGAATCCGCCCAGACGACATCGCCGAAGCACGACATGCACCCCATCGGAGGCCGCGCATGACCACGACTATTGCCCCAGTCTCCACCCAATCAGTGGTTGCCCCCGCAACCACTGCGCCTGTTTCTATCGAGCCCTGCCGTGACGCCGCCCAACTGCGCGAGTACATCGATGCCCATTGGCGGAAGGGCCACATCCTTGCTCGTGATGAACGCATGTTCGCGTTTCAGTATCAGACCCTTTGGGTCGATCGCGCGATCTTTCCGCGCGGGATCAGCGTGCTCGGGGCGTATCAGGGCGATCGGATGCTCGGATTCCTCGGCGCAATCGTCGCCCCATATCCGCGGCCGCAGTCGTACTGGCTGGCGCTCTGGCACGTGCTGCCGGAACTCAAGGGAGGCGGCCAGGGCGGCAAACTGCTGAACGCAATGCAGGAGATCGCTGTCGGCGCGGATGGACGCGGCGAGGGATGGATCGGCACGTTTGGCGCCGGGCCGGAGGCGCTTCCCGTCTATCTCAAACGCGGGTATGCCTGTCGAGCCGTGCGACGATGGACGTATTCATCTGCGGCCATTGTCGGGTCCGGAGTTCCTCGCTCGATGCCACTGAACGTCGCCGAGTCTGACGCGCCAGCCGATTGGCTGGCCTATCGCTACACAAACCACCCGATCTTCAAATACGAGATGAGAAGCCAGAGTATCTTCCGAAGCGAGAAGAACCCTTGGGGGCGCGTGACGCACTGCCTTCGTCTCATGGGATCGTGGGAAGCAGAAGTTGCTGGCGTGTGCGCCCGTGAATCGCGACTCGCGGAGGCCGAGGGCGTTCCCTACCTCATTGATGCGTGGGCGTTCGATGCGCCGGGTCCGGGCTGGATGCTGGCCGCAGACGATGTTCCGACCGTGTTCCATCCTCCGCTGCCGCGCGGCAACCTGATCTACGCCGTCGGCCGCCCATTCGTGCCCACGAATGTGCAGAAGGGCGAGTGCGATCAGGACCGGCCGAACTAGTCACTGATCGGCCCGGAGCATGCAAGCGGATAGAGTCAGCGTGTTCGCATGGGCCAGTCCGGCTGTTTGCGAAGGCGTTCGAACAACGCTGCCCGGTGAAGACCCTCGGCAGAGCGGGATCCCCGCAACTCTTCCACCCCTTTCTGGGTCGCCATACCCAGAAATCCCCCTCACACGCCTGCTCCTACGGGCCGATAAACTCCCCACCCCTCCTTTTACCACCTTTCTCTCCCCGTTCCCAACACCCCTATGCGCCACTTCGACCTTGTCGTCATCGGTTCCGGCCCCGGCGGGCAGAAGGCCGCGATCCAGGCGGCAAAGCTTGGCAAGTCCGTCTGCGTTATTGAGCGGATGCAGTTCGTGGGGGGCGTGGCGATCAACACCGGCACAATTCCATCGAAGGCACTGCGCGAAGCGGTGGTCTCGCTCGTTGGGAACAAGCAGCAGAATCTTGGCGACTTTTCCTCGCTGGATCGCAGAACGCGACTGAGCATGCTCGTGGAGAGTTGCCAGCGGGTGATCAGAGCGGAAATCGACGTCGTTCGCCATCACTTCGCCTCCAACGGGATCGAACTGATCAACGGCACGGCGAGCTTCGTTCAGAAGGATGTGATCGTTGTTGAGAGCGAGCACGCGGTAGAGACCGTTGGGGCCGGGAAGGTGATCATCGCCGTCGGCACCATGCCGACCAAGCCCGACAACATTCACTTCGACGCCGACAAAATCATTACCAGCGACGAGTTGCTGCATCTGCCGTATCTGCCGAGCACCATGATCATCGTCGGCGGCGGCGTGATCGGCACGGAATACGCCAGCATGCTCGCAACGCTCGGCGTGCGGGTGACGCTGATCGAGGGGCGGAACCGGATTCTGGACTTCCTGGATGCCGAGATCGGCGAGGCCTTGCAGTATCACCTGCGCCAGATGGGCATGACCCTGCGCATGGGCGAGAAGGTCGTGAGCATCAAGCGGATTCCGGTGCTCTCGGGGATGCGATCCAATGGCGGTGCGGGTGGCGCGAGTGAGGGCGCCGTGCTCTCACCCGACATGGTTGAGGCCACGCTGGAATCCGGCAAGAGCATCCGGGCCGACTGCCTGATGTACTGCGTCGGCCGCCAGGGCTCCACGGCGCGTCTGAATCTGCAGAACAGCGGCGGCGCGACGGCCGACGATCGCGGGCGCATCAAGGTGAACGCGACGTACCAGACCGACAGCCCGGACGTGTACGCCGTCGGCGATGTCATCGGCTTTCCTGCGCTGGCCAGCACGAGCATGGAGCAGGGAAGGCAGGCCGCCTGCCAGATGTTCGGCGAGCGGTACGAGTCGTACGCGGAGCTCTTTCCCTACGGCATCTACTCGATCCCCGAGATCTCCATGGTTGGATGGACCGAAGAGAAGCTCACTCAGGCGGGGATTCCGTACGAAGCCGGAATCGCGCAATACAAAGAGACGGCCCGCGGCCAGTTGCTCGGGGACGAACTGGGCATGTTGAAACTGCTCATCCACCAAGAGAGCGGCGCCGTGCTGGGCGTACACATCATCGGAACCAACTCAACGGAACTCGTCCACATCGGCCAGGCCGTGATGGCCTACAAGGGCACGGTGGATTACTTCGTCAATACGGTCTTCAACTACCCGACGCTGGCGGAGTGTTACAAGATCGCGGCGTTCAACGCCCGAAACAAGATCCGCGCGATGTAGGCCGTGCCCCGCGGCTTACGCCCGTCGCCGGCGCATCCCGATCAGCATCGCACCAATCCCGAGTATGGAGACCGCCCCAGGAGTCGGCACCGCGTACCGGAAGTTCGGTCCCAGGTTTCCCATGGTGCCCGGCGTGAACGTTGGCGTTCCGAAGATCGTGTTCACCGGCGTATCCGCAACGGCAAGCCAGTTAATCTCCGGTGCGAAGCCAATCGATCCGTTGCCGCTCACGAAAGGGTCCGTGCTGAAATCGTCCGCAAGGATGTAGTACGATGTCCCGGGAACCAGCGGCGTGGACGGGACATCCACAAAGCGTGAGCCATCGATCAGGGCCGCGTTCGAACCGTCAATGAGCGTCGCGCTGACAACGAGTGATGAATCGCTGACGCGAAAGAGCCCGATCTGATGCACTTTGCTCAGCCCGTCGCTTCCGTAATCCCATACGCCCAGCGCCGAAACCGCCATGGGCATGGAAACCGTGAACTCCCAACCGATCGAACGAGCAAAACCGCTCGTGAGTGTGCCGCCGCCAATGGACTGAGCGGCCGTGGTATCAGCGAAGCAGGAGCCGGCCAAAGCGAGAGTGGCCAAGCCGAAGGAAACACATCCGGAAATACGCATGGGAGACTCCAGGAGAGAGCGCGGGCGAACAAATGTGCTCTCATCGCCTCCGGAGTTCTCGGAACGAACGCCTCCAGTCTCGCAGGTAACGCCCGAGAATCAAGGGGAATTTGAAGGTATTGGTGTGCAGTCTGCCCCCTTGGATTACCCAGCTTGCCTGGTTTCACAGATTCGACCGAGACGGGTGCCCGCGTGTACGCTTCGGCCAATGGCCAAGCGACCGACCAAAGCGGTGAACGAGGACTTGCTGGCGACCTCGCCTTCCAGTGATGTTGCCGAGGCACCTGTTGCGCACGGCATCACCACACTTGAGCAGATCATCGGCCAAGCTCCGGCGAAGCGGACGCTCGAGCGGGCCATGCAGTCCGGGCGCATCCATCATGCGTGGATCTTCCATGGACCGGCGGGCGTGGGCAAGTGCAGCGCGGCGGTTGCCTTCGCAGCGGCCTTGCTCGATCCCTCCACATCATCGGATCTGGGCGGGAACCTTGTGCCCGAAGCGGACTCTCCCGTGCAGCGCATGGTGCGATCAGGGACGCACCCGGACCTGCACATCATCACCAAAGAACTGGCCGGGATCAGTCGAGAGGATCAGGTTCGAAAGGGGAAGCAGTCGGGGATCGCCAAGGAAGTGGTAGAGGAGTTTCTGACCGAGCCCGCGGCCAAGAGCCGCTCGATCCCAGGCGATTCGCGCGCGGGCAAGGTGTTCATCGTCGATGAGGCGGAACTGCTCAGCGCGGTCTCGCAGAACACGCTGCTGAAGACTCTGGAGGAACCCGCCCCGGGCACGGTGATCATCCTGATTACCTGCGCCGAAGAACGCCTGTTGCCGACGATCCGCTCGCGCTGCGATCGAGTGGCGTTCACGCCGTTGGATGAGCAGGAAATGAATAAGTGGCTGTCGCGCCGCGGCGGCGAGGCGGGGTTGGGGGCGATCGAGCCGGAGAAGCGGTTGTGGCTGCTGCGTTTCGCGTGCGGCTCGCCGGGAGCCGCGGAAGTGGCGATCTCCAACGACCTGTTCGGATGGGATGCCGCGCTCCGCGAATCGCTCAAGCTCGTCGAGTCGGGGCGATGCCCGGTCGGGCTTGGGGAAATGCTGGCGAAACTCATCGATGAGCGGGCTGCGGCGTGGGTGAAACAGAACTCGGATGCGAGCAAAGACGCGGCGAATAAGGCGTGGGGGCGGAGAATGCTCGGATTTCTCGCCGAGGACACGCGGGCGCGGTTGCGCCTGCGCGCCCAAGGCAAGTCCGCTTCGCAGTTGGAGCAGGATGTGTCCACTCAGCGGCTCCTGAACGCCATTGACGCAATTTCGGCCGCGGAGACTCACCTGGCGATGAACGTGAACATGGGGATGCTGCTGGAAAACCTGGTGGCGCAGATGAGCACGGAGCCGGTCGGAGTCTGATCAGAGCCGAGCGGCGTGAGCCGCCGAAGACTCTCTGCGATGCCGCGAGTTTCGGCACTCCTCAAGCGGCAGCGCCACGTAGTACGTCCACAAATACCCCACGTACGTCCCACGCCAGTTCAGCCCCTCCCGTTTGTCCGCGGGGATCGCCCGCAGTTCGCGGTCCACGATCGGCAGGTTGTAGTAGGGAATGCTCGGCCAGAGGTGGTGCCCGATGTGATAGTTCATGTTCATCGGCGACATGAACAATCGCTCGACGGGGTTTGAGAGGAACGTGCAGAGCCGGTGCTCGTCTGCCCGATCGTCATCTTCCGGATGGCTGTGCTCCACGAACGAGCGGATCAGATTCGGAAGGTATGTGAAGAGATAGACCGGCACGAGCCAGAGCGCGGGGTAGGCCCATAAGCCCTTGAACACAAGTTGAACCGGCTCGCGCCACGTTCCACCACATGCGACCCCGACCATCGCCGTCAGCCCTATCGCCATCGACGCCTGCCAGCCCAGAATGATTGCGATGTCCCGCAGGGAGTGCTTGCGATGGTTCTCGCTGGAGGCCTCCGCGTCCGTTTCCGCCGCGGCGGATCGGCCCGCCGCATCCACCTTGCCCGTGTGTACGAACAGGTTCTGGTAGACATTCACCAGCGCCGAGAGCCCGGTCAGAAACAGCACATATTCCCACTTGTTGGCCTTGTTAAAGCAGGCGTGCTTGTGCAAGTCTGGGTCGTCATCGTTAGCGAGGTTCTGGTGGTGCTCGAGGTGGTTGCGGCTGTTCACGCGGTTCACCATGCCGATCGGGCCGATCAGCAGCAGATCGGTGAACCAGTCGCTCGCTTTCGCGGACGCAAATATCCGCCGGTGCATGCCATCATGCCCGATGATGAACAGCCCGTAGTACCTTGAACCGATCACGGGACTGGCCAGCAGCACGGCCCACCACGTGGGATAGAAGAACACCAGCGTCCAAGCCGCCACGATCCACACCCAGCACCAGAGCGTGTCCCGCACGCTCACCCAGGGACGCAGCACAGAGAGTTCACGGACCCTCTGTGGCGTCAGCAGTTTGCGGTAGGCGATGTACGGATTTCGACGTGCGGCCGGCGCGGCCGCTTCCGCGCGAGGGATCTTCACCTCAACCGGAGTCCGAATGCCTAAGCCGCTGATCACGCTCATGCGTCCATCGTACGCCGATGCACACTGATGACGCTGGTTCCCCACGGCAATCGCACCCGCGGCAAGATGTGCCGTTCGGCCTGAAAGGCCCGCGTCAGCATCCAGTTCACGATTCCCGGGAGTGGCTTGACCTCTGGCTCCGCCGGCGACTTGCCTGTGAGCCGCGTCCGCAGTTTCTCGATCCATCTCGCACCGACGACGAGCGGCAAAGAGGCCGCCTGGTAGTAGCTCAGCACGACTTGCTCTAGCCCCAGCCCGTCAAAGAGCGAGCCGAAGTGCTCCCGCGTGTAGCGGCGCTGGTGAAAGTTAAAGTCGTCATGGCTGGACCAGAGCCACATGTGGGCGGGAACGGTACAGATAAGGATGCCGCCGGGCTTGAGCAGCTTGGCGACGGCCTGCACGGATGCCCGGTCCTCCTTCACATGCTCAATCACCTCGCTCATCACGATGACGTCGAAGGACGCGGGATCTTTGAAGGGAAGGTCGCCGGGCAGGCAACCATCGAGCGCGGCCAGGCCCCGCCTGGCGCAATACTCGCGTGCAATCGGGGACATGTCCACACCAACGGATTCAAAGGAGTGGGGGGGATGTGCCAGTTTCGCCAGCACCCCGCCTGCGCCGCATCCAATGTCGAGAGCCCGGGGAGAACCAGTTCGAGACTGATTCGCGAGGTATCGATCGATCAAGCTCAGAATGATCCGGTTCTTCCCGACCCACCACCAATATGTCTCTTCCCGCTCGGCATGGAGGCGGTACAGGGCCTCATCCACGGGAGACGCTCCCGAGCTCCACACCCGCTCCCGGGCGCACGACGATCTGCGGCATCGCTCCGTTTCCCACGTGGGGATGGACGCCGTGCGCGTTGGGCGTCGGGCCCACGATCGGGCCGCGTGTGGCGAAGCCGCCCTCGTCGGCAACGATGTACATCGGGCGGTTCTGCACGTTCTTGAAGATGTACCCGATGTACTGAGCGAGCATGCCCAGCATGAAGAGCTGCACGCCGCTTAGGAAGAACATAGCGCAGGCGAGAAGCGTCAAGCCACGCACGACTTCCGGGTGGAAGAAGAGCTTGTCCACGACAAGTACGATCGCGCCAAGTGCCGAGAGCCCGATGACCAATCCGCCCACCCAGCTTGCCACTCGCAGCGGGGCCATGCTGAACGAGCAGATGCCATCGAGCGCAAGCCGCGCCAGCTTGAAGAACCCGTATCCGGTCTCACCCGCGTGGCGCGGGTCGCGATCAAACATCAGCGCTTCCTGCTTGAACCCGGCCCAGGGAACAAGGCCGCGGACGAATCGCGGGTTCTCCCGGCAGGCCCGCACCACTTCCACCACGCGCCGGTCCATGAGCCGGAAGTTGCCGGTGTCCAGCGGAATATCGATCTCGCTGATGCGCCCAAGAAGTCGGTAGAAGGCGTAGATGGCGATCTTCTTGAGCACAGGGTCGCCGCGCCGCTTGCGGCGCTGCGCGTATACCACCTGTACGCCCTGTTGCCACCGGGTCACCATCTGCTCGATCAGTTCGGGCGGATCCTGCAAGTCGGCATCGATCAGCACGGCCGCGTCGGCGTCTGAACGGTCCAGCCCGGCGGCTACCGCCGTTTCATGTCCAAAGTTGCGGCTGAAGGAGAGGAACTTCACACGCGGATCTCGCTCGGCCAGCCCGCGCAGGCCCTGCAGCGTGCCATCTCGCGAGCCGTCGTTCACGAAAATCAGTTCAAACTCTCGCACCGCGGGGGCGCACTTCTCCAGAACGCCCGTAAGACGTGCGTGCAGCACATCGAGGTTTTTTTCCTCGTTATACGCCGGGATGATGACGGAGAGCTTCACGTGGGCGGAAGGGTATGGATGCAGCGGGACGCCGGGCGCAGAAGGGGGTAGAGATGATCATTTCGGCTGAACGACGATCGATTGCTCATACCCATGGGTGATCCAGATCGGCAAAATCGAAGCGTTCTCGTCCGCCGGGAGAGGGGCTTTGTAGGTTGGGTCCAGCCGCACCGCGGGCTCTTTGGCGAGCCGGGGAATGATCCGAAGACGGTCGCCGGCTACGTCGGTTCGCGGCGGCAGAACGACCACGATCGACTCCCACTTCCTGAGCCCACGAAAGCGCGACGGATCGAGGCGGAGCACGGCCAGTTCCCTGTCGGGTGCGCTCGCCATCGAAAACGCCAGTTCTTCAATACGGGCGGCCGCATGGCGTTTCGGGTCTACGTCGTACTCGGCGATCGTGGCGCGGATCAGCAGGTTCTCCGATCGGTCGAGTGGTGGAAGGGATATCGACATCGATGCCCGCTCCTGGTACCCGGGCGCGAGCCACGTCGCTTCGCGCGACGTGCCCCAGATAGTCATCTTATCGAACTTGGCCTCGCTCCCATCCGCCAACTCCCAGAAACGCAGAGGTATGAGGTCTGCGCGGCTCTCCTCCGGCTCCGGTTCGCCCATGCGATATACCGAGGTAAGGAGTTCGGCATGCTGCGACTTCGCGGCGTCCATTGCAGCGTGAACGAGCGGTGGGCGAACTTCCAGATCACGATGGTCGGCGCGTTCCACATCGATGCGACGAATCAGCCGCAGTTGCCCGTCGGGGTCCGTAACGAACGGCACGGCGTTGATCCAAGGAATACGCAAGCCGCCATCCGGGTCCTTGGGGAAAAGCGCGGTCATGTCTTTGCTCAATCCCTTGGTCCAGCGCACGCCGTCTTCGCCCGGTTTATCGACAGGAGTGCGCGGCGTCGCAACCCATGGGTTGTACGACGTGGCGCCGATGTCGTCCCGTCGATACTCGTGCTGCACAGCCGCATGCGCGGACCACGGCGTTTCGAACACGCCGTAACGCGAGCGATCGAAAAGCACGTGGCCGGTATGCGTAGCAAGTGCCCCGAGCCGCAGTGGCATGAAGACCGTGTTCGGCGGCGGCGCGGGGACCATCTGATGCAGCGCGGCGATCTCGCGCTGATCCTCCAGCCACCGGAGTTGGAAACAGGTCTGGTAGCCGATCAAAGCCAGAGTGCTGGGAACAATCACAACAAAGGCAGCGAGTGAGATGACGAGCCGCGCCGCCACGCCCGCACGTCCGTGAAGTGCGCCGGCGATGCCATCGAGCAACGCGGCAAGCATCATGGCAACGCCGAGCAGTGGCACATATGCGTTACGCATCTCCACGATCTGATGATCGATCACGTACACAGGAAGCCATCCGGCCACAAACGTTGCCGCACCGGCCAGAAACAGCCAACCCCCATGTCCCTTGGCGGCAATTTCGCCCGCCTGCTCCTGCTCGCATGGTCCCCCCCGGCGTACCGCCCACACGAGCCACAACGCCGCGCTTGCCAACAGCACCGACCCAAGCACGAGGCCCTTCGGCGAGGCCGCGGTTTCCCATCCGAGTTGCAGGGAGCCGCGCACGATCTGTTGAGCGCGTTCGCCGTACAGCACGTTGTGTACCCCGCTCAGCGTTTCGGTCAGTCGCTCTCCCGCGCGGTTCCCACTGACGAATGACTGTCCTCCGCCGCGGACCGCCGCGGGAGCTGTGGCCACCAGCAGCTTTACGTACAGAAGGCACGCCGCGCCAGCGCAAAGGGTTGCCGCAATCGCGCGCGATGCTCGCGCGGCCCACGCACGGCTTGGGGGTGCCACTGCCATGCACAGGAACGGCATTCCCGCGCACAACGCCGCCGACTGCTCGTAGAAGCAGGTCACCAGAAACACGATTCCGAAGATGCCCAAGAGCAGTCCGATTCGAACTCTCTCCGCCCGTGCAAATGCCATTGCGGCGATCGCCGCCGCGAAGAAGAGTGACGAGCCGATCGCCGTGGACGTCGTGCAAAACCAAAACGCGACCTCCCCGTGCAGCGGCAAGACCATAAAAACAACGGTCGCTGCCAGCGGCGCCACCCGCGTGCGGGTCAGTCTTCGCATTGCGAAGTACAGGCCGAGGCAGGCCAGCCCATGGAATGCCGCCACCGCCACATGCACGGTCCGGTTGGCCTCCGGCCAGAGCGTGCCGACGCCGAAGCACATGATGTTGTGCAGTGGCCGCCAGAAGTACGGGTAGCGCACGAGCGGATTGAACGGGCTCGGCACCGTATTCGTGACCGGATCACGCAGGTTGATCGAGTAATCGTCGGTGTTCTTTCCGAGGTTGCCGCCCAAAAAAAGCGTTGCTGCGAACCAGCACAACACCGGGAACATCCACGCGGCCAGCAGCACGCCCCACTCGCGGCCGTTGCGGCGGCATTGTCCTGATGGCTCGTCTCTTCCGGGTGTGGCGGGCATGGCTGGGGCCGCATAGTACCCGATCCGGCACGCACCGTGGAGCTGCGTTTCGGGTACGCTATCGCACCGCCATGGCCGATCCCGCGTCCACACCGAGCACGACCTCAGTCCGCTGCACGATCCATGTGCTGGTGGCCTTCGATGTCGGCCAGGCGATCGATCTGAACCATGCCGAGTCCCGGCTTTCGGTGGGCGCGCATAGACAGGGCCTTGGGCCGAGTCGGCGTTCGCCGCCATACTTTGACTACCGGCCGCTTCCGCTCCGTGTCTCGGGCACATCCAGCCCCGTCGATGTGCTCGTCGTCACCGGTAGGAGCGAGCGCGTCTGGAAGACTCAGGCCGCCTTCGATGCCGTGATCTTTGATTTTGGCGCGGTCTCTGTCACGCACCGCATCGAGTTCGAAGGCACCGGCGCCGAACTGCTTGCGCTGAGCGAGGCCCTGTACGAGAACGGTCCGATTCTCGCGGGCTCAAGGGCCCTCCTCGCCACGCTTGCGGAGACTATTTCCGAGGCCGTCACGCGCCCGCTCGTGGCCGAGCCCATGGAGTGCTATGTCGTCTTCCAGTCCGACGATCCGCGACTGGCGGACATTGCCCTGAGCCGCTCTTCCGCCAACGATGCGCTGCTCGCCGGAATTCTCTGCTCCGAGCGACTGCCGCTTTCGGATGATGAAATCGCCGACGCCGTCTCATCTCGAATCTCCTACGGACGTCGAGATATTGCCTTGGTGGACTGGAACGCGGCGGTCGTCGTCGTCGAATCCGGTGGCGGAACGCCCGGCGCTGGAGACGACGTTCGGTTCGTGCTCGAATACGCGAACGTTGAGCTTCTCGAGATGCGTGTGCTGGACGATCGCCTCGACGAAATTCTCGACGAGTCGTACCGCATCGTTGTCGAACATCGCGGTTGGCGGCTCCCCGGCGGCAAGCGCGGCCTGAATCGCATCGCGCGGCTCCAGATGGACAGCGCCTTGCTATACGAGGGCGTGAACAATGCCATCAAGCTCGTTGGCGATCAGCACCTCGCCCGTATCTACCGCATGGCCGCGAAACGATTCCACCTTCCCGAGCGTGATTCCAGCATCGAACGCAAGCTCAGCACGCTCGAGAGCATCTACTCGAAACTCCAGGACCGGCGCACATCGCTGCGCATGGAAGTGCTGGAGTGGATCATCATCCTGCTGTTCGTGGTCTCCATCGTGCTTCCGTTCCTGTCGTGGGGCAAGCACTGACGGTGGCGCAGAAAAACGGCCCGAAGTCTGATGACTTCGGGCCGCCGATCAATCGTTCGAAAGGAATGTGCGGCCGTGTGCAAGCGCCGCGAGATGCTTTACTTGCCGCCCGCCTTCGTCGCGTCGGCTTCCGAGATTTTCGTAACGGAGTTGATCGTCACGGTCTCCACGGGCACATCGCCCATTCCGTTCTTGGTGCCGGTCTTGACAGCTCCGATCTTGTCCACGGTGTCCGAGCCCGCCACGACCTCGCCGAAGACGGCGTACGCCGCGCCGTCGCGGGCCTGGTCGAGAAACGCGTTGTCGGCTGTGTTGATGAAGAACTGGCTCGTGGCCGAGTCCGGAACCTGCGTGCGGGCCATCGATACCGTGTACTTCTTGTTCTTCAGGCCGTTCTGCCACTCGTTCTTGATCGGCGGATCGTTGGACTTCTGCTTCATGTCCGCGGTGAATCCGCCGCCCTGGATCATGAAGTTCGGAATCACGCGATGGAAGATCGTCCCGTCGTAGAACTTCTTGTCGACGTACTTCATGAAGTTCTCAACGCTGAGGGGGGCCTTGGCCCGGTTGAGCTTCAGAACGATGTCGCCCTTGCTGGTGGTGACCTTGACGTACTCGAAGTCTGGCAAGTTCTTGTTCTCCGGTTTAGCAGTTGGGGTGGAAGTGGGTGGGGGGGGGGTGGCTTTGTCGTCCTTCTTGACGGGCTCGGTGGTCTTCGGCGGGTCCGCGGGCTTGGCGGGGGCCTTGTCCTGTGCGAGGACGGTCCCAGTCAGGAACAGGACGGACGTGAGAGCGGCGATGGTGAGCGCGATAGGTCGTTTCATAGTGTGGTTTCTCCAAACAGAACGCGATCTTGGTCGATGAGGCCCGCATAGTAGGCCCTGGCAATACTCGCTTGCCAGCCCCATCGGCCCACGCCTCTCCGCAACAACACATGCTTTGCCGCGTTAGGCCCATGTCCCCCCACGCCCCATTCAAGGGCCGGAGAAACCCGTATGACGCCTATTCGCACCCGTCTCGTCGTCCTGGTCGCCCTTGCTTCCTGCGCACCAGCCCTCCTCGCGCAGGAGTCGCCTAAGCCCGACGCATCCCCCGCTGCCGACCCCATGCGCGGCCCCACCATCTCCGAAAAGCCCAAACCCGCGACGCTCGTGAAGCGCGACATGAGCGGCAATGTTGAGCGCCTGGAGACCCGCCCGGAGCAGGCCGCGATCGATCTCCTGGCCCTCACTCCCGAGCAACGCAAGCCCATTGAAGATCTGTTCAACGCGCGCCTCGTGAAGGTGAACAAGTTACTCCAGGAAAACTACGAGATAATTCTCAAACTCCAGGCCGCACGACAGGGCGGCGCAAAGCCCGCCGAGCTTCGACCGCTTATCCAGGAGTTCCGCCCAGCCGCGGCCGCGCTTCTCTCGCCCACGCTTGCCGAGCAGGTTTCCGGCGTGCTCCCGGAGGACAAGCGAGCCGAGTTCAAGCGGATCGTGGAGGAATATACGAGTGCCAGCGTCGCGCAAGATGCCGCTGCTCGTCGTGGCCCAGGTGCGAGCTCGCTCGAAGGGGAGAGTGGGAAGGCCGAACGCCCCCGCGCCGCCGCGGCTGGAGCTGAACGCGCAGAGTTGGGGTTACTCTTGCGAGAATTGGGCCGCACGCTCAAGGGAATTGTTGACGATCGCAAGCAGCACATGGAGGCCTTCCTGAAGGCCATCGACGCAACGCCCGAGCAGGAAGCCAAGATCCGCGCCATCACCCGCGAGGCCGCGGAGGCCAACCGCAAGTCCGGCGGCAACGGCGGCATTGGTGAGCCGACTCAGGAAGCGAAGATGGCAAACTGGCGCAAGATTCTCGATCTGCTTACACCAGAGCAGCGGAAGAAGGCGATCGAGTCTCGGCGCGGTTGAACTCCGGCGTATCAAGAGTCGGAAATCAACCAGCCCGCGGCCCTTCCGCGGGCTTTTTCCTGCGCCGCCGTTATGGCTGCATATCTCGTAACCCATTTCCCGACAAGCCCTTGGATATTGGCTGTAACGCCCCACGCCGCACCCGCCACTTCATGGTGTCGGACCAATGGGACAGGCCGGATGTTCCGGCCGCGACCCACCCGACACGCGACCCCGCATGAAAGGAAACCCGCCCCCAGACGTGAAGCGAGTTGGCTTACCCCCTCCCCCGTTCGGTGACGCGCAGATATGCCGCCGACCTGTATTTAGGATGCCTCCCACACTTCCCGCCCCTGCCTCAGCACGGCCGAGAACGTCGAACCGGCGCGTTGCGACCCCACCGCACGGCCCCATCTGGCCACAGCCAGTGGATCCCCCGGGTCATCAACGGAAGGTGATGAACTGCTCGGTCGATTTGGTACCGCCAAACTGGCAAATAGCGACTGCCTTAGACCAGATTAAAAAGCGATCCCAGCCCAACCTCCATGATCCCTCTCAGACCCCTCCGAACCCCCGCATTACCGTGATATATCTGGCACGGACCCGAATGGTTGGGTAACTTGGATGGGCTGCGGTCCCGTTTCGCACCCCGGCACGGTCTCTCCGGGCTAATTCTCCTCTCACTCGCACGAAGGCATGACGGGCACACTACACGCGGATTCTCGCTGCAGTCCATGGCGACTGTTCTCGGCAAGGGGCGAACACGCGGCGTACTCACGCCGCGCGAAGCTACTCAGTTGATCGCACGGTCCCACTTCCCACCTTAGCCCCACAGCAACTCCCAACACCCCCATCGACTCTCCTACAGGACCCTCCCGGCCGCGCCGCCGCAGTTCTCTCCCAGCCCGTCATCCACTACCGCGGCCCATGCGCAGCAATGCACGAGAAGAGCAAGCACATGTTCAAAGTCCAGATTTTGAAAAACTTGGCCCGCGCGTTGCGGACCTGTCCACTTGGGCGCGACTGGGGCAGGTCGCGCACGGGTGACGCGATGCTTGCGAACAAGTGGGGGGTGCTGGCGGCAGTCGTGGGGGCGATGGCTGGGATGGATCAGGCGGCAATGGGCGCGGCGTTTACACCGGGGAATGCGGTCGTGGTTCGGGTTGGCTCCGGGGCCGCGGCGCTTGCCGCGTCTGGTACTGCGGTCTTCCTGGATGAATACACCCCGAGCGGAACTCTGGTACAGTCCATCGCGCTGCCGACGGCAGCATCCGGCGCGAATAGACAGTTCGCACAAAGCGGCACGGCGACGAGCGAGGGTTTCCTTTCGCTCTCCGCAGACGGAAGGTACCTGGTTGTCGGCGGATACGACGTCGCCCTTTTGGCAACAACTCCTCCGGCGGCGACGGTCGCGCGAGTCGTTGCCCGAATCGACATGGCCGGCAACGTCGATACGACGACCGCATTCACCGATAGCGGCTCGGGAAATCTCCGTGGCGTCTGCACCGGTGATGGCACTGCGTTCTGGGGCGCGACAAGCAGCACTGGCCTGCGGTATGCGCTCCTTGGCGGCGTCACCTCGGTTCAACTGAACTCAACGGCAACGAACCTTCGCGTAGCGGGCATCTTCAACGGCCAGCTTTATGCGTCGGGCTCGGCCAGCACGGTGTTCAGCGTCGTAACGGTGGGCACTGGGCTACCAACCTCTTCGGGTCAGACGGTCACCACGTTGTCGGGGCTTCCGATTGCCACCGGGCCATCGGCGTACGACTTCTTCTTTGCGAATCCAACCACCCTCTATCTCGCGGATGATCGCTCGATCGCGTCCTCCGGTGGAGTACAAAAGTGGGTTCTTGTCGGCAGCACGTGGACATTGTCCTACACGCTCACCGCGGGTATCTCTACGGGTGTCCGCGGGCTGACCGGTTACGTTAACTCCGCCGGCAACACCGTTCTATACGCGACGACGACCGAAACAAGCAATCGCCTCGTCACGCTCACCGACTCCGGCGTTGCCTCATCGTTCACCACGGTCGCTCTCGCCGGTACAAATAAAGTCTTCCGCGGCGTGCGAATCCTGATCCAGCCCGTCGTCGATGGCGCCGCCGATTCCAACGCCGCCATCTTTGGCACCGCGCTCTCTGTGCAAGCCGCCCCGACCACCTTTGGCGACGAAACCGGCGGCTCAACTTCCTGCGCCAACCTCGGATCGGAGCTTGATCAGGCCTACGGCGTCATCCGCGACGGAACGCTTTACCTCCACATCGCCGGCAACCTTCAGACCAACAACAACAAACTCTGTGTCTTCATCGACTCCATCGCGGGCGGCCAGAACGCCCTCCGCGGCGACAACGACTCCGGCAACACGATCTCCCACCTCGGCAACAACGGCGGCGGCGGCAACTGGGGTGGCGGTGGTCTCACTTTCGACGCCGCGTTCAGCCCCGATTACTGCCTCGAACTCAACGCCGGTTGCCCCACTTACGGACTCTTCGCCGATTTCTACACCCTCCCTTCGGCCATCGGTGGAACCAAGACCTTTGTCGGTTCCACCACCACCGCCGCCGGAAATGGCACTCTTTCGGGCGGCACAAACCCCAACAGCATTCGCGCCACTCTGGACAACAGCAACGTTGCCGGCGTGACGGCATCCTCAGCCGCCTCCGCGGGGAGCGTTTCCAAGGGCCTGGAACTGGCCATCCCCCTTGCGGCCATCGGGAACCCGGTCGGCGACATCAAAGTCTGCGCCCTGATCGCGGATTCCAACTTCGACTCCCTCTCCAATCAGGTCCTCGGCCCACTTGCAGCAAGCGGAGTGAGCTTCGGCCACGGTTCCTTTCGCAACTTCGCTTCCGACGCGGACGCTACCGGCAACCAGTTCTTCACGGTTTCCACTGGCTGCGCAGCGCCCGCGATCACCGTCCAGCCCCCCACATCCATCTCGCAGTGCTCCGGCAGCACCGTGGCAATCGGGATCACGGCCACCGGCTCCGGTCTCGGCTACATCTGGCAGCAGAGCACCGACGGTTCAACCTGGACCGCAGCGGTGGGATCAAACACGAGTGCCGCGACGATGGTCACATCCACCGCCGCCGTCACTCCGTTGCAATACCGCTGCATCGTCACCGGCACCTGCGGCTCGGTCATCAGTGGTTCCGCCGCGTTGATCATTCCTGCTGGTTCACTCCCTTCGACGCCCACCAACATAGCCGCCAATAGCGCGTTTATTACTCCCGGCGGCTCCAGTGTGCTCTCGGCGTCGGTGAACCCCAACGAGACCCTCGATTGGTTCGCGGGCTCATGCGGCCAGATCGCAGCCGGAACCGGCCCCACCCTGACTGTCAGCCCGACCGCGACAACGACATACTTCGCCAAGGCCCGCAACACCACCTCCGGCTGCACCAGCGCGGCGTGCGCGAGTGTCACGGTCGCCGTGAACGCGTTTTCTCCGGTCGTCATCAGCCAGATCTACTCCCGGGCCAACGCCGCCACACCTCTTTCCACCTTCAACCGCAACTTCGTCGAGTTGTACAACCGCTCCTCCTCCCCGGTGAATCTGGCGACATACACGCTTCAGGTGACAACCAGCGGCTCAACCGCATCGTGGTCCTCGCAGCCGCTCACCGGATCAATCCCGGGAAATGGCTATTACCTCATCGCAATGACCTCGACGCCCGGAACGAATGGTGCGGCCATCTCGACCCCGGACGCCACGTTCGCCTCCGCCGTGACTCTTTCCGCCACGGACGGCAAAGTGGCGCTCGTGAACGGCACGGCCACCCTTACGGCCGCTTGTTTCAATCCCGGGACAGGCGGGATTGTCGACCTTGTCGGCTTCGATGCTGCCGCGGTCACGAACTGCTTTGAGGGAAGTGGTCCCGCGCTTGCCAACGGGGCCAACACGGCCGCAACCCTTCGCAGGAACAACGGCTCGCAGGACACCGACAACAACAGCTTTGATTTCACAACCGACACGCCGAATCCCCGTAACACCGCCAGCGCGACCAGTTCGCCGACTCTGACCGGAGCATGTTGCACGCAAGACGGCTCGTGCACCATCACCACTTCCACCACATGTGCCGGCGCGGCAAGCAGCTATGGCGGAGACAACAGCGTCTGTCCCGCATCTTTCTACTCTGTAGCGACACGCACCGCCGCACTCGACGATATTTCCACCCAGTCTCCCACCACGGTCTTCAGCACCGGAGACGAAACAAATAGCTCCGCAATCGCTCTGCCCTTCGCATTTCAATACTTCGGGCTGCCGCGCACGCAGGTCTTCCTGAACTGCAATGGCTGGATGTCGATCTCGCCGACCACGCCAACGACTTCGAACACAAATCTCAACGCGGCCTTCCCCAGCACGGCTCTTCCCAACGATGTGCTCTCCCCGTATTGGGATGATCTTGACCTCACGGTCGGGACGGGTGGTCGGGTTTACACCCTGACCAAGGGCACGCCCCCGAACCGCCAGTTCATTGCCCAGTGGGACCACGTGCCGTTCCATGGCGGCGCAGCCGGTGTCAACAACACCTTCCAGATTATCCTTTGGGAGACTTCAAACGCCATCGAGTTCCGGTACGGAACGATTGTCCAGGATGGAACGACCGGCGCAGGCGCTGTCACTGCGTCCATCAACGCCGGCATCGAGAACAGCACGGGTCTGACCGGCATCAACATCACCCCATCCTCCCTCGGCAATGGCGGCGCGGCGGTGGCCAAGCTCTTCCTCCCCGTGGGCGCGGGCTGCGCGCCCGCCACCGGTGCCTGCTGCAACGGCAGTTCGTGCACGGTTGTGAGCAGCGCGGTCTGCCAAACGAACGTCCCGTCCGGCGCATTCCTCGGCGTCAACGTCTCCTGCACGTCTCCGTCGAATCCATGCGCTTTCGGCGCATGCTGCAATGCCTTGGGTGGATGTGCTGTGCTCAGTCCCGCGGCGTGTACTTCCGCAGGCGGCGGCTTCTATCAGGGCGACAACACGCTCTGTGGCGATACCCCGTGCCCCGCCTTGGGTGCCTGTTGCATCACATCTTCCTGCTCCATCCAGTTCCAGGCGAACTGCAACGGCAGTTGGACCTCCGGCAACCTCGACTCCTGCTCCCCAAATCCCTGTATCGGCGCATGCTGCCAGACCGACGGAACCTGTGCCGTAACGACTTCTACTTTGTGCACAGGCAGCTTCAGCGGCGGCGGCACCGTTTGTGGGGGCACTTCATATTCCGCGGCAACTCCCGGCGCTATGGCTGTAGAGGACATCTCCGCCGACGTGGCCGCCACGCAACTCGCGCTCGGCGACGACGCTTCCAGCGACGCGATCACGCTTCCCTTCACGTTTTACTTCTTCAACAATCCGCGCACATCTCTCGTTATCAACTCCAATGGCTGGCTCTCCTTCGACACCGGCTCGATCCCAACGGCATCGGCCATGCGCACTCCTGTGCTGCCCGTCGGCGCTGCTGGGAACTCCGCCGCGCCGAACGACGCCATCTTCGCCTATTGGCGCGACCTGAACGAGAACACCGGCCAGACCCCCTCCCAGCTCATCAGCTGGGAGGTAAAGGGAGCGGCTCCGATGCGCCGCTTCATCGCGCTCTGGAAAAATATCGCGGTCAGCTCCAATACCGGCAACAACACGTTTGAGATCATTCTCTTCGAGGGTTCAAACACTATCGAACTCCGCTGGGGCGACATCGACACCACCGGGACATTTGGCGCTGGTCTTGAAGACGCAGCGGGCGCCAGCGGCACGGACATTCCCCAGACAAGCATCTCCTCAAACACGAGCCGCCTCTTCTCCCCTGCCGGACTCTCCTGCGCTCAGCCGACGGGCGCGTGCTGCAATAGCACCGCCTGCATCGAAGTCTCCTACGCCTCCTGCCAGGCCGGCGGCTTTGTCTTCCGCGGCGTCGGCGTAACGTGCGCCTCCAGTCCGTGCGTGCCCACGGGGGCGTGCTGCGATCTCTTCGGCGCCTGTCTGGTGCTTACGCAGGCCTCGTGCAATGCAACCGGCGGCAGCAGCTACGTTGGCGATAACGCTCCCTGCTCTCCCACCAGCCCCTGCGTCACCGGCGCCTGCTGCACCGCCGTCGGCGCCTGCAACGCTCGCACTTCCTTCGGCTGCATATTCCAGTCCGGCTATTACACCATCGACAACACCCTCTGCTCGGCCAATCCCTGCATCACAGGCGCGTGCTGCGCCGCGAGCGGCAACTGCACGGTCGTTCTGGACTCCGCCTCGGCCGCGCTCTGCTCCTCGAGTTACCAGGGCGCGAACTCCACCTGCGGCAACGTGACGTATGCCCCGCCCACCACGCCGAACTTGCCCATCGAAGACATCACCTCCACCGGCACCCAGATTGTCTTCACTTCGTCGCAGGATAACGACGCCACCGCGATCACACTCCCCTTCGCCTTCTCGTTCTACGGCATTCCCAAGACCGACGCCAGCGTCGGTACCAATGGTCACATGACCTTCTCCGGGACCGCGATTGCCAACGTCAACGACGAGACGATTCCGACCGTCACCACTCCCAACGATGCCGTCTACCCCCTTTGGGACGACCTGAGCATGGGCCCCAACGGCCGCATGCTCATGGAAACACGCGGCACATTCCCCAACCGCCGCTTCATCGTGCAATGGGATCGAGTCACTCACTCCAACGACCTCTCACCGTTTCCCGAGAACACCTTCCAAGTGGTGCTCTTCGAGACCGCCAACGCCATCGCATTCCGCTATGGCCAAATTGCTAGCGCCTCGACACTAACGGCCACCGTCGGCATCGAGAACGCCGCGGGCACCCTCGCCGCGCAGATCCCCCAGTCGGCCGTCAGCCCCGGCAATGTCACCAAGGTCTTCATCCCTTCCGGCCTGACCTGCGCCCAGCCCACGGGTGCCTGCTGCACCACCAACGGCTGCACGAGCGTCTCCTACGCCGGCTGTATCTCTCTCGGCGGTTCGTATCAAGGCGATGGCACAGCGTGCGCGACAACTCCCGGCTCACTGCTCGCCTCCCCGGCCACAATCTGCCCGGACGGCGTCTCTTCCTCCACGCTCTCTGCCGTCGTCGGCCAGGATGAGACAGTGGACTGGTACACCGGTTCCTGCGGCGGCACGCCTGTCTCCGGCGGGGCCAGCCCGGTCGTCATTCCCGCCGCCACCACCATCTACTACGCCCGCGCCCGAAACACCTCCACTGGCTGCGTCAGCGACACGTGCGCGAGCGTCACCGTCACAGTCTCTGATACCACGCCCCCGACCATCACTTGTCCGCCCGGCGTCGTGGTGCAGTGCCCCGGGAACCTCCCGGGCGGCGCATCCACGCTGGCCGCGTTCCTTTCGATGGGCGGAACTTATACCGACAACTGCTCCAGTGGCGTGCCTGTGGTTTCGTATGCGGATGGTTCCCTGGTGGGCAGCTCCTGCGGCGGGCAAATCACCCGCGTCTACTCCGTGACCGACGGCAACGGAAACATCTCTACCTGCAATCAGGTCTTCACCGTTCAGGACACTATCCCTCCCGTCATCTCCTGCCCCGCCGCGGTCAGTGTTCAGTGCGCTGGCGATGTTCCCGCGCCCGCCGCCAACCTCGCATCATTCCAGTCGCTCGGCGGCACCGCTACCGACAACTGCGGCTCCGTCACCGTTGCGTGGGTCGGCGATGGAGTTCCCGCGCCCGCTGGCCCGGGAGCCAACTGCGGCGTCGCAATCGCCAGAACCTATCGCGCCACAGACGCCTGCGGAAACACTGCCGATTGCACCCAAAGCATCACAATCAACGACACTACACCCCCGGTTATCACATCCCCAGCGCCCGTCTCGGTGCAGTGCATCGCCGATGTGCCGGCCCACGCTATCGACGCTCCCTCTTTCAAGTCCGCCGGTGGCTTTGCCTCGGACAACTGCAGCTCGGTCACAGTCACATGGATCAGCGATTCCACCCTTGCCAATCCCTGCGGCGGCACAATCAACCGCCGCTACCGCGCCACCGACTCCTGCGGGAACTCAGCCGACTGCACGCAAGTCATCACTGTACATGACACCACCCCACCCGTGATTTCCATATGCGCGTCGGCGCAAACGGTGCAGGGCGACGGCATGTGCCATGGAACTATTCCCGACCTGACAGGACTCATCACCGCCAGCGACAACTGCACCCCGCTCTCGGGGCTGGTCATCTCTCAGGTTCCGGCCAGCGGGGCCGCCGTCGGCCTGGGCATCACGCACGTCATCATCAGCGTCGCCGACGCATGCGGAAACATCGGCACGTGCACGACCGATGTGAACGTTCAGGACTCCGCTCCCCACACCATCGCGTACGTTGACGACGACTTTGCCTCCTTGCCGAACGGAACGCAGGTCACCTGGCCCTGGTCCGGCTCTGTCGGCGGCCCCTTGACGATCGGTTGCACGGCCTTTGCCTCCATCCAGGGGGCGATCAATATCGCTTCGCCTGGCGCGCAGATCCATGTCGCCGCGGGGACGTACCTTGAGAATCTGGTCATCGCTAAGCCGATCACGCTCTCCGGCGCGAACGCCGGAATCTGCGCCGCCGACGGTTCCGCTCGCGGAGCCGAGACGGTTCTCCGGCCCGCGGCAACAAGCTCCGCCGTCGATGGCATTCTGCTCTACATCACCGCCAGCGACGTCACCATCGACGGGTTTACGCTCGACGGCGACAATCTCCTCCCCGGCGGCGAGGCCGTCAACAGCGGCTTCGCCGACGTCAGCAACATCATCTCCAACGGCTCGTTCTACAACCCCTCGATCCCGTTCGTCAACATCCGCAACCTGCACGCCGTCAACAACTTCATTCGACACTCCAATGACGTCGCCGTCAACCTCTACGCCGACGGTGTCGGCCTTATCTCCGATGCCAACGACATCGAGTGCAATACCTTCAGTGAACACCAGGGCACGAACACCCTCAATGCCGGCGGACCGTTCTCCCGCCTGTGCGTCCTGCTCTACAACGACACGTACGCGACAGTCGACCATAACCTCTTCGACGCATTCTCCGTCGGCGTGCAGGCCGGGAACAACTCCCGAGCCATGGTCGCGGGAGGGGCTTCGATCTCTTCCAATACCTTCACGCATTTCGACAATCTCGCGATCTGGCTCAACCGCCACTACGCCAACGCCTCCGACTGGGCGATCAGCGCGAACTCCGTCGATGCCGATCCCGCGGTCATCGTTGCGGAGGCCTGGGGCATCTACATCAGCTCAATCCTGGCCGGCGTCAACGTTGTCTGCGCCGACAACAACGTCTCGCACTGCGACACCGGCATCCGCTATTGGAACACGCCCACCATGGCCGGCCTCATTCTCAGCGGCGGAACGCTCCAATCCAACCACACGGGCTTCGTGCTCACCAACGTCGATCCCATCTCCGGCGCGGGCGACCCCAGCACAGTCACGCTCCGTGGTGTCCACTCCATCAACAACGGCGTGCACGGTCTCACCGTCTCCGATGAGCCCCTCGGCCTCGCGCACGTTCAACATCTGATCGTTGAGGGCTGCACCGCGACCGGCCACCCGGTCGGCGGCGGTATCAACGTGAACGGTTTGGCAGCGAACCTCTCCGTACGAAACGCCACCAACACGCTCACCAACAACGCCTACGGAATCTACGCCACGAAGGGTGGACGAGTCCTCGTCGAAGACGCCGATCTGCGCGGCAACGCATTCGCTGGAATCCAGATTGGCCTCGGGACGATGGTCGACGCCGGCGACTGCACCGGATCCAACTTCAGCGGCCTAGGCACCGGCCACGGTCCGCTCGGCTCCAGCCACGGCGGCAACACGCTCACCGGCTACATCAGCGACAACTTCTCCCCCTGGGCCTTGGCCAACCTGAATGTCCCCAACGGCCCCACCACGATCGCCTACGCCCACAACAACGACTTCGGCGCAACGTCGTCCACCGACATCAACAGCTTCATCTTTGATCACGCCGACGCCGGCGCATTTGCCTCCGTTCTCTTCAGCCAGTCCGGCGGTCAGGGCATCAATACCCAGCCCGCCTCGCAATCCGCTTGCCCCGGCTCAAACGTCTCCTTCGGCGTCGTCGCCTTCGGCCCTGTCACCTATCAATGGCAACGCAACGGAGTCAATATCGGCGGCGCCACCGCCTCGTCGCTCTTGCTCTCGGGTATCGGCCCCGCAGACGTCGCCAGCTACACCGTGGTCGTAACCGATGTCTGCGGCAATGTGTCTACCAGCAATCCCGCCGCGCTGGCACTCCTTCCCACACCGTCCGCCCCCTCTAGCGCAGGTTCCAGCGATTCGGGCTACTGCGCAAGCGCAGCCCCCGCCACAATCACGCTGAGCGCAGTCGGTGGTTCCGGCACAACCTTTACCTGGTACTCCGACTCCTGCGGCGGCACGGCCATCGGCACCGGCACCGTTCTCTCCGGCGTCCCCGCACCTACGTCCACGCAGACCTACTACGGCCGCTGGTCTACCGGTTGTGGCGACTCGGCATGTGCGGCTGTAACCGTCATCGTGAATCCCAATCCGAATGCTCCGATCGCGGGTTCAGATTCCGCCGTCTGTGTTGGCCTCAGCGCCAATGTCTCCGCAACGACCGCTGCTGGTGAAACCGTTGACTGGTTCACCGGCTCCTGCGGCGGCACACCAGCAGGCACCGGCAACTCCATCTCTGTCAGCCCGCTCGCGACCACCACGTACTACGGCCGCGCTCGCAATACCACGACGGGATGCCTGAGCGCGACCTGCGCCCAAGTCACGGTCACCGTCAACCCACTCCCCGCTACTCCCAGCGCAGGATCCTCGACAGTGATCTGCAACGGCGCACCCATCTCGCTCACCGGCTCGGCCGGCGCGGGCGAAACACTCGATTGGTATTCCGGCTCCTGCGGCGGCGCACCCGTCGGTTCGGGCCTGTCTGTCTCAGTCAGTCCGGCGTCCACCACCACATACTTCGCCCGCTCTCGCAACACCACAACCGGATGCGTGAGCGCGAACTGTGCCTCCGTGGTAGTCACCGTCAACGCGCTCCCACCGCCGCCGACCGTCTCCGCCGGTTCCACAATCTGTCCCGGCGGATCCTTCCTGCTCTCGGGCAGCGTAATTGCCGGCGAGACCATCGACTGGTACTCCGATTCCTGTGGGGGCACGCTCGCGGGCTCCGGCCTCACGCTCTCTGTCTCGCCCACAGCCACCACTACCTACTACGCCCGTTCTCGCGTCATCGCCGGCGCCTGCGTCAGCACCACCTGCGCGACAGTCACCGTCACCGTCTCCGACACAACTCCCCCGACGATCAACTGCCCCCCGAGCGTGAGCGTCTCTTGGAGCGACGCGAAGGATCCGTACGCAACCGGCGTTGCCACGGCAACGGATTCCTGTGACGCCGCCCCCGTGGTCACATACTCCGACGATCGCTCCGGCCTGACGTCATGCTCCGACATAGGCGGCCGCGGCATCATCGTTCGTACGTGGACCGCGACCGACGCCTCGGGCAACTCCATCTCCTGCCAGCAGACCATCACCGTTACGGACACGACCGCACCGGTCCTCTCCGCCTGCCCCGCCGACCAGCACCTTGTTGCCGACGGCGCGTGTTCGGCCGTGGGCGTGTTCATCGCTCCGACCGCCTACGACCAGCAGCACTTCCAGGGCTTCGAGCCCGCCAACTTCCAGGCGGGCGGTCCGGAAATCACCTCTCCGTTCAACGGTTCGCAAAGCACCGACTGGAACAGTGCGAACTCCACTGTCCAGCGTGTGCTGTCCGGAACCGACGGCGTGCCGAGCAAGACGGGCGTCGCGCATGCAAGAATTGATTCGTCCGCGCTCCCCTCAAGCCCCGACAATCACACCGGCGCGTACACCCGCCTCGGCGGTGATGGCGGCGCGTTCGCGTGCGGCTTCGGCGTCTCGCAGGACATCTACATCAATCTTGCGGACCCCGCCGTAGTCGCCAATACTTACGGCTGGGACCTCTCCGCCGCCGCCAACAGCCAGAGCCACACCCTCGTTCGTGACTTCGTCTTCCACGCCGCATCCGACGCACTCGGCAACGTCCTCATCGGCGGTTCCAATACGCCAGGAATCACGCGCCGCGTCGATCTGGCGAGCATCAACCACTACACCATTGCCGCCACCGGCTGGTACACCTTCGAGTGGAACTTCCGCGATAGCGGCTCCGGCGTACTCGCCGTGGACCTGAACCTACGCGATGCTTCGGGCGGGCTCCTCTGGACCGAGACCCGCTCCGACCCCTCAGACCTCATCTCGACAATCGTCGGCGGCAACCGCTCCATGCGGTTCACGTTCCTGGAGGTCGCCCAACTGCACATCGACAACACCTCGGTGCGCCGCCCCCTTCCCGTCGTCTGCTCGTTCCCAAGTGGCACTGCCTTCCCCACAGGCACCACACACGTCACATGCTCCGCCTCCGATGCCTGCGGCAATGTCGGCTCCTGCGGGTTTGACGTCTATGTGGAAGACACCACTCCCCCGACAATCACTTCATGTGGTGCCGACTCATCGGCCTTCGCCGGCGCAGGATGCACCGCTCCCGTCCCGGACTACACCGGCTCGGTCGTTGCCAGCGATAACTGCACGCCCTCCGGTTCATTGCTCATCACGCAGGTCCCCGCGGCCGGCACGTCTGTTGGTCTTGGCCCAACCCTGGTCACAATCACCGTAGCAGATCTCGCCCACAACATCGATACGTGCGTCCGCACCTTCACCGTGCTTACCAATCTGGCCGCGCCGATCAGCGCATCCGTGAACGTTGCTCCGTACTGCGTGGGCACTCAACTCGGCATTACGCTCTCCGCCCTCGGGGGCTCCGGCACGACTCTCCGCTGGTACGACGATTTCTGCGGCGGTCACTCGGTGGGCACCGGCTCACCGCTCTCCATCCCCGCCCCAGGCGCTTCCACGAGCTACTTCGCACGCTGGGAGTCTGATTGCGGCGCCACGGATTGCGTCTCCGTGCCTGTCACTGTCTACCCAATCCCCGGGGCTCCCGCCATCGGTCTCGACAGCACCATTTGCATTGGCGATAGCACAACGGTTGCGGCCACGCCGGGAGTGGGTGAGGTAGTCGATTGGTTCGCCGGCTCCTGCGGCGGCACCCCCGCCGGCACCGGCAACGCACTTGCCGTCAGCCCGACGGCGACGACCACCTATTACGCCCGTGCTCGGAACACGTCGACGGGTTGCATCGGCTCTGTTTGCTCGCAAGTGACTGTCACGGTCATCCAGTTACCCACCGTCAACTCCGGTGGTCCCTACAGCATCTGCGCCAACGGCGTCGCATCGCTTCTCGGCTCGGCCACCAACGCCGCAAGCGTCTCCTGGTCCACCTCCGGCGATGGCGCCTTCAGCAATGCCTCCATTCTTAACCCCGTGTACATCCCCGGACCAGCCGACGCCACCGCCGGGTCCGCAATGCTCTTGCTCACAGCAAATCCGACCTTGCCCTGCTCCGGCCCAGTTACTTCAAGCGCATCTCTCACCATCAACCCGATCGCCGTTCCGCCCACATCCGCGTCGGTAGACGCCAACAACTTCTGCGCCGGCAGCGTCGCCAACATCACCCTCACCGCCTTCGGTGGTTCCGGTTTCAAGCTTCACTGGACAGCCAATACCTGCGTCGGCGCCAGCTTGGGCATGGGAACATCCCTCACCATCCCCGCGCCCGCTGCTACCACCACCTACTACGCCCGCTGGGTCAACGGCTGCGGCACAACCGATTGCGTCTCCGTTACCGTGATTGTCAACCCGACTCCCATCCTTCCCACAGTCGGCTCCAACGGCTCGATCTGCACCGGCCAGCCCTTCACACTCACCGGATCCGCCGGCGCGGGCGAGGTCATCGACTGGTACGAGGGCTCCTGCGGCGGCACCACAATCGGTACGGGATTCTCACTCGTCGTGACTCCCGCCGCGACCACCACCTATTTCGCCCGCGCCCGCAACACCTCCTCTGGCTGCGTCAGCTCCGGCTGCAAGCCGCTCATCGTCACCGTAAGCCCAATGCCCATCTCTCCCACAGAGGCAACAGTGGATGTGCCCGCCTACTGCTCCGGCTCTGTACCCGCCAACATCACGCTCACCGCTTCGGGCGGCTCGGGCGGAACCTATGTCTGGTATTCCGGCTCCTGCGGCGGCACGCCGATCGGCACAGGCAGTCCGCTGACGATCGCCGCTCCCTCCTCCTCCACGAACTACTTTGTCCGCCGCGAGAGCGGCGATTGCACCAGTTCCGCCTGCGCCAGCGTCTCTGTCACGGTCAACCCAGCACCGACCTCGGCCACAGGCGCATCAGTTGATGCGACCGACTATTGCACCTCCGCCGCTCCCACAACCATCACGCTCTCCGCCACCGGTGGCACCGGCGGAACCTACCACTGGTATTCAACGTCCTGTGGCACCGGCCCCATCGGAACCGGCCCTTCGATCACCATCGCAGCCCCAACACTGACCACCATCTACTCAGTTCGACGTGAAACCGCAACCTGCAACAGCCCGTCTTGCGCCAGCGTCACGGTCACCGTCAGCTCCACGCCCGTCGCCCCGACCGGGGCCAGCGTCGATAGCAACTCCTTCTGCGAAGGCGCCGTCCCCACGATCACCCTCTCCGCGGCAGGCGGTTCCGGCACCACGCTCAAGTGGTACTCCGGCGCGTGCGGCGGAGTCCTCGTCGGCGCGGGAAGTCCGCTCACCATCGCGTCTCCGATCGTCTCCACAACCTATTTCGCACGCTGGGAGACGCCGCTCTGCGGCAACAGCGCGTGTGCCAACGTGGATGTCCATGTTGATCCCTCGGCCCACGCTCCCACAGGAATCAACACCAGCGCCGACAGCTTCTGCGCCGGCAGCGTCTCCACGCTCACGCTTACCGCCGTCGCCGGATCGGGCGACACACTTGAGTGGTTCGAGGGCTCATGCGCCGGAACCCCCATCGGCACCGGCAATCCGTTGGTCATCCCCGCCCCCAGCAGCAGCACAACTTACTTTGCCCGCTGGACCATCGCCCTCTGCGGCCCGTCCACTTGCGCAACAATCGCCATCACGGTGAACCCCGTGACCGGCGCCTGTTGCACCGGTTGGGGCACGCAGAAGGGCTGCACCATCGTGGATCCTGTGAACTGCATCGGCGTCACAACCCCCACGCTCGCCTACCGCGGCAACTGCACCGCCTGTGGTACGCCCTTCTGCTGCGGCGCCGACTACAACAACAACGGCTCTTTGGAAATCCAGGACATCTTCGACTTCCTCGCGGCCTGGTTCCAGCAAGTATTCACCTCCGACTTCAACCACGACGGCGCTAAGAACGTGCAGGACATCTTCGACTTCCTCGCCGCATGGTTCGCCGGCTGCCACTGATACGAATTGCACAAAGAACACACGACAGGGATGAGCGAGTCCGCGAGCGAATCCCGCGGATTTTCGCCCGTAGTTTAAATGTGTTTGGTATGAATCGCTTCAACTCCACCAACGCAACGGCCCGGGCTCCTCAGCCCGGGCCTTTGCATTTGCCTCATAAGCCCGGGATGTGCAACGCTCTGGGAGCGAATCCCGGGGATGCTCCCATCAATCCTTCTTGAATACTACGGTCCCCCACCGATCCGGCAGGTGCATATCGATCATGCCCATGGGCGACCACACCCAGTTGTCCTCTTTCTTCCCCTCGATCTTCTTGTACTTGCCATCCACCACCGTCGTCTCCCACTCCACCCGCGAGAAGTTCACCTTCCAGACATCGCCGCTCTTGGGCGCGCCGGGCGTGGTCGTGTGTACGTTGAACGCCGCCCAGGGCATCGCGATCTCAACGTCCCACCCCTTGTCGACGTCCTTCGGGTCGTTGATCGTGCCATGCACCTTCACCGCCGTCTTCAGCCCCGTGATGTTGAACGAGTTGTCTCCCGCCCCGCCCTCTCGATACGGCTTCCGCAGCAGCAGATCCCAGACCGTGTTCAGCGCGTTGACCTCCAGCTCGTAGTAGTTCTTCGTGTCACACGAGGGGTTCAGAAAGACCTCAAAGTCATTGTCGTGGAAGATCACCGAGTCCCGCTCGGTCAGCGTCCCCCACACGTGCGGCTCCTCCATCTGAGCCGCCACGTAGAAGTTCGTATCGTCCCACATCATCTTGACCCGCGTCCGAAACCGCGGCTTGGGCTTCAACTTCCCTTCAATATCCACGAAGTCATCCGTCCATTGGACGTCCTTCCACACCGGCTTGTTGATGTCTCCATCAATCTGCACCGGCCCGGAGGCCCTGCGGCAGACGTACGTCAACGCGGGTGGTGCGGGCGGAAGCGCGGCGGTGGGGGGTGGCAGGCACATGGCCGCATGGTACGTATGAATCCAGGCGGCATGGGTGGGACGAATGGCAGGGGTGGCACTGGCGGCTCGCCCACCGTTATTGACTCCGCCCGACTCACGAATCCCTGCTAATCTCCCGCCAGATCGGAGCCCACCCTTTGCTCTCCCGCGACCTCTCCAATGAGAAATGGATTATGCGCCCCACCGGCGACCTCGCCGCCGTGCCCGCATCCATCCGCGCCGCGGCGGACATCCCCGCCCAAATCCCGGGCTGCGTTCACACCGATCTCATGCGTGCCGGGCTCATACTCGACCCGCGCGTCGGCATGAACGAACTCGATTTGCTCTGGATCGGCGAGACGGATTGGGAATTCCGCACAAGATTCGAACTCACCCCCGACCAACTCGCCCACGAACGCCTCGACCTCGCCTGCGACGGGCTCGACACCATGGCCGAACTCTCCCTCAACGGCCAGCGCATCGGCTCCGCCGCCAACATGTTCCACCCGCACCGCTTCGACCTGCGCGGCGCGGCCCGCCCCGGAGCGAATGACCTTTCGATCATCTTCCGTTCCCCGCTGAAGCACATCCGCGCCGAGGAGCAGCGTCTCGGCCCGCGCCCCGTCAACGGCGACTGGGACCCCTACATCTTCATTCGCAAGGCCGCGTGCAACTTCGGGTGGGATTGGGCGCCGAAGGTGGCGACGTGCGGGGTATGCGAGGGAATCCGACTGGAGCACTGGTCGGAGATGCGTATTGCCTGTGTTCGACCACTGAGCACACGGATTGCGGGGAGCGACCGCTGGCTTGTCGATATACATGTCGAACTGGAGTGGTCGGGCGCAATCGTCCGAGAGCCATCTCCGCGCGTGTGTGCGTTGATCCTTGACTTCGACACGGTGAATGTTCTGACGTTTGACACTCCTAAGTGCGAACAGCGGAATCTGTGTCTGCATGCTGAGATCGATAGCCCGCCCATCTGGAGCCCGCGAGTACCCGGCGGCCCGCATACGCAGCCGACGTGCGTGCTCTGTGTCGATGCTTGTAGAGGAGGAGGGGAAACGCCCGCGGAGTTCATCGACTCGCGTCGCACGAGCGTTGCGTTCCGCGAGGTTCGCCTGAATACCGATCAGGATGACCATGGAGAGAAGTTCCAACTCGAAGTCAACGGCAAGCCCATCTTTTGCAAAGGCGCCAACTGGATCCCCGAGGGCCTCTTCTCCGACGACCGCCCCCCAGAAAAGATCCGTGAACGTGTCCGCCAAGCCGCGGCCGCGAACATGAACATGCTCCGCGTCTGGGGCGGCGGCTTCTACGAGTCCGACGAGTTCTACGACGAGTGCGACAAGCAGGGCATCATGGTCTGGCAGGACTTCATGTTCGCCTGCGCCTGCTACCCCGAGGAGCCCCCCTTCCCGCAACTCATCGAAGCCGAAGCCCGCCACCAGATTGCCCGGCTCAGCACCCACCCCAGCGTCGTCCTCTGGTGCGGCGGCAACGAGTGCGTCTGGGGCTACGAGTCCTGGGGTAACGCCGCGACTGATACCGCTGGCCCATGGAAGCAGCGCGTCGGCAACAAGACCTGGGGTGCGGGCTACTACTACGACCTCCTGCCGCGCCTGATGCGTGAACTCGACCCAACGCGCCCGTACTGGCCCAACAGTCCATTCAGTGGCACGGGCGTCTCGCCCGTGGTTTCGTGTGCCACGGACCTACCAGCTCGTGAACCCGCATCAGTAAACTCCACCGCTCCCAACTCCCCCGACTCCGGCGACCGCCACACCTGGGACGCCGTTGCCACAACTCCCGCATTCCGAGCCATCATCCCGCGATTCTGCTCCGAGTTCGGCCACCAATCCCCGCCCAACATCCCCACGCTCGCCCGCGTCCTTAAGCCCGAGGACCTTGCCATCAATTCCCCAGCCCTGCGCCACCGCCAGCGCGGCACCGGCGGCATGGCCCGGCATATCGACGAACCCATGGCCGCGGAGTTCCCGGCGCCAAAGGACTTCGCCGAGTGGCACGCCAACGCCCAGCAGATGCAGGCCCGCGCCATGAAGCACGGCCTCGAATGGCTTCTCTCCAATCAGGACGGGGGGCGCTGCATGGGCGCCCTCATCTGGCAATTCAACGACGCCTGGCCGGGGATGTCGTGGTCGCTCATTGATTCGGAGGGGACGCCAAAACCAGCGTATTGCGCGGTGCAGGAGGCATTCGGCCGGATCACTCCTTGAGCCCCTGCGTCGCCACCCCCTCGATCAGCGACCGCTGCGCCACGAGAAACACGATCATCACCGGCGCGATCACCATCACGCTCGCCGCCATCACCAGGTTCCACGGCGTCGTCGTGTGCTCCGTCTGGTACATGTGCAGCCCCAGCGCGGCCGTGTACTTGTCCTGATGGTTCAGGAACACCAGCGGCGCGGCGAAGTCGTTCCACGTTCCGATGAACTGCAGGAGCGCGACCACGACGAGTGCGGGCCGCGCCAGCGGTACGATCACGTGCCGAAATGTCCCCCAGTGCGAGCACCCATCCAGCCGCGCCGCCTCGTCGAGTTCGCGTGGAATCCCCATGAAGAACTGACGCAGCAGGAAGATGCTGAACGCCCCGCCAAACCACGCCGGTACCCAGAGCGGCCGCAGCGAGCCGATCCACCCCAAGTGCTTGAAGAGCAGATACTGCGGGGCCATGATGACCGTGAACGGGATCATCATCGTCGCCAGCACTACCATGAACGTCGCATCCCGCCCGCGCCAGCGAATGCGAGAAAAGCCGTACGCCACGATAGCGCTGGAGATCGTCATGCCGATGACGCTCAGCGTCGAAACGATCAGCGAGTTGCGCAGGTACTGACGAAAGTCCGCAACCGACGAATCCAGAACCTCCCGGTAGTTGTTCCTGATCTGCGATCCGAGCCGCGCGATGTACGGGCGGTCGTCCGAGGATGGAGAGGAGGAGTGGGGGGGTAATGGGGAAGCGCTGCCTGCCGGATCACCCGCAGGTTGTTTCAGCGCAGGCAGCAACCCGATCGACCCCGACAGCGCCTCATCCGCCGGCTTCAGCGAAGTCGAGGCCATCCACACCAGCGGCAGCGCATACGCGACGCCCACCAGTACAAGCAGGGCGTACAGCCACGGCCGCGCCAGCCCGCTCCGCCGCCCTCCCACTCGCCCCGAAGTTGTGCCGCGATTCCCAGTCATGTCCCTCGGTAATACACAAATTTTCTCGCTACCCACAGCGCCCCCACAGTCACCACCAACGCCAGCAGAAACTGCACCCACGCCATCGCGCTCGCGTACCCCATCCGCCCATACTCGAATGCATTGCGAAACACGTACATCGAATACGCCAGCGTCGAATCGTGCGGCCCGCCCTTGGTCATGATCAGCGGCACCGCAAACACCTGCAACCCCCAGATGGCGGCCATCACCGCGTTGAAGAGCACCGCCGGCGAGATCATCGGCAGCGTGACGTGTCGGAAGCGGCTCACCGGACCCATCCCGTCCAAGTCGGCCGCCTCATAAAGCGCGACGGGCACATCCCGCAGCGCGCTCGTGCAGATCACCACCGCCGAGCCGACGACCCACATCGCCATCACGATCAGCGAAGGCATCGCCCACGCCGCGTCCCCCAGCCAGTCCGGTCCGCGCACGCCGATCTTCCCCAGCAGCGCATTGAACAGCCCATATTGCCCGTTATACAGCCAGAGCCACCCGATGGACGCCGACACGATCGGGATGAGCGTCGGCAGAAACACGATCGCCCGCACCATCCCGCTGCCGCGCAATCGCTGCTCCAGCAGCACGGCGATCAGCACCGAAACGATCGTCCCCAGCACCACGCACCCCAGCGCGTACACGCCCGTGTTCCGCAGGGCCATCCAGAACACCGGATCGCGCCCCATCTCCCGATAGTTCTCCGCCCCCACATACACCGGCGATTCAATCAGCGAGTAATCCGTCAGCGAGTAGTACGCGCTCATGCCCACCGGCACCACCAGGAACAGCAGCGTCCCCACGATCCATGGCGAGATCCAGAGCAGACCCTGCACGCGCTGGCGAGCAACCCCGGTCATGCCCCGACCCCCGAACCGGCCCGCTGCCGCTTCCGCGCCGCGGCCGTATCGATCATCCGCTGCGCCCGCGTCTGCACATCCATCAGCGTCGTCCGCGCATCGGCCCCCAGCCAGACCGAATCGAACGCCGTGTTGATTAGATCCGAATACTGCTTCCAGGCCGTCGTCCGCGGCAGTATCTGCACCTTCGGACTCTTCGCGATCGCATCAAACACGCGCACGCTTCGGTTCGGATGATTCTCCATGAACCCCGGCGTCGTGGACACAAACGGCGAGGGCTTGCAGTGCGCCAGCGCAAGCTCCTCCTGCACATCCTGCCTCTGCATGAAGCACAGAAAAGCAAACGCCTCCTCCGGATGCGGACAGCCGCGCGGGATCATCAGGATGTCCGCCTCCAGCAGCCCGCTCGGCCGCTCCGGGTCGTACACGCTCTCCGCTACCGGCACCGGCGCGGCCGCGTAGTCCAGATCCGGTCGATACTGCCGGATGAAGTTCGCCAGCCACGGCCCTTGCACAATCATCCCCATATGCCCGGACATGAACGGGTCTTGCGCCGTATGGATGTTCCGCCCGTACCCCGAAGCGAATGCCGTCGCCGCGCCGACCCCCACTCGCTTCGCGCTCGCCCGCAACCACTCAAACGCCGCAATGCACTCGGGCGAATCGATCGTCGCACGATCGCTTGCCCGGTCATACAGAGCCCCACCGAACATGATCGGCCAGAAGTAGCTCCACCACCCGGGCACGTTTGCGAGAAACCCCGCCCGCGCCAATCGATCGCGTCCACCCGCTTCGTACGTCGTCAACGCATCGGACAACTCATCCAATTCCCCAACCGTCCGCGGCAGCCGATCCGGATCGCGCCCGATCTCCCGCAGCATCGTCCGGTTGTAGTACATCCCCAGCGTGTAGCAGGTGTTCACACCCGCCCAGCGATGTCCATCATGCTCAAGCAAATCGCGCACGCCGCTCAGGTACGGGCGCGATGAGAGTTCCCCCGACCACCCCGTGAACTGATCCACCGGCATCGCCGCCCGCGCCTGGGCATACCCCGGCACGCTGTAAGAATACAACCCCACGACATCCGGCGGGTCGCCCCCACCGATCGCCACCATCGCCTTCGACGTAATGTCGCTCACCGGCACCAGGTGTACCCACGCCCGATCGGTCTCCCCCTGGGTCGCGTTGTACCGATCCACCACCTTCTGCAGTGCAAGCCCCTCAATCCCCGTCCACTTCTCCCAATACTGCAACTCCGCCCGCCCCTTCGGCACGCGCTGCTTTCCCCGCGGCGTGTACGGCCACAGCATCGCCCCCGCTCCCGCGGCCAGCAAACCACCGACCGCCGCGCGGCGTGTGATCGAACCAGCTTGTTCCCAGCGATCCATGCGCCGCATGGTACCAACTGCCGCGCCATCCCACCCCACCCCCCGTCCTGAATCCATGCATATCCGCGTTCATCCTTGCCAATTGTCTCGCGGTGGTTACGGCTCTGTCACCATTTCCTTCGGCTCGATCTTCTTCCGGGCCATCCCCGGTCCTGCGATCCAGCAGTCCAACTCGTGCCCGCCGCCCTTCTCGAAGAAGTCCACGGTCACGGCGTGCATTCCGCCCGCAAGTGCGATCACGCCGGACTTCTCCTCCAGCGAGTGCAGCCCATCGTTGCTCACCACGCGCTGCCCATCGACGTACAAGTTGCTCCCATCGTCGCTCGCCGTCCAGAACGTGTACGCGCCATCCTTGGGAACATGGATGTACCCGTGATAGCGGAAGCCGAATCGATCCACCCGCGCGGCCGGTCGCTGCGTGCGATCAAACGACATCGCCACACCCATCCCCGCGGGCTTCATCCCGCCAAAGTTCGGCACCCGGTCCCAATCGCCCTCGAAGTACATGTAGCCGATGCCCGGGGTCTTGGCGTCCGCATGGATCGCCGGAATCGGCGTCACCTTTGTGAACGTGCGGCGTGCGATCGGGCTCACGGAGCGGGCGCCCCGGAAGGCGCGTGTTGAGATTGTGGTCGTTCGATCAAGCCGGATCGGACCGGTCGACGCGGCCGATGCCGCTAGAGGGTCACTCCCATCTGTCGTGAATCGCAGTATGGCGTTCTCCCGCGTCGTTGTAGCCGTCGCGATCAATGTGTCCACAAAGATGTCCGCATCCGCCTTGATCACGGGCATCGCGGCAACATCCGGCTTGCCATCCACATCCAGCACCACCACCGAGTCAATCGCGTCCTGCGCATTCACCGGCACATCGATCACCAGCGAATTCCCATCGTTTCCGCCGCGCGTCACCGTCAGGTTGCGCCCCTTGTCGCTCAGCAGGAACGCTTCACGCGCCTCGTTGTACAACCCCGGTACCACCAGCTTCCCATCCTTCGGCCAATCGAACACATGCAGATACAGCCGCGTCGCCGGCTTCCCCTTCCCCCCCGTCCCCGCCGAATACGCCTTCTGCGTGCACCTTCCCCACGCCAACTTCTCAAACGGCCCCGCCTGCGTCCCGTGAATCGCCTCGCCGTTTACATCCATCCACTTACCGATCTCGCTGAGCCGCTGCAGCGATTCGGCGGGAATCTCCCCCTCGCTCGTCGGCCCCACGTTGAGGAGAAAGTTTCCCCCCTTGCTCGCTATGTCCGCGAGCTTGTGCAGCAGGTCCGCCGTCGTCTTGAAATCGTGATCGTGGCTGTTATACCCCCAGTGATCGTTCATCGTCATGCAGGTCTCCCAGTCCACGCCGGGGTAGCCGGTGGGGGGGATCTCCTGCTCGGGCGTGCCGTAGTCACCGCGATACTGCACACCGCCCTCAGTCCGCGTCATGCCGAAGCTGCCGCCCCCCTTGTCCACGCGGTTGTTCACGATGACGTTCGGCTGCAACTTCTTGCACAGGTTGTAGAGCTCCTCGCCGCGCGGGTGTGTCCACGTCCCTTCCCATTGGCCATCGAACCACATCACCCCGATCGGCCCGTAGTTCGTCAGCAGTTCCGAAACCTCATTCTTCAGGTATGTATTGAATTTTTCGAAGTCTGCCCCCTCCGCACTCCGAGTCGCGGCCTCCCACGGCCGCCGCGGCAGGTAATCCGGGTGGTGCCAGTCCATGATCGAGTGATACCAGCACGGCGTCACGCCCTGCTTGCGGCACGCCTCCGCCATCTCCTTCATGATGTCCCGCTTGAACGGCGTGTGCATCACGCTCCAGTCCGTCTGCTTCGTGTCAAAGAGGCAGAATCCGTCGTGGTGCTTGGTGGTGATGCAGACGTACTTCATCCCCGCGCTATGGGCCGCGCTCACCCAGGCATTCGCATCGAACTTGACGGGGTTGAACTGCCCCTTGAGCTTCTCATACTCCTCAACCGGAATGTGCGCGGTGTCGCGAATCCACTCCGCATGCCCCGTCCCTTTCCCCGGCCACTCCCCGGCGGGAATCGAGTACAACCCCCAGTGGATGAACATTCCGAACCGCGCATCCCGCCACCAGTCCATCGAGCTCTGCCCCTTGGTCCACTGCTCGTTTCCGGTCAGCACCGGCTGCACCGGCGCAGGAGCTGCCGCCTGCTTCGCACTCTTCGAGCACGCCGCCCCGCACACGCCCACGATTGCCGCGATACACGCCGCACAGCCAGTGATCCGATTCATGCCGACCTCCATCACCACTCCCGTTCAATCGTCCGACTCGATGCACAATGGCCCCGGCTGGAATCGAACCAGCGACCAACAGATTATGAGTCCGCCGCTCTAACCGCTGAGCTACGGGGCCGCGGCCCAAGTGTACCTACACCGCCCTGATTCGTGCCGTCGAAGAAAAAGCCCCGGACGCTTGTCCGGGGCCTGGTGCTTCACCTGATGTCTGGATGCCTGATTCCTCGAAGTCTATTTGATGAACAGCATTTCACGATACGTCGGCAGCGGCCAGAGGTCCGCGCTCGTCACGCCCTCCAACTCATCCACGATCGTGCGAAGCTCGCCCATCGCAGGACGCACCTCCTGCTTGATGTGCTTGGCATGTGCCCACGGATCCTCTGAGCCGTGACCGCCCGCGGAGCCATGCTCCTGGGCGTGTTCCAGCTTCTCCATCTTCTCGCGCAGTTCCCGAACCATTTCCGCGTAGCGATCCAGCTCTTCGCGGGCGACATCAGAGTCCGTCCCCGCCGCGGCCGACGCGGCGACCGTCTCGGCCAGCATCTTCTGGTGGCGAATCGCCGCGGGTAGCACCTGCGTCCGGGCCATCTGCACCATCGTGTCCGCCTCGATCACCACCTGCTTGCAGAACTTTTCGATGTGAATGTGCGCCCGGCTGCGGCTCTCCGCCTCGCTCAGCACCTTGTACTTGCGGAACAGCGCGATCGCCTTGGGGCTCTTCAGCACTGGCAGGGCCTCAACGGTGTCCTTGAAGTTCGGCAGACCGCGCTTGGCGGCCTCCTTGTGCCACGCCTCGGTGTACCCGTCGCCGTTGAAGACCACGCGCTTGTGGTCCTTGATGATCTTCTTGAGCAGATCCCGCACCGCGCTCTGCAGCTTGGCGTCCGAAGTGCTCTTACCGACCTTCTTCTCCAACTGCGTCGCCACGTAGTCCACGCTCTCGGTCACGATGGTGTTCAGCACCGTCATCGGCCACGCAGACGTCTGCGAAGAGCCGACGGCGCGGAACTCAAACTTGTTCCCCGTGAAGGCGAACGGCGAGGTCCGGTTGCGATCGCCCGCATCGCGCGGCAGCATCGGCAGCGTTCGAGCCCCAAGATCCAGCTTTCCGCCCTTGAGCGTGCGGCTGGTCCGGCCCTTCTCCACCTGCTCGATGATGTCCTCCAGCATGTCGCCGAGGAAGATCGAGATGATCGCCGGCGGAGCTTCGTTGGCCCCGAGCCGATGGTCGTTCGACGCGCTGGCGATCGATGCCCTCAGAATGTCCGCGTGCATGTCCACGGCGCGGATCACAGCGCACAGGAAGACCAGAAACTGGCTGTTCGTGTGCGTCTCATCGCGCGGGTCAAGCAGGTTCACGCCCGTGTCCGTGGACATCGACCAGTTGTTGTGCTTGCCCGAGCCGTTCACGCCCGCGAAGGGCTTCTCGTGCAGAATCGCCTGCAGGCCGAAGCGGGGCGCGACGCGTTTGAGCGTCTCCATCACCAGCATCTGGTGATCGCAGGCCACGTTGGCGTGCTCAAAGATCGGCGCGATCTCGAACTGCCCGGGAGCCACCTCGTTGTGGCGCGTCTTCACGGGAATCCCCATGCGATACATCTCGCGCTCCGATTCATCCATAAACGCAAGCACGCGGGAAGGGATCGAGCCAAAGTAGTGGTCCTCGAGCTGCTGACCCTTCGGCGGGCGAGCCCCGAAGAGCGTCCGGTCGCAGACCAGCAAGTCCGGACGCGCGAAGTAGAACGAGCGGTCGATCAGGAAGTACTCCTGTTCGGCGCCCAGCATCGTGTTCACACGTGTCACGCCCTTGTCGGTGCCGAACAGCTTCAGCACACGCATCGCCTGCTCGCTCAGCGCATCGATGGAGCGCAGCAACGGCGTCTTCTTGTCCAGCGCCTCACCATTCCACGACACGAACGCGGTCGGAATACACAGCGTCACCACGCCCGAGTCCGATCGCGTCAGGAACGCGGGGCTGGTCGCATCCCACGCCGTATAGCCGCGCGCCTCGAACGTCGAACGCAGCCCGCCCGATGGAAACGATGACGCATCCGGCTCGCCCTGCGCCAGCGCGTGCCCGCTGAACTCAAAGAGCATGCCCCCGTGCCCGTCCGGAACGATCATCGAATCGTGCTTCTCGGCCGTCAGCCCCGTCAGCGGCTGGAACCAGTGCGTGTAGTGCGTCGCGCCGTTCTCGATGGCCCAGTCCTTCATCGCCGCGGCCACAACATCCGCCAACTCCTGGTCCAGACGAGCCCCGCGCTTGATCGTCTCCATCAGACGCTTGAACACGTCCTTGGGAAGGCGGCTGCGCATCGCCTTCTCGCTGAACACGTCCGCGCCAAAGTGCGTGTCCAACCGTTTCGCACTGTTGTTCATCGCGCCGTTCCCATTAAGTTTCAGATTCCAGTCCATCGTCGACGAAACCGCCTGCTCGCGCATCGCGTGCAAACTTCCCGCCCCGCCGGACCCGTTATGCCCAGACCCGTTCATCCCGTACCCGTTTGTGCCGGCCATCATGCTCCCCGATCAGGCCCATGCTCTCCAGCGACGCTCGGCCGTCTCGCTCGCCGGTGATTCATCACCGGTGCTCTCCGCGCCGTTTGCAAACACCGATCGCGCTGGGGCTCATTTCGCCCGTATGAGTCATTGTTGCGGCATCGGAATCCCGGGCAAGCCGAACCCCGTATTTCCCCTAGCAATATGCCCGTGCCCTCCCCAATTCCTCCGATTTTCGATGTCGATTGCTGACGGTTTTCAGTGATTCCCCTGCCGGTCAGGAGAGCCCGCCTGCCAGTTCTCGAACAAATGCCTCGCCTTCCAGCACGGCATCCCCTCCCGATTTGGCAGCGTCCGCCATCCGCTTCACCAGGGCGCTCCCCACAATCGCCGCGTCTGCTCCGGCGTCACGCACGACCGAACGCACATGCGCCGCCGTCGAAATCCCGAACCCGACCGCCAGCGGCAGGTCCGTCGCCCCGCGCAGCTCTCGAACGCGCCGACCGATCGACTCCACGGCCGGTTCCTCCCCGCCCGATCCCCCGGTGATCCCCGCGCGGGCAAGCACATACACGAACCCGCTGCACGCCCGCGCGATCTCCGCGGCCCGGCGCGCATCCGACGCAGGCGCGACGAGCAGACTCGCCGTCAAACCCGCCTCCCGTACTCGCGCCAGCAGGTCCCCGCTCTCCTCCAGCGGAACATCGGGAAAGATAAACCCGTCCACGCCCGCAGCCTTCGCATCCGAAATGAACCGCTCCGCCCCGATGCGCCACACGATCGAAACACTCACCATCGCCACAACCCCGATCGTTGCTCCGCCCTTCCGTGCCGCGGCGATCTCCTGATGTACGCCCGTCGGGGATGCGCCCGTCTGCAACGCTTCATGCATCGCCGCCGCGATCACCGGCCCGTCCGCGATCGGATCACTGAACGGATACCCCACTTCCACCACGCTCGCCCCCGCCCGCGCCATCGCCGCCAGCAGCCGCGTCGTATCTCCCGGCCGCGGATACGACCCGCAGATGAACGGCATCAGCGCTTTGCGTTTAGCACTTCGAAGCGTTTGAAAGATCGTCGGCAGTCGGGACATGGCGGAACAGTAGTTGCGCGGCGATGCTTCTGCCTCCACTCAGCCACTTCTCCCTACCCTCATTCATGCCCGCCATTCTCTCCACATGGTCCTTCGGCCCAGTCGGCAACGAGCCCGGCATGGCCATCCTCAACGCCGGCGGCTCCGCCCTCGATGCCGCCATCGCCGCGGCCACCGCCATCGAGAACGATCCAACCATAAACTCTGTCGGTATCGGCGGCCTGCCGGATGCCGACGGCCGCGTCTCGCTCGACGGCTGCGTGATGACCGACCCGGACCGCTGCGGCTCCGTCGCCGTGCTCCGCCGCCACGCCAACCCCTGCGAAATCGCTCGCCGCGTGATGGACAAGACCATCTATGTCATGCTCGCGGGCGAAGGTGCGGATGCTTTTGCCGATCGCGAGGGTTTCCCATCCTGCGATCTGCTTACGCCCTTCGCTAAATCCGAATGGGAGAAGTGGGCGCACGACCCCAAGAACATCGACCGCCTGAAATACCAGGGCTGGATTCCCCCCCAGAACGTCGAAGAGATCGCCCGATCGACGAGTCGTGCCACTGGTTCGCCCGCGCTTCGCGGGCAACCAGTGCGGGCCGCAACCGACGCTTCCGGGCACACAGTGCGCGGCGGCGATGGTCCCTCCGGCTCTCACGACACCGTCTCCATCCTCGCCATCGACGCCGACAATCAACTCGCGGGTGTCTGCTCCACCTCCGGCATGGCGTTCAAGGTCCCCGGCCGCATCGGCGATTCCCCGATCATCGGCCACGGCCTCTACGTCGATCAGCAAGCGGGCGGAGCCGCCGCCACCGGCAATGGCGAACTCGTTATGGGCACCTGCGGCTCATTCCTCGCCGTGGAACTCATGCGTCGCGGCGCAACTCCACTCGACGCGCTGATCGACTGCCTGCACCGCATCACGCAGCGGTTCACTCTCGGTCCCGACCATCAGGTCGCCATGATCGCCATGGCCGCGCCGCCCAGGGAAGGCAAGGAGTGGGGGGGCTGGGCCACCGCCGCCATCCGGCCGGGATTCCGGCACACGATCACGGATGCGGGGGGGACCAGGGTCGAGGAGCCCACGCGGGTGTTGATGCCATGAGCGTGTCCCACGAATCGGAGAGAACAGCTTCATGGAAAGACGTCGAATACCGTGATGCGTTCGGTGCGCCGTGGCGCATTCGTGATGCGCCGCTCTTGATGTGGTCGTCCGATCGGGTCTATTCCGGCGGAATGCCCTCGCCGGTCTGGGCGATGAATGCGATCGGAATCGTCTGGACGTGCGGCGTAATCGGTTTGAGTGCTTTCGCGTTACGTATCAGCCAGGGCGGCGCTTGGTGTATTCTGCCATTTCCCGGAGTCATGCTGATCATCTTCCTCTGGCATTTTCGACGAATGACAACTCGGCTTGTGCTGAAGAAACGAACCTCCGAAGCACGATGCCTGTCCTGCGGCTATGTCTTGAGAGGGGTCGAAGAGTCGGCACCCGGCATTGTGCGATGCCCCGAGTGCGGTCTGTCGTGGCGATTGCCCTTTCCAACGCTGCCAAGAGTGACACTTTCTGATGCAAAGCGGTGGCCGTCGCGCGCCAAATAAACAGGGGCGTCGCATACGCAGACGCCCCTGTCACAAAATCAATCTCTCGCAGTCTCTCTCTGTCTTGATTCAGTTCACCAGCGATGTCGCGTGCTCGATCGCCTCAACGACCTGGCGCACCGCGAATGGCTTCTTGAGGAACCCGTCGAAGCCCTGGCCCTTCATCCCCGCCAGTTGCCCGTCGGTCAGCTTCCCGCTCATGGCGATGATCTTGCACATCTGCAAATCGTCGTCGCTCCGCACGAAGTTGGAAATCTGCTTGATGTCCCCCTCGCCCAGATGCACATCCAGCAGCATGACATGCGGCTTGAACCGCTCGGCTTCCATCCCGGCCTGGAAGCCGTTGATGGCCGTGCGCACCTCGTAGTTCGCCTGCTCGCCGAGCACCTTGCTCAGCACATCCACAATTTCCTGCTCATCATCCACAACGAGCACACGGGTCTTGCCCCCGCTCATCCCGTCGAACGGAATGCCGTGCTCTTTCATGAATCGCACAAGCTGCGACACCGGAATCCGACGGTCCTTCGACCCGGGAATCCGGTACCCCTTGAGCACCCCTGTGTCGAACCACTTCGACACCGTGCGCGGCGCGACGTTGCAGATCTTCGCCACCTCGCCCGTTGTCAGTACGTCTTTATCAAACGAAAGCATGCTCTTCCTCGCGCTCGTGGAGATTTCGGAGTTGCTCGGACCTGGTCCGATTGCACCGGCAAGAACGACTGTGCCGGTACTACACGCCGCAACATCGACGACCCACGGACCGGTCTTGACGGTCTTTCCACGTGACACGCACAAATGTCCTATTCGGACCGTGCTGGCCATTCGGGCGTTTCGCTACCCCACACCGCGCCGACTTCCTCCCTCACACCGCCTGTTCCCGGCCCGTCCATCCCCTCAGCCCTCCCCTCCGAGCTCCGCCCCGGACCATTGATCCCCCAACCCGGGTGGAGATTCATCCCCAATCCACCCCCCTCAAATTGACACCGCCCCATCCGCCCCGGTACCTTACCCGCCCCCAGATACACCCCCTTGGGTGCATCCGGGCTCAGTTCGTGTTCGTAGCTTGTCATCCCCGGGGTTATGCTTCGCGCTCTCAGCCCGCACGCCCCGTCATCCCGTCCGCAGGAGTCGATCGTGACCAATCGCCCGTCCGACCAGTTGCGTCCCCTCGCCCTCACGCTCGCTCTCCTCGCAGGAAGCGCTCTCTCGTGCTCCACATTCGCCGACGACGGCGGTGCGGCCGGCATGGACAAACCTGCCGCGAAGCCCGCGGCGCAGGCAGACGCAACCAAGGACGCGCAGCCCGCTAAGCCCATGGCCCCGAAGGCCGAGCCCACCGCGAAGGACGCCAAAGAGCAGCACGCCAAGGACGTTGAGATGCTCAACGACTTTGTGCACTACGTGCTGATCGATCGTGCCGACGCAGCCAAGGCCATGGCCCAGGGCCTGATCGATCGCAAGTTCTCCTCTGCCGAGTTCTCGGCGCTCGTCGATGCTTCCGCCGGATACAAGCGATTCTCCGATGCGGTCTCCCGCGCCGGTCGCCAGCCCGGGCTCGAGTCCGTCGCGGCCCAACTCCTCAAGCAATACGAAGGCGGAAAGCTCGCCATGGCCCGCGATCCCGAGGCCATCGCCGCCAATATCAAGCTCCTCGCCGGCGATATGCGTCAGCGTTCCTTTGCTCGCGATCGCATTCTCGAGGCGGGCGAGTATGCCGTCCCCCAGCTCTTCACGACCTACTTCGCTGGATCGGATGTCGCGCTCAGCGCCGAGATCCGTCGCATCCTCATCGAGATGGGCCGCCACAGCGTCATGCCCCTCGTGACCGCACTCCCCAAGATCACCCCCACGCAGCAAGTTCAGGTCTGTTCGATTCTCGGCGACATGCCGCAGACGCAGTCGCTTCCCTTCCTCTATGACCTCGCGGCCAACGCAAAGGAAGCCACCGCGCGGACGGCCGCCGAGAACGCGATCAAGCGCATCTCCGGCGCGGTGAACACCCAGATGCCCCTGGCCGAGCGATACAACGACCTCGCCGACGCCTATTCCAAGGGCTCGCCCAGCTTGATGACCTTCCCCAACGACGCCTACCAGCTCGTTTGGGATTACGCCGCCGGCACCGGCCTCACATTCCAGGGAGTGGACACCAAGGTCTTCCCCCAGACCATGGCCATGAAGCTCTCCGAGATGGCGCTGCATGTCGATGCCGCCAATGCCCGCGCCGTGCCCACCTGGATCGCCAACAACTTCTCCCGCGAGATCCGCTCCCCCGAGGGATACGAGAATCCCGTCTACGGCAAGGATCGTCGTGACGCGATGTACTACGCCGTCGCCGCCGGCCCCAGCGTCGGACAAGCTGTGCTCTCCAAGGCCCTCGACGCCAGCGACACGCCCCTCGTCCGCAAGGCCATCGCTGCTGTTGAGAAGACTGGTGGACACGATCTCTGGAGCGGCGCGGCCGGCACCCGCCGCCCACTGCTCGAAGGCCTCCGCTATCCCAACCGCCGCGTGCAATACGAAACCGCTCTGGCCATCGGCACGGCCCAGCCCAAGGACGCCTTCGAAGGCGCCGAGTCCGTCGTTCGCACCCTCGGATCGAGCATCCGTGATGCCTCCGCCAAGTACGCCCTCGTCGTCGGAAAGGACACCGAGTCCCAGGCAACTCTCTCCGACCTTCTCCGCAAGGACGGCTACACCGTTCTTCCCCCCGCTACCAAGATCGATGACATCCGCCAGTCCATCGCGGATGCTGCCGGCGTGGACATCGTGATCTGCAACCTGCCCAGCCAGCAGACTGGCGAACTGATCACCCAGTCCCAGTCCGAATCCCGCCTGCGAGCCACTCCCATCCTCGCGATCGTCACGGCCCAGGGATACCAGGAGCAGTACCCGCGCTTCGCACGCGATGTCCGCGTCCGCATCCTCCGTGAGGGCGTCGGCCCGACAGATGTCTCCAACGCTGTCAAGGATCTTGTCAACTCCGCTTCCGGCGGCCTGATCTCCGGTGCGGAAGCCGATTCCTACAAGGCCCGCTCCCTCTCCGTACTCCGCGATCTGGCCATGTCTTCCAGCCCGATTCTTCAGGTTGTCGAGGCCCAGGGGCCGCTCGTCAGCGCGATCGCCGATTCCAAGGGAGACACGCGTTTCAAGGTTGCCGAGGTGCTCTCTCTTATCGGTACCAAGCAATCGCAGGTCGCGCTCTTCGATGCCGCCCTGAACACCGAACCCGCCGAACGCACCCGGCTCCTCGGCCTCGCCGCCAACTCCGCCAAGCGATTCGGCAATCAGATCGAGCCGCGTCAGGTCGAGGCCCTCATGTCCCTTACCACCAAGGCGACGGGCGATGAAGCCACAGCCGCCGCGGCCGTCGTCGGCGCTCTCAACCTCCAGGGTTCCGGCGTCGTCCCCCTCATCCTCGGTACCAAGAAGTAAGCCCATACCGGGTACCGCCACGCTCCGCGTGCGCGAATATGCGATTCAATGCTCCACGCAACCCCCGCCCTCGCGGGGGTTGTTTGTTTTCGCGCCGGCCCCGCCGATAACCGCCCCTTCCCCCACGCCCCAGCCCCCGCACATCCTTGCCCACCCCTACAGCCCGCACTTTGCAACGCAATCGGTGACCGAATACCGCGCTCTCACTTCGTTTGCGGCGTTGTGAATTCGATGTATACCCACGAGCCCCGCAACGTCGCGGCGGCCCATCGTTCAGCCAACGCCCCGGTGCACGGGTGTGCGCATCGGGATTCGAGCGTCGGATCAAGCTTTGCAAGGAGAATCCCGTATGCGAAACCGTGTGTCAAAGGCCTTTACGCTGGTGGAAATTCTGATCGTGGTGGTGATCCTCGGCATTCTCGCCGCCATCGTCATCCCGCAGTTCACCAACGCGTCCCAGGACGCCCAGCGCGGCAACATTCAGACTCAGACCCAGTCCATTCGTAATCAGATCGAGCTCTACCGCGTCAAGAACAACGGCGTCGCCCCCGGCGGCACCGCCGGCGCCATCTTCTCGCTCACCTCGGGCAACTCCCTCTGCAACCCGCCCACGGGCCAGACCACCTACCTCCGCACGCCCCCGATCAATCCTCGCAACGGTCTCTCCACCGTGACGGCGTCTACGGCCACGGGCACCGCCTTCGCCACCGCCGCATTCGTCGATCCCACCGGCACGACCGGCTGGATCTACAACCAGTCCACCGGCGAGTTCGCCCCCTTCGGCTTCAACGAGACGAACAACAAGTGGTTCGGCGAGCCCTAATCCGGCTTGAAGTTCCACGAATCTGATCTGCCCAAGAGCGGGCGGCCACCGACAGGCGGCCGCCCGCATTTCCGAATCCGCCTCTTTTCCTGGCCGGGGGCCCAACGCAGGAACCAGCTCATGGGTAGTCGACTCCAACGAGCATTCACGCTGATCGAGATCCTGATCGTCGTCGTCATTCTCGGTATCCTCGCGGCCATCGCGATCGCGGGTTTCAGCGGGGCGACCTCCGACGCGCAGCAAAGCACCACCGCCAGCGAACTCCAGAAAATCCGTCGGCTCATCGGCGTCTATCAGTGCCGCAACAGCCAGCGCCTCCCCAACGTCACCTCCGGCGACGGCACCTGGGGCGAGATCATCAGCCGCGATTACATTATGAAGCCCCCCGTCAACTCCTGGGTCGGCGGGGCCAACGCCCGGGCAATCCTCGTCGGCACCGCCGCCGACACGGCCTACCAAACGGACTACGGCTGGATCTTCGACCCGACCACGGGAAACGTCTTCGCCGGCGGTTACGACGCCCAGGACCACCCCCTTCCCCGCAACTGACAGCGAATCTTCCTCCCCCTTCGGACCGATACCCACTCCACGGCCCGCACTCCGCGTGCCCCCACGGAGCCCTGATATGTCCGCCCCCACCCAAGCCCCCCGCAAGCCCATGTTCGCCCTCACCCCCCTGGCCCTCGTTCTCGCCGGCGCGATCGGCGGCTCGCTCTTCTCCGATCTGCTCCGTCCAGCCGCCGCGCTCGCTCAGCCGGAGAAGGGCGACATGACCAACGCCCTGGAGCAGCGTAAGACCATGATCGAAAAGCTCACCAGCATCAACGATCGCATGACCAAGCTCGAGTCGGTGCTCTCCAGCGGCATCAAGGTGAAGGTCACCGAGATGCCCCCGGTCCCGAAAGACGCAGGCAAGTAAGCCGCCGGATTCACTCCCCAATCCCGATTCGTAAGGCCACCACGATGCAACGCCCCACCACACTCCGCGCCTACACGCTTATCGAGGTGCTCGTGGTGGTTGTCATTCTCGGCATCTGCGGGGCTATGGTCATTCCATCGATGGGCTCCACGGGCGTTCTCAAGACGCAAGGAGCGCTCCGCTCCATCGTCGCCGATATCACCTTCGCCCAGTGCGACGCCGTGGCCTTCCAGGAGAAGCGCGCGGTTGTCTTCGATGTCGCCAACTCCGCCTACTCCGTCGTTCAGGTGCCCGGCAACACCGTCGACGCCGCCAACAACACGATGTACGACCCCACCAAGCCCGGCGGCAAGTGGACGGTCAACTTCACCTCCGACCCGCGATGGGGCGACGCCCGCATCACCTCCGCGGATTTCGGCGCCGGCTCGCGCAATCTCATCTTCGACGGCATGGGCGGCCCGGTCACCGACCCCTCCTCCAACAACCCCGGCCCCGGCGGCACCATCCACGTTTCCGGCGCGGGGGCCAGTTGGACGATCACCGTCGAGGCGTTTACCGGACGAGTGACCGTCGTTCAGGACCCGATCGTGCCCTGATACCTACGTCCCACTAGCGGTTACACCGTGCATCTGGCCGATGCAGGGGTACTCTGAATCTCATGAACCGCACAGCCGCAACATCCTCACGACTCAAGATCAGCGTGTTTGCCTGCGCCATGATCGCCTTCGGGCTCCTGCTCTGGGCCAGGTTCCTCCTCGTCACCGGCCATCCGCGCACGGCCATCGCCGATCCCGCCGAAACCCGGCAGGTCGCTGTGCCGCACGACGCCAATCTCAATCACTGAGCCCATCACGGTCTGAGCCATCACACGCCTGGGATGAGCGACGCTCTGGGAGCGAATCCCGCGGGTACGCGCCGCGCTCACCAACTCATCCACGGTATTCGCTCGCCCCCACGGACTCCTTCATCCCGGCCGTGTAGTCGCCTCGCGCGCCCGCCGCTCCTCCATCGCCTCGCGCCGCGCACGCACCATTCCGATCAGCACCGGGATCACCGATACAAACACAATCGCGATCACCACGATGCTGAAGTTGTCCTTCACGATCGGGATGTTCCCCATGAACCATCCCACCGCGACGCACACCCCCACCCAAAGTGCGGCCCCTCCCACGCTGAATGTCAGGAACCGCGCGTACGGCATCGCGCCCACACCCGCCGTGAATGGCGCGAACGTTCGTACGATCGGCACGAACCGGGCCATCACCACGGCCTTGCCCCCGTGCCGCGCGAAGAACTTTCGTGTTCGGTCCAGGTTCTTCTTGTTCAGCAGCGGCACGCTCTCTCCCCGCAGGATCCGTGGTCCGAGCGCGCGGCCCAGCCAGTAGTTCACGTTGTCCCCCAGCAGCGCGGCCGCCATGAACACCAGCCCCAGCACCGCCACATTCAGCCCGCCCCGCTCAGCCAGCGCACCGCAAGCGAACAGCAGGGAATCCCCGGGAAGAAACGGCAGCACCACCAGCCCGGTTTCGCAGAACACGATCGCCCCGAGCAGCAGGTACACCCACTGATGCTGCTCGTGCGCGAACTTCTCCAGGTGCTCTGGAAGATGCACAAAAAGGTCGGAAAACTGCTGAAGAAGGTCGTGCAAGGCAGATGATCTCACAAGAAAGCGACGGAGTTCCCGAACCGGCCGCGAACGGTAGGGTCCTTATCGGCATTCCCACCCTCCCCGGCTGGATCAGCTTGCAGGTTCTTCAAGGTCCAACCCGATAAAAGCCGGCACGGTCAGCCTGACCCAGCGATCCCGCCTCCCTTCGCTCCGGAACTCCCATGCCTATACGCACCATCATCGCCCTCGCCGTCGCCGCCATCCTGATCGCTCTGGGCATCGCGATCAACGACGGCGCATCCGCCATCAGCACGCCCCTCATCATCCTCGGCGGAGCCACGGTCGCCGTCTGCATCTCGCTCTGGGCCGCCCGCGCCATGGGCCTTGGCCGCGCCGTCGTCCGCAATCGCCGTGATTCAGCCCGCATCGATGCCCTTATCGCCGAGCTCTCCGACTGTGCCCGCCAGGCCGACACCCGCGGCGTGCTGACTCTCACCGAGCGCACCATCCCGGATCGCCGCGCCCTCTTCGCCGAAGGCGTCGCCATGCTCATCAACGCGGATTCCCCCGCCATCATCCGCGCTCGCCTGAGCGATCGAGTAGAGCGCAATTCCGTCTCCTTCCACACCGCTCGCGCCCGGATCACCACCTTCTGCCGCGTTGTTCCGATCGTTGCTATGGCCATGGCCCTCACAACCATGATTTGGATGCTTGCCGCCGCGCTCCGCCCCAATCAACTCGGCTCTCTCACGCCCCTTGCTCTGATCATCGCGGTATACGGTGCGTTCGCCATCGCGGCCGTCTCCGTCGAAATGGGCGACCGTGCCGCGGCCGCCGTCGCCGAGGACGAACTCGCCGGCGCACTGGTTATCGAGACTATCGCGGCCATCCGCGCCGGTGAATCCGCCGACCGGGTCGCTGCCATTCTCCGCGGCCTGACACCCCCGCCCCAGCACGCCGCGGATGCCATGCCCCTCCGCCGCGCCGCCTGATTCCAGGTGCTTCCCACCCGGTTCTTGCTCCGTGGCACGGGCGCACCGCCCCTGTGCCTTGATTCTCCCCCTGAACTCTCTCCAACTTCGCGCCGATAAGCCCCCATCGGACTCTCCGCGCGCCGAACGCCGTCGCGCAGCAGGTTCGCACCCGATGGGAGCAAGATCATGGCGGACAAGGACAAGAAGGACAAGGCCGAGAAGCCCGCGGAAGCCGCCGCAGAGGCCCCGAAGAAGAAGGGCCTCCCGCTCAAGACCATCATTGTCATCGCCGCGATCATGCTCGTTGAGGGCGTCGGCGTCTTCTTTGTTCTCGGCGCGCTCGGTGGCCCCAAAGCCGGCAAGGCCGCGGAGACCCACGAACTGAAGCACGACGATTCCGAAGAAACGCAGGAAGTCCGCGTCCTCGAGAAAGAAGACGAGAAGTTCCAGTCCCATTCTTCCGGCCAGGTCTGGCTCTGGAACGTTTCTGTCGTCTTGCAGGTGAAGAAGAAGAACTCCGAGCGCGTCGAAAAAGTGAAAGACAACCGCACGGCGGAGATCAAGGAAGGCCTCAGCCAGATCATCGGCCGCGCCCAGCTTTCACAGCTCAAGGAGCCCGAGCGCCAGTCCCTCAACCGTCAGGTCTCGGCCCTGCTCGAAAAAATCTTCGGACAGGACTCCGACGGCAAGCCCCTCATCGAGCGCGTGCTGATTCCCACGTGCAGCGGCTATCCCGCCGGCGGCTGATCCCCCCGCACTCATTTCAAATCACTACCCTGCCCCCGCGCTCAATCGCCTTCGGCAGCTTCGCCGAATCCAGATCGCGCGAGCTGAGCCCCGTCCGCCCCGAAATCTCCAGCACGCAATCCGGCGATCCGTCGGCCCGTTTCGGCACGCCCACGCCGCGCCGTTCCAGCCAACGCGACGCCCGCAGCGTCTGAATGCGCCGGCAGTCCTCCGGCGAGTCCGGCGCGATCTTCCCCGGCACGCTCGCGTTCTTGATCGGCGCAAACTCCTCCACGCGATCCGTCTCATACACGATGCTCTTCTCGCACAGCGGCACCGCATCGAACACAAACCGCTCCAGCTTCACGCCGTTGTTCGTCTCCGGCGTCACCATCTCCCCGCTCACTGGATCAACGCACGCGATCTTCTTCTCCGCCCGGTGGTACGGCAGCGAGAACGACGCATCCGTGTTCAGTTTCTCCACGAACGACACCCCGATCACGTGTACCGCGATCGAGCCCGCGACAAACCGCAGCGTGCCGTCCGCATTCGTCTGCCGCTGGTACTCCATTGGCAAATCGGAATACTCCACGATCTCCACGCGCCCCTTCCGCGCCCCATCCCCCGCCATGCAGAAGACCCCGACCTTCTCCTCCGCGTTCGCCTTCGCCACCATCTTGCTCGACATCTGCCCCGATGAGTCCGGCGCGCCCGCGTGCAACCCCAGAAACACCGGATCAAGAAAGTTCACGATCGGATTGTCCACCTGGAAATAACTGATCGTCTCCACCCCGCGCCGGCGCATGTCCGCCAACGCCCCCGAGACCGCGAGCGCTTTCAGCGACCCCCCGTGCCCATCCGGATTCGTCGCGATCTCATGCTTGCTCGCCAGCAGCACTTTCCCCGTCTTGATGTCCAGCGACGGCATAACTCCCTGCGGCAGGAACATCACGCTCCCACGATCCAGCCCGAAATACCCATGCTTCTCAAAGAACTCCACCGTCGCCGCATGGTTCAACGGGCTCGTCATGATGTACCACGGCACCGTCACGCCGTATCGGTCCTTCGCCCCCAGCAACCCATCCGCGAAGACCTCAAACAGCGGCTTGCCCGTCACCGCCCCCGCCGGATAGCACCCCTTTGGCCCCTCGTACCCCAGCCGCGACCCCTGCCCCCCCGCCACCACAAACGCTGCCACCTTCCCCGCCCGCAACATCGCCTCGCCAATCCCCCGATACTTCTCTTCATCCCATGCACGCCCCGCGGTCTTCGGGTCACGCGGGTAATACATCGCCGGCCGCACATCCGGCGGCAGCGCAAACGCCGGCTTGTTCATCACATACTCATGCACCAGCCGCGGCAGCGACTCCAGATCAATCGCCGCAATCTGCCCCAGCAACCCTCGCTTCCGCTCATCATCCAACTGATCATAAAACCGCAGCAGATGCCCCTGCCCAACGGTCTCCAGGCGATGCGTGATGGATTGCAACGAAGTGGGGGAGTTGGGCATGTTGTCTCGAAAAAAGAAGGGGAGGAGTGTACCCCCCCAACTGCTTGGGCTCACCAGCCAGATTTGAGGCGCTTCTCCCGAAGTGCTTTGCTTCGTTTACGAAATCGCCTGCCCATCGCTCCCCGGTAAATCCTCACGATTCTCGATACCATCCCCCCGTGCGAAACCTCTTCACCAATCCCCTCCGCCTCCCCCTCATCGCCCCCTCGATCCTCTCCGCCGACTTCGGCAACATGGGTGCCGAGTGTCGCCACGTTCTGGCCGCCCCCAAGCCCGCCTCCGTCGGATCAACCGCCCGATTCGTTCCTTCGCCTTCCACCGGCGACCAGTGGTCCTCCCCGGGTGCCGGCGCTGATCTCCTCCATGTCGACGTCATGGACGGCCACTTCGTCCCCAACCTCACCATGGGGCCCGACATGGTCCGCGGCGTCCGCCGCGCCTGTCCCGGCGCCTTTCTCGACATTCATTTGATGGTCACGGACCCTCTCCTCTACGCCCAGTCCTTCGCCTCGGCGGGGGCCGACCACCTGACCTTCCACGTTGAAGTGCTCCCCCCCGACCAAATTGCATCCATGTCCCGCCGCATCCGCGACCTCGGCATCACCGTCGGCCTCGCCATCAACCCGCCGACCCCCGTCGAGCAGATCATGCCCCACCTGGAGCACTTCGATCTGATCCTCGTCATGTCAGTGAATCCCGGCCGCTCCGGCCAGAAGTTCATCCCCGAGGTTCTCGACAAGACCCGCCTCATCTCCGAAGAACTCACCCCCAACCAGCGCCTCGAAATGGATGGCGGCATTAACCCCTCCAATATCGATCTGGTCCTTGACGCCGGGTGCGATGTCGTTGTCGCCGCCACGGCCGTCTTCGGCCTCGCCCCCCCCGATCGTCGGGGGGCTGTGGAAGCCCTTCGTGGGAAGCGCGCGCCAATTTAACCCCCAGTACTGGTTGCTTTTTACCCCAAGTAAAGGTGGTTATCAACCCCTTGTTCGGGTTATGGGGCCTGTGGACTGGTGTTCCGGCCCTCGACCCGCCGATGGCAATTGCTAGACTCTCCCCGCCCCGAATCCCCTCACCCCGACACCGGGTAGGAGGGGGCCGAAGGATTCGGCCAAGATCGCACGGACCTGCGGCGTGGTGGTGGGGGCATCGGCGCTTCAGCACATGGCCAAGAACCCAAGTTCCCGAGTACTCCTGATGCGCTCCGGGCGGACCGAGTGGGATCTCCTCGGCCGCGTTCAAGGTGCTGCCGACCTGCCCATGTCCCCGGCAGGGATCGCCACAGTCCAAGGTCAAATCGCCGAACTCCCCACACCCAATCTCGATGCCGTCCTCGCCGCCCCCGATGAGGCCAGCCAGGCCACCGGAAAGCTACTCGCCGCCGCTGCCGGGCTCAAACGGGTGCAGACGGTTCCTGAACTGGCCGAGATGGCCCTGGGTCTCTGGGAAGGCCTGCGGTACGAGGAACTGGAACAACGGTACTGCTCCGCCGGCCGCCTCTTTCTCGATGACCCCACCGGCGTACACGCCCCCGAGGGCGACGAGTTCCAGGAATACGCCTCCCGCATCCAGACGGCCATGGCCCGGATGATCGCCAAACGCAAGCCCGGCACAAATGTTGGTATTGTGGTGCGGCCAATGGCCCTCGGTCTGCTCCGCTGCTTCTTGAATGGTGCGGAACCGTGCCGCCTTTGGGCGATGTTGAAGGACCGGCCCGATCTGGAGTGGTACGACTGCTCCAGGGACGACCCCCGTTTGGCAGTTCCCCCCCGAAGGCCCCGCCGCCCGGCATCTGCGGCTTGATCCAGACTCGTGACGCGTTCTTGGGTGCAGGCGTTTCCACCCAGCCCGATCGCAGGAGGCGACGGGATAACTCGAACAGGACAGGAGCCGATGACTCAGACCTCAACCAAGAGCCCCGTGAAGACCATCGCCAAGAGCTGGAACGACCTTGCGCCCCGCAAGAGCAGCGTTCCCGAGGGTCTTTGGCTGCGCTGCCCCGGGTGTGAGGCGATGATCTACCGCAAGCAGATGGAGGCCAATCTCCACTGCTGCCCCGAGTGCTCCAACCACTTCCGAATCGGTGCGCACGAGCGGGTCAAGCAGCTCGCCGACCACGGTTCGTTCGAGCAGATGTTCACGAACCTGCAGCCGACCGATCCGCTGAAGTTCAAGGACATCAAGTCCTACAAGGACCGCCTCCTCGCCGAGCAGATCAAGACCGGTGCCACCGATGCCGTCGTCGCGGGCACCTGCTTCATCAAAGGTCGCCCCGCGATGCTCTGCGTATTGGACCTGTCATTCATGATGGGCTCGATGGGCAGCGTGGTCGGCGAGGTCGTCACTCGCTCTATCGAGCACGCCACGCGACACAACCTCGCCTGCATCGTCGTCTCCGGCTCCGGCGGGGCACGCATGCAGGAGTCCGGGCTCTCGCTCATGCAGATGGCCAAGACCTCGGCCGCGCTGGGCCGCCTCGACGATGCCAAGGGTCTCTTCATCAGCGTCCTCACCGACCCAACCACCGGCGGCGTCACCGCAAGCTTCGCCATGCTTGGGGATGTCATCATCGCCGAGCCCAAGGCCCTGATCGGCTTCGCCGGCCCGCGCGTCATCCAGCAGACCATCCGACAGGAACTCCCCGAGGGCTTCCAGCGCTCCGAGTACCTGATGAAGGCCGGTATGGTTGATCGCGTCGTCTCCCGGGCCGACCTTCGCAGCGAACTCGCCCGCATCATCGACTACTCTGGTCGCTGATGCCTGCTGCCCCTTCACGCGAACGACGAAGTCCTCCCACCACTACAAAGTGGTGGGGGTACGTTCTCGCCGGGCTCGCCTTCGCGGTCTGCTTCACCCTCGCCTTTCCACCCTTCGAAATCTGGCCGCTCACGCTCATCGCCCTTCTCCCGCTGGTCTGGGCGGGTTGCAAGGCCGCGCACTGTCCGCGCCGTGCCGCCCTCCTCGTCTCCCTCGGCACGCTCCCCTTCTGGACGTACGAACATCTCTGGATGTGGAACGTCGCCCCCCCGGGCGTTCCCGGTCTCGGCATCACGTTCTCGCTCTACACCGGCCTCTTTGTCTGGATCATCGCCCACGCCCGCCGCGCCGAAACACGCGTGCCCATGAGCGTCATCGTGCCGTTCATCTGGACTGCGTTGGAAGTGATCCGCGGCGAGTACATGTTCGGCAGCTACTGCTGGTTCCTCGTCGGCCACCCGCTCATCGATGCGCCACTCCTCTCTGCTCCCGCCGCAATCGTGGGGGCATACGGCGTTTCGTTTCTTGTCGCCGCGCTCACGGGCGCTGTTGCGGACTTCATGCACTGGTCCAGTTTCAGCCGTCGCGTGGGAGTGATCGGTGCGCTTGCTGTCGCGGTGTTGTGGCTCGCACCTTTGTTGGTGCGATCGCCTGTGCCTTCAACGACCGACTCCACTCTTCTCCGCATCGCCGCTATCCAGACCAACCTCCCCCAAGACAACAAAATGGGTTGGGCCATCGAAGATCGCATCAAGTCCCAGGAGCGATTCCTCGAACTCTCAAAAACGGCCGCCTCCGCAGACCCCAAGCCCGACGCCATCTGCTGGCCCGAAACCATGTTCCCCGGCCGCGCCCTGAATCCCGAAGCCATTGCCAAGCTTGAGCCCTTTGTCTACCAGAATCGCCGCCCGATCAATCAGTTCGCCAGCGATCTCGCTGCCGCGCAGGCCAAGCTCGACATCCCCATGCTCGTCGGCTGCACCGCCATGGACGGCGACATCGCTACCGACATCAACGCCCGCGGCCGCCCCGACCACAGCCGCATCTTCAACAGTGTCGTCGTCATCAACAACGGTCGCCCCCTCGCCGACCGCTACGACAAAGTTGAACTCATGCCCTTCGGCGAAGTCATCCCGCTCGTCTGGCGATGGCAGACGCTCCAGAGTTGGATCGTCCATCTCGGCGCAGAAGGAATGGAGTTCGAGCTCTCTCCGGGCTCGCGTTACGGTGGTTTGGACATCCCCGTCACGCGTCCCGACTTCGGCCGAAACTCAGTTCGCGTCGCCACGCCCATCTGTTACGAAGCCACCCGCTCGGACCTCTGCCGCCGGCTCGTCCGTGGAGACTCCGGCGGGGGGCGGGCGGAATGGGGGGGGCAGGGGGGGCGGGCACAACTCATCATCAACTTCAGCAACGATGGCTGGTTCGGCTGGTGGGATGGCGGTCGCCGCCAGCACCTCCTCTGCGCCCGCTGGCGTTGCGTCGAACTCGACCTTCCCATGGTTCGGTGTGTGAATACCGGCGTTTCCTGCCAGATCAACTCCCGCGGCCGCATCGTCAAGCAGTTCCTAGACGATCACTTCGAGCGTACCAAACCCAACGAACAAACCGAGGGGTACCTGATCGCCGCAGTGCCGCTCGACGCCAACCCGAGCCCCACAATCTTCGAACACATCGGCCTCATACCGGCGTACTTCGTGTTGTTCACTGGATTTGCCGGTACGCTTATCCTCTGGCGATGCAGCCGCAGGGCCGCCGCGGCCACATCCTGATCCCGTTCCGCACCATCTCCACCATCCTTACCGCAATCCCGAGGGGCGAATGCACAAGACTCGAACCATCCGCACATTGGCCGTTGCCGGAGCATGCCTCGGCACCCTCGCCCTCATCGCCTGCGAAGATGGCGGCGCCAAGAAACCCACCCGACGCGCCAACACCCAGAACTCCCGGCGAGCCGATCCGGACATCATCACTCCGAATGATTCGATCGCCAGCTCTGTGCCCTCCGGCAAAATCGTTCAGCTCACCAGCAACGAGCGGGCCGCACTCCGCGAGAAAGCCCTCTCGCTTCTGGCCAACACCGCCCAGGCCGGCAGCCCCGAAGAACGCGCCAACGCTCTCGAATCCCTCGTGCAAACCCCCGCACGACTCTCCGGTGTCGCCGAGATCGCCCTGCAGGATCAGAACGTCGGCGTCCGCGCTGTCGCCGCCCTCGCCATCGGCAAAGCCAAGCTCGCCAACCTTGCTCCGCGCGTTCGGCCCCTGCTGAACGACGACAACGCCTTCGCACGCGGCGCGGCGATCTTCGCCCTGAAACGCTGCGGCCAAAGCGTCGATGTCTCCCCCCTCGCCGGACTGCTTTTCGATCCCAATCCGCGCATCCGCGCCCACGCTGCGTTCATCCTCGGCGAACTCGGCGACAAGTCCGCCATCGGCCCGCTGCGCGATGCCCACAAAGAATCCGCCGCCCGCGCCAACGCGGCCGAAGTAAGACTCTCCGACCTTCAGATCGCCGAGGCCCGGATCAAGCTTGGCGACGAAACCGCTCTGTCGGATATTCGCTCAGCCCTCTACCCCGCCAAGCCCGAAGATGTTGAGGCCGCCGTCCTGGCCATCCAGATCATCGGGCAGGTGAAAGACACCGGTTCCACGAACCGCCTCATCGAGCTCACCGCCGCCAAGGACCCCAGCGGCCAGGAGCTCGCCGGAGAAGTCCGCATGGCCGCCGCCTCCGCCCTCGCCAAGCTCGGCCAACCCCAGGGCTCCTACATCGCTCGCGAGTTCTTCCGCGGCGGCCGCGAAACCCTCCGAGCCCAGGCCGCCAACCTCTTCGGTGAGACCCAACGCCCCGAAAACCTGCAAATGGTTTCCCAACTCATGGACGACCCAGACGGCCGCGTCCGGGTCGCCGCCGCCGCCGCCGTCGTAAAAATCACCGACAACTGATTCAGAACCGAGGGCGATGAGCCCCCCTGTGGTTTAAGGGCCGTATGCCCCGATCCCTTGCCCCTCATGGACTTATACACATTCCAGATTTCGCTTCCTGCCCCGCAATCCCCCCTCCCGGGTTGACAGGAAGGCCTGTTCTGGGGTATCACTAGCCCCTGAAATCCGCCCATCCACCCGCCGAAGCGGCCTGGCTGATCGGAACGAAGACGGTTTTTGTCCGCCGCGGAGCGAAACTCACCCCGCGGCGTTGCGGATAGGTGCTGACGTCCGGTCAGGATGACCGGGCATTTTCAACCGGGCCACGCTTCGCCGCATCCGCGGTGCAGCCCCCGGCGACCAAGCGAGGAGCCGACTGTGCACATCGTGACCAAGATTCTCATCGTGTTCTGCGCCGTGTTGAGCTTGCTGCTTGCCGCGCTCACCATGGCCTATGCCGCCAACGCCGGTGCCCTTCGCACCGCCATCAAGATGGAGCAGAACCTGAAGACCGCAGCGCTGACCGCCGCGAATCAACAGGAAGCCCAAACATCCATCATCAATTCAGAGAAAGAAAGGGCCAACGTCTCGCTCAGAGACATGAACGCGGCGCTGGAAAAGGACATCACCGCTCTCCAGGCCGAGCGCACCGATCTGCGCTCCCGCATTCAGCAGTCCCTCGCCGACACCGATCGCGCTCAGAGCCAGATCGCTCAGGCCATCGCGACCACCCAGACGCAGAACGCCCTCATCAAGAACTACCGCGATGAGGTCACCACCCTTCGCGAGTCCTCCCTCGCCGGCGAGCGCCGCCAGATCGAACTCCTCGACAAGATCAACGATCTCTCCAGCGCACGCGAAGTTCTCCAGCAGAACGCCCGCGCCCTGAAGGAGCAGCTCGAAGAGCTCAAGCTCGCCAACCAGACGCTCCAGCAGCAGGCCGCCTCCGGCGTCGCCGGCGTCACCAACATGGCCACCAAGTCCACGCCGCACGAGCTGCCCGGTCCCCTCGTTCGCGCCCGCATCACCGAGGTCGGCAAGTTCCCCTCCGGCGACGACATGGTCGTCATCAACGAGGGTTCCAACCGCGGCCTCAAGGAAGGCATCTCGATGAACATCGCCCGCGGCGACAGCTTCGTCGGTTCCATTATCCTCACCAAGGTCGAGCCCACCCGCTCCGTCGGTCGGGTCTCCTTCAAGGCCAACAACATGTCCGCGGCCTCCGACGACGTCGTCCTCAGCCGCCTCGACTAACCCCGGCCGCATTTCGAAGATCCGAACGCACCGCAGGAAGACCGACCCATGAGCCAGTACGGAATGCAGATGCCCGCCGGCCAGTTGCAGCGGGGCCCGACCATGAATATCTACACGGGGCTGCTTCTTGCCGCCGTGGTTGCCCTTGTCGCCGCCAGCGCATACGTCTTCGTGCAGGGCAAGAGCATCGCCCCCGGCGGCAATCCTCTGGCTGTACACCAGGTGAAGGCCGACGCTAAGGGTCAGGAAAACGCCATCACTCTTCCCGACTGACGGACGTTCTCCTGACTCGCATCAAGACGTGTCGGAAGCCGCCTTTGGCGACCTTCTCGCTCGCTTCTTGACCCGCGACGCATCGAGACTACATTTCACCCCCGTCCCGAGGCCTTTTCGCCCCGGAACGGTCACATGTTGGGGCGGTAGCTCAATTGGTTAGAGTACCGGACTGTCGATCCGGTGGTTGCGGGTTCGAGTCCCGTCCGCCTCGTTTGAAAGAGCCCTGTTTTCAGGGCTTTTTTTATTTCCGTAAACCGTCGGTCCCGCGAGTTGGGTTCCAGTCGCGCTCCAGTCGGGGACGCATGTTGGACGCATTGCGGTTGCTCGCCGCGCCAAATGCGTGCAATTCACGAGAATTTGGGGCGTAGGAGTAGTGGGAGTAGGGGAGGAATGATCCGGTGGTTGCTGGGGGGAGAAATGGCAGCAGACCAGGAACCTGCTCACCGACTGCAAACTGCGGTCGAGCGAACGTCATTCGACGCCATCCGGAGCAACGCATGCCTCTGAATTAGCGAGAGCCTGGCACCAGGCCTTCGTCATTCAGTTGACCACTCCGGAGTGTTGCGACTGATCAGCAATGCCCTCATGCGAGAAGAAAGCGTCGTCGGTCTCATGCCGAGGAGCTGTGCCGCTCCGTCCGGACCAAAGACCTTGCCCCTCGTTTGCTTGAGCGCACGGACAATGTTGTCTCGCTCTTGGCGCTTCAAGTCATCGCGTGTCAGGAGGGCAGAAACAGACGCAGCGGTGTTCGGGGGAGTGAAAACCTCCGGGGATGTCGGCTTTGCGAGCGCGAACTGGAGCGGCTTGCCTTGCGAGAGGATGACTGCACGCTCGATAGCGTTCTGCAACTCACGGACATTGCCGGGCCAGTCGTAGTCGGTGAGCTCGTTCATGACTGGCCGAGTGATGCGTGGTGCGGGCAGGTTCATTCTCTGGGCGCTCTGCTTCGCGAAGTGGGCGGCGAGCAGCGGGATGTCTTCCCTGCGTTCGCGCAGCGGTGGGAGCTCGATAGGAAAAACACTCAGGCGATAGAACAGATCCTGGCGGAAGCGTCCGGCGTCCACTTCAACTTTCAGATCTCGATTGGTCGCGGCAATGATTCGGACATCCACCTTGCGTGTGCGAGTGTCGCCGACTCGCTCGATTTCCTGCTCCTGAAGCACTCGAAGGAGCTTCGCCTGCATCGCGAGGGGGACTTCGCCGATCTCGTCCAGGAACAGCGTGCCGCCTTCGGCAAGCTCGAAACGGCCTGGCTTATCCTTCACCGCACCCGTGAACGCACCCCTGACATGGCCGAAGAACTCGCTTTCAAAGAGGCTGTCGGGGACGGCGCTGCAGTTGACCTTGATCAGCACTCGGTTTTTTCTGGGGCTTTGGTCGTGGATCGCGCGGGCGATCAGTTCCTTGCCCGTACCGCTTTCTCCGTTGATCAGCACGGACGCATCTGTCGCGGCGACGAGATGGGTCTGCTGCATGACCTTCCGCAGGCCCGGGCTTTCTCCGATGACTGCGCCGAAGTTGTGGTCGCTAAGGATCTCCTCGTACAGATACGCATTCTGTGCCTGGAGCCGGGCCTGCTCCTGCTCCATCAACACGCGCTCGGTGATGTCCACAAACATGGTGCGGGTGTAGCTCCCATCGGGGGCGGGCTTGGACCACCATTGGACCCACACGGGCTTGCCATTGTCTCTGCGGCGAAGTTCGAGAACCACTCCGGCGGTATCGGTTCCACGCCCCATCGACGCCGTCGCCTCGCGTAGGCGTCTTTGTGCGTCCGGAGTATCCGGCACAAATGAGCTCCCCATTGTGCCTAGGACCTCTTCCGGCTTTATTCCGAGGATTCTCATCGCGGCCCGGTTTGCCCGTATCAATCGAGAATCAAGGCCCTCAAACACGTAGGCGATGGGGGCTTCATCGAAGAGATCGCGAAACTGCGTCTCGCTCTCGCCCAGCGCCCGGTTCGCCTCGCGCAGTTGCTCGCTCGTTGAGTGCTGCAGTCGCTCCAGTTCGGAAATTTGCCTTGCGGCAAGCCGAAGCTCCATTTGGTCCATGACCATGGCCGCCAGCTTCTTCAACATGTCCGAATCGGATGGGGTCAGTTCGCGGGGTTCCCGGTCAATGACGCACAGCGTGCCGAGATTAAAACCATCGCGTGTGCGCAGCGGTGCCGCGGCATAGAAGCGCAGGCCCAGTTCGCCAACGACGAGCGGATTGGTCAGCGTCCTCGCATCCACTTTGGCGTCGCGGACTTCATACACCTCTGGCGAGAGAATGGCTGAAGAGCAAAAGCCCGGCTCGCGCTCCGTCTGGGAGGCGTCGAGTCCATGGTGGGACTTGAACCAGATGCGGTCGTGATCCACCAAACTCACGATCGCGATGGGAACGCGAAACAGGGCGGCTGCCACCGCGGTGAGATGATCGAACGCGCCATCGGGCGGTGTGTCGAGAATCTCGAAGCGCCGCAATGCTTCGAGGCGAGCAGGCTCATTTGGCGGCAGGTGTTCTTTGCTGAGCATCCTCTATGTTATCACGAAAAATCGTAGTTGCGCAACGAAATCTCGTGAATGCACGAACTCTCGTAGTGATACGCACCACGGTCATTACGGCGTAATGGGCTGTCCTGTAAGCACTTATCGTGGTAATCGGTCATTGGCACGCCCGGTGCTCTACGGAGATTCTGTCGCCGCACTGTGAGGCATCCATCGAACAACACTCCTGAAAGGAACGGCAATGAACCGCATCACGCAACTCGACCCCGCTCAATCCACCGGCAAGACCAAGCAACTCTTTGACGCAGTCCAGGGGAAGATGGGACTGGTTCCGAACCTGGTTCGGGTGCTCGGAGCCGCGCCCGCGGCCTTGGAGGGCTACCTCGGCTTGAGCGGGGCGCTCGCTGGAGGCAATCTCAGTGCCAAGGTCCGTGAGCAGATTGCGCTGACGGTGGCAGAAACCAATCTCTGCGGCTACTGCCTGAGCGCCCACATGTTCATCGGTGGCAAGGTCGGGCTGACGGGGGACGAAATCGCGGGCGCTCGCCGTGCCAACGCCACGGCCGGCAAGACCGATGCGATCCTGAAGTTGGCACGTGGCATCGTCGTGCAACGCGGCGAACTCAGCGATGGGGACCTCGCCCAGGCACGGGCCGCCGGTCTGACCGACGGCGACATCGTCGAGACGGTCGCCAACGTCGCGGTGAACATCTTCACCAACTACGTGAATCACGTCGCTCGCACGGTGGTGGACTTCCCGGAGGTCAAGCCTGGCGACATCACGGTATCCAAGTGATCTCTGACGCGACCCGACGAACCCATCGGGAGGCAAGCATCAACGATGTCCTAATCGGCGAATCGGAACGAAAGTTCTTCTGGCCCGCCCCCGGCCCCCGTCCGGCCGATCATCCCGGTATTCTAGACGTGCGGTGAATCTGTAGGTGTGGCCAGAGTGGCAGAGGCAATCGTCGGTCTGTCAGGGAGCGCGGCAATGGTGAAGATCAGCATTCTGTACCCGAACAAAAAGGCAGGGCGCTTCGATGTGAGTTACTACATCGACAAGCACATGCCCATGTCCATTGCGCTCTTGGGAGGCCACGCGAGCTTTAGGGGCGTGTCGGTCGAACTCGGGCTGTGTGGCGCTCTTCCGGGGGCCGACGCCGCGTTCGTCGCGATGTCCCACTTTCTGTTTGACTCGGCGGAGAGCTTTGCGGCCGCGTTCACGCCCCACGCAGATACGCTGCGAGGCGACATGCCCAACTACACCGACATCGAGCCCGTCATTCAGGTCAGCCAAATCCTGATTGTCCGGTATGCGTGAGCGAAGATTTCCCATGTACGTCAAAGAACTTTGGCGATATCCCGTGAAGTCCATGGCCGGCGAGAAGCTGCAATCGGCACACATTGGCCCGCTCGGGATTGAGCACGACCGGGTTCTGCACGTGGAGGATGCCGATGGCCGGGTGATCACTTCGCGCACCCATCCTCGGTTTCTCGGCCATCGGGGCACAGTGGGGATAAATGGAGAGCTTCTGGTCGACGGTCTCGAATGGAAAAGTCCAGAGGTTGCGGCATTCGTCACGGACATTGCCGGTCGTGGCGCGAGACTGGTGCGGTACGAGGGCAGCGAGCGCTTCGATGTGCTTCCGTTGCTCGTGGCTACCGACGGTGCCATTGCCGCTTTCGGTCATGATCATCGCCGCCTTCGGCCCAACATTGTCGTTGGCGGCGTCGAAGGCATGGCCGAACGAGAGTGGCCGGGCAGGTGTGTCCGCATCGGGACAACTGTCATCGGTATCCAAGATCTGCGACTGCGATGCATCATGACGTCAGTCGACCCCGACTCATTGGTCCAGGACAAGGAAATCACTCGCGGCATTTACCGTCGGTTCGAGGGAAAGCTCGCACTGAACTGCTTTGTAACGGAAGGCGGCGTCATCAACGTCGGTGATGAGGTGGTGTTCGTGCGCGGTCGCGGATGCGACGAGTTCGCAGCGGCCGCGATGCCTACCGAGTGACTTGCCGATAGCCAGTAGTGCCTTACAGGAAAGCCAGCAGACCATGAAAACACCATCGCGGACATCAAGCAGTGAAATCACCCCTGAGAGCGTCTACCTCAATCGACGTACGTTCGTGAAGGCAGGCGCGCTCGTGGCCACGACTGTCGCGACCGGCTTGGTGTACCGGAGGCTCAACGCTCCGTCGACCCGTGCGGTGAAGACTGCACAGATTGATGTGGTCACGGCCACCGTACCCGCCAACTCCGGGTTCAGTGTGGATGAGCCTCAAACCTCCCTGCAGAACGTCACGCACTACAACAACTTCTACGAGTTCTCGACTGACAAGGACAGCGTCGCCGATGCCTCCGCGAACTTCCAGACCACGGGTTGGAAGGTCGAGGTCGGTGGGTTGGTGAGCAAGCCGCGGGTGTTCAATCTGGAGGACCTCCTGAAGATTGCGAAGGCCGAGGAGCGAGTCTATCGGATGCGATGCGTGGAAGGGTGGTCGATGGTGATTCCCTGGGCCGGATATTCGCTGTCGCGTTTGCTGGAGCGCGTCGAGCCGCTTGGTAGCGCCAAGTACGTTGCGATGGAGACATTGCTGGACCCGCAGCGAATGCCGGGACAACGGACGAACGTGCTGCCCTGGCCTTATGTGGAAGGACTCCGGCTGGACGAGGCAATGCACCCGCTGACCATCCTGGCATCGGGGCTCTATGGCCATGCCCTGCCGCCTCAGGATGGCGCACCGCTCCGACTGGTCGTTCCTTGGAAGTATGGATTCAAGGGGGTCAAATCGATTGTGAAGATCATGCTTGTGGAGAAGCAGCCGCCGACAACCTGGAACGCCTCCGCTCCCGGAGAGTACGGCTTCTATGCCAACGTCAATCCAAGCGTGGATCATCCCCGGTGGAGCCAGGCGACAGAGCAGCGCATCGGCGAGAGCGGCCGTCGGAAGACGCTGATGTTCAACGGCTACGAAGAGCAAGTCGCCGGCCTCTATGCCGGTATGGACTTGCGGTCGTCGTTCTGAAGCCCGACCCACCTCACGCGAAAGCCATGCCATGAAAGATGTCCGATTTGCGAAACTCGTTCTGCTGGTCAACGGACTAGTGCCCGGGCTGCTCCTGTTGTGGGATGCACTCCACGGCCGGGCCGGTGCAAACCCGGTGAACTACGCCATACTCACCACGGGGCTCCTCGCTCTGATCTTCCTTTCTCTGTCGCTGCTGGTCACCCCGCTGCGGAAGATCACCGGGCTGAACTGGCTCTTCCACTTTCGGAGGTCGCTTGGCCTGTTTGCCTTTTTCTACGCGGCTTCACACTTCGCCATCTTTTTCATGTTCGCTCGTGCGTGGAGCGTGCGAGACACACTGTCCGAGATGGTCAAACGTCCCTACCTGATTGTGGGCTCGGTGGGGCTTCTGGCCATGGTGCCTCTGGCCGCCACGTCCACGAACTACATGATCAAACGGATGGGTCCACTGAGATGGAGGGCGTTGCACCGACTCGCCTACTTCGCTGTGAGTGCCGGAGTCGTTCATTTCTACATGCAGGTGAAGTCGGACATCCGAATGCCGGTCGCTTTTGGGAGCGTGGTGGGAATCCTGCTTGGGTATCGCGTGGTGATGTTCATTGCGACGAGGCTGAGGTCGCCGGCGGCTGTGCGCACTGCCAATCCAGTGGACGCTGCGCCCGACAACAGGCGCTGGGTTGGACAACTGCGTGTCGAGCGAGTGATTCAGGAGACCCCCGATGTTCGCACGTTCCGACTCGTGGCGGCGGATGGGGGCGCGTTCCCGTTCACTCATCTCCCCGGGCAGTTTCTGACGTTCTCCCTGCCAGTTGGAGGAAGGACGGTTCGGCGGAACTACACGATCGCTTCCACGCCCACGAGAGCTGGTCATTGCGAGGTCACCATCAAGCGAGAAGAACAGGGACTGTTCTCGCGGCACATGCACGAAATGGTGAAAGTCGGAGACCTGGTGTCGATCACCGCGCCGTCGGGACGGTTCACGTTCGCCGGCGCAGACACGCGCCCCATCGCGCTGTTGGCGGCGGGAGTCGGCATCACGCCGCTGATGTCCATCCTGCGATATCTGACGGATCAGCACTGGGCTGGGCAGGTCTACTTGGTCTACTCCAACAAGACGGAGCGCGACATCATCTTCAGAGAAGAGATCGAGAGACTGCAGCGCCAATTCCCCAACATCCACGTGGTGCTGACGCTCACGCGGGCAGACGGAGCAGTGTGGGATGGGCATCTGGGGAGGATCGACGCGGGGCTCATCCAACGCGTGATTCCCGACGTGAGCAATACCCAGTTCTACCTGTGTGGCCCAACCGAGATGCTCACGGGAACACGGGGCATCCTGCGAGACCTTGGGGTCGACGAGGTGAATATTCGCACAGAATCCTTCGGCTCACCACGCCTTGTGTCCGCGGGCAAGGGTCTTTCGTTGACGATGGGTGAGAACTTCACGGTGACGTTCGTACGGTCGAACAAAGTCGCGATGGCCACTGGTGGCCGACCGATCCTTGAGGTGGCCGAAGCGTTGGGGGTTGTTGTGGATTCCGAATGTCGCTCGGGCATCTGCGGCCGCTGCAAATGCCACCTGATCGCCGGGTCTGTAAAGATGGAAACGCAGGACGCGCTGAATGACGACGATCGCCAAAACAACACCATCCTGCTCTGCCAGGCGCGGCCACTGGAAGACGTGACCGTGGAGGCCTGAAGCACGCCCCGAATACCCGCGGGTTGCTCGGGCCGCCAGTGGGGGACGTGCCTGACGCCGAGGGTCGCGAGTCCGAGATGGGCCGAGTATGGGGAGTGTCGCCAATGCGTCCTAAAATGCGTACCGACTGGCACTGGAATCACCCCTGACTCGCTACCGACTGGTCCCTGTGAACCGCGATGGCGCTCACAAAAACGCCATTTCTGCTACGTGGGAGGCACCCATCCGTCCCATTCGTAGTCCTGTCGATCCGGTGGTTGCGGGTTCGAGTCCCGTCCGCCTCGTTTGAAAGAGCCCTGTTTTCAGGGCTTTTTTTACGCGAAGAATTTGCGACTTGTGTGAGTGGGGGACCAGTCGGGTGCGAGTCGGGACGCATTTGGAGGGCGACAAGGTCGCTTCTGACCTCGAGGCGGGATGTTGAGCCTGGAAAACTCGAAGAAAACGGCGCGGAACCACCGGATTATCAATCCAGGGTTTTGGCTGTGATGGCTGCGCCTTGGTGGCTGCATGGGTAGGCGACCAATGACGCGCCTAGGAGTTGGAAGGCACGATAACGGGAATCTGCAATTCCGACATCGTGGTCACCCGCCTCGGATCACGGGGCATCCCCGGATGGTGCGTCGTCGTCGGTGAGGATGCGGTAGGCCGGTGTGTCCACATCGTCGAACTGGCCGGACCTTGCCGCGCGGATGAACGCATACAGGGCAGCACCCGCGATCAGGAGTGCGGCAGGAAGCATGATGTACAGAACGCTCATGCGATTGCCCGTTCCGGGAGTGGGTTTGTCGATGAGGTATTCATTTCGCCCAGCGACGGAGTGGTGTCGTGTGATCGAGCTCTCGCAGGGATCGCGGAAGTGAAGCGGAATGCTCCGGATCGAAGGCAGATGGCGACGACAGTGAGGGAGCTGGCGGGCATGATGAAGGCGGCCAGAAGCGGGCTGATGAGACCGCACATCGAAAGCGTTGCGGCGACGGCGTTGTAGGCCAGAGACGAAGCGATGGTCCAGTGGATGGTGCGCATGGTGCGGCGAGCGCCATCGAGGAGCTGGACGATGGGGCTGAGGCCCTCGGATGAGAGGGAGACATCGGCGGCGGCGAGGCTGGCCTCGGCCCCGCCGCGGACGGCGATGCCGACGGTGGCGGCGGCGAGCGCGGCCGCGTCGTTGACGCCATCGCCGACCATAACGACGCGGCCCCGGCTGGAGAGGTCGCGGATGATGGCGAGCTTGCCTTCAGGCGAGACGCCGCCGCGGCACTGGGAGGGGGCCATGCCCAGGGATCGAGCGACGGATTCGACGAGCTCGGGGTGGTCACCGGAGAGGATATTGATTCGCCAGCCGCGGGCTTTGAGGGATTCGATCGCGATGGAGGCGTCTGGGCGGATCGGGTCTCCGAGGGCCGCGATGGCGACGCAGCGACCGTCCACAGCGATGTAAACGGGGGAGAGGCCGTCGTGGACCGCGAGGGTGGCGTGGGCCTCCATGGCATCGTCAATGCTGACGCCCAGGGACGTCAGAAGCATGCGGGTGCCGACGATTACTGAGTGGCTGTCCACGGTTCCGTGGATTCCTGCCCCGGAGTGTTGAATGACGCCGGTGGCGGGAAGCGGACTGTTTGTCGAAGGACTCAAGCCGCGGCAGAGTGCTTGAGCGGCTGGATGGGCCGATTGAGATTCGATGGCCCGAATGAGGGACCGGACCGTTTCATCCCCAATCCAGCGGACCAGAGAGAGGCGACCGAGAGTGAGGGTGCCTGTCTTGTCGAGAACCACGGTTCCGGCCGGACCGGGCTTGGAGAGGGACTGGAGAGCGTCGCCACCCTTGATAAAGATGCCGCAGCGGGCAGCACGCCCCAGAGCCACGGTCATGGCCAAGGGCGTGGCGAGGCCGAGGCCGCAGGGGCAGGTGGCGATGAGGAGTGCGATGGCGCGGTCAATGGCGATGGCGGGGCCAGCATGCCACCAGATGGCGAGCGTAACAGCGGAGAGGCCAAGGAGAATCCAGAGGAGCCATGCGCCCCAGCGGTCGGCGAGCCGGACGATGGAGGCGCGGCGCTGGGAGGCTTCTTCGACCAGCCGCAGAAGGCGTCCGATGCGCGTGGACTCCCCGGTGCTTTCCACGCGAATGCGTAGAAGAGAGGCCCGGTTGACCGAACCTGCCGGGACGGCGTCGCCGGGACCGACGCGTGAAGGCTTGGACTCGCCAGTGAGGATGGACAGATCGATGCGGGATTCACCCCAGACAATGGCACCGTCGGCGGGCACGCTGTCGCCGGGACGGATCTCGACAATATCGCCGGGTGCAAGTGCCTCGGTGGGAACATCAGTGACGGTTCCGTCGGGCGTGACCCGGCGCGCGATCGTGGGGCTGGCGGAGAAAAGAAGTTCGAGAGCGTCGGCGGCGGATCGCTGCTGGGACTGCTGGACGGTCCGCCCGATGAGCAGAAAGAAAATAAGGGCGGAAATGGAGTCGAAGTAGATATCGCCGGAGCCGGTGATGGTCTTGTAGATTCCCCAGGCGCCACCGAGATAGAGCCCCAGAGCGATCGGCACGTCCAGATGGATGGTCTGGGTGCGCAAGGAGGCCCACGCGCCGCGGAGGAAGATGCGCCCGGGCCAGATCAGGCAGATGGTGTTAAGGCCCATCGCGACCCATCGGAACATCTGCTCATAGCCGCGCTCCATGCCCTCGAACATGCCCGCGTAGAGGGCGAAGAAGAGGAGCATGATGTTGCCGGCGCAGGCGCCGGCGACGGCCAAACGCACCATCATGCGGCGATCCTCGATTCGCCGTGCCTGGCGGGCGGCCAGGCCGCGGGCAGGGTGGGGCGGATAGCCAAGAGAATCGAGCAGACGGGCGATGCGCCCGAGCGCGATGCGGGCCGGATCGAACGTGACGCGGAGCGCGGCGCGGCGCATGTCCACGCGGGCCTCGACGACACCCGGGGCAATGCCGGGGAGTTTCTCCAGCAGCCAGATACAGGCGACGCAGTGAACGCCTTCGAGGACGAGTTCGATGCTGAGGAGGCCGTCGGGGACGGTGCGGCAATACAGGGAACGGAAGGTCGGGTCGTCGAACTCTTCGTACGCGCGGCGTGTGGCCTTGGGACGATCCAACTGCGATCCGGAGCGATCCAGGAGGGCGTAGAAGTTCTCCAGTCCACAGGAGTTGATAAGGGTGTAGGCGGTCTCGCAGCCGGCGCAGCAGAACTGATTTGCGTCGCCGATCCGGACCAGACCAGACGGGACTGAAAGGCGGCAGTGCGTGCAGATGGTTTGGACGGCCGCGGCGCTCACTTATCGCCTCCCTTGTGGTTGCAGAGGGGGCAGGCGCCTTCGGCGTTCTCGGCGGCGCTGATTGACTGCTCAATGCTCACTGGCGCTCGAAGCGAACCGGCGGCCATCGCGGGCGTCACCATGCGGCCCAGCAATGTCCACATCCCGACGGCGACGAGGAGGAGGCTGGTCGCCAGAGGAAGGCGCTTCCGGAGCGGGCCGGCCAGCGACTGGACGCCAAGGCCGACGGCGGCCATCATCGGGAGGGTTCCTATCCAAAAGGCGGCCATGGCCGCCGCGCCGAACCAGGGGCTGGCGGTTCCCGCGCTGACAACGACAAAGGCGTAGAGCCATCCGCAGGGGAGGAGCGTCGTCAGGAGGCCGACGGAGGCGGCGCGGGCGAGCGGGGAGAGACTGAGAGCCTTGACGTGGCCCATACGGGCGAGGCGAAGGAGCACGTTGGGAAGCGGCATGCGTGGGACCCGGACGCCCAGGTGGCGGAGGAGCGCGACGACCCCGAATCCGACCATGATGGCGCCCGCGGCAGCGGCGGCAACCCGCTGCACACCGATGAGGGACCCGCCGAGGTCCAGGGCCGCACCGAGTGCGCCGGCGATGGCACCGAGGGTGACGTAGGTGGCGAGGCGGCCAAGGTTGTAAGCGGCGTTTAGTGCAACACGGGATGGGGACGTGGGGGCGTTGGCGGCCCCGGGCGCGCCGACCGCGAATGCCACAAACGCGCCGCACATGCCCGCGCAGTGCGTGGAGCCCAGAAGACTTGCGAGGAAAACTGCCGAGAGCAGGGCGAGCATGGGGTACCTTGCGAGGGATCAGCGGGGTTGATCAGGGATGAGCAAGTCGGTCTGGCGGGAGAAGGTGTCCGCGCCGCGCTGGACGGTGATGCGCAGGCACCAAAGGCCGGAGCGGTCGATGCGGATGAGGGAGACGTATTGACCCGTATTCACACCATCGGGGCCAAGGGTGAGGGACTGCCGATCCGAGGCGCGAGCGCTGGCAAAGGCCATGACGTGGATTATGGCGCCGTCGATGGGGTGTCCGCTTCGATCTTCCAGCGCGATGACCAGATCCATCGTGCGCCCCCCGGCGGCAGCCCGGAGCGAAGGTTCCGCAGTCCAGCCAAGGGCGGCGCTCGTCGCGCGCTGGCGAATGGTGTCGCCGTACTTGAGCGCCTGGGCGTAGTAGTCGGGCTCGACGGAACCGGACTTGTCGCTGGTCGCGAAGTAGACCGTAATGCCGACGATGGAGGCGTTCATGGCGATCAGCGCCACGATGAGCAAGGGCCAGATTCGCCCGGTGCCGCGGCGAGCCGGAGCCCCGACGCTCGGCGAGACGCTCGGAATCGCTGCGGCGCTCATGGGTGGTTCTCCGAACGCGCATGTGTGGACGAGTCGTCCTGCGCCGTCGCAGGCCCCAGAAGCGTGAAAGGAATGATTGTGGAGAACTTGTCCGGGCCGGCAACGGTGATGGTGATCTGGGCGCGCCCGGCGGCAAACGAGGCGCGCGGAGCGAGAACCTGCACCGGCGTGGTGAGCATCTGGCCTGTCGCGACGTGGATCGCGGCAAAGTCTGCCTTCAGATGCGTTCCCGGGGTACCGGAAACGGCGAGGTTGAAATCCCCGGGATGATCCAGGCGGTTGACGATCTTGACGCGGATGCCGTTGGCCACCTCACCCTCGGGAGTCAGCGTGAAGGGCTGGCCCATGCCCCGGAGGACCGTGACGTCAGCCACGCCGGTATTGAGCAACACCCAGCCGAAGAGCCCGGCGAGGACCGCGACCACGGCCGGATACAGGATCACGCGCGGTCGGAGCAGACGGAACTTCTGTCCCTCCATGCGGGCCTGGGAGGAGTAGCGGATGAGGCCGCGCGGCCGGTGGACTTTGACCATGACTGCGTCGCAGGCGTCGATGCACTGGGCGCAGCCGATGCACTCCATCTGCAGGCCGTTGCGGATGTCGATGCCGGTCGGGCATGTGGTGACGCACATGTGGCAATCGATGCAGTCTCCCTTGAGGGCGGGCGCGTCGGAGGAGAGCACCGGGAGCGAGACGCTTGCCTTGGATGACTTGGCCCCGCGCGGCTCGCCGCGGCTCTGGTCGTAGCGGACGATCATGGACTGCCGGTCGAGCAGGACCGACTGGAAACGTCCGTAGGGGCACATGACCAGGCAGACCTGCTCGCGGAAGTAGCCGAAATCGAGCATCATGGCGACAGTGACGAAGGCCACGACGCCAAAGCCAATGAGATGGTCCGAAGGGGAGCCGAAGACCCACTCCCGCAGGTTCTGCCAGGATACAAAGTAGGCGAGGAAGGCGTGGGCCAGAAGGAAGGCGCAGGCAAAGTAGATCAGGAACTTCACGGGGCGAGCCAGACCGGCAGTCTGCAACCAGCCCTTGGCCGCGCGCCCCGGGGCTCCCTGGAGCAGACGCTCGATGGGTCGAAAGAGAAACTCCATGTACACAGTCTGCGGGCAAGCCCAGCCGCACCAGACACGTCCAAACACCACGGTGAACCAGAAGATGGAAAGGAACGCACCGACCATGAGCAGGGCCAGCAGCAAAGTGTCTGTGGGATAGAACGTTGTGCCGAGGATGTGGAACCGGCGTGCGGAGATATCCAGCAGAATCAGCGGGCGGCCGTTCACCCGCAGCAGAGGAAGAATCGCAAAGAGCCCGATCAGGGCGTAGGCGACGATGCGCCGAGCCGTCAGGAAGCGGCCCTTCGAGACGCGCGGCTTGATCCACTTCCGCGAACCATCGTCGTTGAGGGTGGGCAGGATCGAGCGGCTCTCATCGGCGTCGCCCATCCCGGGAATCGCGTCAGACACGAGAGGAGGGAGAGCCGCGGCGATGGATGACTGGTTGTTCATGGGATGCCCGGGGCGAGCAGATGGTGCGTCTTGCTTACTTGGCTGGCGCGGCGGGAGAATCCGCCTTCTCCTCGGCCGGGGCCTTGGGCCACGGATCGATCAGATTGCCCTCGTGGGCCTTGGGCGCGGCGGGGGTGGTGCCGCGAAGCGAGGCGATGTAGGCCGCGACGATGACCCGCTCGTTCTCAGAGAGTCGATTCTTCCAAGAAGGCATGGCCCCTCCGTTGGCGCCCTCGGTGATGACGCGAAAAATGTCCTCGACCCTCGTGACGTTTTTGTAGTAGTCGTCGCACAGGTTTACGCCGATACCGCCGCCACCGTCGCGGGAGTGGCAGGCGGTGCAGTTGCCCAGGAATGTGGACTTGGCGATGCTCATGAACTGTGGGTTGTTCATCTGCTTGAGGATGGTCTGCTGATCGCCCTTGAGCTGTCCGACGGCGCCGAATATCTTGACAAACTCGGCCTTCTGGTCGTCCGCCCAGGCTTCCTCGATGGTCCAACCGAGCACGCTGCCGTGCCAGAAGATGAGGTACAGCGCGCTCACGACGATCGAGGCGGTGAAGATCGCGTACCACCATCCGGGCGTGGGATTGTCATACTCGCGGATGCCGTCGTATTCGTGGCTGGTGAGCGGTCCGGGGTTCATCGCGGTCATGGCTTGGTCTCACGGGGACGATCGGCGGAGTGCAAAGGGGAACGTGGTCCGGGGGATGTCTCGTCGGCCAAGGGCAGAAGGGCGGCGCCATCGAGAACGCCGCGGCTTCGGCGAGCGGTGACCTGCAGGATCACGCCAATGAACACGCTGAGGAACAGGAACATCCCCGCGATCGGGTAGATCGCAAGACCAAGGCTGCTCATCACGTCCGACATTCGCATGGTGTGGCTCCTGGTCAGTGCGTGGCGGGGGCGAGAGGAGGAACGGGAGTGATCGCGGGCGCGGATGCCTCGGCGGGCGGGGGTTTGGAGATGTCGGCGCCCAGACGCTGCAGGTACGCGACCAAGGCGATGACCTGCTTGTCCTCGAGCCCCCTGGGGCCGTCCGCCTTGGTAATCTCCTCGGCGATGGACTTGGCCTGGGCGCGGGCCTGTCGCGCTGCCTCGCCCTCGAGAACGGCAGCACCGTAGGGGACACCGATCATGGCCTGGGCGCGGACGTGCGATTGGATCACATCAAAGTCCAGAGGGTCGGAGATCAGGTGCGGGAAGGCGGGCATGATGGACTGCTGCACGGATTGACGCGGGTCCTGCAGGTGAAGCACGTGCCAGAGGCTGCTCTTCTGGCCGCCCTCGCGGGCCAGATCGGGGCCAATGCGGCGCGAGCCCCACTGGAAGGGATGGTCATAGACGAACTCGCCGGGCTTTGAGTATTCGCCGTAGCGCTTGGTCTCGGCCCAGAGGGGGCGGATCATCTGCGAGTGGCAGTTGTAGCAGCCCTCGGCGACGTAGATGTCGCGCCCGGCGAGCTCAAGGGGGGTGTACGGCTGCACGCTCGTGATAGAGGGGACGTTCGAGCGAACCGCGAACATCGGGATGATCTCCAGCAGCGAGCCGATGGCGACCGCGATGACGGCGTAGACCGTGAACTTGAGCGGACGGCTCTCCCAGACGCGGTGCCACCACCCGTGCTGGAAACTCTGCAGGGCCACGTCGCCGCGATGGCCCATGTCCGTGTTCGCGCCGAGGCGCGAAACAAAGACAGGTCTCTCTTCCTCCAGCGGGGTCAGTGCAGGGGCGGACTGGACGGGCTCGGCGTAGACACTCGGACGGGCCATCCAAGTGCGAAGAACGTTGTAGGCCATCAGCAATGCGCCGCAGAGAAAGAGCGACCCGCCGATGGCGCGGAACCAGTAGAAGGGCAGCACACGGGTGACGGACTCGACGAAGTCGGGAAACTGGAGATTCCCTGACTGATCGAAGGCACGCCACATGAGGCCCTCGGTGATTCCCGCGATGTAGATCGGGATGATGTACAGCAGAATGCCGAGGGTGCCGAGCCAGAAATGCCATTCCGCGAGTTTCTTGGAGTACAGGCTGGTCTGGAACAGGCGGGGGGCGAGCCAGTAGATCATGCCGAAGGTCATGAAGCCGTTCCAGCCGAGAGCCCCGCCATGGACGTGGGCGATCGTCCAGTCGGTGTAGTGGCTGAGCATGTTGACCGTCTTGATCGACATCAGCGGCCCCTCGAAGGTGGCCATCATGTAGAACGTAACCCCGGCGACGAAGAACTTGAGCACCGGATCGTCGGTGAGCTTGTGCCAGGCTCCGCGGAGGGTGAGCAGACCATTGATGCCGCCGCCCCAGGAGGGCATCCAGAGCATCAGCGAGAACAGCATGCCGAGCGTCGAGGCCCAGGCGGGGAGGGCTGTGTAGTGCAGGTGATGCGGGCCGGCCCAGATGTAGATGAAGATGAGGGACCAGAAATGGACGATCGAAAGGCGGTATGAGTACACCGGGCGGTCGGCGGCCTTGGGCATGAAGTAGTACATCATGCCCAGGAAGGGCGTGGTGAGGAAGAACGCCACGGCGTTGTGGCCGTACCACCACTGGATCATGGCGTCCTGCACGCCGGCGTAGACGCTGTAGCTCTTGAGCCACCCGGCCGGGATCGCCATGGAGTTGATCACGTGCAGCAATGTGACCGTGACGATGGTGGCGATGTAGAACCAGAGCGCGACGTACATATGGCGCTCTCGCCGCTTCTTCAGGGTCATGAAGAAGTTGGTGCCGAAGAAGCCGGCCCAGACGACGGCAATCAGGATGTCAATGGGCCACTCGAGCTCGGCGTACTCCTTGCCCTGGGTGTAGCCAAGGGGAAGGGTGATCGCGGCCGAGACAATGATGAGCTGCCACCCCCAGAAGTGCAGGGCGCTGAGTTTGTCGGACCACATGCGCGCCTTGCAGAGGCGCTGCGTGGAGTAGTAGATGGCGGCGAAGATGGCGTTGCCCGCAAAGGCGAAGATGGCCGCGTTGGTGTGCAGGGGGCGGAGACGCCCGAACGTGAGGAACGAGGTGTTGGTGAGGAAGGTCAGGAAGGCAAAGGGGTGGGTGCCCGCGGCGGTGCTGTAGTTGATGATGCTGGGGATCACCAGTTCCAGGGCAATCACCAGGCCGACGAGAAAGGCGACGATTCCCCAGAGGATGGTTACGCCGAGGAACTTTCGGACGATGGCGTCGTCGTACACGAACGACTCCACAGGCACCGCCTTTGCCTGCAGGGAAGGGCGGGCGAGAGGCGACACACCGTTGGAGTGTTTCTCAGCGGTTTGCGGCCGGTCCAAGGCTCCTGTCGCGCTCATACAACTTGCTCCCGCGGGTAGGCGTCCATACCAACGGCCGCGCGGCGGCCGGAGATGCACACTGGGTGCATCACAAACATCATCGATCGATGATGCCTTCCGCCTCAGCGGTGCTCCACAAGGAAGTTTCCCCTATCCCCCGGCCGGCTCAGACCTCGACGAGACCTTCGCGGATCGCGAATCGCATCAGATCGGCGCGAGATTTCACTCCGAGCTTCCGGATCATGCGTTCCTGGTGACCATCGACGGTTTTCGCGCTCCTGGAGAGCTGGGCGGCGATCTCGTTGCGGCCGAGTCCCTTGCCGATGAGGCGCAGCACCTCCAACTCCCGCTCGGTCAGCGAGGCCAACGCAGTGCTCGGGCCCGGTTCGTCGCGAGCGACCGTGCCGGCGACGGAGGGCCGGCAGCGCTCCTGCACCTTCGACCCCAGCACGAAAGTTCCCGTGCGACTCTGCGCAACCGCCGTGACGCCCGCGCAGATCGATTCCAGATCATCGGACTTGGCAAAATACCCCCACGCCCCGCACTTGAACGCGGCAGAGATATACCCATCCCGGACGTGCGCGCTCAGGAAGATCACCTTCGATCTGGGATGCAGATGCCGGAGTCGATCGGCCATCTCGAATGCGTCCGGCCCGGGCATCTCGATGTCCAGTAGCACGATGTCGGGGTTCAGCCGCCCCGTTTCTTCGAGCAGCTTCTCGGCCGAGCCCAGCCGCCCAACCACGCCGATGCGCCCGCCGATCGCGAACTGGGCCTTCAGACCCTCGATCAGCACCGCATGGTCGTCCACGCACAGCACGCGGATTCCCGCCTCATCCGGGTTCCCCAGGGGCGCCGATCGCACCGCGCTCCTCGACTTTGCGGCTCGGGGTTGTGGGTCTTGTGGATTTTGACGGGCTGACTTTGGCAAGACAACACTCTCCGATCAAAACGCAGCCAGCGCCCGTCCGAGGGTGGAACGCAGGGAATCAAAGTCGTCTCGGCGCTCGACGACTATTGGGTGCAGATCGGTCCAATCCGCTACGGATGCCGGGGCGGGGGCACCGAAGAGGACGAGTTGTGCGTTGGGCCGCCGCGCGCGCCACGCCTTCACCCGCCGCAGCTCCAACTCCGCCGGGTCCACCACCAAGATGTCGGCATCCGAAGGACCATTGTCGTCGCGCACGGCCGCCCCGCCTGCTCCCAGAATCTGGCATATCAGCGCCGCCGAGCGGCCGTCCCGGATCAAGACCGACGCGGTCGGGCCCGCCCTCTTCGGGTCCCCCGGTGCGGCCCTGAACACCATCACCACCGTTGTTCCATTTCCCACCTCTGACTCGACATCCACGCGCCCGCCTGCCCCCACGGCGACCTTGTTCACTAGTGCGAGCCCCAAGCCCGTTCCGAGCCCACGAGTCTTGGTCGTGAAAAACATCTCGAACGCGCGACGCTTGACTTTCTCGGTCATGCCCCGCCCGTTGTCGGTTACGCCGAGCCGCACAGTGCACGTGGTGGGTTGCGTGTCGGCCCAGACGCGCACGCGCCCCTCGCGCCGCTTTCGCTCGGAGGGAGGAGGAATTGCCTCCCCCGCGTTGACCACGAGATTCAGCACCGCTTGCGTGAGGCGGTGGGCGGCCACGGCGACCCGGGGCAGTCCAACCGGAATCGATGCCGTCACGCGGACATGCTTCGGCACCGCCTTGGCCAGGAGCACGCCCGTTTGAGACCACCACTGGCGCAGATCGGTCGTGTCCCCCCCGCCCCGGGGAGTTCCGTCCATCTCCGGGTCCATCGCAAGAAAGTGGAGGCCGTCGGCGAGCTGCTGGAGATACGCCACGCCCTTGCCAATCTCGTCGACGTGTTTCCGCCCAGCCGCGGTGACTCCCGCCCCTTTCCCCGCCGCCCGCAGTGCGTTGAGGTGCGCCCGCACTGGCAGGAGCACGTTGTTCATATCATGCCCCAAGCCGGCGGCCAGCGTGCCAATGGACGCGAGACGATCGGCCAGACGAAGTCTGTCCTGGCTCTCCTGAAGCTCCCGAGAGCGCTCGTCAACACGCGCCTCGAGACGGCGTCGATAGCTTTCGAGCTCGGCTTCGGTCCGCCTTCTCTCCGAAACGTCTCGGAGAATTCCGACGAACATGGGCGGGCCAAGGTCTTCGGATGAACCAGCGCCGACACACGCGATGGAGATCTCAACCGGGAAGCGTTCGCCATTCTTGCGCACGCCCTCGAACTCGCGGGTGCGACCGAGGATGTTGGTCCTTCCCGTGCGCCGGTAGTTCGACAGGTATCCGTCGTGGGCGGAGTGGTGGGGATCGGGCATCAGCATCTTGACATTGCGCCCCAAGAGCTCGGCGGGTATCCATCCGAACACCCGCTGCACAGAATCACTGGCAGACAGAATGGTTCCAAAGGCGTCGATCGTGACGATTGGATCCAAAGCCGCTGCCAGAACCGCTTGGTTGCGAGCCGCGGCAAGTCTTGCCCGGAGGGCGGCGTCTTCCGGCTCCCGCTCGGGCGTGCACACCTCACCGACGTTCGTCGTGATGCAACCCGTGGAACTCGGCGCAACGCCACCGCCCCGAGCAGCCAACGGGCATCCGTGGGCAGATGAGTGGGGGAGTGCCGAGCGGGATGGGCCCGTGCCTGGGGCGCGGCGAGAAGGCATGCCCAAGTCTATCGCTGCATTCTGACGACGCTTCGAGCCCACGCACAGACCAAGCCCGCCGATAGGGGAAATTTGCGGGTAGTGCATGGCAGATTTCGGGGCGAAGATAGTTCCATCGGCGGTCGTCCCGCCGACCCAGAGCCCGGCCATGAGCACGATCTCTCGATCCTTCACCAGCGCAGCAGGATGGAATGGGACGCGAGGATGGCTTGCTTAAAGGCGATTGAGCGATGGTCCCGAGACTGACCTTGACGGGTTTTCTGATCGTCGGAATGCGCGGGAATGACTGTCGCGAGCGCATCGCCGAAGTGCTGCAAGCGGTGCCGGGAGTGATGGAGGTCGACGTCAACCTGTTGCGTGCAAGAGCAATAATCGTGCATGATCCCAAGTGTGATCCGGAGACACTGGCCCGCGCCATCACAAATGCCGGCTACCTCGCATCGCGTATCGCCGACCGAGAGCAATAGACGCCCCCCCCCACAAAGAGACTCCGATGAACACCAGAAAAGCAAATCTTGTAGCGAGCGACGTGATGACACGAGATCCCGTGTGCGTGCTGCCCTCGGCGAGGATCCGCGAGCTGGCAGGAGTGCTCGAGGAGCACGAAATATCCGGCGTGCCGGTTGTGAACCAGGAGGGCACGCTGGTCGGCGTGGTCTCGAAAACCGATCTGATTCGGCGCTGCTCGGAGGGCATGGACCAGATTCCACCGGCCTACCTTGTCGAACTGCTCTGCGAGCAGGCGGGTCGGGGCGCGGCCGCGTCCGGCGAACTGATTCCGGAGCGTCTGGTGTGCGTCGACGACTTCATGACCGCCGACCCTATCACGGTCGGTCCCGGCACTCCTATGTCCGTGATCGCTAAAACCATGCACGACCGCCGGATCCACCGGGTGGTCGTCGTGGATCAAGAGAACTACCCGATTGGAGTGATCACCAGCCTCGACGTACTCGGCGCGTTGTACAAATAGGCGCGAGCCGCAAGGAGTCGCATCATGCCCCCAACCATGAGAGTGCTCGTGATGCACCGCATCGGTGAGGTTGGCCTCATGACACGCCCGTTTCGCGCCACTGCCCGATCGATGCGATCATCCGTACAACCGCCGCGTTGATCTGTACGTCGGACACACACCGTCGCCGGCACCATCGGCCACGTTTGCATAAACAGCGAGGATCGTCGGGCGATCTCGGCACAACTCTGGAAGGAGCATGATTGATGGCGAAGCAAAGGACTCCCAAGGGACAAAGGGCGCCCCGATCACGAAAGCCTGCCAAGCCTCCCCATCGGGCGATCGAAGCGACACAGTTCCGCCTGGTCGATCGCAACGGGCGTCTGCGAGCTGTGTTGGAAATGTCCCGATCCGGCCCCCACCTCGCGATGCTGCACGAAGATGGAACCCCTGCCCTGGAGCTGGCCCTGTCTCGTGACGGCCCGTGCGTACGTCTTACTGATGGGGATGGCGCCACGCGCGTATTTGTCGGGGCAACGCGCGGATCAGCCCGCATCGGCATGGCCGACGACGAAGGCACGCAACGAGTGTTCCTGGGTGTGGGAGCGAAGGGAACGCCGGGGCTGACCCTGTACGACGGACATCAGCGCCGTGTGTGGACTACCGTGGCACACCGGCTCCAAGATTGATCTCATCGATCAGCCCAGAGGCATCTGTCATCCGGTGCGGTAGGCTCGTAGCGGAGTGCTTGAGTCATGGGCAAACGCCGGGAGTTGATGAAACTGAGACTGTCACGCTAGCCACCGCACGTCTTGAGCCCGGCGACATCGTGCTCCTGTACACCGATGGCATCACCGAGGCGTGGCGTCCGAGCGGGAATCTGTTGGGTCAGGGGGCGGCTGACGCAAGTCTTTCAGAACGGCGGCAACGATCCCGCGGAACTCATTGCAAGCCTCCGCGAGGCCGTACGCCCAAACCAACAGGGTCAAACGGCCAAGGGTGACCAAGCGGTTTTTGCCGCGCAAGACTTGCGGAATGCTGCGAAGGCGAAGGACAAGACTGCGGAGAGTTCGAGAATGCGTCCTAAAATGCGTCCCGACTGGGTATGGAACCATCCCTAACACGTCGCCGACTAGAACCGGTGACCCCGGTTCTTGCCACCGAAAACGCGGTTCCTGCTACGTGGGAGGCACCCATCCATCCCACTCATCGTCCTGTCGATCCGGTGGTTGCGGGTTCGAGTCCCGTCCGCCTCGCTTGAGGGAAAAGCCTAGTTTTCTAGGCTTTTTCTGTTTTTGTGAACGACGACCCTAACGGCTCTGCATCCGGTATTTCTGGCGAACCGGGAGTCCATACCGGATTCCTCAGGGCTCACCTTCAGTTCCGAGGATGGTCTCGAAGCCATGCTCCGATCGCCCGCCAGTCTTCAATCTGCAACGCCAAAGGGCGACCGTGGCGTTTCGGATTCGTTGCCTTTGAGTGATGCCTAGAGCACTTTCTTCGACTTTGTAGCGCGGATTTCCGGCGCGAATGAGGAGCGGTGGCAGAGTTGCCCGACCAGACAAGGAGGTCGGGCATGGTGTCGTATTCGATGGATCTGCGTGCGAAGGTGCTCGGTGCGTATGACCGGGGGATGACGACCAAGGGCATCGTTGAGGCCTTCGGGGTGAGCACGGCGTGGGTGCGGCGGGTACGGCAGCGTCGCCGGGATCACGGGGAACTCGGGCCGCGGCCGCGGGTGGGCACACACCCGCTCAAGATCGATCGAACGCGTCAGGGCGAACTGGTGCAGGCCCAGCCCGACGCCACGCTGACCGAACTGCGTGAGCGGCTGGGCATCCAGTGCTCGCTCTCGGCGGTGTGGAACGCCCTGCGTGATCTGGGGCTGTCGTACACAAAAAGGTGATTGCTGATTCGGGGCCCCCTCAGTCCTGCTTGCCGCCAGCACCGGCATTCCCGTCGGGGGCCTCGCCATAGTTGAGATCGCTTGGCGTGAGCGACGCGCCGTAGCCTGCCCGCAGCACCGCACGGACCAACTCCGCTGGCTCGCATGACAACTCGTGGACGATCGTGGCCTGGGCTCGCCAGAGGTCGACGTGCACGGTCCTGACGCCTTCGACCGCACCGAGCGCGGTGGCAATCTGTTCGCGGCATGAGGTGCCGCGCATCCCCGCGATCCACAGCACTGTCGTATTCGCTCCCGGCGTCATCGAGAGTTCGCCTGTTCCGCAAGTTCTTTGCCGTGCCTGATCATGGTCGGCTCGCGTCGACTTCAATCGGCAGGGGGATGGTCTTTCGGCCAGCCGGGTTACTCCGGAAGGCGACGGCGGCGGCGCGTGGCTCCTTGCTGGCAGGTTGCCCGCTTAGGCGGAAGGCTCGAACCGTCTTGGGCTGCGCGTCCTGGGGATGGGCGTGATATTGGTCAGAACGCATGTCAGTCGTTCTGCTCGGGACCACGGAAAGCTGGACGACGCGTCGGTCGGCGTCCGGTGACCCGCCATGGCTTCGAGCGACAATTCGCTGAAGGTGGAGTTCCGCCTCAATCCAGTTGAGCTGGTCATTCCCGCCGTGTTGACGCCACAGTTCCTGGGCGATCGCCGCCACGAGGACGTGTGTCAGGTCGATCTCGTTCGATGGATCCGCGACAGGGCGGACGACGATTCTCATGGCCACTCTCCCAACCCGACGTGAACGACCAAAATCATCATGGAAATCATGGCACACCCTCATCGGTGGCTCCATGCGGAGGCTTTGCCATTTCGGCGGGCCATCCAGGGCGATCGATTCACGCAAGCCCGAACGGGTTGGTCGGATACTTGGGATACGCGGGATAGGCGTACCCCACTCCCCAGAAGGGCGAATGGCCGTAGTGGTCATAGATGGTCGTCAGGTACGGGCGATCGATCACCTCTGGGTTATAGCGAGGTGCGCTCACGAACTTGTCGCGCGTGTGGCTGATGTGCACCGTCTTGCCGTCAATCCGGCTGATCGCGTCCACGGGGACGAGAAACTTGTTCTTCCCCATCCCCAGGAAGCCGCCGGAGGCGACGCGGATGAAGCGGACTTTCTTCTCCGCGGCATCGACCATGAGGTCGTCCACATCCCCGACGGCCTCTCCTTTGGCATCGACCACCTTGCAGCCACGGATGTCTTCGGCCGGGGTGGCCAGCCTCATATCAGTGTCGCTCAGCGTGAGGATGTCGGGCAGGTCGGTCGTCGATCCGTGCGTTGTCGTCTTCATGTCATGGTCTCCTATTTCTGTTGACTGAAGCATCATGGTCCGGGCGAAGGGCCGGCTCCACGCGGAAACTCACCCAATCCGGCCAAGTGCTCGCGTCGATGGCGTTCGCCAGGGTCGCAGGCCCATCGTGCATGGGCGGAGCATCGAACGCCCTGCCGCAACAGTCCTCCGCGGCTGGTACGTCATCTACCATCGCATCATCCAGATTCTCCAGAGGATTGTCCGGCGCGATCGGATTCAGGCACGAACCAATCGACGCAGAACCACTCGTAGTTCCGCTCGATAGTCCTGCAACTTGCGGCGCGGGGGACATCGAAACTGGGTATTCCCGAGCCAGGCGCTCGCTGCCTCGGTCCGTCCGAGTGGTCCACTCCACCGGCGGATGGCGACCCGATTCGTCCGGCGGTGCGAGCCATCCTTCCCTGCTTCATGGTGCTGTTCATGGTCGTCTCCTTCGCGTGCTAGAGAAGCCAGTTCTCTGTCCTGCCAGGGTCAGTCATTGAGGCGCCGGCCTCGTCTTCGCACACTCGGCGCCCTCCGGCTTGCAGACCATGCGCCATTCGCGCATGAGCAACCATGCGAGCGCGAGCGGCACTACGACACCCAACCCGCTCACCCACATCGGGATCTCCGCGGTCCCGATCGTCATATGCACCCCCAGCGCGAACCGGAGCAGGTGGGCCACGGCGACGAGCACAAACGCGAGGATGGCAAGGCCAGTTCCGGCTTTCATGGTCTGATCTCCGATTGGCGGGTTCACGTACCCTGCCGACACCATCATCGTGCCGCCTCGCGGGACAGGCTCTGCGCGGAAACTCACCCAATCGAGGCGCAGGCGATTTGCGCGTGTAGCGGCGGGTCGAGGGCGAAGAGGGGCCTCGCTCAGGGGGTGGATGCGGTCAGGCAGAATCGGGCAGGAGACCCTGGCGAGGGGTGCAATGTCGCTTCTTTGGCCGTCCGCTTACACTTCTTGCTTGAAGCCCTCTATCCGCCCACGCCGCGCGACGCGGTCGGCGGGCTCGAAGCCCGTTCCGATCCCGGCTCTCCTTGCTGCGGCGCTCGTGGGGCCAGAGGGCAAGGCGAGTTTGCGCCAGGTCAGCGTCGAGCAGATCGCTGGAGCCGCCATTGTGCAGCAGCGCCTGACTGATCGTCTCGCGTTTATCGGCACGCTCGCCGCGGGGCTGGGGCACGACATGAACAATGTGCTTCTGCCGGTGCGGGCGCACCTCGAAGCCGCGAGTTCCATTTCCTTGGTCCCCGAAGTGCGCCGGCATATCGAATCCGTCCAGAAGAGCGTGGCATATCTCCAGCATCTTGCGGATGGCCTGCACTTTTTGGCGCTCGACCCGGAGAAGGAGGTCTCCGAACCGGCCGCCACCGACTTGCGTGCATGGTGGTCCCAGGCCGGACCATTGCTGTCCAAGGCGGTCCCCAAGCATGTGAACGTCGAGGTCTCGTTGCCAGCCGGATTGCCCGCGGTCGCCATGTCGAGTCACGGACTGACGCAGGTGGTCTTGAATCTGGTTGTAAATGCCGGCGAGGCAATCCCGCCCAATCGGAAGCGCCGCCAAGGGCTGGTTCGTATCTGGGCGGAGGCCGCGGAGGATGAGGAGGGCCGTGTCCGGCTTGGAATCACGGACAATGGCCAGGGGATGTCTTCCGAGGTGCAGCGGAGTGCGTTCGAGATGTTCTACACCACCAAGCCGCGCGGGCTGGGCACGGGGCTTGGTCTTTCGATGGTCGCGAGGGTCGTTGGTCGTGCACGCGGGTCGGTTCATATCGAGTCCACACCAGGGAAGGGAACGACCGTGTCGGTGCTCCTTCCCGAGGCCGCGTGGACAACCCGAACGGCCAACCCCGTCAATGGTGCGATCTCGCTGAAGGACGGACGCGCGGCCGACCTCGTCGCGCAGCTTCTTGAGGCATCGGGCGTGCACGTTGTGTGGGGCGAAGAACCAGCGAAGGCCGACATCTGGGTCCTTGATGCCAGGAAGGAGGCGTTGGCGGACGCCACGGCCTGGCGCACGCAGCATCCCGATGGCGTTCTCGTCCTGCTCGGCGGAGCCGATGCTCCCTCAGCGCGGCGTTGGAGTTCGCTTCGTCCCATCCTGATCGAGAACGGCGACGATTTGGAAGGGATACGCGCAGCGCTCGGGCGTGCGATTGCGGGGTTCTGATCGAAAGTGTTACACATGATGCCAAAGCGTTCGGACAATACCAGAGCCAAGATCGCCAAGTCCGGCCCCCGAGCGATTCGCGCCCGGCGAACCAGCAAGGGCGACCCGAAGTCTGCAAAGGCGTTGCGCGCTGCTTCCAAGAAGGTAACGCAGGTGCTGGCAATCCGGACCAGGGCACCCAACTCCGATGACGGCACGGGCATCCGTGTTCTGTGCGTGGACGATCATGAGGTGCTCGTGGAGGGGCTCCGAGCGAAGTTCGCCGTCGAGAACCGGATCCGCATCGTGGGAAGCCTGACGACGGCCGACCGTTTGCTCGAAGAAACCGCACGGTTGCGCCCCGACGTCATTCTGCTGGACATCGAGATGCCGGGGCCGGATGTGTTCGAGATGGCCGATCGGCTGCGTCGATCGCACCCCGGGGTGCGGTTCATCTTCCTCAGCGCCCTGGTTCGCGATGGCTACCTGGCGGCCGCGTACAAGTGCGGTGCCTGGGGGTACTTCGCCAAGGGGGATGAACTCGACGAGATCGCCAAGGGCGTGCTCGAAGTCGCCCGCAGCACGGCGGGCAGATTCCTGATGGGACCGAAGGTGAAGACCCGCTGCCACCCCGCGCCGATGGGGGCCGGCCGCGCCCATGGCCGGGGCTCGGGCGATCCTCCAAAGGATGCTCCCGCGACCGCGCTGGCGTCGCTTTCGGCCCGCGAGGTCGAGGTCCTCCATCTCATCGGCAAGGGCCTGTCGCGCACGCAGGTCGCGGCGGAGCTGAGCCGCAGCGCCAAGACGATCGATCGGCACCAGGAGCGCATGGCCAAGAAGCTCGGGCTGTCCAGCCGCACGGACCTGGTTCGCTTCGCCATCCGCGAGGGCTTCGCGGAAGCGTGAGGGCCTACCGCGCCGACCATTGATCAACGGAGAATGGGTCGGTCGCCGTTCGTGGCGATTGGGGAAGTCTCCGCGTGGAGATTGTCGCGCCGGGCCCCGATGCTCTCAGCGTCACCGGATCGAATCGGCGGAGCGGGCCGAGTTGTGCGAACGCTGCCGCTTTGCATGATTCGAGAGGCCGGGACCGCGATGGGAGCCGCGCAAGGCCGCCGTCGCGCAGGACATGGGCCATTCATCATCAAAGGAGCATCGGCATGTCAAAGTCGAACTCAGCCGTCGGGATTTTCGCTCTTCGGGAACAGGCCGAGCAGGCGATCAGGACGCTGAACAAGGCGGGCATCGACCTGAAGCAGATCTCGCTCATGGGGCGGGGTGTCCACAGCGAGGAGCACGTCACGGGGTACTACACAACCGGGGACCGCATGAAGGCCTGGGGTAAGAGCGGGGCGTTCTGGGGTGGTATCTGGGGAATGCTGTTCGGGTCTGCGTTCTTCTGGGTTCCGGGGTTGGGGCCGCTGATGATCGCCGGTCCGCTGGTGGCCTGGATCGTCGGGGCTCTTGAAGGCGCGATCGTCGTGGGCGGCGTGAGCGCCTTGGGCGCAGCGCTCTATAGCACTGGTATCCCCAAGGACAGCGTCTTGCAATACGAAACCGCAATCAAGGCCGACAAGATTGTGCTCATGGTCCACGGCACGCTCGACGAGGTCACGAAGGCCCAGAAGATCCTGGCCGGATCCCCCGCCGCGACAACGCACATCCACGTCATCGAACCGGCATCGATGGCCGTCTGAGGATCCATCCAACAAGGCCGCGCGACGTTTCGGCAGCCATACACACGAATCAACCTACTTGGACCACCCCTGGCCTGCACCAAAGGAGCTATCAGCATGAAGTCATCAACCATCACACGCGACGACACGAGGCACATCAAAGAGCCGGTTGTCCCGTCGGCCACCGGCGTGGTGCAGGAGTACGGGCACGCTCAGCGCCCGACGCTCGCGCTGGACGCGAAGGCGGCCCTCGCCAGCGTGGACAGCGTGAACCAACTCCTCGCCGACACCATCACCATGCGTGACCTGTACAAGAAGCACCGCTGGCAGGTCAGCGGACCAACGTTCTACATGTTGCACTTGCTGTTCGACAAGCACGCGGCAGAGCAGTCCGAGCTGATCGACCTTCTTGCCGAGCGGGTGCAGACCCTCGGAGGCGTCTCGATCGCCATGGCGGCGGATGTTGCGGAGGCCAGCTTGATTCCGCGGGCGCCCAAGGGCGAAGAAAACGCCGCGGCCCAGTTGGCCCGGCTGCTGCACGCTCACGAGGTCATCCTGCTGGAGGCACGGGCCATGGCGAGGGACACGGCGGCCGCGGGGGATGTCGGCACCAACGACATCGTCGTCTCGGATATCATCCGAACGAACGAACTGCAGGTGTGGTTTCTCGCACAGCACCTACGGTAATCCGCATGTTCGGCGAACCGGAGCTCGCGTGTGGGTCAGACACAACCATCGGCGGGTGAGCCGGCGGCTTCCACCTTACCCACATGCGAGACGATCGAAGTCCGCATCGCGGAGCTCAAGCAGCTCTTCAACTCCATGGATGCCTCCCCGTTTCGCGAGCGGGACCTGGACCCATCCGCGGAGGAGTTCATCGTCGGCTGGGCCCGCGAAGCCCCGCGCGGCGCACACCTCGCCCTGCTGGTGGAGCTCGACCGCGCCCCGCCGCCGCCGGGCGTCATCGACGAGCCCGCGGCACTCCGCGAGGCCATCGGCGAGTTCTTCACGCACCGCGCCAAGGCCTCGCGGAGCCGGCTGCGGCAGTTGCTCCGGATCGGCCGGATCAGTCTCCTGGTCGGCCTGGTCTTCCTGGTCGCGGCTATCGGTCTGGGCGACCTCATCGGCACGGCGATGAAGGGCCAGCGGCTGGGCGAGCTCCTCAGACAAGGCCTGGTCATCATCGGCTGGGTGGCGATGTGGCGCCCGGTCGAGATCTTTCTCTACGGCTGGTGGCCGATCCGCACCGAGGCCAAGCTCTACGACCGGCTGAGCGCGATGCCCGTCCGGATCGAGTACACCGGGAGAGGCGAACGCGCTTCGGGCGATGCGTGGCGCCGAGATTGGCCCGCCGTGCCGCCGATAACTCCGCCCCCGCAGAAGACTCCGCCGCACGCTCCGCCCGACGCGCAAACAAGGGGAGGCGGCGCGGGTAAGGCGAACCCCATCGGACCCGACACTCTGCCCGATCGCGGCCCCATTGCCGCCTCGCTCGTGTCACCCTCCCCTCCTGTCCTGCCAATCCCTGAGCACGGCTCAACGACCAGCAGCACCACTCGTTGATCGCACAACGCTTCCCTTCCCCCGCACCCAATCACCACGCCCGCGGCAGTCCGCAGCGCGGGCATGCCGTCAACCAGTACGGCCGCGGCGACCCCCATCCCGGCCGCGCTGGAAAGGAGCGCGGTCGCGGCAGAGCCCATCCGCAGCGCCAATGGGCGCGCCGGGCGAGCGGGGAGGGCCTTCGCACGAGCGAGGATGCGTCCCGCTTCGTTCCGGTATGCTTGGATGACATTCCCATCAACTCGGAAAGCTCGCCATTTCGATTGGAAGCCATCCCGGACGAACGGGAATGCGTACCAGACGGCTTGGAATGTTCTCCGACGAAGTTGGAACGCCTTCCGCGAACGTTGGAGGGTGCTCCATAGGACTTGGAATGTGCTCCGTGCGGTTCGGAGTGATGCGGCGTGGTCCCGTTGCGCCCCCGCCGCGCTCGCGATGGGGGACGTTTCCCCATTGGTGTTGGCTGGCGTTTTGCTACCCTTCCCCATGACGATGCCGCCGACTGTTGTGCCGGATGCCGTGCCGGTGTCCGCATGGGCGGCGGTGCTGGGAAGGGTCCGCGAGCGCGGGATGATTGGCATCGCGGGCGCAGCGATCGTGGGGATCGCGGCGCATCTGGTGCTGCGGTTTGCCGTGCGGGCCGAGGTACAGACGTACACCATCCCGCTGTGGGTCGTGCTGGTCGTCGGCGGCGTGCCGCTGGTGGGCCAGCTTGTCCGCAAGGTCTTCAAACTCCAGTTCGGGTCGGACCTGCTCGCGGGGATCTCGATCGTCACGGCGGTGCTGCTGCACGAGTATCTCGCGGGGGCGCTGGTGGTTCTCATGCTCTCGGGGGGAGAAGCGCTGGAGAGTTACGCGGTGCGGAGCGCTTCGTCGGTGCTGCGGGCGCTGGCCAAGCGCATGCCGTCGATCGCGCACAAGCGCATCGGCGCTGAGGTGAAGGATGTGCCGCTGAGCGACGTGGCGATCGGCGATGTGCTCTCGATCTTTCCGCACGACATCTGCCCGGTGGACGGCGTCGTCACCGAGGGCCGCGGCGTGATGGACGAGTCCTTCCTCACCGGCGAGCCCTTCGAGATGTCCAAGACGCCCGGCGCGGCGGTGATCTCCGGCGCGATCAACGGCGAGTCGGCCCTGACCATCCGGGCCACGGCTCCCGCGTCGGATTCACGCTACGCCAAGATCATGAAGGTGATGCAGGCGGCCGAACAGAACAAGCCGCACTTGCGCCGCCTGGCCGATCGCCTGGGCGCGTACTACACGCCGATCGCGGTTGGAATCGCGCTGGTGGCCTGGCTCATCAGCGGCGATTCGGTCCGGTTCCTCGCGGTGCTGGTGGTGGCGACGCCGTGCCCGCTCCTGATCGCGATCCCGGTGGCGATCATCGGGGCGATCTCGCTGTGCGCCCGCCGCGGCATCATCGTGAAGAACCCGGCGGTGCTCGAGACCATCGCGACGTGTACGACGGCGATCTTCGACAAGACCGGGACGCTGACGTACGGCCGCCCGCGCTTGACGGACCAGACCATCGCCCCGGGAAGCGACGCGGAGCACGACGCCAAGCACGTGCTGGGCCTGGTCGCGAGTCTGGAGCGGTACTCCAAGCACCCGCTGGCGAACGCGATTCTGGAGTCGGCCAAGGCCGCGAACATCTCGCTGCACGACGCCACGGAGATCAGCGAGCCGCCCGGACAAGGCATGCGCGGCACGGTGGATGGGCACAGCGTGCGCATCACCAGCCGCGGGGCGCTGGCGAAGTCGCCGGTCGCGGGCTCGGACCAGTTGCCGCCGCACGCGGGGGGCCTGGAGTGTTTCGTGGTGATCGACGATCGGTACGCCGCGACGTACCGCTTCCGCGATGAGCCCCGCAGCGAGGGCGTGTCGTTCGTCAAGCACCTGATGCCGCGGCACGGGTTCAAGCGGCTCATGATCGTCTCGGGCGACCGTGAATCGGAGGTGCGATACCTCGCCGAGCAGGTCGGGATCACCGAGGTCTTTGCGGAGAAGACGCCGGAGGAAAAGGTTGCGATCGTCAAGGCCGAGGCCGCCAAGGCCCGCACGCTGTACGTCGGCGACGGGATCAACGATGCGCCGGCGCTGATGTCGGCGACGGTGGGCATCGCGATCGGTCAGAACAGCGACATCACCACCGAGTCCGCGGGCGTGGTCATCATGGACAGCTCGCTGGAGAAGGTCGATGAGTTCATGCACATCAGCCGTCGCATGCGGCGGATCGCGCTCCAGAGCGCGATCGGCGGCATGGCGCTAAGCGTTGTGGGCATGGGGCTGGCCTGCGGCGGCCTCCTCGTCCCCGTGGCCGGCGCGGTGGCTCAGGAGGTGATTGATGTGCTGGCGATTCTCAACGCCTTGCGGGCGGCGATGAGGCCCAAGCAACTGACCGACTACACCGGTGCGGTGAGCGAAAGCGAACGACAGGCTTAAGCTGGTAGCCGGACGGTGCGTGGAAAGGGCTCGGCGCCGCCACATGTGCTCCGGGAGGCGACCGCCGTATATGGAGCACTCCGATGCACACGTGACCCGTCCATACGGTTCACCAGGTACAGAGTTCGTGTGCATGCTCGCGGCGGCGGGCGGCGCGGGTTGGAACCGGGGTGCGAGGGTGCTCGCATGCCTGTGGAGATGGGGATGGGGATCGCGGGCTCGATCCGCGCCGCTCACGGTAGTCTTGGAGCCTGCGGAGTCTCGCGGCGGGTCAATGGGGGGATTGGGGAAGTCTCCGCGTGGCCGGGCGGGCGCGCTGTCGCCACGATCTCTTGATGAACGGCTCCGGCGATCTCCTGAACGGGAGGCGCTGCGCGATCGCTCCACTGCCTTCATACGCGAGACTCTGACCCATGCCAACCATGACCGCGACCACCCCCGCACCTCTTTCCACCAGCCCCTCCGCGCCCACCGACTCCGCCGCCAGCACCCTGACGCCCGACCTGCTCCACAAGATGGATGCCTACTGGCGGGCCGCGAACTACCTGTCGGTCGGGCAGATCTATCTGTACGACAACCCGCTCCTGAAAGAGCCGCTCACCCTGTCGCACGTGAAGCCGCTGGTGGTCGGGCACTGGGGGACGACGCCGGGGCAGAACTTCATCTACGTGCATCTGAACCGGGTCATCAAGAAGTACGACCTGAACATGTTCTACATCGCCGGCCCCGGGCACGGCGGACCGGCGATCGTGGGGAACGTGTACCTCGAAGGACCCTACAGCGAGGTGTACCCCGACATCACGCAGGATGAGGCCGGGCTGAAGAAGCTGTTCAAGCAGTTCTCGTTCCCGGGCGGGATTTCCAGTCATGTCGCGCCGACCACGCCGGGGTCGATCCACGAGGGCGGCGAGCTGGGGTATTCGCTGAGCCATGCGTTTGGGGCCGCGTTCGACAATCCCGATCTGGTGGTCGCGTGCATCGTCGGCGATGGAGAAGCGGAGACCGGGCCGCTGGCGACCGCTTGGCAGTCGAACAAGATGCTCGATCCGGTTTCGGATGGGGCCGTGCTGCCGATCCTGCACCTCAACGGGTACAAGATCAGCAATCCGACGATCCTGGCGCGGATCGAGCACGAGGAACTGGAGCAGTTCTTCAAAGGGTGCGGATGGACGCCGTACTTTGTGGAGGGCGATGAGCCGGAGCGGATGCACGAGCTGATGGCCGCGACGCTGGACAGGGCCGTCGAGGACATCCGGCGGATCCAGAAGAACGCGAGGAGCAACAACGACACGACGCGGCCGCGCTGGCCGATGATTGTGCTGCGGTCGCCGAAGGGGTGGACGGGGCCGAAGGTGGTCGATGGCCTGCAGGTCGAGGGCACGTTCCGGTCGCACCAGGTGCCGATCGTGGTGGATGCTGCGCACCCCGAGCATCTTCAGCAGCTTGAAAGCTGGATGAAGAGCTACAGGGCCGAGGAGTTGTTCGACAAGAGCGGGCGGTTGATGCCGGAACTGGCCGAGTTGGCGCCTACGGGCGATCGCCGGATGGGAGCCAATCCGCACACCAACGGGGGCATGTTGCTGCGCGACCTGCGGATGCCGGACTTTCACGACCACGCGGTCAAGGTTCCATCGCCAGGCGCGGTGGATGGGCAGGACACGCTCGTGCTGGGCAAGTTCCTGCGCGATGTGGCCAAGTTGAATCAGGACCAGCGGAACTTCCGCATCTTCGGGCCCGATGAGACGCTCTCGAATCTTCTCGGGGCGGTCTTCGAGACGACGAGCCGCCAATGGGACGCCCGCGCGGTGAAGGGCGACGAGTTCCTCGCGCCCGCCGGGCGTGTGCTGGACTCGATGCTCAGCGAGCACCAGTGCGAGGGGTGGTTGGAGGGGTACTTGCTGACGGGGCGGCACGGGCTGTTCAACAGCTACGAGGCCTTCATCCGCATCGTGGACTCGATGTTCAGCCAGCACGCCAAGTGGCTGAAGGTGACGCTGGAACTGCCCTGGCGGCGGAAGATCGCGTCGCTGAACTATCTGCTCGCCTCGCACGTCTGGCAGCAGGACCACAACGGCTTCACGCACCAGGACCCGGGCTTCCTCGACCACGTGATCAACAAGAAGGCCGACATCGTGCGGGTGTATCTGCCGCCGGACGCCAACTGCCTGCTCTCGGTGATGGATCACTGCCTGCGGAGCCGTCATTACGTGAATGTCGTCGTCGCGGGCAAGCACGCGCTGCCGCAGTGGCTGACGATGGACGCCGCGGTGGTGCATTGCACGGAGGGCATCGGCATCTGGCAGTGGGCCAGCAACGACCAGGGCTCCGAGCCGGACGTGGTGATGGCCTGCTGCGGCGACACACCGACATTGGAGATTCTGGCGGCGGTGTCGATCCTCCGCGAGCACCTGCCTGAGTTGAAGATCCGGGTCATCAACGTCGTTGATCTCATGAGGCTGCAGCCAAGCTCGGAGCACCCGCACGGGCTGAGTGAGCGCGACTACGACTCGCTGTTCACGAAGGACAAGCACATCGTCTTCGGCTTCCACGGGTACCCGTGGCTGGTCCACCGTCTGACGTACAGGCGCACCAATCGGAATCTGCACGTTCGGGGGTACAAGGAAGAGGGCACGATCACGACGCCCTTCGACATGCGGGTTCAGAACGAGCTGGACCGTTTTCATCTGGTGCAGGATGTGGTCGATCGTCTGCCGCACCTGGGCGCCAAGGGGGCGTACCTGAAGCAGATGGTCAAGGACAAGCTCATCGAGCACAAGCGATACATCGACGAGCATGGCCAGGACATGCCGGAGATCCGCAACTGGAAATGGGGCCGTCCGGGATGAACGCTGACACTGTGTGCGACATTCCTCCTGCGGTGCAGGGAGCCGACATCGAGAAGTCGCCCGGTGCGCCATCTCTCGGAACAGTTGTCGCGGTGCGGGGCAGCGTCGTAGATGTGCGGTTCGATGCCAAGCTGCCCCCAATCTACACCGTGCTGCACGCCGGGCCGGAGGGGCGCATCGTGATCGAGGTGCAGGCCCAGAGTGACGCACGGCATGTGCGGGGCATCGCGTTGACCCCCACGCAGGGCCTGGCCCGCGGGATGCGCGTGCAGGACACAGGTGGGCCGCTGAAGACGCCTGTGGGTAAGGGCATCCTCTCGCGCATGTTCGATGTGTTCGGCAACACCATCGACCGCGGGGAGGCGTTGTCCGATGTCCAATGGCGTTCGGTGCATCGCGCTCCGCCCCCCCTGACGCAGCGGTCCACCAAGTCCGAAGTCTTCGAAACGGGAATCAAAGTCATCGATGTGCTGGTGCCGCTTGAACGCGGCGGTAAGGCAGGCCTGTTCGGCGGGGCTGGTGTGGGCAAGACCGTGCTGCTGACGGAAATGATCCACAACATGATCGGGCACCACGATGGCCGCAGCATCTTCTGCGGCATCGGGGAGCGTTGCCGCGAGGGCGAGGAACTCTACCGCGACATGAAAGCTGCCGGCGTGCTGGCGAACATGGTCATGGTGTTCGGGCAGATGAACGAACCGCCCGGCAGTCGGTTCCGCGTGGGCCACGCCGCGCTGACGATGGCGGAGTACTTCCGAGATGATGAGCACCGCAACGTGCTCCTGCTCATCGACAACATTTTTCGGTTCATTCAGGCGGGCATGGAGGTGTCCGGGCTGATGGGCCAGATGCCGTCGCGGCTGGGGTATCAACCCACGATGGGCACGGAGCTGTCGAGGCTTGAGGAGAGGATTGCCAACACCGAGACCGGGGCCATCACTTCGATCCAGGCCGTGTACGTGCCGGCGGACGACTTCACCGATCCGGCCGCGGTGCACACGTTTTCGCACCTGTCCGCATCCGTAGTGCTCTCACGGAAGCGGGCGGGCGAGGGCCTGTATCCAGCGATCGACCCGCTCCAGTCGAGTTCCAAGATGGCGACGCCGGGCATCGTTGGCCAGAGACACTACGACCTGGCGCAGGAGATCCGCAAGACGCTGGCCCAGTACGCCGATCTCAAAGACATCATCGCCATGCTCGGGCTTGAACAGTTGTCGCCCGAGGACCGCAAGGTGGTCGCCCGGGCCCGCAGGCTGGAGCGATTCCTGACCCAGCCCTTCTTTACCACCGAGCAGTTCACCGGCCTGAAGGGAAAGCTCGTGAGCCTCAAAGACGCTCTGGACGGGTGTGAGCGCATCCTGCACGACGAGTTCAAGGACTATCCCGAGAGCGCCATGTACATGATCGGAACGATCGACGAGGCGAAGAACACCGCAAAGCCCGGTCAGGCGGCCTCTCCAGCGAAGCCTGGGTCCACGCCTACACGAAAGGAAACGCCAACCTCCGTCGGAACGCCGGCGATCAAGGCCAAGCCCGGTTCGCCTGCCCCATCCCGCGCGCACCCCCAACCGGAGGTTGCCCATGCCGCCGACAAGCATGCATCTTAAGGTGCTCCTCCCGTTCCACGTCTTTGCCGACAAGTCCGATGTGTCACGTATCGTGGCGGATACCCACAAAGGGTCCTTCGGTCTCCTGCCGCACCGTCTTGATTGTGTCGCGGCGCTCGGCCCTGGGATTCTGACCTACCAGACACAGGCGGACGGGGAGGCTTATGTGGCCATAGACGAAGGCGTGCTGGTGAAGACGGGCCCGGACGTATTCGTCTCCGTGCGCAGAGCGGTTGGCGGCACGGACCTTGGTCAACTTCGCGACACGGTCGAGCGGGAGTTCGCGGCCATCGACGAGCATGAGCGGGGAGTCAGCACGGTCATGGCGAAACTGGAGGCAGGCCTTTTGCATCGGCTCGCGAGCTTTCAACATGAATGATCCTCCCGCCAATGCCAGGCACGAAGACGGGGCAACCCTGGCCGACCAGGTCGGTGCCAAGGCGGCCCGCAAGCTCAAGGCACGCAACTCCACACAGGGCGTCTGGTTCGGGTTGGGGATGATGGGGCTGATCGGCTGGTCGGTGGTCGTTCCGACGCTTCTCGGTGCGGCTCTCGGCCTTTGGCTGGACAAGCACCACCCGGGCACGCACGCCTGGACGCTGGCCCTTCTGGCCGCCGGGCTGGTCCTCGGGTGTCTCAACGCATGGCACTGGGTCGCAAAGGAGGAAAAGGCCATGCTGGACGACCAGGAGGATCACGATGACTGAGGCGCTTGCAAGCATCTTGGCGGGGGCGGCCGGCGCTGTGCTTGGAGTTGTGTTCTTCGGCGGGCTGTGGTGGACGGTTCGCAGAGGCATCTCGTCGCGGCGTCCGGCGCAGTGGTTCTTCGGTAGTCTGCTGCTGCGGATGAGTATCGCACTCGCCGGGTTTTATTTCGTGTCCGGCGGACGATGGAATCGGCCGCTCGCGTGCTTCATCGGGTTTGTTATGGCCCGACTGCTCGTGACATGGCTGACGCGCCCGGCGGTCGCTCCCAAAGGGCCCCCGGTCCAGGAGGTGCGGCATGCGCATTACTCCTGATGAATGGATCTTCTGGCAGCACGGCGTTCTCAAACTCAACGCCACCATTGTGTTCACATGGGCGTTGATGGTGGTGCTGACAGTCGGGTCGGCGCTGGTCACTCGCCGCCTGACGAGCGATCTGAAGCGAGCACGCTGGCAGAATCTCCTGGAGATCATCGTCATCGGCATGAACAAGCAGATTCACGAGGTCGGTCTTCGCCATCCCGAGAAGTACCTTGGCTTCCTGGGCACGCTCTTTCTCTTTCTCGCCACAGCCAGCGTGTGCACGATCATTCCTGGATATGAACCCCCGACCGCCTCGCTTTCGACCACCGCGGCCCTTGCGCTGTGCGTGTTCGTCGCCGTGCCACTGTTCGGCATCGAAGAACGCGGGTTCGGCGGCTACCTCAAGTCCTACGTAGAGCCGACGGTCATCATGCTGCCGTTCAACATCATCAGCGAACTCTCGCGCACGCTCGCCCTGGCCGTGCGCCTGTTCGGCAACATGATGAGTGGGGCCATCATCGTCGGCATTCTCCTGACCATTACTCCGTTTGTGTTTCCCATTGTCATGACGGCGCTCGGACTGCTCACAGGCATGGTGCAGGCGTACATCTTCACGATTCTCGCCGCCGTGTACATTGCAGCGGCCACCAGCACCCGCGGGACCAAACGCAAACCGTCGGCGCCGGCGGCGGTCGCAGCAACCTAGGAAAAGGACACCACATGGACAGCATGACGCTTATCGCAATAGCCTCGATCGTCACGGCCGGCCTCACGACGGGCATCGGGTGCATGATGCCGGCGCTCGGTGAAGGGCGGTCGGTCGCGACGGCGATGACGGCGCTGGCGCAGCAGCCGGACGCTTCTCCCACCATCACCCGGACTCTGTTTGTCGGGCTGGCGATGATTGAGTCGACGGCGATCTACTGCTTTGTGGTGTCGATGATCCTGATATTCGCCAATCCGTTCTGGAATCACGTCATCGCCCAGGCCGCGGGCCAGGCCGCCGGGAAATAACCCATGCTGATCGACTGGTTCACCGTGGGTGCGCAAGCGCTGAACTTCCTGGTTCTGGTGTGGCTGCTCAGGCACTTTCTGTACAGGCCCATTCTCAAGGCCGTCGAGGCGCGGGAGGCTCGCATCGCCAAGGAGCTTGCGGATGCGGCGGCGTCCAAGGCCGAGACCGCCAAGCAGAGCACGGAGCTCGGGGAAAAGATCCGGGTCTTCGACCAGGAGCGGGCCGGCCTCTTGAGCAAGGCGACGGACGAGGCGAAGGTCGAGCGGCTGCGGCTCATTGGCGAAGCGCAGAAGGCCGCCGACGTCGTGAGCGTCAAGCGGAACGAAGCGATGAAGAGCGAGGCCCGGAGTCTCAATCAGGCCATCGGCCGTCGAACCCAGCAGGAGGTGTTTGCCGTCGCGCGCAGAGCGCTGACGGACCTCGCCACGACAAGCCTGGAAGAGCGCATTGGGGAGGTGTTCACTCGCCGTTTGCGGACAATGGATGGGCAAGCGAAGGCTCTCTTAGGAGAGGCCCTGAAGACAGCGTCGGTGCCGTCGCTGGTACGGAGCGCGTTCGACCTGCCTCCGGAGCAGCGTGCGGCGATTCAGAACGCGGTCAACGAGACATTCTCAGCGGACATCCGTCTTCGGTTTGAGACCGCTCCGGACGTTATCGGCGGAATCGAGCTTGTGGCCAACGGCCAAAGGGTCGCGTGGAGCATCGCAAACTATCTCGGGTCGCTTGAGCGGGACGTCAGCGAGCTCATGAAGAAGACGGACAAGCCTGCGACTAAAGCAGAACCGAAGCCCGAGGCCGACGTCGAAGCGAAGTCCGAGTCCAAGGTTGAGGCCAAAACCGAAGCCACGGTCGAACCCGGGCCAAAGGCAAAGGTCGAGGCGAAGGTTGCAGCCAAGGTTGAACCCGAGCCCACAGCAAAGGTAGAACCCGAGCCAAAGACCAAGGTCGAACTGAGCCCCGAAGCCAAAGTCGAGCCCGAGCTCGCAGCCAAGGGAGGGCCCGAGCCAAAGGCGATGGTCGAGCCGAATCGGGAAGTCAAGACGGAAGCCGAGCCCAAGGACGAGGTCAAGCCGAAATCCGAGGCGAACGTCAAGCCCCAGCCCGCGGTCAAGCCGCCGCCCGACACACTCAAGTCAGAAGCAACCAGCCAATGAACACGGCCCCTGAAAACCTGCAGAGTGCCCTCGACCGTTCGTTCGCCGGAATCCAGACGTCGCTGGATGCCTTCACGCCGCAACTGACGCCGCGCGAGGTGGGCGCGATCACGAGCGTCGCCACCGGCGTCGCCAAGGTCTCCGGCATTCCGGGCGTCGGATCCGAGGAGCTGGTGAGCTTCCCGGGCGATGTGCTCGGCATCGCGTTCAACGTGGATGAGGATGAGATCGGAGTCGTGCTGCTCGGCGACTACTGGCAGTTGCACGCGGGCGCCGAGGTCGAGAGAACGGGCCGGGTGATGGATGTGGGTGTGGGCGACGGTTTGCTCGGCCGCGTCATCGACCCGCTCGGTCGGCCGCTGGATGGAAGCGGTCCCGTGAGCGCGGGTAAACGCCTGCCCATCGAACGCCCCGCCGCGGCCATCATGGATCGGTCCCCCGTTACGGTTCCACTCCAGACCGGTCTCATGGTCGTCGATGCGCTGATCCCCATTGGGCTGGGTCAACGTGAGCTGATCCTCGGGGATCGCCAGACCGGCAAGACGGCGATCGCGATCGACACCATCCTGAACCAGCGCGGGAAGAATGTGCTCTGCGTGTATTGCGCCATCGGGCGGCGTGCTTCCGCCGTGGCCAAGGTCGTCGCCAACCTCCGCGAGCAGGGCGCGATGGAATACACCGTGGTCGTCGTCGCCGAAGGGAACGAGCCGCCCGGCCTTGTCTACATCGCGCCGTACGCTGCGACCAGCATTGCGGAGCACTTCATGGAGGCCGGCCGCGACGTGCTCATCGTGTACGACGACCTGACGCAGCACGCTCGCGCGTACCGCGAGCTTTCCCTCCTTCTCCGGCGCCCGCCAGGCCGCGAGGCCTTTCCCGGCGACATCTTCTATATCCACTCCCGGCTCCTCGAACGAGCGACACATCTCTGCAAGGAGCGCGGGGGCGGCTCGCTCACCGCCCTGCCCATCATCGAGACCGAAGCCCAGGACATCTCCGCCTACATCCCTACCAACCTGATCTCGATCACCGACGGGCAGATCTACCTCTCGCCGTCGCTGTTCGAGCTTGGCGTTCTGCCCGCGGTCGACGTTGGCAAGTCTGTGTCGCGTGTGGGCGGGAAGGCGCAGCGCGCGGCCTACCGCGCCGTGGCGGGGGATCTGAAGCTCGCGTATGCGCAGTTCGAAGAACTCGAGACTTTCGCCCGCTTCGGCGCCCGCCTGGATGACCACACCCGCAAGGTCATCGAACACGGAAAGCGAATCCGGGCCTGCCTCAAGCAGCAGGAACTCGCCCCGGTCTCGGGGCAGGCACAGATCGCACTCTTGCTCGCGCTCACCGCGGAACTGTTCGACACGGTTCCGATGGAGCGGATGACGGACGCCAAACTGGCGGTGCGTCGGGCCGCGGAGCACCTGCCGACCGGCATTGTCACGCGGCTCGATACCGCGGAAAAGCTGGCCGACGAGGACCGCATGGCGATTATCGAAATCGCACGCACCGCGCTCTCTCCTTTTCAGCCCAAGGCGGACACGAAGAAGGATGCCATGCCGAACGCCGGGGATGCGCCAGTTCCAGTGCCAGCGTCGAAGGCAGACCCGGAGCCGAAAGCGGACCTCAAGAAGGAAGATGCGTCCAAGCCCACCGTCGCGCCTTCGCCCAAGGCCGACCTGAAAAAAGAAGCCGTGCCCAAACCCGGGGACACGCCTGTTCTCGCACCTCCGCCCAAGACAGCCGCAGTGCCGAAAGCCACGGGGGCGGATACCAAGAGACCGCCTCAGGCGGCCGCGAAGGAGGCGCCATGAGCGACAGCGCCTCGAGCCTGCGCCGCAAGATCAGCAGCGCCGGTGAGCTGCAATCCGTCGTGCGCACCATGAAGACCCTGGCCGCATCGAGTATCGGCCAATACGAAAGAGCCGTGCTGGCGCTGTCCGATTACGCGCGAACGGTGGACATGGGGCTTGGCGTCTGTTTTCGTGCGAACAGTCCGGGCGCCGCGATGGTCGAGCCCAAGCATCAACGAAAAGCGGGCACCACGGGCATTGTTGTGTTCGGTTCTGACCAGGGGTTGGTGGGCCAGTTCAACGAGATAGTGGCTGAGTATGCCATAGAGAAACTCGCGGCTCTGCCCGGCAACCACCGGGTGTGGGCGGTGGGCGAGCGTGTGCATGAGCGCCTCGCGGACTCCGGCGTTCCACCCGTCGGCCTGTTCGACGTGCCGAGTTCCGTCGAGGCCATCACTCGGCTCGTTGGGGAGATTCTTGTGGCGACCGACTCGCACGAACGCGGCGACGAAGCCGCGGAGCTTCATCTCATCTACAACCGCCCCACGCCCGGGAGCGGAGCCGCGGCCGGAGGAGCGTATTCGCCCTTCGATCAGCGGCTGCTTCCTCTGGACGAACAGTGGCGGAACAACTTGGCCGCGACTCCCTGGCCTGCAAAGAATGTGCCTCAGGTCATGGGCGACGGCGCCACAACCCTGCGGGGATTCATCCGGGAGTACCTGTTTGTGTCGCTCTTCCGAGCGTGCGCCGAGTCCCTTGCGAGCGAGAATGCCAGCCGGTTGGCGGCGATGCAGCGGGCAGACAAGAACATCGACGACCTGCTGGAGGGGTTTAAGGGGACGTTTCATCGCGTGCGCCAGGCTGGCATTGACGAGGAGCTATTTGACGTTGTCGCCGGGTTCGAGGCGCTCTCATCGGATCACGCGCCCCGGAGCGGAGCGGGCGTGCGAAAAGAATACACATGAAGAGAATCCACTCCAGTGATTTCCGAGTCTCGGCGGGCAAGGAGGTTCGTCTCGACAAGTGGCCGACGCACGTGAAGCCGGTCTACAAGTCGAAGAAGCAGTACAACAAACTCCTTCGATGCCAGGTGGAGGAACTGAGCGAACTGCAGCGGCTCCACTATGCGTCCGACCGCTATTCAGTGCTGGTGATCTTCCAGGCGATGGACGCCGCAGGCAAGGACGGGGCCATTCGCCACGTGATGTCGGGCGTCAATCCGCAGGGCTGCCAGGTGTTCAGTTTCAAGCACCCCAGCGCGACCGAACTCGACCACGACTTCCTGTGGCGGACAACTCGCTCCCTTCCTGAACGCGGCCGGATCGGCATCTTCAACCGGTCCTACTACGAGGAAGTGCTCATCGTTCGCGTCCACCCGCAGATCCTCCAGAGCGAGCAGCTTCCCGACGCCGTGCTCAAGGAGAAGGGCATCTGGAAGGAGCGATATCGTTCCATCGTTGACCTTGAGGCGCACCTCTACCGCAACGGCACGCGCGTGGTCAAGATCTTCCTCCACCTCTCGAAGGAAGAGCAGCGCAAGCGGTTTCTGGCTCGCATCGACGAGCCCGACAAGAACTGGAAGTTCAGTCTCGACGACATCAAAGAACGGGGGTACTGGAAGAAGTACATGGAGGCGTACGGAGAGTGCCTGAGCGCAACGAGCACGAAGGATGCCCCGTGGTATGTCGTCCCAGCCGACGACAAGGAGAACGCCAGGCTGATCGTCTCCGAGGTCATCCTCGATGCGTTCAGAAGCCTTGAGATGTCGTACCCGAAGGTCAATGCGGAACGCCGACGGGAGCTGAAGGCGATACGGGCCAAGCTGGTGAGGGAAGCGAATGAGTGAAGCGTCGCAGAAACCATCGGAGACGCGCGTGGTGCATTCGCGCGAACTGATCGCCACGGCCCATGCGATGGTCGCGGACGCCAAGGGCCTGCTGGCGATGGACGAGAGCACGCCGACGTGCGACAAGCGGTTTGAAGTGGCCGGGATTCCGCAGACCGTGGAAGCCCGCCGCGCGTACCGCGAGTTGCTTGTGACCGCCCCCGGCCTCGGCCGGTACATCAGCGGGGCAATTCTGTACGACGAGACGATCCATCAGAAGCTCAAGAACGGCAAGTCATTCGTTGATGCGCTCGTCGCTGCGGGGATCATCCCGGGCATCAAGGTGGACATCGGCGCCAAGCCGCTCGCCGGTTTTTTCGGCGAGGAGGTGACGGAGGGTCTAGATGGCTTGCCCGAGCGAGTCCACGAATACGCGGCGATGGGCGCCCGGTTCGCCAAATGGCGGGCGGTGATCGCCATTGGTGCCGACTCCTCTCAAGGAATCCCCACGTCCGGCTGCATTGAGGCCAACGCCCACGCGCTGGCGCGGTACGCGGCGATCTGCCAAGACGTGGGGTTAGTCCCGATCGTCGAGCCCGAGGTGCTCATGGAGGGCTCGCACACGCTGCAGCGCTGCGCTGAAGTCACCGAGCAGGTGCTGGTAGCGGTCTTCACCCAACTGCGGGCCCAGCGCGTGATGCTCGAAGGGATGATCCTCAAGCCCAACATGGTGCTGCCCGGAACGGAGTGCTCGCATCCGGACAGCGTGGAAGCGGTTGGGGGGGTCGCCGACGCCACGGTATCCTGCCTGCTCCGCGCGGTCCCGGCCGCGGTCCCGGGGATCGCGTTCCTGTCCGGCGGCCAGCCCGGCCCGCTCGCATCGGCCCGCCTGAACGCGATGAACGTGCGGTTCGCGGGGAAGATGCCCTGGGCCCTGACATTCTCGTTCGCTCGGGCGATCCAGCACCCGGCTCTGGACATCTGGTCCGGCCGCGATGCCAACGTGGAAGCAGCCCAGCAATCCCTCCTGCACCGCGCCCGTTGCAGCAGCGCCGCCCGCCGCGGTGTGTACGACGCCAGTGCCGATTAGCTCCGGCGGTTGTCGATCTCGTGCCAGCAGACGTTCATCAAGCGGGACTCTCGCCTTCTTCCGACAGATCACCGCTGCCACAACACCCGATCGCCCTCCAGCGGGATCGACAACTCACCGGGGGATGTGGATGAGGATCGCTGCACCACCCGCGCGGTGTAGTCCGTCGATGGGCGGGTCGCGGGCACATCCGCCGTGTACACCAAACCGCCCCCGCCATCACCTGAGTTTGTCACTGCGGGCGAACCGTTCGTCATCTCCTGGTGCGCGGCAGGACTCCCGTTCACGCCGTTGGCGTACAGCTCCACCTTGAGCATCGTGGGGACGATCTTGAGGTCGAGATCGTTGAGCAGCACCTGAACCTCGAAGTGGTGCTTGTCGCCGCCGGTCTGGACCTTCACCTCGCCGAATCGCAGCGAGGGCCAGGCCTTCGCGAGCGTGTGGTCCCGCTCGGTGATGCCGCGGCCGAGCGCGGCATCGCTCGCCGCACGCCGTGTGACGGCGGCCGCCGCGGGTATGTAGTGCTTCTCGGTGTACTCTCGCACCGCACGCTCGGCGGAAAAGCGCGGCGTCAGTTGCGCCATGCTCTCGCGGATGCGCTTGATCCATGCGACGGGCACGCCGTTTGTGCCGCGGGTGTAAAACTCCGGCACGACTTCGCGCTCGAGCAACTCGTAGAACTGGTTGGCCTCCTGGGCGTCGATGTTCGGATCGTCCCCGTGCTCCTTGCCGTCGCCCAGCGCCCAGCCGGCCTCCGGGGTGTACGCCTCGGCCCACCAGCCGTCGAGCTCCGAGAGGTTGAGGCCGCCGTTGACGAGCACCTTCATGCCGCTGGTGCCGCTGGCCTCCCACGGCCGCCGCGGCGTGTTGATCCAGACATCCACACCCTGCACCAGTTGCTCGGCCATGAGCATGTCGTAGTCGCTGAGGAAGATGATGTGCGGGCGGACATCGGGGCGGCGGATGAAGGAGATCCACTCACGGATGAGGTCCTGCCCCGTGCGGTCCTCCGGGTGGGCCTTGCCGGCGATGATGAGCTGCACCGGACGATCGGCCCGGCTCAGGATGCGGAGCAGGCGATCGCGGTCGTGCAGCAGCAGGTCGGGGCGCTTGTAGGTTGCGAAGCGGCGCGCAAAGCCGAGGGTGAGCGCATCGGGATTGAAGAGGTGTTTGGCGGCTTCGACCTCGTCCGGTGAAGCACCGGATGCGGAAAGCTGCTTTGATAGGCGGCCGCGTGCGTATTCGACGAGCGTCTTGCGCACGGTGGCGCGAAGAGCCCAGATTGTGGCATCCGGCACGCCGCGGATCTTCTGCTCCAGGTTGGTTGCAGTTCCTTGCCAGCGGTCCTTGCCGCACGCGTCGGTCCACAGGTCGTCGGCGTGGGCGGAATCCCACGTCGGCATGTGGACGCCGTTGGTGATATGCCCGATGGGCACCTCATCCTCCGGCCAGCGCGGGAAGAGCGGCTCGAAGAGGTGGCGGCTCACCTGTCCGTGGAGACGGCTGACGCCGTTGACCGCTCCGCTGCCGCGGACGGCGAGGTAGGCCATGTTGAAGGGTTCGGAGTTGTCGTCGGGGTTCTGGCGGCCGAGTGCCAGAAGATCGTGGAGGGAAATGCCGAGTCTCTCCTTGGCGTAGGAGCCCAGAGAGTGCTCGATCAGCGCCGGCGGGAATCGATCGAACCCGGCGGCTACGGCCGTGTGGGTGGTGAAGAGATTGCCGGCGCGAGTCGCGGTCAGCGCCATGTCGAACGGTGTGGAAGTCTCCTTCATGAAACTTTGGGCTCGCTCCAGCACGGCGAAGGCGGCGTGCCCCTCGTTGAGATGGCAGACCTCCGGATGGATGTCGAGCGCCTCGAGCAGTCGCCATCCGCCAATCCCAAGAAGGATCTCTTGCTTGAGCCGCAGTTCAGGACCGCCGCCGTAGAGCTGGCTGGTGATTCCTCGATCAGCGGAGTTGTTGGCAGGGTCATTGCTGTCCAGCAGGTACAACATCGTGCGGCCGACCTGCGCCTTCCACGCGCGCAACCAGACGGAGTTCCCCGGCAGCGCGATCTCCAGCCGCAGCAACGAGCCATCGGGGAGTCGTAGGGGCGAGATCGGTAGTTGCTCCGGGTCGTTCTCGGGATAGAGCGCTTGTTGGCCGCCGTCCTTGTCGATCGTCTGGCGGAAGTAGCCCTGCTGGTAGAGAAGCCCAATGCCGACCACGGGCACGCCCAAGTCGCCTGCTGCCTTGAGCTGATCGCCGGCGACATTCCCGAGTCCTCCCGAGTAGATGGGCAACGACTCGCTGAGCATGAACTCCATGCTGAAGTACGCGACGCGGGTCAGGGCGGTCTTGGCGTGTTCCTGCTGGAACCAGGCGGGCGCGGACATCCGTTGATGCCGCATCTTCGCCAGGGAGTCCAGGTCCTTGCGGAAAGCCGGCTTGGCCAACAGGCGCGAGATCTGGGCGCGTGATGTCGCATTCAGTACGGCCCAGGGATTCTTGGTTGCTGTCCAAAGGTCCGGATCGAGCATCCGCCACACCTTGTCGGCTGCGTGATTCCAGCATGATCGCAGGTCGAGCGCCATCTCCTTTAGGAAATCGAATCCCTCGGTGTCCTTCGGAGACGCGGTGGCGACCGGTGGGTTGGAAGCGGGCGCGGAAGTGGCGGGGGCTTGGGGAGTTGGAGAGTTCTTGCTCATGAGGTGGCTTTCGACGATGTTGAGTTCAGAGCGCTGGTCACGATGGCCTGGGCCTCTTCGACGATGCGCTGCAAATGTGCGGGCCCGTTGAAGCTCTCGGCATAGATCTTGTAGATGCTCTCGGTGCCGGACGGGCGGGCCGCGAACCAGCCGCTCTTGGCGACGACTTTCAATCCGCCGATGGGAGCATTGTTGCCGGGAGCCCGCGTGAGCTTGGCGGTGATGGCCTCACCCGCGAGCGTCGATTCCTTGACGGCCTCGGGGGAGAGCTTGGCGAGCATCGCCCGTTGCTCGGCAGTGGCGGGGGCATCGATGCGCGTGTAGTCCGATGCGCCGAACTCGGCCGTGAGTTCGCGGAAGTGCTCGCCCGGGTCTTTGCCGGTGCGGGCGGTGATCTCGGCCGCGAGCAGGTCCATGATCGGGCCATCCTTGTCCGTCGTCCACACGGCACCATCCAGCCGCAGAAAGCTCGCCCCGGCGCTCTCCTCCCCCCCGAAGCACATCGAGCTGTCAAACAACCCCGGCGCGAACCACTTGAAGCCCACGGGAACTTCACAAAGGGTGCGTCCGAGCTTGTTGACCACCATGTCGATAAGGCAGCTGCTGACAACCGTCTTGCCGACGGCGGCCTTCGCAGACCACCGCGGTCGATGAGTGAGAAGATACCCGATCGCGACGGCAAGGTAGTGGTTGGGTTGCATCAACCCGGCGGCGGGCGTGACGATGCCGTGCCTGTCCGCGTCAGGGTCGTTGGCGAATGCAAGGCGATACTGGTCCTTCATCTTGATGAGGCGTGCCATCGCGTACGGACTGGAACAATCCATCCGGATCTTGCCATCGTGGTCCACCGTCATGAACGAGAACGTCGGGTCGAGCTTGGGATTCACATCCGTGATATCCAGCTTGTAGATTGAACTGATCGGCTCCCAGTACGGCTGGGAAGCGCCCCCGAGCGGGTCCACCCCCAGCTTCAGACCCGCGTGTCGGATCGCGTCCATGTCCACCACGTTGCGAAGGTCGTTCACATACGGAAGGATGAAGTCCTCCGCGTGCGTGGACGCCGCCCTCAGGGCCGTGGCGATCGGCACGCGCTTGACTCCCTTGTTGCCTCCTCGCAGCAACTCGTTTGCCCGGTCCTGCACCCACCGAGTGATGTCGGTATCGGCCGCGCCACCGTTGGTCGCGTTGTACTTGAAGCCGCCATCGTCGGGCGGATTGTGCGAGGGCGTGATGACGATGCCATCGGCAAGGCCCGCGTTCTGCCCGGCTCGCCCGCGATTGTGGACGATAATGGCGTGCGAGATGACGGGCGTCGGCGTGACGCCGTCTCCGGGCTGGATGACCGTCTCGACGCCGTTGGCAGCGAGCACCTCCAGCGCGGTGCGCTGGGCCGGAGCCGAGAGTGCATGCGTGTCCTTTCCCATGTAGAGCGGCCCGGAGATGCCTTTGGAGCTGCGATACTCGCAGATCGCCTGCGTGATGGCGAGGATGTGCGACTCGGTGAACGTGCCGCGCATCGAAGATCCGCGGTGGCCGCTGGTGCCGAAGCTCACGAGCTGCGTTGGATCCGCCAGGTCCGGCTTCTGCTGGTAGTAGTCCCGCTCAAGGCGCGCTAGGTCTACCAGGAGTTCTTTGGGCGCCGGTTTGCCGGCGAGCGGGGAGACTGCTGTTGCCATGCTGTGTGTCCTCCGGGCTTGCTGGATAGTAACAACCGTGGGAGATACCTATGGGATGGTCGCCTCGGGTGTCGACGCCCGACGTGGTTGACCGGGCACCAGGGAGAGGTTGCTCGTCATCACATAGACCACCATCAAGGCGACCATCACCACAACAACGCCCCAGACCCGCCAATCCCGGTGTGCGCTCCTCCACTTGAAGCCGTCAGGTTTGTTGTGCCTCATGCGCTCGTGTTCTGCGTGCACGTGTTTCTCTGTCTGTGTGCTCATGGTCTACCTTTGAGTCGGACGGTCTTGAACTGCGGCTCAACGCTCGATTGCGAGTCCCATCACCCCTTACCGAACTTCAGCACCCGCGCTGAACACGGCGGAAGGTCCAGACGGAGCATGGACCCGTCGCAGGCCACCTGCTCCTTGCTCAGGAGTTCAAGGCACGGATGCGGCCCCGGTTTGGAAAGGAATGAAGAGAGGTCTACGTCGATCTGCTGCGGGCTGCGGGTATCGAAGTTGCACACGACCAGGAAGCCCACCGCCTGCTTCCCATCGTCGGAGCGAAACGCGGCGAGCATGGCGGGATGCCCGTTATCAACAAACCGGACATTAGCGCCGCGCCGGAACGCCGGATACTCCGCCAGGATCGCATTCACCCGCCCGATGAACTCGGCGAACCGCGGCCGGCCGGGAAACTGCATCCTGCTCTTCCTGCCGATGAAGTCAATCCGCTCACGCTCCCCCAGCTCGACCCCTTGCGGCATTCCGGTGGCCCCAGTGCCCAAGAGCGCCGCAGCGACATATCGGGGAACCGTCGAATCGGCCGTGCCAAACTCCTGTGCCGGCGCCCCGCAGTCGTGCGACGTGATCGGCATGAAATATCGAACGTGCTCGGAGTTCCGGTGAAGGTAGTTGATGTACTCACGGAGTTGCGGCAGGAACTGGTAGTTCCACGGCGTCGCAAGAACGAGGTTCAGACCCCATAGTGGCCCGGTGCGGAGCATCGTCTGCTCATCCGTGAAGTACTCGGCGAGCACGCCGACGCCGGGGTATTCCGCGTGAAGGGTGGTCGTGACCGCGTGGACGAAGTCGGGGTCGCTGCTGTGCAGATTGTCAAAGCGTACAAATCCACCGGTGTCGTTGGCGTACTTCGCCCAGAACAGCGTGTAATCAGTCATGTACGCCCAGATCTCCGAACGGATCGCTTCCGATGGATGCTCATAGTTGATCAGCACAAGGTCGTCCCAGGTCCGCCACCGATCGCCTGACCAGTACCGAGCGCGCCGGAGCCCGTCGGGCCGGGTCTCATCCGGAACGATCCAATCGGGCGCGCGATGCACAATGTTGCTGTCCACCCCCACGTGGTTGAGCACGAGGTCAAAGCAAAGACGGATGTTGAGCGCCTTCGCTTCCGCGACATACCCCTCGAACTGTCCAAACCCGCCACTCGACGCTTCGCTGGTCAAATAGCGTGGATCGATTCCGAAAAGATCTCCGGCCGCGTACGGGCTCTCCGATGCCTCCAGCGTCGTGATGGGCAGGAGGTGGATCGCGTTGAAGCCCATGGCGCCTACCCGCTTCAGGTCGGCTTTCCAGTCCGCCACCGTTCCCGAGACGTTGGGGATCAGGACATACATGCACAGCCCGTCTACCTGAGGCGGATCGATCAGAATCCAGGCGTCGGGCACCGTGTCCGCGATCCACGTAGCGCCTCCATCCAGCGAGAACTCGGCCCGAAAGGACTTGAGGCCGGGGCGCCCGGACGACATGTGGCAGACCAGCGTGCGGGGATCAAATTGCACAAAGGGGACCGTGGTGCGGTCGTTGGGACCATTGGAGTTCGGGATGGACGCGATTCGTGCCTGAACGTGAGGCGGGAGGGGATCTTGCGTGAAAATGGTGAGAGTCACAACCGCGCCAGCGCACGCGCGTGCGACGCTCTGGCGCCCCACCGGATACGAGCGGGATACATGGCCCGAGATCGGATGGGCTCTGGGGCGCTCGGGGAGAACCGGGATTTGACGGTGGTGGGTTATCGCGTCTGGCTTGGGCAAGGCGTCAGCTCCTATTGAACTCCGCTGGCAACCTTTCCCGTAAGGAGAATCGCGGTGTGCCGGGCGATCATCGAGTCCTCGTTGGTTTGCAAAACGCGCACGGTCGCCGCACCCCCCGCCGGGGAGATAATGCCTGCGTGCGAGGCATTGCGCTCGGGGTCGATCCGGATGCCCAGGTGCTCCAGCCCCTCGCAGATTCGCGCACGGATGGTGGCCGCACGCTCACCGATGCCCCCGGTGAAGACCAGCGTGTCCAGGCCGCCCAGCGGGGCCGTCAGCGCGCACAGTTGCTTCCTGGCGAGGTAGCAGAACAGGGCGATGGCCTCGGCGGCACGCGCGTTCAAGGATTCCTGATCGAGGAGGTCCCGCATATCCGAGCTGATGCCGGAAACTCCAAGGAGTCCGGACTCGTGGTTGATCATCTTGCTGAGCGCGGCCGACATCGCGCCCGGCGGGGTCTGAGACATAAGGTACAGCAGGACACCCGGATCAAGGTCGCCCGGGCGAGTGCCCATCATGAGACCGCCAGCGGGCGTGAATCCCATGGTGGTATCAATGCCGATTCCGCCGCGGACCGCCGCCATGCTCGCGCCGCTGCCGAGATGCGCGACAATGACGCGCCCCGCCGCCGGGGCCGGGGCGATGCCATGGAGTTGGTGGAGAATGGATTCGTAGGAGAGGCCGTGGAAGCCGTATCGAACAAGGCCACCAGTTTCGCTGCCGTCCCCATCCCACTCCGGCCCGCACAGCCGCCTGGGAAGCGGGTATATTCTCGCAATGCGTGGCATGTGCCTATGAAACGCGGTGTCAAAGCACGCTACCTGTGGCAGATTCGGATAAACCCGTGCGGCAACCTCGATGGCTCGGATGGCCTGCGGCAGATGGTCCGGCGCGATCGGCACTAGGTCTTTCAGTGCAGCGATCAACTCAGGCGTGATGCGCTCGGGCTCGGAATGATGGCGGCCGCCTTGCACCACCCTGTGCCCAACCGCGCCGAGCGCCAGGTCTGAGCGTGCGCCTTTCAGCCACGCCAGCACGGCCTCAAGCGCAGCGCCGTGATCCGCGAACGTGCCCTCGCGATCCATCAGTACTTTCCCGCTTGCATCGGTGAGGCGCAGGCGTCCCGCGGCCTCGCCGATCCGCGCGACCTCCCCCGACAACAACCTCGCCTCACCCCGGCCGTCTTCGTAGACAGCAACCTTGAGGCTCGACGAACCCATGTTGATCGTTAGGATCTGACTCATGAGCCGCCCTTGATGCCGCGACGCAATGCCACGCCCGCGCTAGGGTCGCCCGTAAACGCGGCCAAGTCATACCCCAGCAAATCACCGATGCGATCGATCGTGATATCCGGGACTGGATACCGGGCCCCCGATTCCAGGTCGTGGGCGTAGTGTCCCTGACGAGGAAACACTGTGGTAACGCGACGCCCCCAGGCCTTCTTGATCGCCCCCAGAATCCGTGGCTTATCGTCAACCAAGACGTAGTGGTGAGCTGGATATCGCGCCACAACATCCGCCAGGTCGTGCTCCTTGTGGATGTAGAGAAGCACGTTTGAATCCACCGCGTGGAACAGGCCGGAACGCTCGATCTTTCGCGGCTGGAAGACCACGTCTCCGTCCGAAACAATGACCGTGGGCCCCCAACCGCGCAGCCGCGCGATCAAGTCGAGGGCGTCGGGGTACAGAAGGTCCCCGAACGGATAGTTCAGCAGGAACGTGGAGACTTGCAGGCAGTTCTGGTCGCGCGGATTCCTGATCCGATACTCCTGCAGAGCGCCGAGGTAGTCCACATAGCCGAGTTCTGCGCGCTGCGCCTCGAAGATCGCCCAATACTTCTCGAAGCGATCGTCCCCAAGAACCTGCCGCACATGGCGCTTCAGATCGGCCACCAGTCGGTCGCCGTCGAGCAGGGTGTTGTCAACATCGAGCAGGAACACGACCGCGGCATGCTGGGTCATCCCGACACCTCCACGGGCTTGGGGTTGTGCCACATGCCATCCTCCGCGATGAGCGCGTCGGCCTGTTTGGGTCCCCAACTGCCCCGTCGGTACGGGCGGACATGCTCGTGCCGCTTCAGGACGGGATCAACCGCCGCCCAAGCCGCCTCGACGGCATCCTCGCGGGTAAAGAGTGCCCCGTCACCGGCCATAGCGTCTCCGATGAGTCGCTCGTAGGGTGTTTGCTGTCCGGCCAGTTGTTCCATGAGGTACAACTCGCGTTGGTCGCCGACAAACTCCTTTCCTGCGAGCTTCACACGCGCGGCGAGAGCCACCGCGGAGCCGGGCGAGAGCCGGAAGCGCACGTAGTTGGCGCGCCCGGCGGTGGGCGCCGAGTCCGCAAACAGCCTCTGCGGCGGCGGCTTGAGTTCAACGAGGATCTCGGCCGCGGTTTCGGGAAGGCATTTTCCGGATCGCAGGTACCAGGGCACCCCGTTCCAGCGCCATGAGTCGATGAACAGGCGGACGGCGCAGAACGTCTCAACGTCAGACCGTTTCGCAACGCCCGGTTCCTTGCGGTATCCGGTGTACTGGCCGCGCACCAGATCCTTTGACTTCAGCGGGCGCATGGCCTGGAAGACCTTGGCCTTCTCGGCATGGACGGCCCCGAAGCCTTGATACGCGGGCGGCTCCATGGCGAGCAGCGCGACGATCTGAAAGAGGTGGTTCTCGACCACGTCGCGGAGGCAGCCGGCGCTCTCGTAAAACGAGCCTCGCCCCTCGACGCCAATGGTCTCGGAGTGCGTGATCTGAATGCTCGCGATATGGTCCCGGTTCCAGATCGGCTCAAGAAAGGAGTTGGCAAATCGGAAGTAGAGGATGTTCATGATCGCCTCCTTTCCGAGGAAGTGATCGATACGGAAGATCGAGTCCTCGGGAAAGACCGACCGGGCGATGCGGTTGAGCTTCCGCGCCGAAGCCAGATCCCGCCCGAAGGGTTTTTCGACGATGACCCTCCCATGCTCGGCCATCCCGGCGGCGCCGATTCCCTGGATCACGGTTGCGAACAGCGACGGAGGTATGGCGAGATAGTGTGCCGGGCGGCGGGACTTACCCAGCGACCGCTTGATAGTCGCGAACGTTTCCGGGTCGTTGTAGTCCCCGCTGACATAGCTGAGTCTGGACAGCAGGTCGCGGAGAGCCCGGGGACTGTCGATCCCGCCCGCTCGCTTGATGCTGTCCTTCACGCGGCTGTGCAGATGCGCCGGCGTCCATTGCGGGAGCGCCACACCGATGACCGGAAACGTTACGGCGCCCCGTTTGGCCATCGCGTAGAGCGCCGGAAAGATCATTTTGTGGGCGAGGTCGCCCGTCACCCCAAAGAGCACCAGTGCGTCGGATCGGGAGACCTTCATCCTTTGCCTCCGCCCAATGCCGCGGGCACTCCTCGTGTCTGCCGAACTCGAAGCATAAGGCGGAAAGCACCTTGTCCGCGAAGTCTGCCTCGGCACGCGAACGGAATCGTTCGTACGGCGCGGCGCTGAGGACGGGTGACCATACGACCCAAACCCATCATCCCGATCTGCATCGAGCGCTCCTCCGACCATGAAAGAAACACGCCCCGCAGGCGCGCGATGATCGGCCTTCAATCATTTCGTTGCGCACGCGGCCACAAATCTCGATGTAGTGGCCTCACTCATCGACGGTTCGCGTCACGCCCGCCAGCCCGCCACTAACCAACTCCCGCTCGGCCTGATTCCAGTCCGCTTGCGGATTGCCGGGCCCGCCATTGCGAGCCTGAGAGATCTCATAGGCCCGGCGACGGATTCGTTCAGGGGTCGGCTGACAGTCTGGGACAGCCGGCGCGCTCGCGCACGGCCTTGCGTCGGCAGTGGCAGGGTGAGACTCATGAGCCTTTGTGCGATGATTGTGGTGTGACATCCAGTTCTCGTTCCTTTGAAAGAGGACGAAGGGCACCCATACCCCCGGGGTTCCGGAAACACTCCGGCGGGGATGAGCGAGAGGTTGTTGTGCCTCATCCGTATCCATGATCATGGCGCGGATGCGGTGATGCCTCAATGCGTAGACTTCCCCAATCCCTCCAGAAAGCCACGCGCTTCGCGACGTCAGCGCAGATTCGATATTCCGTCAACGAGTGTGTTCCACGAGAGGCTCGGTTTGGTGAGGTCAAACCGCGCAGCGCGTGCTCGCCCTCAGGCGGCATCGTGCTTGGGCGCGCAGGGTGCGCTGGTGCAAACTCGGAAGGGGCAAAGGAGAGGTTACCGCGAGGGGAGCATGCATTACTCGGCGAATGCGTCCTGAAATGCGTCCTGACTGGGGGTACACCCACGGGTGACTGGCGCGTGACTGGGGGATGACTGGTTGGGGTCACCGGTCTTCTCGGCCAAAAAACCGCGTTTCGGCTGCGTGGGAGGGGGCATTTCTTGGTCCTGATCGTTCTGTCAATCCGGTGATTGCGGGTTCGAGTCCCGTCCGCTTCGTTTGAAAGAGCCCTGTTTTCAGGGCTTTTTTCATTGGTCGAATGCGTCAGTCCCCTCAGTCGGGCCCGAGTTGGGCTCCACTCGGGACCGCATGTTGGACGCATTTGGGAGGCTTCTCATTGCACCCGCGAGCAATTCGCGAGTCTTTGGGGCGTAGGAGTGGGGGGAGTACCGGAAAAATGGTCCGGTGGTTTGTGGTATCGCGGATGTCGCAGACCCGGCTCGGCGGGCCGAGCGCAATCGACGGAGATGACGGGTCTTGTTGAGGGTCGTTGTAGAGCGAGCTTGTCGGCTGTCTAGCGACGCTTCCGCGATTACAACTTCACTCGCCGCAGCCGCAGAGCGTTCCCGATCACAGAAACGGAACTCAGGCTCATGGCCGCGGCTGCGATCATCGGGCTCAGGAGAACTCCGAGCACCGGGTACAAGATGCCGGCGGCGACGGGGATCCCCAGTACGTTGTAGACGAAGGCGAAGAAAAGGTTCTGCCGGATGTTCCGCATCGTGGCCCGGCTGAGCGTGCGGGCGCGGAGGATGCCGCGAAGGTCGCCCTTGACGAGCGTGACGCCCGCGCTCTGCATGGCGACATCCGCGCCGGTTCCCATGGCGATCCCGACGTGAGCCTCGGCCAGCGCGGGCGCGTCGTTCACGCCGTCGCCCGCCATCGCCACGGTCTTGCCCTCTGACTTCAAGCGTTTGATGACCAGGTTCTTCTGTTGGGGGAGTACTTCCGCCTCCACCTCTTCGATGCCCAAACGCTTGGCCACGGCGTTTGCTGTTGTGCGACTGTCGCCGGTGAGCATGATGATCCGGATGCCGTCAGCGTGCAGCAGGCGCACGGCTTCAGCCGTCGAGTCCTTGATTGGGTCGGCGACGCCGAGCAGGCCCGCGAGCTTGTTGTCGATCGCGAGAAACATGACCGTCTGGCCCTCATCGCGCAGCTTCTCGGCCTGTTCGGCGAGCGAGCGCGGGTCGATGCCGCGTTCTTCGAGTAGCTTGAGATTGCCCAGCGCCGCGGCGTGCCCTTCCACGGTCCCTGTGATGCCTTGGCCCGTGACAGAGGCGAAGTTGGCGACGACAGCGGGTTCGACGCCCCGCTCGCGTGCGCCCGCAACGATCGCCGCGGCCAGCGGATGCTCGCTGCCGCGCTCCAGCCCCGCCGCGATACGCAGCAGAGCCTTCTCTTCGCCTCCCGGCGCGGCCATGACCGACACCAGTCGCGGCTTTCCCTCCGTGAGCGTGCCCGTCTTGTCCACAACCAGCGTGTCCACTTTTTCCATTACCTCCAGCGCCTCGGCGTTCTTGATGAGCACGCCCTCCCTAGCACCGCGCCCGACCCCGACCATGATCGACATCGGCGTGGCCAGCCCCAGGGCACATGGGCACGCGATAATGAGGACGGCCACGGCGGTCATGACCGCGTATGCCAGCTGCGGCGCCGGTCCGAAGACAGCCCACATACCGAACGTCACAACGGCGATCAGGATCACGCTGGGGACAAACCACGCGGCGACGGCGTCGGCCAGTCGCTGAATTGGGGCCCGGCTCCGCTGCGCTTCGGCCACCATCTGCACGATCTGGGCGAGCAGCGTGTCGCGACCGACTCGTTCGGCCTTCATCACGAACCCGCCGGTGCCATTGACCGTGCCGCCGGTGACCTTGTCGCCCGTGCCCTTCTCCACGGGCATCGGCTCGCCGGTCATCATGGACTCGTCGACCGCGCTCCTCCCATCGAGGACCGTGCCATCCACCGGAACCTTCTCGCCGGGCCGCACGCGCAGGCGGTCGCCGAACACGATCTGCTCCAGCGGCACATCCTCGTCCTGACCGCTCTCGCGTACCGCGCGTGCTGTTTTGGGTGTGAGCCCCAGGAGAGCTCGGAGAGCACCGCTGGTCTGGCTGCGGGCGCGGAGTTCAAGCACCTGACCGAGCAGGACCAGGGCCGTGATCACCGCCGAGGCCTCGAAGTACAGCCCGACCTTGCCGTGCGCATCGCGAAATGCTGCTGGGAAGAGGCTGGGGGCGATATTGGCGACGACGCTGTAGAGATACGCCACACCCACGCCCATCGCGATGAGCGTGAACATGTTGAGCGAGCGGTTGACGACCGAGTGCCAGCCTCGGACCAGCAGCGGCCATCCCGCCCAGAGGACCACGGGCGTCGCCAGGGCGAACTCGATCCAGCCCTGGACCCCAGGGGGAATCGCAGTCGTCAGCGGATTACCAGGGATCACGTGTCCCATCGCCAGGATGAAGACCGGCAGCGAGAGCGTCGTCGCCACCCAGAAGCGGCGGGTCATGTTCTTGAGTTCGTAGTTCTCTCCTGGCTCCGTCGAAAACGTGCGGGGTTCCAAGGCCATTCCGCAGATTGGGCATGTGCCCGGCGCATCGCGGACGATCTGCGGGTGCATCGGGCAGACGTACTCGATGTGACGCGCGGGGGCAGCAGACGCCGGCACGACGGGTTCGAGCGCCATGCCGCACTTGGAACAGTTCCCCGGTCCGGTTTGGCGCACCTCGGGGTGCATTGGGCAGGTATAGGTGCGGGAGTCCATGGCGATTGTCCTTCGAGAGAGTCTCCGCTCACGTTCGGCCGAAGTATACGCGCGCCAAGACGACCGGGCGCCATCGTAAACAAGCCCCGCCCACAGTGTTTTTCGGCGGGGTTGTCTGCAATCGCGAACTCCCGATGAGCCGTTCCTCGTTGTCTCTAGGCGACACTTGCCGTGGTCGTGGTTCGCGTCGGGTTTGTCGATGGCCTTTTAGTCCGTTCCGGCCTTGCGAGCCGCGTCCACTTTGGCGATGAACTTGGCGGGGTCCTTGTTCACGTCCTTCACGCACAAACCGCAGCACAACCGGGTCAACCGACCCGCGATCACCATGTTCTCGGGTTCGCCCATGTCGCCCTTGCCGAGCTCGTCGCCGCCCACCGGACACTTGGTGAGCGGGTAGTTCTTGGACTGCTTGTCGATCACTGCCTTGTCGAACGCGGCCAGATGTTTCTTGGGATCCTTGAGGACTTCTGCCTTTGGGCATGTTCCACAAAACGCACCAGGCGGTTGGAGTCCGCAATGTGACAAGCACATGACACTGGCTTGCAACACCCTGATTCATAGATCTCTGGCCAATCTAATTCCTGTGAATTGCCACCGGGCCTCGGGAGGAAAGAAATTACGGTATGTCCGCCGAATGTGCGAACGAGGAGTCGCGACGGAACCGCCACGAAGCACGAACTGATTGCACATGAATTTCCCGTTGTATTCGCCCAGTGCCCCGGTCGGAGGGCGATACCCGGGATAGGCCAAATATGAACTCCCCGTCCATTGCCAGAGATCGCCGAACATCTGTTCCAACCCTCTCGCCCCACTCGACACGCTTGGATGACACACTTCCGCCTCCACAAATGTTCCATCCGTGGGATTGAGATCTGCGGCGGCGCTTTCCCATTCCGCTTCGGTTGGCAAGCGAGCACCTGCCCAACGAGCAAACGCATTAGCCTCGAAAAAGCTCACATGGGCGACGGGTTCCTGATCGGCGACCGGCCTGAGGCCGGACAGAGTATGGTTCAGCCAGCTGTCACCGTCTCGAATCCAATACAAGGGCGCTCGCCATTCCTCCGCTTTCACGGTGGCCCACCCTTCAGAGAGCCACAACTCCGGTTCGTCGTAGCCGCCGTCAGCCATGAACTCCTTGAACTCCTTGTTCGTGACCAGCCGCGACCCGAGTTCAAACGAGGCGACATATTCCGGGTGGCGGGGGCTCTCGTTGTCGAACGCGAACTCCCGGCCTTCGTGGCCAATCTCTCTTAATCCGGCGCTGAACGGAATCCACTTCGCGGCGGGAACGGGCCCCCGAGGACACTCGCTTCGCGGGCGGTATGCGGGGCGCAACGGGTTGACCCAGAATACGTGTTTGATGTCCGTAAGCATCAACTCCTGATGCTGTTGTTCATGATGAAGCCCGATTTCCATCAGCGGCTGAAGAACATGCATGAGATCGGTGCCGACGGCGGCGCGGAGCAGTCTCCTCATGTGCCCATCGATGTGGGCCCGGTAGGCGTAGACCTGAGCTACGGTCGGACGGCTCAACTGACCACGGTTCTGCCGGCAATGCCGGTCTCCGATTGCGTTGTAATAGGAGTTGAACAGATATGCGAAGTCGCTGTCGTATTCGGCATAGCCGCGTGCATGGGGCTTCAGGACGAATGTCTCGAAGAACCAGCTCGTATGTGCGAGATGCCACTTTGTGGGGCTCACGTCGGGCATCGATTGCACAACAAAGTCCTCGGTGACAAGGGGGACGCAGATCTTCTCTGTGAGGAGGCGCACAGCGTCATATGCGGCGGTTGTGTCATGCGCATCCATTGTCACGGCGGTTTGGGCAAGCATCATTGGTTTCTCCATCCTGCTGACACGTTGAGGTACCGTTCATAAGCTGCACTGTGCATGAGTCGCGTCTACGAACGTGCCTTCAAACGAAGGCCTCGCGGCACTGTGATGCGTTCGAGTGCGCCGAATCCGCTCTGCACGATGAGGGCAAGCGCGGCCGCGGGCACGGCGCCGAGAAGAATCAGTGAATTGTCGGCCAGACGAATACCTGTGAGGATCGGCTGACCGTAGCCGCCTGCTCCGATGAGCGCTCCCAGCGTTGCGGTGCCGACGTTAATGACGGCGGCGGTCTTTATGCCGGCTGCGATGGACGGAGCGGCAAGAGGAAGCTCAACTTTGATGAGCCGGGCCATAGGTGACAGCCCCAACACGATGGCACTCTCTTTGAGGGCGGGCGAGATCCCCGCGAGGCCGGTGTGCGTGTTTCTGACAATGGGTAGAAGCCCGTAAAGAAACAATGCCACAACGGCGGGAAGTGTTCCGATGCCGAAGACGGGAATCATGAAGACGAGGAGTGCGAGAGACGGAGTCGTGTAGATCACGGCGACGAGAGCGAGAATGACGTGTCCAAGGCGGGGACGTGCATACGCGAGGACGCCGAGCGGCACGGCGCAAAGGATCGATAGGGTGAGAGAGCACCCGACCAATATCAGGTGTTCCTTGGTGCGAAGGAGGAACATGGAGAATCGCGAAGTCTGACGCGCTGTCGTGGGACTTCGGAAGGTGTCGTGGAGATACTCGGCAGCCACGCTCGACTCGGCTCGTTTGTCGAGCTTGCTTGCCGCGTTCATCCGGATCATTTGTTCGGCGGTCACCTTGCCTTCGAGCCGCTGGAGTGAACGAGCGAACGCGGGGGCTCGTTTGTCCAGGTCGAGGCGGTAGAGAAATACCGCGTCGTATTCGGGGAAGACCGCGCCGTCGTCTTTCAGCACGCGCAGATGATAAAAAGCTATCTCGGCGTCGGTTGAATAGAGATCAATGAGGTCCGTCGTGCCGGAGGCAATCGCGCGATAGGCGAGGTCATGGTCCAGCCCGGTCACTCTCTCCTGAGTGAGGTGATATGCGTTTCGCACAGCGGGCCAACCGTCTTTGCGCTCCAGGAACTCGTTGCTGAATCCGAACCGGAGCTCGGGATGGGAGGCGAGGTCGCTGATCGTTTGAATCTTCAGGTCGTCGGCGGACTTTTCAAGCATGCCCAGCGCGTAGGTGTCGTTGAACCCGAGGGGAAGGGTCATGCCCACACCCCTTGATGCGAGCTCCCTTTGAAGTGCATCGATGGTCCGGCCAGAGCCGGGCAACAGCTCCTGCACAATGGTCCCGGTATATTCGGGATAGGCATCGATTTGGCCAGCGAGCAAGGCATTCCAGAGGATCCGAGTGCCGCCAAGCTGGCTTCGATGAACAGTTGTTATGCCGGCGTCATTTCCGAGTTGTGCGGCCATTTCGCCGAGAATGACGCTCTCCGTGAATGCCTTTGATCCGACTTGAACCGGCTCCGCCGCGTTCGCTTCTGGTGTGCAGACCAGAACCCCGGCAAACAATGCTTTGATCAGCAAATGAGAGCGAGGCGCCTTGTTCACTGAATCGCTCCCTTCGAGGCCCTTTTCTGCTGTGCCCCAATAAACCGGGCAACGAACGGCTCGGCCGGTCGATTGAACAGGTCCGACGTTGGGCCGTCTTGAACGATGCGTCCGTTTCTCATCAGTATGAGCCGATCAGCAAAGAGCGATGCTTCGCTGAGATCGTGGGTGACCAGCACAACAGTCTTGTGCAACCGCCGAAAGATCGCGGCCAAGTCGTCTTGAACGTCGGCGCGGACCATGGGATCGAGAGCGCCAAGTGGTTCGTCGAGCAACAGAACATCCGGATCGAGCATGAGAGCTCGCATGAGCGAGACACGCTGGCGTTGTCCCCCAGACATTTCCAGCGGGTAACGTTCGAGCACCTCGGGCGCAAGGCGCGTCAACGCTATGAGGTCGGCGACTCTCTGTGTTATTCTGGCGGAGGCCCACTTCAAGTACTTGGCCATGAGGCACACATTCTGGCGCCCCGTCAGATGGGGGAACAGGCCCCCGTCTTGAATGACGTATCCGAGACGGAGGCGAATGGCATTCACTGTCTTGGCGTCGAGTCTTGCGTCTCCGAAAGACACCGTGCCCGCATCTGGTTTGATAAGACCTATCATTAAGCCGCAGATGGTGGTTTTGCCGCAACCGCTTGGCCCGATGAGGACAGTGGTCTCGCCGGGCCCAATGGCGAGCGTGATATCTTCCAGCGCTGGTTTTCCGCGGTACACCTTTGTAACGGCGTCTAGGCGAAACATGTTTAGCTCTGCCTCGGGCTGGCTTGGGATGAGAAGTCCACTCAACACGCGGTCAGATATAAAACGGCGAAGTACTTACGGGCGTCTGTCCAGGTGGCGTCGAGGCGTAGCCCGCACGTGGCGGCCTTGGCGGCGAACTCCGCCACATCGTACTTGTATGAGTTTTCGGTGTGGATCGACTCTCCGGCACGGAACTCGAACGCCGCCTCGCCGACCTGCACGCGCTGTTCGACGACGCTCACCAGATGCATTTCGATCCGAGACCGCTCCTCGTTATAGAATGCGATGTGGCGAAATGCTGCCGCGTCGAACTCGCCGCCGCATTCCCGATTGATCCGCAGCAATATGTTGCGGTTGAAGGCCGCGGTAATCCCGGCGTTGTCGTTGTAGGCCTTTTCCAGTACAGTGATGTCTTTCCGCAAATCGATGCCCAGGAGCAGCCCGCCACCCGGACCGACGAGCTGCGCGACGTGGCGGAGCAAGGCATCCGCCTCGGTCGGGTCGAAGTTGCCGATCGTTGAGCCGGGGAAATAGGCGACACGCCGCGCCGCCGGCACATTGGGCAAGGCGAGCGGCCGCGTGAAATCGGCGACCACCGGGGCAATCTCAAGCGAGGGATAGTCGGCGGCGAGCGCTGCGGCGGCGGTGCGGAGGTGATCGCCGGACACATCTATTGGGACGTACGCCGCGGGGCGGTCGAGTTGGTCGAGCAGGAGGCGCACTTTTGAGAGGCTCCCGGCGCCGAGTTCGACGAGCAAGCACTCCGGGCCGCAGCGGCAAGCCATTTCTCCGGCCCGGGCGCGCAGGATACCGAGCTCGGTGCGGGTGGGATAATACTCAGGGAGTTCGGTGATCGCATCGAAGAGTTCCGATCCCGCGGTGTCGTAGAAGTACTTTGCGGGCAGTCGCTTGCGTGCCCGGGACAGGCCGCTGACGACGTCGGCCCGGAAGCGCTCGATGGGGCATTCGATAAGAGTGTTTGACATGTGCAGAGATCCTTCGCAAGTTTGAGGCCGGCACAACGCCGGCGTACATCAAGACGGACGACGTTTCGATCAGCTAGCTAGAAGCGACTGCCAGTTGGCCGGCACCCTTCCCGCGGGCCCAGGCACGGGCTGCTTCTCGGGATGAGCGTGCGGCGGCAGCACTTCCGTGGCTTTGATCATCTCCTCCTTCTCGTAGTCGTAGAACCAGTCCTCACCCGGCTCGAAGCTGCATATGACCGAATGCCCGGCCGCGGCCGCATGCTTTGATGCGTGCTGACCCGGAGAACTGTCACAGCATCCGATGTGTCCACACTCCGTACACCGACGGAGATGAAACCACCAACCTGTCGGTGATGCCAGGCACTCCACACATCCGTCGCCGCTTGGTTTCGCGGCCGCATTCAGCTTTGGGTGTTTCTTTTTCACTTCGAGATCTCCTTCATGGCTGCGGGAAGCCGAACATCAACCACGACTGGTTCGCTACCCAATGCGGATACAGCTCCGTCATCTGATCGAACAGCTCCCGGTCGGACTTCGCGCACTTCTGCAGCCGATCGAAATCCTGCAGGTAACGCTTGGTGTCCTGGATCGCCGAGGCGAAGTCGGGCGCGCCGGGCTTTTTGTGACCGGCGACAACCATCGACGGGTTCAGCGCCGCCAACCGGTCGAGCGCAGCGATCCAGTTGCTTCGACTCTCGGGGGTGGTGTCGCCGACGTACACGCGGCATTGGTTGTACACAACATCGCCAGCGACGATCAGGCCGATCGATGGCACGTACGGGGACGTCGTATCCGCACTATCGGTGTGGCCCTGCTCGATGATGCGCAACTCGCGTCCCTCGAGAGTGAACGTGTGCTCCTCATAGGCCTCGGGAGCAACCAACTTCGCGGGCACTTGTCCGGGGAAGCACCGGCGGGCCAACCGCTCCACTGTCGGCGTGAAAGACGTCTGCATGGCCTTCAGCGTCTTGGGCGTCGCTATTGCCCGAGCGCCCGGAAAGCGATTAAGCACAATGCCCAGCCCGTAGAAGTGGTCGAAATGGCCATGCGTTATATAGATAGTCTCTAGGTTGCGGTTGTGCAGAGCGACCCAATCCGCGAGAGCCTCGGCCTCGGCCACCGTCATCATTGCGTCTACCGGCACCGCGTCGTACTCACCGAAGATGAGGGTCGACGTAATCGGGTCAAAGCCGAACGCCTCGCCAAAGGGCCTTGGTCGTTCGCCCACCATTGCCTTTCCCGGCGCGGTAAAGACGTTCACGCCAAGCGTGGTCTTTTTCACGCCCTTTGTAGCAACCATCTGGTACTCCTTCCGATGTCGGGGCGACCGACTGTTCAAGGCAAGGACTGCGATGAGCAACGACGAGGCCCACAGCCGACTTCCAACTCGGCCGCGCGTTAACCGTACTTAACATCTGTGCTCTGTCCGACCTCGATAATGTAGCCGTCAGGATCGCGGATGTAGCAGCGTATCTCGCCGTACTTCGTCATGGGCTCCGTGATGAACGTCGCGCCTCGACTCTTCCACAAGTGGTAGCACGCCTGAATATCCGCAACGCGCATATTCATGAAGCTATTGATGTGATTCGGGTCGGGAGTGCTGAGTGTAACCGAAGGCTTGTCCGGAGTGGGCCCGCCTCCCACGTTCAGGATGAGCCACGTATTGGCAATCTGAACGTACCCAGGTGCGTTGCCGTCACCTAGACTCAGGATGCGAGCGCCAAAGACCTTCTCGTAGTAGCGAGCCGATCGTTCGATGTCGACGACAGTGAGAAAGTGCGCAATGCTGATCCCCTGCCGCGGGGGCATTTCATAGTTCGTCTGGTCGACTTGTACGCTGCTCATTCATGGCTCCACATTGTAAATAACGCTCGTTGAGAACGTGCGATAGCCTAACAAGGTATCGTCACGCCACTAGCAAGATCTTGCCGACGCCACCCTTCTCTGCCGCTGCTTGAGCCTCGGCGGCTTCACTCAGCGGCAGTTTCCTTCTGATCGGGATCACCAGCTTCCCGTCTCGCACCGCCTCGGCCATGAACTCCAGCGTCTTCCGATCGAACGTCGAGAATACAAAGACCGCCTTTACAGATGGGTACTTCGCGGCGTTCTGCGGCACGCCGACAACCGAAGCAAACACTCCTCCCGGCTTGACCTTGGCGATCACCTTCTCGGCGGTTCCTCCGCCGACGGCATCCGCAACCGCATCGAGCGACGGAAGATCCGCAATCGCCGTGTCGTCGTCGGTCGCGACCACCTGATCCGCGCCTACGGTCTTCGCGTCATTCATCTGCCTCTTCAAGACCCCCGCGATCACAACCGCCCCGCGTTGCTTCGCGGTGAATACTGCCGAACGTCCCACATTTCCCGCAGCGCCAACGACCAGAACCGTCTGGCCCGATTTAGTGCCTGTCGCTGCAAGGAGCTGGTTGCCGGTCACCGTGACCAGCGGCAGGGCCGCCGCTTGGATCAAATCGAGCCCTTCAGGAACTTTCGCCAGAACCGCGGCTTTTACGACGCAAAGTTCGGCGTAAGTATTGTCCGCCATCGCGAACACCCGGTCACCGACGGCAAAGCCCTCCACTCCCGGCCCGCACTTCACCACAGTGCCCGCCATATCGACCCCTATGAGCCCCGGAAACTGAATGGGATAATAATCCCGTGTCAATCCGGCACGCCGCTTGCTATCAATCGGATTCACGCTCGCCGCGGCGACCCGCACGAGCACGTCGCCCGGGCCCGGAACCGGGTCGGGGTAGTCCTCGACCTTCAGTACTTCCGGACCACCATATTGGTGGACAACGATTGCTTTCATGAGTCATCTCCAAGTTGGACGAGCAAGCACTAGCGAAAGCTCAGACAATGTTCGTACAGCTGGCCTCATGTTGCCGACGCCGGCCCAATCACCCTTCAGGAGGCAGGGCATCATCTTGCGATGTTCATGAACAACGTGTTCAATCCCTCCGCAAATGCGGGGTGTGCGAAGATGCCATCTTCGAGCGCGGTGTACGGGAGCTTTCCCATCATGGCGATCTGAAGCATTGACATGATTTCACCGCCTTCGACGGCCAACACGCTGGCCCCGAGAATCTGCTTGGTCTCTGCATCGACGACTGCCTTGATGAACCCGCGCGATTCCGCCGTTTCCACTGCGCGGGCGACCCAGGACGTCGGGATCTTGGCGACTCTGATCGCGCGGCCCCGTGCCCGCGCCTCCTGCTCCGACAGGCCGATCCGTCCGAGCTGTGGGTCAATGTAGACGGTGTATGGAACCACTCGGTCCTTCGTCGACGACTCTCCGCCACGCAGGAGATTGTTGCGAATAATGCGATAATCGTCGTACGAAATGTGCGTGAACGACGGCCCCCCTTTTACGTCCCCCAGAGCGTAGATGCCTGCGACGTTCGTCCGCAGCCGGTCGTCAACCCCGATGAAGCCCCGAGCGTCAACGTCCACTCCGGCGGCGGCGAGGTTGAGCCGCTCGCTATTGGGCGCTCTGCCGACTGCGACCAGGAGATGGGAGCCGGTGATGGTCCGCTCTCCCGTGGGGCTGCGTACGTCTAAACCAATACCGGACCCGCTGGCATGCACGCCGACCGCGTCGGCCTCGAGCAGAATCTCGATGCCATCCGCCTCGAGCAGCTTGCAGACTTCAGCGGCAACATCTGGGTCCTCACGACCCAGGAGCTGGCTTCCGTGCTGCACGATGGTGACAGCACTGCCAAAGCGGCGAAACATCTGGCTGAATTCCAAGCCGACATAGCCGCCGCCCAGCACCAGCAAATGTTTGGGCACAGCTTGCAACTCCATGATCGAAGTGGAGTCGAACACTTTCACTGACTCGAGTCCAGCGATGGGGGGTCGTGCCGGCCGAGCGCCGGTATTGATGAAAATGCTGCCAGCGGCCAATGTCCGGGTGCCGCCGGCGGGCAGGCGCACCTCGACGGCGTTTGGACCGGTGAAATGCGCTTCGCCGACCACGACCTCGACATTCTTCGCATTCTCCAGTCGACGCTGCACCCCTGCGCGGAAGTCGCCGACCATTGCCTGCTTGCGCCGGTGAATCTGCCCTAGGTCGATGCCTACAGGACCGCAGCGAACGCCGTACTCGGCTGCACGCCGCGCCAAGTAAGCGATTCTCGCACTGGCGACCATTGTCTTTGTCGGTGTGCACCCCACATTGATACAGGTGCCGCCGAGATACTGACTCTCCACGATCGCTGTCTTGCGTCCGGCCTCAGCAAGTGCGATGGAAAGCGGTGTTCCCGCCTGTCCCGCTCCTATTACTATGGCATCATAGTGTTCCATAAAAGCTCCACGCGCGAGTGAACACACAAGCCGCGATCGGATGACGCATCTGCGCGTGGTCCACCGTTGCGCCCGCATAGCCAACGTTCTTTTTGCAGAAACCGTCGAGTTGGTTCCGGGCGCGCCGTTCGTCGGCCGGAAGTGCTACCGGCAGCCGCCGGCCGTCCTTCATCGCGTTACTCATCTCAGCCGGAAGGGTCGCCCCCATGTTGGTGGAGACGCCGAGTGACTCTGGCGGCGCCTGCAGACCCATCTGCTCCAAGGTGGCGCTCCTCCAGTCGTGTCTCTGCGCCACGGACGTTCTGTACCTCAGTGGCTTCATCAACACAGTCCACGCACGCGCGATACTCGGAGGAACCGAACTAGGGGCGATCGGCTTGCCCGAGAACCCGTACCCCGCGAGCAACGGGACCACAACATCGAACGCACTCTCGGGCTTTCCGCAGCGGGCCGTCGCATCCAACAGCGTCCCGATGATCTTGATCTGCTCACTAACTGAGCCGGGCCACCCGGGGCCAACGATCGCCGACATCACGTTCGCGTGCTTGGGACAAACATGGACAAAGTGGATTGCCAGTCCGTCGATCCCTGTGACAAACTGCTGCGGCAGCGCATTTCGGCTCACCTCGCACTTCCGCCAGTCGTAGTCCGCCATCCGATAGTGGGTTCGTGCTCTCATCGTGGCGAGCGCTACACCCTGCGAGTCGTCCGCGACCGTCTCCATCTCGGGCCGCTGCGTGGCCGCACGGCGCCCGCTGACATCGACGAGTACATCTTCCGACGCCGTGAAGTGGAATGGAAGGATCGTGGCGTTGTCCGCGACCTCCTGCGCCCGGGCGTTGCTCAGGCTCACGAAAGCAGCACCGAAGAATCCCGCGAGGGCCGCGGTAAGTGCGAAAAACGTGGGCCGGGGCGAAGGCGGTGGGCGATGCCAGAGCATGATCGTTAATGGCCTCACAGCAATGCTCCTCTAATATCCGTGGGCCGGTCCGCTTCCGATAAGGTGCCGGAAGATCACCACCTCCGCCAACCAATTAGGCGGCCCAAGGCGACAGTTGAAATCGCAGATGACCACAATGGGGGGGAAATGAAGATGACTGAAAAAGGGGGCAACTACTGAGCGCTGCGTAAATCCATGACTCATTTCGTGACTCCCGGGACGGTGAGAGGAGTGGCGCCGAAGAAGGATCGGAGGAGGGGCTGGTCGCTGGCGATATCTTCCAGGGCGATGTGGGCCTCGACCTCCAAGTCGTC
>JBBRQY010000002.1:0-645588 GCA_038225655.1 Phycisphaerales bacterium | reverse complement strand
TCAGCAGCAGCAGCAGCGAGATAATGGCAATGCCAAGCGTCATGAGCAGTCCGCTCAGGAAACTGCTCAACGGCTTGTCTTTTAGGTTACTCCAGGATATTTTGGCGAGGTTCATAGTAAGGAGTGGCAGTGGGCAGTAGGCAGTAGGCAGTTGGCAGTAGGCAGTAGGCAGTAGGCAGTAGGCAGTTGGCAGTTGGCAGTGGGCAGTTGGCAGTTGGCAGTGGGCAGTGGGCTGTGGGCAGTGGGCAGTGGGCAGTGGGCAGTGGGCAGTGGGCAGTGGGCAGTGGGCAGTGGGCAGGAATTTTATTTGCTGAAGGAGCGGATGGAGATGTTTCGGAACTCGAGGACGGAGTTGTGGTTTTGGAGTTCGATTTGGCCGGTGGGGTAGATGGGCTTGTCGCGCTCCCAGTAGTTTTCCATGAGAACGTTGTCGGTGACGAGGGTGCCGTTGAGCCAGACGGTGACGCGGTCGCCGATCATCTTGATGCGGAAGGTGTTCCACTCGCCGATGGGCTTGTCGGCGACTACGGTGGGGTTGGAGGGATTCTTCTGGTTGTTGTAGAGGCCGCCGGAGCCGAGGGGGTTGTCCCAGATCTGGACCTGGGGGGAGCCGCGGAGGTAGATGCCGGAGTCGCCGCCTTTTTCGATCTTCCAATCGACGAGCATTTCGAAATCGGTGTAGTCGGCGAGAGTGCAGATGCTGTCGCCCTTTCCGTCGTACTTAAGGATTCCATTTTCAGCGCGCCAGTGATCGCGCATGCGCTGATCGGCCACGGCCTGCGCGGCGGACAGCTCGGCGGGCGTCATTTTGGCGCGCTTGGGAGGATCGGCAACGAGACCCTTCCATCCGGCCAGCGAGTGGCCGTCGAAGAGGGGGCGGAAGATGGGCGCGGGGGCGGGCGGGGGTTCGGCGATAGATGCTGGTTTCGGTTCGGAACGGCAGCAGGCGGAGATTGCGAGGATTCCCGGAATGATGCAGAGTGCGGCGATGACGCGGGCGGGTGCGATGGGGGATCGGGCGCGGGGCATGGTGTTTCCTCCGAAAGATCGTAGTGCGCGGGGGTTTCGGAGGAACGGAGTGAAGGGGCGCGTGTAGGCGCGAATGCAATGGCGCTGTGAGATGCGAGGTCATTGTGGGCCCGCACGGGTTGGCCGGTCAAAGCACCGGCGAACCCGTGGCACGAAAGGCGCGCTGGACGGGAGTGCCAGAGGGGACCGGCGAGGGCTCGGGAGAAGCGGCGGGGGAGGGGCGGGATGTCGGTGGATTCGGGGAGGGAAGGTTCGGGGAGAGGGGGCTGGGAGACGACTAGGGGTTGTGGAGGTGTAGCGGGATCATGGCTCGTCGCCACGGAAGTCGGCGGAGGAACCGCCGCCTTCCGTGGCGAGACGGGATTGAAGCGGGTGGCTTCGCGGAGGACGAAGGAGGCGGCTCGGCGGGCCGTTTCGAGGAGGCGGACTCGGGCGGCGGGCTTGAAGGTTTGGTTGTCGGCGTATTTGAAGCGGTCGTCGTCGAGGGCTTTGCAGCACTGATCGAGGGTGTTGATCGCGGCGATGGTGCGCTCGGCGGTGATGACATCCTGGCGGAGAAGAGCGACTTCGCGGATGGCCGCGATGCGCTTGCGGACTTCGGGACGCTCGCACCATTCGAGGAGTGCGTCAAGGGAAACATCGTGGAGGTGGGAGAGATACGTGAGCGAGCAGCCGGGATCGAAGAAGGCGGAGAGGAGGTCTTTTTCGAGGCCGGTGGGAATGCACTCGGGAGGGGCGGGGGTGATGGACTCAGCGGCGGGCTGGCCGCGGAGACGGTTTTGGTACATGGTTTCGTAGGGCTCGGGGAGGGGATCGCGGGCGGTCCAGGAGCGCGGGAGGTTGCAGTTTTCGGAGAAGCTGACGCGGGAGAAGTTGGCATGGAGGCGCGGGGGGAGGGGGGGATCGGGTTGGTCATCGGTTGAGGTGGGAATGGGCGCGGCAGTGATGGCGCTGGTGGCGGCGAGTGATGACATGTGGGACCCCCTATGGCTGCGACTTGGTGGCGCGGCTGAGGGAGTATAGCATTTTGTTTGGTGTTTGCAAGGTTTAAGACGAGATTTCTCAGTCGTATTTTGGCGTATTTTCGATATAGTGCGGTATTTTGTCAATCTGTATGGTATTTTTTTCCGTACGATATGAATAAGGAGAACGGCCGATGCCAACGATTTCCATTTCTGACCGCGTGGATGCGAAGTTGATGAACCTCGCCCGACCGTTTGAAACACGAGAGCAACTCGTTGAACGCATCGCGGATGAGGCGGTCGCATGGCACGAATCCATGCCAGACTTGGGCGGAAGACGTGTTGATGCCGGCGAAGCTGCGATGGCCCTTGGCCTTGATTCACGCCCGAGTCTCACGCACACGAAGTTGCTGGCCGCGAAGGCGGGGGGACGCGCGATCCTCCGGCCGAACTGGAACAAGTTGCTGGAGCACATGCTGATGCTGGCGGTGGGTGAGTTGGGCTCGTTTGAAGCGGTGGCGAAAGCGGCGCCAGTCAACTTGCGGAAGGGGAAGTATGAGGAGGAGGGGTACCGCTTTCTGCCCGAGACGGGATTCTCGGTGCAAGGTGTGGACACGAACAAGGCCTGGGAGGGTTGCCTGGAAATTGCGCAGGCCCTTGGAATTGCGATTGAGGTGACGTTTCGATGGCGGAGCAAGGAGGGCGCGGCGAAGCCGGGTCAGGTGGCGATCCTGCGGTGGGCGCCTGCTGAGGCGTTTGATGCGGCTCGGGCGAGTGAGCCGGTGCTGGCGAGGGATTGGAATCGACCGGAAGAGGATGAAGCGTGGGGGCGGCTGTGAGCGGCCGCGGCAGAGTCGGATTCGCCCGCGGCGATGTCGTGGTGATTCCGTTTCCGTTTTCAGATCTGAGCCAGGCGAAGCGACGTCCCGCGCTTGTTGTTGCCCGGTCTGGGCCGGAGGATCTCATCCTGTGCCAGATCACGAGCAAAGCGGTTCGTGACGGGATGGAAGTGGCGATTGAGGATGCGGATTTCGGCGAGGGATCGCTCAAACAATCGAGCAACGTCCGACCGAATCGGTTGTTCACGGCGGACTCGAAGTTGATTCTGTACAAGGCAGGGGCACTGAATGACAAGGCGATGGGGCGTGTTACGGAGCGGCTGGTGGCGATTGTGCGTGGAGAATGAGGGAAGTCGGCATGCAGCAACCTGGGGCCACATTCCTCGGATACTTGGCGCGGGACATTGTCTCGCTGGATGCGTACTTAGCCAGGGTGCCGGAGCGGCGCAAGCGGGCGATGGGGATTGATGAACTGTGCAGCGTGAGCGGGTGCATCTCGGAGGCGTACCGGGACTACACGAGTTGGCGATTCAACGAGTCGGGGTTCTATGTCACTCCCGAGGCAGCGATGGAGGCGGTTCCGGCGGGGGAACGCTTGGCGGCACGGGTGTTTGCCTACAGGATGTTTCCGTGCGTGTTCGAGGGTGAACTGGTGCGGGAAGTGCCGGTGATGGAGTTGATGAACGCGGAGCTGGGTGACCTGCCCACTGGAAGTGCGTTTCCGGCGTTTCGATCTCTTGGGTATGACGTGGTCTCGTTCCGTCGCGCCGCGGGGCAGGTGATGTTTGCGTTTGACTGCTCGCCGCTGTCGTGTTGCCATTGCAATGAAACGCATCGGGTGAATCGGCACTGGCTGATCGATTCGTGGGATGCAGCGGTGGAGGCGGCGCGGGAGTTTGCGAGGACGGAGCCGGAGCCGGGGCGATATTGCATTGTGGAGGTGTTGGAAGGGGCGCGGTGAATCTGTTTGGGCGGGGGCAATGCGGAGGTTGTTTGCTGTCGCACCGTCCGCGCTCCGGGGGTGATGCACACAGTGACTACCCGGGGGCTGGATCAATCTCGCGTGGGCTCGATCGAACTGCGGCCCTGGTCACTCGACGTGTTGGTTGCAACATACACGGGTTGCCCGGCGATGCGCCGGGCGAACCCGTGGCACGGATTCATCAGAGGCCGATTTTCTCGGGGGCGAGTTCGTGCTGGACGAGGTCGGCGTAGGTCTCGCGCTGGCGGATGATGGTGGCTTTGCCGTTATCGATGAGGACTTCGGCGGGGAGGGTGTGGGAGTTGTAGCGGCTGGACATGGACATGCCGTACGCGCCGGTGGTGAAGACGGCGAGGAGGTCGCCTTTGGCGACGGGGGGGAGGGGGCGGGAGTGTGGGTTGGTGGAGAGGAAGTCGGCGGTTTCGCAGATGGGGCCGACGATGTCGCAGGGGTCCAGGCCGGGCATGGAGTTGGGCAGGGAGTTGGGGGATTGAGAAGGATCGGAAGGGCTCGAAGAGTTGCTCGGGGCGAATACGCCCCGGCTCGCTGGGACATGTTGCGGGGCGACGTTGACGGGCCAGATGAAGTGGAATGCGTCGTAGAGGGCGGGGCGGAGGAGCGTGTGCATGCCGGCGTCGCAGACGAGGAACTTCTTCCCCCCTCCTTCGCCGCTGGTTTTGATGTACTGGACGCGGGTGAGGAGGACGCCGGCGTTGGCGACGATGGTGCGGCCGGGCTCGAGGACGATTTTGGTTCTGCGGCCGCCCCCACCTTCGGCCCAGCGTTTTTCCAGCCACTCTTGCAGGAGTGGGACGATTTCCTTGGCGTACTCGACGGCGGGAATGGACTGGCCGGTGGTGTAATCGGCGCCGAAGCCGCCGCCGAGGTTCAGGACTTCGATGCGGTGGCCGTCGCGTTCGAGCTCGTCGGCGAGGGCGAGGATTTTGAGGATGGCCTGGACGTAGGGCTGGGGGGAGAGGACGGGGGAGCCGAGGTGGACATGGAGGCCGCAGAGTTTGAGATGGGGGTGGCCGTCGTAGGACCTGAAGAAGGCCTTGGCGCGGCCGATGTCGACGCCGAACTTGGTCCCCGCCTTGCCGGTGGTGGTGTACTTGTGGGTGAATGGATCGACGTCGGGGTTCACGCGGAGGGCGGCGCGGGCGCGGACGTTGAGATTCTGCGCGAGGGTGGAGATCGCGCCGAACTCCTGCTCGGATTCGATGTTGAAGAGGAAGATGGGGTCGGTATTGCCGTGGTGGTCCGGGAGGGCGGGCTCATCGTCGGCGGGGCGGCCGAGGGCGGAGATGATCTCTTCGTCGGTCTTGCCGACGCCGGCGTAGACGATCTTGTCGGCGGGGACGCCGGCGAGGCGGGCGCGGCAGAGCTCGCCGCCGCTGACGACATCCATTCCTGCACCGAGCTCGGCGAGGGTTTTGAGGATGGAGAGGTTGGAGCAGGACTTGACGCTGAAGCAGATGAGTGGGTCCAGCGGAGCGAAGGCCTCGGCGAGGCGCTGGTAGTGGAGACGGAGCGTGGCGGCGGAGTAGATATAGACGGGGGTTTTGACTTCGCCGCTGGAGGCGAGGGTGGCGAGGTCGACGCCTTCGCAGGTGAGGCGGCCGTTTTGGTAGGTGAAGTGGTCCATGGGGGTGGAGGGTAGAAGAGGGAGTGAAACACGGAGGGCGAGGGAGGACCGGGGAAATCAGGTGGGAAAGACAGGCGAGGGGTTACCTGGCGGCGTCGGGGATGGGGTGCTCTTTGGCGGATTCTTCGAAGCCGCTTGCGGCGAAGCCGGTGACGACTCCGGCGTGGGAGCGGATGAGGGCGATGGCGCGGGGGTCGGTGGAGGTTTCGCGGACGCGGACGCCCTTCGCGGTGCGCTCGATGTCGAGGTGGATGGCCTCGGCGCGGTCGAAAATGGCGATGTAGAGCGGGTCCCACTGGCGGACGCGGGCACCGGTCTCGATGCGATGCTTCATGGCAGTGACGTGGTCGGCGAGGCGGGCGGCGACGGCGGGGTCGTCGGATTCGGTGGTGGCTTCGATGCCGCCGTCGATCTCGCGGACGGTGCGGCGGATGGAGTCGTGGTCGGCGAGGAGGCCGGTGAAGATGGATTTGTCGTAGGCGAGGGTGCCGGGAGGGGGGGTGGGCTGCGATGCGGTGGGGGAGGAGGCGCAGGAGGCGAGCGCGGCGGCGAGGGGGAGGAGGGAGATGAGGATTCGGTTGGGGGTGGGGTGGAGCACGGGGAAGGGTAGAAGAGGGATTGAAACACGGAGGGCCGCGGAGGGGGCGGGGGAGGAGGCGAGGAATCGTTCATGGTGGTCGGGGCGATGAGTCTGGTAGAGTGTGCGGGTGGAATGGGGCGGCGATGAGGAGGCGTTATGGCGATCGGGATGCTGTCGTTGGTGGTGGTGGCTGGCGCGATGGTGGTTGGGCAGGCGCCTCCGGCTGGGATGCAGTTGGACCCGGGGGTGACGCTGCGCGTGTATCGCGTGGAGCCGGACCTGGCGAAGATTCCGAAGTTGGTGGCGGATCAGACGCCGAACTTTGATGAGCTGCGCGGGGTGATCGACTATCGGGACGACGCGGGATTCGGGAAGGTGGAGTCGCCGTTTGTTTCGATCGTGACGGGGTGGGTGATTGTCGGCGCGGCTGGGGGGGCGGGGGGGTATGAGTTCAAGCTGACGAGCGATGATGGGTCGCGGCTGATGATCGATGGGAAGATGGTGATCGATCATGACGGGCGGCATGCGGCGACGGCGAAGATGAGCGGGGCGGTGGAACTGGCGGCGGGGATGCATGCGCTGCGGGTGGAGCACTTTGATCATGGGGGGAAGAAGCAACTGACGCTGGAGTGGAAGACGCCGGGGAGTGATGGGTTCGTGGTGATTCCGACGGAGTCGCTGCGGGCGGAGAAGGATTTGACGCGGGTGACGGGGCCGGGGGTGAAGCAGATTGATGATGGGAAGCGGCCGGGGGATGGGAAGCCGGTGAGCGGGTTGCATCCGGCATGGACGGTGACGACGATCCGGCCGCAGGGGTTTGAGCCGATGGTCGGGGCGATGTGCTTCGACAAGGCGGGGCGGCTGATTGTGGGGACGTTCAAGCCGCTGCAGCGGGATGACCGGACGCTGCCGGACATTGATTCGAAGAAGGCGGACAAGCTGTTTGCGATCAGCGGGGCGATGGGCGATCCGGCGAAGATCGAGGTGAAGGAGTGCGCGGATGGGTTCTATGAACCGCTGGGGCTGTGCGCGGTGGGGGATGATCTGTATGTGTCGAATCGCAAGTCGATTGTGAAGCTGAGCGATTTGGATCATGACGGGTACTACGAGACGCATGAGATCGTGGGCGAGGGATGGGAGGGGTGGAACTATCACCAGTTTTGTTTTGGGTTGGTGTACAAAGCGGAGGAGAACCAAGGCACTTCGGGCGAGGCGCCCGAAACATGGGCTGGTAAGCCCATGCCACGCGGGAAGCTTTACGCCGCGCTTTCGACGGCGATGGCGCCGCCGGCGTGGGAGGGGATGGGGACGAACGCCGCGCCGAATGGGGCGATGCGCGGCGGGGTGCTGGAAGTTGATCTGTCGTCGGGGACGGCGAGCGTGATTGCGGGAGGGTGTCGCGCGCCGAATGGGGTGGGAATTGGGCCGCAGGGGACGATCTGGTATTCCGACAATCAGGGTGCGTGGATGCCGTGCAGCGAGTTCAACGAGGTGGTGCCGGGGCGATTTTATGGGCACTACAACCGGACGAACTTTGTGCCGCAGCTGAAGGAGCGGTTTCCGGATGGGGGCGTGGCGAGCGTGTACTGCGATCGGTCGCGGATGCCGGCGAGCGTGCTGCTGCCGTACAACGAGCTGAGCAACTCGCCGACGCAGCCGCAACTAATCACGAGCGGGTTGTATGCGGGGCAGATGTATATCGGAGAGTTGACGGGGGGCGGGATTCGGCGGACGAATCTGGAGCGGGTGAACGGGCAGTGGCAGGGGGCGGTGTTTCAGTTCACGCAGGGGTTGGAGAGCGGTGTGCAGCGGATGGTCTGGGGGCCGGATGGGTGCTTGTATGTGGGCGGGATCGGGGCGGGTGGAGATTGGAACTGGCGCGGGACGAAGTTCGGGTTGCAGCGGCTGGCGCCGAGCGGGAAGACGGCGTTTGAGATGCTGGCGATTCATGCGAAGCCCGATGGGTTTGTGGTGGAGTTCACGAAGCCGGTTTCGACGGCGTGGTTGAACGATGCGGGGAACTACGCGGCCAGGCAGTGGACGTACAAGCCGACGAAGGAATACGGCGGGCCGAAGGTGGACGAGGAGACTTTGGTGGTGCGGCGGGCGACGGCGGGGCGTGATGGGAAGAGCGTGATGCTGGAGATTCCGGGGCTGAAGCGCGGGCGGTGCGTGTCGCTGCGGATGGATCCGAAGTCGGAGGAGGGGGAACAGATCTGGTCCACGGAGGGGTGGTACACGTTGAATGAGATTCCGCGCGCGGAGCCGACCCCCACCACCAAGGCCGCGACGATCGGGGGGAAGCCCATTGATCCGGAGAAGAGCGGGGTCGGCGTCGGCGTGCTGCCGCCGGCGGATGGGGTGATGTTGATGGCGGCGTCGGCCGATCCGGCGTTTCACAAGGGGAGCGAGAAGGGCGTGGTGCGCGAGGGCGGGCGGAGCGGCGAGGATTTGATGAAACTGCCGGGGTATGTCGAGGTGGCGGGGACGGGGGATTTGGTGACGAGCGCGGAGTTCGGGGATTGCCGGCTGCATGTGGAGTGGCTTTCGCCGCCAGGGGGTGAGGGACAGATGGCGGGGAACAGCGGCGTGTACTTGCAGGAGCGGTACGAGATTCAGGTGCTGGGGACGCTGGCGGCGGACAAACTCGGGCGCGAGGAGAAGGACGATGAGGCGGGGTCGATCTACAAAGTGAAGGCGCCGGACGTGAACGCGTCGGCCGGGCCTGGGGAGTGGCAGGCGTACGACGTCTGGTTCCGTGCGCCGCGGTTTGAGAATGAGAAGAAGATTTCCGATGCGCGGGTGAGCGTGTATTGGAATGGGGTGCTGGTGCACAACGATGTGGTGATCAAGGGGCCGACGGGGTCTTCGGCGGCGAAGGGGGAGCGGGGGACGTTCCCGGTGCAGACCGGGCCGCTGCGGTTGCAGGATCATGAGACGAAGGCGGAAGGGTCGGTGCGGTTCCGCAATGTGTGGATCGCGCCGCTGGAGGAGAAGAAGTGGACGGAGGGGGCGTGGGAGGAGCCGCTGAAGGCGAAACTTGGCGCGGATGGATTGCCGGATGGGTGGGTGATCCGCGGCGGGCAGGCGAAGTACCGGATGGAGGGCGAGGTGCTGGTGGGGACGAGCGTGCCGCACTCGGCGAACACGTTCCTGGTGAGCCGCAAGGAGTACGAGGACTTTGAACTGCAGGTGGACTTCAAAGTTGATCCGAGACTGAACAGCGGCGTGCAGATTCGCAGCGAGGTGCGCGGCGGGTATGACCTGCGCAAGGGCGTTGTCAGCGGGGTGCAGATCGAGATCGATCCGAGCGAGCGGATGTACACGGCGGGTGTGTACGAGGAATCCGGGCGCGGATGGTTGTATACGTTGGTGGATGCGCCGTATGCGCGGCGGGCGTTCAAGACGCCGGTGGCGGCGGGCGCGGGGGGTGCGGGGGGTGCGGCGGCGAGCGGATCAGAGGGGTTGCAGACGAACCATCTGCGCGTGGTGGCGACGGGGCCGATCGTGCGGACGTGGATCAACGGCGTGCCGGCGGCGAGCGTTTTTGATGCGAAGGAAGCACGCGGGAGGTTCGGGTTGCAGGTACACGATGTGGGCGCGGAGACGGAGGGGCGGGAGGTGCGGTTTTGGAATTTGCGGGTGAGGGAGATGAGGAGGGGGGAGTGAGGGGAGAGGATTCACCACTGAGGGCACAGAGAGCACTGAGAGAGAAAGAGAGGAGGGGAACGGCGGCAACCGGATGGGGGGAGCGGGCGAATCGGAGTGCATGAGTGAGGCGCGGACATCGGTGCACATTGCGGCGACGCGGCATTGCGGCGCGTGCTGGTATGACTTGAATGGGTTGGGGGCGAAGGGGAGGTGCCCGGAGTGCGGGATGGGGTTCGACCGGGAGTTGGCGGTTGCGGAGCGGAGGCGGGAGGAGCGCGTGGAGGCGTGCCGGGCGCGGGGATGGGGGGCGACGCGGGATTCGTGGGAGCGGTGGCGGCCGTCGGCGTGGACGGTGGCGGTGGCGCTGCTGGTGCTGGGGATGGCGGCGGTGCTGGCGGGGTTTGGGTGGGTGGCGGTGGTGAAGTTTGATCGGGTGGTAAATCACTGGTGGTGAGTTTCGTGCGGTTGGTTCGGGGATTATCCTTCGGGCGCATGGCCGTTGTCTATTTGACACTCGTCGGACTCATTGTGTCGCTGGTGACACTTCTGCTTGGCTGGCGACTGCACTCGGTTGGGATGCTTGTTGCGGCACCCGTCATTCTCTGGGCGACGCTGGTGCTTTCTTCCACCCTCGTCAGCCGAATCTCGCCCTTGCGACCGGGGAAGGGCCCTTGGGGACGGGCCTTACTTGTCATGGCTGGTGTGTTGCCGTTTGTTGCGTGCGGCTGGAGCCCATTCGCCTGGATGACTGCCGGCATGGTGGGCACCGGTGCGCGAGGTCCGGATTTCGCGATACTGATATTAACGGGAATGCCCATCGCCGCCGCGCTTGGGATTCTTTCATCGATCGCTCTTGAACGATGGGAGGTGGTGGCCGTCGCAGTTCTCGGTTCGGGGAGCGCTGCGTTGCTTGCCTACGTGATGCCCGATGGAGACGCGCAGGTGGCGATGTTTGCGTGGGCTTCGATTGCTTCCGTCGTGATTTCGCAGATCGTGGGAGCACGGCCCTACTTGTCGAAGCACATTCTGCCGCATCAGTGTGGGGCGTGTGGATACGACCTGCGGGGGTTGTCTCGGTTTGCGGTCTGTCCGGAGTGTGGTTCTCGCAAGTAGGTGTCGGCGGGTGGCGTCCAGGTGCGCCACGACTCGGCTGCTTCGAGCACATTCATGAGGTCGCGGTGAAGCCGCACGGTACTGCTCACTCCCCCCACCGGCCGACAAGGCGATGAGACCCAGCAACCAGGGCCGCCGCGGGGATCCAGACTGGTGCTGAATGATGTAGAATTGCGGATGGCCGAGGCGTGGGAGTGGGCGCCCTGCATGAGGATTGAATGCGAACTCGCTCGGTTGGCAAAGTCCGCATCGTCGCAGTCGTTCTTCTGTTGGGGCTCCTGACCCTTGGCGGGGTGTGGTGGATTCGGCACCATGAGTGCCAGACGCGCATTGAGATGCTTAGTTGGGCTATCGAATCGCCTGCATCGCGACAGCCCGTCACAGACAATCGACCGCGCAATATCGCCATGAACGAGACTCCGGCTCGCCGCCTTGTGTTCGACATTGGCTTTGCGCAAACCACGGTGACAGCGCCGGGCACCTTTGACGAGATACGTCCGGCGGCACACAACGTTCAGTTTCGTCAGCGCGAGGGCGGCCGGGGAATAGTCTTCATGGCGCTCTTGCCGCACGGTTCTTATTCAGTAAACCTCGCCATGGAACTGCTGCCGAAGTCGCTGGAACTCCCGAGCGGGTGGAGCAAGGACTGCGGCGATCTGATCAGCGAGTTTGAAGATCGGCCCGCCGCGTGGCTGCGGGAACTCGGGCGGCGTCCTTCGCTCGATGCGGACAACATCTGCGCTGCGTCCGAAGGGATGTTCCGGAGGGAAGTGATCCTGGAACGAGTGCGTCAGCGGTGGGCGGGAGTGCGCGAGCTGCAACTGGTCCATGGACAGGGGCTGGAGGGGCTGGTGTGGCGTTCGGATTCGGGGAGGACCACTTGCAGGGTGGTCATTGCACTTGAGAACAGCGAGAACTCGTTTGATTTCATGGTCGGAGGATGGCCGACGATCGAAGAGAGCGAAGCGGCCGCACACGAACTGGTCACGAATTTTCGCGTGACGGACCCGGAGGAAGAAAAGCGATTGCGCAAGAAATCGCGGCCGCTGGCGGACGGGGCGCGGGTGTATCCGGCGGATGAGCCCACGAAGTAATACGAATCCGAAATAGAAGTCGTGCGTGGATCCGCGGGATTCGCTCGAAGACTCGCTCATCCCGGGCGTGTGGATCAAACCGGATTCAAATGAGGGGGGGGTGCGGGCAACCAGTTGTGCCTGATCGCCCGCGCGTCCTGCACCGGTGTAACGGTCAGGGCACCAGAAAACCGGTGGCTTGGTCCGGTTGACTGCTTGGGTCAAGTCGGGCCGCGTGCATCACCGTTTGCTGCTGCGATTCTGATCTGGTGGCGTCGGTCTTGGAGGATCAACGCGAGCGTCTTGATCAGCAGCAGAAGCGCGAAGAGGGGGAACGCCCACACGCCGATGTCCAGGGCCACGTGCGCGGGGCCGAACTCGCCCATTACAACGAGCTTCGTAGCGACGGCGCCGAAGATCACTATGAATACAACGAGACCCAGCACCCGCCATCGCGGTGAGAACTGCGCGGCCGCGGATGCGGGCACGTATGCGATGAGGGCGAGACAAACGATCGGCATGAAGTGGCCAAGTGTGCGAATGACATCGCTCGATTGGCTGGTGAAGTCAAAGCCGCCATATGCGAGCACGAGGGTCATGCTTGACCGTACGGGCCAAGGCCACGACGTGTTGCCCCTTTAGAGGGAGCGAGTGGGAGTCGGCCGCGGAAGGTGGACCGATTGTGTTCCACGATTTTGCGGCTTTGGGCAGAGTCGTGAGGTCTGGATGAAACCACACGACGGTGCTGAGGAACCGCATGGTCGCGGCACATCGGTCACTTTTTCCGCACCAGCCGGCATTCGCGGCACCCAATCTCGCACCACTGGCGGGCGAGCCGCCAGTGCCACCCGCATTTTTGCTTTTTGGGCTGGGAGGAGGTGACGCTGGCGGCGACTACGCGTGGGGGAGTGGGACTGAAGGCGGGGCGGATGATTTGTATTGGCCAGGCCTGCTTGAGATGGCAAAGCAGCATGCTCGGGCTACAGGGTCGGAGCGGTGCCGCACTCGGGGCACACGGACTTGGGTGGGAGGCCGGTGCGGCTGTAGCCGCACGCGCTGCAATGACCGCTGCGGAAGCGTCGGTTGGCGATTCCCCGACAGTATTTGGTGTGGATCGCCAGGAGCGTCAACGGAATGACCGGAAAGAACCACAAGAGCAGATTGGCCCAGGACTGTTCCGTCGAGACGATGAACAGCACGACCAACGCGATGGTCATCAGGCCCGCCAGGGCCATCCGAATGCGGAGGGGCATCCAGGGGGGGAGCATGGCTGAATGGTACGAGAGTGGTGGGCGGGGGAGTGAGTGCGCGGGAGTTGAGGAGGGGCCGCGGCTTGTGGGGTCGGCTGGTTGCATGGGCAGGAGGAAGGGCCGTTTTACCACAGTGACATCCAACCGCGGGAAGGCGAATGCGGTCGTCCGCCCTTGGCCGGGCGGAAAGACAAGGGAGAGAAAGAGAATGGAGGGGTCGCTCTCCGGTGGTTTGCTCGCCCAAGGCGGCTCGCCGCGCCACCGGCAACGATCGTGCGCACTCCGTGCGAAGAAGCGGAATGAGCAACGAGCGGGTGTTTGCGCGCGGCCGCACGACCTTGCCCGGGCTTGCGCTCGGGCCTCTGTTGATACCAGGTCGGGCGGCAATCCGCGGGATTCGCTCGCGGACTCGCTCATCCCGGGCGTGCGGGGGTTTACTTGAGCGAGGCCATGTCGATGACGAAGCGGTATTTGACGTCGCTTTTGAGCATGCGTTCGTAGGCCTCGTCGATCTGCTGGATGGCGATGGTTTCGATGTCGGAGACGATGTTGTTCTTGGCGCAGAAGTCGAGCATCTGCTGGGTTTCGGGGATGCCGCCGATGGCGGAGCCGGCGATGCTGGCGCGCTTCATGATGAGGGGCCAGACGCTGGGGGCGGGGTGGGGGTGCTCGGGGGCGCCGACGAGGCAGAGCGTGCCGTTGGTGCGGAGCTGGGTGGTGAAGGCGTCGAGGTTGTGGGAGACGCCGACGGTGTCCAGGATGAAGTCGAAGGAGCCGGCGTGCTTGGCCATCTGGGCGTCGTCCTTGGAGATGACGACCTCATCGGCGCCGAGACGCTTGCCGTCCTCGACTTTGCTGGCGGAGGTGGTGAAGAGGACGGTGTGGCAGCCGAAGGCGTGGGCGAACTTGACGCCCATGTGGCCGAGGCCGCCGAGGCCGACGATGCCGACTTTCTTGTTCTTGCCACCACGATCCGCGCCCCAGTGCTTCAGGGGGGAATAGGTGGTGATGCCGGCGCAGAGGAGGGGGGCGGTTGCGGCGAGGTTCATCTTAGAAGGAATGCGGAGGACGAAACGCTCGTGGACGGTGATGAACTTGGAGTAGCCGCCGTAGGTCATTTTGCCGGGGGCGTGGATGTCCGGGGAGTTGTACGTGAGGGTCATGCCCTTCTCGCAGTATTGCTCGTGACCCTTCATGCACTGCGTGCAGGCCTTGCAGGAATCGACCATGCAGCCGACGGCGGCGAGGTCGCCGACTTTGAAGGCGCGGACTTCGGCACCGACCTTGGTGACGCGGCCGACGATCTCGTGGCCTGGGACGAGGGGGAAGGCCATGCCGGGCCACTGGCCGCGGGAGGCGTGGAGATCCGAGTGGCAGACGCCGCAGAAGAGGATCTCGAACTGGACATCGCGCGGGAGGGGATCGCGGCGGTCGATGGAGAATGGTGCGAGGGGTGTGGTGGGGGAATGGGCGGCGAAGGCGGGGGTTTTGAGGGGCATGAAAAATGGTAGCCGGAGCGGGCGGGAGAGATGAGGGGTTTGGAATCCATGGAGGATGCGGGGCTTAGAATGAGGGAGCAGACGTGGGACGAGCGGCGATCGTGCCGCTTGGACCTGACCGCCCGAAACCATCTCGGAGATCCACCATGCTGTTGAACCGACCGTCGCTGGGGCGCTGTGTACTGAACATCGTCGTGATGGTGGCCGTGGCGAGCATTGCGTGCGTTGCGGGGGTGCGGCCGGCGATAGCGCAGTGCGGGGCGTCGGTGCTGAATCGGTATGGGGGCGAGACGACGGCGGTGGAGGCGTTCTCGGCGTCGCTGCTGCTGGTGGCGCATGGGACAACGCTGGATCTGGTGAGCGTGGCGAACCCCGCGGCTCCGTCGTATTTGACGCTGGGAATCTCGCGGATAGCGCTGGATGCGCCGGCCGTGAAGATCTCGATGACGTCGGGGGCGACGCGGGCGTTCGTGCTGGAGGCGAACGGGGAGATCGTCGTGGTGAACGTGACGTCGATCAGTCTGTTCCGGGCCGACACGATCCAGGGAGACTACACGGACATTGTTGCCGACGGCAATCGCGTGCTGGCGGTGGAGTTTCCGGCGAACGTGCACAACGGGGGCGGGCAAGGTCGGATGCGAGTGCTGGATGCGTCCGTGACGCCGGCGTCGTACGGCGCGGTGGTGTCGCCGACGAACAGCGGATACCGGTACGACAAGATCGTGAAGACGGGGAGCGCGGCATGGATCGGGTTCCATCTGGACGCGACGCCGGTGCTTGGCGTGGACGGGATCGACATGACGAATCCGGCGTTGCCGGCGCGGATCGCCACGAGTTTGAACACTTCGACGACGGGCGGCAATACCACGGTGACCGCGCTTGCGGCGAGCGGATCTCGGCTGTACGTGGCGTTTGCGAACAACTCGACAATGATCGAGGATTGGATGCGGGTGGTGGATCTGACGACGCCGGCGACGCCGTCGTGGCGGCCGGCGGTAGACCTGAACAGCCGGGCGCAGGACATATCGGTGACGGGAACCCAGGTGCACGTGGCGGTGGGGAGCGCGGGCGTGAGCGTCTGGGACGCGGCGAACGCTTCTGCGATGGCGTGGCAGGGGACGTATGTCATTCAGGCGGGATCGGCGCGGGACGTATTCGCGGTGAGCGGAACGGACTATGTGGCGGCGGCGGGATCGGGGCTTGAACTGTTGAACACGACCAATCCCGCCGCGATGAGCGTGCGGTCGCTGCTGGACGAGCTTCCGTCGCGAGCGGTGGTGGTGCGCCAGGCGAACACGATCACCGTGACGCTGGACACGGACTGGAACTTCCTGCGGCTGTTCGACTACACACAACCGGCGGGGTCGCAATCGCGCGGGATCGCGTTCACGAACAGCGGGGACGAGTTGCTGGAGATCGCGGTGCTTCCCGGCGGACGGTACGCGTGCGTGACAGGGAGCAGCAGCACGTTTCGCGTGATCGACATCAACAACGCGGCCTCGCCGACGGTGCTGGCGACGCTGAACATGGGCACGTCGGTGCGGATGCTCTCGGTGTTCGGGTCCAAGGCGTACACGTGGGATGAGAACTCGACGCTGAAGGTGATCGACCTGATCAACCCGAGCAACCCGATCGTGCGGAGCAGCACGATGTACGGCGGAACGGCGGGGAACTACACGGCGATCACATCGTGGACAAACACGGTGGCGCTGGGAACCAACGCGCTGGGGGTCTGGATAATTGATGTGGCGAACGCGGCGGCGCCGCAGATCCGGTCGATCTGGAATCCGGGGAACTCCTACTCGGTGGGCGCGCTCTGCCGCGGACCGTCGAACCTGTTTGTGGGAGCCACGACGGGGACGGGCGCGACGCTGCGCTCGCGTCTGGAGACGCTGGACACGTCGAACCTGAACGTGCCGACGCTGGCGTGGGGATTTGACAACCCGGTGGGCGGCAATCCGCCGCGGATCGATGCGCTGATGTACATGGCCAACGCGACCAATCACTTCCTGGTCGCGACGCGGGCGGCGGGGGTGTTCGTTCCGGTGAAGGCGACGCTGACGTTCTTCGATTTGGCCAATGCGCAGGTGCCCGTGCCGATCGGGACGCTGGATGCGTGGGACATTCGCAATGGGGGACCGGTGGCGAACGCGGACGGGACGCGGCTGCTGGCGGGGGGAAACGAGGCCGGTGTGTACGAGATCGCGGCACCGACGCAGTGGGCCCCGGGGTTTGTGGTGCAGCCGGTGGACCGGTCCGCATGCCTGGGCGGGAGCGTGCTGTTTGCGCTGGGATTCCCGGCCGTCTCGGCGAATCCATCGACCGGCGTGACGTTCCGCTGGTATCGCAACGGCCTGCCCCTGAGCGACGGGCCGACGGGGTGGGGCTCAACGATTTCCGGCTCCACCGGCTTCATGACCATCAGCGGCCTGCACCCGCAGGATGCCAGCGGCGCGGCCTATACATGCCTGGCTACCAACTCCTGCGGGAGCACCTTCAGCACCGCGGTGCATGTGTTGATGTGCCCGCCAGACTTCAACTGCTCCGGCACGCTGACCGTGCAGGACATCTTTGATTTCCTCAGCGCGTGGTTCGCCGGAACCAGTACAGCCAACTACAACGGCGTGAACGGACTGGGCGTGCAGGACATCTTTGATTTCCTGAGCGCGTGGTTCGCCGGGTGCACCTGACGCCGCGAGCGGGATGGCTATTTGCGGACCTTTCTGATGCGTGCAAAGGCCCGGGCGTACTGCCCGGGCCTTTCTTGATGAACACGGTGCTGGGGGATGCGGTAATACGAATCCGAAATAGAAGTCGGGGGTGTATCCGCGGGATTCGCTCGAAGACTCGCTCATCCCGGGCGTGTGAATCAAACAGGATTCGTATGAGCCGGTCGCGGAGCAAATCCGAGCAGTCGATGGTTGATTCTCTCACGCGATCATGCCGAGCTTCTTGAAGTCGTGATTGGGGAGGACGGTCTTGACGTTGTCGTTTCCGAGGTGGACGCTGACGACTTCGCCGAGGACGTCGCGGAAATCGGTGGTGTGGAGGAGGTCGCGCTTTTCGTGGAGCTGGTCGGGGGCGAGGCCGGGCCAGCGGGTGAGGACTTTGCGGGAGCCGGTGGGAGACTTCAGAGCGGATGCGTCTGCTGTCAAGATTTCGGGCTTGCTCGCACGCTGCACTGCGCCGCCGAGGAGGAACATGCAACTGGCCCAGCCGTGGTCGGTGCCTCCGGTGCCGTTCTCGGCGGCGGTACGGCCGAAGTCGCTGAGGGTGACGACGAGGACGTCGTCCATCTTGTCGCCGAGGTCCTTGGCGAACGCGGCGAGGGCGTCGGCGGCCTGCTGGGCGAGGTTGCCCAGGGCGCCTTCGCCGGCGCGGCCCTGGTTCTGGTGCGTGTCGAAGCCGCCGAGATCGACCTCGGCAACTTCCAGGCCGACGTCGGCCTTGATCAGGCGGGCGATCTGGGCGAGCTTGCGGCCGAGGTCGGTCTTGGGATATTCGACGCCGTTGGCGGGGGTGTATGGGCCGCTGGTGACGCCGCGGAGCTGGCGAACGCCTTCGAGAGTTGCGCTGGCGGACTGGGCGAGGAGATCGTTGGCGTCGGACTTGGCCTTGAGCGCGCTGCCCTGGTAGGCGTGTTCAAGGGCGGCGGACATGGTTTCGGGATCGATGTTGCGGGCGGTCTTGGGGAGGTTGAGTTCTTCCAGGCCGCGGACGGCGTAGGCGGGGGCCTTGCCCTGCATGATGCGCGGGAGGCCATCGCCGATGGAGACGGCGCGGATGGGGCCGCGGCCTGTGGAGGTGACGAGGTGACGGTTGAGCCAGCCGTCGGAGTTGATGGTGTTTCCGGAGACGCCGGTCTCCCAGGTGTCCTGCTCTTCGAAGTGGGAGCGGGTGTTCTTGTCGTAGCCGACGGCGTGGGCGGCGGCGCAGAGGCCGGAATCGAAGAAGGGCTTGAGGGCGGACATGCGCGGGTTGAGCCCGAAGAAGCCGTCGAGATCGATGAGGGAGGTGGGGTCGCCGGCGTTGGGCGCGGCGGCGCCGATGCCGCGGCGGAGAGAGGCGTAGTGCTCATCGCCGTAGGGGGTGACGAGGTTGAGCCCGTCGGCCCCGCCGCGGAGGAAGAGGGCGACGAGGACCTTGTTCTTGGTCACGGGCTGGGGCGTGACGGCGCGGGCGATGGAGGGGAGGAAGGGGCTGATGCCCATGTAGGAGACGATGACGCCGGTGGATTTGAGGAAGTAGCGGCGAGTCAGATGCATGGGCGGGCCTTTCGAACTGATCAAGACGGGTTCAACACGGAGGGCCACGGCGATTCACAGAGAAGACGTTCAGACGGGTTCAAGCCGCTTCAGTTGCTCGCGAGGATTCCAACTCGTAGGCGGCGGCTGGGCCTCGCTCCACCATCGCATGCCACCGGCGATCCATAGCTTGCGGAGTTCAGAGTGTGAATGGGTTGCGTCGTCATATCCGTACTGTGCTCCGCAGCAAGGGCAGATGTCGAAGCTGGCACATCCATTTTCGTCACACGAAGGCTGGTCAAGCCCTCCGAATGCGCAAATCGGACACATGTACGCGCGGCTGTTGGATGATTCACCTGACATTGGCTTCGGGGAGTTGGGCGATGAAGGTGGCGACGGTTTTGATTTGGATGTCGCGGGAGAGGTCGTCGGGTTTGGCGGGGAGGGTGGGCTGCGACTCTTCGAGGACGTGGAGTGCCTGGGTGTTGGATGATTCGCCGAGGACGCGGCCGGTGAGGCGGATAGCGATGATGTCCACGATGGTTTGGCGCAGATCGGCGTTGATGGGATCATTGGACCAGCGGATGTTGGGGGGGAGGCCGTCGGCGAGGGCGTAGTCGCACTTGCTGGCGAGCTTCCAGCGCTGGAGGATGGCGTTGGAGTCCATGGATTCGGTGTCGAGTTCGGGGTAGCCGTCTGGGGTGGCGCGTTCGAAGAGGCCGCGGCCGGAGGAGTCGAGGAAGTTGCCGATCTCCTGCGGGTTCATCCAGCCGCTCCCGCCACCGGCTGTTCTGGCGAGGCGGAAGGCGTAGTCGGTGGGGTGGGACAAGCGGCCGCCGCCCGCCGCGTTGGCGCGGGCGGCCTTCCAGAAAGCGGGGTGCCTGGCGAGTGCGAAGAGGACTTCCTTCATGTCGCCGCCGGAGCGGGTGAAGACGGAGGCGAGGTCGGTGATGAGCTCCGGGGGCGGGGGGACGCCGACGTAGTGGTTGGCGAGCTTCGTGCAGACGAAGGTGGCGGTGGAGGGATGGGCGTTGAGGATCTCCAGGGCGAGGAGGACGCGCTGGTGGCGCGACTCTTTGGCGACGGGGGCGAAGCGGTAGCCGACGACATCGCGGAACTCGGAGAGGTTCTCGCCGAGGACGGGATCGAAGCGGAAGTCTTCGGCGAGTTCGAAGTCGTCGGAGGTGGCCTCGGGGAGGGAGGCGGTGGCGACACGGACGGTCGTCCAGCCGGTGAGGACGTGGGCGAGGTTGGTGACATCCTGCTGGGTGTAGCCGCCGTGAACGCCGAGGGTGTGGAGTTCCATGATCTCGCGGGCGTAGTTCTCGTTGAGCTTGCCGGAGTAGGAACGCTCCTGATCGAGGTAGCGGAGCATGGCGGGGCTGGTGGCGCTGGCGGCGAGGAGGTCGTAGAAGCGGGCGATTCCGAGGGCGCTGAAGCGCTCGTGCTCATCCCATTTGCGCCAGGCCTCGTCCTTGCGGACCCAGGTGGAGAAGTGATTCTCGGCCCAGAGCGTGAAGCGGTTGCGGACGGGGTTGCCGGTGGCGATGGCCTGCTGGATGGCGCGGCGGGGGACGTCGTAGCCGGAGCGCGGGTTGGGGAGCTTGACGGCGGCGAGATCCTGCGCGGCTTCGTCGGAAAGGTCGCCCGCACCGGTTGCCGCGGCGGACCGCGGCGAACCGGCGGCACGGTCGAGGCGCGATTCGAGGTATTGCTCGGGTCCGAGGACGAGGACATCGGCGAGTTCGCGGGAGTCGGGGCCGTAGGCGAAACGGTCGAGGAGGGTGATGGCGCGGTCGTAGATCGTGCCGTCGGGGGGCGGGGAAGAAGAGACGTGGATGGTGCGGGCGGAGGAGTGGCCGATGCCGCCCCACATGTCGCGGACTTGCAACTCGACGGTGTGCTCGCCGGGGCTTACGTTGCGGAGGGAAAGGGGAATGATGACGCGTCCGACGCCGCCCATGGGGTGGCGGATGTCGAAACGAAGACCGGTGGGCTTGCTATCGATGATGGCTTCGGCCCAGTCGAGCGCGTAACGGCCGGAGACGGTGGCGACGAGAGCGTCTGCGCCGCAGGTCTCCTGCTTGTCGGCGGGGTAGTCGAGAGCGACGCGTGCGGGAAGGGCTGCGGTGGCGGCCCGTTCAACGAGGCGGACGCCTTGAATCCAGAGGGAGTTCTTGTCGCCCTTTCCGGGGGACCAGCTTCCATCGCTGACGGGGACGCAGAGCAGGAGACGCTTGGGGCCTTGCGTGAGGGAGAGCGCGGGGCCGCCGTCGGCCGTGGCGCGGTGAGCGTCGAACCAACTCGGGACGGTGCAGCCGACGACGAATCGCGGGGGGCCGACGGCGTCGATTTCGGCGCCTTCGGCGAGCATGAGCTCGATGCGCCGCTCATTGCGGCCGTTGGCGTGGGACTCGACCCAGACATCGAACTCGCCGGCGAGATCGTCGGGGAGGTTCAGGGCGAGGACGCTGCTCTGGGCGATGGATGCGCTTTTGCGCTGGTCGCCGCCCTGATTGTCTTTGAGGGACTTGTCGATCGAAGGGGACCAGACGTTGTCGTAGACGGTGAAGCGGCGGGAGAGGCGGGGGTGGTCGGCGGCCGCGGTGAGGGCGAGATCGGCGGGGAGAGTGAGCCGCTGGGGCGCAGTTTGCGCGATCAGGCCGGAGTCGGTGATGGCGCGGAGCTGGATGGTGTTCTCGCCGGCGCGGAAGGTTTCGGGAGGAACGACGAAGCGCGGGGCGTCGGAACGGTGTCGCTGGGATTCGTGGCCATTGATGATGAGTGCGACCTGCGGCGGGGGCGTGGTGCGCTGATCCTCCCACCAGAGCGTGGCGCGGATTTCGAGTTCGCCGGCGATGGGCTGACCGTCGAGAGGTTTGTCGAAGGCGATCTTGAGGGGCGGACGCGAGCCGGCTCGCGCGCTGGCAGGCCACGCACCGGAACCCCCTCCACCCCCCCCACCGCTACCGGCCATGGACATCATGGATTCGCCGGGTGCGGGTTGGGCGGCCATAGCCGCCATGGTGGACATGGAGTCGGGAGAATCGGACTTGCGGGTTCCGCCGCTGGCCCCACTCGATTGTGAGTCGGCGACGCGGGCAATTTCGATTTTGTCGAGGCGGAGATTTCGGTCGGTGCCGCGGGCGGCGAAGTCGTTGATGAAGTCGCAGCGAATGGAGTGGAAACCGGGCTCGATGCGCACGGGCGTGCCGACGGAAATGCGGTGCCAATCGGGGGAGGCGATGGCGCTGGCCGTGATGGGGCGCTGGGCTTCGTCGATGGTGATGCCGATGGAGGGGAGCGCGCTGCAGGCGGCATCGCCGGCGGCGGTGAGGATGACCTGGTACCAGCCGGCACCAAGCTCGCTGGGGACGGTGAGCGGGAAACGGAACTTGGGGTCGGCGGCGGCGTTGTTGAAGAACTTGCCGCCGGAGGCGGTGGGATCGTTTGTGGCAGCCGGGGGCTTGGGGGGGCCCATGACATTGGTTCCCATCAGTCCGTAGTCGGCCTCGCACTCGCCCTGCACGAACGTGGACTCGGAGGGGGAGACGACCTGGACCATCGAGAGTTCGCCGGGGTGCGTGACTCCTGAGGCGTCGGTGCGGATGAGACGGAGGGGGCAGGGGCCGGGGGGCTGCTTGGAGAAATCCGCGGCGAAAGCACAGAGCATGAGCGGGCCATCTTCGGGCTTGGAGGACCAGACGGGCTCGACGGTGGTGAGCGTGGGGCCGTCGCCGATGCGGAGCTTGATGGTGGGCGTGGTGTTGGCGGGTTCGATGGGGATGCGCCAGCAGGCGGCACCGATCTGCATGGGACCCCAGACGGCCGCGCCTGCGGTGGGCGTGAGGAGTTGGGGCGCGGCGTCGAAGGCACGCTCGGTTGCGGCCGCACGGGCGGGGGTGACTTGTATGAGGATGGAAGAGTCGCCAAGGTGGAGGGTGGTTTCACCCGCGTGGAGAGGGCGAACGAGGAGGTAGCCAATGGTCTGGCCGGGGAGGATGCGGGCGGGGCGCTCGATGGCGAGGATGGTGGGATCATCGGAATGGGCACTGGCGAGGCGATCGGACTCGGAATCGGCGGGGACGATGACGGGAATCACGCGGACGGGGCGTGTGGGGTCCAAGGGCATGAGCGTGCGATCGGAGACGAAGCGGGCTTCGGGGGCCCGGTCGAGAGCTGGGCTGAAACGGGAAGTGGGGGTGAGAGGCGGATCGGGGGCGTTTGCGGCGGGGATGGAGGCGACGGCGGGAGTGTGGTCCTGGGGCGCATCAGTGTTCTGGGCCGCAACTGGCATTGGAAGAGATCGCGGGGACACGTCTGAGGTGGTGACGGGAGGGGCGACCTTGAGACCGGCCGGCGCGAGAAGCGTCGTGTTCCCGTTTTTCGGAGCGGGAGCGGCGGGAATCGGCTTCGGCTCGTCGATCAAGATCGTGCTTGGCAGACTCGACTTGAGATCAAAATCGACGGCGGTGAACTCGGCGGCCTTGAGTTCCGAAAGCTCGGTGATCTTGCTGATCTTTTGTGGAGCGTTGCCGGTACCAAGTTCGAGTCGGCGAGGGAGGCGATCCCTGACAGAGATCGCCCAGGTGCGGTTGCGATTGTTCGTGAGGGCCCGAACCTGGTCGCAGACTTCGCCGCCGACGCTCGTGATGTCAATTTTTTCAAGGATCGAAAGGTCGATCATCTCTGTGCTGAATGGTGTGGCGCTGTTCCATTCGGGAAAGATCAGTTCCCTGCAGATGTTGACATTTTCGAGCGCGGCGGAGTCCGACGCGGGACGGATGAAGAGCGTGTTCGTCCGGTCGTCGTACCACTGCACGATACCGCCGTTCGATACGACACGGAGAGTGCGGGCGGGCTTGCCGGGATCCTTGGCGCGGCCGTCGACACGCCAAGCGAAGGCCGTGGCGCCCGGGGGACGCCAAAGCTTGACCTCGCCGCTGACGTCGATGATGTCTTTCAGTATGTCGGTGGCGAAGGTTTTGACATTGAAGGTCAGGCCTTTGGCGCCCGCGATGGCCCGGGCCGACTCGTTCAGGATGGCTTTGGCGTCGTTCTGGACCTGAGCGGTCGCGGGGGGGGCGATGGCCGCGAGGGCCAAGGCCGCAGCTGCAATCCAAGTGGTTCGCATGATCGACGCTCCTGGGGGTTCGGGGGACTTATCGACCCGCCGGACCCTTGGCCGCATGAGTACACAGTACAGCCAACCGCCGGTACCCGCCAGAGTTGCGATGATCCAAACGGATCCCGAGGGGTTACACGGACCTGCCTTGGGGGTCGACAGTCCGTCCGCGCGAACGTACTGTTGCCTCCCCTGCTGAACGTCCGGGACGAACGGGTGTTGCGGGACCACCGCCCAGGTGGCGAAATTGGCAGACGCACTACCTTGAGGTGGTAGCGCCCGCAAGGGCATGCAGGTTCAACTCCTGTCCTGGGCATTCGAAGGTTTCGGCCTTGTTTTGGAGGGGTCCGAGCGAGTAGAAGACTCGCACCCCTTTGGGCCGCAAGCTGATGACACCTCCGAATACACCCCTCTGATACCAAACGCACCTGAACCACGGGCGGAAATCCACGGGATTCGCTCGCGGACTCGCTCATCCCGGGCGTGTGTTCTTTGTGCGATTGGTATGAGCCGGGTGTAAAGCGTGGTTTACCCGAAGAAATTCGAAGTATCTGGTACAAGCGGCCGCGAGGTCCGGCGGCGGCTTCATGCGCTGCGTCAACATGCCCGAGGGCATTGGTTTTGGCGGGAGGATCGCAAGGGCACCTACGCCAACATGGACAAGGCCAAGGCGGAGCGGCTTTGGGACGATCTTTCTTCGTCACCTTCACGTACGGTGGTTTGGGCGTTGCTGGCGGGCGCTTTGGGGCGTGTTACGGGGGGGACTATCGGGCCGGACTCCGGGAGCGGGATTGGTGGGAGTGTTGGGGATTCGGCCGTCTTCGAGCTTGCGGGTTGGCCGCGGGTTGCGGCGGGCGCATACTTGGATAACGCATGTCTGTTGCCAATGACACGAAATCGCGGCCTTTCTCCGCGATGGTGCGCTCGCCGTTGGCGGGTGTGATTCTGGGTGCCGGTTTGGCGGTTTCGGCGGCATGCCGGGCGGATGTGGTGGTGACGCCGTATCCGATTTCGGGAGCGAACGACACGGTGACTGTGGCAGCAGCACCGATGGCGGGGTGGTATGCCACGGGGGACACGTTTCAGGACCGGGTGGAGGTGCGTGACTACCGGGGGAACATCAAGCGGACGATCACGCGGGCGGATTTGGCGGCGCTGGCTCCGTGGATGTCGCTCGATGGCGGGCCGGACGGGCCGAGCGGGCTGGCGTTCAGCGCGTCGGGGCGGCTGCTGTACATATTGCTGCACGATGACACGGTGCCGGGGGATGGGCAGCCGAGCGATGCGCTGCTGCGGTACGACGTTTCATCGGACACGCTGACGAGGCAGGCGCGGCTGGAGCTGTTCAATCGCGGGGATGTTTGGCCGCATCTGGCGGCGGCGCATCACGCGGGGTATGTGTACGTGGGGAATGGGAGCGGGCAGATTGTGGTGTATCTGGCGTTCTCGACAGCTACGGGCTCATCGCCAGCGGGGACGTGGGCGTTGCCGGGGGCGACGATCGTGCATGGGGTGACGATCGATCGGGACAACGGGGTGCTGTACGCGGCGAGCGATGTGGGGATTTTTCGTGCGACGATTCCGGCGTCGCCGTCGACGACGCCGCTGTTTACGTTGATCGCGAGCGGAGCGGATATTCGTGCGCTGGCGTGGGGCGATCAGTATGGAGGGGCGGCGCAGCGGGGGTTGTACATACTCAGCGGAACCGGCGTCGCGAGTTCGAAGATCGAGTTCATTCCGGCGGCGGTGGCGGCGGGATTCACGAACATCACGCCAAGTCCGTACATGACGGGGGCGGCGGCGTGGCACGATCTTTCGGCGACGGCGGATGGGAAGCTGCTGGTGGGCGTGGGGCAGGGAGCGGTGGTGCTGTCGGACAGTTCGGACACGCGGCTGGGGTTTGATGCGTGGCTGCGCGATGAGCTGGGGCAGGTGACGATGTTCGGGCGCGGGCTGATCTCGCCGGATGGGGAGCCGAGCGGGTGGGTGATTGATGGCGACGTGCTGCCGGCGCAGAGCCACTTCCACCCGGCGACGCCGGATGGCGCGGCGTGGACGGTGCTGCTGCTCATGATGAACGAGCAGATCAATGGGGATGCGAACGCGCAGGCGGATGTTTCGCGGGTGCTGGTGCGATATGCGGGGCTGGCGGCGGACGGCATCCGGCCCGTGCGGAACGTGGATGGGATCTTCAAGCACTGGCTGGACCCACTGACGGGGAACACGAAGAGCGGATGGGCGGATGAGTACGCGACGCTGAGCACGATGAAGATGGTGGTGGCCGCGGCGCGGGCGATGGAGAGGTACCCGGACGATCCGACGATCGTGCGGGCGGCGTCGCGGATTATTTTTCTGACGAAGCGCTGGGACGTGTATCTGCAGGCGGGCTCGGATGCGATGGCGTTCAAGGGGCTGGCGGGTGGCGGGCCGGATACGAGCTCGTGGGCCGCGCCGTATCACGAGGGGATTATTTTCGCGGAGGAGGCGGGGGTGTACGGGGGTTCTTCTGCGCAGACGATTGGTGGTCAATGGTTCAACCGGCCGCTGTGGCCGACGGCGAGTTATGTTCCGGGCAAACCAATCACGGTGGGATCGCCGGGGGTGTTCCAGCCGGCGTTCCTGAGCTTGTATCCCGCGCTGCTCTCCGCGCCGTTCCGCGCGGATGCGACGGCGACGGGGTGGCGGACGCAGGTAAACAACCTGCGGTGGTCGAGCGGGGCGTTCACGGACGACAACGCGGCCCGGTACTACTCGGTGATGTCCGCTGGGACGAGCCCATCGGGGTACAACGCGGACACGATTACGAACCATCCGGGGAATCTGACGACGTTCACCTCGCTGCTGGCTCTCTCGGCGTTTGGAGATCCGGCGGAGGCGGTGGGCGGATATGCGGCGTATCGCAAGGGAGCGCGGCAGACGTTCAAGAGCGGGGCGAGCATTCTGTATCGGCGGCCGTATGACAGCGGCTCGTTTGTGCCGAACTCGGCTGGCCTGCCGGATGTGGCGCTGGGTGCGCTCGGTCTGGCCGAACTGATTCAGCCGGGATCGATCGACGGGGTGCTGGCCCGGGCATATCCGAAGATCGAGATGTGCCCGGTGGATCTGAACGGGGACGGGCGGGTGACGATCGACGACTTGTACACGCAGACGGCGTCACCGACGGACCTGAATGGGGATGGGGCCGTGAACGCAGCGGACGGGGCGTGCCTGGAGAACTGGCTGCGACGGACGGAGCTGGCGCGGATGGCCGCGCGGCTGCGGCCGTGATGCGGGCTCGGCTCGGCTTGGGATACATGGGATGCGCAAGCCAAGAAAGAAAGCACGCCCGGCGCGACTGTGCGCGGGGCGTGAGAGAAGAGCGTGGGGATTTCCGGGCGAACAGACTTAGCAGCCGGCGAACCAGGCGGCGAGGAAGTCGAAGATGTCCTGCACGGTGATGCCGCCGACGTGGTTGAAGTCGGCCGAGGGAGCTCCGCTGAACCAGGCGGCGAGGAAGTCAAAGATATCTTGCACGGTCAGGCCGCCGGTGCCGTTGAAGTCCGCGGGGCAGGAGTTGCCCTGTGTGAAGGTGAGGTCGTCGACCCAGACGGTGCCGTAGGAGACGGGGGCGGGAGTGCCGCCGGCGGGGAAAATATCGAAACGGAGGGCCAGGAGCGAGGAATGCGCCGGATTGGACGGGGCAACCCAGGTCGGTTCGGTGGGAATATTGATCTCGGCCTGCGTGAGCGTGCGGCTGATCTGCACCCACTGGCCATTGGTGTGGATGCCCTTCTCGAGGCCTTCGGTGGTGTTGACATCCACGATTGTGCAACCGGGGAAGGGCGCGGGGACGGGGGGCATGCCGGTGGTCGCTTCCGGGTCCACGTCGAGCCACTCGCGGGCGAAGAAGATGCCGGCATCGTTCCCGTTGATGAGGTTGAGTTTCAGGCCGAAGCGGGACTTGATGACCGGGTCGGTTGCCGGAATGTTGAACCAGCAGGAGACGGTGATGGACTGGCCGCTGGGGGGATTGAAGTTGTACTGGGGCCAGTTGCGCGGACTGTTCGGGTCGGAGAAGTCGAGTTGCTCCTCGGAGTGAACGCCCTCGAACTCGCCGTTGGTGCAGCCGAAGCTGCCGGGGAGACGGATGCTGTGCGTGCCGGAGTGGGCGACGGCGGTCGGGGAGAGGCCGTCGCCGATGACGCGGTATTCTGTGCAGTTGTAAATGCGGAAGCCCTGGGCACGCTGCAGGCCGAAGGTGGCGAGGTAGGCGTCCGGGGTTTCGAAGTTTCCGTTGACCAGATTCGGCACCTGGGCGAAGGCATTTCCGGCGACCAGAGCGACGGTGAGCGAGGCGAGACAAAGGGCGTGCTTGAGCATGGAACTGGTCTCCCGGTTGCGGCCGCGTGTGTGTGCGCGGCGATGACAAAGCTAAGATTGCTGAAACAAAACGCTGAGAACACGTAACCGCTTACATTGTGCGCCAAATCGACACTCTGGGCAACCTCGAAACGTTCGGAGATTCAGAATGGGAAAAGCCCAGAGTAAACCCTAGTCAGAGGTGCTACTTCAGGCCCTCGGTCGCGACATTCTGCACGAAGGTGCGCTGGGTGAGCATGAAGAGGACGACCAGGGGGGAGATCATGAGCGTGCTGGCGGCCATGAGCAGATTCCAGGGGGTGTTGCCCGCCTGGGACTGGTAGAGCTGCAGGCCGAGGGCGAGGGTGAACTGGTCGCGGTCGGTGAGGAAGATGAGGGGGCCGACAAAGTCGTTCCAGACGTAGATGAAGTGGAAGAGCGCGACGACGGCGAGGGCGGGTTTGCTCAGGGGCATGATGACGCGCCAGAAGATGGACCAGTGCGAGCAGCCGTCGAGGCGGGCCGCTTCGTCCAGTTGCGTCGGAATCGTCATGAAGAACTGGCGGAGGAGGAAGATGTTGAACGCGCTGCCGAACCACGCCGGGACCCAGAGGGGTTTGAGCGTGTTGTTCCAGCCGAGGTCGCGGAAGATGATGTAGAGGGGGACCATGAGCACGGGGAAGGGGATCATCATGGTGGCGAGGACGAGGAAGAAGACGATGTTGCGCCCCTTCCACTGGATGCGGGAGAGGCCGTAGGCGACGACCGCGCTGGAGAGCGTCATGCCGACGACGCCGAGGACGGCGACGATGAGCGTGTTCCGCATGTAGAGCGGGAAGCGGATGGTGCGATCGGACCAGACTTTGGAGTAGTTGTCCGCGGCGTGGGCGAGCGTGCTGGAGGCGGGGGCGGGGAGGAGGTGCAGCTCACCGGAGGCGGCCTGGGTCTCCGGCTTGATGGAAGTGGAGAGCATCCAGACCAGCGGCGCGAGGAAGGCGATGGCGAGCAGCACGAGCGCGAAGTGGCGGAAGGCGCGCAGTGGCGCGGAGCGGGACTCGAGATGCGATGACGGGTTCGACACCGAGGCGGGGTCCTTCTGTTAGAGCCGCGAGTAGTGGACGAGCTTCCGGCCGACGAGCAGGAGCACTCCGGTAAGGGCCATGACCACGAGCAGTTGCAGCCAGGCCATGGCGGAGGCGTATCCCATTTTGCCGTAGATAAAGGCGTTTTCGTAGAGGTACATGGAGTAGTAGTGGCCCGCGGGGTTCTGGCCGTCGGGGCGTCGGAAGATGACGTACGGCACGGCGAAGACCTGCACGGCGGCGATCGTGAGCGAGATGACGTTGAAGAGGATCGCGGGGGAGATCATGGGGAGCGTGACGTGCAGAAAGCGTTGCGGGGCGTTCATGCCGTCGATGGTGGCGGCTTCGTAGAGCTGGCGGGGAACATCCTGCATGGCGGCGATGTAGATGACGACGCCCTGGCCGACGCTCCAGAGGGACATGAGGACCATGGAGACGGGGACCCAGGATTCGTCGACGACCCAGGCGGGGCCACGGATACCCACGAGCGCGAGTACTTTGTTGATCAGCCCGTATTCGCCGTTGAAGAGCCACATCCAGACCATTGCGCTTGCGATGAGGGGGACGAGCGTCGGGACGAAAACGGCGGCGCGGTAGAAGGAGGTGAAGCGGGCGCGACCGGCCATCGCGGCGGCGAGCACGAGGGCGAAGATGGTGTACAGCGGGATCGAGAGCGCGGCGTAGAGCGCGGTGTTCTTCACGACGCGCAGGAAGGTGGGGTCGTGGAACAACTGCTGGTAGTTGCTTGATCCGGACCAGAGCGGGGGCTCCAACAGCGGGTAGTCCGTGAAGGAGAAGTAGAGCGACATCACCATCGGGGCGAAGACGAAGAGGGAGGAGCCGATGAGCCAGGGGCTGCACCACGCCAGGCCGGCGATGAGCTGGCGGGTGCGGGCGCGACGCTCGGCGCGGCCGCGCGGGGGGACATGGGCGGCGGGGAGCGCGGTCATGCGGTTCCCTTCGGGCCGTAGCGGCGGCGCTGCTGGTCGGCGGACTGGTCGATGAGGGACTGCACGCGGGTCTGGAGTTCGGCGAGGGCGACTTGGGGGGGCTGTTCGAGCCGCCACATGCGCTGGACCTGGGTGTCGTACTCGTCCTTGAACTGCTGCCAGACGCGGGTGCGGGGCGGGACGAATGCGCCTGCGCTGCGGAAGATGTCGTAGTGCACGCGGATGCCGCGGTTGGGGTGCTTGGCGAGGAACTCTTCGCTGACCTTCGCGAGCGGAGAGGGCTTGCAGTGGGCGGTGGCGAGTTGCTCGGTCATGTCCTGGCGCTGCGTGAAGGCGATGAACTCCATGGCGGCTTCGGGGTTCTTGGCGCCGCGCGGGATGACGAGGACGTCGGTGTCGATGAGGCCGACGGGCATGTCGGGGGGTTGGCCGCGCTCGGTGGGGAAGGGGGCGACGCCGTAATCGAGATCGGGCTTGAAGGCGAGGATGAGGTTGGCGATCCAGGGGCCCTGGATGATCATCGCGACTTTGCCCGTCAGGAAGGGATTCTCGGGAGTGAAGTAGTTGCCGAAGCTTTCGGCGAAGATCTTCAGCCGCTGCACGCCGAGGTCTTTGGCGTAGCCCTGCATCCAATCCATGGCGCGGAGGTTCTCGGCCGAGTCCACCGTGGCGCGATTGGATGCTTCATCAAAGATCCTGCCGCCGAAGTGGTTGGCCCAGAGCCATGACCACCATCCCGGCTCGCGGTGCAGGAAGCCGACACGCTGCAGGCCGCCGCCGGAATCCGTGCGGAAGAGCTTGGCGTGCATGGCATCCAGCTCGGCGATGGTGCGCGGGGGGCGATCAGGATCGAGCCCGGCGTCGCGGAAAGCGGTGCGGTTGTAGTAGAGCACGACGGAGCCGGCGGTGTTCACGGTGGCCCACCACTTGCCGCGGTGGGTCATGACGCGGCGGATGCCGGGGGTGTATTGCTCCAGCGACATGCCGACGGCGGCGGCGCGATCATCGAGAGGGAGGATCGCGCCGGACTCGGCATAGGGCGTGACGTTGAAGGCGTAGAGACCGATGATGTCCGGCGGATTGCCGCCGGCGATGGAGACGAGGGACTTCTGGCCGATGTCGCTGACGACGATGTAGCGGACCCAGATTCGGGACTGGGACTTGTTGAAGGCGTCGACGATGCGCTCCATGGCGTCGCCTTCGTGGCGCGTCCATTTTTCCCAGTAGTCCAGGACGATGCGTCCGGGCGGGATGGCCTGCGTGCCGCGCGGACCGAAGAGGGCGAAACCGGCCGCGCCTGCGGCGAGCGCGCCCAGGGCGGCCCTGCGGGAGATGGCCCCAAGGTCGCGGGGTTGAGGGGAGGATGCTGTCATGCCCGGGAGAGTCTAATGCGCCGCGGGCGCGCTGGGGGCGGAGGGAGCGGCGGCGCTGGGCTTGGCGGCGGGCTTTTCCTCGACCTCGCGTCGTTCGTTGTTGACGCGAGAGACGGTTTCCTTCCACGCGTCGACGGGGAAGCCGGTGAACTTGCCCGTCTTGGGGTTGGCCAGGCCCTGGTTAGGGTCCACGGGGTACTGGCGGAGATAGAGCTCTTTTTCCATCATGCCGCGGGGCATCTGCCAGGTGTCGCTGGTCTCGCGGTCCTGGATGGTGACCAGCTCGGTGAGCTGGGCGGTTTCGCTTTTGCCCATGAGTCTGGTGTAGACCATGGCGGCGGCGACGAGCATGAGGAGCGCGGCGACGCCCCAGCCGGCCATGGGATTCTGCTTCATGAATGCGCGAAACTTGTTCACAGGTGGACCTCGATGATCTCGCGGGATCGGTTAGAGACCCAGCCCCCAGTTGTAGAACGGACCGGCGCCATTGTACTTGTCGCGAGCCGCGGCCTTGTACCACTGGAAGCCGCGCACGGACTGATCGCCCAGGAGCATGTAAATCTCGTTGCCGCGGCTGAGAGAAGCGGGGCCGTTGGTGCTGGCCTGGGTGGTCTTGGTTTTGCCGGAGTGGCGGGGAACCTCGTCATAGGCGTCGGCGGCCCAGACGACGGTGTCCGTGTGCGGGACGCGACGGCTTTCCCGGTACGGCTGGCCGACCATGGGGATGGAGTCGTTGAACCAGTACTCGGTATAGGCGGGGGGATTGAGAGGATCGACGTTAGCGTTGTACCCGGTGATCGTGGAAGGATCGGGGTTCTCCGGGTCGGGATCGATGAAGTTGCGATGGCCGAAGACTTCGGTGTAGAGGCGGACGGAGGGATCGATGACCGAGGTTCCGCCGACGGCTCGCGGGCAGCGGTAGAGCTTGGTGCGGCCATCGCCGCAGTAGTCGGCCAGGGCCCGCGGGGCGACCCAGTGGTCGAGCCAGTTGGGATTGCGGGGGCGGAGATTGAACCAGACGGGGTTCTTCTGGTCGTCGAGATACATCTGAATGCCGATGCCCATCTGCTTGAGGTTGTTCTTGCACATGATGTCGCGGGCCGAATCGCGGGCGCCGGACAACGCGGGCAGGAGGAGCGAGACGAGCAGCGCGATGATCGCGATGACCACCAGCAACTCGATGAGCGTGAACGCGCGACGCAAACTACCCCGACAACCGGCGATCGTCATGGTCATGGGTCTTAGTCCCTTCGATCTTGATGGGCGTGTTGTGCGGCCGCGGCTGCGCCCGTTCGGGCCGCGACCACGCCCGGTTTGACATGCAGGCCCCAGGAGACGGCGATGTTCAGTTCCTTGTCCGCTGGATACTCGTCGGCACGGATGAAGTTCCCGGCGTGCTCGCGTCCGTTGATGGTGAGCTTCGGGGGAAGATTGGCCGAGTGCTCGCTGGCTTGGAAGGTGACTCGGATGGTGCGTCCGCGCCAGAGGCGCGTGGCGGCGACCTGTCCCATAGACGGGAAGGGGCAAGGGTCAATACGCATGCCGCCCCACTCCGGACGCATTCCGAGGATCCATTCGAGCGAAACCCTGTTGAGCCACGCGGCCGAGCCGGTGTACCACGTCCAGCCGGCCTTGCCGGGGGTGGAAGAATCCGGACCATCCACGTTGCCAGGCATGACGTAGGGCTCGGCGCGATAGGCATCCGCGCTGGCTCCGCGCAGCGGCGGGGAGACCGACCGCCAGATTTTCTCGACGGCGCGGACGTCGCGACGCTTGCAGGCGGCGGCGAGGGCCCAGGTGGCGGCGTGCATGTAGACGCCGCCGTTTTCACGCAGGCCGGGCGCGTAGCGGGTGATATAGCCGATGGAGGCGTCGGGCTCGGTGTATGCCGGGTATGAGAGGAGGGGGCCCATGTCCTGCAGCAAATGCTGCTTGACGCTGGACCAGCAGGCCTCTTCGCGGTCGGCGGGTGCGGTTTCGGAGAGGATGGCCCAGGTCTGGGTGTTCAGGAAGATGCGGCCTTCTTCGTTGGTGGCGGTGCCGATCCAGCGGCCATCGTCGCGGGTTGCGGCGCGATACCAGGGGCCGCCGGACTCGCCGTCCCAAGCGTGGGCGTTGATGGCGGCGATGAGGTTCTGGCGTGCAGAGCGGTACTTGGCGGCGAGGGCGGCGTTGGGGCCGCCGGCGTCGCCATGCTCAACGACCAGGGCGAACTCGCTGAGGAGTTGGGCGAGCCACTGGGCCAGCCAGACGCTTTCGCCCTTGCCCCCCACTCCCATGGCGGAGAGCCCGTCGTTCCAGTCGCATGCGCCGATGAGCGGGAGGCCGCGGGGGCTCTGGCGATCCAGCGAGCGGGCGATGCTCAGGGTGCAATGCTCGAGGAGTGTGGCTCCGGCGGCGCTGTCCACGAACGGCGTTTTCTGATCGAGGATCGACCAGTCGCCGGTGTCCTTGATGTACTGGGCCGTGAGGAAGGGGAGCCAGAGATAATCGTCGCTGCACGCGGTGCGCAGGCCGAACTCGGCGAGGGGGTGCCACCAGTGGTAGACGCTGCCATCGGCGAACTGGTGGGCGGCGTGCAGGAGAATCTGCTGGCGGGTGCGGGCGGGATCGCGGGCGAGCCAGACCTGGCTGTCCTGGAGCTGGTCGCGGAAGCCGAACGCGCCGGACTGCTGGTAGTAGCCGGTGCGGCCCCAGAGCCGCCCGGCGATCGCCTGATAGGGCAACCAGGTGCTGTTGAGCAGATCAAAGTCCGGCATCTCGCTCTTGACGGATGAGGGGGCCAGCTTGGCGAGCCACATGTCCTGCGCGCCTTCGATTGCGGCGTCGGCACCCTGGACGTTTGTATAGCGATCAAGCAGGCCGAGGAGGGTTTTCTCTTCGGGGGCGATCGCGATGGTGTAGACGATGGTGGCGGTTTCGCCGGGAGCGAGGGTGAGATCACCGCCGAGGGCTGCGCTGGCGTCGCCGAAACGGCCGAAGACGTCGGGGCCGGTGGCCTGCGGCGGGTGGGGCGCGGTCATGGCCGCGGGGCGGGTGAGCGGGGTGTAGCGGCCGGTGAAAGACTGCTTGTCGGCGATGGCGAGATCGGTCTGGAACTTCACGCCGCCGACGGCATGTCCGGCGACATACGGCCAGGGCTTGTTCCAATGCTCGCGCTCGTCCTTGGAGGGCGTGTCCCACATGTTCTTGCGAACGATGACGGCGCGGCGGGCGGGGTCGTGCTTGGTGGTGAAGAAGAGCCGGTGGAACTCTCGCTTGGCGTCCGGGGCCACGCCGCAGCACCATTCGAAGAAAGAGCTGATCCGCAGCTTGCGGGCTCGCGTGGTGGTGTTCTTGAGGGTGACGCGCCAGACTTCAACGGGATCCTCGGGGGCAACGGCGAGGGTCCACTCGGCGGCGATGCCGGAGTACTCGGTGGAAAAAGTGGAGCGGCCCTGGGTGTGCTCGCACTGGTAACGCGTGTAGGCGGGCTGGCAGGGCGCGGGGGCCGCGGACCAGACTTCGCCGGATTCCAGATCGGAAAGGAAGAGGAAGCGGCCGTGATCATCGCGGACCAGATCCATTTCCCAACGCGTGAGCACATTGAGCTGGCTGTTGTCGAGCCAACTGAAGCCGCCGCCGTTCTGGCTGACGACCAGGCCGTAGTGGCCGTTGCTCAGCACGTTGACCCATGGCGTGGGGGTGTGCGAATCGGAAATGATGAAGCGGCGCCCCGAGGGATCGAAGCGGCCGTAGGAGTTTGAAGGGTGCGGGTTGGTCACGGGCGTGGGTGAATCCGAGTAGAAAGACGAACAAAGGGGCGTTGGTGAAAACGCTTACATCAATACACTATGACGCATGGGTGACCTGCGGTCAACTCCGGTGGATGCTGAATGTTGACAACTTTGAGGTGGGGCTTCATCACTACCCAGTCTTGGGGGTGTAAAGAGTCCGAGAAAGAAGAGCTCAAAGGAAAAGGGCGTCCGCGAATCGCGGACGCCCTTGGGAAAGCAGTATCGAAATGGCGTCCGGGAAGATCAGCGACGACGACGGAGGGCGACGAGGCCGCCGAATCCGAGGAGCGCGGCCGAGGCCGGAGCGGGGATGGCGATGGTCGTGTTGGTGTAGATCACGTCCTTGAGGTAGCCGGGGGAGACGGGACCGTTGTTCGGGCCCTGAGCGAAGACGCCGATCAAGGTGCCGGCGGTGAGGGCGGGGTCACCCATGGCGAGACGCCCGGTGAAGACGCCGTTGACGCCGAAGTTCAGCGTGGAACCAGAGACGCTGGTCTCGTAGATCAGGGTCATGTGGTAGGTGGTGCCGGTCGTGATCGCGGGCCACGCGTGGGCGTCGCCGCCGTTGAAGGGGTTGTTGTTGGCGAAGAAGGGGTTCTGGCCGCCGAACGCGGCGATTTCGCCGTCGGGAGTGCGGATGTGGAAGTCGCCGGTGTTGGCGTTCGAGGAGCTGGGGAAGTTGGGGGCGGTACCGATCGTCCAGCCGGCTTCGGTGGCGAAGCTGTTGCTGTTGATGGTGACGTTCGTGTCGACTTGGAAGCTCTGGCTTCCGGAGAGCTGGAGGGGCACGCCGCCGACGGCGAGGAAGCCGATGTTGCGGGTGGCGAAGCCGGTCGAGCTGGTGTAGCCCGACTCCTGGAAACGGAGGGACGGGAGGCCACCGTTGGTGACGCTGGTCGTCGAGCCGGAGTAATCCCCGAACCAACGATCAGCGACGGCAAAGGAGTCAACGGCGGAAAAGAGGTCGGCGTGTGCCAAACTCGTAGACGCCAGACCGGCCCCGACGGCAAGGATGACATGCAACCTGTTCATGGGTATCTCTCTCTCTCAATCCTCATTCGAGATCGCCGGGGAGGAGGCCATTTGGGCCGCCATTGGAACCCCGATCGCTCGATGATAACGCTTACACGTTACCGCACGTTTCGGGGGCATGCAAGCGTTTTCTTGTTTGATGTCACACAATTCGGGCTTCCCCGGCGTGACCCTAGTGGGTTTTTGGGGCCAAATCGAGGTTAGCGGCCGCCTGGCGGGCCGTGCGCGATCGCTGGAACAGTTTCCAGATCAATCCAGAGCGGGCGTTTTCGATTGCGAGCACGAGCGGTCCTTGATCGATCGCCACGCAATCGTTCCCGACCCAGCCGGAGCCGAGATTGAACGCGTCGCGGAACCCGAACTCGCCGGTTTGTCCGTGGTCGCCGGGGTCGCGCCAGACGAGGGGCTGACCGTTGGGCCCTTTGAGCGAGCGGTAGTAGCGCAGGGCCGCGAGCGAGGCCGTTGGGTTGAACATCACCGCGCACCCTGCGCCGTAGGGGGCGATGGTGCCATCGCCGAAATCGTCCTTGGGGGTGAAGTCGGCGAAGTCTTCCTGGGGAATCTGATCGGTGGTGGCGACGCGAGAGGGGAAGACGCCGGGGACGGCGTAGCCCTTGGCGTCGTCGCTGGCGGTGAGCCCCCAGGCATTCTGACCGAGCGTGGGAACGTGGGCGGGGTTCTCGATGGCTTTGATGCGCTGCAGCTCCACGCCGCGGCGGGCGTTCTCCCACCAATCAACGCGCGGGCGGCGCGGCACGCCGCGGGCGGCGGGGTCATCCGGGGACATGTGGGCGTAATCAATGAAGCAATGGGCGAAGAAGTGGGTGAAGAGCGCGCCGGACCAGGGAAACCAGACGTGAACGCCGGAGTTGCCATGCTCCCCGAGCATGCGGCGCAGGCGGTAGTAGACGGAAGGATCGACGCGGTGGGCCGCGTCGGATGCGCCGGCGGCGAGGTAACAGACGAGACGTTGTTCGTCACCGGCATCGGCCCAGGCATACGGGAGGAGTGCGCCGCGGCCGACGGGATCGGCGAAACTTGCTGGTTTCCAGCCCAGCGAGACGAATCCCTTGAGGTAGGGCTCGTTGGCTCGCGGCTTGTTCATGACGAAGAACGTCCAATCGGCGGCGTTGAGAAAGCGATCGGTGCGTTCGCGGACTTCGGCGCCGAAGTACTCGCCGGCGACGATCATGCCGCAGAAGAGCAGGGCGGAGTCGATGGTGCTGACGGCATCCTGGCCGACGGGCTTGGCGGTGGGGCCTTCGAGGAAGTGGTAGAAGAGCCCGGCCTTGCGGTTGTTGGGGACAGAGTCGAGGGCGCGAAGGATGGTGAGGGTGCGCGTGGAGCCGGCCTCGCGGGTGATCCAGCCGCGCTCGACGGCGACGGGAATGGCGGCGAGTTGGAAGCCGACGCCCGCGACGCTGGCGTTGGTGGTGCTGGTTCGATCGTGGACCATTCCCGTCTGCGGATCGCAGGCGTTCCAGAGAAACCAGAATGCGGCGCGCTGGGTTTCGTCGAGGAGTCGCTCGTCGTCTTTGTTGAAGGAGAAGGGAGGGCGCGGCGTGCCGGGGGGCGAGGCGATCGTCCATTCGGCGGCGGGACGGAGCGTCGTGGGAGTTTGGGGAGCATCGCCCGGCGCGTGCGCGGAATCATGACTTGCGGCGCATCCGCAGAGCGCAGCAATGGCGACAGGAATGGCCGCAACGATGGCGGACGCGAGGGCCGTTCTGGCTCGCAGGGAAACGATCGGCGAGAAAAACCTGGACATGTTCGACGATGTAAGCCCTTGCATACATACAACCTACGGTGGATGTGCTGTATCTTCCACCCCTGATGGCACGTCAACGAGCAAATCGTACCGCGAATCCGAATCAGCCCGCGTCCATGGAGGATGTGGCGAAGGTGGCGGTGGTCTCCACGGCGACGGTGAGCCGGGTGCTGAACACGCCGAATTTGGTCGCGCCGGAGACGCTGGATCGCGTGCATCGGGCGATTGCCAAGCTGGGATACAGGCCCAACGTCTTTGCACAGGGACTGACGACCAAGCGAAGTTTTCTGCTGGGGATTCTGCTCCCGGACATCCACGGGGAGTTTTACTCGGAGCTGCTGCGCGGCGCGGATGCCGAGGCCCGACGGCTGGGGTACCACTTGCTGGTGGGGAGCGAGGGGGGGGATGGGGCGGATGGGAGCTTGCCGCTCTTCTCGACGAACATTGTCGGGTTCATCGCGGGGCTGGCGGTGATGATCACGGAGCCGAACGAGTCGTTGTGGTCGCAGGCGCATGGGGCGGGGCTGCCGCTGGTGGTGATCGACGAGACGCTGCACGGCAACGGGGTGGATCGGGTGTTGGTGGACAATCGCGCCGGCACGCTCCAGGCGATGGAGCACCTGCTGGCATCCGTCCCGCCGGAGCGCTGCTACTTTCTGGGGGGACCGAAGGAGAACTTTGACACCGCGGCGCGGGCGAAGGTGTTCGGCGAAGCTCTGGCCGCGATGGGACATCGAACGTCGACGGATCAGGTTCGGTACGGTGAGTACAGCGTGGCGTGGGGACAGCGGGCGAGCGAACAGTTGTTCGGGAAGCGCACGCCGGGGCCGATCGGCGTGCTGGCGGCAAATGACGAGATCGCCTTCGGCCTGATCCAGGGAGCGAAGGACTTGGGCGTGGGGATTCCCACTGATCTGCGCGTGGTCGGGTTCGACGACACGCGGCTGGCCTCGCTGGTGCGCCCGCAACTGAGCAGCGTGCGCGTGCCGATGGCGGAGGTGGGGGCGGCGGCGGTGCGGATGCTGGCCGAGCGGGTGCGCGATCCGAGCCGCGCGGCGACGACGACGACGCTCTCGACGCGGCTGGTGATTCGCGGGACGAGCGGCGCGGCCTGAATGACGGGCCGACCCCGCGACGCGCGAGCGTCTACATTCCACCCTCGTTTGGCCGCTTTGAGCGTCACGGCGAGATAGGAGCATGCGCATGGCGTTTCCGAAGGACTTCCTGTGGGGAGCCGCGACGAGTTCGTACCAGATCGAGGGCGCATCAACTCCCGAGGAGCGCGGGCGGAACATCTATGACGAGTTCTGCGCCAAGCCCGGGGCGGTCTTCGGCGGACACTCCGGGGCCGTCGCGGCGGATCACGTGCATCGCTACAAGGAAGATGTGGGGATCATGAGCCAGATGGGGCTGCGGGCCTATCGGTTTTCGATTGCGTGGAGCCGCGTGCTGCCGGAGGGTGTGGGGAAGATCAACGAGCAGGGGTTGGAGTTCTACGAGCGGCTGGTGGACGGGCTTCTTGCGGCGGGGATCGAGCCGTGGGTGACGCTATTCCACTGGGACCTGCCGTCGGCGCTGCACGAGCGGGGCGGGTGGATGAACCGGGACATTGCGCCGTGGTTCGCGGAATACACGGCGATCGTGGTGGACCGGCTTTCGGACCGGGTGACGAAGTGGATGACGATCAACGAGCCGCAGGTGTTCATCAAGTTCGGGTATGGGGACGGCAAGATCGCGCCGGGGCAGACGCTCTCGCTGGGCGAGCAGGTGGCGGCGTGCCACAACACATTGCGTGCGCACGGGGCCAGCGTGCAGGCGATTCGGGCGCACGCAAAGAAGAAGCCGACGGTGGGATGGGCTCTGGTGGGACGGACGGATGTTCCGGCGACGTCGGACCCGAAGGATGAGAGCGCAGCCCGGGCGGGGACGCTGGGCGTGCTGACGCCGGACCTGTGGAACAACACGTGGTACGCGGATCCTGCGTTCTTCGGAGAATATCCGGCGGATGGGCTGCGCGTGTTCGGGGCCGCGGCACAGCCGCCGATCCAGCCGGGGGACATGGAGTTGATCCGCCAGCCGCTGGATTTCTACGGGCTGAACATTTATGACGGGCGGAAGGTACGACCGGGCCCGAGCGGAGCGATTGAGGTTGTGCCGTTTCAGGATGGGCACGCGCAGACGGCGATCAAGTGGTTCCTTGTGCCCGAGGCGCTGTATTGGGGGCCGCGGTTTATCCATGAGCGGTACAAAGTTCCGGTGTACATCACGGAGAACGGGCTCTCGAACGTGGATTGGGTGCAGCTTGACGGGCGGGTACACGACCCGCAGCGCATCGATTACACGACGCGGTACTTGCGCGAGTTGGAGCGGGCGATCGGGGACGGCGTGGACATCCGCGGGTACTTCCACTGGTCGCTGCTGGACAACTTTGAATGGGCCGAGGGGTACAAGGAGCGGTTCGGGATGGTGCACGTGGACTTCCCGACGGGGAAGCGAACGCTGAAGGACTCGGCGCACTGGTACAAGCGCGTGATCCAGAGCAACGGGGCGGAGTTGCATGCGCGTGGCGAGTGATGTGAAACCGATAGAGAAATCGTGCGTGCATCCGCGAGATTCGCTCGAGGACTCGCTCATCGCGGGCGTGGGGCTTGGTGGCGGCATGTAAGGGCTTACGCTTCTGGAATTCCAGGGGCGGCCGCAGACGAGGAACTCCGTTCATGGCGCGATGCACACCGATCACGATGGCCTGGTTTTTTGCGTCGATCGTGCTTTGCGGGTGCGGGGTGTTCGCGCAAACACCAGAGCGCCCTGCTGCGCAAGCGACCGTGGCTCGCACACTCGATGGGTTTGAAGATCCTGCGTCGTGGAAGGTCGTTACGGCCGATGGCGTGACGCTGAAGGTGAGCGCCGAGCCGGGGCGGACGGGGACGTGCGCGCGGCTGGACTACGACTTCACGCGCGGCTCGGGCTACGCGATCATCCGCAAGAAGTTTGATCTTCCGCTGTCGGCCAACTACGCGTTCTCGTACTTCGTACGCGGGAGCGGGCCGCGGAACACGATGGAGTTCAAGCTGGTTGACCCGAGCGGGGACAATGTATGGTGGGTGAACCGGCGGGACTTCGAGTTTCCCGCCGACTGGACTCGGATCACGCTGCCGAAGCGGAAGATTGGGTTTGCCTGGGGACCGGCGGGCGCGGGCACGCCGCTGGCGACTGCGGCGTTCATCGAGATTGTGGTGACATCATCGAACGGCGGCCGCGGAACGGTGTGGCTGGATGATCTGAGCTTTGAGGAGCTACCAGAGGTCAGGGCGTACACGGGGACGCCGATGGTGCTTGGGACGGGTGCGGCGCGGCCGATCGGCGCGGATGGGGCGGTGGGCTGGACGAGCGCGGCGGGGGAGGCGCGGCCGCGTGTGCGGATCGACTTTGGGCAGGCGCGGGAGCTTGGGGGCTTTGTGCTGCAATGGGGGGAGCGATTTGCGGTGGACTATGACGTGCTTGGATCGGCGGATGGAGAGCGCTTTGCGGAGGTGGCGCGTGTGCGGGGGTCGAACGGGGGGTTCGACTATGTGCAGGCGGCCGATCTGACGGCGCGGGTGATTGAAATTCGGGTGGGCGCGGCGTCGAGCGACGGCGGGGTGTCTCTCAAGAACATTCGGTTCATGCCGCCGGAGTTTGGGGATTCGGCCAATGAGATGCTGAATGCGGTTGCGGCGAACGCGCCACGCGGGTGGTGGCCGCGGTATCTGCGCGGGGAGGCGTCGTACTGGACGGTGCTCGGCGCGGACAAGGACGACAAGGAGGCGCTGATCTGCGAGGATGGGGCTGTGGAGGTGGACAAGCTGGCGTTCTCGCTGGAGCCGTTTGTGTACGAGGGGGGCACGCTGCGCACGTGGGCGGATGGTGCATCATCGCAGACGCTGCTGGATGGGTATCTGCCAATCCCGAGCGTGGTTCGCACGAGTGGAACGCTTCAACTTGAGACGACGGCATTCGCACAGGGGACGGAGGGGGCATCGGACCTCATTGTTCGATACGTGCTGCGGAATACGGGGCAGGAGCGAAGGGGTGGGAAGCTGTTCGTGGCGATCCGGCCGCTGCAGGTGAATCCGCCGTATCAGAACTTGAACATTACCGGGGGCGCGGCCGCGGTTCGGCATATCGCGATCGGGCGCGAGAGCGTGGCGGTGGATGGGCGGATGGTGGTGCCTCTTGGGCGGGCGGATGGCGCGGGAGCGGCGACGTTTGACGGGGGAGAGATTGTGGAACACCTTGCGCTTGGGCGCGTGCCGATGTCGCAGGAGGCGGACGATCCGCGGGGGCTGTGCTCGGCGGGTCTGGAATATGGATTTGATCTTGGGCCGGGGGAGAGTCGGCGGGTTGCGATGCTGGTGCCGTTTCATGGCGTGCCGGATGGCGCGCGGCTTCAGGACTTGCACCGGCGATCGCTTGCGCTTGCGGATGCGTCGCTTGCTTCCACCGCGGACTGGTGGCGGGAGCGGCTGAATCGTGTGACGATTCGACTGCCGAAGAATGAGCAGCGGATCGTGGATTCGGTTCGTGCCAACCTTGCGTTCATTCTCATCAATCGCGATGGGGCTGGGTTGCAGCCGGGCTCGCGCTGCTATGAGCGGACGTGGATTCGGGATGGAGCGCTGACATCCAGCGCGTTGCTGGCGATGGGGCTGAGCGATGAGGTGCGGGAGTTTCTGGACTGGTTCGCGCCGTTTCAGTACGAGAACGGGAAGATTCCGTGCTGCGTGGACACGCGCGGGCCGGACCCGGTGCCCGAGAACGACAGCCACGGCGAGTACATTGCGGCGGTGCGGAACTACTTTGACTTCACCGGGGACAAGGAGTTTCTCAAGAGACATTGGCCGCACATGCTGAGGGCGGTGGGGTATATCGAGTTTCTGCGGGATCAGCGGACGACCCCCGAGTATCTGAACGGGCCGGATGAGAAGCGTGTGGTCTTCGGGCTGATGCCCGAATCGATCAGCCATGAGGGATATTCGGCCAAGCCGATGCACTCGTACTGGGATGATTTCTGGACGCTCAAGGGGTTGCGCGATGCGGCGCACCTGGCGGAGAAGATGCAGGATGCGGCGCAGGCGTCGCGGCTGAATAAGCTGGCAGAGCGGTTCGCGGTGACGCTGAATGATTCGATTCGACTGGCGACGAAGATGAAGCGGGTGGACTTTGTTCCCGGGTGCGCGGAGCTTGGAGACTTTGATGCGACTTCCACGACGGTCGCGCTATGGCCGTGCGGTTGGGAGCCAGGGGATCTGCGGCCGCTGCTGGATCGCACGTTTGAGAAGTACTGGACGTTCTTTCAGAGCAGGCGCGACGGCACGCTGGCGTGGAAGGACTACACGCCGTATGAGCAGCGTGTGGTGGGGTCCATGGTGCTGCTGGAGCGACGTGATCGCGCGCTGGAGATGCTCGACTTCTTTTTCAAGGACCAGCGGCCGGGCGGGTGGCGGCAGTGGGCGGAGGTGGTGCGCAAGGACCCTCGCGAACAGGGATATGTCGGAGACATGCCGCACACGTGGGTGGGCTCGGACTACATCAACTCGGTGCGTGTGATGCTGGCTTACACGCGGCAGAGCGATGGGGCGCTGGTGATCGGGGCGGGGCTGCCGCGGACGTGGATTGAGTCGGCGGAGGGGGTGGAGGTGAAGGGGCTGCGCACGGAGTTCGGGCCGCTGACGTTCGCCGTCAACGGGAGTGCGGGAACGGTACACATCCGGATGCAAGGGCTGGAGCGCGTGCCGCCGGGAGGTGTGTGGTTCTCGCTGCCCGAGCCGGGCGCGTATTCGACGGTGGAGGTCGAGGGGACGACATCGGCGGCGCCGGGGGACGGCATGCTGCGGCTGCGCGTGCTGCCGGCGGAGGTGACGGTGCGCGGGGTCGAGGCGAAACACTGACGGGCGAAGGTCGTGCGGCGGATCAACGCGAGGGCCAGGCGCGGCCGGCTTTGCGTGTGCCGCAGATGTTGACGCGGATGCCCATGGCTTCGGCCATGGCGGCCTTGACGAGGGCGGCGCGATCCGCGCCGGGGGCATCGTGGGCGTAGGCGACCTGGATGTGGTTGGCCTGATGCTTGGCCATCATCTGATCGCGGGTGATGCCGTAGAGCACGGCGTGCATGATGGGCCACTGCGGCGTGGTGGCGTTCCAGCGACGCTGGGTTTCGGCGAGGGGAAGTTCGACGACTTCGGCGCGGCCGATGTCCATGTTCAGCCGGTCGTTGGCGACGTAGATGCGGGACCAGATGATCTCGCCGGGCTTGGAGATGCCCTTTACGGTGCTGCCGCCGAGACGGAAATACATGGGTGGTTGACGCTCGCCGGAGGCGCCGCGCCAGCCGTTGATGAAGTGGGATGGCGGGGCCGCGCCGCTGATCTCGAAGACCCAGACGTACTCATCGGTGGTGCCGGAGGCGTCGCGATCTCCCCAGCGGAGATCGTGGAGCGTGTTCTCGACGGGCTGGCCCATGGCGCGGTGGATGCGGTCGGTGATGAGGCCGTCGAGGCCGGCACACTCATCGACTTCGTTGAAGTGTGGAAGGGGGCGGCCCTCGGCGATGATCTTGCCGGTCTTGGTCGAGCGGACCGGCGGGCGGTCCGAATCGTTGAGCATGCCTTCGACGAGATCGGAGGCGGGCAGTGAGTCTTTTAGGCCCTGCTGGTACTGGATGCCGATGGCCCCGCCGCGATCGCAACCGAACTCCTCGGCGATTCGCAGGGCGGCGATGTACATGCGGCATTGCAGAAGGATCTGGGGCTTGGTGAGATCGGTCTCTTCGTTGGGGCCGAGTTGGAAGCGCATGCCGGCGTCGATAAGCCAGCGGAAGACTTTGAGGGCTTCATTCTCGGGAACGGCCATGGCCGCGGCGTGGAGGGCGGATTGGCTGAGGCGTTCTTTGTAGACGCCGGTGGGATGGAGGAGGTGGTCGGGGATGATGGCGTTGTACATGCCCATGCATCCCTCGTCGAAGACGCCCATGATGGCTTTGTTGCGTTGGAGATCTGCTGCAAGGGCGCTTGCGAGGCGGCGTTCGGGGGCGGGGACTTTGATCTTTGCGAGCGGGCGGACGTGGGAGGTGTCGTGTTTAACGCTGCCCTTTTTCAGCCAGGTCTGCAACTGTGCGATGAAGGCGCGGCTGGAGAAGTCCTCGCTCCAGAGCGTGGAGTATTTCACGCCGGCTTTGGTGAGTGAGCCGTTGAGGTTGAGCATGCCGACAAGGCCGGGCCAGGTGCCGGACCAGTTGGCGACGGTGAGGATGGGGCCGTTGTGGGATTCGAGGCCGTGGAGGACGTGGTGGGAGTACTGCCAGACGGCCTCGGCGACGATGAGTGGGGCGGTGGGATCGAGTGCGGCGAAGACGTCCATGCCTTCGCGCTGGGAGGAGATGAAACCGTGGCCGGACTTGGGCTTGAAGGGGTGGGCGCGGAGCACTTTCCATCCGGAGGAATCGAGTGCGCTGGTGAGGGATGCTTCCATCTCCTGCTGCGCGGGCCAGCAGACGCGGTTGGCGGATTCGCGCAGGTCGCCGCTGGCGAGGAGGTAGACGTGCCGGGGCTTGAGGGGCTTGACGCGCGGGAGGGATGGGGCGCGATACGTGGGCATGGAGAATCTCGTGGAGGAGTGGGGCTATTCGGGCGTGCGCTGGCGGAGGCGGTCGATGGCAACGGCGGCGAGGATGATCGCGCCGGTGACGATTTCCTGCACCCAGTTGTCCAGGCCGAGCTTGGTGCAACCGTTATCAACGACGGTCATGATGAGGGCGCCGATGATGGTGCCGCGGACACTGGCGACGCCGCCGGAGAGACTTGCGCCGCCAATGACGACGGCGGCGATGGCCTTCAGCTCGTAGCCGCTGGCGGTGGTGGGATCACCCATGCTGAGGTAGCCGAACTGGAGGACACCGGCGATTCCGGCGCAGCCGACGCCGAGGATGTAGACCCAGAGCTTGATGCGCTCGACTTTGACGCCGCAGTACCGCGCGGCGGCCTCGTTGGAACCGATGGCGAGGGTGTAGCGGCCGAGGACGGTGTATCGCAGGAGCACGGCCATTGCGAGGGCGAGGGCGGCGAGCAACCACACGGCCGGGGGCAGCACGGAGGCGATGCCGGTCTCGGGGGTGGACATGAGGGACGGAAGCCAACCCGCATCGGAGCCCGATGGGTAGACGGGTTGATTGTCGCCGAGGCCTTTGGCCAGGCCGCGGATCGCGCCCCACATGCCGAGGGTGACGATGAAGGGGGAGAGAGGACGGCGTTTGATCGCCAGTTCGTTGGCGGCGAGCGTGGCGAGCAAGGCGAGCGCGGCCGCGCCGAGGCCGCCGGGCCAGCCCCAGCGCGGGACGGCCCACCACGCGAGCGCGACGGCGATGGCGACGCTCGCGATGCGTCCGACGTGGCCGATGACCATGGAACCGATGGCCGCGCCGCAGAGGAGACCGGCACAGATGCCGCCGGCCGCGCCGAGGAGCGGCGGCGCTCCGGCCTTGAGCAGAAGCGCCACGACCATCGTTGCGAGAGCGATGGTGGAACCGACGGAGAGATCGATGCCGCCGGAGGCGATGATGAGGGTCGCGCCAATGGCGGCCGCGCCGACGACGGCGGTTTGCAGGAGCATGAGCCGCTGGTTATCAAATGATCGGAAGTGCGGACCCGCGAGCGCGGCGAAGAAAAGCCACGCCCCGATGAGGCCCAGCAGCGGACCGAGCGACTTGGCGAGGGAGCGGAGCTTCATGGTGAGGGGGCGGAGGAGCCGGGCTCACTCGATGAGGCGCTTGATCTCGGGATTGTCCATGTTGTTTTTAGTGACGAGGACGGCGCCGGTGTCGATGCGGGGATCGACTTTTTCGCCGCGGATGTGCTTGACGAGGGCTTCGACGGCTTTGTATCCCATGTTGCGCGGGTCTTGCACGACCAGGGCGTCGATCTCACCCTTCTTGAGCCCCTCGACGAGCGGTGGGGAGGCGTCAAAGCCGACGAACTTGATTTTGCCGGCAATGCCCGCCTGACGGAGGGCGAGCAACATGCCGTAGGTGCTGGATTCGTTGGGGCAGAAGACACCGCCGGCGGCTTTGATCTGATCGATCATGTTGAGCGCGGAGGTCTTGGCCTCGCCGCTGGTGACGCCGGCGTAGCGGTTGTCGACGGCCATCCTGATTCCCTTGGCATCCTTGATGGCGGCGAGGAAACCGGCTTCGCGGGCGTCGGTGCTGGCGGAGCCGACCATGTAGCGGAGGAGGATGGCGTCGCCGGTGTTGTGCATGAGTCTGGCGAGATGCTCGCCGCCGAGGCGGCCGGCTTTTTCGCTGTCGGTGGCGACGAAGGAGACGAAGTCCGTACCGGAGACGCCGTCGAGAGCGGAATCAAAGATGGCGACGGGGATTTTCTTTTCGGCCGCGGCCTTGACGGGGCCGACGAGCGCGGCGTGATCGAGCGGGGCGAGGACGATGCCGCTGACGCCCTGGGCGGCGAACTGCTGGACGATCTGGATCTGCTGGGCGCGGTCGTTCTCCTGCAGAGGACCCTTCCAGATGACGGTGACGCCGAGATCTTCGCCGGCCTTCTTCGCGCCCTGCTCGACGCTCTTCCAGAAGACGTGCGTGGTGCCTTTGGGGATGACGGCGATGGTGAGGGGGGGATTGGCGGGCTTGTCGGCCTTGGGCTTCGCGGCTTTGTCGGCGGGCTGGGCGAGGCCGGCGGCGGCGGCGATTGAGATGGCGGCCGCGGCGAGGGCGAAGGTGGCGAGTCGCGTGATGATGTGCATCGGCGGGTTCCTTGTCGGCGTCGCGGGAGAGTCGCGGATGGCGTGGGGGGCGGCCTTACGTGCCGCCCATGACGCGCTGGCGATAGCGTACATCGGGACGGCGGTGGATGCGCTCGATATCTGATTGGGAGAGGAGGGAGAGGCCACCGAGGGCGAGTGCGCCGGCGCGGATTTTGGCGGCCTTCGTGCTGGTCATGGTGACGTTGAGGACTTCTTTCGCGGTAGCGCCGAGGGCGATGAAGCCGTGGTTCTTCAGGTAGATGGCGCGGGGGAAGTCGCCGTGGCGGGAGGTGAACTCGGCGGCGAGACGCTGGATTTCGCGGCCGAGGGGGAGGCCGGGGTCGGCGTAGGGGATGAGGAGGGATTCCGGGCCGCAGATGACGACCTCTTCGGGGAAGATGCGGCCGCGGAGGGATTCTTCAAACTGATTGGAGCAGGTGAGGACGTTGATGGCCGTCGGGTGGGTGTGGCCGACGTAGCGGACGCCCGGGAGATCGAGCAGCGCGGCGTGCATGACGGTTTCGATGGAGGGCGGGGGGAGGGGCGCGGAAGCGACCTTCGCGGCGATGAGATCGGCACGCACCTGCTCGTCGGACTTTTCGCCGGGCTTAAGCATGGCGAGGGCGGCGGGGAGTTTCACCTGCACGATGTCCTGGATGGTCATCGTGGCGAGGGAACATCCGCTGGCCTTAACCCAGAACGTGGCGCGATCGTCGGCGAGGGTGGAGACGTTGCCGTCGCCGATGATGGCGTAGTCGGGATCGCCGAGGGCGTGGCAGAGATTGAGAAGATCGCCGGGCGGGGGGCGCAGCGAGGGAGAGTCCTGGTGATCGGTCATGGGCGTTTCTCCCAGAGGGCGCGATGGCGGAGGTACTCGGCGTTCCATCGGGCGTTCTCTTTCGGCGTGTATTCGACCAACTCGAAGGACCGGGCGACGATGGCGCGGATGGACGCAAGATCGCCGGCGCGTCTGTCGGCCATGGCCTGCACGAGCAGGTTTCCCGCGGCGGTGGCCTCGGCGGGGCCGGCGAGGATGCGCCGGCCGGTGGCGTCGGCGGCCATCTGGTTGAGGAGGGTGTTCTTGGAGCCGCCGCCGACGATGTGGATGGTTTCGATGTACTGATGGCCGTCGCCGGTGAGTGATTCGAGATCATCGAGGGATCGGCGATAGGCCATGGCGAGGGCTTCGAGACAGCAGCGCGTGAGTTCGCCGGGGGTGGCGGGCTCCGGATCACGGGCAGCGCGGGCGAGAGATTTGAGTTTGTCGATGGAATCGCCGGGCGCGGCGAGGGAGGGGTGGGCGGCGTCGATGCGGGTGCGGAAGGGTTGGGCTGCGGAGGCGGCGGCGGTGAGTTGGGCGTAGTCCAGCGTGGTGCCGCGGCGTTCGAGATCGCGCCGAAGTTCCTGCACGAGCCAGAGGCCGATGAGATTTTTGTGGCAACGGATGGTGTTGCAGACGCCGCGTTCCTGGGTGAAACCGGCAAGGCGGGCTTCGTCGGTGAGAATCGGCGCGGAGCACTCCATACCCATAAGAGACCATGTGCCGCTGGAGAGATACGCCCAGGATTTGCCCATGGCGGGAACGCCGGCGATGGCGGAGGCAGTGTCGTGCGAACCGGGAGGGATGACCTGGACGGTATCGGGAAGGCCGGTTTGCTGCGCGATTTCAGGGCGCAGGCGGCCCAATCGCGTGCCGGAGTGAATGGGAGTTTGAAAGAGGTGGGCGTGGATATCGAGCGCAGAGAGGATTTCCTGGGACCAGGTTCCTGTGGAGGCGTCGAGCAGCTGCGATGTGGAGGCGATAGTGGATTCGTTGCAGGATTGGCCGCTGAGGAGCAAATGGAAGTAGTCGGGGATCAGCAGAAGGCGATCGGCGCGGCGAAACGAGTCGTCGCCGGCGACGATCGCGCCGGCGAGCTGCGCGAGCGTGTTGATGGACATCTCCTGCACGCCGGTGAGCTGGTAGAGGCGCTGCGGAGTGAACTTCTGGCGGAGGAGGCCGAGGCCGGATTCGTGGCGAGGGTCGCGGTAGCAGCGCGGCGGGCCGAGGGGCTCGCCAGCGGCGTTGAGGAGGACGAAGTCCACGCCCCAGGCATCCACGCCGATGGAAGCGATCTCGACATCGTTCGATTTCGCCCAGGAAGCGGCGGCGCGGAGACCGGCGAGAATCTCGCTCCAGAGGTGCGGGACATTCCAGTGCAGCGCGGCGCGGGTGCTGATCGGTTCGTGCGTGAAGCGGTGGAGTTCGTGCAGTTCGAGTTTGGGGGGAGTTGATGCACCGGACCCATCGGGCGCGAGCGTGCCGACGATGACGCGGCCGGATTCGGCCCCGAGATCGACTGCGACGTACGCCCGGGTCGTCATGCCGTCATCCTTTCCGCACAACCACTCTCAACGCAGGAACGCTTCGGCCAGGCCGCCATCGACGCTGAGCACCTGTCCGGTGGTTTTCGCTGAGCGATCGGAGGCGAGGAAGAAGATGGTCTCGGCCTGATCGTCGGGCGTGATCGGGGCCTTCGTCAGCGTGCGCTCGGCGTAGAAACCGGCGAGGGCGGTGCGAAGGGTTTCGGTCTCGGCCTTCTCGTCGAAGGGAATCTTGTACTTGGCGAGAGAGGCGATGACGCGATCGCGGGGGAACATGGTGGAGCCCGCGACGACGGTGGCGGGGGCCAGGCCGTTGACACGCACCAGCGGGGCGAGATCGATGGCGAGCTCGCGGATAAGGTGGTTGGCGGCGGCTTTGGAGGTGTCGTAGGCGAGGGAGCCGCGCTTGCTCACGACGCCGTTGACGCTGGTGGTCAGGACCATGCTGCCGCGCAAGCCCTGGGAAGCGAAGATCGGCTTGGCCTCGTCGGCGACGAGGTAGAGTCCCATGACGTTGACATCGAACGTGAACTTCCACTTGTCGTCGGGAAGATTCCCGGCGGTGTCCGGGGGGACATACACACCGGCGGTGACGACGATGGAGTCGATGCCGCCAAAGGCGAGGATCGCCTGGCGGAGCATGGCGCGGACGCTCTCGCGATTGGTGATGTCCACGCCGAGGCCGATCGCGGGGCCGCAGCCGGAGATGCCGGTGCCGGCGACGCCGATGCCCGCGCCGTAGATGGCGGTGAGTTCATCGGCGGTGGCCTGCGCGGCCTCGCGGGAGAGATCCGCGCAGACGATGTGGGCTCCCTCGCGGGCCAGCCGGAGCGCGGCGGCCTTGCCGATGCCGTTTCCAGCGCCGACGACGACGACGATGCGCCGGGCGAGCTCTTTCTCGGCGGGCATGCGCTTGAGCTTGGCCTCTTCGAGGAGCCAGTACTCGATGTCGAAGGCCTCCTGCTGGGGAAGGGCGATGTACTCGTCGATGGCCTCCGCGCCGCGCATGACCTCGACGGCGCAGGTGTAGAACTCGGCGGTGGTGCGGGATTCGCTCTTGCTCTTTCCCCAGGCGATCATGCCGACGCCGGGGATGAGGATGACCGTGGGGTTCGGGTCGCGCATCGCGGGAGAGTCGGCGCGCTTGCAGCGGTCGTAGTACGCGGCGTAGTCCTTGCGGTATTGGGCCAGGCCGGCTTCGAGTTTGGTGCGGAGCGCGGCGGCGTTTTCGGTCTGCGGGTTCCATTCCACGAGCAAGGGCTTGATCTTGGTGCGCAGGAAGTGGTCGGGGCAGGAGGTGCCGAGTTCGGAGAGGCGTGGGGCATCCGCGCTGTTCACGAAGCGGAGGAGCGCGGGGGTGGACTGGATGGTGGCGAAGACGCGCTGCTTGGCGGAGAGTTTGCCGCGGAGCCAGGGGAGGAGATCGGCGAGCAGGGCGTCGCGAGCGGTTTCGGGGAGGGATTCGACGCGCTGGCCGCCGAAGGTGCGGGGGCCCTTGTCCTTGGACTGAATGTAGCGGGCGGCTTTCTCGATGAGCGTGAGCGTGAGTTCGTAACAGGTTTTTTCGTCGTCGGCCCAGTTGATGAGCCCGTGCTGGCCGAGGATTGCGCCCTTGAGTGTGGGCTTGCGGCGGCAGATGTCCTGTAGAACGAGGCCGAGATCGAAGCCGGGGCGCTGCCAGGTGGTCCACTCGATATCGATGCCGAAGATCTCCTGCGTGAGTTCCTTGCCGCGTTTGGAGGCGGCGATGGAGATCACGGCGTTCGGGTGCATGTGATCGACGTGCGTGGCGGGGATGAAGGAGTGCAGGGGCGTGTCGATGGAGGGGGCGCAGGGGTTCAGGTCGAATGTGCAGTGCGGATAGCGCCCGACCATTGCGTCTTCGGCGGGGGTCTTGACGCCCTTTTCGGCGGCCGCGGCGTAGATGGATTGCAGGCCGATGAGCTTGTTCTGATAGAGGGCGGCGAAGTTGGCCTTGGTGGCGGTGCGCAGGTCGCCGCCGCTGCCCTTGACCCACATCACGGGGACGCTTTCGCCGGTGAGCGGATCCTTCTGCATGAGCTTGGCGGAGGTGTTGCCGCCGCCGGTGTTGGTGATGCGCTGGTCGGAACCGAGGAGGTTGGAGCGGTAGATGAGCCGGGCGACGGGATCGCGCGACGCGGCCTCGGAATCGTTCCAGCCATGGCGGACGTGCTCAAAGGTGTCTTTGGTGGTCATTGTGGATGATCGGTGGAGAACCAGGAGGGACGAAGTGGATTTGCAGAATCCACAATACCGGATATAATCCAACAGAATCAAGTGGCAAAGCACAGAAAATCTCACATTTCCAGGATCGCCCCGACGGCGGACGCCGGATCGATGCTCGCGCCGGAGCGGCAGCGGGCGATTCTTGATCTGCTGGCGCGGCAGGGAGGCGTGCGCGTGGCGCGGGTGGCAATGGAGTTCGGGGTAACGCAGGAGACAATCCGGCGGGACCTGGAGCGGCTGGAGGGGGATGGGCGGCTGGTGCGAAGCCACGGCGGGGCGATTCCGCTGGATCGCGATCGGACGGAGCTGCCGCTGGATGTGCGCGAGACAGTGCATCTGGAACAGAAGCGGGCGATCGCGGCCCACGCGGCGGCGGGGATTCGCGAGGGGCACGTGATCGCGCTGGACGCAAGCTCGACGGCGCGGGAGCTGGCGCGGCTGCTGCCGGATATTCCGCTGACGGTGGTGACGAACTCGCTGGCGGTGGCGATGGCGCTGCACGATCGGTCGCGGGTGCGGGTGGTGGTGACGGGGGGCGTGCTGGACGGGCCGTCGTACTCGTTTGTCGGGGAGATGGCCGCGGAAATGCTGGATCGGTTTCACTTCACGCGGGCGTTCATCTCCTGCCAGGGGATTGATCTGGAGCGCGGGCTGAGCGTGACGGCGGACGAGCAGGCGGGGATCAAGCGGCGGATGATCGCGCTGGCGGAGGAGGCGGTGCTGCTGGCCGACTCTAGCAAGTTTGGCGTGAAAGCGGTGGAGTTCTTCGCCAAGGTGGGGGATGTGGACGCGATCATTACCGATGCGGGGTTGAGCGCGGCGAACGTGGGGAAGCTGGAGCTGGCCGGGGTGCGCGTGGAAGTGGCGGGCGAAGACAGGCCGCGGCGCGGCGGGGGAAAGGCGTGAGGGTTGCACTCTTCATCACCTGTTTGACGGACGCGTATTTTCCGCGCACGGGGATTGCCGTTGTGAAGGTGCTGGAGCATCTGGGGCAGACCGTGGAGTTTCCGGCGGCGCAGACGTGCTGCGGGCAACCGATGTTCAACAACGGATTCACGGCCGAGGCACGGGAACTGGCGCGGCGGATGGTGGATGTGTTCGAGCCGTTTGAGGCGGTGGTGACACCATCGGGCTCGTGCGCGGCGATGATTCGGGAGCACTTCGCGCATCTGTTCGATGGGGAGCAGCTGATGGCCGCGCGGGCCGCGTCGCTGGCGGCGCGGACGTTCGAGTTCTCGGAGTTTCTGACGAAGGTGCTGCGCGTGAACCTGCGGGAGCTTGGGGTTCATTGGGAGGGGGATGTGACGGCACACTCGGCCTGCCACCTGCGCGGGCTGGGGCTGACGGGCGTGAGCGAGGGGCTGCTTGGGGAGATTCAAGGCGTGAAGCTCACGCCGCTGGGTAAGGCGGAGCAGTGCTGCGGGTTCGGCGGGACGTTCGCCGTGAAGTATCCGCAGATCTCCGGGGGGATGGTCGGGGAGAAGGTGGAGTGCATTCAGGCGACGGGATGCAGCACGGTGGTGTGCAACGAGGCGGGATGCGGGATGAATCTGGCGGGGGCGTGCCGGCGCGCCGGGGCGCAGGTTCGGTTTATCTCGCTGGCGGAGATCATGGCCGAGGGGCTGGGATTGATGGAGCGACAGGAGGGCGGCCAATGAGCCATGCTCCGGTGCATCGCGCTGCGAGCGAGGTGCTCTCGCCTGCGCTGCCGTACGACATGCGTCCGGCGGCGGCGGTCGCGTCGCGGAATGTGACGCTGCAGCAGTTCGTGAACAGCGCGACGGAGTTGAAGGATCATGGGCGCGTGAGCGCGTGTCGGGCGGCGTTCGGGGAGAACTACGGCGCGGTGCGAGAGCTTGCCGGGAGCATCAAGCAGCACACGCTGGATCATCTGGACCACTATCTGGAGCGGTACATCGATGCGGCGACGGCGGCGGGGGTGCGGGTGCACTTTGCCGCGGATGCGGCGGAGGCGAACGCGATCTGCGTGGGAATTGCCAAGGCGAACAACTGCCGGCTGTGCGTGAAGAGCAAGTCAATGGTGACGGAGGAGACGCGGCTGGTGCCCGCGCTCGAGGCGATCGGCGTGGAGACGCTGGAGACGGACCTTGGGGAGTTCATCCTGCAACTGGACGGGGATGCGCCGTCGCACATTGTGACGCCGATGATCCATAAGGATCGCGCGGCGGTGGCGCGGGCGTTTGTGCGTGAGCTGGGAGCGCGATATACGGAGGACCCCCCCACTCTCACGGCGATCGCCCGAGAGCACATGCGGAAGAAGTTCCGGAAGGCGGATCAGGGGATCAGCGGGGCGAACTTTCTGATTGCGGAGACGGGATCGCTGGTGCTGTGTACGAACGAGGGGAACGCGGATCTGTCGGTGGGCGTGCCGCGGATTCATGTGGCGCTGGTGGGGATCGAGAAGGTGATTCCGCGGATGGAGCACCTGTCGGTGTTCCTGAAGCTGCTGGCGCGGAGTGCGACATCGCAGGCGCTGACGGTGTACACGTCGATCATCACCGGCCCCCGCAAGAGCGGGGAGCCGGATGGGCCGGAGGAGATGCATGTGATCCTTCTGGACAACGGGCGCACGGAGATTCTGCGCGAGGAGACGCGGGAGCTGCTGCGGTGCATCCGGTGCGGGGCGTGTTTGAACGCGTGCCCGGTGTATCGCAAGGTGGGCGGGGGGCATGCGTACGGGGCGGTGTACTCCGGGCCGATCGGCGCGGCGATCACGCCGCTGCTCAAGGGGCTGGCGAACTACCCGGACCTGCCGCACGCAAGCTCGCTCTGCGGGGCGTGCTTCGAGGCGTGCCCGGTGAAGATCGACATTCCGAAGCAACTGATCCGGCTGCGAGCGGCGATGGTGGAGCGGCGACTTGCGGGAGTGGGCGAGCGCGGCGTGATGCGGGTGTGGGGGGCGATCCTGAAACGGCCGTGGGCGTACCGGGTTGCGGCGAGGGTGGGAAGGGCGGTGCAGCGGTCGATGGGCGAGGGCATCGCGTCGAGCGATCCGTTCGCGGACCGGGGGTGGATCTCCTCGGCGCCCGGGCCGCTGGCGGGGTGGACGGATGTTCGGGATCTGCCGACGCCAACATCGCGGAGTTTTCGGGAGTGGTGGGCGGCGCGGCGGACTGAGGACCGTCGCGGGGAGGAGCGCTCATGACTACACGAACCGAGTTCCTCGCTCGCGTGAGCCGCGAGTTGGGAAGGCCTGCCGGAGCGGGGAGCGTGGGGACCTGCCCGGGAGTGGATGAAGAGCTTGTGCGCCTGACGGGGCATGGGGAGGATGTTGCGAAGCTGTTTGCCAGTCGTGCGGCCGCGGCGGGGATGGTGGTACACCGATGCGCCATGGAAACGCTGGGGCGGACGGTGCAGACGCTGCTGGGATCGCTTGGGGCGAAGGGCGTTGTGCTCGATCATCTCGATGCCCCGATGGCACGCTCGGTGGCGGATGCCGTCGCGGGGGCGGGGGTGCGGGTGATTGATCCGGTCACGGCTAAGGGGCTTGATTCGCAGTTCGACGCGGAGGCAGGGATCACGGGCGCGCTGAGCGCGATTGCGGAGACGGGGACGCTGGTGGTCGCCTCGGACAAAGCACGCAGCCGCGGGACGTTCATGGTGCCGCCCGTTCATGTGGCGATCGTGCTGGAGACGCAGATCATTCCGGACATGATCGATCTCTGGCCCCTGATCGGGAATCGCCCCTCCACCGCCGTCACGCTTATCAGCGGCCCGAGCAAGACGGCGGATATCGAGGGCATTCTGGTGACGGGGGTGCATGGCCCTGGGGCGGTGCATGTGGTGCTGGTGGCGGATGCGGGCAACTTGCCAGTGGGAGGACGACGATGATGATCGCCCAACTCGTTCTTGCGGCCGCGCTGGGGCAATCGGCGCCGGCGATTCAGGCGCAGCGCGATCCGCTGGACACATACAACGTCGTGTGGACATCCGCGACGCCAGCGGCACAGGGCGCGGCGGGATCGATGCCGATCGGAAATGGGGAGACGGGGCTGAACGTGTGGGTGGAGGAGGATGGGGACCTGGTGTTCTACATCAGCCGTACGGATGCCTGGAGCGAGTGCGACCGGCTGCTGAAGCTCGGCCGGGTGCGGGTGAATCTGTCGCCAAATCCATTTGCCAAGGGGCAGCCATTCCGGCAGGAGCTATTGCTGCGCGAGGGGCGGATTCGGATTGTCGCCGGGGAGGCGGGGAGTGCGGTTGAACTGAGTGTGTATGTCAACGCGATGGGTTCGGACATTCGGGTGGAGGGAACGGCGGCCGCGCCGGTGGGGGTGATGTGCTCGCTGGAGGACTGGCGGACCGAGCGGCATGCGCTGAGCGACAGCGGCGAGCTGCAATCGTCGTGGACGATGCGCGATGCACCGGCGAAGGTGCGTGAAGAGGCGTGGGAGTCGGCGGATGTTGTGGAGAGCAGGGAAGATGGGGTTGTCTGGTTTCACCGCAACGAGCACTCGATTGTGCCGCTGACGCTTAAACACCAGGGATTGACTTCGATCGCCGAAAAGTTTCCCGACACGCTGCTGCATCGCACGTTCGGCGGATGGATGGCGAGCACGCAACTGAAGCCGGCCGCGGGGAAGCCCGGTACGCTCGCGAGCGGGGCGCCGGTGAAGGCGTTCGAGCTGCGCGTGGTGACACATGCGGCGCAGACGGACACCTTGGAAGCATGGAAGAGCGAACTGCGTCGGGCGGGAGCGAATCCGACGAGCCCGGAGGCGGCGCGGGCGGGAAACGCGGCGTGGTGGGACGAGTTCTGGAAGCGGAGCTGGATCTTTGTGGAGGGAGATGCGGACGCGCAGCGCGTAACCCAGTCCTACATCCTGCAACGCTGGATCAGCGCGTGCGGCGGGCGAGGGCACTGGCCGATCAAGTTCAACGGTTCCATTTTCACTGTGGAGCCGCGGCCGACGGAGGGGCAACCGTTCAACCCGGACTGGCGGAAATGGGGCGGGTGCTTCTGGTGGCAGAACACGCGTCTGCCGTACTACCCGATGCTGGCAGCGGGGGACTTTGAAATGATGGACCCGCTCTTTCGCTTCTACGAGGCGACGGTTCCGGGGTGCACTGCACGCGCCAAGTTGTACTACAACGCCGATGGGGTGTACTTTCCGGAGACGATCACGAGCTTCGGAACGTACGCGAACGGGGACTACGGGTGGGCCCGCGACGGAAAGAGCGCGAGCGAGATCGACTGCCCGTGGTGGCAGTGGGCGTGGAATCAGAGTCTGGAGCTGACGCAGATCATGCTGGATTGTGCGTCGTACAGCGGGGACGAGCGGTTTCTTTCAGAGCGGGCGCTTCCGATGGCCCGGGAAACGCTGCGGTACTTCGATTCTCGCTTTGCACGCGATGCGCATGGCACCATGGTGATTTCGCCGACGCAAGCGGTGGAGACGTACTGGCACGGAGTGGTGAACGATGCGCCGAGTGTTGCCGGGTTGAGAGCGGTCACGGACATGCTGCTCGCGCTGCCCGAGCGGATTGGCTCCAAAGAGGATCGGGCGCTCTGGAGCCGGGTACACGATGCGTGCCCCGCGCTGCCGCTGGAGACCGTGGACGGGAAGCCCGTTGCCTCGGCTGCCGAGAAGTTTGATCACACACGCAGCAACTGCGAAACGCCCGAGCTGTACGCGCTCTGGCCATTTCGGTTGTACGGGCCGGGGAAGCCGAATCTGGACGCGGCGATTCGGGCGTACGAGCGACGGACCGATCGATCGACCGTCGGCTGGACGCAGGATGGCCTGTTTGCCGCGACACTGGGGTTGACCGAGCAGGCGAAGGCAAACCTGCTGGCACGCTCGCACAACAGCCGCGCGGCCTTCCGATTCCCGGCGATGTGGGGGCCGAACTTCGACTGGCTTCCCGATCAATGTCACGGGGGAAACCTGATGTCCGGGGTGCAACTGATGCTGATGCAGTGCGATGGCGAATCCATCCGCCTGCTCCCCGCGTGGCCGAAGGAATGGAACGCAACATTCAAGCTGCACGCACCGGGGAAGACTGTTGTGCAGGGACGGATTCAGGGGGGGAAGGTGCTTGATCTGCAAGTCACGCCGGAATCGCGGCGGAAGAACATCGTCGTCGGTCCGCCGCCATAACACTCATACCCACGCGCACGCCCCACCTCCTCCCTCGCTCCCCCGCTGCTCGTCCGTCATCGAACACACTCTGAAAGACACGCCATGAAGTTCTCCACGATTCGCCTGTTGTCGGTCGCCCTGCTGGTTGCCGGTGCACTTCCGCTCTCGGCCCGCGCCGGAGACGATGTTGCGGCCGGATTCGTTACGCCGCCGAACTCCGCCAAGCCGCACACGTGGTGGCACTGGATGAACGGGAACGTGACGAAAGAGGGCATCACCGCCGACCTAGAGGCGATGAAGCAGATCGGCCTGGGCGGGGCGCAGATCTTCAACGTCTCGGAGGACATTCCCCAGGGGCCGATCGCGTACAACTCGCCGGAATGGCGGGCGATGGTGAAGCACGCGGCCACCGAGGCCGATCGGCTCGGGCTTGAACTGTGCATCCACAACTGCTCCGGGTGGTCCAGCAGCGGGGGGCCCTGGGTGGAGCCGCAGTACGCCATGCAGACGGTCGTGGTGAGCGAAACGCACGCGCAGGGGCCGGGCCCATTCACGAAGGATCTCGCCCAGCCCAAGGCCAGCCACAACTTCTACCGCGACATCGCGGTGCTCGCCTTCCCGACGCCCAAGGACGACACAACGCGGATCGCCAACATCCGGGCCAAGGCGCTATACGAGTATCAGTACGGCCTGCAGCCATCGCTGGCGGAAATGCCGGCCGCGGCGGCGATCGGGCGGGACTCGATCGTCGACCTCACCACCAGATTCAAGGACGGCAAGCTCGCGTGGGACGTTCCCGCGAGAGACTGGACGATTCTGCGAATCGGCTACACGCCGACGGGCGCGGTGAACGCCCCATCGCCGGCATCCGGGCGCGGCCTGGAAGTGGACAAGCTCAGCCGCGAGGCCTTCGACCACTACTGGGCCGGGGGCATGGCGCCGCTGATCAAGGAGCTTGGGCCGCTGGCGGGCAAGTCGCTGAAGAACGTGCTGATCGATAGCTATGAGGTGGGGTGCCAGAACTGGTCGCCGCGGTTTCGCGAGGAGTTCACCAAGCGGCGCGGCTACGACCCGCTGGTGTACCTGCCGGCGATGACGGGGCGCATCGTGGAGAGCGGTCCGGCTTCGGAACGGTTCCTATGGGACCTGCGGCGGACGGTGGGAGACTTGTTCGCGGACAACTACTACACGTACTTCGCCGAGACCTGCCGCAAGAACGGGCTGCTCTCGTCGGTGGAGCCGTACGACGGGCCGTTTGAGTGCACGCAGGTGGCGCGCGATGCGGACATCGTGATGGGCGAGTTCTGGGCGAACTCCGCGATGCAGAGCTCGCCCAAGCTGGCCGCGAGCGTGGGGCACGTGTTTGGAAAGAAGATCATCGGGGCGGAGAGTTTCACGGCGTCGCCGGAAGCCGCCGGGTGGAGGAACCATCCGGGCAATTTGAAGGCCATCGGCGATCTGGTGTTCAGCGAAGGGGTGAATCGCTGCATCATCCACCGGTATGCGCACCAGCCATGGCTGAACATTCAGCCGGGGATGACGATGGGGCAGTGGGGAACGCACTTTGAGCGAACGACGACGTGGTGGGAGCATGGTGGGCCGGAGTGGGTCGGGTATCTGGCGCGCTGTCAGCACGTGCTGCAGGCGGGGCGATTCGCGGCGGATGTGCTGTACTTCGCGGGCGAGAGCGCCCCGAACGGCGCGCCGCATGAGCCGGGCCTGAAGGCAAAGGGCTTCGATTATGATTCCTGCGGGCCGGATGTGCTGTCGCAGGCGCGGGTGCGGGACGGGAGGATCGAGCTGGCGAGCGGGATGACGTACCGGCTGCTGGTGCTGCCGGAAGGGACGTTCATGACGAATGCGTTGATGGATCGCGTTGAGTCGCTGGTGCTCGCGGGAGCGTCGGTGCTCGGTCCCGCGCCGCTCAGTTCGCCGACGTTGCACAACGCCGCGGCGGATGACGAGGCCGTGCGAGCGCGTTCCAAATCGCTCTGGGAAACGTCCGGGCATGCGACGGAGGGATCACGGAGCAAGGGCATGGTGAAGGCGGGAATCCCGGTGGAGCAGATGCTCGCCGAGATGGGCGCGAAGCCGGACGCGAGCTTCACGACAACGGGCGGGGCCAAGGCGGGCGCGGCGTGGATCCACCGCCTTGTGGGCGACATGGACATCTACTTCGTCAGCAATCAGAAGCAACGTTCCGTGGAAATGGAGTGCTCCTTCCGGATTGACGGGAAGGCACCGGAGCTCTGGCATGCCGAGACCGGGACGATGGAGGCCGCGCCGCAGTGGCGCACGGAGAACGGACGGACGATCGTGACGAACAGGTTCGATGCGGCGGGATCGGTCTTCGTGGTCTTCCGGCCGGGCGCGGGCGGTACACACGTGGTCTCGGTCCGCACGCCGGAGACGGCGCAGGCCCGCGCGCCCAAGATCGCAATTCAGAAGGCGCGGTACGAGGCGACCGATGGCGCGGGGGGCACGGATGTGACGGCAAAGGTGGCCGCGCTGGTGGCGAGCGGAGAGACGGAGATTCCCTCGAACAACAGCGCGTTCGGGGACCCAACGTACAACCACGCCAAGCGATTGCACGTGGAGTACACGCTTGACGGCAAAGCGATCTCGAGCGATACGGCTGAGAACGGGACGCTGGTGATCGTGGAACCGGGGCCGGAGTCTCCGGCGACGTACATGCTTGCGGGGATGCCCAAAGGCGGCGTGGAGCTTCGGGCATTCCGGGCGGGCGAGTATGAACTGAACAAGAGCGAGGGCGCGGCGATGAAGACGACAATCGCCTCCGTTCCTGCGCCACTGGAGATTACGGGATCATGGAGCGTGGCGTTTCAGCCGGGGCGTGGCGCTCCATCGAGCGTGACGCTTGATGCGCTTGCGTCTTGGACGCTGCACGCGGATCAGGGCGTGAAGTACTTCTCGGGAACGGCGACGTATGAGAAGGATTTCGAGATCCCCGCGGCCATGCTGGGCACGGATGCGAAGAACACTCGCCCGCTGATGCTCGATCTTGGCGCTGTCCACGAGATCGCAGAAATCACATTGAACGGCAAGTCGGTTCAAACACTTTGGAAAGCGCCCTTTATCGCGGACATCTCCGGGCTTGCCATCGCAGGCCGGAACCACCTTACGGTGAAGATCACCAACCTCTGGATCAACCGCCTGATCGGCGATGAGCAGTTCCCGGAGGATGTGAAGTGGGCCAGAGGAACGCCCTCGCCCCTGAAGGGCTGGCCGGAGTGGTTTGCGCCCAACGCTTCCTCCGCGGGCGCGACGCTTGCGAATCGTCCCACCAAGGAGCGTCTCACGTTCACGACCTGGAAGCACTGGAATAAGAACTCGCCGCTGCCGAGCTCCGGCCTTATGGGGCCGGTCGTGGTGCGAGCGGGGGAACGGCGCACCGTGATCGAAGGGAAGTGAGATGAAGGACGCTTCCGGGCACGCGGGCGGCGTGCTGACAACTCTCCTGCGTCAGCGCCGCTTCGTGGTCGGGCTTGTGCTCGTCTGCCTGATCGGCGGGGTCTGCGCGGCGAACCCTTCCTTCGCGTCCGTGCAGAATCTGCGCGATCTGCTTGTGCAGTCCGCCCCGGTCGTCATCGTCGGATGCGGCATGACATTTGTGGTCATCACCGGGGAGATCGACATTTCCGCGGGATCTCTGTTGGGTGTATTGGCAGCCCTCATGGGACTCCTCGCCTCGCCCCAGCACGCGGGGCTTTCCGCGCCGGCAGTCGTTGCGATCACGCTGCTTGCGGGAATGTCCGTCGGTCTTGTGAACGGACTTCTCGTGACGGTTGGCCGCGTGCCTTCCATTGTCGCGACACTGGGCATGCTCACGATCCTGCGTGGGATCACGGAACTGGTTCTTGGTGGCGTGTGGATCACCGATCTTCCGCCCTCGATTCGTATTCTGGGCACGGGCGCGATCGCGGGCATTCCGGTGTGCGTTTGGGCGGCGGCGCTGGTCGCGGGCGTGCTGATTGTCGTGGCCCGAGTCACTCCGCTGGGCGTGCGCACCCGCGCTGTCGGCGGGAATGCGGACGCCGCGGCCATTGCCCGCATCTCCGTCGTCCGCGTCAAGCTCTTTGCCTTTACACTCGTTGGGCTGCTTACGGCTGTGGCCGCGCTTGTCTGCGTGCCGCAGCAGTCGGTGATTGAATCGGGCATCGGAGTCGGGTTCGAGCTGGTCGTGGTGACTGCCGTGGTGGTCGGCGGCACCTCCATCCGCGGGGGCATGGGCGGGGTTCTGGGAACCGTGCTTGCCGCGCTTCTGCTCGGGAGCATCCGCACCGCGCTGGTCTTCCTGAACATCGGCGAGATGGCGACGTTCTGGGAGCGGGCGATCCAGGGCGCGTTCATACTGGCGGCTGTGCTGGCGGACCACTTTGCTCGCGCGGCGGCGGATCGCCGCGGGGGCCAGCTTGCCGGAGCCGCCGCATGATTCGCACCGGCCGAGCCATTTTCGGATTCCACGAGGGCGTGTTGCTCGCGCTGCTGGCGGTGGTGCTTTGCATTGCGGCGTGGCTGGAACCAGCTTTCGTGGCGCCTCGGACGCAGTTGGAGATCGGCACGCACGCCTTTGAGCTTGCGCTGCTCGCGCTGCCGATGACCATGATCATCATCTCCGGCGGCATTGATCTCTCCGTCGGCGCGACCATGGCGCTGGCTTCGGTGGTGCTGGGGCTGCTGCATCAGGCGGGGGCTTCGATGTGGGTGGCGAGCGCGGCCGCGCTGGCTGTCGGCGCACTCGCGGGGGCACTCAACGGCTTTTTCGTGGCCCGGATGCGCGTGCATCCTCTGCTCATCACGCTGGCAACGCTCGCGGCGTATCGCGGGCTGGCCGAGGGGATCAGCCGCGGGCGGCCGATGTCGGGGTTTCCCAATGGCTTCCTCGAGCTGGGAACCGGGACGCTGCTGAGCGTTCCAATTCCCGTGCTGGCGCTTGTCCCTGCCGTGATCATCATGGGGGTGATTGCGGCCCGGAGCGTCTGGGGCGCGTGGGTGTACGCGATCGGCGGGAACGAGCGAGCGGCGGAGTACTGCGCCGTTCCCGTGGCCCGCGTGAAGTTCCTCCTGTTCACGCTCACGGGCATAACCGCCAGCGTCTGTGCTATCGCCTTCGCCGCACGCCGCAACACGGCCAAGGCAGACGTGGGGAGCGGGATCGAGCTGGAGGTCATTACGGCCGTTGTGCTGGGAGGCACGAGTATCTTTGGGGGCCGCGGCACGATCATCGGGACGGCGCTGGGCGTCGTCCTCGTCCACGAACTGCGGGAGTTCGTCGGTTGGCGTTGGGGGCACGACGAGATTATCCTCATTGTGATCGGGGCCACGCTCATTGGTTCTGTGCTGCTGGCGAATCTCGGGTTTCGACCGAAGAAGTGATGTCAAAGGAGATGGCGTGATGATCCGATGCGTATCCGTAGTCCTTGCGGCGGCGATTCTGGCGGCGGGAATGCTCGGAGTCGCGCCCGGCGCGGGCCCCGATCGCTCCGATAAGAAGATCACGGTCTGCCTGCTCCCGAAGAAGAAGGGCGTGCCGTACTTCACGACGTGCGCCAAGGGTGCGGAGGAGGCGGCCAAGGAACTGGGCAATGTTGAGTTGATCTATGACGGGCCGACGGACGGCTCTCCGGAGAAGGCCGCGAGCATGGTGGATCGCTGGGCCCTGCGCGGCGTCGATGTGATCGCGGTTTCCCCGAATGATCCCGAAGTCGTCGGCCAGGCCATGAAGAAGGCCCGCGAGAAGGGCGTGCATGTCATCGCGTGGGACGCGGACGCGGCGAAGGAGACCCGCGAGTTTCTGGTGAACCAGGCGACCGCGCAAGACATCGGCTACGCGCTGGTGGATGCAATGGCCAAGGACATTGGCGGTGATGCACCCGAGGGCGAGGTGGCGATCATTACCGCCACACTGACGGCCGCGAACCAGAACGAGTGGATCAAGTTCATGAAGGAGCGGCTGGCGAAGTACCCGAAGCTCTCGCTGGTGGCCACCAGCCCCAGCAACGAGGACCAGCGGCTGGCGTTCCAGGTGGCGCAGGACCTGATGAAGGCGCACCCGAAGCTCAAGGGGATCTTCGGCATCAGCTCTGTTGCGTTTCCGGGGGCCGCGGAGGCGGTGAAGCAGGCGGGCAAGAGCGGCACGGTCCTCGTCACCGGGCTGGCCACTCCCAACGACATGAAGGCATATGTCAAGGGGGGCACCGTGAAGTCGGTGATTCTTTGGAACACGATTGATCTCGGGTATCTCACCATTCACGCGGCCGAGGCGCTGGCCACCGGGAAGCTGAAATCGGGCGCAACAACCCTGAAGGCCGGACGTCTGGGAACAGTCACGATCGAGGGCGACCAGATCATGCTTGGCAAGATCCTCGTGTTCACCAAAGACAACATCGACCAGTTCGACTTCTAATCGATCGGAACTCTCCTTGCAACTGCCCCCGGGACTCAGCGAGAACGACCTGTGCCTGCGCCTCGATCGCTTCCAGATTGAGACTCCCTCGTGGGGGTACGCGGACACCGGCACGCGCTTCGGCAAATATCTGCAGGATGCCGCGGCCAGCACCATCGACGAAAAACTCGCCGATGCCGCCGCGGTGCATGGCGTCACCGGCTGCTGCCCGCGTGTGGCCCTGCACGTGCTGTGGGACTTCCCCGCCGGAGCGGACGCGGCGTCGGTGGGCACACGAGCGAAATCTCTTGGGCTGCGGATCGGCTCGATCAACCCCAATGTTTTCCAGGATCAGTGCTACAAGCTGGGCTCGGTCGCCAATCGTGACCCGGCGATCCGGCGGCGTGCGATTGAGCACATGCTCGAGAGCGTGCGTCTGGGGCGCGCCGTCGGCTCGGATCTTCTGAGTCTGTGGTTCGCCGATGGCACGAACTACCCGGGCCAGGGGAACATCCGCCAGCGGAAGCGGTGGTTCGAAGAGGCGCTCCGCGAGATTCATAGTGCCGTGCCCGCGGGCATGACGATGCTGATCGAGTACAAGCCCTTCGAGCCGGCGTTCTATCACACGGACATCGCCGACTGGGGCATGGCGGCGGCATTTTCCCGTCACGCCGGCGAGCGGGCCAAGGTGCTCGTGGATACGGGCCACCACCTGCCCGGGTGCAATATCGAGCACATCGTGGCGTTCCTGATCGACGAGGGACTGCTGGGCGGCTTCCACTTCAACGACCGCAAGTACGCCGACGACGACCTGACCGTCGGCAGCATTGACCCATACCAGCTCTTCCGCATCTTCAACGAGATCGTGCTCGCCGAGCGGGAGATGGGCGCGGACCTGCCTGTTGCATACATGATCGATCAGTCGCACAACATCAAGCCCAAGACCGAGGCGATGATCGAGACGGTGGTGACCGCGCAGGAGTATTTCACCAAGGCCCTGCTGGTGGATCACGGGGCGGCCGTGGCGGCCCGTGATCGCGACGATGTGGTGATGGCCGAGCGTGCTCTGAAGGATGCCTTCGCCACCGACGTGCGGCCCTTCCTGGCGGATTACCGGGCTTCGCGTTCCCTGCCGCGCGATCCTCTCGACGCCTTTCGCCAGAGCGGCTACATCGCGCGTGCGGCTGCCGATCGCGGACCCCGCAAACCCAAGAGCGCGGGGGCGTACGCCTGATCAGCCCGGCGAAGGACCGCGCGAGCGGGAGAGCTTTGACAATCCGCGGTGCAGGCAGAGGAAGAGCAGCACCAAACCGCCGGCGACGATGCGGGCCCACCATGAGCTGAGGTTTCCCTGAAACGCGATGATCGTCTGGATCAGGCCGAGAATGAGCACGCCCGCGAAGGAGCCGACGACCGAGCCCACACCGCCGCGCAGGAGCGTGCCCCCGATCACAACGGCCGCGATCGCGTCCAGCTCCAGACCCTTGCACGCCGCGGGATCGCCGGATTGCTGATACAGCGTGAAGAGCACGCCCGCGCAGGCGGAGAGAAGGCCGGAGACGACGTAGACGCGCACCCGGATGGCCCGAACCGGCAATCCCATCAGCGCGGCCGCGGCTGCATCGTCACCAACGGCGTACACCGATCGACCGAAACGGGTGTGCCGGAGCGTGGTCCAAGATGCGAGCAATATCGCGAGCAGGGCAACGACGGTGATGGGTATGGAGCCGCCGGCCGCGAATGGAAGATGGAACGCGAGCGACTCGTTGAGTGTTGCAGATACGAACACGTGGCCGATCCCGATCGACTGAGAATGAATCGCGAACGCCGCGCCGCGTGCGAAGAACAAACCCGCGAGTGTGACGAGGAATGCGGGCAACTCGAATCGTGAGATGAGCAGCCCCTGCATGGCGCCGAAGAGGCCTCCGGCCGCGACGGCCGCAGCAAAGGCCGCGATGGGGTGAACATGCCCCCGCTCGATGAGCGTGGCGATGAGAATGCTTGTGCAGGCCATGACCGAACCGACGGAGAGATCGATCCCCCCGGAGAGAATCACGAATGTGGCGCCGATGGCCGCGACGCCGAGGAATGCGTTATCCACCAGAAGATTCCGCACGACGGCGAAGGATGCGAAGTTGGGGAACGCGAAGCAGCCAAAGGCGAAGATGGCCAGGAGCACGCCGAACGTGACGAGGAGCGGACCGATGGGCCGAAGACGGGCGAGGGTCATGGCGAGCCCCTTCTTGCGAAGAGGGCCGCGCACCGGTGGCGGAATGAAGGGGATTGGAGCAGGCAGACAATGACCACCACCGCGGCCTTCGGCGCCGGCGCGATTTCGGCGGAGACATTCTGCATGTACAAAGTCGTCGTCAGCGTTTGCATAAAGAATGCGCCGAGGACCGTTCCCGCCAGCGAGAAACGGCCGCCCCGAAGCGCTGTGCCGCCGATGACGACGGCCAGGATCGCGTCAAGTTCGAGGAGATTCCCCGCGTTGTTGGCATCAGCCGCTTTGATGTACGAGCACTCAATGACGCCCGCGAGGGCCGCGAGCACGCCGCAGGCGGCGTAGGCGATGATCCGCACGGCGCGATCCGGCACTCCCGCGAGACGGCTGGCCACTTCGTTGTCTCCCACGGAAGCGATGAACAGACCAAGAGGCGTTCGATGTGCGCCCAACGCCACGATCGCACCGACGCCGACGAGCAAGGCGAGCGGCATTGGCAGGGCGAGGAACGACCCGTTGCCGACGGCGGCCAGCGGCGGGCTCTGGAATGTGATGATGAGACCATCCGTGATCAGTTGGGCGATGCCGCGGCCGGCAACCATCAGAATGAGCGTCGCCACGATCGGCTGCAATCGCAGAACCGTGACCAGCACGCCGTTCCACACGCCGCAGAGCAGCCCCGCCGCGAGCGCGGCGACAATCGCCAGCGGCCACGGAGCATGGCCCTGCGCGACAAGAGAAGCCGTGATCGCACCCGCGATCGCCGCCGCTGCACCCGCAGAAAGATCCACACCTCCGGTGGCAATGACGAGTGTCATGCCCAGAGCCACGATGGCCACACGCGAGCCGTGGTTCAGAATGTCCACGAGGACGCCGTAGAAGCGGCCGTCGCGCAGTTCGATCGTGAAGAATCCGGCCGTGCAGACGGCGTTGAAGATGAGAAGAAGCCCCAACGCGACCACCGGCCACAGCAGCGGCCGCAATGCGTTCTGGATGGCCCGCGTGCGTTCAGGCATGGTGTTGGGCGACGGCGTTGAGGACGTTCTGCTCGGTGACCTGTACGCCGCTGAGCTGAGCAACTGAGCGGCGATCCCGCAGCACGACAACGCGTGTGCAGGCGCGAACAACCTCCTCCAGTTCGGAGCTGATGAACAGAATCGCCATCCCCTTGCTTCGCATGTCGTGGATGGCTCGCAGTATCTCCGCCTTCGAGGCGACGTCGATGCCGCGCGTCGGTTCATCGAGAATCAAGAGCGCTGGCTCCGTCGCAAGCCAGCGGGCCAGGAGCGCCTTCTGCTGGTTGCCGCCGGAGAGGTGGGCGATCGGCGTTTCGGCATTGCCGACTTTGATGCCAAGGGAGGTGATAAATCCGCAGGCAAGGGCGTTCTGGGCGGCTCGCGAAAGGCGTTTCGAGAATCCGCTCCTGGCCTGCAAGGCGAGAATGATGTTCTCGCGGACCGAGAGCGAGGGAATGATTCCTTCGGCCTTTCGATTCTCGGGAGTCAGGGCGATGCCGTGCGCGATGGCATCGTGCGGGGCGGCAAACCGCGCAGCGCGGCCCCGGACGCGCAGCTCCCCTCGATCCATGACATCCGCGCCAAAGAGCAGCCGGGCGGTCTCGGTGCGCCCTGATCCCAGCAGCCCCGCGAGGCCTACGGCCTCACCGGGCGCGATGGTGAAATCGACGTGCTCCAGCGATCCCCTGCGGCCGATCCCTCGTGCGCTCAACAACGCATCCTCCGATCCGGACTTAGCCCCCCCACTGCCCACACCTTCCGCCCCACTCGACCCCGCTGCAACCGGAACATGGTCGAACGCGCGCCCGACCATCAGCGATACGAGCATGGCTCGCGACAACGCGATTGCGTCGTGCACGCCAACGAGTTTTCCGTCGCGCAGCACGGTCACCCGATCGGCAACTTGCTCCACCTGTTCCAGCGCGTGCGTGATAAAGATGATCCCCAGCCCCTGCCCGCGCAATCGCTTCAGCACGTCGAACAGCCGGGCGCACTCATCGCGGTCCAAGCTCGACGTGGGCTCATCGAGAATCAGCACGCGGGGGCTCATGTCCAGCGCGCGGGCGATGGCGATGAGCTGCTGCACGGCGATGGAGCAGGAGGCGAGTTCCCGACGCACATCCAGCCCGGAGAGACCCAGCCGCGCGAGCGCATCACGTGCGCGGGCTCGCACTGCGCTCCACCTAATAGGGTGGGGCCAGAAGCGATGCACCGGCTCACGACCAAGGCAGATATTCTCCGCGATGGACAGATGCGGGATCAGGCCGATTTCCTGGTACACCGTCGAGATGCCCGCCCGCTCCGCATCGCGCGGCGAACCGAATCGCACGGGCGCGCCGGCAAGGTGGATGTCGCCGCCCGCGGGCGCGTGCACACCCGTCAGGCACTTGATCAGCGTGCTCTTACCAGCGCCGTTCTCGCCCATCAGGGCATGGATCTCTCCCGCGCGCAGAGAGAAATCGACGCCGCCCAGAGCCAGCACGCTCCCGAAGCGAACCGTTAGCCCACGCGCTTCGAGCAATGGCAGCTCTCGCGCCGTCGGCAACTGTGTTTCAACAGAGACTTGAGGTGTCACACGACTCTTCAGTACTTTCGGGACTTCAGGTCCTCGGCCGCCGTTGCCTGCTCAAACACTCCGGCCTTGGTGACGATGCGCTTGTCCACCGGCTTCTTCGCCACGATCGCTTCCACCGTATCAAACAGCTGCGGCCCGAGGAGGGGGCTGCACTCCACGGTGCAGTTCAGCTTGCCCGAGACCATGGCCTCGAAAGCCGCCTTTACGCCGTCGATCGAGACGATCTTGATGTCCACGCCGGGCTTGAGCCCCGCCTCCTCGATGGCCTGAATCGCTCCGAGGGCCATGTCATCGTTGTGGGCGTAGAGCGCGGTGATCTGCTTTCCCTCCGGGCTCTTGAGGAACGTCTCCATCACCTCTCGCCCTTTGGCGCGGGTGAACTCGCCGGACTGGCTCTTGGTAACCTTCATCTCCGGGAAGGCCTTAAGGGCTTCCTCGAATCCTTTCTTTCGATCGATCGCGGGGGCAGCGCCGGGTGTGCCTTGAAGCTCCACGATGGTCGCCTTGCTTCCCGTCGCCTTCGCAAGCCACTGCGCGGCTCGCCGGCCCTCCTCCACGAAGTCCGCCCCGATGAAAGTCACGTACAGCTCGGGATCTGAAACTTCCACCTTGCGATCTGTCAGCACGACAGGAATCCCGGCCTGCTTGATCTCCTTCAGGACCGGCTCCCAGCCCGTCTCCACGACGGGCGAAAGGGCGATCACATCCACATGCTGCACAACGAAGCTTCGCAGCGCCTTGATCTGGTTCTCCTGCTTCTGCTGCGCGTCGGAGAAGACAAGATCGATTCCACGCGCGGCGGCCTCGCCCCGGATCGACTCTGTATTCGCTCGTCGCCAGTCGCTCTCGGCCCCGATCTGCGAGAACCCGACGCGGAGCTTCTTGGCCGGAGCCGCGGCCGCCGATTTCCCGGAGGCCGTTTCCTTCTCACAACCGAGGAGGGGCAGAATCAGGAGCGGCACAGCCAGACCAAGGAGAATGAGACGTTGAAACATGTTCATGGGGGATGTCCTTCCAAGGCCGCGAATCTTGCCGGTTTCTGTGCGCTGCGAGGAAAAGCGGGAGCGCACGCCGCACGATTCGCTAGCATATCGCCGAAGGCCCTGTGCGTGTGAATATGCACACATTCCGCGGCCGCAGATCGCACGACACCGCTCCGGAGAAGTTCCATGTTCACGATCGCGCTCGCGGCACTTCTGACGACGGGCGGACCCGTGATCGACGCCGCGCCGGCTCCCCCGACGACCATCGCCGCGGTGCCGTTCCAGAACGTCTCGATCGGCGGATCGTTCTGGGGCCCCCGGCTCTCTGCGCTGCGCGAGACAACGCTCTCGGCTGTGCGCCATCAGTGCGACATCTCGGGGCGGCTCTCGAACTTCGACAAAGCCGCGGCCAAACTCAAGGGTGAGCCAAATCCGGGGGAGTTTGAGGGTCTGCTGTTCAATGATTCTGATGTGTACAAGATGATGGAGGGCTGGGCCTGCCTCATCGCGACCGAAACAGATGCCACCCGAAGAGAATCGATGGACAAGGAGCTCGACGCGCTGATCGCCCGCATCGGCGCGGCCCAGCACGCCGATGGGTACATCGACACGTACTACACGCTCAAGGCGGGCATCGAGAATCGCTTCACGCGCGAGGAGTGGGACCACGAGACCTACTGCATGGGTCACCTCATCGAGGCCGGGGCGATGCACTTTCAGGCCACCGGCAAGCGAAACCTGCTCACCATTGCCATCAAGGCGGCGGATTTTCTGCGGGGGCTGTACGGGCCGGGGAAGTTCACCGTCCCGCCGGGGCATCAGGAAGTGGAGCTTGCGCTTGTGAAGCTCGGGGAGGCGACCGGGGATCGCAAGTACACGGATCTGGCGTGCGAGCTTGTGGAGTATCGCGGACATCCGCGCCGGGCCCTGGATGGATCAACGACGCCGCCGTGGGGCGACTATGCGCAGGACCACAAGCCGCCGGCCGAGCAGAGCGAGGCCGCGGGGCACGCGGTGCGGGCGGGGTACTTCTACTCCGCCATGGCGGACCTGGCGCGACTTGGGCATGGGGAATATCGGCCCGCGCTGGATGCGCTGTGGGAGGACATCACGCAGCGGCGCATCTTTGTCACCGGGGGCATCGGCCCGAGCGGGCGGAACGAGGGGTTCACGGTTCCGTACGACATACCGACCGAGTCGGCGTATCAGGAGACGTGCGCATCGATCGCACTGTGCCTCTGGGCGCACCGGATGTTTCTGCTGGAGGGGGACGCACGGTACATGGAGCAGTTCGAACGCACGGTGTACAACGCCGCGCTCGCGGGGGTTTCGCTCAAGGGCGATCAGTTCTTCTATGTCAATCCGCTGGCCAGCCGCGGCGGGCACCACAGGACGGACTGGTTCGCGTGCGCCTGCTGCCCGCCGAACGTGCTGCGGTTTTTCGCCGAGCTTGGGCAGTACGCGTATTCGCTGAAGGGAAACACGGTGTACGTCAACCTGTTCATGGAGAGCAAAGTGACGCTCGCGCTGGGCGAGGGAACCGTCGAGATCGAGCAGAAGACCGACTACCCATACGGCGGGGCGATCCGCGTGAACGTCGTGAATCACTCGGATCGAGCGATCACACTGGCGGTGCGCGGGGATGCCGAGAGCGCGGCGGTTGTCGCGGACACGGACGGGTATCGCCGCATCAGCGTTGCCGCCCACGAGGGTGGAACGATTGATGCCGAGATTTCGATGAAGCCCCTGCGCGTGTACTCGGACCCGCGTGTGCGGGCGAGCGTGGGGCGCGTGGCGATCGTGCGCGGGCCGCTGGTGTACGCGGCGGAGTCGATCGACAACGGCGGCGCGGAGGCGGACCTCGGGCAGTTCCTGCTGCCGCCGACCGCCGCGATCGATCAGAGGCGCGGCGCGGATGGAGTTCCGGTGCTGATCGCCCACGGTTTCCGGGCGTCGGCCGCACCCGCGAGCGAGGATCGAGCGCCGTTGCAGGGGCTCTATCGCGAGGGCGAGCGGTTGGTTCCGGCGGAGATCGCGCTGCGTCCTTACTTCATGTGGGCCAATCGTGGGGAGAGTTCGATGCGGGTCTGGCTGCCGGAGTCGCCGCAGTTTCTCGACGAGCGTCCGGCCAACGGCGCGAGGGTGACGGCGTCATATGTGTATTCGGGGGACAGCATCGACGCGGTGGCCGACGGCGTCGGACCGGACCCGGCCAAGGGCTCGGGCGACGGGAGCATTCCGCGACTGACGTTCTGGCCGCACCGGGGCACCGAGGAATGGGTGCAGTACGACTTCGATCGGGCGCGAAGGGTTCGAACCGCATCGGTGTACTGGTTCGACGACACGGGCGTGGGGGAGTGCCGCGCGCCGAGAGGGGCGTGGGTTGAGTACCGCGATGGGGATCAATGGAGACCGATTGCCAATGGAGCGGGCGGGGCCATCGGCGTGGCGAAGAACACGACCAACTCGACGGCGTTCGAGGAGGTGCGCACCACGGGGCTGCGCTTGCGCGTCATGCTCACTGCCGGGGCGTCCGCGGGGGTGCTGGAGTGGTCGTTCGGGCCATGAGCCGAGCGCGGACCGGCTCGCTCGATGAATCGCGGAACGTCAGGGATTGATACGAATCCGAAATGGAAATCGTATGTGCATCCGCGGGATTCGCTCGAAGACTCGCTCATCCCGGGCGTGTGAATCAAACAGGATTCATATGAGTTCGGAGCCGCTACGGCTTCTTTTCGGGAGTCGTCGCGGTGGCGGATTCTTCCAGAGAGAAGCCAACGGGCGTGGAGGCGGTCTCGTTGGGCACTGCGGGCATGAACGGGACATAGTCCAGCCATCGCTTCTCGCGCCAGAAGATCGGGTACACGTATGGGCGACGATTGGCGAAGGGCTTGTCGGTGGTCTTAGTCCACTCCACCCACGGCTTGCGATCGGCGGGGAGCGAATCGTTGCCGGTGAGTGTTCGGAGCGAGTCGTGCGCGTTCTTGTTCACCAGCAAGCTCGGATCCGCGAGTGCGGCGATGAGCGACTGCATGACGATGCCTTCGCTGTACTGGCCCAGAGCGCTCGCCGCCTCGGCACGGATCTCCGGCTCGGATTCTTTGTCCTGGCTCAGCCGCTCGATCAGGACTTTCACGGCCTCGGGATTGTGCAGACGTTGCAGCGATCGCACGGCCTCAAGGCGTACCAACGGTTCTTCGGCGCGGGCGAGGGGGACGATTCGGGGAACATCCTCCGCATTGCCATGCTGCCCGAGGGCGCGGCAGGCGGTGGCACGCACGGGGGCGTTGTCGTCTTTGAGGCGCTCGCGATAGAGCTTTACGTAGGCCTCCGCGCCGCCGAAGGGCGCGTTGGCCAGAAGGTTCATGCCTCGGGCCCGGCGGTCCGGGTCGTACGGGTCGGCGGCCCAGGCGGCCGCGTCGGCGGGTGTGGTCTGCTTGAAGACGCCGGCCAAGATGCTGTCCCCCTCGGCCATCTGCGTCCGCTCTTCCTTGGACATGCAGCCGGAAAGGCCGAGCATGCAAAGAGCAACGGTCGCCAGAGCGAAGGTTCGAAGGCCGCGGTTCATGATGATTTCATAAGTTGGACGCATAGCACCCCATGAAGGTCGGGATAACTAGTCAAGTATCGGTTCGGTCGCTTGCGGGCGATGATTCGGCCGCACAAACCCCTTGAAGCGGGGATTGATGTGGGCGGTACAGTAGGCGGGGTCTTTACCGGAGAGCGTTGATGAGGATGCTGCGACGTTGTTTGGTGACGGCGATCGCGGCAGGGGTGGGCCTGGGGGGCGGTTGCGGCACGGACACTGCCATCAAGCCATCAGCCGCTGCACCGAAGCCAGCACCTGTGCTTGCGAAGATGCCCAACTCAAAGCCCATCGCTCCAAGTTCGCCAACTCCAGCGCCCAACTCGCCGACTCCGATGGATGCGGGGAAACTCACGATCGCTGGTCAGCACACGCATGTGTACGACATGGACAACGGCGATCGGGTGGAGACTGCTCAGGACGCCCTGCCGGACTGCCACTGCGCAGGACGGACATGGTGGGTGCACTCGGTGCGCGGCGCGGCGGGCGAGAAACCGGACCGCGATGTGCGGATGGTGATCGATGTGAATGGCTATATCTCCGTGGCTGAGGAGATCGACCGCAGGGAAAAGGTGGAAGTGGTGTACACGCCGCCGCGCGTAGTGATTCCGGACAAGCTGCCCGTGCAGGCGATCGGGAGCGCGGCCTTTGAGCAGGAAATACACATGGTCGTTCATCCGCTGGGCGATCGCTCTCGCGTAAAGGTTTCGGGCACGGCCACCAACGCGATTCGATACGTGGGGGATGAACAGATCACGACGGCGGCGGGGACGTTCACGGCGCGCCGTCTCTCTTCCACGCTGACGGCCAACCTCGGCACGGCAAAGTCCGTGGATACCACGGAACAGTGGTGGGCGGACGGGATCGGGCTGGTTTTCGAGCAGAGCCGCGAGGTGACGCATGCGCTGGGGCTGAAAGTGCGGGACAACAGCGCGACCATGGCGCTGCGATCGTACGAAGCGGGAAAATAAGCCGTTCGTTCCGGTGTCGGGGTGGGCTGCTTTGAGGCCGCCGTACTGGACGTGCAAGAACGCACGGCGTGGCGGAGGGCAAAGCTACTTCACCACGGCCACCAAATCGAGTTCTCGCTACATCACGCGTTCGTCGGGCTTTCGCATCGAAACGGGCGGATTCAGCAGCTCGCTGAGCACAATGGCCTTGCGCCATTCGGAGGCCGAGGTGCCGCCGCCGACCCGGGCGAGGGCCGCACCGACTTTGGATGCCGTCGCTTTCTGCGAGACAGTGACGGCAGGGGGCTGACGGTCCTTGGGAAGGTCGTACGCGGCATCCGCCGGCCGGCTGGACCGATCGGGACGCTGCTCGGGCTCGGGAGGGGCCTGACGGACGGGCTCCTGAGACTTTCGCTTGGCGGCGGCCGCGGCGGCATTCGCGGCCTTTTTGTTGGCCTGCTGCTCGCGCTGGCGACGGACATCGCGTTCGGTGGGGCCTCGCGCTCCGAGCATCGGCGCTGCGGGCATTTGCGGCTGCGTGCGCTCGGTGATGACCGGGGGCACATTGCGGGGCGGGGCCTGACGCCCGGGACGCTGGGCCGGGGAACCGGCCTTCCTGGCACGCTCCATCATCTGAGCCAGTTCGACGCGCCTTCGCTCGGCGAGTTCCTGGAGCTTCTGGCGGGGGTCGACCGGTTTGGGCTGAGCACTGGAGAGGGGGCGGGAGAGATCCACAAACGCACCGGACTCGTCCCGACCGGTGCGCAGGATGTCATCCTGGCGTCTGAGCTTGGCGACTTCCGCGGCCTTCTTGGCGTTCTTCTCCTGGACCTTGCGAAAAACGTTTCCCAACAGGGAGAAGAGGACGGCGATCAGGATCGCCCCGGCTTTCCAGAATCCCGGGCTGCCCCAGGGAATCGAGCCGCCGCTTTGGGCCAAAAGGTGCGTCATTGTGCAAATAGTATCTGGTGCGCGGATTGGGAGCGGGCAGGGGGTGGGAGGGCCGGGTGGAGCGATCAGGGGATTCGCCCGGAGGGGCTCATCCCCGGCGTGTATGACAAGGTATCCTTCGGTTCTTCCTTAATACTCGTGAGCCCCAAGTGACCAACCCCCCCACGCCTTCGCATTCCAAGATTATCGCGGTGACCGGGTGTACCGGGTTCGTCGGGCGGTACCTCGTCCGCGAGTTGCTCTCGCGCGGGCATCATGTGCGCGGGCTGATCCGCGATGCGGACAAGGCGCGGGCCGTTTTCGGTGCGACGCCCCCGGACGGGCTGTCCACAATTATCGGCGATGTGTGCGATGCGGACGCGCTGGACGCGTTGGTGCGCAACTGCGATGAGGTGATCCACCTTGTGGGCATCATCCGCGAGGAGCGGGGCGAGTCGATCGACCAGCCGCAGAGCTTTGAGCGCATGCACGTGCAGGCGACGCGATCGATCGTGGAGGCCTGCCAGCGCGCGGGCGTGGGGCGATACCTGCACATGTCCGCGCTGACCGTCGGCCCCGAAGGGCGCAGCGCATACCAGAAGACCAAGTGGGCCGCGGAGCAGGTGGTTCGGCGCAGCGGGCTGGACTGGACGATCTTCCGCCCGGGGCTGATCCATGGTCCGGATGGGGAGTTCATTCAGATGATGGCGGAGCTGGCCTCGGGGGAGTCGCCGCCGTACCTCTTCATTCCGTACTTTGCGCGGGGGCGCGTGGACCATCGCGTGGTGGCGGGGGCGGTGACATTTGAGCCGGCCAAGACGCAGCCGGTTGCTGTGCAAGATGTTGCGATCGCGATGGCCAATGCGCTGGAAACCACGCGGGCCGTCGGGGAGGTCTACAATCTTGTGGGTCCCGAGACCCTCGACTGGCGCGAGCTCGCGGAGTTCCTGCGAGACACGCTGCACGGCACGAAGAAAAGTCTGGGTGTTTGGTATATTCCCGGCGAACACGCCGCGGCCATCGCCCGCTTCGCCAACCACGTTGGTCTCGGAAAACTCCTGCCCTTCGATGAGGGCCAGGCCCTGATGGCCATCGAGGACACCACGGCCGACCCAACCAAGGCCCGCGCGGACCTGAATCTCAATCCGCGCCCGTTCCGCCGCACCGTACAGGAATACGCGGCACAGGTGTGAAATCGCAAATGGGCAAATCGCAAATCGCAAATAAGAAAAGCAATGGCGTGTACTCGCGCGTGTTGTTCTGATTTGTGCTCTGCGATTCGCGTTCTGCGATTCCATCTGTCATTCGATCGAAAGTCACAATGTCTCTGAAATACGAACGCCGCCTGCTGGCGCATCTCAAGCACGAGCGGTACACCCCCGCGAACATCGAAACCCTCGCACGCGATCTGGGCGTGGGCGAGGATGATCACGCCGCCTTCGAGGCCGCGGTGGACGATCTGATCTCCCGCAAAATGCTGATGAAGGACGGGGCCAGCGCCGTGCGGCTTCCATCCATGCCCGACGAGGTTGTGGGCGGATTCCGCAAGAATCCGCGCGGCTTCGGGTTTGTCATCCCCACCGTCTCCTTCCGCGAGGGAGATATCTTCATTCCGCCCGATTCGACGGGCAACGCCCTGACGGGGGACACCGTGCGAGTGCGCGTCACGCGCTCCATGCGCAACGGCGAGCGCGACATCACCGGCGAGATTCTTGAAGTCGTCGATCGCAAGCGGGCCGGATTCACCGGCGAGCTGCGCAAGCGCGGCGGGCTCTGGGTCGTTCTCCCCGACGGCAAGGAGCTGACGCAGCCGATCGTGGTGAAAGACCCTTCGGTCAAGAACGCGAACGAGGGGGACAAGGTTGTGATCGAGATCACCACCTATCCGCAGGGGAACGAGCTGGGCGAGGGCGTCATCACCAAAGTGCTCGGCGAGGCCGGGCTGCCGGATGTGGAGACGCAGGCCGTGATCGCGGCGTTTGAACTGCCGGGAGAGTTCCCCAAGGAATGCGTGGAGCAGGGGCGTGCCGCGGCGATGCAGTACGAGATCGACCTGGCCAAGGGCGATCGCGAGGGATGGAAGGACCGCATCGACATGCGGGACGACTTCATCATCACGATCGACCCGAACGACTCGAAGGACTTCGACGACGCGATCTCGATCCATCTTGATCCGGACGGGTCATGGCGGCTGGGCGTGCACATCGCGGATGTGGCCCACTTCATCCCGCCGGAATCTCCGCTGGATGTGGAGGCCCGGCTGCGTGGCAACAGTTGCTACCTGCCCCGGTTGGTCATTCCGATGCTTCCGGAGGTGCTCTCCAACGGCATCTGCTCGCTCTCCGAGGGTGTGGCGAGATTCTGCAAGAGCGCGTTCATGCACTACTCGGCGGAGGGGAAGATTCTGTCGGAGAACGTCGGGCAGACACTGATCAAATCCGCCAAGCGGTTGACATATCTGGAGGCGCAGGCGCTGATCGACGGCGACCTGCGTGAGGCCCGCAAGCACGCCAAGACCGAGCCGAAGTACACCGACCAGCTCATCAAGACGCTGCGCCAGATGGACACGCTGGCCAAGGCGATCCGGCAGCGCCGGCGCAAGCAGGGGATGATCCACCTGGACCTGCCCGAGGTCTCGCTGAAGTTTGATGACGCCGGGCATGTGATCGACGCCGAGCCGGAGGACACCTCGTTCACGCACACGCTGATCGAGATGTTCATGGTGGAGGCCAACGAGGTGCTGGCGCGGCTCTTCCGCGACATGGAGGTGCCGCTGCTGCGGCGCGTGCACCCCGAGCCGCCCCCGGGAGATGTGCAAGACCTGCGCCAGACGGCGAAGGTCGCCGGGTTCAACATTCCCAAGAGCCCGACACGTCAGGAGCTGCAAGGCCTGCTGGACGCAACCGCGGGCACGCCCGCGGCCCGGGCCGTGCACTTCGCCGTGCTGCGCACGCTGACCAAGGCCGAGTACTCTCCCGCGCTGATCGGCCACTTCGCGCTCGCCAGCGAGGCGTACGCGCACTTCACCAGCCCGATCCGCCGCTATCCGGACCTGACCGTGCACCGCGCGCTCGCGGCGTACCTGAGCAAGACCGACAACGGCCAGAAGAACCCGCGCAACGAGAAGGATCGCAAGCGTCTTGGCCGCACGCTGATGGAGATGGGCGAGAAGAAGGGCGTGCTGGATCAGGACGAGCTCGTTGAGATCGGGCGGAACTGCTCAACGACCGAGAAACGCTCGGAGGACGCGGAGCGCAGCTTGCGCCAGTTCCTCGTGCTGCAACTGCTGACCAACCACATGGGCGAGCAGTTCCCGGCGATTGTCACGGGCGTGACGAACGCGGGCGTCTTCGTGCAGATCGAGAAATATCTTGCCGAGGGCATGCTCAAGTCCGCGGATCTGCCCGGGGGCGGGCGATGGTTCGTGGATCAGCGTTCCGGAGCGTTGGTGAACCAGGCCACGGGGCGATCGTTCAGCGTGGGCGATCGACTGACGATCGTCATCTCGGCAATCGACCTTGCCGGGCGGAAGATGGATGTGATGATCGCCGACGCGCGATCTCGCGATCTGGGCAAGGGGAAGCGGCCTGCGCCGGAAGCTGTCGGCGCGGCGGGGGGCAAGTCCAAGGACGCGCGTCCCAACGCGGGGCATGACGATTTCTTCCACCACAATCGGCTCACCGGCTCCAAGCGTCGGGCGTTGCGATCCAAGGGGCGCGATCAGGCCAAGACGGATCACCATCGTCCCGGCCCTGCGGGGCCGCCGAGCACCGGACCGGGGGCCGGGGGTGGCGGCGGCGGCGGCGGAGGAGGAGGGGGCGGACCTCGCAAACGCGGCAAGAAGCGGCGATAGGCGCCTATCGCCCGCACGCGGTATTCTCAGGGCATGAGAATGCTCTCCCTTGTTTTTCGCCCCGTTCTAATGCTCGCTTCCGCGTGCTTCCTCTGCGCGTGCGCCGGGAACTCGCCGCGAGCGGGCGATGGCTCCGCACCCGCGATCCTTGTCGCCATGCAGACCAGCGCGGGGGAGATCGTGCTGGAACTGGATCGGGCCCACGCGCCGATCAGCGTAGACAACTTCATCGCCCACGCCGCCAAGGGTGACTACGACGGGACCATTTTCCATCGAGTCATTCGCACGTTCGTGATTCAGGGCGGAGGCTTCACGCCGGACTTGAAGGAACGGGCCAAGATTGATGAGGCCGCAGGCCGCAAGGACACGCCGATCGTCAACGAGTGGACCAACGGCCTGAAGAACACGCGCGGCACGATCGCCATGGCCCGCGACGCCGCGCCGGACACGGCGACGCGCGAGTTCTACATCAACGTCGCGGACAACGCGAAACTGGACACGCCGCGGGAGACGACGGGCAAGGCGGGGTACGCGGTCTTCGGGCGCGTGGTGAAGGGGATGGACGTGGTGGAGATCATCCGCACGGGCAAGACGATGGATCATCCGGAGGTGATCGTGGATGGGGAGGGGATGAAGGATGTGCCGGTGGAGCCGGTGGTGATTCGGCGAGTGGTGCCGAGGTAGTGCGCGAGCCGTCGCGGTGCTTTGGCAGTGCAGTTCTCGGGGCGTACGCTCCACCATGCCGAGCATCCGCATTCGCCCCGCCACCCCCGATGATGTGCCGCTGATCCTGCAACTGATCCGCGACCTGGCGGAGTATGAGCGCGAGCCGATGGCCGCCGTTGCGACGTCGGAACTGGTCCGGCAGCACCTGTTCGGCGATTCGCTCGCGGGGCACGCACACCTGAACGGCGCGGCGAGGCGCGGGCCGGTGGCCGAGTGCCTGATCGGGGAGATCGACGGCACGCCGCAGGGCTTCGCCGTCTTCTTCCACAACTTTTCCACGTGGCTCGGGCGGCCGGGGCTGTATCTGGAAGATTTGTTTGTGCGCCCGGCCTCGCGCGGCTGCGGGCTGGGGAAGGCGCTGCTGGTGGAACTGGCGAAGATCGCCGCGACGAGGGGGTGCGGGCGGATGGAGTGGGCCGTGCTGGACTGGAACACGCCGGCGATCGACTTCTACAAGGCGCTGGGGGCGAGGCCCATGGACGAGTGGACGACGTACCGAATGGACGGCGCGGCGATCCAGAACTTGGCACAATCAGGGCCGAGCGGCGCAAGCCGCCGGGCCGACAACAAATAATCAACCGGGGGACCACATGCTGACCGAGACGGACATCTACGCGCGGATTGGGGAGGAGGGCTTCACGCGGCTGGTGCGGGCGTTTTACTCGCGCGTGCCAGGGGACAGCATTCTGGGCCCGATGTACGAACGCTCGCTCTCAACCCGCGGCGACGGGATGCCGGAGGCCGAGGGGCGGCTGCGGGACTTCCTGATCGGTCGATTCGGCGGACCGCTGCGCTACGTGGAGCAGAACGGGCACCCGCGCCTGCGGCAGCGGCACGGACGATTTGTGATTGATAATGGTGCGGCGGAGCGGTGGATCGCGGTGATGGATGAATCGATGGTGGAGGCGGGGATCGAGGAGGAGGTCGCGGTGCTGCTGCGACCGTACTTCCGGACGACGGCGCTGCACATGGTGAACAGATAGCGAGCCGGGGCGTATCCGCCCCGAGGGCTGGTAGAATTGCGGAATGAACCTCCACGATCTTCAGAAATACATGACGGACCAGCACATCGGCGGGTGGCTGGTGTGGGATTTTCGCGGCTCGAACACCACGCTGGCGCGGCTGCTGCCGCTGGCGCAGAACCACCCGACGGGGCGGCGTTTCACCACGCGCCGCGCCGTACTCTGGATTCCCGCGAAGGGCGAACCGGTCCTGCTCTCCCACGGAATTGATCGAGGGTCGTTCAAGGGCGCGAAGTTGTTGACGGGCGCGCCGGTGAAGATCGATGGGTATCTCACATGGCAGGAGCTGTGGAAGTGGGTCGCGGCGCGGGTTGGGGAGGGCGGGGGGAAGGTGGCGATGGAGTACTCGCCGCGCGGGGAGTTGCCGGTGGTGGGGGTTGTGGACGCTGGAACGGTGGAGACGGTTCGAGCTTGTTGGGGGGGTGGCGTGGAAGTGGTGTCCAGCGCGAATCTGATTCAGGTGTGCATTGCCTGCTGGACTGCGGCCGCGCTGGAGAGCCATGAGTGGGCCTCGCGGGAGGTCGGGCGGATCAAGGATGAGGGATTCGCGTTCATGCGGTCGCGGCTGGCTTCGGGAACGAGGGTGACGGAACGGGATGTGCAACTGCACATCCTCGATCTCTTTAAGAAGGCCGGGCTGGAGACGCCCGATGGCCCGATCGTCGGCGTGAATGAGCACGGGGCCGATCCGCACTTCGAAGTCTCCGCGACCGACTCGGCGGAGATCAAGAAGGGGGATTGGATTCTGGTGGACCTCTGGGCGCGGCGGCCGGGCGACCAGCACATCTTCAGCGATATCTGCTGGGTGGCGTACGCGGCGCCGAAGCCGGGGGCGGCGGTGCCCGAGCGGCATCGGAAGGTTTTTGAGACGGTGAAGGCCGCGCAGAGTGCGGCGGTGAAACTCGCGCAGCAGCGATGGAGCGCCAGGCAGAGCGTGCAGGGTTGGGAGCTCGACGATGCGGCGATGGGCGTCATCAATGGCGCGGGATACGGGAAGTTCATCAAGCACCGGACCGGCCACTCGCTCAGCGCGGGCCCGATGGTGCATGGCGTGGGCGTGAACATCGACAATCTGGAAACACACGACACCCGCGAGGTGCTGCCGGGCGTCGGGTTCACGGTGGAGCCGGGGGTGTATATTCCCAATGGTGAACTGGGAGGCGGCCCGGGGTTCGGTGTGCGGCTGGAGATCAATGTGTATGCGGACCCGGCGAAGGGACCTCGCGTGACGAGTGGGGTGCAGGAGGGTGTGGTGATTGTGTGAGGGAAGTTGGGAAGTTGGGAAGTTGGGAAGTTGGGAAGTGGCGAAGTGCGGAAGGGGCGAAGATGCGGAAACCTCGGCTTGGACCTGTGGTGGTTGTGGGAGTAATGCTCGCCTTCGTTGTCGGTGCAGCTCTGCTGATCGACGTGGTGCCGAAGCAATCGCAACTCACCAAGATCGTGCCGGGCTTACGAGCTCGCATCCTGAGGTTTGCACAGAAGACGGGGCGTGCGCCGGAGTCACTGGCCGCGCTTGCTGTGTCGGACCCGCCATCGGCTCAGTTCATCGCCGATCCTTGGGGACGGGATATCCAATACGCTGTTTCGCCGGATGGGGTGGTAACACTCACTTCGCTGAGCGGGTATGCGACGATCGGGGATGCGACGAACAATGATACGATTCGTGTCTGGCGATTTGGGCTGAGAGACCCGAAGAGCGCAAGCAATGGTTCGGTGCTCGAAGATGCTGAAGAGGGTTGGATTGGCAATGATCGATGGGGTAAGCAGAAGACGGCAATCACGCAGAGCAAGTGACGTCTGCGACAGGAGTTGAAGGGCAATGCTGAGACGGATACTTGCGGTAGCGATGTGCGTTCTGACCCTGACGGCAGTTTTGCTCGGCGGCTGCGCATCGGCGGGCGTGGCCGTGCGCGAGTCGCTCGGGATTCCCAAGCGCGAGCAGTTGGTCGATCGCGTGAAGGACGCCCGCGACAGCCAGGACACGGCCAAGAAGCAGTTCGAGTCCGCGCTCGACGAGTTCCTCATCGTCACCGGGCAGAAGGGGAAGATGGGCGACCTGGAAACCCAGTACGGGAAGTTCAAGAGCGAGCGGGAACGCTGCGAGAGCCGCGCCACCGCGGTCAGCGAGCGGATCGCCAGCGTGGAACTGGTGGCCAACAAACTCTTTGCCGAGTGGAAGGGCGAACTGAATCAGTATTCCAACCAGACGATGCGGGCCAGCAGCGAGAAGATGCTCTACGACACGCAGAGCAAGTACGACCAGTTGCTGCGGACGATGAAGAGCGCCGAGTCCAAGATGCGCCCGGTGCTGGCGGCGTTCAAGGACCAGGAACTCTTCCTGAAGCACAATCTGAACGCGCAGGCGATCGCGTCGCTCAGCGGAACGGCCGCGCAGATTCAGAGCGATGTCGGCGGACTGATCCGCGATATGGAAGCGTCGATCGCGGAAGCGAACAAGTTCATCGAGCAAATGGGGACGGCGGGGAAGTGAAGTTGGGCGTGACGGCGTGACGGAGTGACGGAGTGACATTCGGATGAATCCGTGGATTGCGAAGGGGGTCTTTCTGGCGGGGCTGGTGGTCTTTATCGCAATCCGTGCGCCGAACATCGAGCGCAACCGCGCCGTAAAAGTTGTGGAACGGCGCTATGGCGGTGTGGAGCGGGTGCTGTTCACCCTCATGACGCTGGGCGTTCTCATTCTGCCACTGCTGAGCGTTCTGACCCCGTTTCTGAACTTTGCTGAGTATCCGGTGGTGTCGGGCATGTTCTGGCCCGGCGCCGTGTGCCTGCCAGTGTCACTCTGGCTCTTTCATCGCTCCCACGCGGACCTGGGGCTGAACTGGTCGCGAACGCTGGAGATCCGCGAGAACCACGGGTTGGTGACGCGCGGCGTGTACACATCCATACGCCATCCGATGTACGCGGCCATCGTTTTGTACGCCATCTCGCAGGGGCTGCTCCTGCCCAACTGGATCGCTGGGCCATCATGCATCATTGCTGTTGCCTTGCTCTTCGCCGGCCGCGTGCGGGCGGAGGAGCGGATGATGGTGGACCGGTTCGGCGGGGAGTATGAGGCGTATCGGGGGCGGACGAAGCGGTTGGTGCCGGGGGTGTGGTAAGGGGATGCCGCAGCGGACAGCCGGTGATGCCGCGGATAAAACGGAACTGCCTGCGATCTGACCCGAAACAACAGATCGATGTCACTCACGAGCGATCATCCGGTACAATCGCCGGGAGTGGGCCGGGCGGGGGGCAAGTGGAGATCTGCCATGCGACGACTGGTGTTCACAGCGGGGATACTCGTGCTGGGTGCCTCATGCCTTGCCCGATCGTTCGATCCGCCCGCGGCCAAAGGGCCCCGCTCGCGCGAGGATGAGGCCAAGGCCGAAGCGCGTCTGCGCGAAGAAGAACCGAAGATCATGGAGCACATCGCCGCGATCACCAAGGAGTTGGAGACGCTCGATCGCGGAGCGCTGAGAGAGGGCGATTGGGCGAAGGAGTGGGCCGGGGAGTACTACGACGGCGATGGGCTTGGCAGGAACTTTCGCATCGTGCTCGCGCCCAAGTCCGGAATCGCCTGCGCCAACCATGGATGCATGGGGTTCTACGGCGGCGACCACGGGGACATCGTTGAGGCGCTCCCCGACGGGCTGAGAGTGAAGCCGATTCTCGGCTCGGACAACTACGGCATGCTCGATGCGCGCCTGTACTTCGTGCGCTGGGGCGAAAGGCGGTACCTGGTTCCCGAATCGAGCATGCTCACGCTTGTGAACAACTGCAACGAGGGCGGATTCGCACGCGACGCCATGTACTTCATTCCGCGCCTGCACAACAAGAACGATCCGTTCCACCGGCACGAAGCCGCGCCTGCTGGCAGGCCGGAACTGCCCACGCAGTACGCAAAGCTCCTGCGCGAGAAACCGATCTCGCTCAAGGTGTCCAAGGTAACGCCGCTCGAAACGCGCGGCGTCACGACGGGCGTGCAGGGGTTCTTCTGCACGATCGAGTTCGAGGGTGGCGCCGAGCAAGGCGTGTACAAGGGGCTGGAGTTCTGGTACGGGAAGAACTCGCTGACGGCAACCACGGGCAAGGTCATCATCAATCGCGTGGACGGCAAGACATGCACGGGCGAGCTTCGCGCCTTTGGGGGCAAGGATCAGACATTCTCGTCGCCCATCGTCGGCGAATCGGTCTTGACGGACGCCTCGCCTGTGCCGTCGGTCGAAGAGTTGACAGGTAAGAAACCCCAAACCCCTGCTCCCGCCGCAGCGCCAACGACCAAGCCATAGTGATCTGCTGGCCGGTTCTCGGACCTATGCGGCGGCGTGCGGCTGAACGCGCCCGGAGGGCGCGTCGATGATCCTCCGTGCGTGCCCTTCGTATGCAATCCGGCTCCATGCGCCTGCAGGCGGAACTTCCCGAGCCCGTGTGCGCGCCGGGCGAAGCCATTGTGCAGCCCACGCGCCTGCTGATTTCGCCGGCGGATGTCGCCGCGGCGGGGATGGGGCCTGCCGGAAGCGTCGGCGGGCCGCCCTTCGAGGGCATATTGGGGAGCCAGTTCGTCGGCATCGTGAAGAAGGTGAATCTTCCCGCGGATTGCTCGCCGTTGCTGGCGGCCCGTAAGCAATGGGTGGGCAAACGGGTCGTTGGCTCTCCGGCGATCACCTGCGGCTCGTGCGACCTCTGCCGGCATGGGCTGGCGATCCACTGCCGGGCACGCAAGGTCATGGGCGTCTTTGAGCGCGATGGGTGCTTTGCGGACCAGTTCGGCGTGCCGCTGCTGGGGCTCTCGCAGGTGCCCGACGGTGTCTCCGATGAGAAGGCCGTCTTCGCGCACACGCTCTCGTCGGCGCTGCACGCGGTGAACATGCTCCGCGGCCAGCACGCCTCGTACATCACCGTCCTCGGCGACGGCGTGCTCGCCCTGCTCACGGCCCAGGCACTCACGCGGATGAACAAGTCCGTGCGGGTGCTGTCCAGCCACACGGAGCGCCAGCGGCTCTGCGAGCGATGGGGGATCAAGCATCGCGGGATCGAGGAACCGGGACGCAGGCAGGATCAGGATGTCGTGGTGGACTGCACAGGATCCAGCGCGGGCCTTCGGCTCGCCCTGCAACTCGTCCGGCCGCGCGGCATCGTCCTGCTCAAGAGCCCGCTCGGCCTCGCACCCTTCGCGCCCGGACGGCCGATGCCGGAAGTTGCCCCCGGCAGCCCGTGGAGCCAGCCGGTGGACCTCACGCCCGCAGTGGCCAACGAGGTGCAGATCGTCGGCTCGCGCGATGGGCCGATTCCCGACGCCCTCCGCATGCTCGCGGAGAACACCATCGATGTGGAGTCGCTGATCTCCAAACGCTGCAAGTTCCAGGATGCCCCCGCGGCGATGAAGGCCGCGGCGGCGGGGGATGCACTGGCGATTCTGCTGGAAATGTGAGTCCTGATTAGATTCCCGGCCATCGAAGTTTCCTACTACGATTGGGGATGATTCGATCGCTCACGATCGCCTTGCTGCTGTGCGGTGCATCCGCGGCGCTGGCCGACCCCCCCACCCCTCCCCCCACCGCTCCCGCTCCGATCCCCGCCGTCTTCACGGGCGGAACCCTTGCCGAGGCCATCGCCAAGTCCAAGGCGAACAATGGTGTTGTCGTTGCGGACTTCACCGCGGAATGGTGCGCCCCGTGCAAGATGATGGAGCGCACCGTCTGGCCCGATGCCCGCGTGGAGAAATGGTTCAAGGACCACACGGCCGTCGCTCTGCGCATCGACACCGACAAGGAGCCCGCGCTCCGCACCGAGTACGCCGTCTCCGCGTGGCCCACACTTATCGGTTTCAAGAACGGCGAGATCATCGACCGTCGCCTTGGCTCCATGTCGGGGGATCAACTCCTCACCTGGCTGGAGCAGGTCGATCGCGGCGGAAAGCCCCTGCCCGGATCAGAAACCATCGTGCTCCCCGCGCCCAACGGCCCTTCCGTCTCCGGCCCGCACGAGCGGCCCAGCTTTGAGGACCGGGCCGCCGCCGTGAGCGCACTGCTTGACGCCCGCAAGTACGACAAAGCGACCATTGATCTGCTCACGCTCTGGCGCACTGACTGTCGCACCGGGCCGGACAATGGCCGCGCCCGGCGCACGCTGCTGGCCGACGGCATCCGCACCCTCGTCGCGGCATCGCCGGCGGCGCGAGAGAGCTTCTCGCAGGAACGCGGCCGCTTGGAGGCCACCCTTCGCACCGAAGACCGCACCTACGAGGACTTGGACGCCTGGCTCGTTCTCAACGAAGCCGTGGGGGACGACGCCAGGACCGTGGCATGGTTTGATCGTGTCAAGAACGATCCGGACGTGGGGCCGACCTTTGAGCGCGTCTCCAATCGCGTTATTCCCGTGCTGGAACGCAGCGACCGCTGGGCCGATCTGGTCGCGCTTGTTCCTGACCCCGTCGCACGCATGCACGTTGACTTTGAAACGGTGTCGCGGATTCCCATGCCCGAACGTGCCGACGAGGCGATGAAGGCCCGCTTGGCCACGCTCCACAAGTCGCTCTTCCGGTCCAAGGCGGCGGGGCTGTACGTCGGACTGCTGAGCACGCGCCGGGACGTTCAGGCGGCCGCGCTGGCCGCGGAGGCCCTGAAACTGGACGACACCCCGGCCATGCGGCTGGCCCTGGTGGAAAAGGCCGTCGGAGTCCGCCAGGCCCGCCCCGACCAGCTCGAACTTCTCGATCAGGCCGAGAAAGCCGGCGCGGATGTCAAGGATCTGCGAAAACTCGTCGGCTCCCCTCCCAAGTAAGGAGCGGAGCCGCCATGTCGCAGATGCCCCCACCGCTGTACGTCGTTCAACCCAGCCGCACCAACGGGCTTGGCATCGCCGGGTTCATTGTCTCGCTCGTGGGCATCATCTCCTGCGGCGTGCTCTCGCCGATCGGGCTGCTGCTCTCGTTCATCGCGATCTTCCGCGCCCCGCGCGGGTTCGCCCTTGCGGGGCTGATCATCGGGTTTCTCGGCTCGGTTTGGGCGATCTTCATACTTCTGCTCGGGGGACTCTCCATTCTGCTTGCCGCTGTTGGCATCGGCGCGGCGGTGCCGGTAGTTGTCTCAGAAGTGCGCATGGGCAAGATCGCCGCAATCGTGGCCGAGCACAAGAACCCCGACGGCACATTCCCCACGGACATCGCGACGCTTCCGGGAATCTCGCCCGAAGAGGGCACGGACGTCTGGGGCCATCCGTTCCACATTGTCGTGAAGGGCGTCAACGAGTTTGAGATCGTCTCGGACGGCCCGGACGGCATCGCGGGAACCAGCGACGACATTCACTCGAACTCGACGTCCGATGGTGACCGGCCGCGGCACAAGGGCAAGCGGAAGAAGACCGTGCCGGTGGATTGATACCAAACGCACTTAAACTTCGGGCGGAATTCCGCGGGATTCGCTCGCGGACTCGCTCATCCCGGGCGTTTGCGCTTACCAGAGCATTCTGACACGGATCGTCTCAGGGATCGATCGCAGTTTGTCGCTGATCAGCTCCGCGTTCGTGGGCGCGACGTCCAGCACAACGTATCCGACCTCGTCGTTGGTCTTGAGATACTGCCCCGCGATGTTCACGCCGAGCTCGGCCATGACCGAGTTCACCTTGCTCATCACGCCCGGCACGTTGCGGTGGAAGTGCAGAATGCGGTGATGGCGATGCGAGGCGCGCGTCATCGCGCCGCTTCCGCTTGCGTCTTCGGTTGCGCCGATATCGTCCTGCTCGGGCAGATCGACCTGCGGCACATTCACCGCACCCGTCGTGGAGCCGTTGTTCACAAACCGCGCCAGCTTCGTCGCCACATCCTCGGCGATCGCCGCCTGCGCCTCCTCCGTCGATCCGCCGATGTGCGGCGTGAGTATCACGTTGTTCAGCCCGCGCACTTCGCTCACAAACTGCTCCGCGTTGCTCGCCGGCTCCTGGGGAAAGACGTCGAGCGCGGCCCCCGCCACCCGGCCGCTGCGCAGGCCCGCCGCAAGCGCACCGATGTCCACCACGCCCCCGCGGGCGTTGTTTATGAGGTACGAACCCTCACGCATCCTGCCGATCTGGTTGACGCCGATCATGCGCTCGGTCTTCCGCGTCGCGGGGACGTGCAGCGTCACCACATCCGACTGCGCCAGCAGCTCATCCAGCGACTTCACCGGGCGCGCGTTGCCTAGTGGCAGGCACGAGGCCACGTCAAAGTAAATCACCCGCATCCCCATGGACTCGGCCAACACGCTCACCTGCGAACCGATGCGCCCGTACCCGACGATGCCGAGCGTGCGCCCGCGCACCTCGTGCGAGCCGGCCGCGGATTTGTCCCATTTGCCGGCGTGCAGTTCCACGCTTTTGTCCAGCAGCCGCCGGTGCAGCGCAACGATCTCGGCGATCGTGAGTTCGGCGACCGAACGCGTGTTGGAAAACGGCGAGTTAAAGACCGGCACGCCAGCCAAGCACGCGCTCTTCACGTCCACCTGATTCGTCCCGATGCAGAAACATCCGACGGCGAGCAGCCGCGGGCAGGCCTTGATCACATCGGCGCGCACCTGCGACTGCGAGCGAATCCCCAGCACGTGAGCGTCCTTGGCGATCTCGATGAGCTTGGCCCCCTCGTGGGCCTTGGCCACGCGCTCCACGCGAAAGCCCTCATCGGCAAAGAGTTCCTCCGCGCGCGGATGAATATTCTCCATCAGCACCACGCGGATCTTGTCCTTGGGGAACGAGGTCTTCAAGGGTTGCTCTTTCGCGGGCGTTGGAATGGAGGGTGCACTGGGGGCGATCGGGGCCATGGGACCTCGGAGGGTAAGTGTGCAGCGTGGCACGGGCATCCTGCCCGTGTTCTGAACGGTCGAAGTGTTCTTCGGCGTTTGCGGCCGCCCTCTCCGCGACAGGCCCGGAGAACCCCCCCGATAACTCCACCATTATCGCCGCGGAATGGCCGTTCCTGGCTGTACAATCACGGCCTTCTCCGGCGCAGCGACCGCCTTATCCGGCACGATCGTCACAAGCCCGCCCAGAATCAGCCCCACCAGCGCGACGGCCAACAGGATCCGGTAGATCCCGAACGGCGTCAGACCGTTCTTGTTCAGGAAACCGACCAGCCACTTCACCGCGAGCGCCGCGGCAATCGCGGCCACCACCAGCCCGACCACGACTTGCATCGGACCGAGCACGTGGTAGAACATCTCGTGGGGCTCAGCACCGGGGGAAACCGGCAACTTGGATTCCTTGTAATCGTCCCATAGTGCTTTCACCGTCGCTCCGAGCAGCGTCGGCACGCCGAGCAGGAACGAGAACTCCGCGGCCGCGGCGGGGCGGAGACCGGTGAAATACCCGCCCGTGATCGTCATCATGGAGCGGCTCGTGCCCGGCCACATGGAGAGCACCTGCATGGCGCCGATCTTCAGCGCATCCAGCGGCGTCATGTCCTCGATTCCCTTGCCCGCGCCGCCATACGGCGGACGCCCCAGCCGCCCGCTCCGGCGCGCCTCCACGACGATCATGTACACACCTCCGACGAGGAACGCCAGCACGACCGGCCACGCGTAGAACAAGTGCTCGTTGATCCACTTCTTGATCAGCAGCCCGATCACCGCCGCGGGGAGGAAGGCCACAAAGACATTCAGCAGCAGCTTGAACCCTGCGTTGTCCATGCCCAGCAAGCCGCGCAGCATCTGCACGAACCGCGGCCAGTACAGCCCCACCACCGCCAGAATCGCTCCGCCCTGGATCACGATCTCAAAGGCATCAATCGCGCTCTTGCTCTTCTCGTCCGTCAACCCGAGCAGGTTCGACGTGATGATGAGGTGCCCGGTCGAGGAAACCGGCAGATACTCGGTGATGCCTTCGACGAGGCCCAAAATGACGGCTTGCCAGGTGTGCATGAGGGGTCCAGAAGAGAAGGCGTGAAGGCGTTGCGGCGTACAGACAGTCATCGCCCGAGCGATGCTCGCCCTCTATCGGTTACAGACCCGCTTCGGCTCCCCACTCCACGCTCGTTGGCCTTCGCCTCTTCGCTTTACCGGGCAATCCCCTTCACCATCTGCTCCCATGCGCCATCCAGAGCCCCGATCTTCTCGGCCGGCCCCGTCAGCCGCACGAAAACGCTTTGCACCGGCATCTGGATGATCGCCCCCCGGAACGCCGTGTTCGACTGCTTCCCACCGGACATCGAGGCGTACGTCCCGGTCGCCTTGTAGATCACCAGTTTGAAGCCCAGCGCCGTGGTCTCCTCCACCTCGCCCTCCACTGGCTCGCCCGAGGCGGTCGTGATCTGCTTCTTCCAGCGATCCAGATTGCTCCCCACATCCCCGCCCGCCGTGGAGAAGTTGCACTGCGCGCCCGCGCTGTCGATCAGGTACGTCGCCTTCACCATCGAACTCGACGGCGTCACGCTGTTCCACCCCTCCGGAATGGCGAACTTCAGCCCACCGACTACCACCTCCGTCGAGGATTGGCCGCTGATCTGATTGGCCGCGTTGGCCGCGATGTCCTGCTGATTCTCGATCCCCGCTACGGCGTTCTTGCCCATCGCGGCGGACTTTCCGAGCAGCGAGTGCGGGTTGGAGGAGAGACCGTTCAACCCCTGACCCGAACTGGAACTCACCGGGGCCGGGGGCGGCGGAGTTTTGGACTCACACCCCGAACCACAAAGTGCCAGGGCCGCGACAACCACGCCACAAACCGCTCGTGTCTTGATCATGCCCATAGTTTAGGATGGGTCCGTGGCAGGGGCATCCCATCCATGTACTTCGCTTTTCATCCTCATGAACATCGTGCCCATCCAATCCCTCTCCGATCCCCGGCTCGCCCCGTACGCGAACATGCGTGACGCCGAACTGGCCCAGCGCGCCGACCCCCTGAACGCGGGCGCGCACGGGGGCCTCTTCATCGCCGAGGGGGAACTCGTCCTTCGCCGCCTCATTGCCAGTAAATTCCCCGTGCAAAGCGTGCTCACCACGCCCACCCGGTTGGACTCCCTGCGGGATGCTCTTGCCACGCTTCCCGCCGAAACACCCGTGTTTCTTGCCGATCCGCCCTTGATGGCCTCCATCGTCGGCTTCAACATGCATCGCGGCGTGCTGGGCATCGGCGTGCGTCTTGAGGACACACCGCTGGCCGAGCTTGCATCACGGGCCGGGCCGCTGATTGTGCTGGAAGACCTTACGAACCACGACAATCTCGGGAGCATCTTCCGCAACGCGGGCGCGCTCGGCGGCACGGGCGCGGCCGTGGCGCTTTCACCACGATGTGCCGACCCGCTGTATAGAAAGAGCATCCGCGTCTCCATGGGCGCGGCCCTCTGTGTTCCATTCACGCGACTCGGCACGTGGCCCGAGCCATTGCACGCCCTGCGCAGCGCGGGGTTTCAGACTTGGGCCCTCACGCCGCGGCCGAACGCGATGCCGATCGGTGCAGCTCTCCGCGCACTTGCACCCGCTGCCCGCGTCGCGCTCATCCTCGGCAGCGAAGGGCCGGGGCTGACCGATGAAGCTCTCGCCGCGTGCTCGCACTTGGTTCGGATTCCGATGGCGAAGGCCGATCCCTCGCTGGACTCCCTGAATGTGGCGATGGCCTGCGGCGTCGCACTCGCCTATTTAGGTGGTTCATAGCAAACAATATGCGAACATTTGTGTTTTCCCGGATACTCGCGGCTGTTTCGGCGGTACATACTTGTGGGTACCGCGTGATACTCAACGGTGCCGTACTCGGCACGTTCGGGGCGGGTGGTACGCTCTGGCCAGTCTGTCAATGTCGGCTCTCCATCCGGAGGTCGGCGCATCTTCGTTTCGGAGATCGAGCATGAACCGTGGCGCGTTGCTCTTCGTGTCTGCCTGCATCGGGTTTGGCGTGCTTTCGCACTGCCCTGCGATTGGCGCGGACGAACCCGTTCTGAGATATCGCGGCGCGGGCAAAAGCCGCGAGGCGCTCGACGCCATGCAGCTCAAGCCCTTCGACAGCGGCCTGTGGGCCAACCTCTCCAACTGGACCGGAACGGCACCGAAGGCCGCGGACCTGAACGGAAAGGTCGTCTTGATCGTCTCCTGGGCGAGCTGGCACAAACTCTCACACCCCGCCATGCGCAATGCCGAAGCCCTTTACGAGAAGTTCAAGGACAAGGGCCTTGTCGTCGTCGGTGTTCACAACCCGCGCGGCTTTGAGGGCGCGGCGGAAAACGCCAAGACCCTCGGCATCACCTTCCCCTTCGCCGAGGACAAGGACGGCAAATTCCGAACCGGGCTGAAAGCGGACCAGGACCCCAACATCTACTTCGTCGATCGCTCCGGGAATGTGCGTTTCGCGCAGGTGGACTCCTCCTCGATGGACGAGGCCGCGGCGTATCTCGTCAACGAGACCGCCGAGCAGGCGGCGAACTACCCGAAGCTGCTCGCCAAGAAGGCCACGGAAGCCGAGAAGAACCGCTGGCTCACCAAAGATGCCTCCGGTGCGGCCCCCGGCGATGAGCCGACGGTGGAGTTCCCCGAGCCGGACGATGAGTCGTACAAGTCGGTGCATTGGCCGTACATGGTCGGCAAGGTTGAGCACGATCCGATTCTCGACAAGATCAAGAACGAATCTCCCAAGATCCAGAACTGGCCCGAGGAGGACTGGGCCCCATCCGCGCCGAAGAAGGCCGGAAAGATCGTCGTGATCTACTTCATCGACCCGAAGGACGTGGACATGCTCAACGTCATTCCCACGATGAATCGCCTCCGCGATGAGTACAAGCGCGACGCGATCGTGGCCGGCAGTCTGTTCAAGATCGGATCGAGCTCGTTCACCGGCGGCAACAACTCGAACGGAAATCAAGAGGAGGAGGAGAAGGTCAAGCTGCGCAACAAGGAGTTCATCGCCTCCATTCTGCGCACCCGCTCCGTCAACCACTTCCTGAATCCCAACGTGCTCAAGGCGGAGAACCTTGAACTCAATGGCGGCGGCATGATCCCGCGCCTGGCCCCGACACAGGACGAGTTCGGCATCGCCGTGCTGCTCTCCACCGACATGCGCATCCGCTGGATCGGCAGCCCCTACAACCAGGATCTGCGCGTCGCCCTGGACAAGCTCATCGCCGTTGATCCCGCCGTGAGGGCGCGCCGCAAGGCCGAGGACGCCAAGAAGAAGTGAGCTCTCGCCTCTCCCCCCAGGAGCAGCCCATGCGCCGTTTCGCTCGCCCGTTCGCGCTCGCCGCGTCTCTTGCTCTCTGCTCGCTCGCCGCCATCGCTGTCGCCGACGACGGGGCGATCAAGCTCATGGGCAAGGGCACGTCGCGCGAGACGCTCGACGCCATGACCTACAAGCCATTCGATGCCGCGATCTTCGGCAAACTCACGGGCTGGACAGGGGGCGCGGCACCCACCGCCGATTCGATCAAGGGCAAGCCCGTGCTGCTCATCTCCTGGGCCGCGTGGTACAAGACATCTCACGGCGCGCTCGCCGACGCGCAGAAACTCGCTGACAAGAACAAGGATCTGATCGTCGTCGCCGTGCACCACGCCAAGGGTTTCGACAAAGCGGCCGAGGTGCTGGCGACCAATAAGATCACCTTCGGCGCGGCTCACGATGAGAGTGGCGCGTTTTTCCAGGCGATGAAGACCCCCGCCGCGGGTCCGAACTTCTACCTCGTCGATCGCGCCGGCAACCTGCGCTTTGCCGATGTCGAGAAGTCCTCGCTGGACGAGGCCGTGAAGATCGTCGTTGATGAGTCCGCCGCGGACGCGGCCAAGGCCCCTGAGCGGGCCAAGCAGACCAAGAAGGCCGAGGGCGATGCTCCGATGGGCGGTCCCGAAGTGAAGGAGCGCGTCTCGCCGGAGGACTACAAGCAGGTCAAATGGCCGCCGACCAACAAGGGCGTTGCCAACGCCAAGAACTTGCAGGGCAAACCCCTTCCCGCCAAGCTCGGCAAGGAAACATGGCTCGGCAAGGAGCCCGACCGCGAGGGCAAGATCATCGTACTGGACTTCTGGGCCACATGGTGCGGCCCGTGCAAAGCGGCCATGCCGCACTTGGACGACCTGTATAAAAAGTACAGCAAGAACATTGTCGTCATCGGCATCTCCGATGAAGATGATGCGACGGTGAAGAAGTTCATCAAGGCCGCGAAGCACTCGTACCCACAGGCGATCGACCAGGCCGCAACCGTGAAGACCGCTCTGGGCATATCGGGCATCCCGCACGTGGTGGTGCTCTCCACCGACGGGGTCGTCCGCTGGCAGGGCAACCCGCACCCCAGCGCGGATTTGAAGAGTTTGCAGGAGACCGTCGCCAAACTGATCGACGTCGACCCCGGCGTACGGGCCCGCCAGGATCGCGAGAAGAAGGCCGGTTGACAGACACACCCGGGATGAGCGGTGGTTTGTGGGAGGTGGGAGCGAATCTCGCGGATTATTCGGTGCCACCCACTCCCAACCTCAACATCATCCTGCACCAGCCCGAGATCCCCAACAACACCGGCAACATCGGGCGGACGTGCATCGCCACGGGCTGCGCCCTGCACCTGATCCGGCCGCTGGGGTTCGATACTTCCGAGAAGGCCTGCCGCCGGGCCGGGCTGGACTACTGGCCGCGCCTGCAACCCATCGAACACGAGAACTGGCCCGCCTATCTCGCCTCCAGCCACCCCCCCACTCCCGAACGCCTCTGGCTCTTTACCACAAAGACTGCCCGCCCTCTCTGGCAGGCCGAGTTTCATCCCGGCGACCACCTGGTCTTTGGCAAGGAGACGGCTGGGCTCCCTGACGATCTTTTCGAGCAGCATCCCACCCGACTTGTTACCCTCCCCATGATTCCGGGTGAACGCTCGCTGAATCTGGCCACGGCGGTCTGTGCCGCGATCTACGAAGCCCTCCGCCAGATGACCGTGCGCGGCGAACTCTCCCTCGATCACTCCGGTCGCATCGTCCGCAATGCCGATAGTCCTCCGCCCCGTTAGAATCCCACCATGAGCAGGCGTCGAACCACCATCGGAGCGGCCGTCCTCGTCGCAGAACTTGCGATCTGTGGTGGGATCATCTGCGCATCGGGTTGCTCCAAGCCACTGCTTGCCCCGAGCGACGAGCGCACGCCCTTCGATCGCTATGACAACGTGCGCGGCCGCTACGCCCCTCAGTACATCGAAAACGAGTACGGTCGGCGCGAGCCAAACTTGCGCGGTCGCCTCGGCCCGAAGGATTGATGCTCTCCTCCCTCATCATAGGGAGGACGCACCGCCATTCAACTTCCGATAACCACTTCGAGCCCTCGATTCGAGGCGTCGCGTCCGCCGCTGATTGCGCCGCGCGTTCCAACGATGCGGCCTGTCGCGGCGCTTCTTCAACCGACAGCATCAATCCACGCAAGAATTTGGGAAGATTCCGACCACGCACACCCGATTGAATAGGGGTACAGTTTGAATCTCTCCATGGCAGCACGACGCACCACATCTCGACGCCGGACCCGTGTCCCGACCCCGCAGGTCGGTCTGACGCGCGTGCGCGTGGTGTGGGTGAGTTTCCTCGGCGCGATGACGCTGGCCGGAGGCATGTTGCTCGCCATCGACGGACGTCCCTCGCCGCGCAGTGACGGCGTGTCGCTCTCGGCCCTTGCCGCGGCGACCACGATCGGCTCCACAAGCTCCGACCCGCTCACGCAGACTCGCAAGCCGCTGGACACCGCCCGCTGGCAGGCGATCGTGATCCACCACAGCGGCTCCACGCGCGGCGACCCAACCTCCATCGAGAAGGAGCACCGCGACGCGGGCTTCAAGTCGCTGGGGCACCACTTCATCATCGGCAACGGCTCGGGCATGGACGACGGCCAGGTCCACATCGGCTATCGCTGGCTGGACCAGCTTCCCGGGGCCCACGCCGCAGGCCCGAACGGCGATTGGTACAACCAGCACTCCATCTCGATCTGCCTCGTTGGCGATGGCAACCGCCAGGGCTTTACGCAGGGCCAGATTCAGCAACTGAACACGCTGATCGAATCGCTCCGGAAGCAGCTTGGCCTTCCGGCCGACCGCGTTCTGCTCCATTCCGACCTTGCCCCTGTTTCCGACCCCGGGAAGCTCTTCCCCGCCGGTCTGTACGGCCTGCCCGCAGGCAAGCCCGGGCACTGATTCCGGCGCCTCACGGGCCATTCCATCCACATTCAACGATCATTCATGCCCGGTCCGGAGCAATCCGGCTCGCATGAACGCAAACAACTGCTAATCTTGGACATATCGGCGGCCGCCCCAAGGCCCGCAGACCGCGCCAGTCCCCAAAGGATCCACTCCGGAACCCCCCGGCGTTGAACTTTGGCCCGGCTAGGCCGATACTTGCGTTCCGGTTTACCCCGAACCGGAACGGACGGACAGGACGGACGTATGGGGGGAGCCAAGCGGGTCCCCGCCGATTGGTTCACAGGGGACTTTGGGGGTTCGGGCCGGGCGTGCCGGCATCGAACGGTTCGGTTGTCGGGTTGGTGGAAGGACGAACGCTTGCCGCTCGAGATTCTCAAACCCGGCGACATGGTCGAAGGGTACCGAGTGATGAAGGAGCTCGGCCGCGGCGCGGCGTCGGTTATCTATGCCGTGCTCGATCCCAAGACCAAGCAGGTCTGGGCCCTGAAGCACGTGGAGAAGGACGACGAAAAGTCCATCCGCTTCCTCGAGCAGGCCGAGCAGGAATACCAGATCGCGGCCAAGGTTGGCTCGGACCGGATCCGGAAGATTGAAAAGATCATCAAGAAGAAGGAACGCCTCCTAGGCGGGGTGAACGACCTGTACCTGGTGATGGGCTTCGTGGACGGCTCGAGCTGCGAGCGGAATCCGCCGCAGACGTTCGAGGACGCCCTGCACATCTTCGAGCAGGTGGCCGAGGGTCTCGCGGCGATGCACGCCAAGGGGTATGTGCACGCGGACATGAAGCCGAACAACATCATCGTGGACGAGAAGCTCACGGCGGTGATCATTGATCTGGGGCAGAGCTGCAAGATCGGGACGGTGAAGCAGCGGATCCAGGGAACGCCGGACTACATCGCGCCCGAGCAGGTGCATCGGCGGGCGATCACGCCCAAGACCGATGTGTACAACCTTGGCGCGTCGCTGTACTGGATTCTGACGCGCTCGTTCATCCCCACCGCGCTCTCAAAGGGCGACAGTCTGCTCGGCTCTGTGGACGATGCGCTGCTGGCCAGGCCGAAAAAGCCGAGCGAGATCAACTCACGCGTGCCGGAGCGGATCGACACGCTCATCATGTCCTGCGTGGAAGTGGATCCGGACAAGCGGCCCACCATGGCGCAGGTTCACGACCAGATCAATCTGGTGCGGAGCCAGCTTCTAGCGAGCAAGGAACTCGGCCGCAGCGGTGCGCGCATCAACGTTGACGCGTCCGGCTCCCGCGCGGGGCTGAACCTGAACAACGGGAGCAAGCTCGGCGGGAGCTCGATCCTCGGTGGTTCGCAGGGAATCGGCGGAGCAGGCGGTTCGTCCGGCGTGGGCGTGGGCGGAAAGATTCGCGACACCCGGGACATGCCCCCGCCGCCGATCGATGCGGGTCTGGGCATCGCCGACGCGGACGATTGAGTGGGGGACAGTGGTGAGTGGGCAGTGGGATGCGAAGGCGGGGCGCGGCGGGGTCCATGGCATCCATACTCGAACACATTGACTTGCGCGACGCGGACGCTGTGATCGCGACGCTGGTGGCGGGAACGCACGCGTGCCTGACGATGTCGAACCGACGTGGCTGCACGGAGTGGGTGGAGGTCGATCCAACAAAGGCGGGAACGCCCGGCGCAACGCTGATCGCGACGGGCGATCTGCACGACAATCCGCTGCACCTGGCGCGGCTGGTGCGGGCGGCGGGGGTTGATGGGGCGTGGGAGGCGCGGCAGGGAACCCGGCTCGGAGAGCCGGGGTACCCGGAGGGGCCATGCCACATCACGCTGCATGAACTGATCCACGGGGATCGGCTGGTGAACGGGCTGGACTATTCGTACCGCGTGCTGACGCGGGTGGCGGCGATGAAGGCCGCGTTTCCAGAGCGCGTCCACGTGCTGCTGGCCAACCACGAGATCGCGCAGCTCTCTGGAACGGCGGTGGCCAAGGAGGGCGTGCGCTGCAACGAAGCGTTCGACGAGGCGCTCGACGCGGCATTTGGAGATCGGTCCGGCGAGGTGCGGAGCTCTCTCAACGCGTTTTTGACTTCCCTGCCGCTGGCGGTGCGGTTCAGATGCTCGGAATTGGACCAGGACGTGCTGTGCGCACACTCGCTGCCCGCACCTGAGATGATGAGCTCGTTTGATCTGGGCGCGCTGGATCGGGATCTGACGCCGGAGGACTTCACCAAACGCACTGGCGCGGCCCGGGCGATGACGTGGGGACGCGGGCACACGCCCGAGCAGATCGCGGACTTGTCGCGGCGCTGGAACGTCCGGCTCTTCGTGCTCGGGCACGAGAAGGCGGAGGAGGGGTTCACGGTGGTGTCACCCGAGGCGATCGTCCTGAACAGCGATCACGAACGGGGGGTGTACGCGCGGATGGACCTGACGCAGGCGCAATCGGCACGAGATGTTGCGGAAGAATGTGTGCGGTTGAGCGAGGGATAATCAGTATCGGCGGCGGCGACGAGCAGCTCCGAGGCCCGCGAGTACGAGCAGGCCCGCCGCGCCTGGGGCGGGAATGCCGGAAATGAGGAACGCCTGATTCTGGCCGTTGTGGATCCCGTATCCGGCGATTGCGGTGCCGTCGGCGCTGATGCTTTGGGCGCTGACGAGGAGCCAACCGGTGAGATTCACCCCGAGTGCTGGGAGATAAGTGTTGAGGTCCACCATCCCGAGTGACTGCGTCCAAAGGAAGGCACGCTGGATGCCGTCGGCGGGAATGTCGGACGCCCCGACAATGGTCGAGCCATCGCTGCTGATGGCGAATCCGTAGGCGGTAGCGCCGCCGAGCGTGCCGAGGTCCTGCATGCCGCCCGCATCGGTCCATCGGAAAGCGTGGTAACCGCTGGTGGACTGCCCGAGCGCGGGCAGAACCTGGCTGTATCCGGCGCCGACGGAACCGTCGGCGCTGAGTGCCTTGGCAATTGAGGTTGTTCCGAGTGTGCCCATGTCCTGCAATCCGCCGGCGTTGGTCCACCGGAACGCATGCGGGACGCCTGCCGCGGTGTTGGCGCTTCCTGCGACGACCGATCCATCGGCGCTGACAGCGTTGGCCGATGAGGCGGTTCCCCCGAACGTACCGAGATCCTGCATGCCTCCGGCGCTCGTCCAGCGGAAGGCCCGGGAGACGCCGCCGACAGCGACGGAGCCGTCGGCGCTGAGCGCGAAGCCCTGTGAGGAGGGGCGTCCACCAACGGTGCCGATGTCCTGAATGCCGGAGCCGCTGGCCCATCGGAACGCGTGGATCTGCCCAGCCGCGATGTGCCCGATGCCGGTGGCGACCGATCCGTTGCTGTTCAGCCCGTATGTGATAGATTCGGGCCCGCCGAGAGAGCCGAGATTCTGCATGCCCCCCGCGCTGGTCCAACGGAACGCGCGGCCTTCGGTATCGCCGGCCACATCGGCAACCCCACCGACGACCTGTCCATCCGCACTGAGCGCGTAGGCAAATGACTGGCTGCCGCCCAGAGTGCCCAGACCGGTGAAGGCCACCGAAGCAAGCCCGGACTGACCCGCAAAGAGCACGGCCGCAGCAGCGAGCGCCGCGGTCAGGGCATTGGGGCGGAAAGTGAACCGGGAAACGCCCGCCGCGCACGCGCGGGTGGCGACAATCATCGCGTTGTGCATATCTCTCTCCCTCGTGTTGATCCGGAGATGGATACGCAAAAGCAAGGCCCATGTTGCCGGAACTGGGATACAAATCATTGGAAACAAGCACTGGTTTGGCTCGAAAGGGGTTCGTTTCGCGTTGACTCCACAAAGCACGATCGCGGAACTTGGCGCGGTGGGATCGGTATCACGAACCAATGGCCCGACTCGCCCCCGAACTTGGCTGCCCGCGCTGCGGCTACGACGTTTCGGGGGTGGTACCGATGTGGGCGGGGCAGTGCCCGCTCGAGGGAACGTGCAGCGAGTGCGGGTTGACATTTGCGTGGGTGGACATCTTTCGGCCGGAGCGGGTGCATCCCAAGTGGTCGTTCGAGCACGCGACAAAGAGACACGTGCGGGCGCTGTTGAAGACGGTGTTCTTCGCGCTGCGCCCGGCGCGCTTCTGGAGTGCGATGTCGCTGGCCGCCCCGATTCGGCTGTGGCGGCTGGCCGTGATGGTGCTGGCTCTGGCGCTGGTAGTGCATATCGCCGCGGGCGGGCTGGCGGTCCGAGTGGGATGGGAGTCGCTGTGGGTCTGGCGACCTGCGCCAGCCGGAGCGGTCATGGGGTGGTTGGCGGGAACTCTGACCCCCGGCACCATGAACTTTGACGGCTGGGAACTCGCGTTGTTGCTCGCCTGGCCGTACTCGCAAGGGTTCGGCTACGACGCTTGGCGGCTGATCGGGCCGCTGGGGCTGCTGGCACTTGTGTGGGGCGTGCTTGTGCCGCTGCCGTATTTGGTGCTGGTGGACACCATGAAGAAGGCGAAGTGCCGGCCGGGGCATCTTGTGCGCGGGTGGGCGTACTTCGTGCCGACACTCTTCGTGCTGGTGATCGTCGACCTGCTCGTGCTCTACTTGCAACAGCTGTTCCCAGCCACCACGGGTTGGAGCGTGTTGGCGGGGGCATTGCTCGTGTTCTTCGCGGCGTGGTGCGTGCTTTGGTGGAAGCAGTTCACCACAGCGTATTTGCGGCTGGAGCAGGCCCGACTGGTGACGACCCTGATGTTGACCATCTCGTTCCTGGCCGCCGTGTCGATCTGCCTGTTCGTGGATCGAGAGTGGGTCGATGTGGCCGGCTCTTGCATCAACTACTTCCTCGGGTAGTTGGCCCATACTCTTGGGCCATGCCCCCCCACTCCCACGACCCCATCACCGACCAAGTGCTCGCCCTCATCGGGAAGCAGGACCCGGACATTGCCTCGCTGATCGCCAAGGAGGGCGACCGGCAGGAGCACACGCTGGAGCTCATCGCCAGCGAGAACCATGTCTCGCCCGCGGTCATGCACACGATGGGGACGTGCCTGACGAACAAGTACGCCGAGGGGTATCCCGGCGCACGCTATTACGGCGGGTGCGAGTTCCACGATCAGATCGAGACGATCGCGATCGAGCGGGCCAAGAAGCTGTTTGGTTGCGGCTTCGCCAATGTGCAGCCGCACAGCGGGGCGCAGGCGAATATGGCCGCGTGCATGGCGATGATGAAGCCGGGGGATACGTTCGCCTCGCTGGTACTGAAAGATGGCGGGCACCTGTCGCACGGCATGAGCATCAACTTCTCGGGGATCTTCTACAAGCCGGTGCACTACCCGCTGCACTACACCGTCGGGCATCCACAGCACGAGCAGATCGACTACGACGCGGCCATGAAAGTCTGCATGGAGCACAAGCCGAAGGTGGTGATGTGCGGGTACTCGGCCTACCCGCGCGTGATCGATTTCAAGCGATTCCGCGAGATCGCCGACGCCTGCGGAGCGATGCTGTTCGCGGATATTGCGCACATCGCGGGGTTGGTGGCGGCGGGCGTACACCCATCGCCCTTCCCGCACGCGCACGTGGTGACGACGACGACGCACAAGACGCTGCGCGGGCCGCGCGGCGGGCTGATCATGACCAACGACGAGGAACTGGCCAAGAAGATCAACCGGAACGTCTTCCCGGGCGTGCAGGGCGGGCCGCTGATGCACGTGATCGCGTCCAAGGCGGTGGCCTTCGGCGAGGCGCTGCGGCCGGAGTTCAAGACGTACTCGCAGCAGGTGGTGGCGAACGCCAAGGCGCTGGCCGGCGCGCTGACGGAGCGCGGCTACCGCATCACCAGCGGCGGGACGGACAATCACCTGATGCTCGTCGATCTGCGCCCCAAAAACCCGGAACTGACCGGGGCCGACGCGGAAACATGGATGGGCAAGGCGGGGATGGTTTGCAACAAGAACGGGATACCCGATGATCCGCGCCCGCCGAAGCTCACGAGCGGGATTCGGCTGGGCTCCCCCGCGGTGACGACGCGCGGCCTCGGCACCGCCGAGATGAAGCAGATCGCCGGATGGATCGATCGCGTGCTGACGGCCAAGGGCGCGGAGGGAGAGACGGCGATGGTGCGCGGAGAAGTGCGGGAACTTTGCGGAGAGTTCAGAATGCCTGGGTAAGGCGGATTCACCGCGGAGGGCTGCGGAGAGCGCGGAGGAAACGCGTGGCGAAGAGCAAGCATCCATATTCGGTGCATCCGAGCGTGCAGATGGTGGCGGAATGGGTGGATGCCCTGCCTGAAAAGACGGGGCGCTCGCTGGAGCAGTGGCTGAAGCACATCCAGAAGGACGGGCCGAGGGATGAGCCGGCACGACGCGAGTGGCTGAAGAAAACGTACAAGATGGGAACGAACACGGCGGGGTGGCTGGCGGAGAAGGCGACACACCCGGAGAAGATCGCCGAGGACACGCCCGAGGGGTATCTGAAGATCGCGCCCACGTACGTTGAGGAGCAATACGCGGGAAAGAAGGCCGCGCTGCGGCCGATCTATGACCGATTGCTCGCGCTCGGACTCAGCGTCGGAAAAGAAGCGAAGGCCTGCCCGTGCAAGACAATGGTGCCGATGTTTCGCGAGCATGTGTTTGCTCAAATCAAGGCGACGACGAATACGCGGGTGGACCTTGGTCTGGCGCTCGGAGCGATGCCGGAGAGCAAGATTCCCAAGCTCGGTGGGCGGATGATCGCCACTGGCGGGCGCGAGAAGAAAGACCGCATCACGCACCGGATTCCGATCGCGGCCGTCTCGGAGATCGACCAAGCCGTGAAGGAATGGCTGGAGAAGGCGTACGCGCTGGACAAAGCAGAACCCCGGCGGTGAAGCCGGGGTTCTGGTGAACAGTTGAATGTCCGAGTACACATGCCAGGAGCGCGGGTCTGCAAAGCCGACGCGTGCCACCCGAGGCATCAGGCGATGCTGGGCTCGCGCTTGATGTGCGGCATGCTCGTAAGCACCTTGTCGATCAGGCCGTATTCGAGCATTTCCTTCTCGTCGAGCCACTTGTTGCGGTCGCAGTCGTCGGCGATGCGCTTGATATTCTGGCCAGTGGCCTCGGCGTAGATCTGGTAGAGACGATCGCGGATGCGGAGCATCTCGCGGGCTTCAATCTCCAGATCGGTGGCCTGGCCTTCCATGACGCCGCCGATGAGGGGCTGGTGCATGAGGTTGCGGGCATTGGGAAGGGCGAAGCGCTTGCCCTTGGTGCCGCTGGTGGCGATGAGCGAGCCCATGGAGGCGGCCTGCCCGATGATGTAGGTGCAGACGTCGGGCTTGATGAACTTCATCGTGTCGATGATGCCCAGACCGGCCGAAACGGAGCCGCCGGGCGAGTTCACATACAAGTGAATGTCGGACTTCTCATCCTCATTGGCGAGGAAGAGGAGCTGGGCGACGATGAGGTTGGCGATTTCATCGCCGACGCCGCCGCCGAGGAAGATGATGCGGTCCTTGAGGAGGCGCGAGTAGATGTCGTACGCGCGCTCGCCGCGGCCGGACTGCTCGATGACGATGGGGACGAGGTAAGACATGGGGCGGGTCTCGGGTTTCGGGTTTCGGGGCTCGGGTAGGGAGGGGAGTAGAGAGATGCGGGATGTACGTTTGAACGACGGGTCGGCCCCGGGGTTGCGGTCGAGTGTTTCCACCCGAGTCCCGAAACCCGAGACCCGAGACCCGTTTATCTCGGTGCATCCTTGGGAAGTTCGGTGATGACCTCATCCACGAGGCCGTACTCCTTGGCCTCCATGGCGTTGAAGTACTTGTCGCGCTCGGAGTCCTTCCGCACAACATCCTCGGGCTGGCCGGTGTGGCGGGAGATAATGCGGATGAGCTCGTGCTTGGACTTGATGATCTGCTCGGCCTGGATGCGGATGTCCTCGGCCTGGCCGCCGACGCCGCCGTAGGGCTGGTGCGTCATGACCTTGGCATGGGGGAGGATGAATCGCTTGCCCTTGGTGCCGGCGGTAAGCAGGAGAGCCGCGCCGGAGTAGGCGCGCCCGATGCAATATGTGCTCACGGGGCTGGTCATGAAGCGCATGGTGTCGTAGATGGCGAGGGTGTCGTCCACGGCCCCGCCGGGGGAGTTGATGTAAAAGTGGATTTCCTGGCCGCGCTTGAGGTTCTCCAGATAGAACATCTGCATGATGAGCCGGGCGGCGGAGCCCTGGTTGATCTCACCAATGAGGAAGACGACGCGATTCTCCAGAAGGAGCTCGTCGATGGTCATCTCACGGGTGCGCTGGTAGGTGACGCCTGCGGCGGGCATGGGGAACTCCTTGAATCGCGGCGACCCTGAAACCGGGCGGGTACCGCTCCAAACCGACTTGTTCACCCCGGCTGACAGACAACGTAGACGGGGTGGAAGGCCGAGGGAGCAAATCGGCTACCAGCATGGGGGGCATTGAGGGAACCCGTGCGGGCGGGCCAGAATGGCTTGGGGATGACGGGAAGGGACGGAACAAGGCGTCGGGCTGCCAGATGGGCAGGTGTGATTCCGCAGGATAAAGGACAAAGGCACATGGGTAGAACGCCCATGCCACGGAGGGAGGGGAGGGGTAACATCTCGGCCCCGAAAGCGGCGGGTTGGTTGGGGGGGGCTCCCAAAGGAGTTGGCGTGGCGGTAGCGATCATCAGCGATGTCCATGCGAATGCGGAGGCACTCAAAGTCGTGCTGGCGGATATTCGCTCGCGCGGTGTCGAACGCATTATCTCTCTGGGCGACATCATCGGATACGGGCCGGACCCCTTGGAGTGCGTGGACCTGATCCGCAAGCACTGCGAGTGGTCTTTGATGGGCAACCACGACTTCTCCGTTCTCTACGAGCCGACAAACTTCAACCCCGGGGCCGAGCAGGCGGCGTACTGGACGCGCTCGCAGTTCGATCAGGAACCGGACGCGGCAAAGCGTCGCGAGCGGTACGAGTTTCTCGGGCAACTTCGGGTGCGGGTGGCCGACAAGGTGCCTGGGACTGAGACGCCCCTACTGGCGGTGCACGGGTCGCCGCGGCGGCCGATTAATGAGTACATCTTTCCGGATGACTGCGTGACAGCCCCGGATAAGGTGAGCACGATCTTTGAACGCGTGGGGAAGCTCTGCGTGGTGGGGCACACGCACGTGCCGGGGATCTTCAGCGATGAGCCGGACTTTTATCCTCCGGGAGAGCTGACAGACTCCACGTACAAGTACAACAGCGAGAAGGCGATCATCAACGTGGGAAGCGTGGGCCAGCCGCGGGATATGGATCCGCGGGCCTGCTACGTGGTGATGCACGAGGACCGGATGCAGTTCGTGCGTCTGGAGTACAACATCAAGGCGACGGCGGACAAGATCAAGGCGATTCCGGAGCTTTCGGATTGGCTGGGGGATCGGTTGTTCGAGGGGCGGTAAGGGGTGGCGTGGGCATCCTGCCCATGATCTGGACCTGTGGGCGGCGAGCCCGGTGACAACAAGGCACTTGGGCTCAACGCCCGGGCCAAGAAGGAAAAGCACATGGGCGGGACGCCCATGCCACGGATATGGCCAAAGAACCGAATCGACTGTTGCGGGTGATTGTGCCGCTGGTGGTGTTCGTTGTATGCGGGGGCATCATCTTCTATTCGGTGATGCGGAACAGCACGGCCAAGCCGGCTCCTGCGCCGGTGGTGGATGCAGCCAAGCCGGATGCAGCCAAGCCGATCGCATCGACCACACCTCCCGCGACCGTTCCCGCCACGACGACACCCACCACCACACCCCCCACGCCCTCCGCTACGGCGGCCGGGGTACCTGCCCCTACCACTCCATCAATGAGCGCGGCCCCCGCCGCACCCGTCCCGACACCTCCGCCGGGAACAACTTATTCGGCCAAGACCTACGCGTACACGGGTTACGACCCGATCGGGTCGGTCACGCCGAAGGACAAGGGTGGGACGTTCGAGCTGGAAGTCCGCTTCTCGCCAGTCGGCGCGGGAATCGAGCGGCTTGCTTTGGCAAACCACTTTGAGGATGTCGCCAAGACAACTCCGGAAGTGCTGCAGTTCTTTCGCCCGGTGCGGGGCGAACCATTGGGGACGCGGCGAGGGCTGGCGGCCTTCGCCGCGGAGAAGGTGGAACTGAACGAACAGCCGGTGCTGCTCTGGCTGACGCCCGATGAGAAGACGACGTTCTGGAAGCAGGTCTCGCCCGGAAAGTTTGAGGCGACGATCGTGGATGGGTCCGGGGCCGAGGTGCTGAAGGTCACACGAACGTGGGAGCTCAAGCCCGGGTCGTACGAAGTTGCCCTGCATCAGGAGATCGAAGTGCCCAGCGGGGGCGCGGCGGCGAACGTGCGATGGTCGCAGTTCGGGCCGGTGAGCCCGCCCGTCGGGGCGATGCGCTATGGCGGCGATGCCCGGCGCGTTCGCTTCGGGTTCATGCTCCCCTCAACGATCGGGCAGGCCCAGACCGTGACGGCCAACGATCGCGCCGCGTCGTTCATGACGCATCCGGACGCGATCGGCACCAAGGCGGGGGATGTTCCCAACGCTGTGATTCCCCGATGGAACGTGAAGACGCTCTGGCCGAACGCGGACTCCACGGGCAGCAAGCTTGTGCTGTCGTGGACGGCGATGACGAACCGGTACTACACGGTGGCGATGTATCCGCTCGCGGCCGCGAATCCCGCGGCGCAGCCGGGAATGGATCGACCGTTTACTCTGGCCGAGAAAGTCGATCGGCTCGCGATCCCGACGGCGGATGCGACGTGGGAAAAGACCTACGCGGATGTGGCCCTGCGACTGACCACTCCGGTGCTGAAGCCCGAGCCGGGCAAGCCGGCGGATGTCTCCATGGGGATATACGCCGGGCCGACGTCGCCGCATGTGATCGACACGCAGCCGACGGCGTTCGGCGCGGGGCTGGCGCAGATCGTGATCTACACATTCGGCGGGCCCTGTTCGTTCTGCACGTTCCAGATCGTGTCGCAGACGCTGCACGATGTGCTGGAGTTCCTGCAGGGGCATGTGGTCTTCGACTGGGCGATCTCGATCATGCTGCTGGTTGTCTGCGTGCGGACGATCCTGCACCCGGTGACGCGCTGGAGTCAGCGCCGGATGTACTTTGTCAGCAAGGAAATGGCGAAGATCGCGCCGAAGATGAAGCTGATCCAGGACAAGTACAAGGACGACCCGGTGAAGCTCCGCGAGGAGCAGGGCCGGATGATGGCCGAGCACTCGGGCGCGTACATGGGCATGGCCCTGGGGTGCATTCCGGCGTTCTTGCAAACGCCGGTCTGGATCGGCCTTTCGGCGATGATCGGCTTTGCGTTCGAGTTGCACCACCAGCCGGCCTTCTTCGGCATCTTCCAGCGGATCAGCCCGTCGTGGACGTTCCTGTCGGACCTCTCGGCTCCGGATCGCTTCATCCCGCTCCCGGCGTTCAATATTCCTCTGCTCTCGGGCTTCCTGGGAACAATCGACGGGATCAATCTGCTCCCGCTGGTGCTGGGGGTGGTGTTCTTTATCCAACAGAAGTACCTGCAGCCGCCGCAGGCGACCACGATGACGCCCGAGCAGGAGCAGCAGCAGAAGATCATGAAGGTGATGACTGTCGTGATGTTCCCGCTGATGATGTACAACGCGCCGGCGGGGCTTGCGCTCTACTTCACGACCAACTCCACGCTTGGCATCATCGAGAGCAAGTGGATCCGCAGGAAGGCGGAGGAGGAGTACAAGGAGATCGAGGCCGTGAAGGCGGCGAAGATGGCGACCCGAGCTTCGGGCGTGGGCGGAAGCATGTGGGACCGCAAGGAGAAGATCGGCAAGCCGCAGGGTTTCATGGCGAAGCTCCGGGCCATGGCCGAGGAGGCCCAGAAGCAGCGGGAACTTGCGGCGAAGCGAAAGAAGAAGTGACGGAGTGAAGAACCGGAAGAAAGCTGGCCGCGGCGTAGCCGGCGCGGCCAGCGACACGAGCATAGCTGCGGCGGTTGAGGGGTGGTTTCTCCTGAATGCTCGGGTGCTGCCGTGGCGTGTAGTGGATAGGGGGACCGGAAAGAAGAACGGGGCGCGACGGCGGGAGACACTGGAAAAGACCGCCGCGGAGCGGCGGACCACCCAGGATCGCGATCCGTATCTGTCGCTCGTCTCCGAGGCGATGTTGCAGCAGACGCAGGTCTCGCGGGTGATCGAGAAATACGGGGCGTTTGTATCGCGGTTCCCGACGGTGGGCGCGCTTGCCAAGGCCGATGAGCAGGATGTGCTGGGGATGTGGTCCGGGCTGGGGTACTACCGGCGGGCACGGAACTTGCACGCCGCGGCAAAGATGATCGTGACGGAGTTTGGGGGGCGCGTGCCGCGCGGGGTGGAAGAGCTGCGCCGGCTGCCGGGCGTGGGGCGGTACACGGCGGGTGCGATCGCGTCGATCGCGTTCGGGGAGCGGGCCCCGATCGTGGATGGGAACGTGGCGCGGGTGCTGCTGCGGGTCCATGGGAAGGACGCGGCGAGTGATGACAAGAGCGTGCAGGAGTGGCTCTGGGAGCGGGCCGCCGCGCTGGCAACCGCGGCGAAGCGACCGGGGACGTTCAACGAAGGGCTGATGGAGTTGGGTGCGACGGTGTGTACGCCGGGGCCGGGAATGCCGCGCTGCGATGAGTGCCCGTTGCGGGAGATGTGCGTGGCGCGGCGAGAGGGGCGACAGCTGGTGATCCCGCGGGCGAAGACGCCCGCGGTGCGAAAGACGGTGTACTGCGCGGTGGCGATCGTGGAGCGTGCGGATGGCGCGATCCTGGTCGAGCAGCGCGGGGACAAGGGGATGTGGGCGGGGATGTGGCAAGGGCCGACGGTGGAGCGGACGGATCGCGCGCCGACCATGGCGGAGCTGGGCCGGGCGGTGGGAATGCCGCGGGGGAGATTGCGAGCGGGGGAAGGGTTTGAGTTCCTCGCGACGCATCGGCGGGTGGTGTTCGCGGCCTATCTCGCTCGGGTGGAACGGGGGCATTCACCGATGCGCGGGGAGTTCCGGACGCGCGAGGAGATTGCGCGGCTGGGATTGAGCAATCCGCAGAGGCGATTGCTGCTGGGGAGTGTGGCGACGGGGGTTGGGAAGTTGGGCTGACTCAGTTGCCGCGCTTGGGGAGGACGGGAGCTGCGGGCTTGGAGCCGGGCTTGGGGGCCGCGTCGAGGTAAGCCTGAAGCTCCTGGACGCGAATAGCCTGGACAGTACCGTCGGCCATTCCGATGTTGATCTTGCCGCGTGGCACGTAGACGGGATTGTCGTACACCAACACCACGTTCGCGGCATCCGCGGGGCTTGGCACGGTGTATCCGGGGACGTACAGGTACGAGTCGCCCGCGGTCGATTCTCCGGCGAAAGGGGAGACGAAGATGCCGGGCGTAGGAGCGTATTTGCCGAGGCGTGCCTGCCAATCGGCACCGGGCTCGGGGAACCAGCCGCGATTGTCGTTGGCGTACGCAAGGAGAGCCATCTGGATCTGCCGCACCTGCGTGGAGCTCTTGAGCTGGCGGGCGGATTGCCGGGCCTTGCCGAGGGCCGGGAGAAAGATCCCTGCGGAGAAAGCGCAGCTCGGGATGATGCCTATGCCGCCGATGATCACCGCGGCGAGAGCGAGTCCGTGCCCGCCGTATCGCTCCGGCTGGGATTTCGCCCGGTTCATGGCGACGATCCCGAGGACCAACCCGACGATCGGAAGTCCGGGAATACAGGCAATGATGGAACAGACGAGCGCGCCGATGGCCATGCCGTTGCTCTTGGGCGCTACGGGCTGATCGAATGCGGAGGGAGGGGGGTGCTGGGACATTGCGGGCTCCTGGGAGCGAGACAGAGTACCACAGATTGGCCGCAAATGGCCGGACGTGGAGACGCGTAGCGATTGTGGATTGAAGAGCCGCTACTTCAGTTCGACCGGGGGCCGATGCTGCGAGGGCTCGCTTGGTCGAACGCGGAACGGAACATGTGCGGGCCCTGGGGGAGGGCGCAGTGTACCACTGGACGCGATGTGCGAGAAGGTAGTAAGACCCGAGGGCTTACGCCCCTCGGCACTGAAGGGGATCAGATGTTCGCCTCGGTCGCGCGGATAACTTCCTCAACGCTCGTCAGTCCGTCGGCGACCTTCTTCATTCCGTCGGAGCGGAGCGTCACCATGCCGCGTTCCATGCAGGTGCGGCGGAACTCGGAGACGTTCGGGTTGCGGGCGATGATGTCGCGCATGTTGTCATCCACGGCGAGAATCTCGTAGATGCCCACACGTCCGGAATAGCCGCGGTTGCGGCATTTGTCACAGCCCTTGGGCATCCACATCGCATCCGGGTTCAACCCCTGCATGGAGAGATACTCGCGGTATTCCTCGGTCGGGCTGCCCTGGAACTTGCAGGCGGGGCAGAGGCGACGAACCAGCCGCTGGGCGAGCACGGCCCGGACGGCCGCGCCGACGAGGAAGGGCTCCAGACCGATGTTCACCAGTCGCGTAAGCGAGGAGGGCGCGTCGTTGGTGTGGAGCGTGGAGAGCACGAGGTGGCCGGTGAGCGCGGCCTGCACGGCCGTCTGGGCCGTTTCCATATCACGGATTTCGCCGAGCATGATCACGTCCGGGTCCTGACGGAGCAGGGCCTTGAGGGCCTTGGCGAACGTCATCCCGATTTTTTCATGCACTTGCGTCTGCGTGATGCCGTCGAGGTGGTATTCCACCGGGTCCTCGACGGTGGAGACGTTCATCGTGTTCTTGTCCATCCCGCGGAGCGAGGCGTACAGGGTGGTGGTTTTACCCGAGCCGGTGGGGCCGGTGACCAGCACGATGCCGTGGGGCTCGTCGATGGCTCGCTTCCAGACGGTGAGCGTGTCGGGTTCGAACCCCAGCGCGTCGAGATCGACGTTGATGGACTTGGTGTCCAGGATACGCATCACGGTCTTTTCGCCCGAAGAGTTCGGGAGCGTGGAGACGCGCAGGTCCAGCTTGCGTCCGTGCACGGTGCAGCGGATGCGTCCGTCCTGCGGGATGCGCCGCTCGGAGATGTCCAGATTTGCCATGATCTTCAGGCGGCTGGTGATGGCACTGGACATGGAACCGGGGGGCGTCATCATCTCAAAAAGGTTGCCGTCGATGCGGAAACGCACCTTGAGCTTCTTCTCGCCGGGCTCGACGTGGATATCCGACGCGCCCTCCTTCACGGCCGACTGGATGATGTAGTTCACGTAGCGGATGACGGGGCTCTCGGCCGCCTCGCGCTCCAGATCGACTTCTTGCGACTCCTTCACCTTCTCGACCTGCACGTCATCCTCATCCACCTCGGAGAGGAGCGAGGAGACATCCATGTCCGGCTGCGCAGCATGCTCGGACTGGCCCACGAGTTCCAGGGCCAACTTGATGTCCGAGGGCGGAACGACCACGAGCTTGACGTTTGAAACGCCCAGCCGGCGGCGGACCTCGTCGAGCAGGAAGACGTCGTCCGGGGTGGCCGCACCGATGATGACGCGGCCGCCGACTCCGCCCTTGCCATCCGGCCCCGCACCGGAGCCCTTGGTTGTACGAAGGGGCAGAACGGAGTAGGCCTTGCAGAAATCGGGGGTGAGGCGATTGAGCAGCTTGCCGTCGAAGCCGCCATCAAGGCCGCGCTCCATATCGACGCGCTCGAAGGGCACGTCGGACATTCCGGCGATCGCCTGGTAGACCTTGATCTCATCGGCGCCCTGCTCGATGAGCACGTCGGCCAGGCGGCGGCCGGGGCTGGTTTTCAGGACCTGCTGGGCCGCGCCGATCTGCTGCGCGCTAACGGCCTCAACGGCGACGAGGAACTCGCCGAGCTCTTTGCCGCCGCCGCCGGCGGCGGCCACAAGGTCGGCCGATTCGCCGGGGTCGTAGACGTTGGACAGGGCCTCCCCCACGGCGGGCTTCGGCGGCGCGGGAGCACGAACCGGAACAGACGGATCGTTGTCGAAAGTGACGTTGGTGCCGAAGGATCGCTGGCCGCTGGGCACGGCGGGGAGCGGCGAGAAGGACTTCTCGGCCCGGTCGATGCTGTGACGGGGCTGCGCGGGCTCCGGATCGGGCGCGCCACGTTTGCGGCGCGCCAGCGCTTTGGAGTCATCATGCTTCACGCCAAGGTCGGCGAGGATGTCGTCGATGTCGAACTTGCCCATGGGGGCCCTCGCTGCGTTGGTAGACTGATGGAAGACTCGTTGCGAACGCTACTTCTTCTTGGGCTTGGTGGAGTTGGCGGAATCGTCGTCCATGCTCAGGGTGTAGGTCACGCCCTCGTGCTCCAGGTCCACGCCGCGCCCGTGGATCGCTTTGACTGTGAAGATCTCCGCCACGGTGTCGCCCACGCGAACGGCCTCGCCGGAGATACGCGCCACCGGGTTCGAGCCGCCGATGATGCCGTTGACCTTCAGCGATGAGAGCGCGGCCTGCATCTTGCCCTGCCTCAGCTCAGCGTCGCGCCGGGCACGATCCGCGGCGGCGCGCCCCGCGGCATTCGGATCGCCGGTGGGAGCCATGGCCGTGGGGGCCACGACGTCGGACATGCGGAACGGGTTCTTCTGTACCTCGTCGGCGGGAACCTGGCTGGCGGCGTGATTGGCGGCCAAGTCCTGGAGAATCTTCTGATGATCCGCGGCCCGCGCGCTGGGCTTGGTGAGGTCGTAATCTGGGATTGCGGCCGAGACCAGGCGAGTCATGGGGCCGATGCCCAGCAGCCGCATGGCGTAGATCATGCCGCCGCCGACGGCCAGCAGCACGCCAAGAGCGATGGCCTGGGTGGAGACTTTCCGTTTGCGCGGCGCGGCCAAGCCGCCCTGCTGCGCGTTGTCCACGCCGGGCGCCATGGTCTCCAGCCGGAAGACCCCGGTGGTGCCTGCGCCGCCGCCCGCGCCCTGCTGATTAGTGTCGGCGTCCAGAGGCATCAGGCCGCCGGAGCCGGGATTGGAAGAGGGATTGGGGTTGGTGTTTCGACTCACTTGGATTCGCTCCCTTCGCCGTTGCCGCCCTCGTAGTACACGCTGAGCACGAGCTTGCTTTTCATTTCGCCGTCGGCGGCGTTGGTTCCGGGAGCGCCCCCGGTCTTTTCATAACGGATGATGTCCAGATCGGTAAGTCGGGTGATGCGCGGCAACTGCTCGAGGTCGAGCAGGAACTTGTAGAAGCCGTCGAAGTCGCCGGTAATCTCGATGTCCAGCGGCTGCTCCATGGCAAGCCCGGCCACCGCGGTCTTGTCGCTCTTCTTGAACGACGGAACCTTCAGGCCGTTCTTGGCGGCGATTCCGGAGACCTGGCGCAGCACGTTGTCCATCTCCTTGGAGGAGGGGAGCTTGGCCTGGAGCGAGTCGATGGACTCGCGGATCTGGTCGTTGGCGCGCTGCAGGTCGGCCGTCTGGCTGGTGGCCTCGCGCAGCTTGGCCAGCAGGGCCTGCTTGTGCTCGATCTCCTTCTTGCCCTGCTCGATCTTGGCGTTCACAGGGCGGAACACCACGAAGTACGAGCAAACCGGGAGCGCGAGCAACACGGCCGAGAAGAGGAACTGTCGGGCGGTGGTGGACATGGGTCTATTACTCCGGCTTGGTGGGAACGCCCGTGATGTTGGAGGGCTTGGGGAATCCGGGCTCGTCGCGCGGGACGGTGGGGTCCATGGGATCGCGGGGGGCGCGCTTGGCCGCGCCGGCGGTCGGGCGGTTGCTCAGACGCGGCACGTGCAGTGGCTCGATCATCCGGGCGTCGGCCCCGGCCTTGATGGAGGCCTCGATGCGGAACTTGCGCATGGAGACTTCCTCCACCACGATGTCGGTCGAGAAGATCATGTCGACGTGGTCCAGGAACGGGCAGGCCACGAGGCGCTGGTAGTAGTCGGCCACGTCATCGTCGGTGGCCGACAGCCCCACCATTTCCACGCGGAAATCAAAGCGGGGCGGCAGCGGGCGCGGGGCGCTGGCATCCGCCGCGGGCGCGGCCGTGCTGTTCTGACTCGTCTTGATCTGGGCCAGCGTCTGCGGCCCCGCGATCGTGGAGAGCTTCTTCTCCACCTTCACCGTGTCCACGATGCGCTTGGATTTCATCGAGAACTCGGTGAGCGTGAGCTGCTTGGGCATGCGGTTGATCAGCTCGGCCATGAGAATGGAGCGGGGAACGCGCTCGACGAGCGCCAAGGTGATGTCCGCCTTCTCCTTCAGCTCGTCGCGCTGGGCTTCGAGCACTTTCAGCTGGTCGATCTTCTTGGCTTCCAGAGCGAAGTCGCGATTGACGTCCTCCTGGGTTGTCTTGACAAGCGACCACTGCCGGTACGTCACGAAGAACGCGCCGACGATGCCGATGCCGACAACGAGGAAGAGAAAGAGCGAGATGCCAATGGCACGCCGCTCGGCCTTCTTCTGAAGGTAATCCTCCGGGAGGAAGGAGTTCGCCGCGCCGGGCCTGCGTTCGGAGGGGGTCATGGTGGGATCCTGATCGGGGGAACGGTTCGGTGCAGAAGAAGATGGGTTACAGGTCGGTGGGACACATGCACAGCCCGAAGGGAATGGTCCATCCGGGCTGGGGGGTGGTGAAGTCCACGCCGCGCACGGGCTCCTTGCCGGTGCGGGCCATGCGGGCGAGCGGGTCGGCCACGTGGGCCGGAAGGCGGAGCTTGCGGGCGATATGCTGGCAGAGGCCGCGGTGGCGGGCCTCGCCGCCGAAGAGAATCGCGCGATCCACGCGCCGCACCGGCGGCCCGGGGAACATGGCCTCGTAGTAGCGCAGGCACATGGCGATCTCGTCGGTGAGATTCTCGAGCGTGTCGCCAAGATCGAACTCGGGCGGGGCCACGAGCGCGGCGCCCTGATCGGCGACCTGCGGCGTGAGTCCGGGGGCGATCTTGGGACCGTCCAATGCGCGTCGATCCTCGGCGAGGGCCACAGCGGCGGCCGATTCACCGGCGGCACGCGCAGCCGCGGCCGCGATGATCGCGGGCACCATCGCGGGCGCCACCAGCACGCTGGCGGCGAGCCGCTTGGCCCTGGCCGCGGCGGTGCCGATGTCCAGAGCGCGGGCAACGGCGGCGTCCAGATCGCGTCCACCGAGCTGGATGGTCTTGGCGAAGATCAGCGTGGAACCGTGCGCGATCCAGACCTTTGTCGTGGCGCAGGCCAGATCGAGATAGAGCGTGGAGACGTGCTGGTCGGCGACGCGGCGATTGATGTGCTCGAAGGCACGGATCGTGGCGACGGCCTCCGGATGGATGCCGACGCACTCCAGGTGGGAATCGCGCACGGCCTGCATGAGCCGCTGCACGAACTCGCGTGCCGCGGCCATGCAGATGACTTCCTGCTTCACACCCGTGGAATCACGTGTCTGCCCGGAGCCGGGCGCCTGCGCTCCTTCCACGGCGAAGTGGCGGAGAATGAGGGCTTCGGGATCACAGTTCAGCGCGGCGGGCACACCGGCCTGCACGAGCTCGGCCAGATCGACGTTGTCGCTCTTGGGAAACTGCATGTGCTTGATGAATGTCTGCCCCGCGGGGATGGAGCAGACGGCGCGTTTGCCCTTGAAGCCCGCACCCTTGAGCAGAAGAGGAAGGGCCTGGAACTGGAACTCGAACCGCTTGGCGTGGTCGGAGAGAAGCTGCTCGGGCGTATCGATCGCCGCGGCGGCGACGAGTGTGGGCGGATCATTCCCGCTTCCAGCGGCAAGCTGGAGAACCTTGAGGGTTCCCGCGCCGAAGTCGATCGCGATGGGCAAAGCGCCGCCGCCGAGCGAGCTCATGGCCGCGGACCGAACTTTTCCAAACGTCAGAAACGACATTGAACAGGTGCCTCACAGGGCCGCCGCGCGATGGAAGAACGGGAAACGGCCCGTCGGGGGATCGGGTCGTGGCTGGGGCGGGTTGAGGGAGGCGTGCGACAGATCGGTTGGTGCGGGCTGCGCCGAGCGCGCAGGCCGCACAGATTGGGCGAGCGCAGCGCCGGAAGCGTCGGGCGGGGTCCGAGAACACAGATGCGCCGTTGCGGATGGTCCGGGCTGCCCGGGTTGCCGCGCCCGCGACGGGTTGTAACGCGCATTGGCCGGGCCCGGGTCGATAGATGCCTTGGAGTCCGGGCGAGCAAATGCAAGCGGAGATCCACCATGCTGACATTGCCGACGACCAAAGCCGCCCCTGGAATGACCCTTGCGATGCCCGTGCTGCATCCGGACAAGCCGGGATACGTGCTGCTCAAGCCCGGATGCGTGCTGGATGCGAAGTCCGTCTCGCGCATCCGCGAACTGGGGGTGCGCAAGATCGCCATTGAGTATCCGCCCACGGCGTTCCTCATGCGCTATGCGAGCATCAATCTGATCAATCAGCAGAGCCGCGTGGCCGAACGGATCGCGCAGGAGATGGATCGCATGTCCGAGGGCCTGCACACGGACTTCGATATGCAGACATACGTGGACGGCGTGCGGGCGCTGATCCAGCACCTGGTGGACGAACCGGCCGCCGCGCTCTTTATGAACGATCTGGTGGAGGCGCGGGCGGGCGGGGGAAGCGGTGCGGCCACGGCCGCGCACGCCTTCAACGTCGGGCTCCTCTCACTTCTTCTGGGCCTGAAGCTTGACGGATATCTGGTGACGAACCGAACTCGGATCACCAGCCGAAGGCAGATGAACATCGAATCGCTCGGGCTCGGAGCGATGCTGCACGACATCGGCATCACGCGCCTTCCTCCCGCGGTTGGCAACCGCTACGAGAGCATGCGCGATGAGGCCGACGAGCAATGGCGCAAGCACGTGCTCGTGGGGTTCACGCTCGTGAAGGGGCGGCTCCCGGCCACGGCCTCTGCGACGGTGCTGCACCACCACCAACGCATGGACGGCTCGGGCTTTCCCACGCGGGCCCGCGGCTTTGGCCCCCCCACCGCGCTGCGCGGCGACGAGATCCACATCTTCGCGCGCATCGTCGGCATGGCCGACTGCTTTGATCGCTTCCGCAACCCGCCGGGAGTTTCCGACAATCTCGGCAAGCTGCAGGGTGGCTCCGTGCCGACAGTCCGGGCCCTCAAGCGAACGCTGGAACTTGTGCGCGCCGGCAAGCTCGATTCCATGGTGTTCAAGGCGCTCCTGGCCGTGGTGCCCGCGTTCGCCCCGGGGAGCATCGTTCGACTGACCGACGGGCGGATGTGCGTCGTCACGGGCTGGAACCCTCTACAACCGTGCTGCCCGACCGTCAGCGTACTGCCCAAATCGCTGGAAGAGGCCATCGCCTCGTCAACTCCCGCGATCCTTAAGCATGAAGACCCGCTTGGCGAGGAGATCGATCTGGCGGATCGGCGCGAGCTCCGGGTTGTTTCCATCGATGGCCACGACGTGACGGACGATCAGTTCGAGCCGGTGAACCCTTCCGAGTTTGACCTGCGCATGTCGTATCCCACGCCGATCGGGGACGGGTGGGAGCAAATTGTCGAGCAGACCATCGCCTCGGGGGGCAAGATCGGCTGAGTCCCATCAGGTGCCCGCGGGAACTGGCACGGCCGGAGCGGCGGAAGCGCCCTCCGCAACCGGCGCCGTTGCGGGCATGCCCTTCGTCGCACCCGATTCCGGCTTGGCAACCTGTGACTTGGGCGGGCCACCGGGCGTTCCTCCATCACTTGCCGGACCACCTGCAACGGGCACGATTGTGCCTTGGTCGTTGAACTTCAGGCCCACGGCCGCAAGCTCCTCCACGTCCCACTGCTTCGAAAGCACCTCCGCCGGTTCGGGCTTGCGGATGAGCACCTGCTGGCCCGGCTGGATGCCGACGCGAACCTCGGCGAAACGATCCGAACGTTGGCCGATGCTCACGGGGCGCTTGAGGTATCGCCCGCTGGTTGAAGGCGTGTGCACATACCGCACCAACCCGTCGGAGAAGACGGCCTGGATCGGCACCGTCACCACATCCGCGGCCTTGCCCAGATACACCTCGGCCTCGGCACGCATCGATGGCTTGAGCCCGTGGGCGCGCCCGTCGAGGCCAGATGTATCCACCGAGAGCTTCACCGTGTACTCGCGCAGGTTCGGGTCCATCCAGCGGCTGGTCTGCTCGGCGAGAATCCCGATCGACTCCACCTTGCCGGTGAATCGCTTCTCGCCCGCGGCGTCCACCTTGATCGTCGCCGTCTGGCCCGGATGGATGCGCCCGGCGAGAGACTCGTGGACCTTTACCGCCGCGACCATCTCCGAAGTGTCCGGGAGAATGATCAGCAGCTCGTTGGGATAGACCTTCTTGCCGACCTGCAGCGGGCCATCGTCGTTGCCCCAGCGCATGCCGGACTCCATGCTCGTGGAATAGACCACGAGCCCGTCATTTGGCGCTTTGATGGTGGAAGCGTTGAGCTGCTCCTTGGCCTTGGTGTGCTTCTGTTGACGAATGACAAGAACCTGGCGCTTGTTGTTCCGGTCGGCCTCCTTGCTGGCCATCTTGCTCTCGTTCTGGTGGAGCACGCGATCCTTCTCGGCGCGGGCCTCCTCGACATCCGACTCCTTTTTCCGCTTGTCCTTGGGATGCTGGAAGGACCAGTAGACCTGCTTGTCCAGGCGCGCCTTCTCCAGAGCCGCGACGGCCTGCTCGTGCGCGAGGTCGTCCTGCTTGAGCTGGTCGAGCGAGTAGTACCCCTTCTTTTCGAGGGCGACGCTCTTGTCGAGCTTCTCCTTGAGCCGAACCTCGTCCTTCTCGGCACGGTCCAGCGCGTGGTCGAGCTCCTGCTTCTTGCTCTCCACCTCGCCCTGCTTCCACTGATCCAGATCCAGCTCGGCCAGCGCGAGCTTGAGATCGGCCTGCCGCGTCGCGGAATCGTTTTCCGAGACCTGGATCTGATACCCCTGCTCGGCCTCAACAAGCCCGGACTTGGCGGATTCCAGCAGCAGCGACTCCTCCTCCAAACGCGTCTGGATGGGTTCCGAGTTCAGACGAATGAGCACATCACCCTGCTTCACTGTGATGCCCTCGGCAACAATCTCCACGATCGTGGTTTCGATCTCCATCGTGTTGCGGATCTCAATCTGGTTCTTGGCGCGGAGTTCGCCCGAGCAGGTCGTGGTGATATCGAAGTCGCCCTTGACGACCTCGACCAGATCGCTCGTGCCGCGCCCGGATTTATCCTGCTTGGGCTGCCCTCCCGAGTACGCCGCGGCGATGCCGCCGACCCCAGCTACGAGCAGAACCCCCGCACCCCCAACGACGACCAGCCGACGAACCGTGATCGCGCGATGGAGTTTGAACATCACTTCCTCTTGTTGCGTTAGGCGGGGATGACCTTGATATTGTTCGCGCGCCGACTCGCTTGGACGCTCAAGAATCCCGTTTCCGTTCGGGATTCAACCGGATCAGGACGCCGGAGATGCACAATTTCGGTCTGACGATGCCCATCGGCTATGGTGTTTGTTTGAGATCAGCCCAACCGCTTTGTTCCCGGCGAGCACGAACCCGACATGGCCGACCCCCTGACCATCTCACCGAATCACCACCGAGTGCTTCTGGTGGCCGCCGCGCCCGCGGAGGCGAAAGCCGTGGCTGCCGCGTTTGGCCACACTGGCCCGCGATCGGATTGGGAGCGGGTGGAAGTCGCCCCCGGTTGGTCGATGGTTCGCAGCGGCGTGGGCAAGGTGAACGCCGGCGTGTGCGTGGCCAAGTGCCTTGGTGCAAACGCCGAGCCCAGCACGTTGGTGGTGAATGTGGGGGTCTGCGGCGCACTTCCACGCGACGAGGACGCCATGCTGCCAAACGGATCGATCGTGGTCGGTGCGGCATCTGTGTACGCGGATGAGGGTGTGCGATCGCCTACTGGGTACGCGGACATGGGCACGATGGGTTTCCCGTACTGGCCGGGGGCGAATGTGCCGACGGGAGGGGCGGGGGGGGCCGGGGGGGCGGGGAGCGGGGGGTGCGCGGCGATCGTGGCCGACGTTGAACTTGTCGAACGATCTCGGTCGGTTCTGGCGGCCGCACTCGGCGTTGGCATTGTCGTCGGACGCATCGCGACCGTTTCCACCTGTTCCGGCACGAACGCCATGGCCACGGAGATCGCCCGCCGCACGGGCGCGGTTGCCGAAGCGATGGAAGGTGCGGCGATAGGGCACTCGCTCGCTCGCCTGCGCGGCAGTTCGCCCGGCTTCCTAGAAGTCCGCATCGTGAGCAACACCACCGGGGACAGAGACACGCAGGTGTGGGACCTGAAGGGTGCACTGTCCGTGCTCAGTCGTTTGACTGCGGCGCTGCACGGCGCGGCGGGCCCGACGGCGTAACCGCGGCGGTGGGGCCGAGCAGACGAAACTCTTTCGGCACGCGCGGCAGCAGCAGCACGATCGTGCGCAGCGGCGGTGATGGCGTTCGGCTATCGCTCCCCGACCCGGGACGCGAAAGCATGGCCTCTCCCAGCGTTGCCACTCGGAACCCCGCCGGCCCGGGCCCGGTATCCTGCGAGGCGTCGCTTGATTCGCCGCTTGCGGGTGCGGCCGCATCCGACGGAGAAATTGGCCCACGAACAACCTGGCCAAGACGCGGCGCAGAACCCGCTGGGGGCTTGGAATCCTTGGAACTCGGCCCAGATTGCGGCGATTCGGGAGGGGGCGCGGCGACCACTTGGCCCGGGTGCTTCGGCCATACGGATTCGGAATCCGATGTGCTCGCGACCTTTTTCGCGGGCGGCGCAGAAACTGTCGCGGCCGCGGCTGGGTCTGGTTGGGATGCGAGGCGTTTCCAATCCACGCTCGGTCGCTCGGACACAATCAGCAAAGCGCGCCCCGCGGGCACCGTCATTCGTGCGTACAGCCGGGAGAAGACCATCCCCTGCGACTCCGCCTCGATCTTCGGCTCATTGATCGCCAGCGGGTTGGCCCTCGACTCATCGGGATGCGCCTCCTGATGCTGCGGCACAAGTTCCACGCGGAGCACCACCCCCGGCAGCGCGGCCGCCCCCCCACTCACCACGCCCACCTGCGGCTCCGGCGGAGCGGGCTCCAACCAGCTTCGCACCAGCAATCGCAATGAGCCGGCGGAGAGGCGGATACGTTCGGCATCGAGAGCCACAACACTCCCCGCGTTCAACGGCTGGCCGCGGGCCGCTTCCGTCCACGAGTACGCCTGACCGAGCCACTGCCGCTGGCTCCCGCCACCGGTTTGAAGCTTGGCGAGCACGGCCGGCGCGTCGTCGATGGGCATCGAGATCATGCGCAGCCCGTGGGCATCCCAGATGTCCTGTAACTCGTGCGAGATCGGCACGGACTGATCGGCATACGGGGCAAGCGCCGCGGCCAGCGTGCGGGCCGGCGCCGCGCTGACGAAGGTCGTGATTTCCAATCCCGCATCCGCGCCAACCGCTGGAGAGGTCACAGATGAGTTCGCGGACGACCCCGGCGATCCGGGTTTGCCGTGCGGCGAGCAGGCCCCGGCGAGCAGGCACAGGGCGAGAATGGCGTTTCTGGGCGATGGCATCGGCGTGCCATGATACGAACGAACGCCTTTCGCGGATGCCGGATTCGTTTGTCGCGGACTGGTTGTTGCGCCGAAATGGTGTACGTTTGTTAGGTCAAGGAGAACGCCATGAACAGATCTGTGTACGCGGTCGCGGCGATTCTGATGGCGGCGGGGGCCGCTTGTGCGGATTACGCCAAGAAAACGGAAACGGTCAGCCCACCCGCTCCCGGAGCGGCGCTTGCGCCTCCTCCCGTCCCGGATACGAAGAACGAAGCTCCGAAGATCGTGGTTCACCAGAACGCCGCGCCCGCGGACGCGCACGATGCGCGTGTGCGCGTGGGCGAGATGCGCATCAGCATGTCTCCATGGTCGGCCCCTGAATCCAGCGCGTCGCAATCCACCGAGTCGGCGCCCGCGCGATCGGACGGAGCCATCACCGTTCCCAACAACACGCTCGGCCCGGGCGAGGCGCTCTGGCGAGCCCGCGAGCGCGAGGATGCTCAGCGCAAACTCGCCGCGGCGGATGTGGACCTGGCCCGCGCCCGCGCCGAGCGTGCCGAGAACATCGCGCAGCGCGATCAGGGATACACGTTCTTCGGCAACTCGTTCCTGAACAGCGGCTGGCGATCCCGCCGAGACGGCCTGCGCGGCCCGCTGACCACCACCATCAGCTACGACGACTCGCTCGGCTCAACGGCGCAGCGGGCATTTTCCGAAGCCGCCTACCCACGCCTGAACGGCAGCACCGACGCAAGAGACGCCGCCGTGCGCCAGTTCGGACGGGACGCCACGCCGCCGATCGTGCGGATTCAGAATGATGTGGATCGGGCGCATGGGAATGCGCATCGGGAACATCCGGTGCCTTGAGGCGACATAGCACATGGCACATGGCCACAGAGGACATTGAGGCCGGGCTTCATGTGCTCTGTGATCAAGCCGGATCGCACTCGTTGATCCGATCGATCAATCGCCGGATCAGCCCGAACTTGTAGCGTGTGTGCGGGAAGCTCAGTCGCGGCAGGGAGACGTGGTCCTCCTCCTGCTCGAAGGGGCCGCGCTGCACAATCCTGGAGGGCGAACTCGTCGTGCCTTCTTTCTTGATCAGCACGCGGAACTCATCCGTCAGGCGATCGACATCCACCTGCTTGAGCGGCTTCTTCAGCCGAATGACCAGATCATCCTTCACGTAGCGTGAAGAGTGATAGTTGCGGTAGAACTGCACGACGTGGTCCGCTGCTGCGGCGGGCGTGTTGAAGATGCGGTACAAGTCCAGATCCTCGGGGCTGATCCAGCCGCGTGCCAGGAGCATGGTGCGCATGGCGTGGTCGAACTCCTGCCAGTACGTCTGGTTCGCGCCCTCCACGAGCACGATGGGGATCATGCTGCTCTTGCCGGTCTGGATGAGCGTGAGGGCCTCGAAGCCCTCATCCATCGTGCCGAAGCCGCCGGGGAAGAGCGCGACGGCCTCGGACTGGCTCAGGAACATCAGCTTGCGGGTGAAGAAGTAGCGGAAGTAGACGAGCTTCTCATCGCCGGCGATCACTTCGTTGGCATTGGTCTCGAAGGGCAGGCGGATGGCGACGCCGAAGCTCGCTTCTCGTCCGGGGCCTTCATGCCCCGCCTTCATGATGCCGTCGCCCGCGCCGGTGATGACCATCCATCCCTTCTTGCCCATGATCGCGCCGAACTCGCGGGCCGCGACGTAATCCGGATGGCCGGGCGGCGTGCGCGCCGAACCGAAGATGGAAACTTTGTGCGGCTCGGGGTACTGCCCGAAGACGCGGTACGCATAGCGCATCTCCTTCACGGCCGTGGAGATGAGCTTGAGCTCGCCGGTGTCGCGCCCGTCGGGGATGAGCTTGAGGGAGGTCTGCACCAGCTCGCGGACGAGCCGCGCGTTGAATGTCGCCGTGTCGATGCCAAAGTGTCTGAGCAGCTCGTCGATCTGCGCAACGACCACAGGGTCGTCGGCACGCTTGGACGCGGGCTTCTCCGGTGGCGCGCCGACCGGCGGCGGAAGCGAGCCGGGGGAAGACTGGTCGAGAATCTGGCGATTGGGCTCTGGAGGCATGCAGGTCCTGTCGTGATTGGAGCGCGGATGGTAGGGATGCGTCACGGCTGGGTCGGCATCGCCGTGGCCTCTGCCGCGCCCTCGGTGCGGGCACGCTCCTGCTGGGGCCGAGGGGATCGCACGGCGGGAATGGGCGGGAGCGCATCGGCGTACGCGCTGGGGTGGAGGATTCGATCAAAGAGCTTGCGGGTGCCCGTGAAGGGCTCCTCGCGCACGAGCGGGGCGGAGAGTTTGCCCTTCACCGTTGTGGAGACGATCTCGTTGCGCATCGCCTCGATCAGGTCTGAGAGAATCGGCACGCGCGAGTTGGAGCGCGAGTTGAACTTCATGTCCAGGATCAGGTCCGGCCACTTCAGCGTTCCCGCGCCCACAATCGCCACGGAGTTTGAGAGCAATGTGACGTGATCGAAGATGGCCGTGTCCCCCTTGATCACAAAGTCCGACTGCATGTAGCCGAGCCGATCCTTGCTCGGGATCTGCAGGTTCGAGACCTGGATCAACGGCAGCATCAACGGGAGCTTGATGATGTCGCCATTCGAGATGCGGATCGCGCCGCTGCCTGTGCGCGACGCGAGATCGCCGGAGACACCCCCGAGCGTGACGCGTGCGTCGATCACGCCGCGGCTCGGGTCCGGATCTTCGAACGGGTTCGGCGGTCCGACGGGGCCGGGGTCGGTCGCCCCCGACGCGGCCGCGTCGGCAAGCACGGGGGCCAGCCGCACACCGGCCAGCACAAGCTCGGAGCTGTAGCTCGCGGGCGGCGCGGGGGCAGGCGGGCCGGTTTCATCGGGCAGAAGCGGGCGCTCCTCGCCGAGCTGCAGTGCGGCGTGGCCCGTCAGGCGTCCGCCGTAGCACTGGGCGGTGATCGACGGCAGCAGCACCTCGCCCGGGCGGGCGCCGGAAACCACGACCGTCTCCGCGCTGGTGGCGTACACGCCCACGATGCGGAGGGCATCGGCATGGGCCTTGACCTCGAAGGTGGTGGGCTCCTTGGAGCCGGCGGGATGGGCGTCCACACGGATGCTTACGCCCCCTGTGCAATGATCGATCGGCACGCCAACGGCGAACGAGGCGTCGGTGAACTCCATGTCGCCGGTGAAGGTCGTCGCGCTGGGCACATCGCCAAGTGTGGTGCGGACGATGCCCTGGCGCAAGGCAAACGGGCCTTTGAACGACGCACCGAGGGCGTCGATCGCGTCTACGGCCGAGTCGGGCATGAGGGCCCGCAGCGGCCCATCGAGGGCACGACCCGTCAGCCCGAAGGTGAGCGCGAGCTGCACGGGGCGAGAGCCGCCCGGCGTTGGGCCAAAGGCGGGGGAGTACCACGCCCCGCTCGCGGTTGCATCCCAGTTGGCCGTCTTCACAGCGAGCGAATCGAAGACGCCGGAGACCGCGTGGGCTCCCTCGCCGGCACGCGTGCGCAGCGTCACCTTGCCGGAGACCTCGTCGCAGATCACGCGCTCGCCCTCCCAGTCAAAGGCCATCGCCCGCGGCTTGAGCTCGGCCTCCACGCGCACCAGCGGCGTGCCCGGGGCGGGAGGGCTGGCCTCGCTTGCCGAGGAGACCTGAATACTCGCATCGAACGGGCCGACGGCACGGAACTCGCGGTAGTTCTGCGCCGTCGCGGGGCTCGTCAGCCGCTGGAGCAGGGCCGGAAGCAGGGGCGACTCGAAGTTCCAATTGGCGAACTGGGCCGCGAGATCCGCCGGAGAGGCGACCGAACCGGTTACAGGATCAAGAGAGACGGAGCCCTCGAGGCGGGCCTCGCCGCAGGAAGTTCCGTCGAGGGAGAAGCGGGCGAGCAGATGGTCGAACCGCAGCCGCTGAGGGCCGGAGGCGGGGATCACGATTTCAAGAATGCCCTCGGGCCAATCCACACCGACGCGTCCGCCGAGGGCGGCGAACTCGATGTTGCTGGCATTGTTGAGCGTGACGCCGACCTCCATCGGCGCGTTCTCTCCCGGGGCACGGTGCAGCCGAACGGTCGTGTGCACGCGCCCCGTCGGAGAGTGCTCGGCGCGAAGGTCGGCCAACGCCTTGCCAGCGCCGGGGGAGAAGACCCCCACGAACCGCTCGATCGGCGCGGCCAGATTCGCCTCGGAGACCGTCAGCGTGCTTTCCATCCGCCCCGCCGTCGCGATGCTCGTTCCGGAAAGGTCCTTCTCGAGCGTGAGCGCGAAGTTGGCGCACTGGATCGGGCCGACGAAGGGCCCTTCACCCGGGCCGGGCGGCGGCGGGATGCGATACAAGTGGGATTCCAGCCCGGGGATTGCAAGCGATTTACGGGTGACGTGGAGCTTGCCCTTGAAGTCCTCGATGGAGAAGGTCGGCGCTTCGCTGGCCAGCTTCGGCGCACAGCGCACCCCCGCGAGGTCCACATCGATGTCGTAGGCGATGACCGGCGCGGCCCCCGGGGCCTGCTCTCCCGGCTCGGCCGTCACGTGCGCCTCGCAGCCGACCGTGCCGGAGGCGTTCAGACGCCGCATGAGCTCGGTGAGCGAGAGGTCGCGCGGCGTCTCGCCCACCCCCCCCACGCCCGCCACTCCCCCTCCGGCAGGCGCGGGTCCCTCCTCATCGCGTGGCAGAGCGTGCAGCAGCACATTGTCCACGGGGACTTCCCGCGCCGTAATCCGCACATCCGGCCGCACGCGCTTCTGGCCGTTCTCCACGAACAGCACGCTCGCGGACATCTCCATCGCACCGCCCATGATCGGCGCAAACGTTCCCGAGACGAGCTTGGCGTCGTCGTCGGTAATGTGCAGCTTCACATCCCGCGCCCGGATCGGCAGGGGGAAAGGGTCCACGAGCATGCCCGCCTCGGCGAAGTGGACGTCGATCGTGGTGAACCACGGAGCATCCTTCCCCTCGGGCGTGTGTACGTTCACATCGATATCCGCCAGGCCGCCGAGGGCGAACTCCGGCGCAGAGACCTCGCCCGTCCCCGGGGCGCGAACGATGCCGTCGGCGAGCAGGCGTTGATACTCGGGGCGCGAGAAGACATTCTCCAGCACGCGCCGGCGATCCGCGGGCATGGCGTCGAGCAGGTGCTGGTCCACGGGAACACGCTGCGCGTGGACGTTCACATCCACCATCGCCTCGTCGGTGAGGGGCGTGATCACGCCGTCGGCCTTCAGCGTCGCGCCCGTCGGGCCGAGCCCCTCCAGATGCACGATGTGCAACGAGTTGTCGTCGAACTCGAACTCCCCGGACATCTCGTGGAACGGATAGGTGAAGCGATGGAACGCCGCCTGGCCGTGGCGCAGCGAGATGCGGCCGCCGGAAACCTGGATCGGCGCGGGCTCGCCCTTCAACGGCGCGCCGCGGGAGATCAGCACGCGCGCGTCGAGCTCCCCCGTCGGCCCGGAAAAGAGCCGGAAATACTGCCGCGCCCGATCCGGCATGTACGGGAGAAGCTCCGTCTCCTTCGTCAACCCGATGCGCTTGGCGATGATCTCGCAGGAGAGCGCGGCGTCGATGTCCGTCCCCAGCGTGGTCAGCTTCACGCTCGACACCCCCGCCTGACCCTCCACCTTGCCCGTCAGGTCCGCACGCAAACCCGCGCGAGAGAACCCAATCGTCCCCGTCACGTTCTCCAGGCCGAGATCCTTCATCGCGTCCGAGGCGGAACCTTCCGCGGGAATGAGCGCGTTCATGGAGACGCCGTCGAGCACGATCTCCGCCCTTGCTCCCTGCTCCTTGGTGTACTGCATCGAAGCGTTGGCAATGCGCCCCTGCACGTTCATCCTGCGCCACAGATCGCGGTACGCCGTCGGCATCGACTCGGGCTTCCACGTATCCAGCGCAAGATTGAAGAGCTTGATCTGCGACTCGCCGGTCTCCAGATTCACGCGCCCGTCGAGCAGCAGCGCCTTCTCGCGGTCCGGTCCGGTCTCGGCGAATCGCAGCAGATACACGGGGCGTCCGGCGTCGATGGGCATGAAGCCGCCGGAGACGCGCAGCTCCTTGAGCGTGTGCACGTCACCCGTCGCCTTTGCGTGCTCTCCGAAAATGATCATCCCGTCGATCACATCGATCTTCGGCGCCGATTTTACGGGAGCCGCGCTTGGAGCGTTGGCTCGCGAGGAGAGCGAGCCGATCGTGAGCTCCCCATCCTCCATGCTCTGGCTCACTCGGAAGATGGGCTTGCTCAAGCGGATGGCCGTCGGCGTCACATCCCCTGTGAACACGCCCGACCAGTCCAGATCCGCTACGGCCTGCTCGGCGCTCAGCACAACACCCGCATCCCCCGGTATGCCCGGCAGTCGCAACTGAAAGTGATTCAACACCAGCCGCCCGTCGAGCCCGATGTACGCGCCGGTCGTCCCCGTGACCTCCAGGGTGCAGCCCGTCAGTTGTTTGATGCTTGATCCCACCACGCTCCCCACCAGCGGCGAGCGCATCACCAGCAACGCGGTAAACCCGATCGCAAGTGGTATTCCTAAGACCAGCCGCACGTTCCACCTGAATCGGTGGGTTGTAAGGCGTTTTTTCTTCGGGGGACACTGATCGGCCACAATCCCCTTATCAGGTGTCTGTTGCGGCTTCCTTTCCTTGGACTTCGCCATGATGATTGCGGACGGCGCGGGGGGAGGGGGACCGACTGCTTCATTCAACCGGCAATCCCTTGCGGGGAATCGATCCCGGGAAGGGCTTCAACTCAATAGTAAGCGACAACTCTGGCTCCCCCCCACAGCCAACTGCACACCCAATCTATCCACAATCTGTCCGGGTTCTGAACGGGGTGTCGCTGAGCGGGCTACGTTTGCTGCTGGAGCGTCGCCCATGGCCAAGTCCCGACAGGTCTTTGTCTGCCGCACGTGCGGAAATGCACAGGCGCGATGGATGGGTAAGTGCCCGGACTGCGGCGCGTGGGATGCGCTCGAAGAGCAGCGCGTGGAGAAATCCGCAACACGCGACCCGCAGCGTGGCCTGATCGAACAATGGCAGGTCAATGGCGCGTCCGGCGAGGGCGGAGTGGCTACCGAGAACATCGCCAAGCCGATCGCCGAGGCCGGCGCGGGGGATGGGCCTGTGCCGCGCATCGGCACGGGCATCGGCGAGCTTGATCGGGTGCTCGGCGGGGGCATCGTGGCGGGGAGCGCGATCCTTGTCGGCGGCGATCCGGGAATCGGCAAGAGCACGCTGATGTTGCAGGCGGCAGGAAAGATCGGAACCGCGGGTCCGGTGCTGTATGTGTCGAGCGAGGAATCCGCCGAGCAGGTCCGCATGCGTGCGGCCCGGCTGGGCGTGGGCAACGTGCCGGAGCTGTTCGTGCTGAGCGACACGAACCTGGCCCGGATCGTGGAGCAGACGCGGCGCATCCTGCCGCGCGTGCTCGTGATCGATTCGGTGCAGATGATCTACAAGGCGGACCTGGACGCCTCGCCGGGTTCCATCGCGCAGCTCCGCCGCTGCTGCGCGGAACTGGTCTGCCTGGCGAAAGTCAGCAACATCGCCGTGGTGCTGGTGGGGCACGTGACCAAGGACGGGCAACTCGCCGGGCCGCGCCTGCTGGAGCACCTGGTTGATGCCGTGCTGTATTTTGAGGGGGATCGGTACCATGCGCACCGGATCCTGCGCGGCGTGAAAAACCGCTTCGGCACCACGCACGAGATCGGCATCTTCGAGATGACCGGCGAAGGTCTGAAGGAAGTTCCCGGGGGTCTGGGCGTGGGCGTGCTGGAGCCGGGCGCGGGGGCGAAGGTCGGGGCCGTGATCTGCCCGATCATCACGGGAACACGCTGCGTGCTCGTAGAAATCCAGGCCCTTACCGCCACCGGCTTTCTCGGCGCGGCCAAACGAAAGAGTTCGGGCCTTGACACCAACCGTCTCGCCATGGTGATCGCCGTGCTGGAACAGCACGCCGAACTCCGGCTGGCGGATCGCGACATCTTTGCATCCAGCGTGGGCGGCATTCGAGTGGTGGAGCCCGCCTCCGACCTCTCGTTGCTGCTGGCGATCGCCGGTGCGCACTACAAGCGCAAGCTGGAACCCGGCACGGCGGTGATCGGCGAGGTCGGCCTCGGCGGTGAGGTGCGGATGGTCTCGCAGCTTGAACTGCGCATCGGCGAGGCGGCGCGGCTGGGATTCAAGCGTGTGATCTGCCCCAAGCCGCCGCGCGGCGGGATCAAATCGCCCCCGGGCGTCACGGTCGATCCGGTCGCGACGGTCAGCCAGGCGATCGAACGGTTGGGCAGATAAAAAAGCCCGGCTCACAAGGAGCCGGGCCACCTGGAACAAATAAGACATGCGAGCGCCGCAAAGCGCTCGCACGCCATGCCAGGAAGGTGCCTGAGTTAGGCCTCGATCGTGCCCTGCACGGCTCGAAGCACACGCTCAACGGCATGCCACTTTTCATATTGCTCAGGTTTCCGACGACTCATAGATTGGCCGGAACAAGCCAATCGGGCAGGGCCACGGGCCGGCCAGTGCGATCCACGCACGCCAGCAGGGACTCGCCCGTCATCAGTACATCTCCAACCAGCGGACCCATCCCGGGGGTAATCCCCCCCTCGCTCAGGTGTCCTCCGCCGCTCTCCACGCGGACGACCTCGTACTCATGCCGAATCTTCACACGTGAGCCGCCGACGACGCGCGTGCGCACCTCGACCAGATCGTCGTAGTGCCCAGGACGCTTGTACGAACATCCCAGTTTCACAATCACAAGGAATACGCCCGCGGCCTCCAGCTGCGCGTAGCTCAGGCCCGCGTCGCGGAGCAGTTCCGTGCGCCCCATCTCCAGCCATGGGATGTACGCCGCATGATGCACGACGCCCATCGGGTCGCACTCGCAGTAGCGGGCGCGAACGCGGAGCGAGCCGGAGGAAGGGATCGGGCGGGTGGGGCGGAGGGTGTCGGCGTGCTCGGACATTGCGTCAAGCGTAGCGATTCGTCGCGTATCCGGGCATGATTGCATATGATTCCTCGATGACGCACGCGCCGATCCAGTTCGACAAGCAACTCGCCGGCGCAGTGCGTGTGCGCCCGCTCGAATCGGAAGATTCGCTTGCCCACCTGACGTATCTGCTGCACCGCGCGTACAAGCAGCACGTGGACAGGGGCATCAAATCCCTCGCGGCCTTCCAGCCCGAGGAAGTCACACGCAAACGCATCGCCGGGGGCGAGTGCTACGTCGCGCTGCACATGGGCAAGCTCGTCGGCACGATTCTCTTCAAGGACGCCGCGCATACCGCGACCGAGGGCGTCGGCGGATCGAGCTCCATCCCGTGGTTCGCCCGCGGCAATGTCGCCAGCTTCTCGCAGTTCGCCGTGGAGCCGGAACATCAGGGGCACGGCATCGGCGGTGTGCTGATGCAGACGGTAGAACGGCGTGCCCTGGAGACCGGCGCGGCTGAGATCGGCCTTTCCACGCCCGAGCCCGCCGCGTGGCTCGTGTCGATGTACGAACGCCACGGGTACCACGTGGTTGACCACGTGCAATGGAAGGAAACGAACTACGTCAGCGCGATCATGAGTAAGCACCTCATGTCCGGTGTGCAGATCGCCCGTCCGACGGTCAATGGCTCTTCAACGCACGCGGGTTGATGCGCGATCCAGTACGCCGGCCGCGGCCGCCGACCAGTCGTCCTCATCCGTCAGCAGTTCCCATCGGTGCGCCGCAAGTCCGGCAAATGCCGAGCGATATCGCGGCATGTCGCGTTCCTCGCCCACAACGTTCCGGATGAGCACGGCCACAACTTGACGCGGAAACCGCCGCGCCAACTCGCCGTAGATCTCCGGGTCCATTTCCGTCGAATCGCCCACGAGCACGAACCTCCGCTCCGGCCAGTCACGGAGCATTGGCTCGATCACACCCAGCTTGAACCGCTGCGGCGGCGCAAGCAACGCGAGCGCCGAGCGATCTTTCGCACGGAACGTTCTCAAATGGAACGATCCCAACGGCAGGCGCTGCGCTGCGATGAACTCACTCAAGGGTCCATACAGCTGCCACGGCGAGGCGGAGACGTAGTGCATCGCCGCACCCGCGCCGGCGAGCGTGCGGCACAGCCCCCCGACTGCATCCACGCCGCGATATGGGCGGAGGAATGTGTTCCGCAGCAAGTCCCTTGTGTCGGGCACGTTAGAGAGTTTGATCGTGTCGTCGATGTCGCAGATCATGCTCAGCCCCTTGGCCGGAAGCAGATGAACACGCCCGGCGAAGGAACGATCAGCGGATTGTTCGACGCTTGAAACATAGTCGATCGCGCCCGCATCCGGTCCGGCGAGCATCGCCCGACCGAGCAGGTGCCCGTTGCGTGAACTGGGCCCGAGCACGGCGGTTCCGCCTCCGATCACCACCGAGACTTTGCGCCGGCTCTTGTTGTCCACGAGGAACGCCCCAAGCCGTCGCATCAGCAGCGGCCCGGCGATTTCATCGTGCCGCACACCGGCCGCACGCGCGATCGCCCGCACAAACAACTTTCGCTTGATCGAACCCGTCTCGGGCCTGAACAGCACACCGTGCAGGCGTGCATCCCATCGCCCGCCGCCGATGGGGCGGGCGAGCGTGGGGAAGAAGATGATTTCTTCGTTGGGGCGAATCACGGGGGCATCATGCGCGGGCAGAGCGGCCGCGTCGAGCGGATCAGTGGCGGATCTCACGCCCGAAGAGTCCTTGACCCCCTCGCCCGAGGGGCTACAACCCAGCATGGCTGCATCCATCTCATCCAGCGTCGTAATCAACGCGGATCAAGCCGCCGTCTGGAAGTTCATGTCCGATCAGACGAGGGTGGTCGCCTGGATGACATCTCTTCCGGGCACGCCCGCACCGACGGGTTCAATCTTCGAAGCCAAGCCCGGCGGCGCGCTGCGGATCATTTTCCCGAATCGCTCCGAGGCGAAGGGGAGCGTGGTGGAGGTTGATCCGCCGCACAAACTTGTCTTTACGTGGGGATACGAGCCGGACGTCGCCAAGACCGGCTTGCGTCCGGGATCATCCCGGGTGGAGATCGTGATCCGTGCCACGAACGGCGGCACGCTCGTCACGCTTACGCACTCGGGGCCGATGAGCGAGAAAGTCGCCAAGGACCACGAGAGTGGCTGGCGGCACCACCTCTCGCAGCTTGCCGTGCAGTGCGCAATGGAGGCGCATCAGGCGCACCTGGCTACGACGATCCAGACCTACTTCGCCGCGTCGATGGAGCCCGACCAGCCCACGCGCGACTCGCTGCTGAGCAAATGCTGTGAGCCGGATATCCGCGTGCGCACACAGTTCGCCTGCACCGACACGATCGCGGAGTTCAGCGGCCACATCGCGAACGGCCTGAAGCACATGCCCGGCGTTGTGCTGGCCCAGGACGGCGTCGTCCGCCACCTCCACGGCTACGCGCGCATCCCCTGGAAGGTCGCGACGCCCGAGGGCAAGGCCATCTTCAAGGGCGAGAACATCGTGCGCTTCACGCCGGGTGGGAAGATCGCGGAGGTCGTGAGCTTTCCGGGGTGAACGGGGCTCGGGAGCACACGAGGACCGGCAGATATTCCCACAGCAAGGGGCCTCTCCGCGATTTTCTCGTTACTTGCTCTTGGCATCCCCCCGCGCGAAGATGCTCGCAACATAGTTCAACACATCCGTGGCGCTCGTCTCGTTGTAGCCGAACTGCTTGATGAGCCGCTGCTTGACGATGTCGATCTTCTGCTGGGTTTCGTCGTCCACCACGCTGCTCACCAGGTTCTTGAGCTTGATGGTGTCGCGCTGGTCCTCGAAGAGCTTCAGTTCCAGGGCCTTGTACAGCCGCGCGTTGGTGTTGTACTCGAAGCGTTTGCCGTCGAGCGAGAGCGCGCCGATGTAGTTCATGATCTCCTGGCGGAAATCATCCTTGCGGCTCTCGGGGATGTCGATCTTCTCCTCGATGCTCCGCATGAGGCGTTCGTCCGGCTCGTCGTCGCGACCGGTGTACCGATTCTTGACGCGCTCCCGCTGCGTATAGGCCCGGACGTTCTCGATGTAGTTGGCGCAGAGCCGCTTGATGGCGTCCTCGTCGGCGCTGATCGCCCGCTGCACCTCGGCCTTGATGATGTCCTCGTACTCCTCGCGCACCACCGCGAGCATCTCGCGGTAGCGTTTCTTCAGGTCTTCGTCGTTGATGAGCGAGTGGTGGCTAAGGCCCGTCTCGAGCTCGTTCATCACCATGAACGGGTTGATGCACTTCTCCTCCACGGCCTGGCGGCTGACGAGCGCGTTGGAGATCTTGTCCTGCACGTAGCGGGGGCTGATCCCCTCCATGCCCTCCCGGTGGGCCTCTTCCTTGAGTTCCTTGATCGAGTCCTCGGTGTACCCGCTGATCGCCTTGCCGTTGTACAGCTTCATCTTCTGCATCAGCGTCAGGCCCGACTTCTTGGGAGACTCCAGCCGGGTGAGCACCGCCCACATCGCGGCCACTTCCAGCGTGTGCGGCGCGATGTGGATGCCCTTGATCCGCTCGGCGCCGAAGTCCTTCTGGTAGATCTTGATCTCGTCGTCCAGCCGGATGTTGTAGGGAATGTCGATTTTGATGGTGCGGTCACGGAACGCCTCCATCATCTCGTTGGACTGCAGCCGCTTGTACTCCGGCTCGTTGGTATGCCCCAGGATCACCTCGTCGATCGTCGTCTGCGCGAACTTCTTGGGCTTGATCAGGTGCTCCTGGCTCGCGCCCAGCAGGTCATAGAGGAACGCGACGTCCAGCTTCAGCACCTCAATGAACTCGCAGATGCCCCGGTTGGCGATGTTCAGCTCACCGTCGAAGTTGAACGCCCGCGGGTCGGAATCCGAGCCGAACTGCGCGATCTTCCGGTAGTTGATGTCGCCGGTCAGTTCCGTCGAGTCCTGGTTCTTTTCGTCCTTCGGCTGGAAGGTGCCGATGCCGACGCGATCCTTTTCGCTCAGGATGATCCGGCGCACCTTCACGTGCTTCATCACCTGCCGCCAATCGCCCCCGTAATGCCGCATGAGATCCGCCGCAACTTTGCGGCAGAACGGATCGAGTTCTCCAACGACGCGCAGCTGCCCCCCGCGGTTCTTCGGCTGGTAGCGTGAGTTGAGCCGCGCCATGATGTCCACGCGGGCCTCCTTGGGCACCAGCGTGAGGGGCTCCTCGTGCATTGGGCAGGGAAACTCGTGGTCCATGCCGCCCGGGCCGCAGTGCTCGTCGAGCATCCAGCTGAATGAATACAGCGCGCCCTCCTCCGTGCGGGAGTAGGCCTCCAGACCTTTCTTGAGCAGGCGGGCGATCGTGGACTTGCTCGATCCTACCGGTCCGTGCAACAACAGAATGCGTTTGTCCGTGCCGTACCCCTCGCTCGCCGAACGGAAGACATCCACGAGCTGCATGAGGGCCATGTCAAGCCCGTAAATACCGTCCGCGCCGTTGTCGAACGGATCGGAGAAGAAGTGGTAGCGGATGCAGTCCTGCTTGAACTGCTTGTACTTCTCAAAGCCATACGAAAGAATGGCGTCGTAGGCCCGCTGGTACGCGTTGCGCACGACGGCGGGGTTCTTCGCCACCAGGTCCAGGTATTCAAAGAACGTCCCCGTCCAGTTGTGGTTCTGGAACGAGCGGCGATCCAGGCGCGACTCAATGAGTGACGCGAACTCCTGGCCGCTGGCTCCGCCGGACCCGGGTGCACCGGGATCGGAAGATCCGTACGAACCAGAACCCAGCGGCGTCCCCCCCAACCGGCGCATGTCCTCGGGCATGGTGAGCACTCCCCGAAAAAGGGTCAGCACGCCAAGCGTCGCGGCTCTTGCGCGATCGCCGAGCATTCCAAGTCCACAGTGGGTCTATCGGCCCACTCAGGGCAAAGCGTCAGCATGTTTCCCGCCGCGGCCCCTTTGCTTTCCATACGCACGGGCCACCCCTGCTGATCGGCCGCGAGTGCGGAAATCCCCACCACCGCTCGAACCCCGCCCGCACCGATAACGCCTGCCAGCGGGGTGGTTCCGCCCGAATCACTCCCGCTCACAAGCCATTGTGCATTCCTTGCCCAACTACCGGCGCAGAAGTGCCGACTTCCTCTGCGGCGAGGCGGCGCACTATGCACCGCCGCCGACATCCCGTACCCCCAGATCAGGAATCACCATGAACTCTGTGATTCTCCCGCTCGCGCAATTGGCCGCATCGAACACCCCCGAAGGGGCTGGGGCACCCTGCCCGCCCGGATGCGTCATGCACGCGGGCGAGGGGCCGACGGGTGTGGCCGGGATGGGGTGGTACGAATCCCTGGGGCTGCGCGACTACGACTTTTTCACGAACTACGGCACCTACATGCCGCGCACGCACTGCCTGACCACCGCCCAGGGCGCTGTGGACTGGCCGTGGGTCATCGGGCTGATGGTGCTGACCGCCGGCGTGATCGCGGCCTCTCTGCGGATCTTCGCGTTCTGGCGCAAGTCCTATCTCGAAGAGCAAATCGCCGACCGGAACAAGAAGCTGATGGACCTGGCGTGGGTCTTCCTCTGGTGCGCCATCTGCGGCTACGCAATGTCCATCCTGATGTTCGTCTGGCCGGCATACCGGCTGCTGGCGGGCTTTCTGGTCGTGCTGAATGTCTTCTCCTGGCGTTTTGCCACCAAGCTCAAGGACTTCAAAGTCTCATTCGCCGTCAAACGTCTGCGCAGGGAACTCGATGAGGCCCGCCTGGCCCGAACCGAAGAACTCGAGAGCCTGGTAGCGACCCGCACGTGCGAGTTGGAGCATGCCCGGGCCGCGGCCGAGATGGCCAGCGAGTCCAAATCCTCGTTCGTCGCGAACATGAGCCACGAGATCCGCACCCCGATGACCGCGATTCTGGGATACGCGGACCTGCTCTCGGATCCCGAGTCCGCAGGGACATCCGAGCAGCGTGCCGAACTGGTGGGAACCATCCGCCGCAACGGCGAGCACCTGCTGGCGATCATCAACGACATTCTGGATATTTCGAAGATCGAGGCGGGCAAAATGACCGTCGAGCGCATCGAGGTCGATCCCGCGGGGATCATTGAGGATGTCGTCGCGCTGATGCGTGTGCGAGCCGACGCCAAGCGTCTGGGCCTGGGGTGGAGCTGCTCCACCCGCTTCCGCAGACGATCCGGACCGACCCACTTCGCTTGCGCCAGATCCTGACGAATCTCGTGGGCAACGCGATCAAGTTCACGCAATCGGGCGGTGTACACGTGGGCGTGCACATCGAGAACGCTTCGAGCCCAGACGGAGCCCTGCTGGCCTTCGATGTGCAGGACACCGGCATCGGCATGACGACCGATCAGCTCGGCCGCCTCTTCAAACCGTTCTGCCAGGCGGACGATTCCGCCTCGCGTCGCTTCGGAGGCACAGGCCTCGGGCTGGCGATCAGCAAGCGTCTGGCACAAATGCTTGGCGGCGACATCGATGCCGACAGCGCGCCGGGCAAGGGAAGCTGCTTCCACGCCTGGGTGGAGACCGGACCCCTGGAAGGCAAAGTCATGCGAGACCCTTCTCGCTTGATTCATGCCGCACCTGAAAGCGCCCCCCGGACCCCCGCCGCACTGAACTCCGGCAACCAGCTCGCCGGACGTCGAATCCTGATCGTGGAAGATGGCCCGGACAATCAGCGGCTGATCGGTCACCTGCTCAAACGTGCCGGGGCGATCGTCGAGGTCGCCGACAACGGGCGTTTGGCAATCCATATGGTGTACGGGCGTGATCGCGGCATCGTTTCTGCGTTCGACCTCATCCTCATGGACATGCAGATGCCCGTGCTCGACGGCTACCAGGCGACCTTCGAGCTGCGCCGGATGGGCTGTCCGTTCCCGATCATCGCCCTCACCGCCCACGCCATGACCGGTGATCGCAACAAGTGCGTCGAAGCGGGCTGTGATGACTATCTCACCAAGCCCATCTCCCAGGCCGCACTCATCGAGACTTGCACACGCTGGATAGAGCGCGGACATGTCGTTCCCGCCGCGGCCTGATTCGCGCCTCGGGACACTCCCCCCGTCTACGCTGGCCCGATGTCATTCGGACTCGGACATGGCCGCAGGTTGGACGATGCGCCGGGCGTCGTGGGAGTGACTCCCGCGGAGCTGCCCGCGCTTCCCGACACCATTCTGACCGACCCTGAATCGGCCCGGCTCGATCCGCGCCGCTGGTTCGCCGATCCGGGACGCCCGTTCGAGATCGAGATCGGATGCGGCAAAGGCGGGTTCATCCTCCAGGAATCCGCGGCCAACCCGGGTGTGAACTACCTCGGCATCGAATACGCACGCGAGTTTTACCTTTACACCGCCGACCGACTCCGTCGGCGGGGAACAAGCAACGTTCGAATGCTGCACGCCGACGCCTCCGACTTCCTGCAATGGCGATGTCCGGCGGCCGTCGTGCGCGTCATCCATCTGTACTTCTCCGATCCATGGCCCAAGCGCAAGCACCACAAGAACCGCGTAGTGCAGGATCGATTCCTGGCCGAATGCTGGCGGACGCTGCTTCCAGGCGGCAAGCTGCGCATCGTGACCGACCACGATGAGCTCTGGGCGTGGGACTGCGAGCACTTCGATCGATGGACGGCGGCCGCGGAAGGCGTCGCGGGCGTGCCGGCGGAGCTGCGGCATCGCTTTGCGCTCCCGCCCGCACCATTTGCCCGCCGCCCCTTCGCCGCGCCGGAATGGGCCGAAGAGGGCGAGACAGTGGGCACTAACTACGAACGAAAAATGTGCGCCGATCGGCCCCCGAACGCCTGCGTGCTCATCAAGACCACTTGATCGTGCGTGTTGTTTCGAACAGGGGCAAGCTGCGGGGTGCCACCCCGATTCCGGGATAGCGCGGCACCGCTGAATCACTCGACCGGCATAACCCCCGCGCGGACCGCTGCGTGGCCCAAGCTTTGAACTCCCCATCAAGTGCCCGACTGGGCCGGACGATCTGCGCGTGAGTGTCGCGCCGTTTGGCGCGGCCGGAACCATGTCGTTCTGCACGAGGATCCTCCCCATGCCAAGTCGGTTCACCATCGGAACTCGCGTCCGAAGTCTCGGCTCGCTCTTCCGCGCCGGCGCGATTGTGGCATGGACATCGTTCTGCGTATCCGCGGCGGCCCAACCCCCCTCTTCCCCCTCGTCCCCCGCCGCCGCGCCAGTTATGCCCGCGACTTCACCCGCCATCGCCAAGTCGGAGCTGGTGCTCGGGATGTCCACTGCGCTCACGGGCACTGCGGCCGGGCTGGGCATGGATATGCGCACCGGCGTCGAAGCGGCGTTCGCCGAGGCGAATCGAACCGGCGGAATTAACGGACGAGCCCTCCGACTCGTAGTGCTCGACGACGGCTACGAGCCCTCGCGCACCGGCCCGAACATGAAACGGCTTATCGAGACCGAACACGTGCTCGCCGTCGTGGGCAACGTGGGAACGCCCACGGCCGTGGTCGCTCTGCCCATCGCGCAGCAGTCCGGAACGGTTTTCTTTGGCGCGTTCACAGGCGCCGGCGTGCTGCGGCGATCGCCACCGGACAAGGTCGTGATCAACTACCGCGCCAGCTACGCCGAGGAGACCGCGGCCATGGTCGGCGCCCTCATCGAGCACGCCGGCCTCAAGCCCGACGAGATCGGCTTCTTCACGCAGCGCGACGCCTTCGGCGACTCCGGCTTCAACGGCGGCATCACCGCACTCAAGGCCCACGGCCTGAAGAACGAGGGCGCTGTCCCTCACGGGCGCTACGACCGAAACAGCGTTGCCGTCGACGAAGCCGTCGCTGAGCTGATCGCCGCCCCGAAGTCCCCGAAGGCCATCATCATGGTCGGCACAGCCCAGCCGACAGCGAAGTTTGTCCGGCTCGCCCGCGAGAGCGGGCTGAACGCGCAGTTGCTCAGCATCTCCTTCGTCGGAGCCAATCAGCTCGCGGGATTGCTCGGCAAGGACGCCGAGGGCATAATCATCGGGCGCGTCGTGCCCCCGCTCAATGCGGACCTGCCGATCGTTCGCGAGTTCCGCGCCGCGATCAGCGACGCGCAACTGCACACCAACGAGGTGGCTTTGGAGGGCTATGTCATCGGGCGCATCATGTGCCGGGCCCTGGCCACCATCCCCGGCGAGCCGACGCGCCAGAGCGTGATCACCGCTCTGGAAGGACTTGGCGAGTTTGATCTGGGGCTCGGGGCTCCCCTGAAACTCTCCCCCACGGACCATCAGGCCTGCAAACGCGTCTGGGCGACGCGTCTGCACAACGGCAATATTGAATCCATCGAGTGGTCCTCACTTGCGCCCGCCGCCACCGCCGCCGTGGAGGACAAGCATTGAGCCAAGGTCCGAGCCCAACACCCGCCGGAGCAAGCTCCACGGACCAAGTGCCCTCGCGCTGGCACCGCATGCTCAGCCCCACGCGGGTCGTGCGTGCGCTCGTGGCCACCGGCATCACGCTCGTGCTGCTCATGCTCAGCGTCTTCGGCGTATCACTTTCCATGGAGCACAGGGCCCAGAAGGCCGGCCAGTCCATCGCCTCCCTCTCACGCGAGTTCAGCGAAACACTCGAACGCCGCCTTGAGGCGCTGCGGTCGGCCGCCGCCAACACGCTGGACACCCGCCAGATCAACGCCGGATCCACCGACGCGGACGACCTCCGCGCATGGCTCGCCGACACCGCCGGGCGCCTGGCGGGCACAACCTCCGACACACTCGCGGCCCGCACCGCCCTGGATGGGCTCGTGCCCGCCGTGGAGCAGATGCTCCGCGTCGGGCAGGAATGCCGGCAGTGGGCCGAGCGGGCCAACCAGATTGAATCCGTCTGGATCGAGGATGCGGCCAAATGCCGCACGGACCTGGGACACGTCCGCGACCTCACCCGCGCGTGCGAGGGTCGGCATCGTCTCGCGCAGTCGGTGCAACTTCGCAATATCCGATCCGCCCCCGACGATCAGGCCGGCGCCCTGGCGCTTGCGTTCGCACGATCCACCTCGCCCGAGCAGGGGTTTTCGCAACTCCACGGCGAGTTGACCGACCTTGCGCTGCTCTGTGAAACGCTCGCCGACGGGCAGACCCGAGAGGAACTGCTGGATATTTCCAACAACCAGATCGCGCCGATGCTCGGACGTCTCCGGACGCACCTTGGCCAGATCATCGCGGCCCAGCCCGAGGCCGGTCCGCTCTCGCTCGAACAGATCGATGTCATCCAGTCCGACATGTTCGGCGCGGGCAGCATCTGCGATGCCGAACACCAGACCATCGTTCCCGGCGAGGGGGGGTTGTACGCCCACTCGGCCGAGCGACTCCGCCTTGGCGCAGTCAAACGGGAGCTGCGCGCCGGCCTGGACCGCAGTTCCGGCATGATCGCGATTGTGCTCTCCAGCGTCACCCACGCCATGGACAACCTCACCGCCGGCACCACCGATCGCACGGAAAAGGCCAGCTCCCTCGCCTGGTTCCTGCTCGTGCTTGTCGGAGCGATCGGCCTGCTTGTCTACCTCTTCCTCGGCCAGCGGGCCGCCGAACACGTCCGCGCGCAGGTGGGCAGAATCGAGGAATCCAACGCCCAGCTCACGCGTACCTCCGCCGCGGCCCAGCACGCGAATCTGGCCAAGAGCGAGTTCCTCGCCAACATGAGCCACGAGATCCGCACGCCCATGACCGCGATCCTCGGCTACGCCGAACTCCTCCTGGACCCGGCCCAGGCCGAGACCGAGCGGCGCGACAGCGTCCTCACCATCCGCCGAAACGGCGAGCACCTCCTCTCCATCATCAACGACATCCTCGACATCTCCAAGATCGAGGCCGGCCAGATGACCGTCGAGATGATCGCCACTTCCCCTCGCGTGGTGCTCGAGGAGGTCTGCTCCCTCATGCAGGTGCGTGCGGCCAACAAGGGCATCACGCTTTCCAAGGACATTGTCGGCGAGCTCCCGGCGGGCGTGCGCACCGATCCGACGCGCCTCCGCCAGATCCTCATCAACATCGTCGGCAACGCCATCAAGTTCACCGAGACCGGCAGCGTGAACATCCGCGTCGCCTTCGAGCAACGACCCTCGCCCACGCTTCGATTCGACGTGACCGATTCGGGCATCGGCATGACCATCGAGCAGGTGAACCGGCTGTTCCGCGCGTTCTCGCAGGCCGACAACTCCACCACCCGTCGCTTCGGCGGCACCGGGCTCGGGCTCTCGATCTCCAAGCGCCTCGCCGAGATGCTCGGCGGCGGCATCGCCGTCTCGTCGGAAGCCGGCAAGGGCTCCACATTCAGCGTGACCATCTCGGCCGAAGTGCTCGCCCAGCACGACACGCAAGGGGAGCAGTTCGTCGTGCCTCGAGCCGGCGGCCCGAACGCATCGGCGAGCGTTGATTCGCTCGCCGGCGCGCGCGTCCTGCTCGCCGAGGACGGCCCGGACAACCAACGCCTGATCTCTTTTCACCTCCGCAAAGCCGGCGCGGAAGTTGAGATCGCCAGCAACGGCGAGATCGCCCTCAAGCGTGTCACCGACGCGGCCAAGCCCGCCATCGACCTCGTGCTCATGGACATGCAGATGCCATTGATGGATGGGTACGAGGCCTCACGCTGCATCCGGGCCGCGGGCCACACTCTTCCCATCATCGCTCTCACCGCCCACGCCATGGCTGGGGACCGCGATCAGTGCGTCGGCGCGGGATGCTGCGATTACCTCACCAAGCCCATCGACCGTACCAAACTCGTGGAAACCTGTGCGCGTTGGCTCGCCGTCGCACGCGCCAATCGAGGGGACGGCAAGACAGCGCGGCTCCGTTCCGCGGCCTGACAGTCTCTCGATCGCCCGGGTGCCTGCGTACCCCGGCGAACGTGGAATCGGACACTTGGAATCGGACAAGGGTGGCTGACGGGACTCGAACCCGCGACCCCGAGAATCACAATCTCGTGCTCTAACCAACTGAGCTACAACCACCAACATGCAATCCCGGCATCAGAAGCACGCCGGGGGCAGGGGTAGAGCGTACGCGCCTTCCCCGGGTTCATCCCGGCATCGCAGCAGCAACTCCTGCGCTCCCGGGTTCAAGGTGGGCCATTCCCGGGGTCTCTACGGGACTCACACCCCCGATTTGCCATGGGGAATCGGTCCCTCGTACGTTACCCTTCCCGAATCGATCAGAAACCGGCCCGACCGCCCCTGCAACGGCGGCCCCGCCCCGGAGCCCTTCTCATGACGACCACGGCCACCTCCCCCGCCATACCGAAGATCAACCTCTCGGGCGATCGCGTCCACAAGAACTTGGCACCTGCCAAGCTCGTTGAGTTGGCTGTGTCTCGGGGCGAGGGAATGTTGGCCTCCAACGGGGGGCTCGTCTGCCTGACGGGCGACCGCACCGGCCGCTCCCCCAAGGACAAGTACCTCGAGGACACCGCCCCGATTCACGACAAAATCGGCTGGGGCGGTTTCAACACGCCAACCACCCCCGCAAACTTCGACTACGTCCTGAACATCGCCACCGAGCACATGAACAGCCGCAAGGACCTGTTCGTTTTCGAGGGTTTCGTCGGCGCCGATCAGCACCACCGGCTCTGCGCCCGCGTCATCACCGAGCAGGCCTGGCACAACCTCTTTATCCGCACGCTCTTCATCCCCATCGACTCCCCCGCGGCCGGAAAAGGCGCCACCTGGAAACCCGACGGGGCATGGACGATCATCAACGCCGGCAAACGCCGCCTGACCGCCGAGGAGCAGGCCAAGCTCGGCGTGAAATCCCCCGTCATCATCGTGCAGTCGCTGACGCGCAAGCTCGTGGTCATCGTCGGCTCCGAGTACGCCGGCGAGATGAAGAAATCGCTTTTCTACGCCATGAACTTCGATATGCCCGAGGTCGGCGTCTTCCCGATGCACTGCTCGTCGAACGTGGACAAGAAGGATCCCTCCAACGTCGCGCTCTTTTTCGGTCTCTCCGGCACGGGCAAGACCACGCTGAGCGCGGATCCCAATCGCGCTCTTATCGGCGACGATGAGCACGGCTGGAGCGACACGGGCGTCTTCAACTTCGAGGGCGGGTGCTACGCCAAGTGCATCAAGCTCTCGCGAGAGGGTGAGCCGGAAATCTGGAACGCGGTGAAGTTCGGCTCGGTGCTCGAGAATCTCGAGATCGACCCCGCGACTCGCATCCCGAACTACGACTCCACGCGGTACACCGAGAACACCCGCGCCACCTATCCGATCGACTACATCCCCGACGCGATCATTCCCTCCGTCGCCGGGCATCCCAAGAACGTGATCTTCCTCACCGCCGATGCCTATGGAGTCATGCCCCCCATCTCCAAGCTGAGCCGCGAGCAGGCGATGTACTACTTCATCAACGGGTACACCTCCAAACTCGCCGGCACCGAGCAAGGTGTGACCGAGCCGCAACCGAACTTCTCGGCTTGCTTCGGCTCGCCCTTCCTGCCGCGTCCACCGAAGGTGTACGCGGAGATGCTCGCGGGCAAAGTCGCCAAGCACAACGCCGATGTCTGGCTGCTGAACACCGGCTGGACGGGCGGCCCGTACGGCGTCGGCAGCCGCTTCAAGCTCGCCTACACCCGCGCCTTCGTCACCGCGATCCTCAACGGCACGCTCAAGAACGCCAAGTTCACTCCCGATCCCGTCTTCGGCCTTCCCCTTCCCACCGCCGTCGAGGGCGTGCCCAGCGAAGTGCTCAACCCGCGCAACACCTGGAAGGACGGCGCGGCCTACGACACCAAGGCCAGAGAGCTCGCCAAAAAGTTCCGCGACAACGACAAAAAGTTCGACATGCCCGAGGCCGTGCGAAACGCCGGGCCGAAGGCATAGTTCACCACTCCAAGCGTTTGACTTTCGGCCCTCGAGGGACCATCCCCCGGGGGCTTTTCATCTCAACGGGTCGCTCAACGCCCCACTCGGGACACCACAACTCGGTTGGGGAAAGACTCCTCAACCCGCTACCATGCAGCGCAGGACCGCACCATCCGCCCGGTCCCAAGTGTGTGGGAAGCGTGTCTCGGAATCTGCTACTGGAATCCAAACATGCGCATCGACGTCGTCGGAAAGCACATCGAAGTCACGCCCGCCATCCTGGAGTATTCCCAGAAGAAGGCCGAAAAACTCACCAAGGTCTTCGACGGAACTCAGTCCATCCAGATCCTCGTCGAGTCGCCGCAGGGCAAAAAGTCTGAGTTCCACGTTGAGATCGTGGTCGACGTCGTGAAGCACGACGACTTCATCGCCAAGGCCGTCGGCACGGACCTCTATGCCGCGATAGATGACGCCGTGGACAAGGCCCTCCGCCAGATCCGAGACTTCAAGGACAAACTCCGAAGCTAGCAAGAGAGGGCATCGAGGGAGGAGAGGAATCGAATGACGATTCTTCCCGGCCTGACCCTTCCATGCCTCGATGCCTTCCTGCCTGGATGCCTTCCCTATGAAACTCACGCAGATCGTCAGCAAGGGAGCCATCGTCGCCAAGCTCGGGTCTTCCGATCGCGACGCCGCCATCACCCAGCTCATCGACGCGCTCATCTCCTCCGGCGCGGCCGACGCCTCACTCCGCCCCGAGCTCCTCTCCCGCGTCCTCGAGCGTGAGCGCATCGGCTCCACCGGATTCGGCAAGGGCATCGCCGTGCCGCACGTGAAGCACAAAAGCGTGAAGAAGCTCGCTGCCGCCGTCGGCCTTTCCAGCGCGGGCATCGACTTCAACGCCCTGGACCACCAGCCCGTCTACACCGTCTTCCTCCTTCTCTCCCCCGCCGACCGACCCGACGATCATCTCCAGGCCATGGAAGTCATCTTCAAACACCTCTCCCAGGAGACGTTCCGACGCTTCCTGCGTCAGGCCCAGACCGTCGAGGACGCCTGGACCCTGCTCGAAGAGGCCGACGGCCGCCATATGGGCGGCTGATCCGCGTTCTGCTTCCTCTTCCCCCCACTTCGTCTCCGAGAGCCACCCGTCCCGTGTCCAACCGCGCCTCCGCCAAAGTCGTCATCTCGAACAAGCTGGGCCTGCACGCCCGGCCCGCGATGTGCTTCGTGGACGCCGCAATGCCCTTCACATCCGCCATCACCGTCAAACGCGCCGACCAGACCGTGGACGGCAAAAGCATTATGCAGATGATGATGCTCGCCGCAACCAAGGGCACCGAACTGGAGATCATCGCCGAAGGCGAGGACGCCGAGCAAGCCGTGGTCGTGCTCGCCAAGCTCGTCGCCAGCGCGTTCGATGAGGATTGATCTTGAACGCCCACGCCACATCCGCACTCGACCCCGCCGTTCTCGCGCTGCTGCGCTGCCCGACCAGCGGCCGCCCGCTGCACGCCGAGAACCGTGAAGGAGTTGCCGTGCTCGCGACCGATAATGGAGGTGTCGTCTACCAGATCCGCGACGGCATTCCCATCCTGCTCCCGCCACCCCACACTCAGAAAGAGTCGCCCCAATGGCCAAAGGCCAGTACCTGAGCAAGACCCAGAAGAGCATCGTGAACCGGTACTACCAGCACCTGGACACGATCGCCATCACCAAGCTCGCCGAGACCACCAGCGAGCTCTACCTCTGCACCGAGCCGAAAAAGGCCGAGAAGCTCTGGCAGACCGCCGCACGCGCATTGGACAAAACCGCCGCCTCCGACAAGCAGGTGCAGCGCATCCTTGAAACAAAAGACATCAAGGGCCTGGCCGAACTCGTCGGCAAGCTGTCCAAATAAAGTGGCATGGGCCTACTGGCCCATGTCTCGACCGCTTCGGTCGAGGGCTTTGGTTGCTTGACGCTGCGAAAGGCACTTCGGGCGAAGCGCCCGAAACATGTGCCGGTAGGCCCATGCCACGGCTCACTTGATCTCGGTGATGACAGCACCAGGCTTGGCGACGAACCGCGCACCCGTCCAGTACTGGTCCATCTCATGCGTCGAGTTGTCCGCGAGGCCGTCCTTCAGAGCCACCGCGCGAGCGCCCTCAAGCGTCACGTCGCAGGAGAACCCGGACGTCTTGCTCGGCCATGCCACCCACAGCGCGCCCGAGGGCCGCATGAGCTTGGCGAGCTGGCTGAAGCGCCGGGAGAGCGTGTTCTGGTTGGGCACAAAGAGCAGGGCAAGGTCGAATCCGGCCCCACGCATCGCCGAATGGCGCAGTTCCACCGTCTCGGGGAGTTTCCCGAGCTTGTCGGGGAAGTACGACGGGGCGTCGATCAGCACGACGACCTGCCCGGCCTGAATGCCGAGCTTTTTGGCCAGCGGGCCGAGGTTCGAGGCGGGCGCCTTCGCCGCCGCGGCGGGCTTCGCCGGGCTCTTGGCCGGCTTGGTCGTCTTCGCGGGCTTGCTCGAAGCGGTGCGTCCGGCGGGTCGAGCTTTGGCTTTTGTGGTTGTTGGCATGGGGAGGGATTATACGACGCTCAACGCAGCCCGGCTGATTGCAGGCGCAAAATCATCTCATCCCGCTTTTTGGCCTCCACGCCGCACTGCAACTCGCTCGCCGGACGCACCCACACCACATTCTTCGCATCCGGGTCCTTCGGCGCGCTATATCGCGGAATCACGTGCCAGTGAACATGGGCAAGCTGGTTCCCAAGGCACTCATAGTTGATGCGGTTTGGCGAAAACACCGTGGCCACCGCCGCGGCCACGCGCCCGACATCCGCCGCAAGCCGCGCCTGCCGCTCGATCGACAGCACGTGCAGATGTTCGGCATGATCTTTCAGAAGCAGCACGCACCACCCTTCGTAGGGCTGGTGGTCATGCAGCACGACAACCGATTCCGAGAGTTCGGCGATGAAGAACGGGTTGGTTCCGGCGCGGCTTTCCGCGATGCGCAGGCAGGCATGGCAATCGGTCATGGGTAGAGCGTACCCGGCGTCAGACTCTCGCTTCGACATCGAGCTTCCACCCCGCCCCGCACTCCGGGCAGCGGTCGACCACGCGCTCCGCCCCCGCGAGGCCCGTCATGTCGTACCCGCAACAGTCGCATCGGGACGCGTACCAGCGCTTCCGCCTGCGCGACAACAACGGAAGCAGAATCGCCGGCCCGAGCGTGAGCAGACCCGCCGCAATCAGGGCGACGAATCCCCAGAACGTGCCCGCGGAGCAGTAGCAATCCTGCTTGCGCCGGTACATCACGTCGATCGGCATAATCGCGGCCGATTCGACCAGCGTCCCGACGAAGAGCGTCGCCGCGATCCGGCCCAGCAGCGTTTCGTGGCGCTGCCCGGTGCGCAATCCGCGCGAGCAGAAGCGGGAGAGCAGGGCCGCTGCCATAATGTACGACCCACCGATCCAGATCCACAGACTCACCCAGAGCGCATCCCAGGTCTGATGCGAGAAGTCCGGTGCCACAAGCTCCAATATCGTTCCCACGGCGCACGCGATTCCTACGGCGATAGCCGCACCAGCCATCGCGCCCACTCCGATGCTCAGCCACAACGGCCACCCCTTCTCCATCCGCACACGCGGCCGACGCACCGGCCACACGATCACTGTCTGCAACGCCATCAGCAAGCAAGCAGTCGCCAGGATTCCGATCGCGACTTCGCCGCGCATTGCAATCCGAACAAGCTCTGAAATATCAAACTCGCCCCACGGCTGCCCCCTTGGCCCATTCACCGTCCCCACCTGGGAGATCCCCAACGGAATGACCACTGATACGAACACCGCCTGCGCCACCCAATACCACATCACCAGCCGCCACTTGCTCAGCACATGCACCGATCGGGACGAATCTTCGCTTCGAATCTCGTCCAATCACGTGCTCCATCACCCCGCCCGCGAAACTACCCGGCACCATTCTGCCGATAGCATCCCAGAATGGCCGCACCCACGCAAATCGCCAGTCAGAAGTGCATGGACGCCGCCTGCGCCGCGGAGTATCCCATTGATCGTGTTCTGACCGCATGCCCCACATGCGCCGCCGCCGGGCGCGGCGAGAGTCTGCTCGACATCGTCTACGACTGGAAAACGCTGCGGGCTAAGGGCGTGGATCTGGACATGTCACGGCTCTTTGGACCGGACACGACCGCGAGCGGTTCGGGCGTCTGGCAGTTCCGCGACCTGCTCTCGTTCTTCCGCACGCCCGACGACATCGTTTCCGTGGGGGAGGGCAGGACCATCCTGCAGAAAGCCGATTCGCTCGCAACACATCTTGGCTTCCGCGCCCCCGCTGGCTACACCAACCCAAGTCTCTTCCTCCAGTACGAGGGCATGAACCCGTCGGGCTCCTTCAAGGACAACGGCATGGCCGCGGGCTTCACGCACGCGCGCATGGTTGGGGCGAAGGTTGTCGCGTGTGCCTCAACGGGCAACACCAGCGCATCCCTTGCCCTGTACGCGCAGCGGGCGGGCATGAAGGCCTTCGTCTTCATCGGCGATGGCAAGATTGCCTTCGGCAAACTCAGCCAGGCCCTCGACTACGGCGCGACCACACTGCAGATCGCCGGCGACTTCGACGCCTGCCTCGCCCGCGTCCGCCAGATTGCCGCAGACCCCGCCCGCGGCGTCTACCTCCTGAACTCCGTCAACCCTTTCCGGCTCGAAGGCCAGAAGACAATCATGTATCGCGTGCTGCGCGACCTGCGCGGCACGGGCATGCCGACTCGACCCCTCGGCGACGGCAAGGTCTGGGTTGTTCCCGACTGGATCGTCGTTCCCGGCGGGAACCTTGGCAACTGCTCGGCCTTCGCCAAGGCCTTCGCTGAGCTGCGCGATCTCGGCGCGATCGACCGCCTGCCACGCCTCGCCGTAATCAACGCGCAGGGCGCACGCACCCTCGACCGCATGGTGAACGACCTCGGTGTTCGCTGGACGCCTTCCCCAAACTCATCGCTGCTCGGTTCCTTCGATCGTGCCGCCGTTGCCGCCGAGTTCGCTCGCATGGACTCTGCCCGCGAGCATGCCCACACCATCGCCTCGGCCATCGAGATCAACCGTCCCGTCAATCTCGCAAAAGCCCTTCGCGCGCTCCACCTCATGAACGGCGTCGTTCGCTCCGTCTCCGATGATGACATTCTCGAACACAAGGCCCTTGTCGGTCGCCACGGCTACGGATGCGAGCCCGCCAGTGCGGCCAGCGTCGCGGGCGCGGCCAAGCTCCTCCGCGAGGGCGTTATCCGTCCCGACGAAACCGTCGTCTGCATCCTCACCGGCCACCAGCTCAAAGACCCCGACGCCACCGTCACCTACCACACCGGCGTGGACACCAAGGCCGCGCAGGAACACATCGGCGAGGAGCATCGGCACGAGCCGAATGGCCGCAGTGCGAACCGCCCCATACGTGTCGCCGACGATCTCGACGCAATCCTGAAGGCAATGGGTCTGAACTGATTTCACGCTCGGGATAAACGAGTCTGTTGGGGGGCGAGCAATTCGCGAGGGTGATCCCCGGCCAGTACAGGCCAACCCCGCCATTCGCTTACCGGACTTCCCCACCCCACATTCCCAAACTGCAACCGCACGCGCGCCCGCTTCGGACAGTTCTCCATGGCCGCCGGCTCCTCAGGCGGTATGGTGTTCTTCAGCCGCACTCGCGGCTCCTCGACCACGCATCCGGAGTTCGCCCTCATCATGCGCCAACGCACCGCCGTCCGCTCGCTCATGCTCACCGCTTGCGTGGGATTGCCCGCGGCTTTCGCCAGCGCACAATCCATGCTCACGCCCAGCGCGGATCAACCCGCCACGACCGACATGCCCTCGATGTTCTTTCAGCCCGACATCGGGTGCGGCAAGGCCTGCGCGTTCCATGCCGCAGTTGCCTCGGGCGGATGGCAGCCCGGACAGATGCTCCCCGGCGCCCGCTTCGGCCCGCGCGGCCCGGGCACGCCGGACCCGACCAACGTCCTCAACAACAACCTTGCCATCGAGATCCTCAGCGTCACACCCAGCTCAACCAGCGCGTCGATCGCCGGCACGAACGTCATGACGATCTTGTGCAACCAGAACGGCCTCACTACCTTCGCCTTCGGTCTGCGCTCGCAGTACACCGTCACCAACTGCACCGTCACCGACTCCGTCGGCGCTTACACAGTCACACCCACCACGCCCCCCGCCAACAACACGAGCTACGCCCGCACCATCACCTTCATCCGCCCCATCAACGCGGGCACTACGTTCACGATCTCCATCTCGTACACCGGCAACACCGCCAACGTCGGCCTCGGCTCCTTCTTCGCAGGCACGCAGAACGGCGCCGCCGGCGCGCCCACCGCCGTGGACACCCTCTCCGAGCCCTATTACGCCGCAAGCTGGTGGCCCTGCAAGGACGGCGACGTCCGCCTCGCGGGCGACAACTCCGACAAGGCCACGCTCGACATGGCCATCACCGCCCCGGACACGCTCACGAGCGTCTCCAATGGCCTGCTCGTCGGCGTGGACACTCTCAGCGGCAGCCGCAAACGCTATCGCTGGTCCACCAGCTATCCGCTGACCACCTACCTCGCCTTCATCGGTGTCTCGCAGTTCACGCAGTGGACGGTGAACTACAACTACACCGGCGGCACGATGCCCGTGCAGTTCAGCATCTATCCCTCCTCGGACACACCCGCCAACCGCGCCATCTGGGAAAAGGTTCCCACGATGCTCGCCACATACCAGCCGATGTACGGGCTCTACCCATTCATCAACGAAAAGTACGGCATCTACCAGTTCGAGTTCTCCGGCGGGCAGGAGCATCAGACCTACACCGGCCAGGGCCGCTCCGGCGCGTTCGTCGAGTCCATCACCGCCCACGAGCTTGGCCACCAGTGGTGGGGCGACAACCTCACGTGCAAGACCTGGTCAGACATCTGGCTGAACGAGGGCTTCGCCACATACACCGAGGCCCTCTGGGAAGAGCGCAAGCCCAACCCCACCACCACGCTCCAGGCCGCCATGGTCGCACGAAAGCCCGGCACGGGCGCGAACGGCACGGTCTACGTCACGCCCTATGACCCTTCCACCGGCGTCACTACCAACACCACCGGCGACCCCAACCGCATCTTCAACTCCGATTTTTCCTATCGCAAGGGCGGCTGGGTGCTGCACATGCTCCGCCACATCATGGGCGACGCACAGTTCTTCAACGGCCTGCAAACCTATCGCGCCGCCTTCAACCTCGGCTCCCCCACCACCGCCGATTTCACCACCATCATGACGAGCGTCTACGGCTCGGACCTCTCCTGGTTCTTCAACCCCTGGCTCTACCAGCCCGGCGCGCCCAACTACGCCTTCGGCTGGGCCAACACCACCATCAACGGTCAGCGCTACCTCCGCCTCAAACTCAACCAGACCCAGACCGCCGCGCCCACCATCTTCACCATGCCGGTGGATGTGCAGATCACCACCGCTTCGGGCACGATCAACGCCTCCGTCCGCTCGCACACGCTCTCGGATGATTTCCTCATCCCCATCCCCGCCGCGGCCACCGCCGTCGCCATCGACCCCAGCGACTGGATCCTCAACTACGGCAAGACCTCCATCACCTACGTCCAGGGCCCGCCGAAAGTCGTCACCACATCGCCCCTCCCCGGCGCGAGCATCCCCGCCGCCTCCGCCCCCGGCACGCTCACCATCGGCTTCAGCGACAACGTCACAATCGCCGCGGCCAACATCGGCGTCTCACTCGGCGCAAACCCCGTCCCCTTCACCTTCGCCTACAACCCCACGACCTTCGTCGCCACTCTCACCTTCTCCGGCCCTCTCGCCGCAGGCACGTACAACATTGTTGTTTCCGACGCCATCACCGCCGGCAGCATCCGCCTGGACGGCGAACTCGCCAGCAACTCCGCCGGAGCCCTTCCATCCGGCGATGGCGTTGCGCTCGGTTCGACCCTGTACTCCTTCACAATCACTGCCCCGCCCTGCGCCGTGGACTTCAACAACTCCAACTCTGTAAACGTTCAGGACATCTTCGATTTCCTCGCCTCGTGGTTCACCGGCAGCCCCAGCGCCGACTTCAACCACATGAACGGCGTGAACGTGCAGGACATCTTCGATTTCCTCGCCGCCTGGTTCACCGGCTGCTGATGCAAATCAGAGCCGATCGCCCTTTGCAGGCCCGCGCATACTCCACCCGATAACCCCCCCACTCCCCGGCCAAGACGCGCCGGGCAGGGAGGGTTTTCATGACGCATCCGTTCGAGTCACACGTCCGCGCCGCAAGCATCGGCTTCGCACTTGCCGCGCTGGGCACGGCGACCGCAGTCCACGCCCAGCTCACGCTGCACGTGGACGCCTCAGCCCCCTCGGGGGGCAATGGACAGTCCTGGGCAGGCGCACTGCGCGACGTGCAGGACGCCCTCTTCTTCGCGAATCTGCGCCCCGATCGCACCCAGCCCGTCGTGATCAAGATCGCCTCCGGGCTGTACACGCCCGATGCCGGCACGCACGATCGCAACGCGTCCTTCGTGCTCAACAGCGGCATTTCCCTGCTCGGCGGCTTCGCCGGACGCGGCGCCGCCAATCCCGACGAGAATGATCCCGACCGATTCGTCTCCGTTCTTTCCGGCGATCTGCTCCACGACGACTCGCCCGGCATTTCCACACGCACGGACAACTCCAAGGTCGTCGTCAGCATCCTGAATCCCCCGGTCGCCGTCTCGGGAGTGACCATTCGTGGCGGCGTGGCCGCCCTATTGCAGAGCGGCAACGGACCCACAACGCTCTCCCGCTGCCGCATCACCGACAACAACTCCTCCGACCTCAACAACTCGCTGTACTACACCATCCCCGCGATTCTCAACGTCCGAAACGCCACCATCGAGCAATGCGTTATCTCCGACAACTTCTCGACCCAGATCCCCACGGCGATCGTCGGCAACTCCATCGTGCGCCGATCCACCTTCGCGGGCAACTCGTGCGTGCGCACCTCGGCCCAGTCGTTCCAGCTTTTTCCGCTCCAGCTCTCCGCCTCATGCACGCTCGACGCCTGCCTCATCGCGGCCAATGTCGCCAGCGACTTCGGGCCGATCTTCCAGGCGAACTTCGCGCTCTTTAACTGCACGATCGCGGACAACATCGCCCCGTCTGGGGCGGGCGGCGCCATCCAGTTTGGCAGCTCGGGCACGCTCTCCAACTGCGTGATCTCGCAGAACTTCTCCTCGGCCAGCGCGGGCGATCATCAGATCTCCATCTCGCAGAGCAGCTTCGTCTCCTTCGTGTCATGCTTCCTGGACCACGGCGCGGCAGATATCGCCTCCGACGGCGGGATCATCGCCACCACCGGCCTGCTCTCCGGCAGCCCCGGCTTCGCCAACTCCGCCGGACCCGACAACCTCCCGCTCAACTGGCACGACAACGACTACCAACTCGCGCCCTCCTCCCGATGCATCGACCGGGGGGATACCACGTCGGCGTTCTACGCGGCCGGTCATTCCGACATTCTCGGGCACAATCTGCTCGATAATCCGCAGACGCCCAACCTCGGCACCGGCCCCATCCCATACCTCGACCTCGGCGCATACGAATACACGCCGCCCGCCTGCCGCGCCGACTTCAACAACTCCGGCTCGCTCTCGCCGCAGGACATCTTCGATTTCCTCAGCGCGTGGTTCGCCCTGAACCCCGCCGCGGATTTCAACGCCTCCGGCACCATCACGGCCCAGGACATCTTTGACTTTCTTGGAGCATGGTTCAGCGGCTGCTGATTCCGTCGCACAGGCCTCCCACCAGCGTATTTGAGCCCAGCCGAGCCCTCTGCAGCCCCACCTCCCCCCCATCCGATAACTCTCCCACTCCCGGCCACGATACGCCGGGAAGGGAGGGTTTCATGTCGCACACATTCGATTCCCAGGTCCGCGCCATGAGCGTGGCCCTCGCACTGGCCGCGCTCGGCACGGCCGCCACCGTCCACGCCCAATCCACGCCCCCCACCCACGTGATGTACGTAGACGCCTCCGCCCTTCCCGACGGCGACGGCTCGGACTGGCTGCACGCATTCCGAGACTTGCAGGATGCGCTGGCGCTGGTGCCCTCGAATCCGGGGGGCACGACAACGGATCGGTATCTCATTAAAATCTCGCAGGGCCTCTACAAGCCCGACCGCGGCACGTTCGATCGGACCGCATCCTTCGTCGTGAACAGTGCGGCCACCCTCATGGGCAGCTTTGGCGGGCTGCAATCCTCAAATCCGGATGCCTGGGATCCAGCCGCGTTCACCTCGGTCCTCTCCGGTGACCTGCGGGGGAACGACGGCCCGAACTTTTCGAACATCGCCGACAACTCTTACCACGTTCTCACTCTGAACGGCTCATTCGCAACGTCCACCTTAAAGCTGTATGCCTTGACTGTGCGCAGCGGCAATGCCGACGGTCCCTTCCCTGACAACATCGGCGCCGGACTCTTAGCCAAGGGGCCGGGTCACGGTGAGATCTTCATCTGCAATTTTGTCTCCAATCGCGCGGACTATGGCGCAGGCTTGTACGCCAGTGGGTTCCAGAGCCTGTCCATCTCGAGCGGCAGCGTGACGGATAATCTTGGCATCCGCGGCGTTGCGGGGGCATACGTCTTCAACTCCAATTCGAGCATTTCCGGCGTTTCGTTCCAACACAACTGGTCTTTAGGAACAGACGTTCCCGGTGGCGCGCTCTGGGCGTACAACTCGAACCTTTTCGGCTGCACGATCACCGACAACTCCGCACCCCGCGGCGCCGGAGTGTCGCTTGAAGGCGCATCCTCCATCCTCTCGAGCGTGATCGCGGGCAATGCCGCGTCGATCTCCGGCGGCGGAATCGAAATCGAAGGTGGATCAACCTGCGCATTGACCTCCACGCTTATCGCCCACAACACCGCGCCCGACGGCGCGGGAATCGACTGCGGCGGCAATCGGGCAACTGTAACCAACTGCACAATCACCGGCAATGTCGCCTCTTCGGCGGGCGGCGGCCTACGCCAGGGTTCCAACATCGCATTCGCGGCCACGATGCAGAACACCATCCTCTGGGCAAACGCCGCACCTGCAGGGGCCAACGTTTCGTCGCTGGGCGGACCAGTCACGATCGAACATTCAATCGTCCAGTTCGGCGCCGCAGGCGCGATGGCAACGTTCGGAGCCGCCGTCTCGACCATCGATCCCGCGTTCGTCGATCCAGTCGGCACCTCGTCTTTGCCGACCAGTTGGGCCGACAAAGACTATCGCCTCCGCGCCACCTCGCCATGCATCGACGCGGGCATGGACCCGCCGTCGCAATACGCGTTCGGCTATCAGGACGCGGGAGAGGCCATGAGGCAAACCAATAGCACCTGCGCAGCGTACGCCCGAATCGATATCGGTGCGTACGAGTTCGCCGGAACCATCTGTCCCGATCCGATCCCGGTGACCTATGTCCGCGCGTCGGCACCGCTCGGAGGCAACGGTCGCTCGTGGGCCGGCGCCTTCCGCGATCTTCAGGATGCACTTGCCACGCCGGGGGTTACGAACATCTGGATCGCCGAAGGCGTGTACCGCGCCGATCGCAGTACGGGCAATCGCGACGCGGTGTTTCTTGTCGAAAACCCGAGTGTCTCTCTCTACGGCGGCTTCACAGGCAACGAAACCTCTCCGGCCCAGCGCAACATTCAGGCCCACCCAACCATCCTCTCGGCCGATCTTCTGGGCAACGATTCCCCCCTTGCTGTCTCCCATCTCGACAATGCCGAACAGTTGCTCACTTTCAATCTGCCCTACAACAGCACGGCCAGCGCGATCGTCTCCGGGTTGGGATTCGTTGGTGCACGCAGCATCACCGGCTTCCACATCCCGGTCTTCATCTCGGCCGAATCTGGCACCTGCCGCATCGAAGATTGCGCTTTCTACGACAACATGGTTGCCAACATCGATCCCGATTCATCGGCAGGAGCCCTCACGAGCAGCGCGGCCACTCTCGTGCTTCAACGATGCCGTTTCACGAATAACACCTCCTCCGCGGGCGGCGGTGCTGCGTCACTCTTCGCCCAATCGTTGCAGGTGACCGACTGTCTATTCGCAAACAATCTCTCCGGAGGCAGCGGAGGAGCGATGAGCGTGGGCAAGAGCGTCAATGCGACCTTGACTTCTCTCACTCGATGCAGCTTCATTGGCAACGCCGCGGCTGGGTCGGGCCACATCGCCGGCGGAGCAGCGAGCATCTCCGGCGCCATGTCAATCGATTCCTGCCGTTTCATCGGCAATATCGCGATGAATGACCCCGACATTAACTCGTCGGCCTACGACGCTCGCGCAGGAGCGATCGACCAGCCCTGGCCCACGTCTTCGTCATCAATCTCCAACTCCCTCTTCGCCGCCAATCGTGTAGTCGCTCCAATCCCGGGAGTGTCAACGCTCAACCTCACTGGAAGCGGTTCGGTCGTCAATTGCACGTTTGCCGACAACATCTCTGGAACTGCCTTTACGGGAAGCGGGAACATCGCGGCGATCAATCCGCGACCGTTTCTCACCTTCGCCAACTGCATCTTCTGGAACTCGCCAGGCACCGGCGCTGGCCCGCAAAGCTCGTTTGGCGACCTTTCATCCTCGGCAGGCGTCGCCCCCCACCTGTTCAGTTGCCTGATGCAGGGTCCCATTCCCATGGCCGCCGTGAACACACGGGCACTCAACCCCTTCTTCACCAACCCCGCCGGCCCCGACGGGATCTTCGGCAGCGCCGACGACGACTACTCCCTTCGCCCGGACTCCCCCGCCATCGACGCGGCCGATTCCTCCCTCATCCCCGCCAACATCACCCTCGACCTCGCCGGCAACCCGCGCTTCTTCGACGCGTACGGCGTTGTCAACACCGGGTCCGGCACGCCCAACTACCTCGACATCGGCGCGTTCGAGTTCACCGGCGCGCACGATTGTCTCGCCGATTTCAATCACTCCGGTACCCTCTCCGCCCAGGACATCTTCGATTTCCTCTCCGCCTGGTTCGCCCAGTCCCCCGCCGCCGACTTCAACCACTCCGGCTCGCTCACCTCGCAAGACATTTTCGATTTCCTGACCGCATGGTTCGCCGGATGCTGAGCAAAATCTGAGCCGGGCAGCGTGAGCCGCCAGTGCATCGCTGCGGTCTTCCAAACACTCCGCCGCCAGCCACCCCGACGCACGCCCATCGGATCAGACCGTTATCGGCCCCGCCATATCCCCGGCCCGCTTGCGCTCCGCCCTTGGCGCGCCGATTCTCCCTTCCTCAACGCGCCCAACAATCAACGACCTCATGCCCAAGCCATCCACTAAGAAATCACTCTCCACCAAGCCGGGTGCCAAGCCCGCCGCCACCAGCCGCGCGGCTACTTCTCCGCGCGCCCACCCCGGCCCCTCCACCAATGGCCATTCCCCGCATACGCACCCCCACGCCCGCACGCCCCACGACGCCAAGGCCCCGCCCCCGCCGGAGCCCGCGCAGCTCAAATCCATCCGAGAGAAGATCGACTCCATCGATCGCACGCTCGTCGATCTGCTGAACAAGCGGGCCAAGCTTGTCGTTGAGGTCGGCAAGGTCAAGCGCGCCACCGGCACGCCCGTCTACGCGCCGCACCGCGAGGCCGCCGTGCTCTCCAAGGTCATCGGCCACAATCAATCCTGCGGCGGCCCGCTCCCCGATCGCACCATCGAGGGCGTCTACCGCGAGCTCATGTCCGGTTCCTTCCGCCTGGAACTCCCCATGCGCGTCGGATATCTCGGCCCCCCCGGCTCGTACTCCCACCTCGCCGCCGTCAAGCAGTTCGGCACCAGCGTGGACTTCGAGGATCTCCGCGCCATCGCCGGCGTCTTCAACGAGGTCGCCCGCGGCCACGTGGATTGCGGCCTCGTGCCCATCGAAAACTCCATCGGCGGCGGCATCGCCGAGACCATGAGCGCGTTCCAGGACTTCCACGCGCAGATCAACGTCTACGCCGAAGTGCAGATCGAGGTCCACCACGCCCTGCTGGCCAACTGCCCGCCGAGCAAGATCAAGACCATCCACTCCAAGCCCGAAGTCTTCACGCAGTGCCGCACCTGGCTCGCCACGCAGTACCCGCAGGCCAAGCTCGTGCCCGAAGTCTCGTCCTCCCGCGCCGTGCAGCTCGCGGCCGAAGCCGGGCCCGGCGATGGCCTGGCCGCCATCGGCTCCAAGCTCGCGGCGGAGATCTACGGCGTCACGATCCTGTTCGAGAACATCGAAGACCAGATCCACAATATCACGCGGTTCTACGTGATCTCCCGCCAGAAAGCACAGCCCTCGCCGCGCACCGCAGATGGCAAGACCTCGGACAAAACCGCCATCATGTTCACGACCACCAACGAGCCGGGCGCGCTCGTTAACGTCCTCGCCGTCTTCCAGCGCGCGGGCATCAACCTGACGCACATCGACAAGCGCCCCTCCGGCCGCCAGAACTGGCAGTACACGTTTTTCATTGATGCCGAGGGCCACGCCGACGACGCAACGCCGCCGTACCTCGCCGCCGCGATCCAGCAGGCCGCGGGCCTTTGCCGCGATCTGCACGTGCTCGGCAGTTTCCCGCGTTCGAAGCGGATTCTCTGACCGCCCCCTCCGGCTCCTCTGGCCCACTCCACTTCATCCCCACGCGAAGATTCTGCAAACTCAAAATCCGCCCGTCCCGCCGCTCCGTAGCCCCTGACGGACCGAGCGTGCGGCCATCTTCGCGCTCGCGAACTTCCACTCTGTTTCGACGCCGCCCGGTGTGCGTTGCGTTCGACACGATTACTCAGGAGCTATCCCATGCGCATCTTGTTCCCGAATCTCTCCCTGGCAGGGCTGACATCGCTCGTGCTCGCCGGCGCGGCCATCGCCACCCCCACCCCCCTCCCCTCCAGCCATCGCGAAGCCCCGGGCATCGCCGGCATGCCCAAGGTGGACTCCACTGACTTCTACATGTTCAACAGTTACGAAGCCGGACGCCAAGACTTCGTCACGATCATCGCCGACTACCAGCCCTTCCAGACGCCCTACGGCGGCCCCAACTTTTTCCAGATGGATCCCAACGCCCTCTACCAGATCCACATCGACAACGACGGCGACGCCCGCGAAGACCTCACCTTCACCTTCAAGTTCACCAACACACTTCGCGACATCGCCCTGAACATCGGCTCCGTCAGCGTCCCCATCGCGCTCTACAACTCCAACACCATCGGCCCCGCGGCCAACCAGAACTCCGCCCTGAACATCATCGAGACCTTCACCATCGACGTCACCTACGGCGATCGCTACACCGGCCAAACCTTCCGCTGCACCAACTTCGACACCGGTTCCGAAATCTTCCAGAAGCCCGCCGACAACGTCGGCGCCAAGACCTTCCAGAATGTCTACGAGGACTACGCCCGCAACCACATCGCCCGCGTCCGCCTCCCCGGCGCGCGTGCGCCGGCCAAGGTATTCATCGGGCAGCGCAAAGACCCCTTCGTTGTCAACCTTGGCGAGACCTTCGACCTCATCAACAACAACCCCCTCGGCCCCGAGAACGGCAAGCCCGATTCCCTCGCGGACGACAACTGCACCGCGATTTGCATTGAGGCCCCCGCCGCCTTCCTCCGCGGCACGAACCAGGCCCACAAAATCATCGGCGGCTGGACGAGCGCCAGTCTCCCCAAGACACGCAACATCAACTTCATCCCCGCCATCGGCCTGAACAACACCGACGACCAGTCCGGCGCATGGCGTCAGGTCTCCCGCCTGGGCATGCCGCTGGTGAACGAGCTCGTCATCGGCCTGCGCGACAAGGACAAGTTCGGTGCATCCCGCCCGCGCAACGACGCCCAGTTCGCCAACTACGTCACCAACCCGACACTCCCCGCCATCATCGGCCAACTCTTCAGCGTCACGCCCCCAACGCTGCCGCGCAACGACCTTGTCGCCGTCTTCCTGACCGGCGTCCCGGGCCTGAACCAGCCCGCCAATGTGCAGGCCTCCGAAATGCTCCGTCTGAACACCGATTCGGACGCTATTCCCCCGAAGCCAAAGGGCATGCAAAACCGCATCGGCGTCATCGCCGGAGACAACGCCGGATTCCCCAACGGCCGCCGCCCCGGCGACGATGTGGTGGACATCGCCCTCCGCGTCATCATGGGTGCGCTGTATCCGGACGCGGGCCAGCCCAGCGGCAACGCCCCCGTCGGCAACCTCGCCTTCACCGATGGTGCGTTCCTCGACGACTCCTTCTTCGACAACGTCTTCCCCTACCTCCGCGCTCCCGTCTCCACCTCTCCCGCCCCGCACTGATCTCTCGATCTCTCTCGCGACACACGGCAGGGGCCTTCGGCCCACACCCGAAGCCACCCGAGTCCACGGAGCCGATGGGCGAAAGCCCTTCCGGCTCTTTTGCTTCTCGTACGATTTCCCACCATGATCCACACTCGCTCAATCGCCGCCACGCTCGCCGCGCTCTCACTCGCCGCAATTGCCTCCGCCCACGTCTTCTGGGTACAGCCGGCCAAGTTCACCATCGCCCCCGGCGACATCCTCAAAATCCAACTCCACGTCGGTGACACTTTCCCCGGCGAGATCACGCCGCGGAACGACGAGAAAATCGAGAAGTTCGTCGTCGTCGGTCCCGGGGGCGAAAAACCCGCCGTCGGGCGCGACGCTGACCCCATCGCCGCCGTCTATCGCCCCACCGAACCCGGCACCTACCTCATCGCCTATCGCTCGAAGCCCACTCCCGTCACCCTCGAAGCGGAAAAGTTCGAGACCTATCTCCGGGAAAAGGGGCTGGAGAAAATCATTGAGCAGCGCACCGCCCTAAAGCAGAACGCGGCCCCCGCCAAAGAAATCTTCTCTCGAAGCTCCAAAGCCATCTTCTCTGTCGGCGACAAGAAAACCGACGAGGCCGCGACCAAAGCCATGGGGTTCCGTGTGGAAATCCTTGCCCGCGCCAATCCAGCATCCCTCAAATCGGGGGATACCCTCCCCGTCACCGTTAAATCTGACGGCAAGCCCCTGGCCAATGCCCTGGTCCAAGCCCGCAACACCCAGCACCCCGAATCCACCCTCGTCGCTCGCACCGATGTTCAGGGCCGACTTTCCCTCAAACTCTCCCAACCGGGCATCTGGGTCATCGACACTGTGGACATGTTCCCCGCCCCGAAAGAGTCCGGCTCGGATTGGGAGAGCGTCTGGGCCTCACTTACCTTCGAATTGCCTCCAGCGGCACAATCGCCCGGCGCTAAACAATAATGGACGGTTCGCCCGGCGCAGGGCTTTTCCCTATTAAGGGGATATTTCTATGCAATGGCTCGGCTTTCGCCCCTCACGCAAGTTCGTGCACAAAGTCGCATTGTGTTAGGAGGATTCAGAGTGACGATCGAGGCACGAGGGGAGAATTACAGGTTGAGCGATTCAAGCAAGTTCAGCCCACCGAATCTGTGAAACCGGGGGGTATGCCTTGCGTATCGGCGGGGTCCGGGCGCTGTTGACGATCCTGCGCGATCGCTACCATACCGGAACCCACGTGCGGACACGAACTTGCGGCGAGGCCACCCTTCCGCTAATCTGCCGCAGTGGAGAAGCAGGTCGGGGCTGAATCATGGATGATTTTCGCCCCACCAGGACGAGCCGACCCGACGCCCCTCGGGCTGGCCATCTCAGACAGCGGGCGCGGCCTGTTTCGCCGTCGGCCGGATCGGCCAGCGAACGCCGCGACCAGCGCGTCCACGGGGATCCACGGTGAGGCCGACCCACGCCCGGGCCCGAAAGGGCTGTCGTCGTCATTGAGACGGCGCGATCCGGGCCATACCTTGACACCCCGCGTCCGCGGGCGGCGACTATCGCCGACATCGGACGCACGATCTTTACGCGGGAGTTTGGAATGAAGATGTCTCGACGCTTCGGCACCCTCGGTCGTTCGCTCCGCAACGCCGTTCACTCCACGAGCGCGCCGACCAATCGCGCTGCCCGTCTTGCCGCGCTCGCTGGCGCGGCCGACCGTGACCATGCGCTGGAACAGCTTGAAGCGCGCCAGATGCTCTTCACGCTCTCCATCGGTCCCGCCGACGTGAACCCGGCAACCGGCATCGGCACCCGAACCACCCAGTTCAGCTACGTCGTGCCCTATCTCACGCAGACCATGACGGTCCAGCCCGCGATGGACACCACCGTCAACGAGAACTTTGACGACGAGATGCAGGGTTGGGTCAACAACCTCCCGCCCGCGCCTCCCAACGGCACCCAGTTCGACGGCTCCCGTATCCAGATCTCGTACAGCACGTCCTCCACGGCCCCCGTCCGCCTGATCCGCCGCCCCATCGGCACCGGCCAGTTCGACAATGCCCTGTATGCCAACCTCGCGGGCACCGACACGCTGACCTTCACGTTCTTTGATCCCATGCAGCAGGTCGGCGGAACGCCCCGTCTGGCCAAGAGCGGCACCATCTCCATTGGACGCCGCAACGTCCTCCCCGCGGGCGTCCCCGACGACGGCGGCGATCTGAACACCGACCCGAACACCGGCTCACGCATCGAACTGCTGAGCAACGGCGTGGTGGTCAAGACCTATATCGGAGCCGAACTCGACGCCATCCGCCAGCAGGTCCAGGTTCCGCCCCTGAATGCCCCGAATACGTTCCAGTTCACCTTCGATTTCCCGCAAGGGTTCGACGCGATCCGCATTTCCAGCGCGGCCAGCGCACCGAACAACACCAACTACAACGACAACTTCGTCATCGAGGCCATCTCCGCGGTCCTCCCCGGCGGCCGCTTCGCCCAACTGATCGACAGCCGCGTCCGCGAAACGCTCGTCTCATTCTCCGGCCCTGTCGGGGCATCCGTGCAGTTCCTCGATCTGTATGGTCGCGACATGCAGCAGCGTGCCGGGCTTCGCATCCCGACGGGCAGCATGCTGAGCCCCATCGACCGCAACGACGATGGCGTGCCGGATTTCAACGACGGCATCGGCCGCGTCATCATCAACGGCACCAACGCGGCCTCGCAGCTCACGCTCGTCGGCGCAAACTTTGATACTACGAATGGCAATGTCCTCCCCGACGGCCCCGGCGGAACCACCGCCATCCTCAACGGCACGAACTTCGGCTTCGAGACCATCGGCACTCCTCCTGCCGTCGTCGGCCTGCCCCCCGTTGGCGCCTCCCTGACCATCGGCAGCCCCTTCGTCCGCGACAACTCGAGCGCGGCTGCGTACTTGCGCGATCCGGCTGGGCCGCAGGATTTCACGCGTTCCGACCAGGGCGTCTTCGTCAACAACGCGTCCATCGGCTCCGTGCTCATCATGGGCGCGGTCTTCGGCTCCAGCCGCATCGACGGCGCGACCAATCGCTGGTCCGTCGGCTTCCAGGCGGGCTCGTTGCGCGTCGACGGCGACGTGGGCTCATTCATCTCGCAGACCGACTGCGGCGCGTGGTTCAGCCAGAACTCCGGCCAGCTCATCGCCACGGGTGCTCGCATCACCCTCGGACGCACCGTCCGCGAGATGGACATCGCCGGTCGCAACCTTGCCACCATCTCCGTGCTGGCCGACGTGAACAACCCCAACCGCGCCCGCATCACCCAGCGCGACTTTATCTCCCGCGAAGGCGTCTACGGCTTCTGGGTCCAGCAGAACGGCGGACAAGCCACCATCAATCGGACCATCACCACCGCTCCCAACTGGGCCGGCACCCTGGCTGGGGGCGACTCCCAGGCCATTCCCTTCGGCGCCGGCTACTACCGCAACGACTCGCTGTCCAGCGCCGAGTTTGTCGGCTACAACGGCACATCCGTCAGCATCACCGGCGGCATCAACGGCGTTGACAACACCAACTCCTTCTACGACGCCGCCGATGTCTATGCCTTCCCCGCCGATCCCTCCCGCGAGGTGGTCGTCGCCGCCCCAACGCTCGTCGGCGCGTACGTCCGCATTGTGGACCGTGACGGCCGCGTCATCGCGTCGCTCGACCAAGCCGGCGGCTCCGGCCGCGGGCCCGGCGGCAACAACACTATCTCTTCCATCCTCCGGTTCACCCCCGAGCACGCCGACGTCTACTACCTCGTCATCAACAACGCCACCAACCCCGCCAACCCCAACAACCCCGGACGCGAGGCCGGCTACCAGGTCACCATCTCCGGCATGGCCCCCGTCACGTTCGGCGCTCTGCGCATCGGCTCCGGCACGCCCGCGAACTCCGCTCCATATGTCTTCACACTCGCCTCCGGAGACATGGGCTCGGTCCGTATCGGCACCGGATACTTCCGCTCCGATGGCGCGGAGAGCAACACCTCCGAAATCATCATCGGCGCCGGAAACGGCGATGTCCGCAACCTCCTCAGTTGGCGGAACTCCACCATCAGCGTGCCGGGCAACCTCTACAACGTCACCGTTGGTGGCAGCATCAACAGCGGCCAGTTGCTCGTCCGTGGCGATCTGGGCACCATCGTCACCGGCACAGCCGGGGCCATCGGCCGCAGCGTCCTCAACGGCGACATCTACAACGCCGACATCCGCGTCGGCGGCGGCATCGCCCTGCTGGATATCAAGGGCGGCCTGGGAATCAGCCAGATCCACCCCAGCGGACAGGCCGACGCACGCGGCGGCATCGTCAGCATCATCACGGGAACAGTCGCCGGAAGAAAGGGCGACATCGGCCAGGTCCTCGTCGGCGCTTACATGAGCGGCATCGGCGTCTCCATCCGAACCTCCCCCGGCTCGCAGTTCGACCAGTTCATCATCGGCGCCAACAACGAGGGCGCCGGCTCCGAAACTCCCGGCGTCATCCGTGACGCGGCCCCCCTCATCTCCGTCGGCGACGGCTCCGACGTCCGGTTCTTCTCCTTCGCCCGGCTGGAGAACGGCCCGAGCACCAACGTCTACATCGACATCCCCTACGGCACCTCCCTCAACTTCGTCGACGACGCCGGCGCAACCGTCAACATCGCCGTCGCCGGCGGACCGGATCCCCTCGATCCCAATGTGGACCCGCGTGCCGGCTCCGTCGCACGTATCCGCACGCTGCAGATCAACGGCTCGCGCGGCGTCGTCATCGCCGGGATTACCACACAGCTCTTCGGCGGCGCGAATCTCATCATCACCGGCGTCACTCCGGGCGTAGTCTCCATCGGGCGCATCATCGTCGTCAATGCCACCTCCGGCGCCGCTGGCGGCGGAACGCCCGCCACCCCCGGCCCGAATCCCAACATCATCATCAGCGGCAACACCCAGATCGACGTCAATCGCATCGATGTGAACGCCGGCATCCTCGACTCCATCTCCAACACCACCGTCGGCGGCGACATCGTCGCCATCGATGCCGCCGGACTCCGGACCCTCACCGTTGCCGGCGACCTTGGACGCACCCAGACCGTCTCGCTCAACCATGCCCTGCTTGGACCCTTCCTCGGAATCTCCGGCGGAGCAGGCGGCGGCGCCGGCGGCACCGGTGGTCCGATCGCTCTCGGCGCCGGCATGAACATCACCGGCAACTGGAACGGCGGCCTCTACGACAGCATCACCACTCCCGTGCTGGGAACAGGCACGGGACCGCTGGAGCAGATCGGGTCGCCCGTTGATCCCTATCTGGATGGCGTCATCGTCCGTACCGGCGATCTGGAGAACGTCAGGGTCAACGGCACCGTGGGCGATGTCCTCGTCCAGAACGGCCACCTCATCAACCTCATCGCCAACGCCGACGGGCTCACACCCCAGGGCGGGTTCCAGGGCATCGAGGGCAACATCTACGCCCGCGCCATTGGCACCGTGGATGTCGGCGACGGCCTGCTCGGCAGCGGCCCCGGCCCCCTGGCCCTGGCCAGCATTGTCGCGGATCAGGCGATCGTGCGCGTGATCGCCGGCCCCCGTATCCCGGGCGCGAAGATCCAGGGCATCATCATGGCCGCCGGCGCCGGCGGCTTGCTCGCCCAACTCGGCACGACCACGGCCACTCCGGTGGCGATCAACCCGCCGATCAATGGCATCGGCCGCATTGAAGTGACCAACGGTCGCTACGACACAGCCCTGATCTCCGCCAGCCAGCTCTCGGACTTCTGGCAGTCCGTTCGCGTCCAAGACAACCTCATCGCCAGCGCCGACATCGACACCGTGCAGGGCGTCAACTCCGACCTGTTCCGCTGCGAGGTCATCGCGGCCAACATCGCCGCCATCAACATCACCCGCGGCGCGTACGACGCCACCCTCACCCAGGCGACCAACAGCATCGGCTCGATCACCGCCGACGAGTTCCGCAACTCCACCCGGCTGGGCACCGCCGCCGAGTACTTCCGCTCGCGCGTCATCGCCACCAACAACCTGAGCAACCTCACGACCAACGGTCTCGCCGGCGACATCTCCGACTTCTCCATCTCCCTGGGCGGATCGCTCACGGGCCAGATCGCGGCACGCAACATCCAGCGCTCCGACTTCGCCGTGGTGAACATCACCGCCGCCATCCGCGCCACCCAGGACATTCGCTCCATCAGCGTCGAGTCCGGCCGCCTCTCCTCGCTCACCGCCGGCCAGAGCATCCGTTCCACCTCCCTCCGCATCGCTGGCCCCGTCGAGATCGTCACCGCCGGCGACGAGATCACCCAACTCTCCGTCAACTCTTCCGGTCCGGACGGTCGCGTCGACGTCCTTCGCGCCCAGAACACCCTCAACGCCGACGTCACGTCCTCGGGCAACATCGGCACCGTTCAGTCCGTCACCAGCGACGTCAGCGGCTCCTTCGTCACCCGCAACGACGACGTTCGCGCCAACAACGGTGGCCTCGGCTCCATCAGCGCCGGACACGACCTCCTCGTCGAGCTCTCCATCCTCGGCGATGTCGGCTCCATCTCCGCCGTTCGCAACATCGGCACCTTCGGCGTGCTGAATCCCGACCTTGATCTCCGCGGCAACCTCGGCTCGATCTCCGCCACCAACGGCCAGATCTACTCCGACCTCCTCGTCGGCCAGAGCATCACCGGCACCGTCACCACCGGCCGCGTCAACATGAAGCCCGGATTCGACGTTGTCTCCACCAGCGACATCCTCGTCTTCGGACGCATCAACTCTCTCGTCCTCAACTCCGACTTCAACGGCAACATTACCTCCCGCTCCGGCGGCATCAGCTCGATCGTGTTCAACCGCGGCTCCTTCCGCCCCGGACACTCCATCACCGTCAACAACGGCAACCTCGATCAGCTCACGTTCATCGGCGGCGACCTCCTGGGCGACGTCCTTGTCGACGGCAACATTGGCGGCATCGACATGCGAGTCGACGCCTTCGGCTTCAAGAGCCAGATCGGCATCGCCTCCTGGCGTCGCAACTTCAAGCCCGCCTCCGGCGACGCCCTCCGCAACGAACTCCCCCCGGACGTCATCCGCACCCCCGGCGTGGACGGCGTCACCATCAAGGCCGGCGGATCCATCGGCCACGTCTTCGTCGAGCGCGGCTCCTTCACAGAGAGCCAGATCATCGCCGGAACCACCATCGGTTCCGTCAACGTCGTCCTCCAACTCCGCAACGACTCTCTCACCACCGGCCTGCACAACGCCATCGTCGCCGGTGATCGCGTCGAGTCCGTCACCGTCGGCGGCTTCACGGGAGCCGTCGCCATCCTCGGCGGCGTGATCGACCTCGGAGCCGACGGCCGCGTCGGCGGCACCGGAGCCAACGCCGATACCGTCAAGAGCGGGTCGATCGGTACCGTCAACTTCGCCGGCCGCAGGGTTGTGAACTCCGTCGTCGCCGCGGGCATCTCGCCCGACGCCGCCGGCAACTACAACACCAACAGCGCGTTCTTCGCCGTCGGCCGCTCCTCCGTGGACAACGTCATCGCGGCCGGAGCCATCGTCAACGTCTCGGCCTACTCCGCCGGTTCGCTCGGCTCCACCAGCGCGGGCATCTTCCGCGGCGGCACGCTTCTTCCCTCCGAACCCGACACGCTCGCCCTCAACGCCACCGGCACCGAGGTCGAGCTTGCCAACGGCGTCGCCTTCCTCTTCCAACTCCCCTCCGGCGAGCGCGGCCGCGCCACGATCTCCGGCCCCGGCCGCGCCTTCTATGACCCCGCGCAGGGACGAATCCGCCTCTCCAACACCACCACCGCAACGTCGCTCACCATCGTTCCCAACGGGACCTTCCTGACGTCGCTCACCGTGCTCGGCAACGGAAGCAGCTCACTGGGCACCCTCAACGTCTCGGGCACGCTCCGCGGGGCCTCAAGCGTCTTCGTCAACGGCGACGTCACCTCCATGACCTTCGGCGATGTTGACTCCCTCGGCGGCCTCTTCGGCTCCGGCGGCAACGTCGGCTCCATCACCACCGGGAACTTCCTGGCGGGCGTCCTCCGCGGCCGCGTCGTGGGAACCTTCAACGTCAACGGCGACTTCGGCCGCTCCACCGTGAACGCCGACGCCTTCGTCGACTTCCTCAACGTCACCTCCGTGAACGTCACCGGCGCGATCTCGGGAGCCATCTCCAGCGATCGCGGTATCCCGTCCCTTGTCGCCGGCACCTTCAACAACGGCGGCGTCCGCTCCGGCCTCTCGATTGGTTCGGTCACCACGGGCACCATGCTCGGTGGACGCATCTCCGCCCGCACCTCCATCAGCTCCGTGGTCGTGAACGGCAACGCCACCGAATCGCAGATTCTCGGCGGGGCCGACCTCGGCCACGACGCCGACTTCGGCGGCACCGGTCGCAACGCCGACGTGGTCGGCTCCGGCTCGGTCAATGCCGTTACGGTGAACGGAAACTTCCAGAAGTCCGACGTGGGCGCCGGCGTCCTCCGCGGGGCCAGCGGATTCCTCGGCAACCCCGACGTTGTCACCGCCGCAGGCCGCTCTTCCATCGGCACCGTTCGCATCACCGGCAACCTTGTCGGCTCCAACCTCAACAGCCAGCAGTACCGCGTGCTCTCCACCGGCACCATCGGCTCGGTTACCGTCGGCGGCGTCCCCTTCACCGGCTCGGCCAACTTTAAGGTCGAGAAAATCAACGCCGTCGCCGTCCCCGTCCGCGTGCTCGACCTCTTCGTCACCGAGGCCAGCCGCATCTACACCGCCTCCCTCGTCTTCAACCAGAACATCGACATCTCCACGCTCTCGGCCGCCCTCTCGGTCGTTGAACTCCGCAACGGTGGCGCCACCACCATCGGCCTGGCCGAGGGCACCGACTACTCGCTGCAGTACGACAAGGCCCACAACACTGTCAAGGTCATCTTCTCCCGCACCGTTACCGAGCGAGGGCTCCCGCAAACGCCCGGCCTCCCCGGCCCCGGCGTCTACCAGTTCATCCTGAACGCGGCCGTCCTCCGCGGCTCCACCCAGGACTCGATCCTCGACGGCAACTCCGACGGCAGCCCCGGCGACGACTACGCCCACAACACCATCGTCGGCGACGCCGGCGACAAGATCACCGCGGGCCGTCCCGCCGGCGACACCAACATCTCCTTCTACCCACCCACCGATCTGGACCTCGTTCTGCACAGCAACGCCGGCATCGGCTCCCTCCCGGACACCAACACCTTCTTCACCATCGGCGGCAGCATCGGCGATCACCCGAACTCAGATCCCGACACCTTCTCCCTCGGCGGCGATGTCGACGTCTACCGCATCACTCTCCGCGCCGGACAGATCCTGCGCATGGGACAGATGTCCGGCACCGCCCTCGGCGCCGTCCGCGCGGTGTTCAGCTCCACCGGCGTGAATCTCGCATCCAACTCCGTCGCCGGGCCCACCGGCGGCTTCGCTGGGTCGGCCGTGGTCCGTCTTCCCAACAACACGACCGGCGACGCCGCCACCACCACCAGCGAGGACCAGTACCTCATCTCCCAGACCGGCACGTACTACATCGTCATCGCCGGCACACTCAACGGCGTGGACATCGCCTCCACCAACGCCATCGCCAACAACGACCCGGTCGCGGGCGCCTTCGGCCTGTACTCCTTCTCCCTGGAGGTCTTCGACGACGGCAACACCGGCTTCGTGGGTGACACCGGATCGGGCACCGCCGCTCCGCTCGTCACGCCCCCCACGCCGATCGTCTTCGCCGGAGTTGACGGCATCTTCGGCAACGGCGACGATCTTGCCACCTTCACACAAGGCGACTGGGTCTTCACCCTCACGCCGGGCCCCAACGGCCCGAACACCACGGGCGCCGTCGTCCGCGGCGTGAACAGCCAGGGCTGGACGGTCACACGCACCGCCGCGCCCAACGGCACCTTCGGCTCTGCCAACGACCGCATCTTCACTTCGATCAACTCCTCGATCGGCCTCCCGGGTGCCACCGGCTCGCCCAACGAGGTCTCTCCGGACGTCGACATTTACTCCATCAACAACGGCCAGCCCATCGCTCCCGGCACGAAGGTTCGCGCCACGCTCCGTCTGACCAAGACCGGCTCCAACATCGGCCTGTCCCCGGAAATCTTCGACGGCAACGTCACCGGCCAGCTCGGCGTGGGCCAGGACCTTACCGGCCAGGCCCAGTTCGCCATCTTCGAAACCCCCGCCGGTACCGGCTTCAACAACGCCCGCCTGGTTGCCTCCACCAGTGACTTCCTCCCCATCGGCGGTCAGGGCGCGAAGACCACCAGCGATGGTCGCAACAGCTACGGCTACGACGCCAACGGCGACTTCTTCATGGAGTTCATCGTCCCCGGTGCCCAAGGCGTTCCCACAGTCGTCCCCGCCGCGTACGCCCTCTACATCCAGGGCGCCATCCGCTCGGACTACACCCTCGAGATCACCCAGCAGGGCACCGGCTCCGTCGCTACCACCGCGCAGAACGTCCTCCTGGAAACCCAGGGCGGCCTGATCGACTGGCTCGAGGCCGGCGACAAGCTCACCACGCAGCTCGCGGCCTTCAGCAGCTCCGTGATCGGCTTCACCGGGCAGATCAACGGCGTCAGCGTCGACAACTACATCCTCACCAACCTCCTCTCCAACCTCAACGCGCTCTTCACCGCCGCGAACGTCAACATCAACTTCTCCACCAACCCCAACGACTTCGCCCACCAGGACTTCTCCACGGTCATCCTCGCCGGCAACGTCGAGCCCAACGCGTTCTTCGGAAACGCCTCCTACGGGGCCAGCCAGAAGGCCGACTTCTTCAACGTCGATAAGAACGACCAGGCCGTCGTCTTCGTCTCCTCGCTGGCCGATCTGGGCTTCGAGCCGAGCGATGCCGGCGTGGACCGCTTCGTCTCCGCCCTCACCGGCGCCGTCGCCCGCCGCGTCGGCGAACTCGTCGGCGTCCGTCTCGAAACCGCCGTGAACAGTGCGGGTGTCCCCGTGCCCGTCATGGCCTCCGACTCGGTCGCCCAAGTCGCTTCCAGCTACGGCTTCACCAACGCCACCCGCTCGCTGGCGGGCCTCTCCGACAACGCGGCCAACACCGTCTTCTACCTCGGTACGCAGAACGCCGCCTCGCTCATCCAGCGTGTCGTCCTCAATCGCGCCTGATCAAGATCGCGCTTCGCCCAACAACAAAGCCCAGGGACTCCAAGTCCCTGGGCTTTTCATTTCTGCTCTGTGCACTGGCTCAGCTTGCCATCAATCCGGCGAGTCCATCGGCTTCAACCGGCGACCGATCAGTTGATCAATTTCCGGCAGTATCGCCGGACCCGCGACGCGCCCCCCCGACCAGCGGGTTGCCCGTCATGGCCGACGCCGCAGCGGGTGTTGGCTGCTGGGCTGGGAAAGTGGGAGAAGCCGGCGCCTCCACCGGCACGCCCGCCAAAACCCGCTCGCTCCGCTCCGCACGGTCTGCCGCCGATCGCAGCGCGCCGGCGATCCCCGACAGCTCCCCGCGCAGCTCGCCCCGAACCTGCTCGATCATCGCCCGGATCGGCTGCGGCAGCGATCCCGATCCGCCCTCCAGCAACCCGCGCCACGGTTCGAGCCGATCGGTGATTCCCTTGGCCTGCTCCACGGACTTGTTCAGCACCTTGAGCGCGAGCGTCGTGGTGTTGTGCGCGTCGAGCGACTGCTGGATAACCGATCGCAGCTCCGCCACCGCGCTCTCACCCTCGCCCCGGGCGATTCCCGCCTGCTCGCTGACCTTCGCGGCCATCTGCTGGGCTTCGTCGATCGCCCCCTGAGCCCGGGCGATGCACTCGGTCTGCTGCTGCGCCAGCCGTGATCGCATGACCTCCAGATTCCGCTCCACCCGCAGCCCCATCTCCTCCACCTCGCGGATGCCGGCCCGATCGCGCTCGACCCGCGCCGTGGAATCCTCCAGCGTCCTCGCGATGCTCCCCGCCTGCTCGGCCAGCCGCTCGCCCCGCGCAATCAGGTTGCCCAGTGACCCCTGCCCGGTGCCCGCCAGAATCGCCGCCCGCTCGCACGCGATCGTCAGCGCCTCGGCCGCCGGGCCCGCGATCGTGTGGGCATCCCGGCGCACCGATTCGATCCGCTGCTCCAGTTCGCGCGAGGCCCGACGCACGCGCTCTTCCAGCGCATCGGCCTGCGCCGTCGCGCCCCCCGTTACCGCCGCCAGCCGCGCCTCCAGAACGCCGATCTTCTCATCGATCAGGTTCCCCGCGCTCTGTTCCAGCTTCTCGAAGACACGCGCCTGCTCCGTCGCCTGCGCCAGCAACTGCTCGATCCGCCCCGCCCGCTCGTCCATCGTCTTCAGCGCACGCGCCGTCAGTTCGATGTTCCCCTGCTGCGACTCCTCCAGTTGGCGCATCTCTTGTGTCGCGCGCCCCGCTTGGTCCAGAACGCCCGAGATCGCCGATCGCTCACCCGCCGCCAGCCGCACCAGATCGCGCAGCTCCTCGGCCAGTTCGCCGTACGCACGCCGGTCGATCACCCGCGGCGACAAAAACACTCCGTTCACAACCACCTCGGCCGCTTCGCCGGTCACACCGTTCGAGGCCGCCGCAGTTGATCCACGCATGCTCATGGGCTTCATCCCGTCCATTTGGCGCACAGTTCCGCGGCCCGTCCCCTTCCCCTCGGTCAATTACCCGGACCGCGCGGTTCTTGCGCTCGTCGCCTTGGATCGGCTCCCAAAGCCCGAACACTGCACATTCCTCGCCTGAGTTTGAGGGTCCAGCGCCCCCGATCCGCCCCCGCCTGCCCGGCCCCTGAAACCCCTCGCGTATCATCCTCCGTGCCACCCCCAAACCGCTCCAAACGCCCCAGCCGCTCGTCCACACCTTCCCCTACCCGAAGCCGCCCGGCCCAATCCAAACGCTTCGGCTCCAAGCCCAACCGCAACCCCACCTGGGCCGAGCGCCCCATCGACCCGCACCGCGGCCCCCGGAAATCCAAGGCCAACCGCCCGCCCAAGCTGCAATCCTCCCCACCCGCCAGCGCCGGGACCAAGGGCAAGTCCTCGGGTGCCGGTGCGAAGGCAGCCCCCAGCGGCATCCGGCTGCAACGCGTGATGGCCGATGCCGGTGTCGCCAGCCGCCGCGAGTGCGAGGAAATGATCACCGCCGGACGCGTCGAGGTGAACGGCCACGCCGTCACCGCGCTCCCCGTCTTCGTGAACCCTTCGCAGGACCGGATCACCGTTGACGGCCGCGCCCTCGCCCGCGACGACCGCACCCACAAGCGCGTCTATGTCATGCTCAACAAGCCCGACAACACGCTCGGCACCACCCGCGACCAGCTCGAATACGCCAAGGGCGGCCGGCGCACCGTGAACGACCTCGTGCAGCACACCACCGGGGCCCGCCTCTTTCCCGTCGGCCGGCTCGACTTCCATTCCACCGGTCTTGTCCTCATGACCAACGACGGCGAACTCGCCGACCGGCTCACCCACGCCCGCTACGGCGTTACCAAGACTTTCCGCGTCTGGATCAACGGCTTCGTCCGCCCCGACATTCTCGACATGCTCCGCCGACGCATCGGCAAGCGCGACGCCGTGGACGCGCAGGGCCGCGTCACCGGCGGCGTACACATTATCAACGACGACGAAGCGGACCACGGCCGCCGCCACCGCTCCGAGAAAGATTCCAAGACCACCATCGTCGAGATCCAGATGCGCGACGGCAAGACCGATCCGCTCGACGAGATGCTCGTCACCGCCGGATGCCGCGTCCGCCGCATCGCCCGCGTCGCCATCGGCCCGCTCAAGCTCATGGGCGTCCGCCCCGGCGAATGGCGCGATCTGACCAAGGACGAACTGCGCTCGCTCAAAGAAGCCGCCGGGCTCATCAACCCACACTCGGGCAAGCCCCTCCGCCCCCACCCCCCCCACCCCGCCAAGCCCGCCCCGGACGCTGCGCTCCAGAAAAAGGCCGCCCCACAATCCCCATCGCCCGCCGAGACGGCCGATGACCCCTCCGAGGACGAACAGTGAGCTGGGGTACCCGCCTCAAGAGACTTTTCCGCGATCCCGCCGGCGCCTCCGGCTCCATGGCCGATCCCGCCGTGAAGGCATTGCGTGATGCGGCCACCGACGCGCAACGGTCCCGCCTCCCGCAAATGGCCGCGGCCCTCAGCTTCCGAACAATCTTCGGCATGATCCCAGTGCTGGTCGTCGGGCTGGTGATCGCTGGGACGGTCATGGACCGCGACTCCCGACGCGACTTCATCAAGCGAGCCCTGGACTTCTCGGGGATCTCCGCCATCAACGTCCACGAAGGCCCCGGCGTCTCGATCTACTCTCAACCCGAACCCGCCCGAGATCCCTCCGAGCCCCGCCCCCCCCCGGTTGACCAGGCGTCGCTCCTTGGGCCGGAAATGCCCCCCGAAATCCTCGCGACTAACACCGACCCAGGCACACTGGAGCGCGTCCTCACAGAGATCCTGAATCGTGGCCGGCGCAACATCTCCATCAAAGCGGTCGGCTGGATTGGCTTTTTCACGCTCTTGTACGCCGCCATCGCAATGCTCGTGGAAATCGAGCGCGCTTTCAATCAGGTCTTCCGCGTTCCGCGCGGCCGCTCGTGGGTTCGGCGCATCGTCAACTACTGGGCCATCATCACCCTCGGCGGCCTGGGACTGGTCCTCACGTTCCTCATCGGCGCCCAGTTCGAAACGTGGACCCGCAACATCGCCGAATCGCGAGGCTGGGTCATCGGCTCCGGCGCGATCACCGTTCAAATCATCGGTTACGCGGTCTCCGTCGGCATCACCACGCTGATGCTCACGCTCCTGTACTCGACGGTTCCCAACACACGCGTCAAGCCCGTGGCCGCGATCACCGGCGCGTGCATCTCCGGCCTCCTCTGGGAGGCCGGGAAGGTCGCGTTTCAGCAATACGTCGCGTACTCCACCGGCTACGCCAAGCTCTACGGCTCCCTCGCCCTCGTCCCGCTCTTCCTGCTCTGGATCTACTACACCTGGCTTATTGTCCTCTTCGGCTTGGAAGTCACGTATCAACTCCAGCACGGGCGCGGCAAGTCCCGCCCCCAACCGCTGTACGAATCCGGCCCGGCCGTGGTGGAGCCCGCCGCCGGCCTGCTCATTCTCACCGCCGTCGCCCGTGCCATGGTCTCCGGAACGCCCCAATCCCTCCGCATGCTCACGCTCTCCACCGGGCTCTCCGAGCCGGTCGTCTCACTGGTCGTCTCGCGCTTCGCCGAGCGAGCCCTGCTCCTCCGCGTCGAGTCCGGCGGCGGCCGCACCGAATCCGCCGACCCGCTCTACACCCTGGCCCGCACCCCCGGCTCCATCCGCATCGCCGAAATCCTCAGCATCGGCTTCGAACTCGCCGGCGGTCCGGAATCCAACCCTGTCATGTCCAAAATGCGTCAGGCCCAGATCGACGCCGCAGGATCGGAAACCCTTGCCGACGCCGCGGGGCTCACCGGCGAGTCCTCCCCGCGCCAGTCCTTGCCCGCCGTCCAGAACCCCACCCAAACCCCCGCCCTGCCCCCGGCCGGCACTCCCTCCAACGGGTCGGCCGCACCTCGCCCCGCTACCCTTCGCTGATTCCCAACTGGCATGGGCCTACCAACCCATGTTCACGGTATCGCGGGCTTCAATCCACTCCTTGGCTTCGCCTGCCTCCCGCCCACGTTTCTCTGCGTATGGAATGGTCCCCGCACCCTTCCACCCCCGTCCTCGGAGCCCCCATGCACCGCCGCACTCTCCAACGCCTCTCCTTCGCCGGTCTGACGCTCGCCCTCGCGCTCGTCGCTATCACGCAGCAGGGGTGCTATCGGCGCGTCACCAACGTCCGCGGCCTGGGCGGCAGCAACTACGAAGTCAGCGAGCCCTACCAGCAGAACAGCAAGATCGACGACTGGGTCTTCGGCGAGCAGCGCGACCCCAACAACAAGGTCAAGCCCTACACGCCGCACGACTAATGTGCCCGGCCACGGACCATCGCGACTAACATCTCCCGCAACCCACTCCCGACCCTTCCAAGGACTCTCATGGGGATCGAATCAGCCCTTCCCGTCGACGGCTTCATGACCACGCAGTTGCAGCGCGTCATCAACTGGGCGCGGCGCTCGAGTATGTGGCCAATGCCCTTCGCCACTGCCTGCTGCGGCATCGAGCTCATGGCCACCGCGTCCAGCCGGTACGATCTGGCCCGCTTCGGCATGGAGCGCATGAGCTTCTCGCCGCGCCAAGCCGATCTCATGATCGTCGCCGGGCGCATCGGCGTCAAAATGCTTCCGGTGCTGCAGCGCATCTACCTGCAGATGACCGAGCCCAAGTGGGTGATCTCGATGGGCGCGTGCGCCTCCACCGGTGGCGTCTTCGATACCTACGCGTGCATCCAAGGGTGCGACCAGTTCATCCCCGTCGATGTGTACGTTCCCGGCTGCCCGCCGCGCCCGGAACAGCTTCTCGAAGGCATCATGGCGATCCAGCGCCACATCGACACCATCGGCATGCCCCCTCCGGGCGTGAAGCGCCAGCCGCTGGGCCTCGCCCTGACCCCGACCCACGCCGTGCGGCCGCAGCCGGTGGGGCTGACGGTTGGGGGGATGTGAGCGGGACACGCGTCGAAGGACAGACATGTTAAACACAAAGGGCCGATCGCTTGTGCGACCGGCCCTTTTCATTGATCTTTAGAGCGCTCGGGGCGAATACGCCCCGGCTCGCTTTTGCACTACTTCTTCGCATCCACGGGCGCACTCGCCGCTTCTTTCAGCGACTTGACCAGCACCGCCTTGTCGGCGTCGCCCATCTTCGCCGCCGCGCCCAAGCCCTTGATGAACGCGTCAATCTCCGCATCCGTCTTGGGCAGCATCGAGAACCGCGACTCGGGCCCGCCGACGGCCTTGCCCTTGTCGTCCAGAACAGCCAGCAACGGCGGCAACGCGGCCTTTCCATTGGCTTCCAGCAGCATCTCCGTTCCGCCGATCATCCGCTCCGTGTCGATCTTCACCACAGAGAAAGTGTTTCCCAGCGCGGCCGCGGCGTCGGAACGCTCGATCCACGCCGCGAACTTCTTGCACGCCTCATCGCCGGGCATTACAAAGAGCGCCAGCACCTTCCGTCCGTCCCGCTTGGCCACCATTTGCGCCTGATTCATCGCCCCCGCCGCGGGCTTGGCCGGGGCGCGGCAGCTAATCAGGTAGTTCTTGATGATCTTCTCATCAAACAGCCGGCTGAGCGTCATCGGTGTCGCCACCATGTCGTTCCCGCCCAGCACGCCCGTGTGCAAGCCCGTCGCCGGGTCGAACTGCCCCCATGTCTGGCCGGTCTCCGGATCGATCACGCACAGCGACGGCGCGCCCATCATCTTTCCATTCGGACGCTGCGTCCACTCCGTCACCCAGTAGCTCTCGGCGAGCTGCTGATTCTTGCTGAATCCCTTGCCCAGATCGATACGCACCCAGACGTAGTCGCTCTCCACCAGCGGCGCACACCCGGGATCACGCTTGAGAATGTCCTCAAGATACAGGCAGAACTGGCACCAGTTCTCCCCCCACATGGCCAGCACGCGCTTGTTCTCTTTCTTGGCCTTGGCAATGCCGTCGCGAATCACCTGCACCGGGTCCGCGTTCTCGTCGTACACATCCAGCGGGAACGTGTGGTCCTTCCCATCCGGGCCCATGCACGTCGGCGGCTTGTCCTCTTTCTTCTCCCCGGGCTGTGCGGCGGGGGCGGTCGTCGCGGGCGGCTGTGCAATGGGCGCGAGCTGCGGCGCACCCGGCACCGGCTGCGCGGGAGGAGCATTCACCGGCGCGGCCGGTTGGGCGCACGCCATCGAAGAGGCCGCCATACACGCCATCAGACCCATCACGACGTTGCTGATTGTTTTCATCTGCTCGCTTCCCTGGCTTATGAAACGCTTCTTGAACCCGCTGGTGTGACCCCGCGAACCGAGCGTTCACGGGGCCCCGATGATATGGACGAACCCTGGAAGGGTTTCCGCTCGCGCACTCGAATCGAATGGCCGCACATACCGCGTCATCGCCGCACCAACCGCGCAGCGCACACCCGCGCCATCACCCACACCCAGTTGTTACTTCTTGCGCGACCGATGCTCGACCAAAGACTGCCGAATTGCCCGAGAATCCTCGTCCGTCATCCCCGGCGCGGCCTTCTTCAGCATTCCCAGAAACTCTCCCAGTTCCCCATCATCCACCGGGAATCCGATGTTTGGCATCTTCTCGGTCTGGCTCGTGGCGATCATTTTCCCATCCGCGCCCACCAGCACAAACCACGGCAGCGACTGCACCTTCACACCCCCGACCTTTTCCATTAGCTCGATCGCACCCACATCGCGCAGCAGCTCGATGTGCGACACCACCGCGTACTTCCCGAGCGATGCCACAACCTCCGGCTGTGCCAGCCACTTCTTGAACTTCCCCGACCACTCGTCGGCGACCTCCCCGAAAGTGAGAAACACAAACTTCTTGCTCTCCTTCGCCTGCGCACTCGATCGATCCAGAATGTCCTGCGCCGCCGGCGGCTTGGCGGCGAGCGGTCTCAGAAAATCTTCCGCCTTGATCACGCTGTACGCGCGCTTGCGGAGGGCGTCGATCAGTTCCTCCCCGTTCTTGTTCGCCAGCACCTTGCCAGCGGGCTCCAGCACTGTGAGCCAGGCGTGCTGCTCATCGCCCTTGAGTTCCGCGCCGAAGTAGTGAGCCAGCTCCCGATTCGCTGCACCGCGCTCGGACTTGCCCGTCTCCACCCACACCGTCTCAAACTCCAATCCGAGTAGTTTCTGCATATCAGGCAGGCGCATCATCTCCACGAAGTAGCCCGTGAACTCTGCCTCCGGGTCCACCGCCCACACCACCAGCACGCGACGGCCGTGCTCGATCGCAATCCGATTGGCTTCTCGCATCGCGGCCTTCACGTCGAGTTTGGGATCCAGTGGCGACGCGGGCGGTTTCGGCTTCGGCGGAAGCGGGATTGGCTGAGCCGCCGGCGCACCGGAGAGCGAGCGCGGCCCAATCGTCGGCGGTGGCTGCTGCGGCTGCGATGGCGCCGAGCCGCCTGGCTGGGCCATCGCCATCGGTGCAGCCACGGCCATCGCGCCCGCCATGGTCCACATCCAACGAACCGACATTCCCTTGCTTTGCATCATGCCCACCAGTCGCAACGCCGCGGTCGTAGACAGGCGCACCGTGCGCCCGCTCCACCACCACATTGTACTTGTACTAGTGAGCCCAGCCCGGGGATTCATCGCGGATGCCATAATCGTGATCATCCCAGTTGTCCACGTTCTCCAGATCCCCACGGCGCATCGTCAGGGCGTGTCCATCCAGGAACATGGCGTTTCCGGACCCCGAATGCCGCGTCGCGGAAATACGATACTGGCTGCTTCCCGGCGTCAGGTGCAGAATGTCCCAGATGTCGTACGGCTGCGACCACACCAGGTCCTCCTGCGACTGCGCCTGGAGCTGATTCCACACAAACTGCGACGAATCGTCCGAGAACTCCGTCAGGTACAGCGTCCCCGACGGGTGCAGCATTCGCGACATCGCCTCGGGGCCCCGCCGGTGCCAGTAGTTGCTCCGCGCATCCACATCCACCACACCACGCATCACCATCGGCATCGAGTTCACCACGTAGTGGATCTTGTGCCCATCCTTCGGGCGCGATGGATCCGTGTAGTACGGTGCATTGGCGAACAGATCGTTCGGATCCTCGTTCACCGTCACGCGATCGTCCAGGAACGGACGCAGCGCCACCGGCCAGCAGATGCGCGACCGACGCTCCACGTCGTTGTGGGCTTCCACCACATCCGTGCCCTCGCGCGGAATCACCTCTTTGCTCGCATTGGCGTACGTCGCCAGCGCGGCCGCGATCTGCTTCTGATTGCTCAGGCAGATCGCCATTCGGGCCGCCTCGCGCGCTCCCCGAAGCCCCGGCAACAACAGACTGATCAGGATCATCACTATCCCGAGCACCACCAGCAATTCGATCAGGGTGAACCCGCTCCCTGAATGGGCGCGGCGATCACGTTGCGTTCGGCTCCGCCGCGTCCGGCTCGCACGATCCTTGTGCGGGCACACATCACAGATTGACCGGACCATGGACAGAACGTAACGGCCCCGATAACTCTGTCGAGGTCCGCTGTCGGTTATCCGTCCGAGAAAAAACGCTACGACCCACCCCATTCGGCGGGTATTCTCGGACCGCTTTCATGTGTTCGTATCGAGGACGGTTCTGCGACACCCATTCATGGGGTCTTCGGCGAGTCGTCCGGCTGTTCCGGTTTCGTCTGCGGCGGCATCGCCACGGTCGGTTGACGAACCGTGTTCACTTTCGCCGGAGGCAGCGTTCCCTTCGTCACCGTCACCATGTTCTCCGGAAGCTCCGGCGCGGTGCGCAGCGTCGGCTCCAGCCGCCGACTGTTAGCGGGCGGACACGGCAGGGAGTTCGTGACATTCACGAACATGTCGCGCTCCTCATCCACCACCGCCCACTTCATCACGTCCGGCGTGTACTTGTCGTTCGAGCCCGTATTTTCCGAGAAGGAAACGATGAGCTTCTTGCCCACCGGCACATCCATCGACCAGAACTCCTGGCCCGTGCGTGTGTCGCGCAGCGTCACCGTCCACGGCTGCCATGGACGGCTGACGTACACTTGCTGGTCGACGTTTGGCCCCATGCCTCCCCCTTCGGTGTAGCACCCCGTCAGCAGGAACAGGGCGAGCAGGGGCAGGTACTTGGCGAAGCGAATGATCGACATGCGGACTCCGATTCTGGGTACCGCCGCGCTCCGCGCGGCGACTACTGGAAGCGTATGAAGTTCCAAGCCGCTTGGTTCGCGGCCCGGATGCCGAGAGAGTATCGTCCATCGTCCAACAACGCCCTGACTGATCCATATCACAGGTTGCGGCAAAAAAGATAATCAACCCCCCGCTTCCGGTGGGTAATCGCCTTCGAGCACGAGGAGCTTCCCATGAGTTTCGACCTTGGTTCCATGCGAGTCGGGCACGGATACGACCTGCACCGGCTGGAGCCGCGCCCGCCCGCGGGTGCCGGACGCGAACTGATCATCGGAGGCGAGAAACTCGACTTCGAGCGTGGTCCCGTGGCCCACTCCGATGGCGACGTGCTCATCCACGCGCTTGTGGATGCGCTGATGGGCGCCCTCGGCCTCCCGGACATCGGCCAGATGTTCCCAGACGATGCGCCAGAGAACGCCGGGCGCGATTCGGCGGATTTCCTGCGCGAGGCCGCCGCCCGCGTCGACACCGCTGGCTTCACCATAGTGAATATCGATGCCACGGTCATCCTGGAAAAGCCGCGCATCGGTCCGCTCAAGGAACGCATGCGGCGGAACATCGCCGACCTCCTCGGCATTGAGCCGGGAGTGGTCAACGTGAAAGGCAAGAGCCACGAAGGTGTGGACGCCGTGGGCGAGGGCCGCGCGGTGGAGGCCCACGTAGTGGTGATGCTGATCAGATCGCCCACGATGCCGCAGAGCTGACGCCACCCCGCGATCACGATGTGATGGAAAGCCGCAGCCGCCAGACGCGCCGCCCGATTTCGAACGTCTGGCTGAGAATCTCGCGAGGCATCCATCGAGTATGCACGCGCGGCGCGAGACGGCCTCTACTTCCATCGCGAGTACCTCGAAAGCAAGAACCTTCCCGTGACTTGCCCGATCGCGCGAACGGCTACTTTTTCGCCATCCGCCCCACGGCCCAATCCGCCGGGCCCGGGAACATCGTCGCAAGCGCCATCCCCGTTCGCACCAGCACGCCGAGCCCCGTCCACACCTCCCCGCGCGGCCGGCGCAAGCAGTTCACCGTCTTCGCCGCCACCAGATCCGCCGATTGGTACATCCACCCCGGAAGCGTGATCGTCGTGCGATCGCTCCCCGAGCGCTCCTGCACGCGCTCGAAGAACTCCGTCCGCGTCCCGATCGGGTGAACGCTCGATACATGCACGCCCCGCGGCCGCAACTCATGGCGCATCGCCGTCGCGCTCAGCGCCTGGGCCGCCTTCGTCGCGCAGTAGATCGAGTAGTTCGGCGTCGCCATCCGCGCCAAGCACGAGCTGCACCACAGCACATGCCCCCGGTGCGGCCCCGGATTCTCCAGCATCCGCTCCAGCGCGGGCCGGATCACGTTCAGCGAACCAAAGTAGTTCGTCTCGAACATCGCCCGCACGGACTCATCGGTCATCGCCGCGAGCGGCGACTCCTCCCCATACCCCGCGTTCGCATATACCGAATAGATCGAACCAAACTCACGCACGCACGCCCCGATCAGCTCGGCACACTCCCCAAGATGCGTCACATCCATCGGCACGCATATCGCCCTTCCGCCCACCTCGCGGATCTTCGCGGCCACAGCTTCCAGTTTGTCCGCTCGTCGCGCGCCGAGCGCAACGGGCATGCCCGCCCGCGCGCACGCGATCGCCGTCGCGGCCCCAATGCCGCTCGAAGCGCCCGTAATCGCAATTGGACGACCCCGCAGATCGATGCTGGCCATGACGAGGTTACGCAGCCGCCGGCCGACACATCACGGTCTTCCCAGACCGACCTACTTCCGGCTGTCGCCGTTGATGGCCCGCTCCCCCGCCTCGCCCACGTTCGTCACATCGCGTCCCGCGCCCTTGACGGTCTCGCAACCCACCAGATAGCCGAGCGCGATCCCCGCCAGAACCACAGCACACACGCACACAACGATCGAACGAACACCGCTCCGGCTCATGGCGAATCTCCCATAGCCCCCCAAACCCGGCGGATCGTACCCGGGACACTCCGAACTGTGGGCGGCCCGCCGACCGGGGAAACTCATCGGGCCACACACATCTCGGATTGCCAGGTGCTCGCCGCTCACTTCACCTTGCCGTCGATGAGGTCCTGGCCGCCCTGGCCCATCGCCTCCACATCGCGACCGACACCCTTCACCGTGTTGCAACCGGCCAAGTGGATCAACAGCAGCCCCGCGGCCACCAGCACGCTCGACGCGATCAACACCCGACGAACACCCGCGCTGAACATGATCAAACCTCCGTGTGCCCCATTCCCCGCCATCCGAAGTCGCTGCCTTGCGCCTTCACGAAACGACAACCTGTTTCGATCGGCCGCCTTCCCTTCGATTCGTGAGTTTTCCACGACACAGACCCCCGGCACCAGCCACCACCTACCATCCGCCCCCCCAATAAGAAAATACTCCCACCATGTCCTACGACCCCGTCCAAATCCTCTCCGAACGCTTCGCGAACGCCATCGCGGCCGCCTATCCCGCCCTCGCCGGAGCCGACGCTCAGATCTCCGCCAGCCGCAACCCCAAGTTCGGCGATTTCCAGTGCAACGCGGCCATGAACCTGGCCAAGCAGTTCACGCCCCCGCTCCCGCCGCGGGATGTCGCCATGGCGATCCTCGCGAAAGTGGATGTGAGCGACCTGGCAGAGCCCCTCAGCGAGAAGAACATTGCCGGCCCGGGGTTCATCAATATCTCACTCCGCTCCGACGCCCTTCCCAAACTCCTCGGCGCACTGGACTCCCCCGCCCTCGGCGTTGAGCCCACAGGCAAAGGCCACACCGTTGTCGTCGATCTCTGCGGCGTGAACCTCGCCAAGCAGATGCACGTGGGCCATCTCCGCGCCACCATCATCGGCGACACCCTCGCCCGCATCTTCGAGCGATTGGGCTTCAACACCATCCGCCAGAACCACGTCGGCGACTGGGGCCTTCCCATCGCCATGGTCACCGACCGGCTCATGCAACTCGCCAAGCGCGGCATGGATGTCGCTTCGCTCAATCTCGACGCGCTGGAAAAGCTCTACAAAGACGCCAAGGTCGAGGCCGACGCCGACGAGCGCGGCCTCGCCGCCGTGAAGCGGTTCAACCTCGGCCCCAAGGCCGCCGCGGAACTCGAAGAGCAGGTCGGCGGCGCGAACGAAGCTATGGCACGCGCCAAGCAAACGCTCATCAAGCTCCAAACCCACGATCCCGAGACCATGCGTTTCTGGCAGCGGATCGTGGATGTCACCATGTCCGAGTGCATTCGCACCTGCGAGCGGCTCAACACGATCGTCCGCCAGCAGGATACTGCGGGCGAATCTTCCTACGCCGAAGAACTCGCCGGCCTCGTGGCGGACCTGGAAAAACGCGGCATAGCCGAAGTCTCCGAGGGCGCGCTCGTCGTCCGCGTTCCCGGCTTTGAAGAACCCTGCCTCGTTCGCAAGTCCGACGGCGCGTACCTCTACGCCACCACGGACATGGCGGGCATCCGCCGGCGCGTCCAGAAGTTCGGCGCTGAGCGCGTTGTCTACGCCGTGGATGCACGCCAGGGGCTGCATTTCAAGCTTGTTTTTGGGGCCGCACTGCGGGCGGGCTACGCCACGCGCATTGGCTCCACCGAGCCCAGCTCGCTGGAGCACGCCGCGTTCGGCATGGTCCTCGGCGAAGACAACAAGCCCTTCAAGACCCGCGGCGGCGAGAACGTCAAGCTCATCGACCTGATCGAAGAGGCGATCGTGCGGGCGGAAAAGGTCGTCGCGGAAAAGAACCCGGACCTCTCGGCCGCGGAACGCCGCAGCGTTGCGGACGCCGTCGGCGTGGCCGCGTTGAAGTACGCCGACCTTTCCAACGACCGCATCAAGGACTACGTCTTCTCCTTCGATCGCATGCTGGCGTTCGAGGGGAACACCGGCCCGTACCTGCTGTACGCGCTGGTGCGGATCCGGCAGATCTTCCAGAAGGCCGCGGCGCAGGATGTCGTGATCGATCCCGCCGCGCCGATCGTCATCGGGGCAGCGCAGGAGAAATCGCTCGCCCTCACACTGCTGCGCTACCCGGGCGTGGTGCGCTCCGTCGCGTCCTCTTTCGAACCGCACCGGCTCTGCCAGTATCTGTACGACCTGGCCCAGGCCTTCAGCACTTTCTACAACGAGTGCCACGTGATGAACGCCCCGGATGAGCCGACGCGCCAGTCGCGGCTCCACCTGTGCCGCATCTCCGAGCGCGTGCTCGCCGACGGCCTTGGCCTGCTCGGTCTCCGCACGCTCGACCGCATGTAATCGCGCCAGCATCGAGTGCCGTGGTGGACGGCTCTGCATCCGCCACGCCGAACATCGCCGCGCGCCTCACGTGGCGGAGTCCAAAGCGACTCCACCACGGCACCCCGTGAAAAAATGAAGCGGGCGGCTCGTGAGAGCCGCCCGCCAGAAGATTCACGTAGTTGCGAGTGCAGGTCTGATTAGAACATGACCTGGAACTGCAGGCGGACGACGACTTCGCCGCTCTTGGCCTGGCCGAGGAGGCCGACGCCCGTGTTGGGCAGAACCGTGGAGAGGTTGGAAGTGTCCTGGAGGGAGTAGACGAAGTCGGCGGTCGCCTTCGCAGCGTGCCCGGCGTAGTACTGGTTGAGGCCGGCGGTGATGAAGTTGAAGTTCTTCTTGCCGGAGGAGATCAGGTCGCTGTCGAGGAAGAGGCCCTCGTAGCGGGCGAACACTTCGGTGTTCTCCGCGAAGCGCCAGCCGCCCTGGATCACAACGCCGAAATCATCGAAGTCGGGGCTGTCGGCGCCGGCCGCGCGGGACTTGGAGTGATCGCCGATGAACGCGGCGAACAGGTTCCAGCTATCGCCCTCGAGGGAGGCGTCGATCGTGTAGCGGAGCGTCTGCAGGTCGTTGTCGGTGCCGATGCCCGTGTTGTCCGACTGCTGCCAGTGAACCGCGCCACCGACCATGAAGCCGAAGTCAGAGCCCTTGGCCGAGGTGAAGTCCTCGAACTGCTTCCAGTTGCCGCTGAGCAGGAACTCGACGCGGCCGGTGAAGGCGTAGTCGCCCTGGCCGCGAACCGTCAGCACGTTGCCGAAGGTGGAGGGACCGGGGTTGGAGTTCTGGCGGGTGTTGAAGTCGGTGTTGCCGCTGTTCAGGCCGTCGGAGAATGCGAAGAAGGCGCGCCAGGTCTCGGCCTCGTACGCGAGCTCCACACCCTGGCTGTAGCCCTGGGTGAACAGGCCGTTGACGAGCGAACGCTCGGCAGCGAGCTGCTTGGAGTCGGAGACGAGCTCTTCACGGAGGAGGGGGAGCTTGAACTGGCCCCACGTGGCCTTCCAGCCGTTGGCGAACTTGTAACCGGCGTACGCATAGTCGTAGCCGACCGAGTCGCTCGAGCCGTTCGTCAGACGAACGCGGAAGAACCAGTCCTTGTTCAGCTCGCCGTTGAAGTCGATCTTCGTGCGGCGGGTCTGGAACCCGTGCGTGAAGTCGTCGTTGCCGGAAGCCGTGGCCTGATTCCGATCACGGAAGTTCAGGTCGTAGCGGAACTGGAGCAGGCCGCCGATGTTGAGGCGGAAGCCGTCGCCAGCGATGAAGAATCGACCGTCATGGCCCGCGTCGCCGCCGGCGAGGAGGCTGGAACGCGACTCGGCGTCGTTCAGCATCTCGGCGACAACCGCACGAACCTCATCGGACGACTGCTGCTGCGCCATCGCAGCGGCGCCGGAGACGCTCAGCGTCGCACCGGCCAGAAGCACGAGACCCTTGAAATGACCCATTCTGAGACTCCTTTTTCTTACAAGAACTCGGATGAACTGTGTTCCAAGGAACGCGTGTCTCCCATGCGTTCCAACGAGGTACAAACCTTGCTGCCCGACTCACCGGACGATCAATCGCCCGCGGACAACGTCCAAATCACCATTGCTTCTCGGCACGTTTGCGGGCACACGCCCACATTTGACTGTCAACGTACCTTGAAGACCCTTCCCGACTTGCCCAATCCGCCACGGTTCGAATGTCCCGTCTCGGCTTAGGCCCCGGTTCCACCGGGACGGAATCAAGCGGCTTGGCCACGCCGCCCAGATTAGTGCGGATACTACCCAGAGGACTTAGCAAACGCAAACTCACTTGTGGTTTTTTCGGCTGTCACCCCCCCGGCTCGCCAAGATTCGCCGGATATTCACAGATTTCGACTCCCCTCCACCCCCCGGAATGGACAGAATACTCCCATCACCTATTTACGCAAAGTCAGGGCTTTATCAGGGTCATTTGCTTTCGTACCCGTTCCATACTCCCACCCGTTTCCACTAAGCGTCACTCCCAGACACCATCACGTAACTCCTTGCTACATAACAACATGACGACATCCAAGCACATCATCGTTGTCGAGGACGAGGCCGATCTGGCCGAGCTGCTCTCTTACAACCTGCGCCGCGAGGGATATGAAACTGAGGTCTGCCGCGACGGAAACTCGGGTCTCCGCCGGATTCTCGAATCCACTCCCGATCTGGCCATCCTCGATGTCATGCTTCCACACATGAACGGCCTGCAGATCGCCCGTCAAATCCGAACAAACTCCAAAACATCCCAGATTCCCATCCTCATGTTGACCGCCAAGGCCGAGGAGGCCGACCAGGTCGCCGGCCTCCAGATTGGCGCCGACGACTACGTCACCAAGCCCTTCTCCATGAAGGTTCTTCTCGCCCGCGTCGAGACCATCTTCCGCCGCACTCGCTCCAATACCCCCAGCACCCTCGACCACGTGGAGCTTGGCGGCGTCCGCGCCGATCTCTCCACACACGAGGTCTCCGTCCGCGGCGAGGGAATCAAGCTCACCCTCACCGAGTTCCGCATCCTCGTCGCCCTGATGCGCGGCAAGGGCAAGGTCCTCAGCCGCGCCGACCTTATGTACACCGCCATGGGTCCGGACGTGCTCGTCACCACCCGCACCATCGACGTCCACGTCGCCGCCATCCGCAAGAAGCTCGGAATGTGCGGGGCCAAGATCCGTACCATCCGCGGCGTGGGCTACCTCTTCGACGAGGCGGCCGAGGGGGTCGCTGTCGAGGCGGAAGTGGACTGAGCGGGAGCGGATCATGAGCCCATCCTCGCCGCAGTCTCGGAGTGGAACGCTGGCGTGGATGATGTTCGGAGCTGTGTGGGTCATAGCCGGCGCGGGCTTCATGCTCGCGCTCCTTGGCCTGCCCTGGTGGATGAGCGCGTCATGTCTAACTGGCACAGCGCTGCTGGCCACGCTCGTGCTGCGTGCCGCTCTCGCCGAGCGCGGACGTGCCCTTCGCTCACTCGAAGACTCGGCCTCCCGGATGCTCGCAGCGGATCTCCCCTCAACACTCGCCGGAGATTCCGCCGGATCCCCCGCGCCCGATGACGACACGCCCCCGGAACTCCGCCCGCTGGCGGGAGCGTTGAACGAGCTCGCCAATCGCATGCGCGGCCAGCTCAAGGACGTCGCCAAGAAAAGCCGCAACCTCGAAGCCCTCATCGACGCTCTCGACGAACCCCTCCTCGTGACCAACAACGATGAGCGCGTGATTCTCTGCAGCCGCACCGCCGAGGCGATGCTGGATGTTCCCAGGCGAGGCCTTCTGGGTCGCCCCATTCACGAAGTCTTCACCAACGCTGAAGTCCTGCGCATGCACGAGGGGGCCATGGCCGGGAATGTTCGCCGCGGACGCGTGCGCATCGTCACGCCTCTGGGATCCCGCGCCTTCCAGGTCTCGTGCTCCCCCGTCCCTGCGGCATGGGGCGAGGGCGTCTTCGGCGCGGTGCTCACTCTGCGCGATGTCACGGAACTCGACCAGGCCGTGCAGGTAAAAACCGATTTCGTCGCCAACGCCTCCCACGAGCTGCGCACTCCCGTCGCCGCGATCCGCTCGGCCGCTGAAACTCTGGAGACCGCCGCGGACGATCCGCAGATGTCCGCCCGGCTCCGCACGATGATCATCTCGCACGCCGAACGCCTCGAAGAGATGCTGCGAGACCTGCTCGACCTCTCGCGTTTGGAATCGCCGGATGTGCCCGTGGCCATGGAACCGGTGAGCATCGGCGAGATCGAGCGCGCCCTGCGCCACCTCAGCGAGCACGCCTGCACCGAGCGCAAGCTCGAACTCACTTTCGAAATGGACGATGAGCTCGCCTCCCTCCGCACCGATCGCAAGCTCCTCACGCTCATCCTCCGCAACCTGGTGGAGAACGCCACCAAGTTCGCCCACGAGGGAACCGCCATTCGCATCGTCGGACAGGTTGTCGAACTCGAAGTCGGCCCCGCCGCCAATTCCGCGTCCGGCGCAGGGGCGCCGAACGCCGTCGTCCGCTTCGAAGTCATCGACAAGGGCGTCGGCATCCCCCTCGCCCAGCAGGAACGCGTCTTCGAGCGCTACTACCAAGTGGACTCCGCCCGCACCGGCACCGGCAGTGGCGGCTCCAGCGCCACCGGATGGCGACGTGGCACGGGCCTTGGCCTTGCCATCGTGAAACACGCCGCCAAAGCCCTCGGCGGCCGCGCCGGCCTCACCAGCGTCTGGGGCCAGGGCACCACCGTTTGGGTGGAGTTCCCCTGCGGGCTCTAGTGGTATGGGCCTGCCGGCCTATATCTGGACCGCCGCGGATGAGGGCCTTGGTGCACAGATTGGTCCCTAAGTAAGGGCACTTCGGGCGAAACGCCCGAAACATGGGCTGGTAAGCCCATGCCACTTGCAAGGAAGCCCACCCTGCCCCGAACCCCATCCCCCACATCCACGTAGGAGAGAGTTGGCGTCCCACCCGAAGCGGGGTTCCCCGCGCGAGAGATCCTGTCCGGACGCTACCATCCGAACCCCTGCCCTGACCAATTTCCATCGACCCATCGGGCCGCCATCCGCGGCCCCCTCTCTCGGAGCCGTTCATGGCGAGCGCAACCCCCACTCCCGCCCCCCCCGCCTCCCCCGCCCCCGCCCATCACGACCACGTGCATGAAGAGGGCATGGTCTGCTGCACGCACCACAACATCAAACTCGAGCGGTACATGCTCCTGTACCTCATCGGCCTGCTCCTGCTCATGGCGACGATCGTCGCCAAGTACATTCTCCCCGAAGGCATCATCTCTCCGACCATCGCCGAAGTTCCTGCGATCGTCGGCGCTCTGCTCCTGGGCTTCCCCCTCTTCATCGCCTCCGGCAAAGAGCTCTGGCGCGGCACGGCCAGCACTTCCACCCTCTGCGCTATCGCCATTCTCGGCTCCCTCGCCATCGGCAAGTTCTCCACCGCCGGCTTCCTCGCCTTCATCCTCCTCCTCGCCGACCAGTTCGTCCGCCAGCGCGCCTGGGGCGCTGAGAAGGCCATCGAAGACCTCGTCGGCCGCACGCCCGACACCGCCCGCGTCGTTCGCGCCGGAACCGAGTCCGATGTCCGCCTCTCGGACGTGAAGGTGGGCGACATCGTCCGCGTCCGCGCCGGCGAGAATCTGCCCGTGGACGGCGTCGTCGTCTCGGGCAAGTCCACGCTCGATCAGGCCGCGCTCACCGGCGAGGCCATCCCGCACGAGGTCCAGCCCGACGAGCCCGTCTACGCCGGCACCACCAACCTCTCGGCCCTCATCGACATCCGTGCCACCCAGGTCGGCATGGACACGACCATCGGCAAGGTCACCCAACTCATCCGCGAGGCCGAATCCAGCCGCACGCCCCGGCAGATGATGGTCGAGCAGGTCGCCCGCTTCTTCGTCCCCGTCACTCTCGCCGTCTCCGCACTCGTCTGGTTCCTCAACCGCGGCACGGACAACACCGTCGCTATGGAGCGTGCCATCACGACGCTCGTTGTCGCTTGCCCCTCCGCCCTGCTTCTGGCCAGCCCGCTGGCCGTCGTCGCCGCCTTCGCCGCGGCCGCCCGCCTGGGCATCCTCATCAAGAAGGTGAACTACCTCGAAGAGGCCGCGAGCGTCGACACCGTCGTCATGGACAAAACCGGCACCATCACCACCGGCCGCTTCGCTGTTTCCCGCCTCGTTCCCGCCGACGGCGTGGACGGGGCCGAGCTCCTCATGGCCGCGGCCAACGGCGAGCAGCACTCCAACCACCCCCTCGCCCGCTCCATCCTCGCCACAGCCAAGCAGGCCCGCATTGAGCCCGACGGCTCCAACGAGTATGAAGAAATGCACGGCCGCGGCATCAAGGCCCGCACCAGCATGGGCGAGGTCTGCGTCGGCCGTGCCTCCTGGCTGATGGAGGTCTTCCCCGGCATCCAGAACGAAGTCGAAACCGCCACGGCCCGCATCGAGGGCATGTCCGGCGTACACGTCGTGCGCAATGGCAAGTACCTCGGCGTCGTCGCGCTCGAGGACCGCACCCGCTCGAACTCCAAGAACGTCATCAGCCGCCTGCGCGAGCTGGGTGTCCGCCGCATCGACATTCTCACCGGCGACCGCCTGAGCGTCGCCGAGCGCGTCGGCCGCGCCGTCGGCGTGGACCACATCGAGGCCGAGTGCCACCCCGAAGAGAAGCACGAGCAGATCGTCGCGCTCACCGGCGAGGGCCGGCGCGTCATGATGGTCGGCGACGGCATCAACGACGGCCCCTCACTCGCCGCTTCCGACATCGGTGTGGCCATGGGACTGGGCGGCTCGGACATTGCCGCCAACTCCGCCGGCGTCGCTCTCATGAACGACGACCTCTCCCGCATCCCCTTCCTCATCGAGCTCTCGCGCCGCACGCGCACCATCATCGCCCAGAACATCGCCGTGGCCATCCTCGTCGCCATCGTCGGGCTCGCGCTCGCCGCCACGGGCTCACTCGGCCTCATCGGCGCCGCGCTCTACCACGTCTTTGGCGATGTCCTCGTTATCGGCAACTCCTTCCGCCTCTTCCGCTTCGGCGAGTCCTTCGCCGGCAGCGAGTTGGCCGAAGTCGAGGGCGCGGACATGGCGCCCCGCAAGCGGCGGCAGGGGTCGATGACGCTCACGGGCGGGGGCGCGGGGGCGCAGACCCAACCGCAGCCGGCGTAGCTCCCGCTCGCACGCGATCGGTACCGAAGGGCGAAGTGCGGAATCCAGCGTGCCGAGTACCGCGGGACAACCGCGGAATTGGTTTTCTCTTCGCCCACTTCGTGCGGAAGGCAACGCGCTGGCAAACCTATGCGATGGGAGAGGCCGCGCCGCACTCGGGGCAGACGGCCCCCGCCGCGAGGCCGGTGCGGTCGTAGCGGCAGTGCTCGCACACACCCGGCGGCGGCGGGCCGTACCGCCTTTTGCCGATCGCCCCACGCACGAGCGACGCGGAGATGTAGACCGCGACCGCCAGTCCCATGCTCACGAGCGGCCCGCCGTTAGGGGGCGTGAGCCGTCCGCCGATGTACGCGACCAGCGTGGTCGGCGCAGCGATGAGCACAAGGCCCAGCAGCCACGGCCCGTACCGGAGCCCGGAGATGAGCGCCGGACTGCACAGCAACCCGACAATCGCGCCAAAGAAGAATCCTAATTCCGCCATGAATCCCGCGCCCATTCCGATGGCCGCGACCGCGCCAAATATGCCTCCGAGCGCAATTGAGCCCACGCATGAGGCGAAAGTACGGACAACCACGGAGACGTCTTCCTTATCCTCGGGTGCGGCTTCACGCGAACTTTCTACATCCCGTCGCCCCCCTCTGTGCTCTCTGCGCCTCCTCCGAGACCTCCGTGTACCGCATCCGCTCCGGCATTCCGCGCGCACCACTGGCGGGCAAGCCGCCAGTGCCACCCCGCGTGGGCAACGCACTACAGCAACGTCCCCTTCAGAATCACCAACGCCGTCCCAAAGTAGATGATCAGCCCTGTCACATCCACCAGCGTCGCCACCAGCGGCGCGGAGATCGTCGCCGGGTCCAGCTTCATCCTTCGAAGAATGAACGGCAGCATCGCTCCGCAGATCGTTCCCCACAGCACCACGCCGATCAGCGCGACGCCCACCGTGATGCCGATCTGGTGGTGCAGCCCGAGAATGTCGTAGATCGGGTGCTCTCCCGCCTTCACGTATTCCTTGTTCGAGTCATAGTTGGCAAAGCCGATCCACTGCCAGACGTGGATGCGGACCACGCCGATCACACCGAGGAACACGCCGAGAATCGCCCCGCACGCCAGCTCCCGCCGCAGCGTCCACCACCAGTCCTTCAGCGTGATCTCCCCGAGCGCCATCGCGCGGATGATCAGCGTGGAGGCCTGCGAGCCCGAGTTGCCGCCCGAAGAGATAATCAGCGGAAGAAACAGCGCGATCACCGCCGCCTTCTCGATCTCCTCCTGGAAGTGCTGCATCGCGCTGGCCGTGAGCATCTCCCCCAGAAAGAGCACCGCCAGCCATCCGCCTCGCTTCTTGAGCAAACCCCACATCGAGATGCTGGTGTACGGCTCGTCGAGCGCCTCCATGCCGCCCATCTTCTGCATGTCCTCGGTCGCTTCCTCTTCGGCAACGTCCGCCACGTCGTCGGAGGTCACGATCCCCAGCAGCACGCCGCGTGAATCCAGCACGGGCAGCGCCACGCGGTCGTAGCGGCTCATGATGCGCACGGCCTCGCCCTGCGGCTGATCCGCCCGGAGCGCGACATAGTTCCGGTTCATGAGGGACTCAACCGTCTGGTTCGGATCCGCCAAGAACACCTGGCGCAATCGCAGATCGTCGATCAGCACGCCCTTGTCGTCGACGACGTAGACGACGTTGATCGTCTCCGCATCCCGCCCGTGCTTGCGGATGTGATCGAGCGCGTGCGAGACCGTCCACTCGGGGCGAAGATGCACATAGTCCGGGTTCATCAATCGCCCGACGCTCTTGGGCGGATACCCGAGAATCGCCTGCGTGGTCTTGCGGTCCTCCGGGCTGAGCGAGGCGATCAGCCGCTGGGCGCACTCGGTCGGCAGCTCGTCGATCAGCTTGGCCCGGTCGTCCGGGTCCATCCCCTCCACCACGCGGAGCGCATCGGCCCCCAGCTTCAGTACCAGTTCCTCCTGCATCTCCGTCGTGAGATACGCGAAGACCTCGCCCGCATCATCGCGCATCAGAAAGCGGAAGCACACGGCCCGCTGTCCCGGATCCAGCGAGACGATGATGTCCGCGATGTCCGCCGGGGGGATGCCATGCAGCGCGTTGCGCAACTCGCTGTACGCGCCATCGCGCACAAGCTCAACGATCTCCGGCTGGATAAGTTCGGCGGTGGGTGTCACGGCTGATCAAGTCTATCGCCGCGAGTTGCGGGGCCAAGGCGCACGCGGAGGTTCGCGAGGGGTCTCGCGGAGGTGCGCAGAGGAGAAGATGAGGGAGAATGAACCGGATGGAAGCGAATTCGAACACCCCGGCTTTTCCCATCCCCCAGTCCCCCTCCGCAAGCCGCCGCGTTTCCCCTGCGCACCTCGGCGTGCTTCCGGTTCAGAGCGCAAGGCCATCCAAAGAACCAAGCCCCATGGGCTCCTTGGTCATGAACGGCTCCCCGTACGCCGTCCCGATCAGGGAGCCCATGTACGCCGCCTGGGCCAGCAAACGCTCGGGCAGGTCCGGCGTAACCAGTCGTCCGACCGCCTTCGGATCACCCGCGGCGAACGCCGCCGCGCCCTGCCCCGGAGCGTCATCCCACGGCCCGAACTGCGACCGATACGCCCGCACCGCAGCCACTTTCTGCTTCTCCTGCCCGGAAATGTCCAACACAAAGCTCGGCGTGATCGTCGCCCGCAGATGCGAGACGTGGTAGTAGAACAGCCACTTCGGATAGATCGGGGGTCCGATCGAACTGAACCCCGGCGGCGTCGGCATCTGGATCTTCGTCAGCTTCGCGTCAAACCGCGCATCCTCCACGCTCCGCGTCACGGCCCGATGATCCGGGTGGGCATCCTCGGGCCACGGCGTGAAGACAATCTGGGCCTGATGGGCCCGAATCACGCCAGCGAACAGGTGCCGCGTTGCGATCGTGTGCTCCACCATTCGGTTCGGCAGGTCCAGCAGCCCGCGCTTGATGCGGGGCTTGCCCGCCGCTGGTTGCAACGCCTCCAGCGCGGCGGCGGCCTCCTTTAGCCGCGACTCCCGATCCCCCCGCGGCGTCGGGCTTCCATCCGTCACATCCGCCAACAGAACATCGTGCCCCTGCGCCGCCAAGCGCGCGATCGTCCCCCCCATGCCGATCTCCTGATCGTCGGGATGTGGACCGAAGACAAGCACTCTGGCCACGGGTCAACTCCTCGGAACATCGCACAGGGCACATGGCCACATGGCACATTCAGGCGATGTCTTCATGTGCCATGTGGCCATGTGCAATGTGCCATGTCATTCCGTCTCTTTCCCCACCGCCACCAGACCCAGCATTCCATCCTCCGTCTCCAACTGCACCAGATCCACCTTCTGCGGCTTGCGCGTTGCAAAGAATCCGCCGCCGCGGAACGACTCCCCATACTGATCTCGGAAGCTGTCCTGCCGCATCTCAATCGACGCGCCGACGCCCAACCCGTCGATCGGCGCACTGTACCACCGGTTGATCCACAACCGGCTCTTCCCGTATGCCCGGGCCGTCGTGTTCGTCAGCCGGATGGACGTCTCTGTGCGCACCACCTGAATATCCAGCGTCCGCACCTGCGCCTTCTCCGTCGGGTACATCGGACCCGCCAGCGCGGGATCCTGCACCGTGTGACATCCGGCGAGCATCAACGCGGCTGCGCCGAGACAGACGATTCGGGAAACGGTGGCAAGGCGACGAGTAGTCAAAGTGCGGTCTCCTGCTGGGCGAGGGTGCGGCGGGGGTGCGGCGGGGGGAAGTGACTGGCCCAAACCTATCATCTGCAACATGTCCGTTCAGTGCAACAAAAACGCCACGCCCCCCTCCCCGGCCATCGCTCCGGGCGCAGAGCATATCGACCCCGTGGCCATCGCCCGCGCCATCGGCCTCTCAGGCGTCAATCCCGCCCTTCGCGCCGTCGTTCCTACCTTCGACGCCCCCTTCTTCCAGGCCGGCCTCGCCGGGTACTCCGACGCGGCCATGCGCATCATCGCCCGCCGACACGGCTGCCCCTTCTGCGTCACCGAGGCCCTTCTCGACCGCACCCTGCTCGGCGGCGGCCGCGGATTTTTGAAAGCCGACCTCGGCGAGCTCCATGAGAACATCCCCGGCGGCCCCGAAGACCACCCCCTCGCCTGCCAGATCATGGGAAGCGACCCCAGAGAGATGGCCGCCGCCGCGTTGAAGGTCGCCGAGCAGGGCCAGGCCGGCGACAAGCACTACCGCGCCCTGGCCTACAAGGACTTCACCCCCGAACAGCTTGCCGAACTCCTTGCTCCCCCACAAGGTGCCCACGACCCGGCTGAAGGGCTGGGAGATTCCACCGATGAAACTTGCGAAACCCTGATCGACGAGGTGAATCAAGACATCGGGTCTCGGAGTTCGGAGCTCGGGGCTCGGGACAAGGCAGATGGTGGCGTTTTTCACCCGAAACCCGAGACCCGAAACCCGAAACCCGACCTCTCCTTCGAAACCATCGACATCAACTTCGCCTGCCCTGTGAAGAAGATCAAGGCCAAGGCCCGCGGCGGCCACTGGCTTGCCGAGCCGGAAGGCGCCCTCGCCATCCTCCGCGCCGTCCGCGATGCCGTCCCCGCCCACATCCCCTGCACCATCAAGCTCCGCCGCAGCTTCGACGACACGCCGCAGATGGCCCGCAACCTGGAGCGTCTGCTCGACGCCGCGTTCGATCTGGGTTACGCCTGGGCCACCATCCACGCCCGCACCGTGCAGCAGAAGTACATTGGCCCGAGCCGCTGGGACCTGCTCCGCGACATCGTGCAGCGCCGCCCAAACAAACTCATCCTCGGCTCCGGCGACGTCTGGGATGCCCCGGACATATTCCGCATGATCGGCTATACCGGCGTGGCCGCCGTCGCCGTCGCCCGCGGCTGCATCGGCAACCCCTGGATCTTCCGCCAGGCCCGCGACATGATGGCCGGCAGACCCCCGGCCCCGCCGACGATCGCCGAACAGCGCGCCGTCCTTGAAGAGCACTTCCGACTCAGTGTTTCCACCAACGGCGAACGCCGGGCCGGAATGACGATGCGCAAGTTCGGCATCCGCTTCGCGGCTCACCACCCGCGCGGGGAGGAAGTCCGGCGCAAGTTCATCGCGGTCGCGAGTGTGGCGGATTGGCTGGGGGTGCTGGAGGAGTTCTACGAACTCAACGGCCAGTCCGCGATCGTGTGATCACGATCGAACCGTTTCCTTGGCGCCGACCGCCGCAGAAGCCCCGTTGCGTACATTGGACGGAATCGTGCCCGCCACCGGCACCACCGCTCGCGGCAGCGTGCCCTTTCCTTCGTCTCCCGGATACGCAATCCGCCCGTGGTAGATGCTCGCCAGCGTCCGGCTCACCGCTTCCACGATCAGGTTCAGCTCGCGCAGCGTCAGATCGCACTCATCAAACTGCCCATCCATCAGCCGCTTGGTCGCGATCGCACGCACCAGCGTGTCGATGCGGCTCGGCGTCGGGTCCGCCATCGCCCGTGCCGCGCTCTCCACGGCGTCGCAGATCATCACGATCGCCGCCTCGCGTGTCCGCGGCCTTGGCCCCGGATACCGATATTCCATCTCCGTCGGGCCGTCGTCATCCTCCAGCCCTGCGCGAGCCGCCCCCTCCGCACGGCGCTTCGCCCGGTGGTAGAAGTACTCCACCAGCGTCGTCCCGTGGTGGCTCTCGATGAAGTGCCAGAGCGTCCGCGGCAGGTTGAACTCCCGTGCCAGCTCCAGCCCGTCCTTCACGTGCCCCACAATAATCAGCAGCGACATCGCCGGAGATAGCTTGTCGTGCCTGTTGAACCCCGGCTGCTGATTCTCCACGAAGTAGTCCGGCTTGTTCATCTTCCCGATGTCGTGGTACAGCGCGCCCACATACGTCAGCAGTCCATCCGCCCCGATCGCGTCCGCTGCGGCCTCTCCCAGCGAGCCCAGCGTCAGCGAATGGTTGTACGTCCCCGGCGCACGCTGCTGCAACTGGCGAAGCAGCGGGTGCTTCGGATCGCGCAGCTCTATCAACGTCAGCCCAGTCGTGATCGAGAAGCTCTTCTCAAGCGTCGGTAGGATGAAGAGCATGAGCATCGCCGAGCCCACGCCCGCGATCCCCGCGAACGCGGCGTCCTTGGCGCTCTGCCAGATCGCCTCGACGGTGAGGGGGAGTTGCACCAGCGACATCAGCATCGTCGCCGCAGCAAGGGCCAACCCCACCACGATCCCCATCTTGATCAGCGTGTCCCGCGCCCGGATCTCCTTCAACCGCCAGACCGTCGCCCCCACGCCCGCGATCATCACCGCGAACTCCCCGATCGGCAGCCCCAGCGCCACGCACACCAACAGCCCATGCAGCGCACCAAACGCCAGCGCGATGCGCTGGTTGTACGCCACGCAGAGCACCGCCGCACACAGCACCGTCGGCCCGACCGCCGTGAGCGCGATCAATCCCGGAAGCAGCGCCGTGGACACCATCGCGATGATCGCCAGAATCCCCATCAGCCCCGCGATCGCCCCCATACGCCACGGATTCCTGCGAATCCGCGGCACAAACAGCACCGCGTACCCCAGCATCGCCGTCGCGATGGCCCCCACCAACCCCAGCACCGCCGCGTTCGAACCGATCATGGTCATAAACGGCTGCTCGCGCAGCTCCGCGGCGATTGCTTCGCGCGTCACGCCCAGTTGCTGGCCCGTCAGCACCTCGCCGCGCCGATAGATCACATCTCCCTTGGGGTACGTCACCGGCGGCGGCGTTGCGTTCGCCGCCGCGGCATCCTGCGATGCCGCAGTCGCGTTCGGATCGAACGTGTACGTCGGCTTCGGCGGCGAACCCAGCCGGGCCACGACCACGTCCACCAGCGGCCGCTCGAACCCGGCATCTCCGGCAATCTGCCGCAGCCGCTGCCCGATCTCAGGGCTTTCGATGTTGATCGCGCTTGCCGAGGGAGTCAGCGTCATCGCGCTCCCCTCGTGCCGAAGCTCCATCTCCTTGTTCAGCGCCTGCGATTCCAGCTGCGCCGCTTTTGCGTCCAGCAACGGGTGCTGCGTGAGTTGCTGCGAGAACGCCCGCACCCGGTTCCGCCAGCGCGTCGAAATCTCTGATTCGCCAATTTCTTCGCGAAGCGCCGCGAGCGCAGCGTCCGTCAGTCCGAACTGCTCCCGGATTCCTTTTTCCACCTGCTCCACGCTCGCCGCATCCCGCGCGATCACCGGCAGCGACTCCAGCCCCTTGGCGATCTCCTCGATCACCCCCGGCACCGCCACGTACACGCGAGGCGCTTTCGCCCGGGCCAAGCTCTCGGCCTGCCGCTTTGCAGCATCATCCGCGAACGAAAATCGCACCCCCGCGGTCCGCGTCTCGCTCATCACCCGCTTCGCGTCCACCAGCGGCTGCTGCCGCGCCCAGATCGCCACCGTCCCCACGATCACCACGAACGAAGCCCACGTGATCGACGCCCAAATAAAGTTATCCGATCGCAGCGGCCGTTCCAGCGTCTTCCACCCTCCTGCCGCGCCCGATTGCTCAATCTCGCGACGGAGGTCCTCCGTGCGGGCTCGGGCTACAGGTTTGGGAAGGTCCTTGGGCATGGTGTTGCTGTTACGCGGGCCGCCACTGGGTACTACAAACCCCGCGCGAAATGGAAGAGGCGTAGACACGCGCCGAATGCACATTCTCAATCGGTCTGTAGGTCATTGGTGAACATCCCCCTGGACAGGCGAGTGCCCCGCACGACCGTTCCCAACCCCCACTCCCCCCACACCATCATTCGGCATCATCGCCGTTTCCGGCGGGTCTCCCGCATCGTGCATCGCGGGCGGATGAGCCCGATCCCCGTATGCCTCCACGATCCTCTGCACCAGCCGATGCCGCACAATGTCATTCTGATCCAGCGCGACGAACGAAATCCCCCGGATCCTCTTCAACCTTCGTGCCGCATCGATCAACCCGCTCTCCGTCGGCTCCGGCAGATCGATCTGCGTCACATCTCCCGTCACGATCATCTTTGACCCATGCCCCATGCGCGTCAGGAACATCTGCATCTGCCCGCGCGTCGTGTTCTGCGCCTCATCCAGAATGATCACCGCGTTGTTCAGCGTCCGCCCGCGCATGTACGCCAGCGGGATCACCTCCACCACATCGCTCAGCATGAACCGCTTGATCGTCGCGTAGTCCATCATGTCGTGCAGCGCGTCCAGCAGCGGCCGCAGATACGGATTCACCTTCTGCTGCAAGTCCCCCGGCAGGAATCCCAGCCGCTCCCCCGCCTCCACCGCAGGACGGCACAGAATCACTTTTTGCGTCCGCTGGTGCTTGAGCATGTGCACCGCCGCGGCCACCGCCAGATACGTCTTCCCCGTTCCCGCCGGACCAATCCCGAAGACCAGATCATGATCCCGGATCGCATCGATGTACAACTGCTGGTTGGCCGTCTTGGCCTGCACACGCCGCGCCCCGACGTAGACATCAAGATGCTCTTCCCACGGCGGCCCCGCCGGAACCGTTTCCTCATCGGCATCCCGCCCGTACCGCGGCTGCGTCGATCCCGCAACCGCCTGCCCAATCAGATCGATCACCTGCTGCCGGCTGAGCGACTCAGACCGTTCCGCCGCACCCGACAATCGCTCCAATACCCCCCGCGCCGCCGCCACTGCATCGCGCTCCCCGCTCACATGCACCGTACCCTCACGGGCAAGCACAGAGACACCCAACGCCTCGCGGATAATCTTGAGGTTGCGATCGCCCAACCCGAGCATCGTGACGCGCTCGGCCCCCTGAGGAACTTTGATAGTGAACTCCACGCCGATCGCGCTCCTCACCGGCGGCCAAGACCCTTCCGGCCTTCCACACCCCGCACCATCCCAGGACCATCCACGAATGACGCCATCCGCTTCGACAAATGGTACGCGGGACCCCCTCCCGAATGATGCCCGATTCTATCGTTTGTTTGCATCTTGTATGGTTATTTCAGTATCTATATCCCTCATTGTGGGGTCAGCATTGACGGGCTGCACATCTTCGGGAGCCGCCCCCTCCATCCGCGATCGCCGCGGCCCGGCCCAGCTCCGAATCGAAGCTGACTGGGATGACGTTGACGCTGCCGTTGAAGTGGGCGTCGGACAAGCCGAAGCCGTGGTCGTGCATTCGGAACCCTCTCCCGACGGCTTGGCCAAGGGGTATCAACTGAAGCACGTCTCCGGCGTGACCGGGGTGCTCACTGCCCGCATCGCGCCCGACGGCAAGGACCCCCAGCCCATTTCCTTTACCTGCACCATGGGGGCCATGGAAAACGGCGGCCTCGCCCAAACTATCCTGGACCGCATCGGACGCCGCCTGAAGGACCTCAAAGGCAAGGAAGTCGCCCCCATCCGGGAGTGATACCAATCGCACAAAGAACACACGCCCGGGATGAGCGAGTCCGCGAGTGAATCCCGCGGATTTCCGCCCGAAGTTTAAGTGCGTTTGGTATGAGTTGATTTCCCGGTGGCGGGGGCATCTTCATGCCCGTGGCGGCGCAAGCAATACGCCATGCCGCCGGGTTCGCTTCGCCCAGCAGTTCGCCCGACGCCTGCTTGAGATTGGCTTGAACGCGGGCGAATCCTCCGCGCAAGCCGAGAAATCACTCGCGATGAAACCGCAAGGATCCGGAGCGTGCGTTCACGGCCCTTGTTTCACCGCCGGCCCAACTGCTTTCTCCGGCCCGCGAATCGTCAACGCGATCCGCGCTTCATCGCGCCAATACCGCTGCATCGCGCCGCGCACGCGCTCCGGCGTCAACGCCTTGTAGAAGGCCGCACCCGATGCGATGTCATCCGGATCGATCCCCAGTGCATCGCACTTCGCAAAAGTGGCGGACCAATACCGCAGATCACGTTCGAACTCCTCAACCGACCTGGCCAGTTCCGCAGCCACCGGCGCAAGCTCCTCCGCCGTGGGCCCATTCGCCGCCATACGCCCCAGCTCGGCATCGATCGCCTCCGACGCCGCGCCGGCCTGCTCCGCATCCACCGTCACCGACACCAGCACCATTCCAAGGCCCGCAAACGGGCTCACATACACGCCACCACCGGGGTCGCTCGAACCCATCGCAAAGTTCGGCCCCGCAAGCACCCCCTTCAGCCGCGCCATCGCCACGCGAGCCGCGGCCCGCAACTCGCGCTGATCGTTCAACGCCCCCATCTCCGGCCCGAAGCACCCCCGCGCCAGCGTGACACGCCCCGCCGCCACGCCCGCGCTGGAAACATCCTTCCGAACCGCGCCGGGAGTGTTCTGCACCTGCCGCAGCACGCGATTGGTCTCGCTGCTCACACGCCCACGCTTGGGCAGAGCTCCCAACGTCCCATCGGCCATGTGCAGCGCCTCGGCAAGTGACACATCCCCGACGATCGCGCACTCAATCGGCGCACCATCCTCCTTGGAATGCCGGGCCAGCCACGCCCGCACTCCTTGTGCATCCACCTGAGTCAGCGATCGCTCGTCGGGTGGATGCAATCGCGGATCGCCCGCCGGCGGCGGGGGAACAATCGCCCCGTTGATCGCATCTGATACCGCCGCCCGCGCATCCCCCGCACGCAATCGCAGCTCCCGCACCACCTGATCCCTCGCCCCCTCAACGGCCGCCGCCGTCACCGTCGGAGTCGTCAGCAACTCCTTGGCCACACGCAGCGCGGACTCCATATCGCCGACCGCCCCCTCCAGCCGCAGCGTGATCGCATCCGGACCCGCCGCCGCATCAATCCGCGCATTCCGCCCTGCCATATGCTCCGCCCCGCTCGCGTTCGGCGCGGCCGCATCCCAATCATCGATCACATTCGCAGCGATCTCCGAGATCCCTCGCGTCCCCGCATCTTCCAGCAGCTTCCCGCCACAGATCGCGATCGTGACCACCGCCTCCCCCGGCCTGCGATCAATCTTGAGATGGTGCAATCGCACGCCGTTGGCCAGCCAGACACTCGTCACGCCCGATCGCCGCGACGTCTGCATCTCCACCACCGTCTCGCACCACAGCGAGCGCGGCCCGGCCGGGGCCGCGGCACCCGGCGCTGGAGCCAGTTGCAGCGCGGGCGGCGGCGCACCGATCGCCCCGCCCATCGGGCCGAGCATCAACGCCAGAATCACCGACGCACTTCGCATCGCGCACACATCCGGGATCGATCGTCCCGCCCCTAAACCGCCGGGAATCCGATTCGCCGCACAACCATACCGCGCCGCCCAGCGTCCGCCCGTATTCCACCACTCCCGCCCGCCTTCAGACGAATACCGGACCACCCATCCGCGGTTGCGATCGCCCTTCAATCCGAGTCCTCTTCCCCTGCGGCGCTTCCACCGCCCCCGAACATCCCGCAATCCCCTTTGCACTTGGCGGCTCGCTCCCATCGCCCCGCGATCATCCCCTCGACCACGTCGTCGATCGCTTTGTGTACCGCGTCAAAATCGATCTTCTTCAGATCGATCACGCCGCGTTGTCCGGTCGAAAGCACCCAGTACTCCGCCACGCCATGCAGCGATTGCTCACGCGGGTCGCCCAGCCCATACAGCTCGGACAACGCGAGGGCGTACACGCCCAACTGCAAGTCGTCCGCTTTCGGCTTCGTCAGTCTGCTCACCGCCCACCCGGTCTTGTAGTCGACGATCCGGAACGCCGGCCCCCCATCCGCGCCCGTGTACTGATCGATGCGATCGAGCTTCGCCTCGAAGCCGTGCGGTCCGTAATCGAACTTCACCGTCTTCTCCACCTCCAGCGTGTTCGCCGATGCGTCGTACAACTGGTCGAACGCCAACCCCAGCTGCGCGATCACCTGGTCGAGCTGCTTGCGATCCACCTCACTCTGACGCGGGCAGTTCCGCATAAACGTCTCGCGCCCCATCGCCACCAGCGCCGCCCGCCCGGGACGCGCGCCGCCCTCCGCGTCCGCCGCCTGCACGCCCCTGTAGAACTTCTCGAGCGCCTGATGCACCACCTGCCCCACGATCTGCTTCGCACCCGCCGGCGGCCTGAGATCAAGGTGGTATTGAAGGTAGTAGCAACGCGGGCACTTGATGTACGCGTCGATCTTTGTGTACGTCAGGTCCAACGGCGGCAGCAGCCCCGGCCATGCTGGGCCGCCCGATCCTCCGGTGGTTTGGCCACTGCCCACGCGCTCCAGCACACTACGGACGAGTTCGCCCGCGGGCGTGCCCGCGGCCCACGCGGGCACCTTTCCGGTACGCTGCGCATCGGCCAGAGCGCCTGTACGTCGACCGCACTCGGCCAGTGTTACCGCCGCCTTCTCAACTGCATCGCTTACCCGATCCGGATGTCCCGCCTCATCCAGCGCGCCCGCCGCGGCCGTTCGCACCTGCCGGCGTGCCTCCTCGAACATCTCGCGGCGCCGCCCCTCATCATCCTTCCCAATCGGCGCAGCCCCAAGCATGCCTCCGTCCCACCCGGCGTCCCGACGCATCCCAAGCGCGGCCGCCGCACGCAGCACGTCCGCCCCTTGACGCACACTGCGCGAGTTTTCCAGAGTTGTGGCGTACAGGATCTCCTCGAAGTAGTGCTCCGCCTTGCTCGGCTTCTTGTTCTTCTTTGCCAGCACGATCAGCCGCTCTTCGGCACGCGTGCACGCCACATAGAAGAGCCGGCGCTGTTCCGCCTTGGCACGTACCTTGGGCGTGCGATCGTCTCCACCGTCGAGCAGTCCCGCGGGCAGCGACACATCGTCGTGATCGTGCACCTTCCCGTATCCCGACATGGGGCTCGCCCGCGGCACGAACACCGTCTTGAACTCCAACCCCTTGGAGGAGTGCGCCGTGATGAGTCGCACTTTGTCGGGCTTCTCCTCCCCCTCCTGCTCCCCAATCCCATCCACACGATCATCGGCCCCCATCACCTCGAGCCCCTGCTCCTTGTCCGACAGGTCATCCCAATACTGGCAGAACGCCCGCACATCCCCCGGCGCATCGAGCCGCCCCTGCCGCTCACGGGCGAATCGCACGAGCGTCACCAGATTCGAAACCCGCGCCGCCCGCTCCCGACCGCTGAGCAAGTCCGCGTGTGCAGCGTCGGCGTGCTTGATAATGCTCTCGATCAGGGCCGATGCCGGGAGCTTCACCGCATCAGCCCGCAGCACGCCATGCGCCTCTACAAACGCCGTGGCGATCGGATCCTCCGGCGCGCTCGTCCCTAGCCAATCCACAAATCCGCCCGGGTCCGGCATTCCCGGATCCCCCGCCTGAAACCGCGACACTCGCACCCGATACCCCGAAAGCAGCCGCTGTAGCACCAGCGGCTCCATCGAGAAGGGCGGCCGCCGCAGTATCTGCCCCACAACATGCGACGCGTGCGGCTCGGCCAACAGCCGCACCCACGCCAGCACCGTCTTCACGCCCTCATCATCCCCCGGCGATCCCTCCCGCGCCGCGATCGCCGGAATCCCCTCGATCTCCAGCGCGAGCCGTATCCGTTCCCCATCCGCGTGCGACTTGGAGACTACCGCATAAGAGTGCCACGGCGTTTCCGGGTGCGCCGCCCGATCCGCCCGCACCCAGGCCGCGATTACCTCCCCATCGTCCTTCTCCCCCTCCAGTTGAATGCACTCCACCGGCGCGGGCGTGCCAACCTGGGTCCCCGCTGAAACGATCACCTTGTCCGGCGCGAACCGTCGCTTCGCCTCCCCGATCGTTACATTCGTCGCCGCCACGATCGGCGGCGTGCTCCGAAAGTTCTCCGTCAGTTTCAACGTCGTCGCCTCGGGCCAGATCTTCGCAAACTTGTCGAATGCCAGATCATCCGCGCCGCGAAACATGTAAATCGACTGATCGTCGTCGCCCACTCCGCACAAATCCGGCACCCGCCCCGTCGGCGATTCACCCGTCGGCGGCATGAGCAGGCGCAGCAACTCCAGCTGCGCCACGTTCACATCCTGCAACTCGTCCACCACCATGTGCCGCCACTCATCCCGCAGAATCGCCGCGGCGTGCTTGCTCTCGCGCAGAATCCGGATCGGCAACGTCAACAAATCGCCGAAGCTCATCCACGCCCGCTCGCGGCAAACCTTCTCGAACTCTCCGAGCGCCCGCGCCGACTCGGCCAACTCCGCCACTCGCTCGCGCTCCCCCGCGATCGCCTCCGAATCCAGCTTCATCCCCCGCCCATCCTCCCCCTTCTCCAGATGCGCCGCCGCCTGCACCGCGAACGCGGCCGCATCCGCCGGCGCGATCGCATTGTTCGAAAGCGTCTCCCCCAACTTGATCAGGCGATCCGCCACCGCATCCAGCCCCATGGCCCGGGCCCGGGCAAACAGCCCATGCTCCACCACGATCTCGCGCAGCGCCCGCCGCTGCTGCGCCGAATCGATAATCCCGCCCCGCCCACTCCCCGCTTGCCCGAACCCGCCCACCGACACATCAATCTCATCCGCAAATCGCCGCAGAATCCGCAGCCCCAATCCGTGGAACGTGTGCGCATGCACCAGGTCCGCATCCCCGCCCACGAGCCCCGCCAACCGCTCGCGCAACTGCCCCGCCGCCTTCACGGTGTATGTCACCGCCACAATCGTTTCCGGCCTCACCCCGCGCCCCGTCATCAGGTGCGCAATTCGCTGGGTAATCACCCGCGTCTTCCCCGTCCCCGGCCCCGCCAGCACCATCAGCGGCCCGGAGTCATGCTCCACCGCCCGACGCTGCTCCGGATTCAGTTTCCCCATCTCATCAGACATGGGCGAAGTGTAGTGGTTCCCCCGCTTGCGTATTCCACTCCGCTACTGCGTCACTTCCCCTCCCTGTCACTTCTTCCGCATATACAAATGCACCGCCATGCTCGCGTACGGGTGCGTCTCGGGCCCCAGCGCGTTCGGAAGCCGTAGGTCCACTTCCTCCCGATCGATCTTCAGCCCCCGCGCCGGCCCGATCTCCTCGATCATGTCCAGCGACTCCTGTTCCGCCGAGTCCCGTTCGATCTGGTCTAGATCGATATCGTCCAGTTCCCACGACATCTCCCCGGACTCCTCTTTCTCCGCGCGACGTGCCTTGTCCCCATCCCCATACACCCGCCGCTTCTCCCCCACGCGCTTCTTCCCGCTCGGCGGCGGCAAGTCCCGGCGCACTCTTCCGAACACATCGAACGGGTTCCGCGCATCCCCGTGCGGCACCAGCAGGCCATTCTGATCCACCACCCGCAAATGCCGCAGCGGCCGCGGCGTCCGCAGAATCGCGTACCCGTCATCGCTCAACATGTCCACAAACCGTCCGAACGCTTTCAGCACGTGCGCACACCGCTCCGGGTCCAGCAACATCGGATACGGCGGATCAAAGAAGACCAAGTCCACCGGCTTGGGGCACCGCGCCAGCGCGGCCGGCCCGAGCGCATCGGCCCGCACCACCTCTGTTTCCTCCCCCGCCTCCAAAATCTCGATGTTCCGTTCCAGCAGATCGGCCGCCTTCACATCCTTTTCCACAAACACCACCTGCGCCGCCCCCAAGCTCAGTGCCTCCAGCCCGATCGCCCCCGTCCCCGCGAAGCAATCCATCACCCGCGCCCCCTGGCAGTTCCCCCGCAACATGGCAAACAGCGACTCCTTCACCCGATCCGGGATCGGGCGCGTCGTCGAAGCGTCCTTCGGCGAGAGCAACTTGCGTGAACGGAACCGCCCTGAGATGATGCGCATACTCGGAGCAAAGCGCACCCAGCCCCTAAGGTCAAGTACGCCGCAGCATCGCCTCTCAACCCATGTTCCCGCTTTCCCAGCACTACCGACCCTTCCCCAGCCCGCAAACGTACCCATTCCAGTGCCAACCCCACCCCTTCAGACCCCCACACGCCTGCCACGCAACTGGTCCGCTTCGCGCTATTCCGCCTTCGGCCCTCCGCCCCCGCCGCGCCCCGCGGGACCGCCCCTCTTCCTGTTTGAAATCCACGCCGATCCCATCTTTGACCATCCCCTCTGGTCCGATTTCACCAACACCATTCCCAGTCTCCGCGTCGAAGTCCGCTGCCAGTACGACCAGGACGGCGTGAACACCTGGGCCCCCGCCGCCGGCCCCGCCGACACCGTCTACGCCCACATGACGCTGCTCGCCCGCCTGATGGACGGCTTTGCCCGCCGCGCCCCAAGACGCCCCTTCCGCTGGTTCGGCGTCCCCGCCGGCTTCGGTGGTGCGGACGCCATGGAAAAATATCCCAACGCCATTCCGCTTCTGAACAATCCTGTCGACCGCCTCGCGTCAGGCCGCCGCGGCCCCTTCATCGCCGAAGGCGTCCGCCGCAACGCCGCATGGTCCGCCGAGTTTTTCGAGCATCTCGCCGCCGAGCTCGCACTGCGCAAACTCCCCGATCCTCTCGCATTCATCATCACCAGTGAGCGCGGCCTTGCCGACGACTACGGCGGACACGATGACGGCCCCATCGACCACGGCTGGGTTCCCGAAGCCCTCGCCGACCCCCGCGCCCACGATCCCGCCCACAGCATCGACGGCCGACGCACCTTCGCACAGTACATGGCCGACTCCCGCACGCTCACGGGCGAGCCCGTTCCCCCCCATCGCAAAGATCTTCGGTGGGGAATGCCGCTGGCGCGATCGCCCTTCAACGACGAAAGCACCGAACAGTTCCGCGGCGCGATACGCCTCGCCTGGGATTGGTCCCGCGAGCAGGCCTTCTCGCGATTCGCCCGCGCCGCCTTCGCCCGGGACCCCGCCAACCCCGCCCGCACCGTGCGCATCGGCGAGTACGAGGCCAACTGCGACAGCCCCTGGGCCCCCGTCCACGCGCGCCCCGGCACGCTCCTGCACCAGATGAACGGCCTGTACCACTCCGATCTGCAATGTCCCGAGTGGTACGGCGGCATGCCCCTGCTTCTGACCGAGCCGATCTTCGATGCCGACAGCCCCGGCTGGGGCACCATGAACAACTGGCTGCGCGTCTTCCCGAACGGCGAGACCGACCCAACCCGCCGCCGCCGCCGTCTCGCCCTCGACATCCAGAAGTCCATCGCCCAATCCTGTGCCGCCAGCGCGCCGTCCAGCCCGCTTGCCCCCTTCGTCTCCAACGGCCCCGAGGCCTTCGAGGACGACATGGTGGAATACCTCCGCCACTGCCGCACCCACGGGGCATGGGCCGCCTGCGTATTCATGCCCAAGCCCGACCGCGCCGCGCACGACTATTGGTATCGCGTGGTTCGTCGCGTTTGTGCTTAAAAAAACTGAAAAGTGCTGAGCCATGCAGGCGTCGAACATCTTCGACACTCACTTCACGCGCTCACCGCTCTTTTTCGCCATCCATCTCCGCCCCCACCCGCCACATCGTCACGCCCGGCTCCCGCCGCCCAGTCACGACGCGCCACAGCGGCGTCTCCCCTTTTTCCGCGTACCACGTGCGGAACTGCCCCAGTTCGTTCTCGCCGTACATCTCCAGCGCGGGCCGCCCTATGAACACGCCCCGCTGAATCAGCAGAACATCATCCGAGCAGAACTCATGCTCCGCCGCCGTTCCCGCGATCGCGTCCACCGCGCGCCCGAACAGCCGCGGATCCTCTTTCAACAGCACATGCGCCTCGCGCCACACGATCGTCCGGCGCTTCACTGCCGGGCGAGACTCCGCCCGGGGCCGAATCCGCAGCGCATCCACCACGCCCCCGGGCCCATCGATCGTTCGTTCCACCCGCCCCACCTCTAGCCCGCGCTCAAGCTCGCGACAAAGCCCCTCCAAGTCATGCACCCGATCCCCATCCAATGTACAAACGTGCGAATCGTCCAGCTGCGCCAGCAGCGCGCCCAGATCGATCGCAAACCGGTCGCGCCGTCGACACTCCTCGCTCACGGCGCACAAATGGTGCTCCTCCAGCAACTGTCCCACACTCAGTTGCCATGGCACCACCCGACCCGTCGCGCCGGAGATGTGCTGCACCGCGCCGCGCATGATCCGACCTTCCTGCGGGGCTTGGCCAAGCGGAGCGCAACAACGTGCGGCCGCCACGGCCGCACCCTTTACACACCACCCGAGCGTCGCCCCGACGCTTGGTCCCCCACGCCCACACACGTTGAAAACTAGCATGCCCCACGAACGCCCCGATGCAAGGGCCCGCGCCGGCAAACACCGCACATTCCGCGAAAAACGAGGGAATTCGACGCCCAGTTCGGGGCATGGCCACGCCTTGCGGCACGGCCCATAAACCTGATCCAGTGAACTTACGGGTTGACGACGCGCCGACGTGTGCCCGTGAACGCGTCGTACTCCACCCGCAATGGACCGATCAGCCCAAAGCTCTGGTCCGGAGTCCGCACCCGAGCGAACATCTCCCCAGCGCTCGCCGTCAGCGGCCGCACCTCCACCGCCCCGCGATCCACCCGCACACCCACCGTCGTCACGCCGCCCTTCTCAGAGCACCGCTCAATCGTCGCCCGCCCTAATCGCGTCACGTTCAACTTCGCCAGATCGTCCACAATCAGAACCATCTCCGAATCAAGTCCCGCGCGAACCTCGACGACTCCCTCCATCACCTCTCCAACCGCCGGACTCTTCCATGCCACGCCGCCGGTGCGCCATTGCAACCCGCTCGAACCCCCCACGCCACCGATGCTCTCCACTCGCACCTTCGCCCCTCCCGTCCCCAGCGGGGCCGGAACCTGCTTCAGCACTACCCCATCCACGAGCGCGACGCCCCCAACCTCCGGACGCTCCGGGATCGCGGGCTTCGCCGTTGAGACGGCCAATGGCTTTGCAGCAACTGGATCAACCGGCGCGGCCTGAACAGCCGTCGCAACCGCCGGCGCAGGTGTCGCAACCGCCGCAGCCGCACTCGCCTCAGGCAACGGCGCAGGCAGCGTGCCACTGAGCACTTCCGGACGAGCCGCCGCATCGATCGATGGCTTCAGCACCGGCTTGCTCGCCGGCGCAGTATCCGGCAGCTTGATCGATTCCTTCACACGCGTCGATTCGGCCATCGGCGCGCCAGGCGTCGAAGCGCCTGCCTTCTCCGTCGTCGCCGGCATCACCGCCGCATCCGCTGTCGGCTTCGCTGCAGGCATCCCCATCGGCGCAGGATCACCCGGCATTACTTGCCCCGGGCGACGGTCCTTGGCCATCTGCCCCAGATCCACCACCGCCGGACGCACCGACTTCACCCGCTTGGGGGGCAGCGGCGTCGGCAGCACCGGGGCGGGCTTCGGGTCATCTTTCGCCGGCGTCGTCTGCGCGCTCGCTGAGACACCGCTCGCGCCGAAGATCATCCCCACTCCCGCCCATACCGCGATTGTTCTGTGCTTGCTCATCATGTCGCTCTTGGTTCCCATCACTTCGGCTCATCCGGGCTCGTCGACTTCTTCTTCAGCGGCTGCCCCGCCGTCCACTCGTTCTCGGTCGGTTTTTTCGTATCGTCCTTCGCTGCCGGCGGATTGGTCGCCGGGGCGGACTTGTCCGCCTTCGACGCATCCTTCTTCGGGGCCGGCTTCACCGGGCTCACCCGCGTCGCGTCCGTCCCCTTCGGCTGACCCGGCGTAATCACCTTCTCATCCGGCCCAATCACCGAACCCTTCCCATTCGGGTCTACAAGGTCAATCGCCGGCGCGGGCGTTCCTACCGGAATCTCCGGCAGCGGCTCCGCCCGACCCTTCCCACCCAGTGCGGGCGGCACATTCGACGCCGCCATCCCTGCCGCCATCGGCGTCAACGCGGCGCCATTCGCGGCCATCGTCGGCCTCTTCAAATCTGTCTTTCCCCCCACCTGCGCCGTTGAGATCATGGGCTCGGGCATCACCAACTCGGCCCTGGCCGCACTCGCGGGTTTCGGAGCCGTCGCAGCGACCGCCGCGGGAGCAGCCGGCGCGGGAGTCGGCGCAACCGCCGGCATCGGCGCGGCCTCAACCTGCGCCACCTGGGCCGCGGGCACGGGCTTCACATTCTCCACCGCCCCCATCACCTCCCACACCTTCGGCGCGGGCACACGCTGAACACCTTCCAGCGACATCGCATCCCGCACGCCCCCAGCCATCGACACCAGCTGCGCCCCGGTCAGCCCCTGGTTCGGCCGCGCCGCCGCGGGCGCGATCTCGCGATGCACCAACTTCGCAATCGCCTCATCCGCCGTCGCCGGGCGCTTCCCCTCCAAAATTTTGGAGGCCATCTCCGCCACATCCCCCATCGTCACCGCCTGCCGCCCCGGTCGATCGAACCCGCGCTCCACATACCCCAGTTCCTTCGCCATCGCGACGCGCTGCTCATAGCTTGCCGCGCTCGTCCCCGTTCCCAGCAGCAGCATCGAGTGGATCGCATCATCCTGCGACGCCAGCGGCTTGCCCTCGAGTTCATCAAAGAACGCCAGCCCCGTGCTGTCGCTCGGCTGCGAGACCTCGATCGCCGACTTATCCACCAGCGGCCGGAACCCCACGCCCGCATCCGCCGCGTGCGACCCGCCCGAGGAGCAGCCCGCCAAGCCCAAAGCCAGGCCACAGACCGCCGCCAATGCCCCAACCCGGATTCGCAGTTTCGCGTTCATCATCTATGCACCATCCCTGGGTTGGCCCGGGCATCCAGGCCCAGGCAAAGAACACCGTCTCAGCCCCCCCACCCGATCCCCCATCCGCTCCAGGACCGCCGCGACAGGAAAGACACACAATACACGCCCTCCCCCCCCATTGCCGCCCCAACCCCCCAAACGCCGATTCAACGCCCGGCCAACTCGTCGGTATCGTCGTGCAGCCCAACCCCGCATGAACGAAGGACTCCCCCACATGAGCGGTTCCAATCCCCCTGCCACGGATGTCCTTCCCACCGTGCCACCGGATGTCCGTGCTCTGATGGATAGCCGGTGTCGGCCCCCCTTCCACACACGACTGCTGCTCCTCCTCCCCCTTCTCTTCGGCCTCTTCATCCTCCCCGGCTGCAACAACGAACCCGCCAACCTCGAGGCCACCTACGCCGCCGCCAAAACCAGCCGCTCGACCGCCACCACCGACCTCCGCAAGGCCTTCTACGCCGGGACCATCACCGCCAACGGCGCCATCAATCTCGCCCACGACCGCCTCGACAAAGTCGGCGATGCCAACAGCATCGAGTTCGCCGGGGCCGTCCTCGACTTCATCGCCCAGGCCGAGCCCGACATAGATAAGAAAGTCCTCAACGAGTTCTTCTGGATGCGCATCGGTACCCTCGCCGGAAACGCCGCGGCCGCCGCCGAAAAAGCTGGCGATACCCCCACCGCCCGAGCACTCGTCCTGGCCGGCCCCAAGCGCTGGCAGAACGACATCTACTGGCGCCAATGCCCCGCCCACGACGCCCTCGCCAGCATGATCCTCTTCAAGTCCGACGAAGGGGCTCTTGCCCTGCAACGCCTGCAGGATCGCCCGGACCTGGCGGATGAGGTGCAGGAGGCGAAGACCGCGATTGAAGAGGGGATGAGGCGAGGCAGAGGCAAGCGACCTTAGCACGCGCCACTAACCTTTCGTGCCACGCGCCGATCCTCCACGACCGCACACTATTAACTTGGATGCCAGGCCTGGGCGATGACCCATAGACTCTCGCCGACCTAGGAGAGCCCATGCGCGTTCCATTCACTGCAATACCTCAGTTCTTGTGTATCGCCACCTCGATCACCGGTTGCTCCGCATCACAGACTGCATCGACACCACGCCCACCGGAACGAGTGCCCACCCTGGTTCCCGAACCAGACTCGGCAACGCGGCCATGGAATGAGCCGGTGTCGAACGATGAGTTCGAACTCGCGATAAAGTCCATTCACGCCCAGTCGGATTGGACCTTCACAAGACCCGACCCCGCACGGCCGGCGTATGCAAACATCCGTTTGGAAGTGCGGCCTCGATCCACTTCGATACAACCGTTTGCAGTGAAGTCGTTCGAAGTCGATGAGCTTCGAGACGAGATCGGGCGCGATCTTCGCCCCGCGCGATCGAACCACGACTCGAGTTCGAACGAAAGGGCGCAGCTGTTCTTTGGAAACCAGACTTCACCGCTCGGCGTCAGTCTCGACTTCAAGGAACTGCGCGACATCCCTGGGGGGATTGGAATACTCAAAGGCACGATGACGGTCGCGGTGCTCGACGACATCCATTCAGGAGAAATCCCGCTCATCGAGTCGCCCGATTGGGCTCCCGTTCCCAATCTCAACGGCGTTTCCGTGCTCGTCAGCCATTTGGCTCAAAGACTTCCCAACGGCCAAGTGCAGTTTTATGTCAAGGTACCCGCGCGGAGTGAAGGGGCGTTCGCCGGCCCTCCGTACGTGGTTCGAACTCGTATTCTCGATGTCGACGGCGGAACAACCGACAGTCTGACCCAAGGAGATTCCGATCTGCTCGTCAAGGGTTCGGCGATCGCCCGATTCCAAGCCTTCATCAGGAAGGAAGGGGTCGTCGGCCGGCGTGTTCGCGTGACAGCCGCCCTTCGCGAAAGGTTGATCACGCTTCCGTTTGAGTTTCGGAACATACCGATCGCAGCAACACCCAGTTCCGCTCAGGTCGTTCGGAGCGTCGAAGCGTTCCCACTCTTTAATCGCGAGTCTCCGCCGAAGCGAGATCGGCGAGGGATCGAACAGAACGGCTTCTTCGTGCGCGCCGCGTGGGTAGGCGCGTCGGTGGACATTTCGTCTTCGCCGAATCGCGTCGCCGTTGAACGCAAAGCAACCCTGAACGTCGCGGTCGAAGACCTGACCAACTCGCGCAAGTTCATGGCCCAACCACGCCTGATCCTCTCGGGACTCATTGACGATCTGGGCAATAGCCTGATCGACTCAATCCAGACCGACCAGATCAACGACCCGTTATCCGCCGAGTACATGCGACCAACATTCAACGACTACGGCAACATGACTGCCATCGTGTCGCTTCGCCTGACCAACACGCTCAGACTACCCAAGCGACTCCGCTCGCTCACCGGTCGCCTGGAAGTTCCCCTCGCCTCCGAGGGGACTGAGGTCATCATTCCAAGCGAGCCCACGGACGATCTCCGCCCGCTCCAAGGATTCCCGACCATTCGTGCCCATGTACGCCCAAACGGCCCCAGGGATCCCAAGGGCTCGGTCGTGGTCGAGTTTGTTCGTGAGACGCCGGACCTTCCTCTAAAGCCCGCACGAGCTGGCGACCGTCGCCCTCCATTTGTTTCGCGAATCGACTTTGTGCGCAATGGCGTCGTCTTCGCGAGCAAGTCCGACCCCGAAGAGGGGTTCGTCGATGGAGCAATGAGAAGCAGTTCTGCCTTCGGCACGATCAATGTCGAAGGCGCCCAACTTCGGTTCGTGGTTCTCGCCGGGGAAGCTCCGATCAGTATCGACTTTTCCTACACCGACGTTCCCGTGACGTACTTCCCATGACAGGCCGCTAGAAACCTGCCGACAGCCCGACACTGCGGACACGATGCGATGGCGGTCTCACACCACGCAATGAGCACCCTCCTCACGGCACAATCTTCACCACACTCACCTTCCCCATCAGAAGCTCGTACACGATCTCCACATCCGCCTCGTTCATCCGCACGCACCCCATCGACATCTCCTTGCCGATCGACTCCGGCTGGATCGTCGCGTGGATGCCATACCCCTGAGCCGTCTTCGTCTTTTCGTCGATCCCCACGAGCCCGATCCAGCGCAGCCCGATCGGGTTCTTCGGGTCCTTGGCCGCGAAGTGTTCGCCCGTGTGCGGGTTCGTCCACGGCGGATCGATCAACTTCGACCCATCCTTCACCGCAAACGTCCCCACCGGCGTAATCCCCTTATCCCCGAGGCCCACCGGGAACGAGCGGATGTACGTCCACCCCGGCTCCGCCCCCGCGCCAAGCCCGCTCGATCCCACCGCGTTCGGCGGCACGCCCGGCCCGGCATAAATATCCATCCGGAACGCGCTCTTGCTCACCACCGCGTGGAACGGACCCTTCACCACCTTCAGCGTCTGCCCCACCTTCAACGCGCTCGGGCTCACGTTGTTCACCCGCTGGATGAACCCGCTCTCCGTCACCGTGTTCAGCTTGCGGCTGATCTTGATGATCGTGTCCCCCTTCTCCACCGTGTATGCCTGCGTCAGCGGATCGCCGGGATATGCATTCGCCGAGAAGACCAGTTCCTTGTTCACATCCGTCATCCACTTGCGAATCCCCTCCCGATCGCGATCGCTCACGCGGGGATCCACCAGAATCTTGTTCAACTGCGTGCGAGCATCCACCAACCGCTTCTCCGCAATCGCACGCTCCGCCAGCGCCTGCACCGCCGCAAGCTCACCGGGAAGACCCGATCCATCCGGCATCGCGCTCGTTGGGGCCGCCGCCGGTGAAGTCGCCGGCTGCCCGCTCGTTCCCGGCCCCCCTGCCGTCTGCGGCGAAGCCAGCGGATCGCGAACCACCGGCGAACCCGCCCCGCCCGGTGCCGATTCCGCCAATACCGGGCTCTTGGTTACCACCGGCGTCGCCGGTGCCGTCGTCGTCGGCTTCGTCGCCGATGTAAATGCCGGAAGCGCATTGGCGGGATCAGTGACCCCCGGCGTGGACTTCCGCGTCTTCCCGCCCATTTCGAGTACCGTCGGCTCCGGCTTGGCAGCCACCGGCACCGGTGCGGGCGTAACAACCGACGACGCGATCGGGCTGCTTGTCGGCGGCAGTGTCACGCCATCCGCCTTCGCCGCCTGCGGCCCCAGATTCCCCGGCCCGCCCCCATCCCGATTTCGCACCAGATAGATGAATCCGGCTCCCAGAATCAGGAAGAGCAGCACCACGCCCACCAGCCGCCGCTTCCCCGACTTGTTGGAGCGCACCAGCGAGTTGTTGGACGACCGAAGATTCGAGGAGCGCAGCGTCTGCGATTGCAATGCCATGGTGTATCCGTTCGTGGCTGTTGGTGGCCCGGCTCTCTCCGAGCCGGGCATTTTCAGGTCTATCTCAATCGTTGCACGGGCGCGGCCAACCATCCGCCGCGAATCCCCCGCGTACACCTATTTCGACAAAACCCGCGGTTTCCCAGCAGGAATACCGGCTCTTCCTGTCGCTTCCACGCCCCCCACCTCACTCCACGCCACCCACCCAAACAACCCGCGTCGGCGTCACAATCACATCCACGCCCGCGTCATGCCCCTCCACCGGCACACTCCCCACCACCTGCTCATCAAACGCCAGCGCCACCCGCATCGGCCTTCCCCTCCCCAGCCCCGCCAGAAACTTGTCGTAGAACCCGGCCCCGCGCCCGATCCGGTTCCCCAGCTCATCAAACCCCAGTCCCGGCACCACCACCGCCGCAAGCTCCCCCAAAGGAACCTCCAAGGCATCCCCCCGAGGCCCAAGCATCCCTCCACCCGGCGACCCCGCATCCGCCACCAGATCCGTCGCCCAGTTCGCCACACGAACCGGCCGCATCATCCCCCCCACCCAATCCACCCGCGGCACACACACCCCGCACCCACGCGCCCCCAGCCCCTCCACCAGCAGCCGCAGATCCATCTCCCCCTTCTCCACCATTGGCACATACACCATCACCATCGACCCCGCGGGAAACAGGTTCGCCGCCAGCGCCCGCCCACAGGCCGCGGCCGACCGCGCGGACCGTTGCACGGCAGACAAAGATGCCAGCGCACCCCTCAACTGGGCCCGAAGTGCGGCCTTCACATCAGATCCTTGTGTGTTCATGTCGTCCCACCTTGCCGCAACCGCTTCGCCTCCTCCAGCCGCTCCTTCAATATCTTCTCCGCACCAATATCCGTTGGCTTGTAATAGCTCTTGGAAATCCCCAGATAGTCCTGCGCCCCCACCTTTCCCAGTAACTTCGACGGGATGCCGTGCTCGTGCGTGTAGTTGTACGCCTCCCCTTTTCCGCCACTCGGGCCGCCCGCGCTCTTGTCTCCCGCCTTCCGCACGTTCCCATCCTTGATGTGCTTGGGCACCGCCACCGTCCGTCCTTCGCGCACATCCTCCATCGCCGCGTCGATCGCCAGATAGCTCGCGTTGCTCTTTGGCGCCAGCGCCAGATAGCAGACGCACTGCCCCAGAGTGATCCGCGCCTCTGGCATGCCGATCCGCTCCACCAGTTCCCAGCACGCCGCGGCCACCATGATCGCCCGCGGGTCCGCGTTCCCGATGTCCTCGCTCGCCAGAATCGCCAGCCGCCGCGCAATGAACCGCACATCCTCCCCGGCCTCCAACATCCGCGCCACCCAATACAGCGCGGCGTCCGGATCGCTCCCACGCACGCTCTTGATCATCGCGCTCGCCGCGTCGTAATGCTCATCCCCCGACCCGTCGTAGACGGCGGCTTTCTGCTGGATGGATTCCTCGGCGTCGGCGTGTGTAATAACAAGCGACCGTACAAGGGGTGGCACTGGCAGCTCGTCTGCCAGTGGTGTGCGCCCGGCGCCTCCAACACTGGCGGGCGAGCCGCCAGTGCCACCCGCTGCACTCGACACCACCGCCACTTCAAGCGCCGTCAGAGCCCGCCGCGCATCCCCATCGCTTTTCACCGCCCACACCGCGAGCGCATCCTCGTCCACCTGGAGATCCATCTTCCCGTATCCCCGTTCCGCATCCCCAATCGCACGTTTGAGAACCTGAACAATCTCCTCCTCGCTCAGCGGCTCCAGCCGAAACAACGTCGATCGGCTCACCAGCGCGGAGTTCACCGCGAACAGCGGGTTCTCCGTCGTGGCCCCGATCAGCGTGATCAAACCCCGCTCCACATCCGCCAGCAGCACATCCTGCTGGCTCTTGCTGAACCGGTGGATCTCATCCAGAAACAGCGCCGTCCGCTTCCCGCCCTCGCCAATCCGATGCTTCGCTTCGTCAATAATCTGCCGTATCCGCGCCACCCCCACACTCGACGCGTTCTCGCGCTCAAAGTGCCGGTCCAGATGCCGCGCAATCACCTCCGCCAGCGTCGTCTTCCCCGTCCCCGGCGGCCCATACAACAAAATGCTCGTCAGCCGATCCGCCTGCAACATCCGCCGCAGCAGCTTTCCCGGCCCCAATATGTGCTGCTGCCCGGCGATCTCATCGAGCGTGCGCGGGCGCATCCGCACCGCCAGCGGCTCCACCGCCCTGGCCCGCTCGTCGCGCCGCGTCTGCCACAGATCCGCCATGCAAAAGACTAGGGGCGCCGCGACTCGCGACGCCCCCAGAAGATGCTCTCAAACTCCACTTCGTCCGCTCAGGACCGACGCCGACGCATCGCCGCCATGCCCCCCAAGCCCAGCAGCGCACCCGCGCCCGGTCCGGGAACGATCAACTGGCTGAACGATTGACGGACGAATGACGCGGCAGCCGTATCCCCCGTCCCATTGGCGTAAAACTGCACGCCTTTGGTCACCAGGAAACTCGAGTAGCTCAGCGGCGAGAAGTCGCGAAAATCCTGCAAAGTGTTCGGTCCGCCGCCGTTGGCCACGCCCGCCAGCGAGGCCAGGAACGGATTGCCCGCCACTCCGCCGTCAAAGACCTGCTCGTCCACCCGCGCGTATGAGCCCGTCCCGACGGCCGAGACGTTGGCCGCCAGCCCGATGTCCTTGAGCCGGTACCCCGCATTGAAATACCCTGAATCGATCGCGACGCTGTACGCAATATCGAATCGGCTCACCACTCCATCGCCGGCCGTGACATCGCCGAACCCGCCGGTAATGTCGAAGCCGATCCCATTCAGCGGATTCGATGCGACATACCCGGTGATAAAAACATCGTTCACATTGAACGCGTTCGACGAAAACGACGCGAACGTGAAGATCTTGTCCCCGACGTTCACCCGGTGGCTCCCGCTCGCGAGCACCGTCGCAAGCGAGACCGAATCGCCATTCCCAAGCGTCACCTGACCTCGCGCATTCGAAACGCCCACGCAGGCCAAACCAGCGAACGCAACGCATAACACACCAGCTCGTAATTTCACAGGATCTCCCTCTCTTCTCTTCGGGCTGCACCAGCCCGACCGACCATTCCGGTTCGGTCCCACACCCTACCGGCCAACGCATTGAATCCGCAATCAAATTCAGGCCCTTTCTCCGCACTTCAGCCGCAACTTTCAAAAACAAACGCCCCGAGGCACGGGCCTCGGGGCGTCATTTGTCAATCTAGGGCAATCTGGAGACTCTGGGCAATTACCGACGGCGACGAAGAGCAACCAAGCCGCCGAATCCCATCAGTGCCGCGGTCCCGGGCGCCGGAATGATCACTTGGCTGAAGCTCTGGCGGATGAACGATGCGCTGGAGGTGCCGGCCGTTCCGTTGGCGAAGAACTTCACGTCCTTGTTCACCTGGAACTTGGTGTACCGCTGCGGCGAGAAGTCGCGGAAATCCTGCAGGGTGTTCGGTCCGCCCGCGTTGGCAACCGCGGCCAGCGAGGCCAGCAGATTCGTTCCCGGCGCGCCGAAGAAGTCGAAGACGCTCTCGTCCACACGGGCGTACGAGCCGGAGCCCGAAGCCGCTCCATTGAACACCAGGCCCACATCCTTGAGCCGGTAGCCCTGCGCCAGCGCCGCGGTCTGCACCTCGACGTTGTACAGCAGGTTGAACTCGGAGATCGCCCCGTCACCGGGGTTCACATCGCCGAACCCGCCCGTGATATCAAAGCCGATCCCGTCCAGCGGGTTCGACGCGACATACCCCGTGATGAACACGTTGCTCGAGCTGAATGCGCTCGAAGTAAAGGTTGTAAAGGTGAACCGCTTGTCACCAATGTCCACGAGGTGGTCACTGGTGGGGGCGAGCAACGCTGCAAGCGACACTGAGTCGCCGTTGTTCAGCGTCACAACACCTTGCGCGGAAGTAGACATAGCTGCGGCCAGGCCGGCAGCCGCAACGATAAACATAGCCCGAGAGGTCATGAGGCCTCCTGTGCAGTCCAATATGTCGCGTCGGGTGAGAGCCCGGCGCGGGTGAGAGAGCAAGCAAGCACAACGCTCGCAAGACCGACTTTCCAAATCGGCATTACCACCCTACTCCAGTGACAATCGTTTGCAAGGAAAATGCGTGCAAACCGCTATGCCCTGGCCGTTTTCAGGAACTTTCTCAGGGCTCGTATTTTATGTGAAGTCCTATAACATCTCGGTTACATACGTGCCAAAATGACCAATAATAACACCACCCCGCGAGTGTTTGCTCGCGGGGTGGATCAAATGTTGATTTCGGGACTCTGCTTGGTCTGGGCAATCAGCGTCTAGACATTCAGCGACGTCGGCGACGGCCCGCCGTCAAACCCGCCAACCCCAGCAGCGCGGCCGCGCTGGGTGAGGGGATGATCGTCTGGCTGAACGACTGACGTACGAACGACGCAGTAGACGTCCCGCCCGGAGCGTTCGCAAAGAACTGCACGTCCTTGTTCACTTCGATCTTCGTGTAACCGGGAGGGCCGAACACGCGGTGGTCCTGCGAGTAGTTGCCGCCGGGATTTGACCCATACGAGTAGACCGACGACGGAGTGATGAGATTCTGCCCCGGAACGCCGTTCACGTCCAGCAGCGTCTCGTCCACACGGGCGTACGAGCCAGCGCCCGTCGCGTTGCCGTTGAAGGTGAGCTCGCTGTCCGTGATTCGATACCCCTGCTGAATGAACGACGGCAGGATCTCCACCGTGTACCGCAGGTTGAACTCGGAGATCGAGGGATCGTTCGGAAGGACATCTCCGAAGCCGCCGGTGATGTCGAAGCCAGTCCCCTGAAGGGGGTTGTTGGCAATGTACGCCGCGATCGAAACCGCTGGCGGCGGGAACGCCACCGAGGTCCAGGTCACAAACGTGAAAAGCTTGTCGCCAATCTGAACCGCGTGGTCAGCGTTGGTCGACCCCAGGATGACATCCAGACCTCTGGAATCACCGTTGTTCAACACAATAACGGCTTGGGCAGGAGCAGCGAGCGCGGCCAGAGAGGCGACCGCGAGCGCAGCAAGCGCGCGAGAGTTCATGTTTTTTCCTTCAACGACAACGACGGCTGTGGCGGAGTGAGAGCTACACCACGGCGAGAGAGAGAGAGAAAATCCAACGACTGGAACAAAAAGACGACATCCCTGCCGACTTGCCTGTATTCTTCATCGCGGATGCGATTTCTGCTAGATGAATGATGTGCTTTCTCGTCAGAAATAACTTCGGGAGTAACCACAATTGGTGGAGTTCTCCCCCAACCCCCAGCAACCGCGCGGCTAACGACAGCCACTCAAGTCCCTGCCCGACAAATCCCCCGTCCTGGCGGGAAATAGGCCCTCCGTGAATGCGCTTAGAAACGATTCGGTTCCACGCACAAACGGGATCGATCCCGGTACAAGGCCTCCCACCTCTACCCCCATTCAAAAATGAAAGGGAGCATCGCCTGCTGGCGATGCTCCCGGAGGAATCAGGGGTGCTTGTGAGGGGCTCGCCGCTTCAGCGAACCTATTGAACAAGTTACCGACGACGACGGATCAAGAGCAGGCCGGCGACGCCGCAGAGAGCAGACCCACCAGGAGTGGGGATCTGGCTGAACGACTGCCGAACAAACGATGCGGCAGAGCTCCCGTTGGGGCCAGCGGCGAAGAACTGGATGTCCTTGTCGACTTCCAGCTTGCGGTATCCAGACGTCCCGGGGAGGAGCTGGAAGTCCTGCATCGAGGAGGACGGGGGCGGGCCGGCGTTCGCGTACACCTGACGCGTGCCAAGCAGGTTCTGGCCGGGCTGGCCGAAGAAGTCGAGGACCGACTCATCGACGCGAGCGAACGAGCCAGCGCCGTTCGCGCTGCCGTTGAATGTCAAGCCGGTATCGACAATGCGGTAGCCGTTGGCGTACGCATCGGGAGCAACCTCAACGGTGTACCGGAAGTTGATGTCGGAGAAGACCGCATCGCCCGGAACATCGCCGAAGCCGCCGGTCAGATCGAAGCCGATCCCCGAGAGCGGGTTCTGCGCGACGAAGCCCGCGACATCGATCGCCGAGGCGGGGATCGCGGCGGACGTGTACGTCAGCACGGTGAAGATCTTGTCGCCGACCTGGAACTTGCGATCGTTCGAGTTCAGAATGTCAGTAAGAGCGCGGTGGTCGCCGTTGCCAAGTACGAAAATGGCCTGGGCCGAACCAGCGAAAAGAGCGATAGCGGTTGCCGCAAGCGGCAGCCCAATACGCAGGGACATTGGAAAACTCCTTCAGAACGAGATTGGGGCCGGCGGGTGAGAAATCCGCCGCATCAACACGCCAAGTGCGACACCACGAAGGCGACGCGACCGACTTGGCGAGCCGATGGCCCCAAGATACGGGTTACCAACCGGAAAACAAGGGAAAATCAGTACAAAAGTCATTTCCCTTCTACTCCGGCGCGCTTCGCATTTCTGTTTGGATGCAGTGAGGATGCGATGCCCACGGCGAAACGGCAACTTGGGTCATCTGCGCTTTCCCCAACCACCACACTTGCCCATGTTTACTCATCGCTCCTCGCAATCAACAACAAGCGACAGTCAGTTGGCATCGGCTAACCTTTTCATGTGTCCGCGCTCGCGCTGATCATCATCTGCTCCACTTTCGCCGCTTGGTGTGCGTTGATCATCCTCGCGCACGTCATCAAGCGTGCCCCGCGCACCGAAATCGTCTGGGGCCTCGCATGGATCGTCGTCTCAATCTACGTGCGCATCGTGCACCGCGTGCGCTACGAAGGGCTTGAGAACATTCCCGCCCGCGCCGACGCGCAGATCGCTCCGCTCATCATCGTCTCCAATCACTCCGCCGGCATTGATCCGCTTCTCATCCACGTCGCATGCCCCTTCGACATTCGCTGGATGATGATGCGCAAGATGATGCTCCGCCCCTTTGCGCCATTGTGGGAATGGCTCGACATCATCCCCGTGGAGCAAGGCGGCCGCGATTCCGCCGCGCTTCGCACCGCGATCCGCCATCTGCAATCCGGCAACGTCATCGGAATCTTCGCCGAAGGTGGCTTGGAACATCCTCCAGAACACATCAACCCATACCAGCCCGGCGTCGGCATGCTGGTGCTCAAGGGAAAAGCCCGCGTTCTCCCCGTCGTCATCCGCGGCACGCCGCAGGTCGCTCGCGCGTACACCAGTCTCTTGATCCCCAGCCACGCCCGCGTGCGTTTTCTCCCGATCCGCGACTACGCATCCACCCCCCTCAACGCCACTGGCATCGCCCTCGATCTCGAACTCACCGCCGCCGCTGCCCTTGACTGGCCGCGCGACAATCGCGTTCCGTAGCCCGAACACGACCGGAACGCATGAATCGCGCAGCTGCTGCGCGTGAAGGAATTGCCCCATTGAGGTGGTGGCGATCTGTGAATTCTACTCGCGCATCTTCGTACTCCTTCGACCTCGGGCTCTCCGCTTCGTACATTGAGTCAGCGTCGTTCTTGACGCCCCTCGGCTGAACATGCGGCCGACGAGCACGGCGGGGGAGCACGAGAGATCGGAGCGAGCAGAGATCCCGCGAACGGAGTTGCGGCGGCATATCCACGGCCCTTTCGACCACGGCGGCTCGAGGGGCGCGTCATGTCGCGGACGCTGCGAGAGCGATGTTTCGGGAGGCCGGTCAGCCCCCGCCCCATCGAGTGTTCCAAGAATGACGCGCCCCACGCGCCGCCGTTTCAATTGGGGCATCGCTCGCTTGACTCATCGTCCTGTACCGCTCGGGTTGAAGGCGCGTGGAAGAGCGCGGTGCAGGGCGAAGAAAATACAGGTCGCCCAGATACGCGATTTCCCTTCCTGCGCCTTCTGCGACTTGCGCCGGCTCCTCTGAACCCTCCGCAGTCCTTCCTTTGAGGGTCAGATTGAGACACTCCCCATCGTCCAGCCGCCTGCGCCGCTCGGCCCTGCTTTGCCCTACGCTTGGCCCGCTATGACCAAGCTTTTGCAGACCAAAGTCGGGGACCGCGTAAAGGTGACGCAGCAGACGCCGCGCCAGTTGGGCGTGATCACGATCAGCGTCGAGGGGCGCGTCGTGCGCATGGGCCAGCAGAAAACCGGCTCCTGGTTTGCTCACTCCAAGGACGACAAGCTCTGGCTCGATCGCATGGAACTGCAAAAGGCCGACGGCGAGCTCGTCGTGCTCAACCTGGATCGCTACACCCTCGTGGAACCCGTCGAGGGCTAAAGCCCGCCCCCTACCCCCCATGACCGCCATCACCACACGCACGCTCACCTGCGGCATGCCCCTGCTCATGGAGCAGATGTCCGGTGTCCGCTCCGTCGGCCTCACCTGGCTCCTCCCCGCCGGCTCCGCCACCGACCCCGAAGATCGCCAAGGCCTCAGCGCACTCTGGAGCGAGCTTCTCCTCCGCGGCGCGGGTGACCTCGACTCTCGAGCCCAAGCCGACGCCTTCGACACCCTCGGCATGAGCCGCGGCGCGGATGTCGCCACGCTGCACATGCGCATCAGCGCAACCCTCCTCGGCGACCGCCTCCACGAAGCGCTCGGACTCATCACGGAAATGGTCCGCCGCCCGCGCATGGAAGAGGACGCCATCGAGGCCTCGCGCGACCTCGCCCTGCAATCCCTCGAAGGGTTGAAAGACGACCCGCAGGAGCGAGCCGTCCTCACCCTCCGCGAGCGCCACAACCCGCGCCCGCTCAACCGCTCGGGCATGGGCACCGAGACCGGCCTCGCCGCAATCACCCGCGACGACCTCATCCGCGGCTGGGATCGCCAGGCCCGCCCGCGCGGCGCAGGCGGCACGCAAGGTTCCATCCTCGCCATTGCCGGAGATCTGGAAAGCGCCGGCGGCCCCGCCGCCATCGGCGCCCGCCTCGACGAACTCCTCGGCTCGTGGACCGGTCAGGCCCCGACCGTCTCCCCCGCCCTCTCCTCCACACGCGGCACCTACCACCACCTCCCCGACAAGTCCTCGCAGGTCCAGATCGTCCTGATGCACGACGCCCCCGCCGAGCCCAGCGCGGATTCCCGGCTCGAACGCGTCTGCGCCAGTGTCCTCTCCGGCGGCATGGCCGCACGGCTCTTCACCGAAGTCCGCGAGAAACGCGGCCTCTGCTACTCCGTCAGTGAGTCCTACTCGGCCGATCGCGACTACGGGCGCGTCCTCGCGTACGTCGGCACCACCCCGGAGCGGGCTCAGGAATCCCTCGACGTTCTGATGGCCGAGCTCCGGCGCATCAACACCCCCGCCGGCGCGATCACCGCGGAGGAGTTCCAGCGCGCCATGGTCGGCATCCGCTCCGGCCTCATCTTCTCCGGCGAGAGCACCGGCGCCCGCGCCGGAGGACTCGCCGGCGACATGCACCGCCTCGGCCGCGGCCGCACCCTCGACGAAATCGCCGCGCAGTACGCCTCGATCACGCTCGACCAGGTGAACGCCTACCTCGCCCGCCGCCAACTCGGGCCCGTGACCATCGTTACCCTTGGCCCAAGCGAACTCAAAGCCCCGCAGCACTGAATGATCCCACGCCCGGGATGAGCGACGCTTTGGGAGCGAATCCCGAGGATGTTGGCGCGGCCACGAGTTGAATCATCCATGACATTCGTTCGCGGACTCGCTCATTTTGGGCGTGTTACTCCACAGGCGCCTGCTTGACACTCCTGGGCATCCGCCCCCACACCATCAGCACCGGTATCGGCGCCAGCAAACACAGCATCGCCCCTGTCAGGAACGGTGCGCTCGCCCCGGGAAATGCTCCTGCGCCATCCCGCGTGAAGTGAAAGAACACACCGCTCCCTACCAGCGGCCCGATGATCTGCGCGATGCTCGTCAAGCTCCCCGTCGCCCCTTGCAGCAACCCCTGCTCATTCGGCGGCACACTCTTGGAGCTCATCGCCTGCGCCGCCGGCCCCGCCACGCCCCCGATCGAGGCCACCGCGATGATCACAAAGATCATCCACCCCGACGTCGCCAAGCCATACCCCGCAAACGCCACGGCCCCGATCACCAGCCCCGCCACCAGACACGCCCGCTCCCCAAATCGCGGAATGATCTTCCGCGCCAGCCCACCCTGCACGATCGCCGACGAAACCCCCACCACACAGAGCGAGAGCCCCGTCCACAGCGGCGTCCATCCGAACCGCTTCTGCATCGACAGCACCCACGTCGCGTGCAGCCCGAACTGCGCCAAATTTGAAATGAACAGCGTCGCGGCCAGCATCGACACCACCCGATGCTGCGACAGCCACGCCAACGCCCCCATCGCGTGCGCCTTGCCCCACGAGAAGGCCCGGCGATTCTCCGCCGCGAGCGACTCAGGCACGACGAAGAACCCGAACATCCAGTTCAGCATCGTCAGCAGGCCCGCCGCGTAGTACGGGAACGTCACGCTCTGCTGAACCGTTACGCCCGCAAACCCAAGCTGGTGCCACGTCTTCTCATCCCCGAGCGCCCCCCCGATCAGCGGCCCGAACGCAAACCCAGCCCCGAACGCCGCCCCGATGATCCCGAACCCCGCCGCCCGCTTCTCCGGCGGCGTGACATCCGCGATGTACGCGCTGCACACCGGCACCGTCGCACCCGAAACCCCGTTCAGAGCCCGCGTCACGAACATACACGTCATCCCCGCCGCGGCCCCGAACACCCCCGTGATATGCGGTGCCTGCGTCGCTGCAAAGTAATCCAGCCCCGACCCAAACAGCGCAATCAGCAGCACGGGCCTCCGCCCGAATCGATCTGAGAGCGACCCGAGAATCGGCGAGAAGACAAACTGCATCGCCGCGTACGTTGCAAACAGCAGTCCCACCGAGAGCGATGTGTCATGCTCCGCCCCTTCCGGCGGCAACCCGCGCACAATTGCCACCAGCTTCGGCGCGACAGGAATCAGCAGCCCGAATCCGAGCACATCTAACAGGATCGTGATGAAGACGAAAATAAGTGAGGGCTTGCCGTGGCGCATGAGGAAGGCAGCATAGCCGATTCCCCCTCACTTCTTCCCCGTCGCCATCTCCACCGTCGGATCCCCGTACATCATGTACTTCATTCCTTGAAAGAAAATGCTCGCGGGATACCAGTCCGCATTGGGCTTGAGCGTCGCCAGGTGCTCCCGCTCGAAGTACGCCGCCTGAGCATCCGCCCAGCAATCCCCGACTCGCACCCTCCCCCCCACCTCCCCCTTCGCCGCCCGCGCCGCGATCGCATCCACAAACGCGTGCTCCAGCGTCACCGCGCACGGCTGGCTCCCCGTGTTGCACCCAATGTACACAATCGCCCCCTTGCCCTGGGTACCCCGGCTCTCCGAGCCGGGCTCTTCTTTCTCGCTCCCCACCAGCCGCACCAGCCCCTCACCCAACCCCGTCACGTTGTACTTCCCCTTCGCATAGCAACTCGGCGGCGGCGGCGGCCCCGTGAACACCTCCCCCTTGTCCGTCCCGATGTGCTCGACCCCCTTCACATCCACATACGGCTCATACGGTGGCAGCGTGCAGAACCGTGCCGTTGAGCACCCCGCAGAGATCATCACCGCCGGATGTTTCTGCTCTTTCAACTTCGCGAACGAATGCGTCGAGAAACACCCCGCCCAGGAATCGTCGCTGCCATGCCCGGCGTGCACGATCAGCGAGCACCCGCCGTTGAGCAACCCCACTACTTCCTTTTCATCCGCCGCGGCCGTCTTGAATGCCGCATTTCCATCGCTGAAATACCGCTCCTCAACGCTCCATGGGTGTGCCAGACCGCCGAGCGTACCCATCATCCCCCGCAGTCGCGCCCGCTCATCCACCCACCCCGCCGGCGAAACCGCCGCGGCCATCGCCTTCACCTCCCCCTTCGCAATCGCCTCGTCATACGCGATCGTCTTGGCCGCTACCGCCCGCGCCTGCTCCGCCGTGCTCACCGGCCATCGCCCCAGCGCAAGTTTGGGCGCGTGCGTGATGCCGTCGAAGTTCATCGGGTCAGTCTTATTCTTTTCGCCGCGGACTTCGCCGTAGTAGCCCGCGTGGAAACCTTCCTTGTTCGCGTTCCAGTCGTCGAACGACCCATCCGCCCGCGCCACATCCGCGTAGTACAAGTCGCTTGGATAGAACGCATAGTCGAACGCCGCGGGCGTGACGCGATCCAGCACCATGAACCGTACCGGCATGACATCCGCATCCCCAACGAGCAGCACGTAGCGAATTTGCCGCGTTTTCCACTCGGTGTACAGATACTTCTTCAGCGACTCGGCATCATCCGCCCCCGGCTCACGTTTGATCGCATCTTCGAGCGTAACGAGCTCGGTGGGGAGCAGGGCCTTCTTGTGCTCAACGAACGGCGAGAGCGCATCCCGCATCGCGCCGGGAGCCACGATCACCAGCCCCGCGGCCGGCTCAGCCGCCAAGTGACTTGGCTTCGCTTCAACGCCCATGCCGACCGAGAGCAACGCCGCGAAGATCGCAAGTGGGTTCATGCGCACAGCATACCGAACCGGGCGCGTGGGCAATACCTTGCCACCGGTTCGCCGCGGTCTTCCGCGGCAACCGGTGCGTGCGCGAAGAGCGTTTCATAACACCCCCCTTCACCCGCACCGGTTGCCCGGTCAAAGCACCGGGCGAACCGGTGGCACGCGGCCGGACTCCGTAGCTTGCGCCCCATCACCCCACATACACATGCGGCACAAAGCTGCTCGTATTCCTTGTGATCACGCTCGCATCTTCGCGTATTCCCACGCCGCACATCTTGTCTCCCACCAGCCAACCGCCCACCGTCGGCGTTTTGCCGTCGAATGACCGCAGCGGCGCGAATCGCTGGTACACCAACTCCCCGTCGTACGGCCCATCGGTCTCCACGGCCGTCAGACCCGAGCGCACGACCTTGATGTTGCACCCTTCGCGGGAGCGCATCGGCTTGACCACGTGATCCCCCGTTAGCGGCGTGAGCGACGCCTCCAGCAGGTTCGGATGGTTCGGGAACATCTCCCAGAGCACCGGCAGAATGCCCTTGCTGCTCAGCACGCTCTTCCATGCCGGCTCGATCCACGTCGTCGGAGACGCGGCCACATTTGCCCCGAACTCCTCATCCATCATCCATTCCCACGGATACAGCTTGAAGATCGTCGTGATCGCCTTCTCCTGCTCATCGACAAAAATTCCCCGGCGCGCGTTCCACCCGATGTCCTCCACCGCGATCGGAATTGTTTCCACCGGGTTGGCCGCATTTCCCGCCTGCTGCGCGCAATCCCGCAGGTAGTTGATCGTCATCCAGTCCTCATCCATCTCGTACATGCACGAGAAGTGGATCGGCCCCGAGCGCGTGCTGGCGATCTGTCCCCACCGCTTCACCAACTCTTCGTGGAGTGTGTTGAACTGGTCGAGATTCGGCAGCACATCCTTGAACCAGTACCACTGCACCACCGCGCTCTCCACGATCGACGTCGGCGTGTCCGCGTTGAACTCCAGCATCTTCGCCGCTCCCCCACCCCCACCTCCCCCATCCGACCCGTCGTACGCAAAGTCGAACCGGCCATACAGCGTCGGCTCGCGCTTCCGCCATGACTCGGAGACCATCGCGTGGTACTTCCCGGGAATCCCCACTCGGTTCAGCTCGCCCTTGTCGATCAGCCGCGCCACCGCCTCTTTGCACATTCCCCACAGCGCGTTGGTCGCATCCTCGATCGCCCCCACATCCTGTTCATTCAACTCGTAGTACGCGCTCTCATCCCAGTACCTCTGCCCATCCACTGTGTGAAACGTCAACCCCTGAGACTCCACGGTCTTCTCCCAATCCCGCCGCGGCGTAGAAACAAGTCTTCTCATCGTGCTCTTCCCTTGCCTTCATCACCGCCGCGTTCAAGAACGCGGTCGGACGGAGATCAGAACCTGATTCGCATTCTCTTCTCCGCGCTCTCCGTCGCACCTCCACGTCACTCAACTCCCTCCACCCGAATGCCCCGTCCCACCAAACCCGCCACGCGATGTTCCACCGCCGCTCGCCGGGTGGCCGCTCCCTCCCCCGCTGCCGCTGCTGAACGAACTTCCTCCCCAGTATCCCCCGTGATACCCGCCGTAGTACCCCGGGCCGGTGTATCCGGTCGTCGCAGTGTTTCCAAAGCTCGCGCCCGTTCCCGTGGCATCCGCCTGGTTCTGATCCTGATCATCCTGATTGAGCGCGCCGTACAAACTCACGGCACCCGCGGTCACCACAACGGCCGCCAGCCCGCCCACCAGAAACAGCGGCACCGCCGCGCTGGAGCGCATGAACTTCCCCACCGACCCGGGGCCAGAGCCCGTGTCCATGTTCTTCCATCCGCCCTCGCCGAATCCGCCCTGCCGAGTCATGGTGTACCTCCAAGTAACAGCTTACTCGGAGAGGCCGATTCGCGGTTCCGTAAGCAGAACGGATACAGAACCCCCGCGGTAACGCGGGGGCCAACGTTGCGCGTGCATTCCTTTTCTACGCCCCGCCAACCCCGATCAATCGCCGTGTGGCTTCCGCTCGGTAGTCGAAAATCCGCTCCAACTGCCCGCGCACAAACAACCCATGCACCAGCGCGCCCCCGGGCACCGCGTATCGCACCCGATCCGTCACCAAAGTCCCGCCAGCCACCGATGCGAACGTGTGCTCGTGTATCCAATACCGATACGGCCCCTTCCGCTGCTCATCCACAAACCCCTTCCCCTCCTCCCAAACCGTGATCTCCGACCGCCACCGGAAGGGAATTCCGTTCAGCTTCAGCGAGTAGTCGATCAACGTCCCCACCCGCATCACGATCGGTCGCGCCGAAACCACCCGAAACCGCAGAAACGGCGGCGTAATCCCCTCCAGATTCTCCGCATTCGAAAAGAACGCGAACACCCGCCCCAACGGCGCATCCAGCGTCTGCTCACGATGTAGTACGAACTCGGCCATGCATCCTCGTCCAAGTGCGAATCCACCCCGGCGAGACTATCCTTCGTCGTTCGCTCGGGGCGCGATTCGGATCTTCCGAACCGCTGAGATGCACCCGTAGAACCTGATCCGGTTCGCACCGGCGTAGGGAAGCGATGTTGCTTGGTTTCCCCGGTGCTCCGAACCGGGCGCACCAAACCATCCATCCCAACTCCGCCGCGAGCCCCAACCCGAGGCCGCACATGTCCACAACTCAGCCCCCAGTCCTCAGCACTCAGCACTCTTCCCGCCCCCTCTCCCGCTTCCGCCCCCCCATCCACGGCGCGGCCAACCCGGGGCGCACCCCCGACATCACCACCCCCGGCTCCTTCGCTCTCGCCCCGGACATCGGCGGCCCCCTCATGTTCGCCTCGCCGAACACGCCCGGCATGCCCGCGCCGAGCGACAAAACCGCCTGGGACTTCCTCCCCGAAGGTTGGTCCGTCGAGTTCGGCGCCTCCCACCCGAACCCCGAGACCCGAACCCCGAACCCCGCCTCGACCACGCACGAGTTCACAAACGCCCGAGGCATCCACACACGCGTCCTTCTCCCGCGCGCCTTCCGCCCCATCACCCAGCTCGAATCGGCACGCCTCGGCATCATCACACCCGAAATGACCCGCGTCGCCAAGCGCGAACCGCACCTGACGGCCGCGCAGGTTCGCGACGAAGTCGCCGCCGGCCGCATGGTCATCCCCGCCAACATCAACCACCTCAAACACAACCTCGACCCGATGGCCATCGGGCGTGCGAGCAAGACCAAAGTCAATGCGAACATGGGCGCCAGCCCCATCTCCTCCGGCACCCACGAAGAAGTCGAAAAACTCCAATGGGCCGAACGCTTTGGAGCTGACACGATTATGGATTTGTCGACGGGGGGGGATATTGATGCTTGCCGGTTGGCGATCATTGGGGCTTCTACGGTGCCGATCGGGACGGTGCCTATTTATTCGATGATTATTGGGAAGAAGATTGAGGATCTGGATTGGCCAACGATTGAGGCGTCGCTGCATCATCAAGCGAAGCAGGGGGTGGACTACTTCACGATTCATGCGGGGGTGCGGCGGGGGCATTTGAAGTATGTGAAGAATCGGCTGATCGGGATTGTTTCGCGCGGCGGGTCTTTGCTGGCCAAGTGGATGCTGGTACACAACCGCGAGAACATCATGTACGAGCGGTGGGAGGACATCTGCGACATTCTCCGCCAGTACGACGTGACGTTCTCCATTGGCGATGGGCTGCGCCCCGGTGGGCTGGCCGATGCGACGGATGATGCACAGATCGCGGAACTGGAAACACTCGGCGAACTCACCGAGCGGGCGTGGCGGAAGGGCGTGCAGGTGATGATCGAGGGGCCGGGGCATGTGCCGTTCGATCAGATCGAATGGAACGCGAAGATCCAGCGGACGCTCTGCCACGGGGCTCCTTTCTACGTGCTCGGGCCGCTGGTGACGGACATGTTCCCGGGGTACGACCACATCACCTCGTGCATCGGCGCGACGGCGATGGCCTACCACGGCGCGGCGATGCTCTGCTACGTCACGCCGAAGGAGCACCTGGGGCTGCCGAAAAAGGATGATGTGAAGCAGGGGTGCATTGCGTACAAGATCGCCGCGCACGCGGCGGATATTGCGCTGGGGATTCCCGGCACGCGGGATCGGGACGATGAGCTGACCAAAGCGCGGGCCGCGCTGAACTGGGAGCGGCACTTCGAACTCTCGTTCGATCCGGACACGGCGCGGGCGTACCACGATGAGGACCTGGATGTGGACACGGACTTCTGCGCCATGTGCGGGCACGATTGGTGCAGCGTGCGCATCTCCAAGGAGATTCAGGAGTTCATGTCCGGCAAGGCGGAAGGATTTGAGCGCGGCAAGCCGGTGAAGTCGGATGCGTTGACGGCGGAGCAGCAGGAGATTCTTGCGAAGCGCGGGGTGCTTTCGCCGGAGGAGATTCACAAGCTGGCGAGCAAGGTGAAGAGGGCAGTGGGCAGTGGGCAGTCGGCAGTGGGGGAAGAGAAGGCGGAAGCCGACAAGCTGTCGTGCCATAGCGATTACGTGGACCCGGAGACTGCGAAGGAACTTCAGGCGGCGAAGGCAGGGCGCGAGGTGCTGGTGCAGGTGGATGTGCGGCCGGCGCTGGGGATTGGGAAAGAGGATCGAGTCGTATGAAACTAGGCCCGTCGTCCAACCCGATGGATGGGCCGCCGTGGGATCCCGAGTTTGCAGCGATCCTGACGGGCAAGACCGTGCTGATCGGACTCACTACCTGTGACCATACGGGAAAGGTGCTCGCACGCCATCAAATGCACGGTGTCGTGACTTCGGCTTCCCAGAGCGAGGGGATTTCATTTGCCCTGCGTGGCGCCGATGAAGGCCAGGCGTATCGACTCCCTCCGGATACGAGTGCGTTCCGGCCCGCACAGCCGGGCGAATACAAGCTCAAATGCAGCGGCGACGTCGTGATCGACCCCGATTACACGGCGGTGTGGACGATCAACAAACCGGCTCCAAAGCCATCCGCGTAGCGCCGACTGGTTCTGTACGGTCGACGCGCCGCGGAGCGTCGGGGTACACAAAGGCATCCATGCGGCAACGTCTTGCCCTCATCACGGTGACGGTTCGCGATTATGACGAGGCGATCGCGTTCTACGTGGACAAGTTGGGGTTCACGCTTTTGGAGGACACGGATCGGGGCGGGGGGAAGCGGTGGGTGCGGGTGGGGCCGCCTGGCTGGGGGCAGGAGGGCAGCGGAACGGGGGCCGCGATTCTGCTGGCCCGCGCCGTTACGCCGGAGCAACTCGCCAGCGTGGGCAACCAGACCGGGGGGCGGGTGTTTCTATTTCTGGAGACGGACGACTTCTGGCGCGACTATCGGGAGATGACGGCGCGGGGCGTGGTGTTCGTGCGGGGACCGGTGGAGGAGGAGTATGGGGTGGTGGGAGTGTTTGCGGATTTGTATGGGAATCGGATTGATTTGATTGGGCCGGGGGGGAGGGGCGAAGCGCGGTGAGCGAGGGCGGGAGGGGGGACTGGGGGACAAGGGGACAAGGGGACAAGGGGACAAGGGGACGGGAGGATGGGGGGGCCGATGCGTGCGGCGGGGCGAACGTGCCGCGGCTCATAGGAATCCGAAATGGAAGTCGTGCGTGAATCCGCGGGATTCGCTCGAAGACTCGCTCATCCCGGGCGTGTGAATCAAACAGGATTCGTATCACTTGCGGGTTGCGAGGGAGGATCGATGCCACTACATGCCCGGGAGTGGGAACTTTGCGATCGGCAAGGGCGCGGGAGTCTTGGCGTAGCACGCTGTACAGATCCACCCCCGCACGGGAGGCATGCCCTTGGCGGTGGTTTCGATCAGGTTGTGCCGGGTGGAAACCCCAGCGCACTTGGGACTCTTGCACACCATCGAGGCGGTTTCGAGCAGACTCAGTTCAGCCATGTTGTTCCGATCAAACGATGGGGAAGCGTACGCCTTGTGGGGGCGTGGCGGGGGAGAAGAGAGCGAAGAGCTGCCGGGCACGCACACCCGGCCCATCTATCCGGCCGATGCGGAACTCGATCGCCGCCGCAGCGCATTGGAGCTGGAACGGATAGCGATCGAGAACGAGAAGCGGCGGCGGAAGATGGGGGAGGGGTGTTTGGGCGGAGGAGGGTGCCACCTGCCTTTCGTTACTCGTCGTCCAAGTCGTCAAAGTCGGCCAGTTGAGCCATCGCGGTCCGGCGATACTCCTTGTCCATCAGAAGAGCCAGTATCGTGGACGCGTCGTACGACCCCATGCACACAGCGCGGCCGCCGTCGGCTGCTTCGAGAAGCCGATCCAACAACTCGGCCGCGTCCTGCACGTTCTGTTCGTCGGCACCCATTCGTTTGCCTCCCTTGCCATTGCGGATGACTTGGCCGGACTGTATCGGGGAGGGTTGACGAGCGCCACTGGGAAGTGGGACTCGGCCCCGGCTGAGTCGCCTTTTTCTTGGCGGGGGTGCCGGGGGCGGCAGCCCCGGCATTGGCGATCTGTGTGTTATCCTGGCACCATGTCCCCCAGAGCCGAAGGAGACAAACGCCGAGACTGGACGCGGGCGGAGTTGCTCAAGGCACTCAGTCTGTACTGCCAGATTCCATTCGGGCAGTTCCATTCAACAAACCCACACATAAAGGGGCTCGCGGCGGAGATCGGCCGCACGCCGAGTTCGGTGTCGCTCAAACTCTCGAACCTCGCAAGTCTGGACCCATACCACGCTGCCCGCGGCATCCGCGGCATGACCAACGCCTCCAAAGGCGACCGGGCAATCTGGCAAGAGTTCTACGGCCACTGGGATGCGATCGCGGATGCGACGCCCGAATCGCTCATCCATCAGGCAGACGAAGGCGGGCCCGCCGAATCGCGCCCGCGCCCCTCGCCCGCGATCACGGAGGCCGTCCGGCCGGCGAAGGTCCGCATCGGCCAGGCGTTCTTCCGAAACGCCGTCCTCGCGGCATGGGGCGGTCGCTGCGCACTTACGGACATCTCCGAGCCTGCCCTGCTTCGGGCCAGCCACATCCGCCCGTGGTCGAGCCACTGTGAAGCGCGGCTCGATCCGTGCAACGGACTCTGTTTGAACGCGTTGCACGATGCCGCGTTCGACCGGGGGCTCATCACTTTCACCGACGGGCTCCAACTGCGGTTGTCGCGGCGTCTTCGCGAAACGGTGCCGAAGGACGTGTACGCAGAGATGTTTGCAAGGCGGGATGGTGCGCCCCTGCGGGTTCCGGACCGCTTTGGGCCATCGGCGGAAGCGATGGAGTTTCACAGGCAGGAGGTGTTCTGTGCCTGAAACACGGCTCATCTCTTGGCGGAAAGCAGCAAACGTGAACGCGGCCTATCGAATGGTGCCTTCAACGTTGTAGCCTTCGTTTCAGGCTTGCTCGGTGCCGGCTATTCCCAATCGCCACCCCCGGTCAATCCATGACTTGCATTCCAGCACGCAAGCGTGTCAATGGTCAACGGCGTCTAGCCCGCGAGGATTCGGCGAAGAGCCTGTCCTTCCGGGTTGGCGTCCCCGGCTTGTACCGAAGTTGGAAGCAGCTGCCGTCGCTCCGATGATCGGAGCAATGCGGAAATCCATACACACTGCTGAGTACGCGGCGCTCTGTAAGGAACTCCGCGCCGCGAGGAACGCAGCCGAGCTTTCCCAGCGTGACATGGCTGCCAGGCTCAAGGTACCCCACAGTTGGGTAGCCAAGGTTGAAGCGGGAGAACGACGAATTGATCTGATCGAGTTTTGCTGGTTCATCTCGGCTTGCGATTCCAACCCGCTGAATGTCTTTGAACGTGTGGCACGTCAGGTGCCGACGATGCGCGGCAAGGGAGGTCGGCAATGACCTCAAGCGCCGAAATGCAAAGCAAGCTACGCGCGGCGTTCCAGATGCCTTCGGTTCAGACAATGGTGTCTCGAAAATCGAGCATCACGAATGCATTTGTGAACTCGATCATTCCCACGATCGAACCGTCCACAGAAGAGATCGAGGAGGCACTATCCATACTCAACACTACACACGACGACGTGCGTTGCGCCTACTGCGGCGACAAGGCAACCGAGTGGGACCACCTGCGTCCTCTCGTGATGGACCGCCGCCCGACCGGGTACATCTCCGAGATCGCGAATCTGGTCCCCGCGTGCGGCAAATGCAATCAGAGCAAAGGCAATAAACCATGGCGCGACTGGGTCTTGAGCAAAGCGAGGCTCTCGCCAACAGGACGGGGAGTCGCAGGCATGGAGGATCGCATCGCGCGCCTTGAGAAGTACGCTCAATGGAAGCCCCCGACAAGGGTCGACTTCGGCGCCATCATTGGAACGGAGGAGTGGGAGCATTACTGGTCGCTCTGCGATGACGTAAATGAAGAGATGCGCCACGCTCAGGACGTGGCCGTTGCGCTCAGAGCCCGAATCATCGATGCGATCCAGAAGCAGGGGCCGCACCCCAGCTGATGTGAGGCAAGGGACCTGCGAGGGATCGCCAGAGCAACGCCCGCATCCCTTCTCTGGAGTAAGGGCCTAGCGTCTGCCATGTGGACTCACGCGCTACACCAACGGCTCGATTCCGGCTGGGCCCTCCCCAATGCGATCCGCGATACGCTGCCGACGAATGATGCGGCCAGTGTCGAGGCGGGCGCAACGCTCCTCATGGCCGCGTTATCAATGCCCGACCTCGCGACACCTCGAACAAGGGCGCGGCCCGAACGAATGGGTTTCGATTGCGTCGGTTTCGGCGAAAGCGTAATGCACATTCAACGCGCCCAAGCTACGCAGGACCTCTTGATTCGTGTCGAGCCAGCGGCAGAATCAGACACGGCGCGGTCCGAAACGCTGAATCTCGCAGACTTCGTTGGGCAAGTCATGTTGCTGCGAGCATGCGGAGAGCATCAGCCGATGACCGACTGGCTGCGCTCGTACCTCCCGTGACGGTCACTCACGCGACCGAACGTGCGTTGCCCGAGAACACGACTAGCTTGCCATCCTCGCGGTTGAGGGTGACAACCCAGATGGCTCCGCCGCTCTGCCACGCATCGCCGCCCACCGCTCGCGCCAGCATTTCCGCTTGCTTCTCGTTCATTGTGCCCTCCCGTTCGCGCGAGTGGCGCGAATCGTGTTGAGCATTTTACAAAAGCGTTGACTCTCGTGCAACTATCCACAGCACCGAATAATGCTCCGCTTGCACGAGATCGCGTTCGATGAGAAGTACGTTTTTGATTGAGCCGTCCCGCGATTTGATACTTCCTCTGTCCCTTCGGGACAGGAGAGAGAATGAGAACCCCGTTCCACGGGTTGCGCTCCGCTCGCCTATCGGCGGGCTGCGCTCCACCCGTGGCTACATTCCATCGCCCCGCTGGGGCGAAACCAGAGCCCGGAAGCAAAGGCCGTTGGCCGCGTACTCCATAGGATCGGTGAGCATGGACCCGTTGAAGGCGATGTCGATCCGGAGGCAGTTGATCGTCGGGCTTGTCTGCTTTGCGTGCGCTGTCGGGGGGATTGGGCTGTGCGTTTTGGACCGGACGGGTCTGGGGGGACGTGTGGGGCTGGTGTTTGTGGCCGCGCCCGTGTTCGTGCTTGCCTTGGCGATGATTGGGTGGCTTCGGTTGATGCTTCGCGTGCGGGCCTGGCGGCGCGGGAACTGCTGCCAGCAGTGCGGGTACTCGCGGCGCGCGCTGGCCAACAGCACGCCATGCCCAGAGTGCGGAGCCGTGCCGCGCCTTCTGTAGGTGCGGCGGGGACGGGGTTGGTGGAGCGGACGGGGTGGGACGATGGGGCCTTTGGGGTCGGGGTGGCGTTGGGCGACGGGTCCGGGGGTTGCGCTCGAGGACTCGCTTGACGCCCGGCTACGGACGTGCAGCCCGTCGGGCTGGAGAGGGCGCGAGTTTGGTGAGGAGGGCGGCGCGGGTGTGGGGCGGGTCGTGGCAGAGTTGGTAAGAATCGAGGGCGCGGGGTTCGACCCCTTTCAGGGTCGAGCGCGAGGATGCGACGATTTCCGGGGGCGGCGCGGGTTCGCCTGTGGCGAACCATGCTCTGCCCCCGGCTACTTCATGTCAGCCCTTCGGGCTGGAGAGGGCGCGAGTTTGGTGAGGAGGTCGGCGCGGGTGTGGACTTGGTGGAACTTGGAGAGGCGTTTGATGCGGCTGGAGACGGTGGCGGGGGGAATGCGGAGGGTGGCGGCGATGTGGGCGCGGGTGTGGCCTTCGAGCAGGAGGGAGGCGACGGCGCGGAGGAGGTGGAGGGTGCGTTTGCGCCGGGCGATGGTGGCGGGGGGATGATGATGGGCGCGCCAAGCGGCGCAGAGCTTCGCTGGGATTGGCGCGCAGCGCGGCCGCAACTCGCTTCCATGCTTCGAGAAGCGCACAATCAATGCTGTCCATGGCCCGATCCCCCCGACGCCCGCGGTGGCGTTCGGGGAATAGTAGGGTCTAGACAAGCTTGCAGTCAAGGGTGATTTTGGCACCGGCGAGGGCCTTGGAGACCGGGCAACTGGCTTTAGCGGTTTCGGCGCACTTCTGAAAGGCGGCCGCATCCATTCCTGGCACCGAACCTTCCAAACTCAGCTCGATCAGCGGAATGGCGAAGCCCGGGCCATCCTTTTCAAGATGTACCTTGGCAGTGGTGTGCAGGCGCGTGGCCGTGAACCCGGCCCCCCCAAGGATCGCCGAGAGCTGCATGGTGAAGCAGCCAGCGTGGGCGGCGCCGATGAGCTCTTCGGGGTTCGTACCTTTGCCGTCGGCGGTGCGGGCGCGGAAGTCGTAGGGGGCGTCAAGGGTTTTGCTTTGGACGGTGATGTGGCCTTTGCCTTCGGTGAGGTTGCCGGACCATTCGGCTTGGGCGGTGCGGTAGGGCATGGGGTATGTTCCTTGTGTGTGGGAGCGCGGAGAGAGTAGGAGGTGGCGGGTATGAAGGATCGTGAACTGATTGTGAAGTGGTGGAACGAGGCGTGGGCGGAAGGGCTGTGGGCGGCGGCGTGGTGTAAGTCGGTGGAAGGATTGACGGCCGAGCAGGCGGGGTGGCGGCCGCCATCTGCGCCGGGGGTGGAGGGATCGCGACATTCGATCTGGCAGAATGTGCTGCATGTGGTGTTCTGGCGGGAGAGTTGGCTGCGGCGGGTGGACTCTGGGCAGAAGCCGAGCAAGGAGGAGATGGCCATCGGGAACTGGCCGCAGGTGGATGGGAGCGAAGCGGGCTGGGCCGAAGCGCGGCGGCGGCTGACGGAAACGCAGGAGCGGATCGGGGCGGCGCTGGCGGATCCTTCGCTGAGTGAGGAACACTTTGGCGCGCTGGCGTACTTTGTGCCGCACGACTGCTACCACTTTGGACAGATCAATATGGTGCGGGGGATGCTGGGGATGAAGGCGATTGAGTAGGGAAGACTGGTGATCGCCCGGATGGCCGTCACATTGTGCCAGGAATAGATCAACCCCGGACGGAGCTGGAGGGCGATGCGGGCGTGCATTCGGCGATTCGCCTGGCCGTTTCGTTGCCGAGCTCGTCGAGCACTTCGTCCATTCCCCAGCCGGGAAAGTTGGTGTTGGCTCTCATTGCATCGATTCGAGCGCGGGCGGCGGCGAGGAGTTCAGCGTCGCCGACTTCGGGGAGCAACTTGATCGCGACATTCGCCGCGCGGGCGATCGAGTCGTAAAAGCCGGAATCGTCCCATCCAAACTCGAAGGAGAGTTCCATTCCCGCCTCGATCATTTCAAAATACGCGGCAAAGGCCCCGTTTGCGTCTGCGGAGCCGCAGTAGTAACGATCGCACGTCTTCCGAGCCTTGCCCATCTCGGGCTCGCCTCCCCACGCGCCGCCGGGAGGCCGAACGGCCTTGCGGACTTCTTTGAGCAGCTTTGCGATCGTTCCGGCTCGCGCGCTGACCGGCTCGTCGATGTTCAGTCGTCCCACGATCGCGGCACGCGCCTCGGGAACGGTCGCGAAGAGGTCCTGCACCAATCCGAGCAGGCGTGGATGCTCCCATGTGCGAAGACTCTTCCGGATGGCTGTCCACGAATCACGCTGGGGAGTGCGTTTCCGCTTTTTGCCGGGCTCGTTCGCAGATTCGTCGGTATTGGCGGCGAGTGTCTGTCTCTTCGCTGCTTGAGGATCCGAATATGGCGGCTGACTGACGCCGTTCTTTCTGGCGATCTCTTCGGCTATGGCACGCTCGCGAGCGTTGGAGGGAAGGACGCCAAGGACTCCGCCGTTGCCTCGGGAGATAATGACGATTCGCTGTGGTACTTTGCGTTTCAACTTGAGCCCTCTCATTTTCGATCGCGTCAGTTTCCTTTGGCGGCCTGCCTCACGTTTTCCCCTTGTCGGACTTCGCGACCTTCTTCTTCGCAGTTTTTTTCACCGCCTTTTTCTTCATCGGCGCCTTCTTGCTCACGGACTTCTTCGCCGGCGCGATCTTCTGGCCGGTGATGTCCTTGCCCATATCGGCCAGGGCGCGGGCGTAGTGGTCGAGGTATTTCCGGAGCGTCACGCGCTGGAGGAGTTCGCCGATCACGTTCAGGGCGAGGTCCTCGGCTTTCTGGAAGCGGATGCAGGACTTGCCCATGTCGAGCTTCTTGCCGGACTTGGTCCACTCCCTGCGGAACCACTCGTTGGTCTCGACGTGGCCGTAGGTACACATGAGGTAGAGGGCCAGATGGTTCTTCTGCGAGGCGAGGGCGATGTAGGGGAGGGGCTGCTTCGGGTCGCAGTGGTAGCCGTGGGGGAAGATGCTGTGCGGAACTGCGTAGCCGATCATGCCGTACTGCATGCCCTCGATGAAGCCACTCTTGCCGTCGGGGCCGCGGTCGAGATTCTTGAGGATGACGGCGCGAACCTGCTCGATGGCGTCGCGGCGGTCGGCGGGGAGGGAGGCGAGGTAGGCGGGGACGGTGGCGGCTTTGGATTGCATGTGGGGAGTGTACCGGCGGCAGCGGATTTTCGTATTGTTTTGGGCGCGAACATGGGTCGGATGAGCGGGCGCGCACGGGCGCGTTGATCTTTCTCGTGCGGTTCACAATGCACTGGCGCGGCTGCGGCGCTCGAGGTGCTGCGCACCTCTTCACATACCCGGGGCTTGCTCGGTCGCCGGGGCAACCTCGCGGCACCCCGGGCAACCATCGTGCGCCCTCCGGGCGAAAGGAACGGGGAATGCGGCACGCTGTGGCGGGCGGGGTCGTAGCATGCGGGCCGTTTGAGGCCGTTTGCCGCGAGTTGGACTACGAGAGGACCCCTTTCCCGATGAGTTCCGCCCATCTTCCACGGCGCACGTTTGCCATTATTTCTCACCCGGATGCGGGCAAGACGACGTTGACCGAGAAGCTGCTGCTCTATGGAGGGGCGGTGGGGCTCGCCGGGTCGGTGACGGCGCGGAAGAACCAGCGGGCGACGGCGAGCGACTGGATGGAGTTGGAGAAGCAGCGCGGGATTTCGATCTCGTCGACGGTGCTGCAGTTTGACTACGAGGGGTATCGGATCAACCTGCTGGACACGCCGGGGCACAAGGACTTTTCGGAGGACACGTACCGAGTGCTCACGGCGGTGGATGCGGCGGTGATGGTGATCGACGCGGGCAAGGGGATCGAGCCGCAGACGCGGAAGCTGTTTGAGGTCTGTCGGCGGCGTGGGGTGCCGATCTTCACGTTCATGAACAAGTGCGACCGGCCGACGCGCGAACCGCTGGAACTGCTGGATGAGCTGGAGAAGGTGCTGGGGATCGGGGCGTTTCCGGTGAACTGGCCGTTGGGGAATGGGCCGAACTTCAAGGGCGTGTACGACCGGCTGACGCATCGGGCGCACATGTTCGAGCGGACGGCGGGGGGGAAGTACGCCGCGCCTGTGGAGGTGACGGGGCTGGATGATCCGTCGATCCGCGAGAAGCTGGATGACAACGTGTATGTGCAGTCGCGGGAAGAGATCGAGATGCTGCAGGGGGCGGGGGAGACGTTCGACGAGAAGCGGGTGCTGGCGGGGGAGGTGACGCCGGTGTACTTCGGCAGCGCGATGAATAACTTTGGGGTGCAACTGCTGCTGGACGGATTCCTGGAGCACTCGGCGGGGCCGGGGCCGCGGCGGTCGGTTGGCACGGGTGGGGGCGAGGAGAAGATGATCGAGCCGGAGGACCCGAAGTTCAGCGGGTTCGTGTTCAAGATTCAGGCGAACATGGACCCGAAGCACCGGGACCGGATTGCGTTTATCCGGATTGTGTCGGGAAGCTTCACGCGCGAGATGACGGTGGTGCACGTGCAGAGCGGGAAGAAGATCCGGCTCTCCAACGCGCAGAAACTCTTCGGACAGCAGCGCGAGACGGTGGACGACGGGCAGGCGGGGGACGTGGTGGGGATCGTGGGGCACGACGTGCTGCGGATCGGGGACACGCTGGCGGAGGATCGGACGGTGCTGTTCGATGAGATCCCGCGGTTCACGCCGGAGGTGTTTGCGTATCTGAACAATCCACAGCCGGCCAACTCGAAGAAGTTCCGGCTGGGGCTGGAGCAACTGATGCAGGAAGGCGTGGTGCAGATGATCTACGTGGGGACGGGGCAGGTGAAGACGCCGCTGCTTGCGGCGGTTGGGCCGCTGCAGTTCGAGGTGGTGCAGTATCGGATGCAGGCCGAGTATCAGGCCGAGTCGCACCTGGAGTCGTCGCGCTGGACGCTGGTGCGCTGGTGGCGCAAGCAAGGGGCGGATGCGGAGTGGTTGCCGGAGCCGGTGATGGATTCGACGTTCGGCGTGGATCGGGATGAGAAGCCGGTGGTGCTGTTCACGGATGACTGGGCTCTGCGGACGTTCACGCAGCGGAATCCGGGGTTGGAGTTGTCGGCGGTGCCGTTTGTGAAGGGGGCGCAATAAGCGGCGGAATGCTCCGATCGCCGAGTTGGAACTGGCGAGGAGCGAGAGCAAGCGGCTGAACGAGAAGAGCACCCGATCTGATGGGCAGCTGAAGAAGCCGGAACATGAGACACCTGTTCACTGAGAGTGCGAAGCGTTGGGATCGGCCGACTCGTGGTGCATCATGCGCGGATGAAAACCAGTTGAATGTCGATTGATTGCGCCTTGGGGGACTGGCGTGCGTGAGGGAACTTCGGCCGCGGCGGCCGAAACATGGGCCGGTAGGCCCATGCCACGGGGGGCTACATGTTCTGGACGATCATGGCGTGGCCGCATTTGAGAGCGACTTGCGCGCCGGTGAGGAGTTCGGCGAGCTTGAGGGAGAACTCGATGGCGGTGCCGGGGCCCTGGCTGGTGATGAGCTTGCCATCGACGCAGACACGGGTGTCGCAGGTTTTGACGTCGTGGTCGAAGCGGCGCTCCATGCCGGGGTAGCAGGTGGCGTGCTTGCCGGCGAGAAGGCCAAGGGGCGCAAGGACGATGGCGGGTGCGGCGCAGATGGCGGCGATGATTTTGCCGCCGTCGGCGTGGCGCTTGATGAGCTGGGAGACGAGCTGGGACTTGTGGAGATTCTCCGCGCCCTTGCCGCCGCCGGGAATGATGAGGGCGTCGAAGAGGATCTCGCCGAGTTCTTCGATGGGACAATCGGCTTTGAGCGGGACGTGATGGCCGCCGACGAAGTCCACGCGGTTGGATTCGCCAGGGGACGCAACGCCGGCGTACGTGACATCTATGCCGCAGCGGTTGAGGATATCGCCGGGAGCGATGGCCTCGATCTCTTCGGTTCCATCGGCGATGAGGACGACGGCGGTCTTGCTCATGGGCAGATCCTCCGGTGCGGTCCGACGGGTGATTGTAGCGTGAGGGGGAGGAATGCGCACGCAGAGGTACGCGGGGGGAACGTGGGGGTGCGCGGAGGGAAATGGGGGAAGGTAGTTCCTGGTTCTGTCTCTCAATTCCCTCTGCGCACCTCTGTGTTTCCTCTGCGCACCTCTGCGTGCCGTCTTGCGCCCGGCGATTCGAAGCCGGGCGTGGCCATACTGTCGGGCATGTCGCACGAATCGAAATCGGCTCAAGGGTCTGTGCCGCACATGACGCCGGAGGAGTTCCGCAGACGGGGGCGGGAGGCGGTGGATTTCATTGCGGATTACTGGGAGCGCGTGGGGACGCTGCCGGTGCTGTGCCCGCTTGCGCCGGGGGAGACGATGGGGAAGATGCCGGCGAGTGCGCCCGAGCGAGGGGAGGAGTGGGAGAAGATCTTCGGGGATCTGGAGCGGGTGGTGGTGCCGGGGTTGACGCACTGGCAGTCGCCCAACTTCTTTGCGTACTTTCCGGCGAATGGATCGTTCCCGGCGATCATCGCGGACATGATCTCGACGGGGCTTGGGGTGCAGGGGATGCTGTGGGCGACGAGCCCGGCGTGTACGGAGATCGAGACGCGGGTGCTGGACTGGCTGGTGGGGATGCTGGGGTTGCCGGATTCGTTCTTGTCGACGGGGGCGGGGGGCGGGGTGATTCATGCGACGGCGAGTGAGGCGGTGTTGACGGCGCTGGTGGCGGCGCGATACAGGAGTGGGTGGCACTGGCAGCTGGCTGCCAGTGATGCGGCTGGGGGTGGTCAGTCAAATGATGTCGGCCCCACTGGTCGTCCCATTGCTGCAACACACCACTGGCAGCAAGCTGCCAGTGCCACCCAGAAAGAGTCCATCATCTATACATCGACGCAGGCGCACTCTTCGGTGATTAAGGCGGCGATGGTGGCGGGGATGGCGAGCGGGCCGGGGGATCGATCGCAGGTGCGGCTGATCGGAACGGATGGGGAGTATCGGATGCGGGCGGCTTTGCTGGAGCGGGCGATGGAGGAGGATGTGGCGGCGGGGAGGCGGCCGCTGTTTGTATGCGCGACGATCGGGACGACATCGTCCACGGCGGTGGACCCGATCGGGGAGATTGCGGCGGTATGCGCGAAGTTCGGGGCGTGGCTGCACGTGGATGCGGCGTTTGCGGGGTCGGCCCTGTTGTGCCCGGAGATGCGGTGGATGTCGCGGGGCGTGGAGGGGGCGGACTCGTTCTGCTTCAACCCGCACAAGTGGATGCTGACGAGCTTTGATTGTTCGTGCTTCTGGACGCGGGATCGGGCGTCGCTGATCGGCGCGCTCTCGATTGCGCCGGAGTATCTGCGGAACGCGGCGAGCCAATCGGGGGAGGTGATCGACTATCGGGACTGGCAGATTCCGCTGGGGCGGCGGTTCCGGGCGTTGAAACTGTGGATGGTGATCCGGCACTACGGGGTGGAGGGGCTGCGGGCGTACATCCGGGAGCATGTGCGGCTGGCGAACCTGTTTGAGGGATGGTTGCGCGGGGATGCGCGGTTTGAGGTGATGACGGCGCGGACGACGAGTCTGGTGTGCTTTCGATTGCGGCCGCGGGAGGGAGAGGCGGGGGTGGAGACGGATGCGCGGAACAAGCGGCTGCTGGACGGGCTCAACGCTTCGGGTGAGATGTATCTCACACACACGGTGCTGGCGGAGATGAAAGCGGACGGGATGGCGGGGGTGGGGCGGTATGTGCTGCGGATGGCGATCGGATCAGCGCAAACTCATGAAAGCGATGTTTTGAGGGCTTGGGAGAGAATTCGCACGTTGGCGACAGAACACGGGCGTTTTGATGCGTAGAGCAGAATGACAAAGGCCCGCGAGGGCGGGCCACCAGGAAGGCGTGGACGCACGCCATACTCAGCCGCCGATCCGCACCACCTCGGGTCGGCGGTTTTCCATTTGTACAATGGAGCGCGGGGCGCACTGAGCGCGGCCGCGCCGATCAACAGCCGGCGAACCATGCGCTGAGGAAGTCGAAGATGTCCTGGACGCTGAGCGTGCCGGAGCGGTTGAAATCGGCGCCACAGAGAGGGGAGGAGAAAATGTTGGTGGCAATATTGAGCGACATGGCTCCTCCGGGGGTGGAGGCGTTGCTCACGCCCCAGCCGGCGGCGTATTGGGCCGTGAATCGCGAGATGGCGATGTAGTAAACGCCGGGGGGGAGCGTTCCGTTATGGTTGTTGTAGTCGGACGCGGCGTTGCCGGGGCCTGGGCGGGTGGGCGCAGTGCCGAAACTGAACTGGGCCTGGCCGCCGCCGCCCAAGGAGCCGCTGAAGTAGTCGGTGGCAACAAGATTGCCGTCGCAATCGAAGAGAGCGAGTGAGGCGGAAACAGCGGAGCCCTCGGTGTCGATATCGAGATAGGCAGAGAACGGGAAAAAGCCGGTGCTGAAGGTGGTGACGGGGACAGGTACATCGATGCGGTACCAGAGCGCGCCTCCGGACGGAAGTTGCTGATGGAGCACATGCAGTCCTGGCGCGCCGATGTTTCCGAGCACGGACATGGGCTGGGTGGGAGCGGGGAACGCGATGGGGTTGGTCGGGACAACTGGGGGACCGTCGTTGAGGCCGACAGAGAGAGTGTTCCAGAGTCCGTGCCGGTTTCCGATGCTGGTGTAGGAGACCGTCGCCGTCCACGTGCCGACGCTGTTCAGAGCGTGCGGGAGTCGGTAGACCAGAACAGGGGCGATGGACGTGGTCGCGCTGGGCGAGAGAACAGTAAACGGAAACAACTGAATCGTCTCCCCGCCGGGCGACCCCACGGTTACGAGCAGACCCGTGGAGTAGATCTGATCGCTCCCGGGCTCGACAGTGAAGGTACCCGTCAGCGTGAGGTACTTGACCGAGTAGTTGGCTGTGACATTTACAAAGGTGTACGCGCTTACGGGGATGATCTCGTCAAGGCGGGCATTGGTGAACTGCAGCGTGTCGCGCGGCGTGGCGCGGCAGAGCGTTGCGGCCGCGCCGAGCATGAGGATGGCGAGGGCGAGAACGACAGAACGCGATTGGGTGTTCAACATGGCCTGCTCCACGGGCGAGCGGCTCGCCCGGTTTGAGAAGTACGTTCTGAGATTCGGGCGTAGCGGGCTTCGCCGCTGGTCATCGCTTCCAAGATACTCCGCTTGCGGGAAATGCGGCATCACTTTCGCGACTTTTTCAACCCGGAGGCGTGATCGGTATTCGTTTGCAACGGGTCGGTGTGGGGACCTGGATCCGCGGATGCCAAGGTGATCGACCGCGCATGCTCTCAGAGCGGGAGATCTTCAGACTCGGAAGATCGAGCCCATCTTTTTCCCGAGGAGGATGGATGCGCCGACGAGGGTGACGGTGAGGAGGGCCATGCCCCAGACGCCCATGGCGCTGGCAACGCTGGGTCCGTCGGCGAGGCGGTTGGCGAAGGCGAAGATGGCGCGGGTGATGGGGAACTGGCTCTGCTGCTGGGCGAGGAGGAGGGGCTCGCTGACGGCGAGCATGGAGAAGCTGAAGGCCAGGAGCATGCCGGCGACGATGTTCGCGGTGATGAGGGGGAGGATGACTTTGCGGACGGCGAGGAAGCGAGTGGCGCCCAGATTCATTGCGGCTTCTTCGAGCTCGCCGGAGGTCTGCTCCAGGCCGCTGACGGCGGCGCGGACGATGTAGGGCATGCGGCGGACGGCGAAGGCGATGGCGATGATCGTCATCGGGGCGGGGTTGTTGCCGAGAATGCTGATGAAGGAGAGGGGGTTGGCGTGGCCATGCGCATCCACGCCGAAGGGCCAGCGCAGAGTCATGGCGACGTAGCCGAAGGCGACGACGATGCCGGGGACGGCCAGGGGGAGCATGCACATGGCGTCGAGCACGTGACGGACGCGAATCTTGGTGCGGACGATGACGTATGCGGCGAGAAGGCCGAAGACGGCGGCCATGAGGACGGCGGCGAGGGAGAGCTTGAGGGAGTTCACGATGGAGTTGAAGGCATCTTCGTGGCTGAGGGCCTTGACGAAGTTGTCGGAGGTGAAACTCGCGGGGAGGACGGTTTGGTACCACGCGCCGGGGGTGGACGCGGCGGTGAGGACCACGCCAAAGTGGGGCAGGAGGGCGAAGCAGGTCACGAGAAGGAAGGCCGCGGTGGCGGCCCACGCTTTCCAGCCGGTCAGGCGCGTTTCGCTGGCGGCGCGGCTGGCCTTGGAGTACATGGCGTAAGCGCGGCCGGCGAGGAGGTACTTGCCGATGGCGTAGAGAGATATGGAGAGGACGAGCATGATGATGACGAGGGCGTAGGGCTCCGGGGAGGCCTCGACCTCGCGGAGCTTGTTGAAGATCTGCACGCTCATGACCTTGGTGTAGTCGAAGATGACGGGGGTGCCGAGTTCGGTGAGCTCCCAGATGAAGACGATGGTCGCGCCGGCGAAGACGCCTGGGCGGATGAGGGGGAGGGTGATGGTGAAGAGTTTTTTCCAGCCCGGACAGCCGAGGTTGTCGGCGGCTTCTTCGAGGGCGGGGTCGAGATTGGCCAGGGCGGCCGCGGCGTTGAGGTAGATGATGGGGTACAGGTGCAGCGCATCGACGATGACGCAGCCCCAGAACTTGCCGGTGCCGAGGAAGTCGATGTGGGAGAGGCCGAGGTGGCCGAGGGCGGCGTTGATGGCGCCTTCGCGGCCGAGGAGCGCGCCCATGCCGATGGCGCCGACGACGGGGGGGAGGATGAGGGGGACGAGGACGAGGGCGTTGAAGACGCCCTTCAGGGGATAGAGGTATTTTGCGGCGAGGATGGCGAGGGGGAGGGCGATGCAGACGCAGAGCGTGGTGGTGGTACACGCCATGCGGACGGAGTTCCAGAGGCACTCGCGGATGCTGGGATCGGAGAGGGCGATGGAGATGTGCTTGAGGGTGTAGTGGTCATGGCCGTCGATGCGTTCGACGATTGCGCCGCGGACGGTGAGGATGATGGGGTAAATGAGGAGGACAAGAAGGATCGCCGTAAGGACCGCCCAGAGGGAGTAGCCCGAGAGGGTGCGGAGGATGGAGCGGAGGGGGTTCACGGGGCGGAGTGTACAGAGCGAGGGGAAGTGGGGCTACGGCGTTGGCATCGGCGAGACGGTGTCGGCGGTAATGACATCGCAGCGGACTCTGGAGCTCGCGGGGTTTGGGGTGGCGGTTGAGTGGGTGATGGGGGAGGTTGGGACGGCAGAAGTGCGGCCGACCATCGGCCGATGAATTGGGCGCTTCAGTTGATCCCCGCAGAGATACTCACTTCGCCGGTCTTCTCATCCACACGCAACACGCCGACATGGTCACCTCGGACCATGGACCATTCGATGACGGATTCGGTGATGTGCTCCTCTGTGATGTCTTTGGCGGCCCGCGCGCGAGCGGTTATTGCCATGATGCTGGCAGGCGTTGCCATGAAACGAGCGTCGAGGTGAAGAAACCCTGGGCCGATCCCACCCCCAGCGGCTTTGTATTTCATGCTTGCGTTTTGGGCGTCGGAAGGTATCGAGCGAGGAATGTGCTGGCAGACGCTTTGGTCAAATCTCCCAAGCAACTCGACATATCGAGTCGGGTCGTTTGACTCTTCGACAATGTCTCGTAGACCCCAAGCGAACACGCCAGCACAAGTGAGCAGAATCACCAGAGCGATCGCCGGGTAGACAATCCACCGAACCTTCCGCTTGCGGGCGGGGCTTATGGTCATAAGAACATCTCGCCTTCGGCTTGCCAATCCACCACTGAGAGGTCGAGGGGTTTGACGTCGGGGACGGCCAACTGTCTGAGGATGTTCATGCATTGGGCACGATGCCAGTGGCCGTGGGTGAGGACGTGCATGAGGGCGGCGGCGCGGGTGAAGGTGTAGTCCTTGAAGCCGCCGCCTTTCTCCGGGGGTTGGGGAAACTTGAGGGGGATGGTGGAGTTCATGCCGTGCGTGTGGGAGTAGGCCGCGGCGTCGCGGAGGTCGGCGGCGAAGCGGTCGTTGAGGTCGAGAAGTTCGTCGATGGTGCGATCGCGGATGTCGGGGGCGGGGTGGCCGGGGGGCGGGGTGAAGGGGAAGGGCTCGAGGGCGGCACGCGGGGGGTTGATGGAGCGGATGCGATCGGCCCAGCGACCGGCGGCGCTAATGGTGTGGGTGATGGTGAGGTGGAGGCCGCCGCGCTCGGCGGGGCCGATGGGGAAGGGGCGATGAAACTGCTCATGCGTGAGTGTGCGGCAAGATTCGAGGAGGACTTTGTTGGACCACTGGTTGTGGGCAAGGAGGATGTCGAGGGGGTCGGCGGCGGTGGGTGTGGGCATGTGGGGGGCTCGGGGGGGGAGGGGAAGGGGACCGGTACCGGGGTGGGGTTGTGCGAGCGGAAGGCGAACGGCCGATGAAATGGGGACAGGACGTCGAGGATTGTGCGGCGGGCGGCGCATGCCCCGAATGGGCGGGTGGGGGTCCCAGGTTTGCGTGTTGCAATTCATATTGGGTTTTGACATAATGGCCGCGACGGGAAGTTCGTAGTGAGGGGGTTGGGGAATGTCTCGGGCGTTCTGTCCGGGGCGACGAGATGGTTTGTTCAACTGAGCTCTGGAGTCCGCACCGGCGCGGCGCGCCGGGAATGCGAGTGCAACGAAGAGTCGGACAATCTCAAGGAGTCGGCCCATGTTGACGCGTTCGAGTCGGTCCGTGTTCCGTGCAACGTTCCCGGTTTCCGCCGCGGCTTTGGCCATGGCGGCGGGTGCGATGGCGGATGTACCCAATGACATGAATCTTCCTGCGGTGCGCGTGGCGGACACGCTGGCGGGCGCGGCAGGCGGAATGTCGCAGTCGTCGACGATTGTGGGCGTAGACGGGCTTGCGGTCTTCCGTGCGTCGAGCGGGGTGTCTGGGGTGTACCGGCTGTGGACCTCGAACGGCCGCGCGGCGGGCACGACCGGCATTCCGGGGACCGACGGCGTGATGACCGAACCCGTGCTGCTTCCCGGCACCGGGAAGGTGTTGGCGTACACGGGCAACGCGACGATGCGGCCGCTGATCTCCGTGAATGCACGTACGGGCCAGGTGGAGACGCTCTCGCCGACGGCGATGAACGCCTCGACGACGGGGATGATCTTCGCTGGATCGAAGGTGATCTTCACGGCGCCGGTGGGCGGGATGAATACGTTGTGGTCATCCGACGGCACGGCCTCCGGCACGGCCCCGGTGATCGACCCGGCAGCGGGAGCGACCGGCAATGTGACGCCGACGAACAACTTCGTGTATTTCACGACGCGTTCGGCGTCGAACGTGTACACACTGTGGCGGACCGACGGCACGGCGATGAATCCGACGCGCGTAACGGATCTGCATTATGCGCCGACGTGGACGGTGGCAGCGAGCGGGATGCGGGCGATCGGCGATCGCGTGCTGTTCGCACAGCCATCGGCGACCTCCGGAATGAACGATGTGTGGGTCTCGGACGGCACGCAGCATGGCACGACGATGGTGGCGACGACGCCGGTGCTGAGTTCGGTTCTGGCGTTCCCGAACGACGGGGCCGGGTTGTACACGACGCGGCTGCTGACCAACGGTCTTGAGCTGTGGCGCATGTCGAGCGTTGCCAGCGAGTGCCGCAGCATGATGAACTTCGCCCACGTGACGACGTTCAACGCGTTCGGCACGTACGGCTCCATGACGCTGTTCGGCGATCAGGGCGGCGGATCGCAGTACAACACGAACCAGGTGAACGCGGTCACGATCTGGATGACCGACGGCACGCCGGAGAACACGCTGGGCATTCCCGGGTTCCCCGGTACTCCGGCGACGGGCTCGTTCAATGCTCCGGCTGGCAGCCCACAGCAGTTTGTGATGGTGGGCGACACGCTGTTCTTGGAATCCGCCGTGGGCGGGGCGGGACATGAGCCGTGGCGGATGAACCTGAGCACGGGCCAGCTCGGGCAGCTTCGGGACATTATTCCCGGGGGCGGATCTTCCAACCCCACGAAGTTCTTTGCGATGGATCAGGGACGCGGCGCGGGCTTCTTTGCGTATGACCTGGCGCAGCACACCTCGCTGTTCACCAGCGATGGCACCAACAAGGGAACGAGGATCCTCTCACTGTTGAGCGGGATCACCGGTGAGTTTGCTCCCAAGTCGGTGGGCAGCCGCGTGTTCTTTGTCGGGACGTCAGCAGCCAGCGGGTTTGAGCCGTACGTTGTGGACACGTGCCCGGCGGACTACGACAACTCCGGCAGCGTGACGGTGGACGATCTGTTCGGCTTCATCGGGGATTGGTTCTCCGGCAGCGCCAACACGGATGCGGACGGGAACGGCGCCGTGGACATCAACGATCTGATGAGCTACTTCAATACGTGGATGAACGGCTGCCCCAACTGATTCGGGCCAACTGATTCGGCAGACACTGATTCGGCAGACAACATGATTTCACGCAAGACGCACGGGCATCGGCCCGTGCGTCTTGTCATTTGCCGCGCGGCTACGCTGGAATCATGCGAACATCCGCTTTGCTTGGCGTGTTGATTCTGGCAGGGTGCGGCGTGCGAGCGTCCGGTCAGGCGACGACGGCTCCGCCCCCCCCCTCCCCCGCCTCCCGCACTACCCCCCCTACTACCCCTACCGGCGCGGTGCCCTCGATTGCGACGGGCACGCCGGCGCGGGCGCGCGGAGCGGATGGGGTCGTGCTCGGGCCGAATCGGGCGGGGTGGTGGAACGATGCGGTTTTTTATGAGGTGTTCGTGCGCTCGTTTGCGGACTCCTCAAGTGGTGCGCTGGCCAACGACGGGATCGGGGACATTCCGGGATTGATCGAGAAGCTGGACTATCTGAACGACGGCGATCCGGCGACGACGATGGACCTGGGCGTGACGGGGCTGTGGCTCATGCCGATCCATCCTTCGCCGTCGTACCACGGATACGACGTGAAGGACTATCGCGGGGTGAATCCGCAGTATGGAACGCTGGAGGATTTCCGGCGGCTGGTCGCGGCGTGCCACAAGCGGGGGATACGCGTGATTCTGGACATGGTGCTGAACCACTGCTCGGATGAGAATCCGTGGTTTGTCGGTGCCGCGGACCCTGCCAGCCCGAAGCATGACTGGTTCATCTGGGCCGACGCGGACCCGGGGTGGAAGGGGCCGTGGAAGGAGCAGGTGTGGCACAAGGTGCGAAAGGGGGGTGACAAGCCGCTGTGGTATTACGGGATTTTCAGCGGGCGAATGCCGGACTTGAACTATCGCAACGCGCAGGTGAGCGAGGAGATGCTGCGCGTGACGGACTTCTGGGTGGACAAGGAGCACGGCGTCGGGGCCGATGGGTATCGGCTGGACGCGGTGCGGCATCTGGTGGAGGATGGGCAGGTGCAGGAGAACACGCCGGAGACGCACGCGTGGCTGAAGAAGTTCCACGCGGAACTCAAGCGGGCGAATCCGGAGGGCGTGTCGATCGGAGAGGTTTGGACGAGCTCGGAGGTGGCGTCGTCGTACGTTGGCGATGAGCTGGACATGACGTTTGAGTTTGATCTTTCGTTTGCGATGGTGGAGGCGGCCAAGACGGGGAAGGCGCAGCCGGTGATTGACGCGCAGGCGAAGGTGCTGCGCTGCTATCGGCCGAACCAGTACGGGCGATTCCTGACCAATCACGATCAGGCGCGGGTGCTGACGGCGCTGAAGGGGGACGGCGGGGCGATGCGGAGCGCGGCCGCGCTGATGCTGCTGGGGCCGGGCGTGCCGTTCATCTATTACGGCGAAGAGCTGGGGATGATCGGTGACAAGCCGGATGAGAATCTGCGCCGGCCGATGCGCTGGACGACGGATGACGGGGCGGGCTTCACAAAGGGGAAACCGTGGGAGGGAATGGGGAAGGAGCCGCCGGAGACGTGCGTGGCGAGCGAGACGGGGGATGCGGGCTCGTTGCTGGCGTGGTATCGGCGGCTGATCGCGCTGCGGAAGGCACATGGCGCGCTGGCACATGGGGGATACGCGCCGGTGCGGACTGGAAACCCTGGAGTGATCGCGTTTGTGCGGACGGGTGAGGAGCCGGTGCTGGTGATTGTGAATCTCACGGGGGAGCCGGTGCGGGAGTATGCGCTGGAGGGACCGGAGGCGACGCTGAAGGGTTCCTGGGTGGTGCGAGAGGCGCTCCATGGGGGCAAGCCGGGCGCTGGGGGGGCGGGGGGGGCGGGGGGGGCGGACGGGCCCAAGCCGATTGCGGAACTTGCGGCCCATGAGGCGTATGCGTTGGTGATGACGGCTCGGCCGGTCGGCGCGCCGGTGGAGCAGAAGCGGTAGGCGGCAAAAGAAAAAGAGCCGCGGAAAGCGGCTCTTCGGGGTGCGTTGGGATTGGTAGAAGGTCAGGGGGCTGGGGAGTTCACCCAGCCATAACCGCGCGAGAACTGGGGCCAGGAGCGGGCGACCTGGTACCACAGGTTGCTCTTGCCCTTGGCCCAGATGTCGTTGCCGGTTAGGTTGCCGGTCTCGTTCTCGACGAGGGGCTGGTTGCCGCGCGGGAAGTTGGCAAGCTCGACTTCACCGGTGATGTAGAGCATGTGGCCCTTCTTGCCGTGACGGTTGGTCACGCGGTCCCAGTTGGACCACATGCCGTCGGGGCTTCGGGAGTTCCACCACTCGGTGTCCTCTTCCATGAAGGCGGGGCAGGAGCGGAGGTACTTAATGTTGGCGGTCGCGGGCTGTCCGGGGCGGGCGCCCTCGGCGGTGTAGGTGGAGCAGGCCTTGTCCCAGCAGAACTGCACGTCGCTATCGATGCGCCCGCCGCTGGCACCGGTGACCATGGTGTAGTCAAAGTTCAGATTGCGATGGGAGAGGAACTGGTCAAAGAGGGCGCGCTGTGCGATGCCGCCGGGGCTGGACCAGTAGGAGTTGGTGGTGTCCCACGATGCGGTGTTGGCGGGAACCTTGCGGAGATTGGTGGGGCACTCAAAGATCTTGTCCACATCGCTCATGTACTGGAACGCGGGTCCGGAGACGTAGGGGTTGGTCGTCGGATTAGAAGGCAGCGTTGGGTTGGTCGCGTTGACGTACCAGAATCGCGGGGAGGGAACGGAGGCGGGATCAACGCCGACCTCCCAGACCTGGCCTTTGTAATCCGATGCGTATGAGTTGAGTCCGATGCCGATCTGCTTGACGTTGCTCATACATTTGACGGTGCGAGCTGCGTCCCGAGCTTTGGAGAGCGCGGGCAGGAGGAGCCCGACGAGCAGCGCGATGATCGCGATGACGACGAGCAGCTCGATCAGCGTAAACGCAAGAGAACGCGTGGGGCGCTGTGAGTTCATGGGCATAGTTTACCACGAAACGCCCTGAGAACATTCTTATTGCAAGCGTTACAGGGACGTGGGAATGGGGCTTGGCCGCGTGTCCGTTCGCGCGGCGTTTGGGGCGTAGGATCGGCCCTTCCCGAGTGTTTTCAGGAGTTTGGCTATGGCATGGACCCGTGTGGTGGATGCGTTGAAGGCCCCCGTTGGCAGCCGCGTGACGGTGAAGGGGTGGGTGCGGACGCGGCGGGACTCCAAGGCGGAGGGTGGGCTTTCCTTCCTGGCGGTGCATGATGGGACGTGCTTTGACACGATTCAGGTGGTGACGACGGGGGCTTTGCCGAACTATGCGAGCGAGATCACCAAGGTCACCACCGGGTGTGCGGTGGAGTGCGATGGGGAGATCGTGCAGAACCCCAAAGGGGGGAATGAGATTCAGGCGGATGTGAGCAAGGGCGGGGCGGTGCGGGTGATCGGGTGGGTGGACGACCCGGACAAGTACCCGATCCAGCCCAAGCCGCACTCGTTTGAGTATCTGCGCGAGCAGGCCCACCTGCGGGTTCGGACGAACACGTTCGGGGCGGTGGCGAGGACGCGGCACTGCCTGGCGATGGCGGTGCATCGGTTCTTCCATGAGCGCGGGTTCTACTACATCCACACGCCGATCATCACGGCGAACGACTGCGAGGGCGCCGGACAGATGTTCAAGGTGAGCACGCTGGACTTGTGCAATGTGCCCAGACAAGGCAGTGGGCAGTCGGCAGTGGGCAGTGGGACACAGCCACTGGCCTCTGCATCGCCCGCTGCCCACGCACCATTACCGAATGCCTCCGTGGATTTCAGCAAGGACTTCTTCGGCAAGCAGGCGCATCTCACGGTGAGCGGGCAGTTGAATGTTGAGACGTACTGCATGGCGCTGAGCCGCGTGTACACGTTCGGGCCGACGTTCCGGGCGGAGAACTCCAACACGACGCGGCACCTTGCGGAGTTCTGGATGATCGAGCCGGAGATCGCGTTCGCGGATCTGGCGGATGATGCGCAGCTTGCGGAGGACATGCTCAAGTACCTCTTCCGCACGGTGCTGGAGGAGCGGGCCGACGACATGAAGTTTTTCGCCGAGCGGATCGAGAAGACGGCAGTGGAGCGGCTGAAGCTGATCGTGGACAAGCCCTTCCTGCGCGTGACGTACACCGACGGGATCAAGATTCTGGAGGATGCGATCAAGGGCGGGAAGAAGTTCGAGTTCCCGATCAAGTGGGGAAGCGACTTGCAGAGCGAGCATGAGCGGTTCCTGACCGAGGAGCACTTCAAGCAGCCGGTGATTCTGACGAACTACCCCAAGGGGATCAAGGCGTTCTACATGCGGCTGGATGACGATTGCGAGCCGGATCGGCAGACCGTGCGCGCGATGGATGTGCTGGTGCCGGGCATCGGCGAGATCATCGGCGGGTCGCAGCGCGAAGAGAGATTGGACAAGCTCGACCAGCGCCTCGACGAGATGAAGCTGAACAAAGCGGACTATTGGTGGTACCGCGATCTGCGGCGGTACGGAACGGTGCCGCACGCGGGGTTCGGGTTGGGCTTCGAGCGAATCATCCAGTTCATTACGGGGATGCAGAATATTCGGGATGTGATTCCGTTTCCGCGGGCTCCGGGGCAGGCGGAGTTTTGAACCTGTGGACTGGACCGCGTGGACGACAAACGGGCACTATTACCGCCGTGGAATCGTGCGATCCTCGGCGCTGCTGTCGCGTTCGCGATCGTGGCCTTCTGGCCCGGCGTGTCGTGGAATGTGTTCGTCATCGCGGCCGCGTCGTATTTTTCTCTGCCGCACGAGCATCGCACGCGGACCAACGCGCAGTTGATCGGGTGGTCGGTGGGATTCGGCGTTGTCCTGTTGGGCGTAGTGTGGAGAGTGCTCGCCCCATGAGGGCGCCTCGCCACCACCGCTTCAGGAACGCCCGGCAGAAACTCGGCTCGCACATGGCACGAAGAACAACGCACGCGAACGGCTCTTGTGGGCCGACCGCGCGCGTTGTGGAGACTTGCCATTCGGTCGTGTTCAGCGGGATGCCATGGGCATCTGGTCAAGTACGGCGTCGAGACCGTGGCGGAGGGCCCAGGCCTTTTTGACGTCGTGGGATTCGGCGGCCGCGGCGGCCATGGCGACGTGAAGCTGCTTGCGGGCGGCGTCGGTGATGGAATCCGAGGCGATGAGGGCGCTGCAGGCAACTTCGTAGACAGCGGCGCAGGCGGCGGGCTGGCCATCGTTGAACATGGGCGCGCCCTTGTCGATGGCGAGTGTGGCGATCTCGATGGCCGAACCCGCGCGGGGCATCTTGGCCCCGGCGCGGGACAACTTCGGCATGTTCGCGGGGAGGAGGACGGTGTCGATGACGTGGATGACGCCGTTGGAAGCGTCGATGTCGGTCTTGATCAGCCCGGCGTTGTTGACCTTGGCCTTGCCGTCAACGATGGCGAACTTCACGCTTTCGCCGGAGAGCGTGGGGCCGGAAGCCATCTTCAGGGCCTGATCGCTGAAGACGCGGCCGGAGATGATGTGGAGCTTGAGAATGCCGGCGAGGGCGTCCTTGTTCTCCGGCTTGAGAAGCGAGGCGAGGGTTGCCGCGGGGAGCTTGGCGAAGGCCTCATCGGTGGGAGCGAGGATGGTCAGGGGGGCATCGCCCTTGAGCGCATCCACCAGGCCCGCGGCCTTGGCGGCGGCAAGAAGCGTCTTGAACGAACCGGCCTTTGATGCCGTGGTGGCAAGATCATCTTCGCTGGGCATGACGACCTGATCGATCACGTGGATGACGCCGTTGGAGGCGGGGATGTCGGTCTTGATGACCTTGGCGCCGTCGATGGTGAGCTGACTGTTCTTGACGAGGAGGTCCAGACGCTGGCCGCTGAGGGTGGGGGCGGAGGTGAGCTTGAGGGCTTCTGCGGCGAGTACCTTGGCGGGGACGACGTGGTAGGTGAGGATGCGGGTGAGCTTGGCCTTGTTCTCGGGCTTCAGAAGTTCTTCGACGGTGCCCTTGGGGAGCTTGGCGAAGGCGTCGTTGTTCGGAGCGAAGACGGTGAAGGGGCCGTCGCCGGAGAGGGCATCAACGAGGCCCGCGGCCTTCAGGGCGGCGACAAGCGTGGAGAAGTCCGGGTTGGAAGAGGCGACGGCGGCGATGGTGTCGCCGGCGCGGGAGCAGGCGGGGGCGGGCTCGGTGAGCGCTAGGGCGGAGGGGGCGAAGGAGCAGGCGAGGAGGCCGGCGGGGATGAGCGCATGGAGAGTCCTGAACATGGGGAGATGTCCTTTGAAAGTGCGGCTTTTCGGAACGACTGGGCCGCGACGGGCCCACGCGGGGTCCAGTTCGGGGGCGAAGGGGCGAAGGATTCAGAACGATTGCGGATCCCGCATGGCGGGATTGGTTTACATACAGTTGGGGTGCGGGTGAACGATTTGAATCGGCGTGAGGCCGCGCTTCGAATTGGGATCGACCCAACGTGTGGAGAAACTCTCAGGTGTTCGACGGCGACATGGAAGCGCTGCAACTACTCGCCCGCGGGGACGCGGCCGGAGGGAGGGCGTGCGCGGACCGATTCGGGCCACTGGTGTGGTCGATCGCGCTGCGGGTATGCCGGGACCGGACGGATGCTGAGGATGCCACGCAGGACGTGTTCATGGAACTGTGCAAGTCGGCGGGGAGGTACGACGCCTCGCTTTCAACACCGCGGGCGTTTGTGGCGATGATCACGCGCCGGCGGCTGATCGATCGTGCTCGCTCGCAGCGCCGGCACACCGCCGGGCGTGTTCCCCTCTGGGACGGAATCCAGCCCGTGCGTTCGAACGTAGACACTCCGTTGCACGATGAGCAGACGCGGGCGGCGTTCGCCGAGCTGCAGCGGCTGCGGCCGGAGCAGCAGAGCGTGATCCGGCTGGCCGTGGGGGAGAGCTGGACGCATGAGCGGATCGCGGAGCACTTGCAGATGCCGGTCGGGACGGTGAAGACGCATCTTCGGCGCGGGCTGATCGCGATACGCGATGCGCTGGCGCGTCGGCCGGCGGGAACGGCGCAGGAGGTGCACCAATGAACCCCGCCGCCGCGCTGGAACGCGCTCAGGATCTGATTATTGCTCGCGCCACCATGGGGCTATCCGCGGCGGAGGGGGAGGAGCTGCGCGATCTGCTGGAATCGCTGGATCCGAGGGAGGCAACATCGCTGGAGGCGGCGGTGAACGCGACGCGTGCGGCGATGCTTGGCGCGAGCGAGGAGGAAGCGCTTCCGCCGGGCCTGCGGGAGCGGTTGATTGCCAGCGGCGCGCCTGTGCCGGAGATCGCGGGGCGGATCGGGATGGAAGAGGATGCGGCGGGAGTCGGCCGCGGTCGCCGGCGGCAGGCGACGTGGGTTCCGTGGATTCTGGCCGCGGCGGCGATTGTGCTGGCGGGAGTGACTGTGATTGCCCTGAAGCCGTGGGCGCGCCCGGGCGTGATCGATACGGCCACGATTGAGGCGCGGGGGGATACGGTGCGCTGGGCGTTCAAGCCGAACGATCCGGCGTATGCGGGGGCCTCCGGCGAGGTCGTGTGGAGCGAGGGATTGCAGCGCGGGTTCATGCGGCTCAAGGGTGTGGCGGTGAATGACCCGAAAGCGCGGCAGTATCAGTTGTGGATTGTGGATCCTGCGCGGGACACGCACCCGGTGGATGGGGGCGTGTTTGATATTGCTTCGACGGGCGAGGTGATCGTGCCGTTCGAGGCGCGGCTGGGGGTGCGCGGGGCGGCGGCGTTTGCGATTACCGCGGAGAAGCCGGGTGGCGTGGTGGTGTCCGGCGGGCCGCTGCTGATTGTGGCGAGCAAGCCCGGGTAATGCGGCGGCTTGGGCAGGTCAGGGTGCGGGTGTTGAGGAGATCACGCTCGGCGAAGCATGAAAAGACTGCCGATGCCGCCGAGGAGGAGGACGGCCGCGGCGGCGATGAGCACTTTGTTGAGCACGCCGGAGTCGGTTTGGAAGGCGTGGGAGACGGGGACGTAGACGATCTGCGCGGCGACGGTATCGCCGAGTTTCCAGTTGTAGCCGCCGGTCCAGCCGTCCTTGCCGTACATCTCGACCTGGCCGGGGGGGGCGTTCGCGACGGTGTCGTGGCAGACGATGCACTTGGCGTCTTTGATGACCATGGGGCGGGCGATGTAGTAGACGCGCCCACCCGATCCTGCGCGATCGATGGTGTCGCTGAGTTCGGGGAGCTGGGGATCGGCCTTGAACTTTTCGACGAGGGACTTCTCGAAATCGTCGGCGAGGTTGTCGCGGTTGCTGGGGTTGGGGGAGGCCTCTTTGTAGACGAAGGTGCTGTACGGACCGGCGGAGCCGTCGGGGCGTTTGGCGTCGCGGAAGTTGGCGAAGACCTTGCGGGCGGAGAAGCCGGGAACCATCTCCTGGACGAAGTGGGCGTTGTAGTCGGGGGTCTTGGCGTCCTTGTTCCCTGAGGCGAGCACGGCGAGTGCGGGGCGGACGTTGTCGGCGGTGTAGGTGCGGATGGCGTTCATGGAGCTGAGGAGCATTTTGGCGCGGGTCTCGGTCTCATGCTGCACGGTGCGGTCACGCTCGGTGCGGGCTTCGGAGAGGCCGTAGGTGAGGGCGATGAGCGTGAGGAGGACGGCGATGGCGACGCCCGCGCTGGCGGCGAAGCCGACGCGGTTGCGCCGGGCGAACTTGCGGAGGCGATAAAGCGTGGAGGGAGGACGGGCGAGGATCGGCTCGTTGGCGAGGAAGCGGCGGATGTCGTCGGCCATTGCGCTGGCGGTTTCGTAGCGGCGGGAGCGATCCTTCTCCATGGCCTTCATGACGATCCAGTCAAGATCGCCCGCGAGCTGGCGGCGGAGCGTGCCGGGATCGGTGCGGCGGTGCTTGGCGATGAGCGCGGCGGTGGTGGACTTGGGACCGGATTTCGTCCCCACCCCCCCACCACCACCTCCACCCCCCCCACGAGTTCCTCCGCTCCCAGTGCTTATTTTGGTAGCGCGCTCGACGCGGGTGGAGGGGCGCTGCGGCTCGTCTTCCTTGATGATGCGGGCGATCTCGGCCATGCCGGCGGAGCGCAGCTCCTCGGAACTGAACGGCGTGGATCCGGCCATAAGTTCATAGAGGAGGACGCCGAGGGAGTAGATGTCCGTGCGGGAATCGACATCCAGGCCGCTCATGGCGGCCTGCTCGGGGGACATGTACTCCGGGGTGCCGATGAACTGCTTGAACTCGGTGAAGACGGTGCGATCGGTGAGATCCTGGTTCATCGCCTTGGCGATGCCGAAGTCGATGACCTTCACCACGGGGCGCTCGTCGTGGAGCGTGACGAGAACGTTGCTGGGCTTCAGGTCGCGGTGGACGATGCCCTTGAGGTGGGCGTGCTGCACGGCCTGGCAGACGGAGATGAAGAGGTCCAGCCGCTCGCGCGTCGAGAGCTGGGCCGAGTCGCAGTATTCGGTGATAGGGACGCCCTTGACGAGCTCCATGACGAAGTAGGGGCGGCCCGTAGCGGTGGTGCCGGCGTCGTAGACGCGCGCGATGTTGGGGTGGTCCATCATCGCCAGGGCCTGGCGCTCGGACTCGAAGCGGCCGATGACCTGCTTGGTGTCCATGCCGGGTTTGACGATCTTCAGCGCGACGCGACGCTTGACGGGCTCGGTCTGCTGGGCCATGTAAACGTTGCCGAAGCCGCCCTCGCCGATAAGCTGCAAAATCTTGTAGTGGCCGATGATGGTGCCGGGGCCTTCGAGGCCGGGAGGGGTCACCCCCGAGTGCGGGGCGGAGGAGAACGCGGCGGTGGGCAGGTCGGCCGCGCTGGGGGAGGATGGGTGAGAATCGTGCTCGGAGGGGATCATGATGTGCCGAGTGTACCGCGGGGGCACTAGTATTGACGATTGTCGATATACCGACTCACCTGATGGGAGTCAGTTGCGTGTGCGCATGGGCCGCAAGCATCTCCCCGGGATTCGCTCGAAGACTCGCTCATTCCGGGCGTGTGTCTGAACCAGCTTGAGAATCACATGACCACCGCCCGAACCGCTCCGAATCCGACTCCTGCCGCACCGCCGGGGATGGGCGCGGACGAGGCCGGCGCACTTCCTCGGGCGCGGTGGGTGGTGCCGGTACACATTCTGGCGCTCGCACTGATTCAATCGACGTGGATGGCCTCGACGTTCATCACGCCGGTGCTGGCGCGAAAGCGGTTTGGAGCGGGGGACTGGCAGACGCTGTTGATCACGGCCTCGCCGACGGTCTTCTTTTCGCTGTCGATCTTCTGGAACGATCTGTTCAAGCGGCGGGGGTTCGGGAAGTATCTGCTGACGTACTGGCTGCTGGCGAGCGCACCGGGGGCATTGATCGCGTTTGCCAATGGATACTGGGGGCTGCTGGTGCCGCACATTGTGATGTGCATCGGCGGGGCGGGGCTGCACCCGGCGACGGGGGAGATGCTCAAGTGGTTGTACCCGGATCGGATTCGGGGGCGGATCTACTCGACGATCTGGGGGAGCTCGATGGTCTTCGGGGCGTTTGGTGGGCTGGCCGTGGGGCATTGGCTGGACGCCGACCACGAGGCGTTCCGGATTATCTATCCGGTGGCGGCGGGGCTGCAACTGGCGGGGGTGGGCGTGTTCGTGTGGCTCTCGCGGGCGACGGGGCACGGCGGGGAGCGGACGCACGACGCGGAGAAGGACACACGCACGGCGTGGACGCGAGTGGTGGAGCCGATCGGGCACATGAAGGAGGTGCTGGCGGGGGACCCGATCTTCGCGCGGTACGAGGCGAGCTTCATGACGTATGGCGTGGGGTGGATGATCTGCTATGCGCTGCTGCCGATTCTGGTGACCGATGGGCTGCATCTGGAGTACGGGGCGATCGCGGAATCCACGCATGTGGCGTATTGGCTGGCGATGACGGCGATGATTGTGCCGGCGGGGATGCTGATGGACAAGATCGGGGCGGTGCGGTGTACGGGGCTTTCGTTCCTGCTGCTGACGCTGTATCCGATTGGGCTGATGCTCTCGGCCGATGCGCGGCAGTTGCTGATCACGAGCGTGGTGTACGGGATGGTGCACTCGGGGGCGAGCGTGGGGTGGATGCTGGGGCCGGTGTCGTTGGCTCCGAGCAAAGAGAAGGTGCCGCAGTATGTGGCGATTCATGCGACGCTGGTGGGCGTGCGGGGGAAGGTGTTTCAACTGCTGGGGGTTGGGCTGTACACGCTGACGCACGTGTTCTGGATCCCGCTGGCGATCGCGGCGGGGGCGATGGTGTGGAGCGCGTGGCAGATGTGGGCACTGGATCGGCGGATGAAGGCGGCGCGGGTTGCGACGCCGCCGGCGTGATGCCGCGACGTGCGGTGAGTGCGGGGGAGAATACGAAAGGGCCGGCGCACTTCATGGTGCGCCGGCCCGTTTCGAGTAAGGTGGTCTCGGGAAGTTTGATCAGCAGCCGGCGAACCAGGCGGCGAGGAAGTCGAAGATGTCCTGGACGTCGAGGGGTCCGCCGTTGAAGTTGGCGCGGGCATCGCCGGAGAACCAGGCCGCGAGGAAATCGAAGATGTCCTGCACGTTCAGGCCGCCGGCGTGGTTGAAGTCGGCGCGGCAGCAGGGCGTGGTGTTGTTGCCGGAGGCGTTGCACGTGGAGCCGGGGCCGGAGAAGGAGCCGGTGCAGGCGGCCTGCGAGGTGGAGAGGCAGGTGGATCCGGAGCAGCAGGCGCCGTTGCAGGGATTATCGGTGCCGGTGATGATGATGTTGCCCGAGCCGCTGGTGGCGGCGGTGCCGGGGGAGCCGGTGCCGGACTGGGAGACGCGGATGAGCACTGATCCGGAGATCGTGAGGTTGAGGATGCGGGCCTGGTTGGAGGTGCACCCGGAGACGCCGCTGCCCACGTTGTCGCTGCATGCGAGGATGTTGAACGCGGAGCAGTCGGGCATGACATGGAGCATGGGGTTGGTGTCGGTGGAGCCGCAGGTGCTGATGCTGTAGGTGCCGCCGCAGGGAGCGACGAGACGGAACCAGACATCGCGGGTGGAGGCGACGGTGGTCTCGGCGGGGCTTGAGCAGAAGTCGGTGCCGAAGGTGTAGTCGTCGGTGGCCTCGTTGAGATTGAAGGGATAGGTGTTGCCGGTGACGCTGTTGCCCGAGACGACGGTGGCGTTGGCGCACAGGTCATTCGCTGGCGCGGCCGGGGTCTGGGAAATGGTCAACGCGCCGGAGGTGGCGCTGCCTGTGGTGGAGAACGGGAAGGCCTTGGCGCCGACGCGGACGTAGAGGGGGACGCCGGCGGTGACAGGGAAGGAGGAGATCAGCGAGCGGGTGGCGCCGCAGGCGGCGCCGAGACCGGCCAGGCCACGGGGGCCGACGTCGTCGCTGCAGCCGTTGAAAAGCTGGCTGCCGTTGCACTGATCGTAGAGCTGGATGGTGGTGTCAAAGGTCGAGGCGCAGGTCTGGAAGCGGGCGTTGCCGGTGAAGGTCGGGGTGTAGCGGTACCAGACGGAGGCGAGGTCGACGCCGCACGAAGAGCCCTGGTTAAGGTAGGTGGCACAGATGTTGAAGTTGACGGTGGCCTCGCCGGTTGAGATGGCGAAGGCACAGTCGCTGTTCACGGGGGCGGACTGGGTCGGGTCGAGAGAGACGACCGAAGCATTGCTGGTGACGGACTGGCCGTTGCAGCCGGTGACGACGCAGGTGTAGGAGCCGATGTCGGCGGGGTGGACGTTGGAGATGCGGAGCTGGGCCGCGGTGGAACCGGTGATGGTGGCACCGGAGCCGGTGGCTCCGTCGTTCAGGGGCGAGGCGCCGCGGTACCACTGGTAGGTGAAGGGTCCGGTGCCGCTGGCGGCCACGTTCAGGATGACGCCGCTGCCGCAGAGAGAGGTCGGAACGCTGGCCGTGGGCTGCTGGGTGAAGCGCGGGGCCACGCAGGTGGCGCCGCCGGTGGCGAGCATGATCCAGGGGCCGGCGCTGGGAACGACGATCTGCGAGCCGCCCTGGCGACCGACGAAGGCGTTGCCATCGGCGCTGATGCCCTGCGGGTTGCCGAGGCGGGGAAGGCCCTTGGAGAGGTCGCCGGGATTCGACGGATCGCCCGAAGGGCCGTAATACGTGGACACGGCGGGAACGCCCTGGGCGACGCAGTAGTCGTACCAATCCTGAATGATGCCGTCGGCGTTGTGCCAGATGAACCCGCCGGACATGAAGCTGCCGCAGGTGCTGTAGGTGGCGACACCGACGATGGTGTTGCCGTCGTCGCTCATGCCCGTGGGCGTGATGCTGGGCGGAGCGCCCCAGTTGGACGTGACGCCGCAGCCGAAGTAGACCGCGCCGGGCAGCCACGAGGCCGCCTTGTTCACGGTGCCGCCGATGCCGTCGGCGGCACATGCGAGCGCGTTGCCGTCGGGGCCGGAGATCTCGAACGTCGTCGGGGAAGTGACGTTGGTCACCTGCCACATGCCGTTGTAGGCCGGGGTGGCGTTTCCGGCGATGTAGACCCGGTCGTTGAGGGCGAGCCCATGCGAGACCGAGGTGGTCACGGTGGGGATGCCCGCCGGGCAGGTGATGTTGACGACGCTGGTCGTCGCGCCCACGTTGTTGCCGAGGTTGTTCGCGGTCCAGGTGGACGTGCCCGCGTCCCAGGTCCACTTGCAGATGTAGGTGTTGGCGTTGTTGTCGACGTTGCGGCCGACGATGATGGTGCCGGCGGCGTTCATGAACATGGTGCCGGCAGTGGCGGAGGCGGTATAGACCAGACCACCGCTCATGCCGGTGGGCAGGTAGGACATGTCGTAGTTGCCGGTGCCGGCGTTCCAGCGCCAGACCAGCGGGCGCGCGCCATCGGGGTCGGCCGCGGCGGCGGTGGAGCTGTTGTGCTCCTGATATCCGCAGACCACGAGACCGTCGTTGCTGACGGCAAAGGCGCGGGCGGTGCGGGGACGCCAAGTATTACTGGAGGTTCGTGCAGCGACGGGGAGAACGGTCGTGGTGTTGGTGGTGGCGTCCCAGATGCAGGGGTGCCAGCGGCTGACGCTGGCGGTGATGGTGTTGCCGGTGGCGGTGGAGTAGGAAGAGATGTAGCCGTGGCCGACGACGAAGCGACCATTGAGCGACATCGCGTTGCCGTCGAGGAAGGTGGCGCCGGAGCTGGAGCCGGGGCCGAAGGTCATCATGCTTACGCCGCCGGCGCTCTGGCCGTAGCAGAGGCGGGTCTCGGTGGGGAGCATGGCCGCGCGGGTCCAGGTGCCGGAGGCGGAGCTCCAGCGATTGACGATGGTCTCGGTCGCGGTGGGCGTAGTGGTGGAGGCAACGAGGGTGGGGGTGGTGGTGAAAACAGGGCTGACGGCCGTCGCAGTCACGCCGAAGACCTGCGGGGCGGAGTTGGGGAGCATGCCGAGCTGGTACGCGCCGTCGCTGGAGATGGCGGGATAGGCGTTGCCGTTGGCACCGAGTTCGGAGGTGGTCAACGAGGAGATGCCGGGCGTGAAGGCCCAGCGTCCGACGGCCTGGGAAGTGGCGATGCTGGTGCCGCTGATGTAGTAGGTTCCGCCGGCGGAGTTGCTCACGCCGATGGGAGTTCCGCTTCCGAGCGAAGTGATGGTCGGCTGCGCCGCGGCGACGCCCGCCAGGGCACAAACTAGCACGCCCGCACCGATCCGAGTGATCCGCTTCATGTTGGCTTCTTCCTTTGCAGGCCCGGCACAAGGACGGGCGGATGGATGGATTGGGCCGGAGGGAGACGGAACAGAACCGGCCGCACGAGTCGAGAATAATCGAAATTATCACCCATGACAACATAAATGTCGTCACAAATGACAATCTTCGTGACAATTCTTTGTGTCAACTCGCCTTTAGATCGAAAATCGTGTAGTCTTGTCCGCCAAGAGGCATGAATATGGCTAGTGAAATACTAACAAATAAACTGCCGCTTGAGGTGAAGGTCAATGGCAACAGCCACACCTCCATCGAGGCGATCCGTCATGCGGTTCATGAGGCGCGGGCCGCGTTGGCGTTGCTGCTGGTCTCGTCGGGAGTGGACGCAACCAAAACGCGCGAGACAGCACGCACGTTGAACGTGAATCGGGGAATGGTGTGGCGGGTGTCCCGTGTGATCGGGGCCGAGGACGACGTGACGGCGGCGACGCACCTGCCGGGGGCGGTGGGGATGGAGCGGCTGATCGAGGCGTGCCGCGTGCAGGGGGTGTCCGAGGATGTGTTGGAGTCTGCCCGGAGCGCGGTGCAGAAGTTCCACGAGGTGGTGCAGCGGCACTCGGGGGATCGTCGGACGCTGGAGATTCTGCTGGCCAATGCGGGGGCGTCGAGCACATCGGCGAATATGGAGGGGGCGCGGCGGGCGATGTTCGAAGGCGGTTGCGCCGTGTGGGGCGTTCGGGCCGAGGTGCGGCTGCGGAGCATGTTCCTGGCGCCGAATGCCTCCGACCCGACGATGCTGGATCAGGCGGACGTGGCGGGGTACGCGGGATTGCGCCGGCTGCGGCCTGTGCCGTGGCCGATGAGCTACAAGGCGGTGTACTCGGATGCCGGGAGTTCGGAAGCTCCGCCGGAGGAGCCGATCGATGTGGCGGGCGCGTACGACAGCAGTCTGCCGCTGCTGCGCGAGTTCTGCGTGCCGAGCGATCTGAGCATCAAGGCGGTGGTCTCGCAGCGGGCGACACGTCATGAGCTGCCGGTGCTTGGCAGCGACGGAGTGGAGGCGACTACGTGCGTCTTCGGCACGGTGCATCGGAAGATCTACCCGGCCCATCGGACGGCCGATTGCCGGCTGGGCGGCGCGCTGGTGGTGATGGACACGCCAGTGGAGCGCGTGATCTTCGACGCGTTCGTGCACAAATCGCTGGGGATCACGGAGGGGCCGCAGGTAATCCTCGTGGATCGCCTGACGCGACCGCACGGGTACAATGCGGACGAGATCGAGAGCGAGGCGCTGCCGATCAACGCGGCGATTCGTCCGCTGGGTCCGGGCTCGGCGGGGGCGGTTACGCCGCACATTTCGTGGTATCCGCGGCTGGTGGAGCGCGTGTGCGCGCGGCTGGGGTACCGATCCGATGAGTTCGTGGCGTACCGGATGGAGATGGTGTATCCGCCGATACCGACGGCGTTGGTGGCGCGGTTCGAACTGCCGGAGTGACCGTGCGTGCCGCGGCCGGAAAAATGCCAAAGCCAGTTCGGACCATGCGCCGAGAACACGGGCTGGTAAGCCCGTGCCACGTCAGTACAGGACGCGCTGGATTTCCTGCTCGTCGGTCAGGCCGAGCTTGACCTTGTCCATGGCGTCGTCGGTCATGGTGCGCATGCCCAGGGAGCGGGCGGTTTCGGCGATGGTGACGGCGTCGGCGTTGCGGGCGGTGAGCTTGCGCAGGTCGTCGTTCATGCGCATGATTTCGTAGACCGCGATTCGGCCGTAATACCGAGCTCCGTAGCACTTCTCGCACTTGCCGGAATAAAAACCGGTGGCCTCGCCCATGCCGGTGCCCTTGCAAGTTTGGCAGGTGCGACGGAGGAGCCGCTGGGCCATCGCGCCGAGCAGCGTGGAGGTGATGAGGTAGGGCTCGATGCCGATGTCCACCAGACGCGCGATGGCGGTCGGCGCGTCGTTGGTGTGCAGTGTGGCGAGGACCAAGTGGCCGGTGAGGGAGGCCTGGACGGCGAGCTGGCCGGTTTCCTTGTCGCGGATTTCGCCGACGAGGATGACGTCCGGGTCCTGACGGAGGAGCGCGCGGAGGCCGGCGGCAAAGGTGACGCCGCGTTTGACGTTGACCTGGGTCTGGCTGATGCCCTCGAGGTGGTACTCGACGGGGTCTTCGATGGTCATGACGTTGCGGGTAGCGCGGTCGATCTTGCCGAGGCCGCCGTACAGAGTGGTCGTCTTGCCCGAGCCGGTGGGGCCGGTGACGAGGATCATGCCCGTGTTCTTGGAAACGAGCTGGACGAACTCGCCCTGCATGGCCTTGGTCATGCCGACTTCGTCGAGCGAGAGACGCGTCTGGCTCTGATCGAGCAGACGGAGCACAACGCGCTCGCCGAAGACGGTGGGGATGACCGAGAGGCGGATGTCGATCTTGCGGTTGCCGACGCGGACAGTTGTGTGGCCGTCCTGCGGGGCGTGGCGGTTGGCGATGTCCAACTCCGTCATGACCTTCAAGCGGGAACTGATCGCGGGGGCGAGAGAGAGCGGGGGCTGGAAGGCGTCCACCAGCATGCCGTCGATACGGAGGCGGATGACGAGCTTGGACTCCATGGGGTGGACGTGGATATCCGAAGCGCGGCGGCGCAGAGCCTCGAACAGGATCATGTTCACCAGCCGGATGACGGGCGTCTGGCGGGCGAGTTGCAGAAGGTCGGTGGAGTTGCGGATGGAGCCGGCGGCGGACTCGATGGCGGCGGCGTCGAGGGGCATTTCCTCGACGATTTCGGTGACGAGGTCCTGCTTCTGCTCGTAGCCGCGGTTGATGAGGTTGACGACGGCCCCGCGCGGCGCGAGGACGAGCCGCACGGGCATGCCCAGCCGCTCTTCGAGGATGTTGAAGACGGCCGGCTGCATGGGCTGGGCGGTGGCGCAGACCATGACGTGGCCGTCGGAGGTGAGCCCGGCGACCAGGCGCTCGCGGGCCATGTTCGGGGGGACGACCTCGTAGAAGCGGGCCGCGGATTCGTTGAAGCGGGGCTCGACCTCCAGCGGGAGGCCGGTGCGTTTGGCGAGCTTTTCAAGGGCGGTGTGCTCGTCGAGAGCGAGCATGGAGAGAAGGACATCCCAGGGCTCATCGTCCGAGCCGGGGAGCTGGGAGAAGCTGCGGAGTTGCTCGGGCTTGAGTTCCAGGCCCACGGGGACGCCGCCGGGGCCGGTGTCGCCGGAGAACTGCGCGGCGATGGCGGCCCACTCTGCGGGGGACTGCTGATCGGCACGCAGGGGCGCGGCGTTGGGAGAGTTGCGGGCGATGTCGGAGCGTTTGGCCATTTTGAAATCGGAGGTGAGAAGTGGGAGAGGGAAAGTGAAGAGCCAGAAGGGGTTTCTTGGGTTCCCACATCCGACCTCGAACTTCCCACTTTCTTAGCGGGGTTCGTCGGAGACGGGGGGATCTTTGTGGACGGGCGGGCCCTTGGCGGGGGAGACTTCGGGGGCGACCTTGTGCTTCTCGCGCTCATCGCGAAGGCGCTGCTCGTCCATGAACCGTGCGGTATCGATGACGGGGATGGCCTCGGGCAGGGGCGGGGGATTTTCGGCGGGGACGCCGACTTCGGCGAGCGGAGAGCGCGTGAGGAGGCGGAGGTCCGCGAAGCTTGGGTCACGCATGATCTTGGGCGTGATGAAGACGTAGAGCGTGCTGACGCGGCCGGTCTTGCTGGTGTCTTTGAAGAGGTTGCCGAGAAGGGGGATGTCACCGAGGAGGGGGACGCGGACGATGGTGTTGCCGGTCTGCGTGAAGGTCAGGCCGCCGACGACGATGGTGGCGTCGGTGGGAACGGTGACGGCGTCGGACTTGATCTTGTTTTCGAGCTTGGGCGGGGGGAGGTTGCCGGAGGGCGCGCCGGTGAAGGAGCTGAGCTCGATGTTGTACTTCAGCCGCAGATAGCCGCCTTCGGAGATCTGGGGTGTGACGGTGAGCTTGGGACCTGCGCTCTGGTAATCCTGGAAGCCGGTAGTCTGTTGGCCGCCGACGGGCGAAGTGGTGACGCCGGTGGGCTGCTGATCGAGCGAGGAGATCTCGGCCTCTTCGTTGTCGTCCACGAGGAGTTGCGGAGTGGCGACGATGCGGCCCTCGACGGTGGAGGAGAGGGCGTTGACGACAAAGGGAACATCCTTGGAGCGGATGAGCGCGGCGGTGATGCCGCCGAGGCCTGTCGCGACGGTCTTGGGGCTGGTGAAGCCGCCCGTGGTGACGGGCGGGGTTCCCGTGCTGGTGGACCCGAGCGAGCCGAGGCCGAAGTTCGTGTTGAAAGCGAACTGGCCGATGATTTGCTGGGCCTCAACGGCGAGGCGGAAGCTGTCGGTGGAGTTCACAACGACGATCTTGGCGTCGATGTAGACCTGCGGGCGGCGGAGATCGATCTTGCCGATCAGCTCGCGGAACTGGTGCTGGAGCTTGGCGGGGGCTTTGACGAGAACCTGGTTGTTCGGCTCGTCGGCGAGGACATAGACGTCCGCGCCTTCGATGGCGGAGAGGCCGCCGGCGCCGCCTGCTCCGGCCGCGGCGCCGGTGGGATTGGCGGGCGTGGGCGTGGCGCCGGTTCGCGTGCCCGCGGCGGGCTGGGGGGTGCGGCGTGCGGTGGAGCCGGTGCGACGGCCGAGATCGCCGCCGAGAAGGCCGCCGCGGTTGCCGGAGCCGGAAGAACCGGAGAGGAGGTTCTGGATGATCTCGGCGACGTCGGTGGATTTGCCGTGACGGAGTTTGTAGAACTGGTAGGTGGTTTCCTCGTCGGCGGAGATGACGACGAGGTTCTTGATGAGGGCCTTGACGCGCTCGTGCTGGACTTCGGTGCCGCGGTAGATGAATCCGCCGGAATCGGGATAGAGCACGAACCCCGCGCCGGAGCCGATGCTGTCCTGGTTTGAACCGGAGGTACCACCGATGCCGCCCGCACCGCCGAGGCGGTTGCCGCCGCCCGCGCCGGAGGAGGATCGCGTGGCGGAATCGAAGTCGAACTCAGAGACGGTGCCGAGCTGCTCGGCGCGGCCTTGCGCGGCGACAGCGACGGCGGTTTTGGAGCCGACGGGGTACCAGCGGCTGTCCATGGAGTTGGGGAGATCGACGACGGCGATCAGGTCGGTGAGGAGTTTGCGCTCGTCGTCGCGGCCGCGGAGGTAGATGGCGTTGGAGGTGGGATCGACGGTGATGCGCTCGCCCAGATTGGTGATGCTGCCGCCGGGACCGACGGCGCCGGGAGGCGCGGAGGGAATGACGTTGCCGGCGGCGGGACCGCCGGTGGTGCGCTGGGTCTGCTGGCCGAGGAGCTCGAGAACGCGATCTTTGGCGGCGGCGGCGGAGATGTTGCGGAGCTCGAAGCGGAAGAACTTGAGGTTGGCGCGTTCGGCGACGACGGTGTTGACAAAGTCTTCAACGAGACTGAGCACGCGGGGGCTCTCGGTCATGATGATGAGGCCGAGATCGTCCATGTAGACGGGCTGAGCGCCGGCCTGGCCGGCGCGGCCGGCGGTGAGGAGCGAGGTGATGCTGTTCTGCAGCGTGGAGGGCTTGATATTGGGGGTGCGGATGATGCGGGTGGTGCCCCATTGGCCGGCGACGATGGGGGAGGACTTGGTGTCGGCCTTGGGCTGGACGAGGAAGATTCCGGTGGCGTCCTGCACGAGCGTGTAGTCGCGCTGCTCGAGAAGCATGGTGAGGAAGGAGAGGACGTCCTTCTTCTTGATCGTGACGGGAGAGTTCAGGTAGATCTTCTGACCGGCGAGGCCGCCGTCCATGAAGATGATCTGCAGTTCGAGGACGTCGCGGACGTACGTCACGAGGACGGTGAGCTCGACGGGCTCGGTGAAGTTGAACGTGAACTCGTCGCCGTGCAGCGCACCGGTGGTATCGGCGGGGGCGGCGGTGAGGCCGGGGTTCGAGATCGGCACTACGGGAATGGGAGTCGGGGGCGTGTTCGGCTGCCCTTTGGTCGGGGGCGTGATTCCCGGTCCGGGCTTGCGCGGCTGGTCGGGGCCCTTGCCGGGCTGGATGCCCGGTGCGGTGACGGGCTGGGGCTGATTCAGGGCGGAGGGGGCGACATTGGGGGCCGGAGCGGGGGAGACGGATTGCGGAGCTTCCGTGCGGATGCCCTGCTTCTCGGCCTCCTTCTTCATGCGCTTGATGATTTCGGAGGGATCGTTGGTTGGGGGCTCCTTGGAGCCGGGAGTCGCGGCGGGTTTGTCCTGCGCCAGCGCGGGCGCGGCCGGGAGCGCGAGGATGCCCAGGGCGAGTGCGCCGGCGAGGCCGCAGCGGCTCAGGAGGGAGGAGGGGGAACGATCAACGGGGCGTGCGGATGGGTGTGTGGAGCGAGAAATAGTCGAATCCTCCAAAGCAAGTCCATGCTCGGCGCGGGCGCGGGGTGTGCCGCGGCCAGCCGAGCGACAAGGGTACATCGCCCGACACGAGTGTGCGCGGGGACATTTCCCAAGTGCAGGCGGGTCCGGACCCCAAACCCCAGATTGGCCAACCCATGTCGCGGACCTGTCCCCCGTCGATCGGGGAGGGCCGGCTCCCTGGATTCGGCCGCAAGCATGGTGCGGCCGGACGAGGGGAGCAAGAGGGCTTACCGAGCGAGAGGAAGAGGGATGCAGGGGGCGGCGCGATGATTCGAGGAGAAGTACGATGGGTGATGCGTGTGGTGAGTCTGCTGCCATCGGCGACGGAGATCGTGCTGGCCTTGGCCGGCGCGGATGCCCTGAACGGGCGTGGGGCGGTGCAGTTGGTGGGGAGGAGCCACGAGTGCGACTGGCCAGTGGGAGTCGGGCTGGAGCGAGTGCCTGTGCTGACGGGCACGCGGACGACGTTCACGACGGCGGCGGAGATGGATCGGGCCGTGCGGGAGCAGGTGGCTTCGGGGGAATCGCTGTACACGCTGGATGCTGCGGGGCTTCGGGAACTGCGGCCGGATGTGATTCTGACGCAGGATCTGTGCGAGGTCTGCTCGATCGACCTGCGGACGGTGCGGGCGGCGGCGGCGGGGTTTTCGCCGAGGCCGGAGATCGTTTCGCTGAATCCGCAGACGTTCGAGGGGGTGCTGGATGATGTGGGGATGGTGGGGCGGGCGATCGGGATGGAGGCGCGGGGGGATGAGCACGTGGTGGAGTTGCGGGAGCGGGCGTACCGGGCGGAGGAGTATGTGAACGCGTACACGGCCAAGCCGAGCGTGGCGTTTTTGGAATGGACGGACCCGATCTTTGTGGGGGGGCACTGGACGCCGCAGTTGGTGGAGCGGGCGGGGGGAGAGCATCCGCTGAACCCGACGAGTGCGGTGGAGGGTTCGGGGGCCGGGGCGGGGCCGATCGGGCAGACGCTGCGACGGGCGGGGAAGAGCATCCGGGCGACGGTGGACCAGTTGGTGGCGTCGCGGCCGGAGTTCCTGATCGTCTGCCCGTGCGGGCTGACGCTGGAGCAGGCGTGGGCGGAGACGGAGTTGTTGGCAGGGACGGACTGGTGGGGGACGATTCCGGCAGTGCGGGGGGGACGGGTGGGCGTAGTGGATGGGAATCAGATGTTTAACCGGCCGGGGCCGCGGCTGGTGGATGGGCTGGAGTTTCTGGTGGGGTTTTTGAATGAGCGGCCGGAGGTGATTCCGGCGGGGTTCCCGTGGCGGCGGTTCGGCGGGTGAGGCGGGCGCGGCGTGCATGGCTGGCATGGCGTGCACGGCCAAGAATGAAGGAACGATGGACCCTGACGATGATGTGTGCCTGTGCTTCCGAGTTTCGCTCCGCAAGGTGCGGGGGTATTTGAAGCGCGAGAACCCGCCGGTGGCGTCGCTGATCAGCGAGTGCCTTGGCGCGGGGACGGGGTGTCAGTGGTGCGTGCCGTTTCTCAAGCACCTGCACGAGTGCCATGCGAAGGGGATCGAGCCGGACCTGCGGATCTCGCCGGAGAAATACGTGCAGGCGCGGCTGAGCTTCCACAAGAGTGGAACGCGGGATCAGGGCGTGGTGGATGAGGCATCCGGCGGAACTGAATAAAACGCTCAGGCCTCGAGCTCGCGGAGGGAGAGGCCGTATTCCTTCAGCTTCTCCTTCACTTCCGTGAGGGACGTGGCGCCGAAGTTCTTGACGCCCATGAGCTCGGCCTCGGTGTGGGCCACCAGATCGCCGAGGGACATGATGTTCAGGAGCTGCAGGGCCTTGCGGGCACGGACGGAGAGGGAGAGGTCCGCCACGGACTTGGCGAGCATCGCCTCGTTGCCGGAGCCCTTGAGCTGATCGAGCAGGCGGCGGCGGGCGGCGCGGTGGGCGTCTTCGACGCCCTGGCCGAGGCGCAGGCCCTTGCCCGCGAGCATCTGCTTGATCTCGACGAGGGAGGACTCGCCGAAGTTTTTGTACGCGAGCAGCTCGGCCTCGGTGGTGCGGAGGAGGTCGCCGAGCGTGCGGATGTTCATCTTCTTGAGGCAGGTGCGGGCGCGGACGGAGAGCTCAAAGTCCGTCACGGGGACATCCAGCATGGCGTTGCGCTTGAGGCGGTCCTTGTCCTGCTCGTCGTCGACGTGCATGTCCTTGGAGGCCAGGATGTCCTTCATGTAGAGCTTGGCCCGGGGGTGGTTCGGGTTGGTCTCGAGGATCTGCTTAAGGGCGCGCTCGGCGCGGTGGATGTCGCCGCGGTCTTCGAGGAGGACGGCGAGATTGATCAGGGCGTTGATCGGCGCGGGCGGGTTCTCGCAGGCGCGGTCGTACATGGTGATGGCTTCGTCTTCCTCGCCGATGAGGTCGAGGAGGTAGCCGAGGCGGAAGAAGATGTTGGAGTTGTTCGGGTCGGCCGCGGCGGCCTTGCGATACTCGGCGACGGCCGCGGCTTTTTCGCCGCGGTTGTAGTGCTCGTCGCCTTTCCGAGCGTGCTCGGAGGCCTGCTTGGCGTTGCGCTGGGTTTCACCCGCGCCGATGACCATGTCCAGAGCGCTGTTCATCGCGTTCTCCGTGAGGGATTCGTGAGGATTGGGAGGAAAGGATAGGCGGGAAGAAGGTGAAAAGGGTGACGGATTGACTGGGCCGGAAGGGTACTGGGAACCGAACGATTCCCTGCTCTGGGGCGAATCGCTGGGTCTTGGGCGGGGGCAGTGAGTATGAAAGACGGGCTACCAGATGCGTTCGATGCCGTAGGCGTCGAGGGCAGTATCCGCACTGAGGATCGGAACGCGCTCGACGAGGGCCTGTGCGATGAGGAGGCGGTCGAAGGGGTCGCGGTGATGGAGGGGCAGGGAGCCGACTCGATTGAGGTGGTCTTGAGAGATGTCCAGAACTTCGATGCTATTGGAGCGCAGTTGCGACCAGAGAAACTGCTCGAACGGTTTGTCGAGCGTGATCTTGCCGATGCCGCACTTAATCGCCAGTTCCCAGCAACAACCGACGCCAACGAGTAGTTCGTTCTCTCCTGACTTCATGAACGCTCGCGATGCGCCGCCGAGGCGAGCATCGTTGTCCAGAAACCAGAGCAGTGCGTGCGTATCAACGAGCGCCCTCACTCCATGTACTCCCGCATGTCGTCGAGAGGCGCATCGAAGTCCGGAGCGATTGAAATGATCATGCCCTTGGCCGAGCCGGGAACCCGATCGGGCTTCTTGAGGTGAGTGCCGTTCTTTTCCGCAATCATCCGGGCCACGGGGAGCCCGTTGCGCGTAATCACCATCTCCTCCCCCGCGGCCACCTGATCGAGGAGTTTGGCCAGGTCGCGCTGGGCTTGCTCGAAGGGGATCGTCATGATGTAACTATAGGTCCGAAATCGCCGGTTGATTCACGGACATTCCCGTGTCACGCCGCCGGGTTCCCTGCGGCTGATTCCAGCAACTTGATCGTTCGCCACGGGCCGCGGACGAAGCGCCAGAGGATCGCGAGGGCGAGGAGGGTGATGTAGGTGGCGGCGGCCATCCAGGGGCCGACGGATTGCAGGCCGGGGGCGAGGTAGACCATGGCCCAGCCGCCGCCGACGATGACCGTCCAGGAGAGGATGATGGTGGCGACGCCGGGCCAACGCGTGTCGCCGGCTCCGCGGAGCGCGCCGCTGAGGGACATGGCGACTCCGTCGAAGAACTGGAAAGCGGCGGTGGCGATGAGGAACTGCGCGCCGAGGCGGACGAGGAGCGCCCGTTCTTCGGGTTTGGCGCCGGGGTCGATGAACATGTCGATCAGTCGCTCGCGGAAGACGACGAAGACCACGCCGCAGCAGGTCATGTAGAGCACCGCGAAGCAGAGCCCGAGCCAGGCGCGGCGCTCGGCCATGTCCGGCCGTTTCATGCCCATGCACTTGCCGACTGTGGCGGTGATGGCGACGGAGATGCCGTACGTCGGCATGAAGGAGAGGGACATCCATCCGTGGGCGATCCATCCGGCGGTGGAGTGCATGGGGCCGAAGTGTCCGACCTGGGCGACCATGAAGATGGCCCAGCAGACCATCTCGTTGCCGAACATCAGTGCGCCGGGCCAGCCGAGGCGGAGGAGATCCTTGATGTGCGGGAAGCTGGGACGCCACTGACGCAGGGTGCCATAGAGGCGGTTGTACGCGGGCGAGAAGAAGACGGAGAGGGGGATGCACATCTCGACGAACGTGCCGACGACGGTGGCGATGGCCGAGCCGCGGATGCCCATGGGCTGCACGCCGAGGGACGCGGCGATGTGGGATGCGCTCTCGAACCACCAGTCGAGCAGGGCGTGGCCGGACTTGGTGGGTGCGGCGGGACCGAAGATGAGAATGGTGTTGAGCGTGAAGTTGACGATGTTGCCGACAATGACGGACAGAAGGACGACGGCGGGTTTGTGCATGCCGTAGAAGTACTGGGCCACGCCGCGGGCGGCCATGGTGAAGATGGAGCCGAGAATGAGAATGCGGGCGTACTCCATCGCGAGCGTGTCTCGGCGGGAGAGTTCCGTAACCATGGCGGGGTCGGTGACGTTGGAGCGGATCCAGTTCATCACGTGCGGGAGGATGAAGGCGTAGGGGATCATGAGCGCGAGCCAGTACGCCGCGGCAATCCAGAGGCCTGCCCATGCGTACGCCGGGGCGCGGTCGGGGGTCTTGGCGCCGACGTTCTGCGAGACATAGGTGTTGATGACGGTGAGAAGGCCCATGGCGATGGCGATGGGGACGAAGGAGAGGAGGCCGCCGTTGCCCTGAGCGCCGACGTAGACAGGGTCCGGGCTGATGCGCGAGACCATGAGCTTGTCGACGAACTGCATGAGGGTGTAGGAGGTCATCGTGGCGACGACCGGCGCGGCGATGGCGAGGAACTCGCGAGTGATGGCGAAGAGTTCCCGCAGGGGGGAACGGCTGGGAGGGAGTGTGGGAGATTGTGCGGGAAGAGCGGACATTGGGAGCGAAGGGTAGAAGCCATGCGCAGCAAACCAGCCGCGATGGTCGGTGCATGTTGTATGTATCTGCTGGGTCGCGTGCGTGAGCTACGCCAACCCGATCGCCGCACGCACAATCCGGAGATCCACGTTCAACCCCGGCACACTCGCGCATGCCACGCGGTCGGACTCCACGCCGACCTCAAGCATCTTCGTGCCCGAGCGCCGCCAGACGCGCACGCTCACATCGCGCGGATCCACGACCCAGTACTCGCCGACACCGAATCGGTCGTAGTCGTCACGCTTGGTGATGTAGTCCATCGGTTCTGAGCCGGGGGAGAGCACCTCGACGACCAGGTCGGGCGGGGTGGTCAGTCGATCCGGCATCGCCGGCAGCCGCCCATTGCCGTACACAGCTACGTCCGGACGGTACACCTTATTGCCCGCCATTCGTACATCCACATCCGGGATGACCTGCGTGTCGTGGCGCTGTTGAGCGAACATTTCCATCTGTATGGCAATGAGGAAACCGACTCGCTGATGACGCGGCGTTGGACTTGGCGACATCACCACCACTCCATCAATGAGTTCGTACCGCTCGTGGGTTTCGCCGAGCGCGAGGTACTCGTCGGCGGTCATGCGAAGACCGCCGTAGCCAAATCCCATTGGATATTTGGGTGCCGCACTCATCCCACAAGTATACGCATAGACAGCGGAACGCCCGGCGTTATCGGCCTTGGGTCGGGCTGCGTTTTCTTTCTGCCATGCGTATCGCCAACTCGATCGCGCACCGCATGGACGTTGGGCTGGCGGCGTTTTTGCCTGCGATGTCGAACGCCGTGCCGTGGGCGGGGCTCGTGCGGATGGTGGGGAGACCGACGGTGACGTTGACTGCTTCTTCGCCGTCGACGAGTTTGACAGGGATGAGGCCCTGATCGTGGTACATCGCGACGACGCAGTCGTACTGGCCCTTGCCCATCGGGGGCGCGGCGGCTGCGCGGAAGAGGGTGTCGGCGGGGAGGGGACCGGTCGCGTTGATGCCCTTGGCGCGGGCTTGCGCGACGGCGGGGGCGATGATGCGATCATCCTCCGTGCCGAGGATGCCGCCCTCGCCGGCGTGGGGGTTGAGGCCGCAGACGGCGATGCGTGGGGGCGTGCCGCCGGAGGTCCGGCTTTGCGGAGAGCCGGTGGTGGACGACTCTGCGCGCCCGCACCGGCTGTCGCCCAAAGCGGCGACATCCGGTGGCACGGCAAGGCAGCCCTCGTGGGCAAGTTCGATCGCCTCCAGGACGCGCCGGGTTGTCAACAACCCCCCCACTTCCATCAGCGGCACGTGGATGGTCGCGAGCATGACGCGCAGGTGCGGGCCGACGAAGAGCATGCCGCTGCGAGGCGCACCAAATCTCGCGGCGAGAAGTTCGGTGTGGCCGGGGAACTGTGTGTGGCCGGCAAGGTTCCAACTGGTCTTGGAGATCGGCGCGGTGACGATGGCGTCGGCGCGATCGGGGTGGCCGGTGGCGCGCTGGGCGTCACGGATGGCGGCCTCGACCCATTGAAAGCTCTGCTCGCCGCCGCGCTTTGTCGGGCCGGGTGGGCTGGTGGGTTCCGGGTGATTGTCGTCTGCGCCAGTATCGATCAGCACGACATCGGAGTGCTGCGGAGGCGCGAGGGGCGAGGAGAGTGTCCAGAACGGTGGGATCCCGGCAGCTTTGGCCGCGCGGGTCAGGGCAAATTGGGATCCGTGGACCCGATAACGCGCCGCGGCCCGCAACCTATGGTCTGCGAGGGACTTACATATGATCTCTGCTCCGATGCCCAGGGGATCGCCCATGGAAATGGCGATCACGGGGCGTGGGTCGGAGTTGGGAACGTGTGCGGGCACGTGACCAGTTTAGGGAAGCTCCCGCCCCCACCCCCCACCCCCCACCTCCCGCAACCCGCAACCCGCGGCATGACTCATGCCCTGCTGCGGCGAAATGACACTCAGGCCGCAGGACGATGCGCAACTGGCCGATCTATGGGACGCGGGCCGGAGACCGGATTCCTGTCCATACGCACGAACACCTCGCGCTGCGGCGCGTACGACCCACCACGGAGATTCGCGTTATGTCCACCGCTCCCAACTCCACTTCCCGCTCCTCGGTTCAGGGCATGCGCCTGCTTGGGCGCGCGATCGCGCTCGCCGCGATGACCGGGCTGCTGGCGTATGGCTGCGAGAAGTCGCAATCGCCCAAGCCGAGCACGCCACATGCGGCCGATGGGCAGCCCAAGCCCGGCGCGACAGAGCCAATCAAGGAACCGGCCAAAGAACCGACAAAGGAACCGACCAAGGAAGCGGCGAAGGAACCGGCCGCGAAGTCCGTCAAGCCCGTGGAGATCGGCTCGGGGATGGTGCAGGGCGAGAAGCCCGCACCCGTAGCGGAGCCGGACCCGAAGGCGCCGCCCAAGCCCAAGCCGATCGCGCACGACGACCTGCCCCAGGATGTGAAGCCCTTGAGCGAGTTCACCGCGCCGACGATGGTGGTGGTGCAGGAGATCAAAGCGGGCAAGGGCATGCCGACGCTGCCCAAGGCCGTGGTGACAATTCACTTCGTCTTCCACGTGAAAGACGGGTGGAAGAAGATCCAGTCGACGTACGACGATGGCGAGCCGGAGGTCGATCAACTCGACGAAATCGTGGGAGGACTGGCCGACGGAATCGTGGGCATGCAGCCGGGCGCGACGCGCCGGATCATCATTCCGCCGGAGCGTGGCTTCGGGGCGAAGGGGATTACCGACAAGGACGGAACGGTCATTGTTCCGCCCGGCGCGACGCTGGTCTTCGACGTCGATCTGGTCTCGAACAAGCAGACGATCGTGGAAACCGCGCCGCACAAGCCCGTTGCGCCCAAGTTTGACGGCACCCATAAGAACGACAGCGGGAAGTAGCCGGAAAGGGCTGGATTAAATAAATCCTGCTTGCAAATCGGGCGTGCATACACGGGATTCGCTCGAAGACTCGCTCATCCCGGGCGTGTGAGTTGGACGTGATCCGAGTCAGTGCGCGGCGGCGTGCTGGGCCAAGCGATCGCGGACGCGCTCGACGATTCGCCTGGCCAGATCGTCGTCGCGCCGAATGGCCACGCTGTACAGCGCCATGCCGCGCTCGTCGAGCTGGGGATCGTGGGTGTAGCTGCTGTCCAGGATCGCCTGGGTGTTGAGACGCCAGCCGGGCTGGTTCAGGGCGTAGACCGTCACGGAGACCTGCGCATCCAGGGGGCGCGGGTCGGTGCGCAGGTCGCGGACATCCGCCGCTGCGGGCTCGGTTCCGGCAGGAGCGAACTCGATGCGCACGACGCGTTGGTGCTTCTGCACGGCGTCCTCGGCACGATCGCCGATCCCGGATTGCTCCTGATCCCACGGCGTGGCAAGGCCGCCGGTGCCCTTGGGCATTGTCGCGATCACGCCCTGCTGCGCGTCGACACGATCGAGAATGAAGCCGAGGTCACGGAGGACGTCGCGGGACTGATCGAAGGTGACGGCGTACTGACCGGGCTCGACATGCAGCATGACACCCGGGGCGGTCAACGCGGCAGATTCGTCTGAGGACGCTGGGGCATGGCCGGAACACGCGCCGAGTACGCTTGCCGCCAGCATCGCAATTGCGATTCGGATCATCTTCATGGCGCAGAGCATACTGGGATTCGCTGCTTGTGGCACTGGCGCCTGTTCCTGGAACTGATGACGGCCGACCGGGCTGCTGGATCGGCAAGGAACCCGCGGGATTGCTTGCGAACGCGCTCATCCCGGACTTGTGGGCCGGAACTCAGGCCGTTTGTCCGGAGGGGCGGATCGGGCGGACGTGGATCGAGGGCTGAACGGCCGCCGCGGCGGGTTTTTCCTCGGTCGGAGACATCATCTCGCTGTAGCCGAGGGCGCGGGCGACGAGTTCGCCGCGGCTGGAGGCGCCGAGCTTGCGGTGCAGACTCTTGACGTGGTCGTGAACGGTGTGCGGGCTGCGGCCGAGCTCTTCGGCGATTTCGCGGACGCTCTTGCCGAGCAGGAGGTGCTGGAGGATGTTCTGCTCGCGGGCGGTGAGCCAGGCCGCGGCCTCGCTGGGGTCGGTGCCGATGGCCATAATGGCGCGTCGTGCGAGGAGGGGGAGAATGGCCTCGAGCGCGGCGGCCTCGGCCTCGCCGAAGGGGATGTTGGAGCTGGCCATCTCGATGGTGAGGACGCGTCCGCCCGGGCCGATGGAGGCGGCGCCGAGGAGGAGGCCCTGGAGCCGGTAGGCGTTCCAGCGCTTGACGACGGTGTTGCTGGTATCGAGGATGTTGACGCCGAAGCGATCGGCGGTGCCGGATTTGATCGTGCCGGGGGCAAGATTTCCGGGAGTCCAATGCAGTTCTTTGGCCTGAGCCAGATTGGTGCGGACCTGGGCGAGGTTGGCGTCGTTGGGATCGATGCTGATGGCGCTGGGGGCGGAGTGGGCGCGGCCGACGTTGGTGGTCACATCGGCGACGTAGACGCCGGCGACGCCGGTGGCTTCCTGGCGGACGATCCCGCCGCGCTCGTCGATCTGGCCGATCATCGTGATCGCCACGGCGGGCTGGGCGATGGGAAGAATGGCGAGAGCGGCGCGATCGCACCAGTCCTGGGTTGCGACGGCGGGGAGGGCGCAGATGTTCTCTGCGACTTTGACCACCGCGCGGAGCATGGGAGTACTGGCGAGCGTTGAACTGGACATGAGCTGGGTTCCTCCTTGAGCCGTTCGTCGCGGAAAGGCCGAGCAATCAGAGCAATCGAGTGGCCGTCCTTGGCCAGGCCCGGTTGCGGGGTGCGAACAGGGATCGGGGGCAGAACTAGGGAGAATAGGCACCGGAACCGGTGGCTGACAATACCGCCGAAGCCGGGTGGGATGTTTCCCTGTCAACCATTTCCGTCTGCATGGCCTAGCCCCTAAACCGGGTTACCACTCCCTATTCGTGGCAACCCCAACAAGGGGTTCGTCGGCGTTCAAACGCGGGAACCTTGAATAAGGGGCGTGAAGCATGGTTCCCGACTCCCTCAGAGGTGGGGGGTGGCAGCATCGGAAACCCCGGCCAAACATGGACTTGGACGCTATTCTTGGCCCCCTGGGTGAGTGGGGCTGGTGCGGAGCCCGCCACGAACCTCCCGAACCCCAATTCGAGCATCAAGGCATGCCGGACAACGCGAAAGTCGTGATCATTGGTGCGGGGCCAACGGGCCTTGGGTGCGCGTACCGGCTGAAGGAACTGGGGTACACAAACTTCAAGATATTTGAGCGGCACGGGTACATCGGGGGGCTGGCGCACTCGTTTGTCGATCCGCAGGGCTTCACGTGGGACATCGGCGGGCACGTGATGTTCAGCCATTACGCGTACTACGACAAATGCTTCGAGAAGCTGATGGGCACCGAGTTCACGCTGAACAACCGCGAGAGCTGGGTGCGGATGTACGAGACGTGGGTCCCGTATCCGTTCCAGAACAACATTCGGTATTTGCCGAAGCAGGCGGCGTATGACTGCATGGCGGGGTTGATCCGGGCCCAGAGCGGGAAGGGCGCGATCGCATCGCCCGCGGCGGCGCGGAACTTCGGGGAGTTCATCGATGCGGTGTTCGGCGAAGGGATCGCCAAGCACTTCATGCGGCCGTACAACTTCAAGGTGTGGGCACACCCGCCGGAGATGATGAACAAGACGTGGATCGGCGAGCGCGTGGCCGTGATCGACATCGAGCGCGCGCTCAAGAACATCATGCTGGGGTCGGACGACTTCGGGTGGGGACCGAACAACCAGTTCAAGTTCCCGCTGCGCGGCGGAACAGGGGAGTTTTATAAGCGGTTCGAGCGGGTGCTGGGGTACGCGGAGGATGGTGGGCACATCCATCTGAACAAGACGGTGCGGACAATCGACGTGGATCGCAAGGAGATTGAGTTCACGGATGGCACGCGCGAGACGTACGACGTGCTGGTGAGCGCGATGCCCGTGGATGTTCTGTGCGGAAAAATGTTGACCGAAGAAAGGCATCAAGACATTGAGGCATCGAGGCATGAGGGAAAGACGCTGCGGGAGATCGCCGCGATCGCATCGGGCTTGAAGCACTCGGCGGGATACATGGTGGGGATCGGGCTGAAGAGCCGCGTACCGGGCGGGGGAACGCCGGACACGAAATCGTGGATGTACTTCCCGGAGGAGAACTGTCCGTTCTACCGGGTGACGTATCTGTCGAACTACTCGCCGCACATGACTCCGGACAAGGACAACTACTACTCGCTGCTCTGCGAGGTGAGCGAGAGTGCGTTCAAACCGACGCCGGGGCGGGAGGGGCGGGAGAACGAGGCGGTGATCGAGGAGTGCATCACCGGGCTGGAGAACGCGGGATTGCTGAATGCCGGGGAGCGTGCGAACATCGTCAGCCGCTGGTGCTACTACGCGGACTACTCGTACCCGACGCCGACTGTGGAGCGCGACGAGATTCTGGGTGAGGTGATCCCGTGGTTGGAGGATCGCGATATTTACAGCCGCGGCCGGTTCGGCATGTGGAAATACGAGGTCTCCAACACCGATCACACGCTGATGCAGGGCGTGGAACTGGCCAACCGGCTGCTGCTGGGAGAGCCGGAGACGACGATCGGGATGACGTACAACGTGACCAACGACGGACGGAACGCGGCGTCGCACGAGCGGAGCGCTCACGCGGGGAGCGGGGAGAAGAAGCTGGCCGGTCAGAGCCGAGCGGCGCAAGCCGTCGGTCCGGCCGATGGAACGCTCAAGATTGTCGTTCGCGCTCGTGCCCTGGCGGTCGGCGACATCGATGAGGTCCACACGTCCGAAGAGGAGTTGGGCGTCACGCAGCCGCGCGGCTGAGCGTTTGTACCTACGGGCACCCCGCGAACCAGTCCGCCAGGAAGTTGAAGATGTCGCCGATGTCGAGCGCGGCGGGTGCACCGTCGCCGCCGACTTTCGCGAATGCGCTGCCGGCGAACCACTCCGCGAGGTAGTCGAAGATGTCCTGGACGTTCACACCGTTGGCCTTGTTAAAATCCGCGTGGCAGCAGGGCGTGGCGGGTGAGGCCGAGGCGTTGCAGGCGGCGGCAACCACGAACCGGGCACCCGCAGCGCCGCTGGGTGTACAGATCGCGGGCGCGATGCCGAAGACGCACGTCGTTCCGCGACAGCAGACGCCCAGCGGCGGAAGCACTACGTTCAGCCGGCCGAGCACGCCGTCGAGCTCTTCGTTCGGTCCTGCGGCGTAATACATCGCGTGGGCGTCGCCGAGGGAAACGCCGTTGCCGAAAACAATGCCCCAGATACCGTCGATGGAGACGGGATCGCCGGTGGCATCACGCAGGAAGTCGATGAACGTATGTGTGGCGCGGTCGTAGGCGACGATTGTGCCGTCGCCGAAGTTGGCCACGAGCAGGTCGCCGCCGAAGGGGCCGAAGCCGGGCGGTGCGATCGCCACGCCCCAGGGAGCGTTGAGCACCGAGGATTCCGGATAGTCGGCAAGGAAACGGCCGTCGCGATCAAACTCGACGACATGCCCGGCTCCGGGATAGTCCACATCCTCGCCGGGCTCCTCACCGAACGGATCGAGGACGGCGTAGGTCGCCACCAGACGACCGCCGAGCCACTGGATGTTGAACACGTGCATCTCGGACGGAACGCATGCGGGATGGGCGAATGCAACCGAGGCCGAGATGTCGTTCCATGTGTTGTCGAAGACTTGGATGCGGTCGTTCTCGAAGTCCGCGACGTAGAGCCGGTTGTCGGCCACGTGCTGGCCGGAGGCATTGGTTGTAAAGGAGTCGGTGGTCAGCGCGACGCCCGTGTGCACGGGAGCGATCGGGAGATTGAGGGGCGTCTGCGACGTGATGGAAAAGTCCTTCACGATGACGGCGCTGGGCATGGCCTGGGCCGTGCTGGAGCGCCACGCGGCGATGGTGCCTTCCATGGTGACGAAGATGAACTTGGCCGACCCGGACGTCACGCCCAGGGGCGCGGCGGGATCGACCGAGAGGTTGAGGACCGCTCCTGAGATGGGGAACTCAATGGGTTGGCCGGAGATGTCGCTCGCGGCGTTGTAGACCTGGCCGGTGACCTGCGAGTAGCCGTGGTCGGTCCAGGCGGGCTGATCGATGGGGGTGGTGCGAAGGCCGTCCTGATGCAGCGGAATTCCATTGACGTCGCCGATGTATGTGGTGGTGCTGCCGTCGCGCGCGTTGGAGACCCAGATGTGTCCGCCCGCGCCGGGGGGGCGCAGCGCGATGCCCCAGCCATCAGCGAGATGCGGATCAACAAACGCGGCGGGCTGGTACTCGGGCCGATTGGCCACGAGCACGGTGGGCGCGAAGGCGTTGGGCTGGGCATCGGCGCTGTGGAGAGCCGCCGCGCCGACGGCGAGTGCCGCGGCCAGGGTTGCGTGCGTGCTGTATCGCATGAGGTGATCTCCTCCGGCTGGGGATTCGCGCGACGCGCGTGGTCTGAGGAGGAGAGCGTAACTTGCGCCAAGCGATCGTCGATCGTTCGCGCGCAAAGCCGTGATCAAGATTGCGCAGTCGCGGCGCGTGGATCGGCCCGCGCCTTTGCGCGCTCTTGAGCGGACCTTCGCGCAAATCGCGCGGCAGTGCTCGCGCCGCGTGGTACATATTGCTCCGAGTCGATTGGAGCGAGATCGAGTGTTGCACGATCCAGGAGCACGGGGGTGGTCCCCGAGCCGACCGATCGCGTGCCGAAGCACGCGTGATGGGATTGTTCTTGCTCCGACGACGCACGAACTTTCGAAGGAGAGATTCCCATGACATGCATTTGGAGAGCAGGAACCTGGCGCGGCTTGGCGGCGTGCGCGGCGGTGGTCGGCGCGGCGGGCGGCGTGAACGCCGTTCGGGCCCAGTCGATCGGCCCCGTCTTCGTCATCTCGATGGAGAACCACAACTGGACGCAGCCGGCGAATCCGTTCAGCGGATCGTTGCAGCAGGTGTACCAGAATCCCGCCGCGCCGTACATCAACTCGCTGGTGACGCCCGGCAACGCCAACGCGCAGTACGTCTCGTACGCGAGCAACTACCACCAGAACGTCTCGCCGACGACGGGGCTGACAGTGCACCCCTCCGAGCCGAACTACATCTGGTCCGAGGCGGGGACGAACCTGGGCGTGACCAACGACAACCAGCCGTACGGCACCGGCGGCACGAACCAGAACACCACGCAGCATCTGTCGGGCCTGTTGCAGTCCAATGGCATCGGGTGGAAGAGCTACCAGGAGGGCGTGGATCTGGCTCCCTCCTCCGGATCGGTCAATCAACCCGGCAGCAACTCCCTGACGAACACCCTCGCCTCCCCGGGCAACTGGACGGTGCCGCTGACGAACTTCTCGGGCACATCGCCGTCGTATACGAACCAGTACAACGGCACGCACCAGTACAACTACGCCGCGAAGCACAACCCGCAGGTCTTCTTCACCGACACCAACGGCGGGAACAACGGCACGAACACCAACCCGCTGGCCTCCAGGTACGCCCCCATTGAGCAGTTGCAGGCGGACATCACGAACAACACCATCGCGCCGTACAACTTCATCACGCCCGACCAGTTCAACGACATGCACACGGCCCTGACCGGGGGCTTCAACTACCCGGCGGCGGGCGGCCTGCAGACCGGCGACCGCGCATCGATCGCGCAGGGCGACAACTTCCTGTCGATGGTCGTTCCCATGATCGTGGCCTCGGACGCATTCCAGAACCACAACGCGACCATCATCATCTGGAACGACGAGACCGAGGGAGACACCGCCAGCACGTTGATGCAGTACGCGGGAATGGAGATCGTGATCTCCAAGCTCGCCAAGGGCAATGCGTTCAACAGCACCCTCTCCTACACCCACTCGTCGGACCTGAAGACTCTGCAGGAGCTGTACAACGTCGGGGGCGCCTCCGCAACGGGATTCCTCGCCGACGCGGCCAATGCCACCGATCTGGCGGACATGTTTGTTCCCAACGCGCTCCCGAACGCGGGCGCGACCTCGATTCCCACGCCCGGCTCGGCGGCGCTGCTGGCCATCGGAGCCATCGCGATTCGCTCGCGTCGTAGGCGCGCCTGATGGTGTCCTCGGCTCGATATATGTGATCGCAGAGCACACGGGAGACCACCCCCCGTTCTTTGCGAGAGAGTGAAAGCGGCGGGGTCCGAAAGGACCCCGCCGCGATTTATCCGACGAGCTGGTCGTCGGGCAGCGGCGGGGGCGTGTGACTGCTGATCGCCGCCTGGAGCACGACGTGGGCGAAGGCCCAGCGATCCCAGATCGCGGCGAAAGGGATCAGTTCGATCGCATCCTGCGGGCCGATCTCAAGCATCTGCCGGTTCAGGTCAACGAGCACGGGGCGGATGCGCAGATCGATGCGTCGAACGGCGATGATGCGCCGGCCGAGCAGGCCGCACTCCATGACGTCGATCCGCCCCGGCACGATCCGCATATACGTGGGATAGACCGCCGTTCCCACGAGCATGGCCCCGCCGATACCCGTGAGGAACAGAAAGTACACCGAAAAGATGCGGGCCATGAAGCGATGCTCCAGCCACACCCCGAGCGCGACAATCGCCACGCCCGTGATGATCTGCACGGCCTGCTTGCGGGGCGGGCTTTTGGTTGAGGCCGCGGCGAGGAAGACGGCGGGCTCGAACATGCGATCCTCGATCGGACCGATCGCGGCGACTCGCGCCAGGGCCTTGACCTTGCCGATGCAAAGCACACGCCCGGTTCCCGCGACGGGGTCGATGATTCCCCGGGCGCGGCTCAGTTCCGCGGCCCCGACGCGTCCCCAGATCAGCCGCCCAATCAACACGGCGAGTGTGATGCCGCCGGCAATCGCCGGCGCGCTTGGCCCCGGAGTTACAAAGTTCAGGATGAGCAGTGAGACGCCGAAGACGACCAGCAGAGCCGCGGCCGCGCCGAAGGCCCGGGTGCGCCGAGCGGCATACCCCGCCGCGCCCCGCACTTTGGCGGCCTTCTCCGTGAAGCGCACGCGCTCGGGGCCCGGGGCGAGCGGTAGGGCTGGCGCGGGTGCTGGGATGGCCGTGGGGAGTGGGTTCGTGGCGGCGTTCAGGAGTGCTCTTTCGGGCAGGTGAGGGATGCTGCAAAACAGAGTTCTAGGAGGCGTCCAGAGCGATGAACGAGCATATCATTAGGTGTTGAGTTTGCTCCGGCCCCGCTCACCCCGGCCCCGGCGCGGACGACCTTTCAATCCAGAGCATTTTCACGGCCGCGATTGCGCCGCGAGGTAGCCACATGTCCGACACACCGCCCCCCACCCCCCCCACTCCGACTCCTGCCAATCAACCCAACGCCGACTACTCGTCGGACCAGATCAAGATTCTGGAAGGTCTGGAGGCCGTCCGATTGCGGCCCGGCATGTACATCGGCGGCACGGATATCCGCGCGCTGCACCATCTTGTCTACGAAGTGGTGGACAACTCGATCGACGAGGCGATGGCGGGGTTTGCGGACACGGTGAGCGTGACGATCAACGCGGATGGATCCTGCTGCGTGCTCGACAACGGGCGCGGCATTCCCACGGCCCCGAAGAAGCACGAGAACCCGGCGTACGACGGGAAGCCCGCCGTGGAGATCGTGCTGACGGTGCTGCACGCGGGGGGCAAGTTCGGCGAGGAGGGGTCGGCGTACAAGGTCTCGGGCGGGTTGCACGGGGTGGGCGTGTCGTGCGTGAACGCGCTCTCCGAGTGGCTGGACTGCGAGGTGTATCGCGACGGCAAGATCCAGCAGATCGGCTTCGAGCGCGGGCGGACGACAACGCCGCTGCATGTCGTGGGAGAACTGAAGGAAGGCAAGAGCGCGGGCTCGGGCGCGAACGAGACGGGGGCGTTCAAGAACGGCACGAAGGTGACGTTCATGCCGGACCACGAGTTGTTCCCGGACACGACCTTCGACTACACGATTCTGGCGACGCGGCTGCGCGAGCTGGCGTATCTGAATCCCGGCGTGGTGATCCGGCTGCGCGATGAGCGCGTTGGGCCGGATGGGCGCATGCGCCACGACACGTTCAAGGCGGAGGTTGGGCTGACGGAATACATCGACCACCTGATGACGGGCAAGACGCCGGTTTCGGCTGTGGTGCACGTGAAGAAGACGGATGAGGCACAGAACTATTACTGCGAAGTGGCGATGCAGTACCACGACGGGTACAACGAGAATCTGCTCTCGTTCGCCAACAACATCAATAACAAGGACGGCGGCACGCACGCGCAGGGCTTCAAGGTGGCTCTCACGCGAACGATGAACGCCTACGCGAAGAAGGCGGGCATTCTGAAGGAGAAGGACCCCGCGCCGACAGGGGAGGATCTGCGCGAGGGACTTGTCGCGATCGTCTCGGTGAAGCTTCCCAACCCGACGTTCAACAACCAGCCGAAGGAGAAGCTGCTCAATCCCGAGATCGAGGCGTTCGTCTCGCAGGCCGTGGGCGAGGCGCTGGAATCGTGGCTGGAGGAGAATCCGGCGGAAGCCAAGCGCATCACGCTGAAGGGGATTGTTGCGGCGCAGGCACGCGAGGCGGCGCGCAAGGCACGTGAGCTGACGAGGCGGAAGAGCGCGCTGGATTCGGGATCGATGCCGCACAAGCTGCGGGATTGCAAGACCAAGGACATCGCCCGCTCTGAGATCTTCATCGTCGAGGGTGATTCGGCCGGTGGGTCCGCCACGCAGGGGCGGGATGTGGAGACGCAGGCGATTCTGCCGCTGAAGGGCAAGATCATCAACGTGGAGAAGGCGCGGCTGGACAAGGTGCTGGGCTTCGAGGAAGTGCGGACACTGATCTCCGCCCTCAAGTGCGGCATCGGCGAGGAGTTCGACATCGCCAAGCTGCGGTATGGGCGCGTCATCATCATGACCGACGCCGACGTGGACGGTTCGCACATTCGCACGCTGCTGCTGACGTTCTTCTTTCGCCAGATGCCGGAGCTGATCCGGCGCGGCAAGGTGTTTATCGCACAGGCGCCCCTCTATCAACTGGCCTGGGGGAGCGGGAAGAACAAGAAGATCGAGTACGTGGTCTCGAACGCTCGGCTATACGACATGCTGACGGAAGTGGGCTTGCAGAGGGCCGCGCTGGTGATACGGCAGACGGACAAGAACGAGCACTCCACGGTGATTCTTGATGAGAAGACGCGGCAGCCGACGGTGACGCGCCGCATCGAGGGGGATGAGCTGCAGCGGCTGGTGCGGGTGCTCCGCCGATTGCACGAACTGGTGGAAGTTGCCGAGCGGCGCGGCGTGCGCTTTCCGGAACTGCTCATGGCCCGATCGGGGGACCCCTCCGGGGCCAACAAACTGCCGACGCATCGGCTGGTCTGGACAGGCGGGGAGGCGTGGGCATGGAGCGAGGAGCAGGCCCGAGCGATCGCCACGGCCAACGAGCTGGCCGTGGAGGAGATGAACGAGGATGGCGCGGAGGCGGTTGCACAGCCCGCGGGCACGCCGGCGGTGGCCGCCGCGCCGGCCGCACGTCGCAACGCGGCCCAGCTTCGCGAACTGCATGAGAATCGCGAGTTGGAGCGCGTCTTTGAGCAGATGGTGAAGCAGGGCGTCTCGGTTGCGGACTACGCGCTGGTGCAGGAGGAGTCTGTCACGGGGGACAAGCTGCCGACGAAGTACGCGTGGGAACTGAAGCAGGGGAACGAGCCGGCCGCGGGTGCGGAGGAGCCGGCTCCCGTGGAGGACGAAGAGCGCGTGGCCACGGTGAAGGTGACGGCACATCAGAAGGTGGTGGAGGTGCCGAACGTGCCGGCGATTCTGGAGTCGCTGCATGAGGTGGGGCGACGGGGGTTGGAGATCAAGCGGTTCAAGGGGCTGGGCGAGATGGACGCCGAGCAGTTGTGGGACACCACAATGGACGCAACGCGCCGGACGCTGCTGCGCGTGGCATGGGATGGCGCGGCCGAGGCGGACACGCTCTTTTCCATTCTCATGGGCGAAGAGGTGGAGAGCCGGCGGCGCTTCATCGAGGAGCACGCGCTGGAGGTCAAGAATCTGGACGTGTGATGCGGGAGGGCGTGGTTATCGGACGCAAATGGGTCTTGCGAATGGGCTGGAATGACGGGCTCGGAGGCCTGCGCGGGCAGTCGCCCGCGCGGGGGGCCGCTGCCGTGCCGATGAGGAGGTCGAGCGCGGCGTGTGGCCTCGCGAAGGACTCCAGAAATGCCCGAACCAGCATCACATAGCCCGGCGCGGGGCGGCAGCAAAGCCGGCTCGGGAGCGGGGCACGGGCGCCCCAACTCGGTTGGGCTCAACCCCATGGAGCTCGAGTCGATTTTCCGTCTGCTCGACGGCGGGGTGGATGTCAGCCGCAGACGCGAGTCGGCGCGGATGGCGTTTCGCAAGGCGAGCATCGGGGTGGAGATCATGCAGCCGGGCGGGGGGCAGACGCAGATCAACGTGGCGTGCCGGAACTTGTCGCAGACGGGAATGGGATTCCTGCACTCTTCGTACGTACACATCGGCACGCCGGTGGTGCTGACGCTGACGCACCAGAACCAGAAGCCGGTACGGATTCGCGCGACGGTGGTGCGCTGCCGGCACGTGCTGCGGCACATCCACGACGTCGGCGTGCGGTTTGCGCAGCCGATCAACGTGCGGGACTTCATCTCGATGGACCCGCTGAGCCAGGCCTTCACCCGGGAGATGGTGGATCCGACGCACCTGAAGGGGACGCTGCTGCTGGTGGCGGAGTACGAGATCGAGCAGGCGTGCGTGCGGACGATGCTGCGGGAGACGTCGATGGACGTTGTCGTGGCCTCCAGCGTGGCCAAGGGTTTGGAGTGTGCACGCAAGGGCGTGAGCATCATCGTCTGTGACGATGCATTCGAGACGGGCACGGGGGTGGACTTTGTTCAGGATGCCCGCAAGGCGGGCTTGCGCTGCCCGATCATTCTGATGTCGGCGGACACGTCCGGCGCGGCGCTCGATCGCTTTCGGACTGCCGAGGCGGATGCCTTCCTCGCCAAGCCGCTGGACCAGAATCTGCTGATGCGGGCGATCGCCGAGTTCCTGCTCGCCGCGGGCGACAAGGCGGAGACCGCGGGGCCCCTGCACACCACGCTTGCCAGCAACTCTCCGCTGCGCGCGATTGCCGAGAGCTTTGTCGAAGACCTGAACGTAGCGGCGAAGACGATCGAGACGCTTTCCGCGGCGGGAGACATCGCAGCGATTCGTCGCAACTGCCTGCGTGTGGGCGGGTCGGCGATGTCGCTGGGCTATGAGCCGATCGCCAAGCTGGCGGGGGTGCTGGCCAAATCGCTGGAATCGGCCAAGACGATCGAGCAGTGCATCGTTCCGCTCAATGCGTTTGCCGCGGCCTGCCGCAGCGCACGCAAGCCGCCGGTGGAACCCGCGCCGGAGCCCGTGGCCGAGGCGGGAGCGGCCGCGGCGGCAGCAGATCCCCACGCGAAGCCGGATCCGCATGCCAAACCAGATCCGCACGCAAAGCCAGACGCCCACGCCAAGCCGGATGCACACGCGAAGCCGGATGCGGGTCACGTGGCCAAGGCGGCCTGATTCGCTGGATCGCCGCGTACGATTGGCCGTGGCGGCCTTCGATTCCATTTCCGTTCCGCTTTCCATCGACCTGACGGGATCGGGAGATGCGCGACTACCGATTTCCGAGACGTTCGTTTCGCTGCAAGGCGAGGGGAAGCTCGCGGGGGTGCCGAGCTGGTTTGTGCGATTGAGCGGGTGCAACCTGCGCTGCGGCTGGTGCGATACGCCGTATGCGAGCTGGAAGCCCGATGGGTCGGCACGATCGATCGACGACTTGGTTGCCGAAGCGCGGGGCGCGGCGGAGAAGGGCGTGCGTCACGCCGTGCTGACGGGGGGCGAACCGATGATGTTCCGGGGGCTGTGCGAGCTGTCTACGCGGCTGGCCGCGCCGGTGGCGGAGGGGGGCGCGGGGATGCACCTCACGATCGAGACGGCGGGGACGGTGATCCCGGCGGATGATCGATGGGCTCTGGCATGCGATCTGATGTCGATCAGCCCGAAGCTTTCGAGTTCCACGCCGCGGAATGATCCGCGCGATCCGGACGGTGTGTGGGCGATCCGGCATGAGGAGCGGAGGTTGAACATGCCGGCGCTGCGGTCGCTGGTGGATCGATGGGCGGGTGGAGGTCGGGGGGGGGTACAGCTGAAGTTTGTGATCTGCCGCGTGGCGGACATCGCGGAGATCGAAACCCTGATTGCGGGGCTGCCGGAGTTGCCCGCTTCGGATGTTCTGCTCATGCCCGAAGGCGCGACCCCCCCCACTGAGGGCACCAAGCGAATGCTGACGGAGTTGTGCGTTTCACGGGGCTGGCGGTATTGCCCGCGGCTGCACATCGAGCTGTTTGGCAACACCCGGGGCACATAGTGGCAGGCCAGCCGGGGCCGCCGGTCCGAGAATGGGGCCGGAAAGAGCATGCCTCTGGGCAAATTCGAGATCTCACGGAAGGGTGGCTACTTCACCCTTGCTTCTCGTAAGCCATTTGTGCACAATGGCTTAGCGTCCGGGGTGCGGGGTCTGAATTCTGAGGGCGCGTTCCTGAAAAGGAAACGGATCGCCGTTTGCTTGCGAATAGACGATAAGCCCCTTCGAAGTTTCACCAACCGAGGTCAGTACCCATGCGTCTTTTCATTGTTCGGCACGGCAAGGCCTCGGATGCCCAGACTTGTTCGACGGTCTGTCCCAGCCCGGAAACGGCCGGGGGGGATTTTTCTCGTGAGTTGACCCCGCGCGGGCACTCTCAGGCGCGGTTCCTGGCGGCAAAACTTGGCAAGGACGAACGCCGCATCCAGACCATTGTCGCCAGTCGGTTCCCGCGGGCCCTGCAAACGGCCCACACGCTGCAACGGTCGCTGACGTGCGACCTGAGCACGGATGTGCGGCTGGAAGTGGACCATGAGATCTCTGAGGTGCTTGAAGTGATTCAGGAGCACTCAGAAGAGCGGAACCTGATGCTGGTGGGGCACAACCCGCAGTTGGGGGAGCTGATCAGTGTGCTGTGTTCGGGGTTGCCGCCGCAGGAGTTGATATTGAAGACGGGTGAGATGGTGGTGATCGATGTTCGTCCGAATCAGCCGGTGGGATCGGGGAAGCTGGTGGATCGGGTGCGGCTGTGCGACAGCATGGCGGATGATTCGATCGTGGGGACTGTGGAGACGCTTGGCAGTAAATCGCGCTGAGCGGGGTAATGGGGAATGAAATAGAAGAAGCCCGGGACATGGTCCCGGGCTTCGTTCGTTGATGGAATGTCTGATCGGGATCAGCGGCGAGCGAGTAGATCGCGGATCTCGGTGAGGAGCTTCTGCTCGGCGGTGGGGCCGGCGGGAGCGGGGGCGGGGACTTCCTTGTCGAAGCGCTTCTTGGCGTGATTGAAGGCCTTCACGACGAGGAAGATGATGAAGGCGAGAATGATGAAGTTGATGACGATGGAGATGAAGTTGCCGTAGGCGATGACGGGTCCGAGTTTGCGTGCGGCCTCCACATCAACGCCCTTGGCATCGAAGCGCAGCGGGTAGTAGAGGTTCTTGAAATCGACCTTATTGAGCGCAAGGCCGACGACGGGCATGATGACATCGTCGATGAGCGAGCCGACGATCTTGCCGAACGCGCCGCCGATGATGACGGCGACGGCCAGGTCGAGGACGTTGCCCTTCAGCGCGAACTCTTTGAACTCTTTGACCATACCCATTGCGAGAACTCCTGATGAGTGGACCGGCGCGATGCGAGCGTCGCGCCGGGGCCCCCCCACCGCTTGAGCATCATAGAGGAATACGTGCGTCTGTGCGGAGAATCTGGGGCGTTTCGCGAGAAGAAGTGGCGTCGAGCATCCGTGTGCGTGACGCGGCGCGAGCATCCATACGCGACGGAAGGGCGGTGTGTCCGCAGTCGCGTGCGACTGAAATATTGGTGTGGCGGGTAAAGAAAACTGCCGCACCCCTTTCGAGGCGCGGCAGTGGAATCTACTTCGTATCAGGTCTGTAGACCGTCGGGCTTACCGCTCGACGTAGTTGACCTGCTCGTCGTTGCGGACGTCCTTGGTCTGATCGCAGCTGGTGACAGTGCGGATGACCAGTTCGCCGGTCTTGCTGCCGGTGCAGATGATGTCAACCTTGAAGTCCTGGCCGGCCTTGACGGTGCCGATCTTCCAGGTGACCTTGCCGCCCGCGACCGTCTGACCGCCGGCCCAAGTGCTGGACTTGAAGTCGAGGCCGGAGTCGAGGTCGGCGACCACCTGAACATTGGTCAGGTCGATCTGGCCCTGATTGCGGACCTGGTAGTGGAACACGTGGGTCTCGCCGATGGGGACCACGCCGTTGTCATCGAAGATGCCGGTGCCGATGTCGGGCACGCCCTCGAAGTTGGTGGAGCAGTTGGCGGTGACGGGCTCCGCACAGGTGCAGTGGGCCGAGCAGGAGTTCTTGACGTTGCCCAGCGCGCCGCCGGAGCAGTTGACGGTCAGGTCCTTGGAGCCGCCGACGGGGAGGGTGCCGACGTTCCAGGTGACCTTGCCGCCGGCAGCGGTGCCGCCGTCGGAGGCCGAGACGAAGGTGAGGCCGGCGGGGAGCATGTCCTCAACGACGGTGTTCACGGCGGGGCCATCACCCTTGTTGGTGACGGTGATCTTGAACTGGGAGGGGCGGCCAATGAAGACCTTCGTGGGGCAGACCTTGCTGATGGCCAGCATGGGGGCCTTCACGGTAAAGGTGGCGTCGCCGCTGGTGGCGGAGAGGTTGTTGTCGGCCGCGGCGCGGGCGTGGTTGACGTAGGTGCCGGTCTTGGCGGCCTTGCCGGTGAAGGTGCGGGTCTGGCTCTGGCCAGCGCCGAGGGAGCCGATGTCCCAGGAGAGGGCGGACTTGCCATCGCTGGTGACGCCGGAGGGCAGGTCATCCATGATCTTGACGTTGGAGGCCCCGCCCGTACCGGTGTTGGTGACGGTGAGGGTGTAGGTGACGGTGTCGCAGGGCGTGATGTCCGAGGGGGTCACGCTCTTGACGAGCTTGAGGGCGGGCTGAACGACGTTCGTGCCGCAGCAGAGAGCGTTCATCCAGGTGGCGCTCATGCAGCCCTTGACGGTGCCGACGTTGGAGGCGTTGGCGGTGACCTTGATGGTCTTGCAGGCCTTGGGGGCGAGGTCGCCGACGAGGAAACCACCGGAACCCATGGCGGGCTCGCTGGAGGTGACCCTGGCGCCATCGAGGGTGTAGGTGACATTGACGCTGGAGAGCGTCATGCTGGTCAGGTTGCAAACCTCGATGTCGTAGGTGAAGTTCGCACCCGCGGTGACCTCGGAGGGCATCTTGCAGCAGATGGAGAGGGCGCTGTTCGCGCGATCGCCGGTGGGGAGGAACATGCAGTTACCGGCCATGACGGGAGCCGGCGCCATGGGAGCGGGCTTGACGGGGTCGGCGGCCTTGGGGGCCATCGGAGCGGGCTTGGCCGCGACGGGCGCGGGCTGGTGGGCCGGGGCGGACTTGTAGTGGCCCCATTCATCCTCGATGGAGATGTTGCCGTAGCTGGAGCGAACGCCCGAGCCGCTCCATGCGCTGGATTCACAACCAAACATCAACATTGTGCCGGTGAATCCGGCCACCAGCAACAGTGCGCCGGTCATGAACTTGCGAGCCATCGAGAATCTCCTTGGGATCAGGTCGGGACCGGCGGCCACACATGGACCACGGCCCAACACCCTCTTTTCAATCTGAAACACCCGGAAACCCGGGATTAAGTCATAGAAAGGCAGTTCGTCTGCATAAACAACCGCGGAACCGACACCCCTGGGAGACCGATCGGCCTCGGCACAAATGGGCTTTTTTTCACGGTCTTGGGCATGGACCGTAAGCAAGAAACAGGCATCCGTCAACCGAGGGCGGGCTTTCCCGGCTTTCCCCGGAGGGGAGTCAACGCGATTATGGATCGGACAGGCCGCAGTCTGACCCCACTTTTTCCAGAGAAGGGGAGTGCTCGTTGGACTACTTCGGGTGATCCTAACCCTTAAAATGGGGAATCTGCTCCAAAACAAGCGCAAAAACTGCGCCAATCAAGATTCCCATAATCAATCCAAGAATGGTTCGCCTCATCCACCTTGCGCTCGCAGGTGGGGCGGTCGGTGAAGGAAAAATGGAGCCGGGGGGATTCGAACCCCCGTGCCGGGACAGTCACATCGCCGCCTCTACGCGTGTGTTCCGTCTATTGATCTCGGCGTACGAGACTGCAACGGACAACATGCCCGTACGCCCAGCATCCGGAGTTTTCTCATCCGCACGCCCGGCTGCGCCGCGTGCGGACCAGCTCGAAGTCTTCAAGACGCGAGATATCGAGCATCTCCCGCGTCTCGGGCTGCCTTTTTTAGGCCGCCATTGCGTAGCTATTTGTGTTAGCTAAAAGTGTGCATGCGTTTTACGTGGCCTCATGCTCCACGGCGCGCCACGACGACGCTTCCCTGCCCGGTCGATCACCAGTGTCGGCCCCGTGTTGTCAAAGATCCGGAGAAGTATAGGGGAGGTGCGGCGTGCCCACGCTGGAAAATTGGGGTTCGGGCGATGCGCCCGAAACCCGGCTCGGAGAGCCGGGGCACCCGTCAGCAGCCGGTGAACCACGCGGCGAGGAAATCAAAGATGTCCTGCACGGTGATGCCGTTGGCGTGGTTGAAATCGGCGGAGGGGTTGGCGGTGAACCATGCGGCGAGAAAGTCGAAGATGTCCTGGACGTTCAGCGTGCCGGAGGCGTTGAAATCCGCCCGGCAGACCGGTGTGCTGGAACCGAGGGTGCCGCTGAGGGTGGCCAGCACATCGAGGGTTCCCCAACTCGTCCCTGCGGCGAAGGGAAATTGGGCGTAGTAGCGGAGGGAGAACGTGCGGGGCGAGCCGGGATAGATCGAGCCGAGATCGACCTGGCCGGAGGTATTCGTGCCTGCGGCGGCGAGATTGAACGTGCCCGAGCAGGGGGCCGCGTTCATGGCGAGTGTGTTGCAACTCAGGCCGATGGCATCAAAAGAGGCGGTGCCGACGGATGAGGAGGGGATGGTTCCGCCGCCGAAGAGGGTCTGGCCGGAGGGGCCGAGGGATGCGGGAAGCGATGCGCCGGTTCCCGGCGCGGCATCGATGGCGACCTGTGCCAATGTGATCGTGACCGGAACCGCGCTCTGCACGGGAACGGCGCATTGGAAGGAGGGAACGGAGAAGTGCAGGCGTCGGAACGTAATGGGTCCGGCACCCGCACCGGGCGGCGCACCGAGCTCGAGCGTTGCGTTCATTGGGCCGGGGGCAAAGTTGCCGACATGGCCGACAAGCGTGACGCGATATTGGATGGTGCTGGCAGGATCGAGAGTTACGGGCGCGGGGGATTGCGCCATGGCCCGAAGGGAAAGAAACCCTGCGAGCGCGACAGGGACGATCCGCGAGAGGGGGGCGTGTGACGGCATGGCAAAAAGTGTACCAATCCGTCGGAAAAGACGCAATGAAAACCGGGGCAACTGCGATTTCGAGAGAGACTGGGGGGGGGGGGGCGGGAGTAGGGGGATGGGGGGCCCGCGTTGTGTTCAGCAGCCGGCGAACCAGGCGGCGAGGAAGTCGAAGATGTCCTGGACGCTGACCCCATTGGCACCATTAAAATCGGCCCGGGGGTCGACTGCGAACCAAGCGGAGAGGAAGTCGAAGATGTCCTGGACGCTGAGCGTGCCGGAGTTGTTGAAGTCGGCGCGGCAGACGGGGATGTCGCGCAGGAGGACGAGCTGGCGGACATCGAGCACCGGGCCGGCGCCGGCCAGGAAGAAGTCGGTCCGCTCGCCCGGCGAAGTGAAGAGGCCGTCGCCGTCCAGATCGTGGAGGCGGATGATCCGCTTGCCCGCGGTGTCGCTGACGAGAATGTCGCCGCCGGGGAGGGAGACGATGTCCTGGGTAAGGAAGCCGGAATCGACGATGGAATACACAACGACGACCTCGTTCAGGCCGTTGGCGTCGCCGTTGAAGTCCAGATCGGTGGCGCGGAGGATCTGCTTGGTGGATGCGCCGGCGATGGTGACGGTCTGATTGAAGTAGAAGGAGCGGGGACGCGTGACATCGAGCTCGAGTGCGAAGCCCGCGCCGAGGGTGACGCCCGAGAGATTGGCGCTGGTGCACCAGGGAACGAGCTCGCCGGTGTCATCGGCCCGGCCGTTGCCATTGGTGTCGGAGAACTTGTAGATGCCGTTGTTGGCTCCCGAGCTCTTCATGTAGCTGACGCCGTTCGGGTCCGTCGAGACTTCGAAGGGGACGTAGGGGCTGTTGCCGACGCCGAAGCCGGGCCAGTTGACGACCCAGGGGGTGACGTCGCCGGCGTCGTCATAGTTGCCGTTGCCATTGGCATCGTGCAGGCGATAGACGGCGTCGGGATTGACGTTTGTCCCGGAGCCCGAGTTGCAGATCATGTAGTCGCCGTTGGGGAAGAAGCCGTTGCCGGTCGGGGCGCTCAGACTTGCGCCCGAGAGATTGGCGGCCGTGAGAATGACGCGGCTTTCCAACGCGCCCTGCGCGTCGCCGTTGTTGTCGAGGTCCTTCAGCCAGCAATAGCGGTGGTTGGTGACGTCGCCGGCGATGATGGTGTTATCACTCTGACGCACGTTGAACGCGGCGAAGTTGCCGAAGTTGGGTGTGCCGGCGAGGTTCGAGCCGTCGAACCAGATGTTCACCTCGGTGGCGTCGTTGGTGATCGATCCGTCGTTGTTGGCGTCGTGCAGCCGCCAGATTTTCGGGGTGGCCGACTTGTCGACGACGAGAATGGTGACGCCGGCGAAGCATGTGAGCGGCGCCGCGAGGCCCATGCTTGCGGCCAGCGCGAGGGACAGAATGGGTCGAGCACAGCAAGATCGGAGCATGCCGGCCAGAACGATGCGCGGGGTTGACGAACGAACTAAACGACTCGACATGGTGGGAACTCCGTGTTCGGCCTCGGGGTGTTTGCCCGCAGGCGAAGCCGGAGTATAAACGATCCCAACAGAACGACCTAGCCAATCTGGGACTCGAGCTTCAAACTCAGGATTGGCGTTTGAACTCGAACGGAGGGGGGGCCGGGCGCGGTGGGCCGGAGTTATTCCTCGTCCTCGGGTGCGGGGGGAGTGGCGGGGGGGATCGGGCGGAGTTTGGTCCCTTGGCCGGGGGCGGGCGCGGGGGGAACCCAGGGGCGTGTGTGGATGGCGGTTTGGGGGAACGGGATGGAGATGCCGGCCTCTTCGAGCGCGGCCTTACAGGCGATGAGCAGACGCTCGCGCACCTTGGCCACGTCCGGCGTGGCGCACCAGAGGCCGATCTGCCAATCCACGCTGGATGCACCGAGAGCGTGGAGCGTGGCGCTTGGAGCGGGAGAGGCGAGGCGGCCCTGAACCGCCTCGGTGGCACGCAGGAGCGCGGCGCGGACGGCGTCGATATCCGCGTCGTAGTCGACACCGATGGTGACGATCACCTGGCGGGTGTGGTGATGGGTCTGGTTGTCGATGACGTTGCCGAAGACCTGCGAGTTCGGGAGGATGACGCGTCGATTGTCCGCGGTATCAACGCGGGTGGAGAAGAGTTCGATGGTGTCGACCTTGCCAGTGATGCTTGCGACGGTGATGGTGTCGCCGACTTTGAAGGGGCGGAGGATCAGGAGCATCATGCCCGAGGCGAGGTTCGAGAGCGACCCCTGCACCGCGAGGCCGACGGCGATGCCGAGGGCGCCGAGGGCCGCGACGACGGAGTTGGTCTCGACGCCGAAGATAGAGAGCGTGGCGATGAGCGCGAGCACGAGCACGGCCCAGCCGGCCGAGTGGGAGACGAACTTGGCGAAAGTGGCGTCGAGTTTGGGCCGGTTGAGCGCATGGGCGACGCGCCGGCGGACCCATCGCGAGATGATCCATGCCAGCACGAGCAGAACGATGGCGCCGAGAACGCGCAGGCCGTACCCGGCGGCGAAACGAACGATCTCCTGGAAGAAGACCCTGGCGGTGTCCTCTACTTTTACCGTACCTCCCGCGAAACCTTGGGCGAAAGTGGAGGGAACGGGCGGGGGGGAATCAGCCATGTGCGGCCTCGGAGTGTGAAAACAAACACCCCGCGGCAAAGGGCCGCGGGGTGGGAGGATACGGTCGAAAAGGGGATCGTCGCTCAGCGGCGGCGACGAGCGGCGAGGAGGCCGGCCGCACCGAGGAAGAGGGTGGCGGCGCCGGGGGCGGGAGTGGGGATCTGCGAGAACTTGATGTTGTCGATGCCGATGCGATCGACCTTGGAGCCGCCGGTGGTGACGAGCTGGGTGAGGTCGATGCGGATCATGATGATGTTGGAGATGATGGGGTTGGCGTCCCAGTCAAAGCGGCGATGGGTGAGGGGCTGGGTGCCGGGGATGTAGGTGGAAGGGGGATTCTGCGGGTCGTAATCGAGCTGGTAGAGGGGCACGTTCTGGCCATTGAGGACCTGGATGGAACGGGCGGGCAGATCCTCGCCAACGCCGGAGACGGAGTTGAAGACGGCGGCGAGATCGAACCGGTGAAGGCGAACGAGGAAGCCCGGGTCGGCCGAGAGGGTGATGTCCAGAATGCCGGTGGTGAAGCCGCCGTTGCGGTCGCGATAGAGAACGTTGTTGAGATCGCCGAAGACGCGCGTCGGGTCGGCCGGAGAGGCCACGCCGCCGAGCCGGAGCACGGGCGTGTAGACGACGCTGACGTTGGGCGTGATGCCGCCGTCGGAGCCGTAGGAGAACGGGCCGGGCCCGAATGAGCTGACACGATCGCCGTAGGCCGCGACGACGTTGTCGCCGTTCTGACCTCCAAAATCGAACGTGAGCACGGTAGCGAATGCGCTGGAACCGACCATTGAGGTCAAACCGAACGCGACGAGGGGACCAAAGAATGAACGCATAGAGACCGCCCTTCTTGAACGGCGGCGAGCGCACAAGCAGCTCGACGCAGGTCAGTGCGAGAACACAGCGAGTCTCTCTCTGAGATTTTTCCCCCTCCCTCTCTCCCCGGTCGCGGGGATACTCCCGCAGGGCCTAAGTTATCACACCGAACCGTTTGGTCAATGGTGAATCGAGGAAAAAAGTGGGCAAACTTGCAGGAAACGCCGCGAAAAACTAGGACAACAACCAAACGCGTCCGGGATGATGTGAACCTACGCAAACCGGGGGGATTAGGATTGTGCGATGTCGTTGACACCGATTCCAGAAATACTGAATGAACTGCGTGCCGGGCGGATGGTGATCCTGACGGACGATGAACAGCGTGAGAATGAGGGCGACCTGATTCTTCCTGCGCAGTTCGTGACTCCCGAGGCGATCACGTTCATGCTCTCGGTGGCGCGAGGGTACATGTGCCTCTCTCTGACACCAGAGGACTGCGATCGTTTGGATCTGCATCCGCAGACGGGAGTGAACACCTCGGCGCGCGGAACACCGTTCACGGTGTCGATCGATGGGCATCCCAAGCACGGCTTCACGACGGGCGTGTCGGCGCGGGAGCGGGCTAAATCCATTCTGATGGCGATCGATCCGTCGACCGGACCCGGCGACTTTGTGCGTCCCGGGCACATCAATCCGCTGCGATCGCGGACCGGCGGCGTGCTGGTGCGTACGGGGCAGACGGAGGGCTCGATCGATTTGTGCCGGCTGGCGGGGCTGCGGCCCGCGGCGGTGATCATCGAGATCATGCGCGACGACGGGGAGATGGCCCGGATGCCGGATCTGGTCACGCTGGCGGCACAGCACGGGATCAAGATCTGCTCGGTGGCGCAGATCGTCTCGCATCGGCTGGAGCGCGAGAGTCTGGTGCGGCGGATGGAGCCAGCGGCGGGAACGCCGATCCGGACGCCGTTTGGTGAGTTCAATCTGATCGCGTTCCGATCCGCGGTGGACCCGCTGCCGCACGTGGCGTTGTGCATCGGGGGCGCGGGAGATCTTGATGAGTATCAGCGCGTGCGGCCGGTCGATCGGCCGACGCTGGTACGGATGCATCGGCGGCATCTGCTGGGAGACATTTTTCTCGATCTGGATTCGGCCTCGGATGGACCGACGGGACGAACGCTGCACGCGGCGATGCGCATGGTGGGCCGGGAGGGACACGGAGTGATCGTGTACCTGCGCCCCGAGGGCGCGCGGGAAGGAATGATGACCGGATCCGGCGCGCTCGAGCAGCGATTGCAGACGATCAGTCGATTTGAGTTCGGGGGTGCGCGTGAAGATGGAGAAGTTGGCGTGCTTTCCGACGGAGCGCAACCGGCGCATCAGCGTGATTTTGGCGTCGGCGGCCAGATTCTCCGCGGGCTGGGACTGTCCAAGTTGCGTTTGATCAGCAATCACCAGCGCGAGATGCCGGGGCTTGAGGGGTTCGGGCTGGAGATCGTGGAACGGCTGGGGCTGGCCAACTCAGCGTGATGTTTCCGATTGATCAAGAAATGGCGGGCCGATTCGTCTGAACTGCCGATTTGTGCTTGATTATTCCGAGTCGAATCGGTTATACAGGTGAACATCGGCAGACCGGGCGAAGGTCGCCGGGCGTAGCTACGGAGGAGTCCAACAATTTTTTCGATCGGCCACGCGACGTGTGTGACGTCGCCCCGGTGCCGGTCGAGTGATCGTTCGTGCGGCTCAATGACTGCGCGGCACGGACAAGGCGCTCTGAGTTCCTGAGCGCCTCCAGCGAGAGGACCATGATGTCCGATCTGCGACGGTATCGTTTTGTGATCGTTCTTTGTATGTGTTTATGCGCGGCGGCTGGAACCGCGCGAGGCGTGGTGGACGGGGTTCCGATTCCGAACACGGATCGGCGATTCGACGGGGTGGGGCTGCTGTTTACGACGACGCCGTGGACGGCGTGTGCGGGCTGGATCTCGGGAACGTGCACTCTGGTCGGCCCGAACGTGGTGCTGTTGGCGCGGCACTGCCTGGACATTTCGCCATCGCAGCCGCTGCCCAGTCCTTTGTCGCGGACCTACCGCGTGCGATTCCGACGAACGCCGGACGGAATTTCGGAGAATGCGCTGGCGCCGGCGGGCGAGCAGTGTCACGGGGTGTACCAGGAAATCGACATCGTTTTGCTGGTGGACGCGCCGAACAACTCCTGCGACCAGGTGCTGGGCTATCTGGCGTCGGCGCCGGTGGGGATCCAACCGATCATCCCGTCGCTGAACAATCCGCCGCACGACCCGCGCCCGATCATCCTGGCCGGCTGGGGATACGACGGGGAGTGCTATGCGAGTGGCACGCCATGGACGCTGCGATATGCCCACGGAGTCATGCCGAACAACTGGTCCTCGAACGACTATCTCGCGTTCTCGTGGTGCTCGGTGGGGGCGATCGCGCCGTGCCTGACGTGTCCGACAATTGGCGGCCCGTACGTGAATGCGAACCTGCACGACTCGGGCGCGCCGGTTTTCATTGAGATTCCGAGCAACGATCCGCTGGATTTGACGCCGGAGCTGCGGCTGATCGGGACGGTGAGTTCGTCGGGAACGGCGCATCGTCCTTCGGCGTGGAACAACTCCGGGGGCGTTCCGCTGTTGACCGAGGACCAGTCCCTGCCGCACATACGGCCGGGGGATTTCAATGGCGACGGCGCGGTGGGCGTGGACGATCTGCTGAGCTATCTGGGGGCGTTCATCTCATCGCGCATGGATGCTGATGCAGACGCGAACGGGGTGCTGGCGGTCGCCGACGTGCTGATCTACATCCAGGAGTGGTTCAAGCAGTAAGTACGGGGATGGGCTTGCGGATTGCGATGGCTTGACTGATTCACAGGCGATCAGTACGCTTGGACCGTTCGGGTTCTGCTTGGACTTTAGGCGGCGTCCCCGCCGCGGCCAGCCGGTAAACAAGGCGGCGAGTTCGCGGCGGGGAACTGACACACAAGGAATGAAAATGAATAGGATGAACTGGCTGAAAATAACGACGTGTGGCGCGTTGGCGCTGAGCGTGAGCGGCGCGGCGATGGCGCAGAGCGCCGACAAGGACCTGGTGACGGCGAAGCCAGCGCAGGGCAAGCCGGAGATCGTGAAGCCCAAGGAAACGCCGCCCGCGACCGCGCCGACGGACAAGGCCGTGGATCCGAACGCGTGGGAGAAGGCGAAGACGCCGGGGGAGATGCACGCGCGGATGGCCAAGGAAGTCGGCACTTGGGATGCGGTGGTGAAGATGACCATGCCCAACGCTCCGCCGGAGGAATCGCACGGAACGATGAAGATCGAGATGGTGCTCGGCGGTCGATTCCAGCACGCGCGATTCGAGGGGCTGATGATGGGAACGCCCTTCGAGGGAATGGGCACAACCGGGTTCGACAACCAGACGCAGACGTTCCAGGGTTCGTGGGTGGACTCGTTCTCCACCTCGACGATGTTCCTGACGGGAAAACTGGAGGGGGACAAGCTTGTGATGACCGGGGAGATGCGTGATCCGTCAAGCGGGAAGATCATCAAGGAAAAACAGGTGATCTCGCACGTATCGGACGACAAGATGGTCGCGGCGTTCTCGCAGGACATCGAGGGGCTGCAAGTCGGGGTGATGACGATCACCTACACGCGGGCCGCGGCCAAGGTTGAAGCGCCGAAGCCCACGGTGAAGGAAGACGCGAGCAAGGCCATCGACGAGCGCAAGAAGGCGATCGAGGAGCAGGTGAAGAAGGCGATGGAAGAGGCCCAGAAGCCCAAGGGCAAGTAAGTCGAAGGAACAAAACGATTGCGAGGCCGCGGACGAAGGTCCGCGGCTTTTTTTGACAATCGCATGAGCAGGAAAACCGAAGCGGGCCGGGTGGAAAGTCCGATGGATGCCGCTCGTTGCGAACCATAAATACTTTCGAGCAGCAGGGAGACGGCATGAGGACGATGAGCGTGATTGCGGCGGTGGTGGCGGGCGTGGGGATGATGGCATGGAGCGCAGGCGCGCTGGCCCTGTCGCCGGCGATCGATGGCGGCACGGTGGCGCAGGATGGCACCGAGAAGGGGACATCGCACAAGCACGCGAGGAAGCATCACAGCACGCCGAGCGTCAAGAAGCCGGTGAAGAAGCACGCTCGCAAGCACGCGGCGTGAGCGTGTTCGGCCCGCGGACGGGCAGGACCGAGAATCGAAATCGTGTTGTGGCTCGCTTCCTCCGCCATTTCGGAGGCAATGCGTGGTTGCGCGCCTCGTTGTGCTATGGACCGGCCGCGGCGTGCGGGCGGAGTACTCGAACCTCTCGAAGGGGGCACAACATGACTCTGACTTGCAAGGTACTGGCGATCGTGGCGTGCGGCGTGGGGATCTTCCTTGGCGAGAGCGGCGCGCTGGGCGCGCCCCCGAGCCGCGAGGACGGGAATCGCTCGGCGCAGCGGGGCGAGAATGCACGTCCTCACGCGCGTCAACGGATGCGGGCGAAGCTACGGAAGTTCGCGCGGCATCACCGGCACCATCACGCCCGTGCACACCATCGGCATCACCATGGCGCGAAGGGCGGGGGCGGGGCGCAGCAGAAGCCGCAGGCGAACTGAGCGGGACGAAAGAGCCGACCGGGCATTGATCCCACGGGATTCGCTCGCCGACTCGCTCATCTCGGGCGTGTGGATTTCAGATGCGTTCCAGGACAGGGAGCTTGCCGACGAGCGGGCGGACGTAGTCCAGATACTTGGCGGTGATGTCGGCGTGGCCGGCGATGAACTCGGCGGGGAGGTGGCGGGTTTTGGCCGCGACTTCTGAGAGTTCGATGCGACGGTACTCGACGCCGTACTTCTTGCCCGGCTTGCGGATGATGGCAACCGAGCCGGAGGGCTTGCCCTTGGCGGCAAGCTGCACGGCGAACTTCGCCACTGCGCGGGCTTCCTTGGCGTCCACGGGGGAGGGCTCGGGCCAGCAGCGCTGCAGATACCCGAGGGTGTCCGCCCGCACGCGTGGTGGCTTGCCGTTGATGACGATTTTCTGCTTGACCAGATTGGCGAGGGCATCGCCGAGCGCGCCGACGCCGGAAAGCTGCACGTTTCCATGGGCGTCCTTGTCCAGCCCCTGCACGAGCGTGGTGGCGATGGGGCGGCCCTGAGCATCCTGCACGCCCTCGCTCACGGCGACCTGGCAGCGGCCGAGGCGTTTGAGCACACCCTCGACATCGGCCACACAGCGGGCCGAATCGAAGGGGACTTCGGGGACGTAGATCAGGTGCGGGCCACGGTCGGCGTTGGCTTTGCCCTCGCCGCGGGCGAGTGCGGCCGCGGCGGTGAGGAAACCGGCGTTGCGCCCCATGACGACATTGATTTTGACGCCGGGGAGCGAGGCGTTGTCGAGCGCGTCGGCCATGAAGGCGGTGGCGATGAAGCGTGCGGCGGAGGCGAAGCCGGGAGAGTGATCGGAGCCCATTAAGTCGTTGTCGACGGTCTTGGGGATATGGAAGCAGCGCAGCTCATGCCCGCCGGCGTTTGATATCTCGTTGACAATGCGGCAGGTGTCGGAGGAGTCATTGCCGCCGATGTAGAAGAAGTAGCGGATGTTGTGGCGCTTGCAGGCCTCGACGATTTTGGCGCAGTATGCGGGGTCGGGCTTGTCGCGGCTGGAGCCGAGCGCGGCGGAGGGCGCGAGAGCGATCTTCTCAAGGCGCGCGGAAGCGAGTTTGCCGAGGTCGATGATCTCGTCTTTCACCAGGCCGTTGACGCCGTGGCGCATGCCGAGGATCTTCTTCACGCTCTTGAAGGAGCGGAGCTGCTGGATCGCGCCGACGAGGGATTGGTTGATGACGGCCGTGGGGCCGCCGGACTGGCCGATGATGGCGTTGCCGATAAGGGCCAAGGGACGTGAGGTGGCTTTGGACGGACTGGGGGGCACGAGTGGGCTCCAACAGAGGGGAAGACCCGGGGCATATACGGGGCCCGGATTGGCGTTACGCTATGCGCCATGAAGCGCACTTCAATGACGCGAGGGTTGTCGATTGCGGCGGCCCTGGTTGGATTGGTTGGGATGGGCTCGGAGTCGTTCTCGCAGCCGAGTTCGCGCTCGCCGCTGGCTCCGCCGGCGAACGGGCCGCGGAAGAGCGAGCCGGGGGATGGGTATGTCGCGCTGATCGGCGCGATGATCCATGTGATGCCCGGGGAGACGATCGAGAAGGGCACCGTGGTGATGCGCGGCGGGGTGATCGAGTCCGTCGCGTCGGGAGAGAACGTCCCTGCGGGCGCGGAATCGCGAGACTGCGCGGGAATGCACATCTACGCGGGGTTCGTGGAGCCGTATTTCGAGGTGGAGGTACCGAAGCCGGATCCGAATGCGCCGGGGTCGCACTGGAACAGCCATGTGACGCCGCAGAGGAACGCGCTGGACAAGGGCGCGGGCGGGATCACCTCGAAGGATGCCGATGCGCTGCGCTCGATGGGGTTTGTGGCCGCGGCGATCAGCCCGAAGGGTGGGATCTTCCGGGGCTCGAGCGCGCTGGTGTCGCTGGCGCAGGGGAGCAGCGACCCGTCGGATGCGCAGCCCAAGGTGTACGTGGATCATGTGTACCAGTGCGTGTCGCTGGAGACTTCGCGCGAGGACAGCGGGGACGGGCCGCCGATGCCGGGGGCGGGGCGGCAGCAGCGCCCGACGGAGGATGCGCACTGGACGCGGTATCCGGACAGCCAGATGGGGTCGATTGCGTTGGTGCGGCAGACGCTGAGTGATGCGGATTGGACACATGAACGAAACATCGCTGTAGGCAGAACGGGAGAGGCAGTAACCCACGACTCACTCGATGCCGTGAGTTGGCGATTCAACAACTTCAATATGCCGCCGAACCCGCTCGGCTCTTCCCAGGCCGAGGAGGATTCGCGAAGAAATCGAAGGGCTTTTGGTGTTCTGCTCTTCGATTGCGCTGACGAGCTGGAGGTGCTGAGAACCATCACAATTGCAGAAGAGTTCAACCGGCTTTGCCAGGTGCTTGGTTCTGGCTTGGAGTTCCGGCGCCTGGAGGCGATCACGCAAGCCGCTGGGAAGTCCGTCCGCTTCATCGAGCCGCTGAACTTCCCGCGCACACCGAAGGTCGGCACTGTGGGTGAGCAGGAGGGCGTGGAACTGCGCGAACTGGAGAATTGGGAGCAGGCGCCGACGAATCTACGCCGGATGGATGCGGCGGGTCTGACGGTCGCGCTGACCACGAGCAAGATTCCCGAGCGCAACGGCGGGCGGAAGGTCTTCCGCGAGCATCTGGGACAGGCGATCAAGGCGGGGCTGAAGCCGGAGAAGGCCCTGGCGATGGTGACTACCAACGCCGCGGCGGTGCTGGGCGTGGGCGATCGGTTCGGGACGGTGGAAAAGGGGAAGGTCGCGAGCGTGATCGTGGCGGATGGGGACCTGTTCACGGACAAGCTGGATGCGCCCAAGAAGGGGGAGGCGGGGTACGTGCGGGCGGGGCGGATCATCGATGTCTGGATCGACGGGCGGCGGCATGTGATCGCGGGGAAGCAGCGGCGCGATCTGGGCGGGACCTGGGAGGTGACCATGGAACCCGGGCCCAAGGCGGGTTCGAACGTGCGGATCACGTACGAGATCGACGATGAGTTTCCTCCGGCGATCACGATCATCAAGCGATCGACGGATGACGCCGGGAAGGAGCAGAAGGCGACGACGAAGGCGACGGGCGTGAGCATCGAGGAGGATGGGCGGTTCCGGTTCTCGTTCGATCACGAGCCGTTCGGGGAGAAGGGCGTGTTCGTGAGCGCGGGGGTGATCGAGAAGGGGAAGGATGGATCGCCGGTGATGCGGGCCGAGGCGATTCGCGCGGCGGGGCAGATGTTCCATTGGACGGCGAAGAGGGTGAGCACGGAGTTGCCGAAGCCGGAGAAGAGAGCGCCACGAGGCGGGCGACGCGGGGGCGTCGGCGGAGGCCCGACGGATGGGGAGAAGAAGGATGATGCGCAGCCGGGCGAGGGTGTGAAGCCGGATGCGGGCGAGAAGAAGGACGACAAGCCCGCGGCCAAGCCCGGTGAGACGACCAAGGAGAAGGACAGCGCGGGCGCTGAGCCCCCCGTGGCCGCAAAGAACGAGGACAAAAAGGAACCGGAGAAGAAAGACGTCGCTGCGAAGGACGATGCCGCGGACGTGAAGAAGGATGAGCCCAAGAAGAGCAAGACGCCCGAGGCGGATGCTCTGGCGACGATTCCTGAGAAGTTGGGGCTGCCGTTGGGGCCATATGCGCTGGATGAACCTGCGAAGGCGGAGACCCTGGTCATCACCGGCGGCACCATCTGGACCAGCGGGCCGGGCGGCGTGATCGAGAATGGCGTGATGGTGATTGCCGACGGCAAAGTGAGCGCGATCGGCAAGGCGGGATCGGTCACGATTCCAACCGGCGACAACGTGCGCACGATCGACGCCACCGGCAAGCACATCACCCCCGGCATCATCGACTGCCACAGCCACACGGGCATCTCGCGCGGCGTGAACGAGAGCGGGCAGGCGGTGACGGCGGAGGTCCGCATCGGCGATGTGATGGACCCGGACTCGATCTCGTGGTACCGCCAGCTCGGCGGAGGCGTGACGTGCGTGAACAACCTGCACGGCTCGGCCAACCCGATCGGCGGGCAGAACCAGGTGAACAAGGTCCGCTGGGGGTGCATCGCGCCCGAGGACATGCACTTTGCAGGCGCGATCCCGGGGATCAAGTTCGCGCTCGGAGAGAACGTGAAGCAGTCCAACGGGGATCGGGCATCGACGCGCTATCCGGTGACGCGCATGGGCGTGGAGACGCTGCTGCGGGATCGGTTCACGGCGGCGAGGGAGTACCAGAAGGCGCTGAAAGATGAAGCGGACCGGATGTCGGTTTGGGAAAAAGAGCATCCCGATTTGGCACGAGGCCTCACCGACAAGGGAGAGGCCAGGAGACTTGAATCGAGCAAAGCACCCCGTCGCGACCTCGAGCTAGAAGCCCTGGCCGAGATCCTCGAGGGCAAGCGGCTGATCCACTGCCACTCCTATCGACAGGACGAGATTCTCATGCTCTGCCGCATCGCTGATGAGTTCAACTTCAAGATCGGGACATTCCAGCACGGGCTGGAGGTGTACAAGGTGGCGGACATCGTGAAGACGCACGCGATCGGGGCCTCGCTTTTCTCCGACTGGTGGGCGTACAAGGTGGAGGTGCAGGACGCGATCCCGTACGCGGGGCCGATGCAGACCGAGGTCGGCGTGTTGACCAGTTACAACTCGGACTCGGATGAGATGGCGCGGCGGCTGAACGTCGAGGCGGGGAAGGCGGCCAAGTATTCGCACGGGCACATCACGCCGGCGGAAGCGCTGAAGTTCGTCACGCTCAATCCGGCCAAGCAACTGAAGATCGACGCGAAGGTCGGGTCGCTGGAGGTGGGGAAGGATGCGGACATTGCGGTGTGGTCCGGGCCGCCGCTAAGTTCGCTCTCCCGGTGCGAACGGACGTTCGTGGATGGGCGGGAACTCTTCTCGCTGGAGAAGGATGCGGCGATGCGTCAGAAGAACGCGGCCGAGCGGGCCCGGATCATCCAGAAGGTGCTGGCCGCGGGTTCGGGCGGAGGGCGCGGGCCACGTGGGCCGCGCGGCGAGGGCGATGCCGAGGGCGGCAACCCGGATGCGGGCAAGCCGACGGAGGAAGTGGCGATGGATGATCAGGCGCTGGTGCTGGCCGCGCGGCGGTCGGTGATGCTGGAGATGTACCGGCAGCAGGACGACCAGCTTCGCGAGCGATACCTGAACATGCTCATGCGCGGGCTGGACCCGCGGTTCCACACGGCTGGGGAGTGTGGGTGTCTGGGGAACTGAAGACGGGTTCACCACTGAGCACACTGAGAGCACTGAGAAAGACGAAGAGCAGGAACGAGAAGTGATCGGCGTCGAAAGCAATCCAGGACAATCCAATCATGGCATCCATCCGAATCCCATCCCTTGCCTTTCTCTGTGCTCTCGGTGTGCTCAGTGGTGAGCATGCCTTGGCGCAGGATCTCACGCCGCGGGCAGTGCCGCAAGATAAGACGGTACTGATCGTCAACGCGGTGGTGCACCCCATTTCGACGCCAGCGATTCCATGCGGGTTCGTCGTGTTCTCGGAAGGACAGATCAGACAAGTTGGGGCTCTGAGCAAGATGCCCGAGCACAGCGCCCCGCGAGGCGCTGCGACGCCGTCATCACCGCCGGAAAAATTGGTTCCCAAAACAGATGTGAGCTCGCCCGCCAGCAACGCCCCGACCAGTGACCCGCAGGAGATCATCCGGCGGATGCGCGATGCGGCACGCGCACAAGGGATCAATACCCAGTCGCCTCAATTGACCGGCACCAACACGATTACCGCTGACCCAAGTGGAGATGGAGAGACACACTTCGAGTTCAAGGAATCCGTTCCGCTGATCTCGCTTTTGTTGTACTTGAGCGATGAGCTCAAGATGACTCCGGACTTTGAAGATGGGGACCTGGCGGGATGCAAGGTCTGGCTCGACGGCTCGATCACCCTGCGCACGCCGGATGTGATGACGGTTTTCAGGGCCGCGCTGCAGGAGAGCGGCTACACGCTGACCAAAGACGATGCCGCGGGGAAACTGGTGCTTCGACGAGCCAACCGCGGTGGACCGCCGCCTATACCCGCCGACATTCGCATCATCGACGCCAAAGGCAAGCACGTGTACCCGGGGCTGATCGGGGTGTTCACGCAACTGGGACTCACGGAGATTCAATCCGTGCGGGCGATGAGCGACTTTGCCGAGACGGGGGGGATCACGCCGGAGGTGCGGGCGGTGACGGCGGTGAACCCGGACTCCACGCTGCTGCCGGTGACGCGGAGCGCGGGGGAAATGATCGCGGGTGTGTTTCCCAGCGGTGGGTCGATGCCCGGGCGGGCGGGGGTGATTCGGCTGGATGGGTGGACGGTGGCGGACATGACGATCCGCGATGACGCGGGGCTGGTGGTCAACTGGCCGATCGCGCGGACGATCAATGCGCCGTGGATGAATCAGAGCGAGGATGAGCAGCGGCGGGGGAACGACAAGAATCTGCGGGCGATCGAGGACATGCTGACGGGGGCGAAGGCGTACGCCGCGGCCAAGGCGGCAGGGAAGCAGACGACGACGGACATTCGGTACGAGGCGATGCTCGGGCTCTGGGCCGGCGTGCTGGCGCGCGAATCGGGCGTGAGCCCGCTGAGCAAGTCGGTCACCGTGGAGATGGAGATCACGGATACAAAGGTCGCCGCCAAGGGACTGATGCCGGTGTTCATCCACGCCCAGGACTACGACCAGATCCAGCAGGCGGTGACAGTGTGCGCCAAGCACGGGCTGAAATGCGTGATCATCGGCGGCAGGGATGCGCCGCTCTGCGCCGATCTGCTGAAGCGGCACAACGTCTCGGTGATCGTCGATGGCACGTTCAAGTTCCCCAAGCGCGATGATGCACCGTACGACGATGCGTACACGCTTCCGGCCCGGCTGGAGGCGGCGGGCATCAAGTGGTGTCTGGCCAGCGGCGAGGAGACCGCCCACGAGCGGAACCTCTCGAACGCGGCGGGCATGGCCGTGGCGTACGGGCTGGATCACGAGGCGGGGCTGCGTTCCATCACGCTGAGCAGCGCGGAGGCGCTGGGCATCGCGGACAAGTACGGCTCGATCGCGATGGACAAGAGCGCGACGCTGATTGTGACGGACGGGGATGTGCTGGATGTGATGAGCCACGTCACCATGGCCTTCCTCGACGGGCGCGAGGTGAACCTGAGCGACAAGCAGAAGGTTTTGAATGAGCGGTATCGCGGGAAGTACAAGTTGGATGGGGCGACGCCTACGGGAGCGGGGAGCGGGGCGGCCGCGCCACGATCGAAGTAAGGGTTTGGGTCGCCGAACACTGGTTATTGGGCGTACACGCCGCGTGGGGTAAGTCGCCCCGGCGCGATCCCATTGGTGTCAACCAATCGGAGGACCCGGAACGGATGGGCCAGAGTGTGGCGATGTCGTGCCCTACGCTGCGAGCGTTGCAGCTCAGCGCCGATCCATCGCGCTCGCGGGGCACGGACGAGACGGGTTCGGCCGTTGTTGTGGGTGCGCCGCCGACCCCCCCGCCCCCCGACCTGGCCGCGGCGTACGACCGGCTGGGCGGGTCGCTCTTTCGCTTCTTCTACGCGCGGGTACGCCGCGACGAACATCTGGCGGCGGATTTGATGCAGCAGCTCTGGGCCGCGGCGGCGAAGAACGCCTCGCGCGTGCCGGAGGGTGAGATCGAGTATTGGCTTCGGGGGGTGGCGCGGAATCTGTTGAACACGCACTGGCGGCGGCTCTCGGCCCGCCCGGCGCACGTGGCGATGGAGGAGGGAAGGATCGGGGGGGCGGGCGCATCGCTGGCTGACAAGATGACGCGGGAGCGCCTGCCGACCGAGGAGATCGAGCGGCGCGAGGTGCAGGATCGTTTGCTGATGGCAATCACAACGCTGGGCTCGTCGGATCAGGAACTGATCTTCGCGCACTACTTCGAGGGCGCGACACAGGTGGATCTGGCGAAGCGACTGGAAATGTCCGTGCGGGCGATCGAGGGGCGGCTGTACCGGGCGAGACAACTGCTGCGAGATGCGCTGAGCGAACGGGAGGACGAGTAGGCGAGCCGGAGCGTGCACCATGACGACGAATGACACAAACTACCCGAACGGCGAGCATCGCGACGAGATGGACGCGATGATGGATGCAAACTTGCGCGCCATCGGCGGGCGGATCGGGCCGGTCGCCGCGCCGGATGCAGCAACGGTGCGCTCGTGGCGGACGGGAAAAGTGGAAACGCCCGCGCCGCGGCTGGTGACGGGAAGCGGCGATGCGGCGGAGGGCAAGGTTGTTCGGGTGAGGCGCTCACGTTGGCTGGCGGCGGGCTCGGCGATAGCGGCGTGCGTGGCGATTGGCACCGTGATGGTCTTCCAGCCATGGGGCTCGACGGTGCAGGCCTCGACGATTCTGGAGGGGCTGCGATCCAAGACGTTCGGCGGCGTGAATCTGCGATTCGATCATGTTTCTTCTGGCGGGACGACGGTGGACGGGTTCATCCGGATGCGGCTGAACGCACCGGTCTCGATCGAGACGCTGAACAAGCCGCATGCGATCGACGACAAGGACCACTTTGGCGCGGCGTACGGCAAGTTCACGATCACCACCGATGAGCGCGTGCCGGGTTGGGCGGGGGGCAAGATTGAGGCCGAGGGCGCGCTGACGCGAGGCAGCGGGTGGATGTACGTGCAGGCGAGCGACCGGACGGTGGGGCAGATCGCGGCGGCCGAGCCGCGGGCGGCGGGAATCGCGTCGATGGCGGGCAAGGGCGTGCTGCTGAATGTGGGCGGGCTGGATGAGTCGTTCTTCGAGGGGTTGAACGCGATGATCTGCCCGGCGGCAAAGGCGAGAAGCGCCGGTCTTCAAGCCAGCGTAGAGCGTGATGCGGAGGGGCATGGGCGGGTGACGCTGGGATTGGGTATGGGAAGCGGCGTGCGAAAGGACTCGTCCGGCTCGGAGAGCGGAACGACCCAGCCGAACGCGGAGCAAATCCAGAAGTTCGCCTCGCTGGCACGGTTGGTTCTCTCGGGTCAGGCCCGACAGGGGGAACTGGACCAGATGAGCAAGATGATTCAGGATGATTTTTCCCAGAAGGCGTCGGTGCAGAAGCTCGGTGGGGGGCGGTACCTGCTCACGGCCGATATGCCCGACCCGGAGCGCCCCGGCAACGCCGCGCCCGGCGCGACGCTGACGGTCTGCTACGAAGAGCAAGGGGGCGTGGAGTGGGCGGAGATCGGCAGGATGCGCGACTCGACGGGGACGATCCGCGTGGAGTTTGTGGCCGATCCGATCGACCCGGCCCTGCTGGCGTACGACCGGCTGGTGGAGACGGGGAAGACGAACTACTTGGACCTCCGCACGATTATGCGGATGTTCATGCCGGGCGCGTCGGGCAAGTGATCTCCCGGGGGTGATCGGGCCGGACGTTCGTCATATCCTTTTGGCGATGCCCACCACGACACCCACCCACGAGATCAAGCCCACTTCCATGTCCAACCCCACCACGTCGGGAGCCGGTTCGACCGGCGTTATGCGCGCCCTGATAAAGCACCACGCCGGGCCGGGGCTGCAACTGCTGGTCGATCGGCCGATCCCGGTGATCGGGCCGCGGGATGTGCTGATCCGGGTGAAGAAGGCGGGGATCTGCGGCACGGACCGGCACATCTGGGAGTGGGACCACTGGGCGGCCAGCCGCATTCCTGTGGGCATCGTCACGGGGCACGAGTTCGTAGGCGTGATCGAGAAGGTGGGCTCGGCGGTGACGCGGTTCAAGCCGGGGCTGCGCGTGAGCGCGGAGGGGCACATCACGGCGGGGCTGGACTACAACAGCCGCACGGGCAACGCGCACATCGCGCGGGATACGAAGATTCTCGGGGTGGACCGCGACGGCGTATTCGCCGAGTTCGTCTCGGTGCCGGAGGAAAACGTCTGGCCGGTGCACGCAAACATTCCGGACCACATCGCGGCGGTGATGGACCCTCTCGGCAATGCCGTGCACACAGTGATGAGCGCAAACGTGAGCGCCAAGACGGTGCTGATCACGGGCGTGGGGATCATCGGGCTGATGGCGGTGACGGTGGCGAAGGCGGCGGGGGCCAGCCGCATCTTCGTGACGGACATCGACGAGAAGCGGCTGAAGCTGGCCCGCAAGCTCGGGGCGGTTGAGGCGTACAAGGCCAACGACCCGAAGTGGATCGAGAAGATCCGCCAGCACACGCGCGGCGACGGCCCGGATGTGCTGCTGGAAATGTCCGGGCATCCCGGTGCGATCGACGACGGCTTCAAGGCCCTGCGCATGGGCGGCACGGCGGCCCTGCTGGGAATTCCGTCGCGGGCGATCTCGTTTGATCTCTCCAACCACGTGATCTTCAAGGGCGCGACAGTGCTGGGCGTGAACGGTCGGCGGATGTTCGAGACGTGGTACCAGATGGAGGAGTTGCTGCTCTCGGGGCGGCTGGAGCTCGACGAGATCGTGACGCACCAGATCCCATTCGCGGACTTTGCCAAGGGCTTCGGCTACATGCAGAGCGGCGAGGGGATCAAGATCGTGATGAACATCGGCGAATGACCGTCCCCTCCCGCCCAAGCTCCGCCGAGCCCTCGCTGCACTTTCGTGCCCGCCATCGGCTCACGCACGCACGAGAGTTTGATGCGGTGTACGCGGCGAAGGTGCGGAAGGTGCGCGGGGCGATCACGCTGTTTGCGTGCCCGAACACGCTTGGGTGGTCGCGACTGGGGCTGGCGGTGAGTTCGCGAATCGGGGGGGCGGTGGTACGGAATCGGTGGAAGCGGCTCATCCGGGAGGCGTTCCGATTGCAGCAGCACACGCTGCCGCGCACGGACGAGGGGATGGGGTACGACCTGATCGTCAGTATCCGAAGTGCGCCGGGGCAGCCGTGCTGGCCATTGGGGGCGAGTGCCAGGGCGCTGGCGGAACTGGCGGGGGAGGCAGACCGCGAATGGCGGCGGCGGGCGCGGCGCGATGGTCCTGAACCCGGCCCGGTTGCCCCTCAACAATGAACCGATGCCTGCGAGCAAGCGTCCATCCTGGCTGATGCGAACGGCGACGTTGCCGTTCCTGGGAGCGATTTACGCGTATCGAATCACGCTCAGCCCGTTCCTGGGCGGGCAGTGCCGGTTCCATCCGACGTGCAGCCGCTACGCGCTGGAGGCCTACCAGCTCTATGGGCCGGTGCGAGGGAGCATTCTGACGGCGCGGCGGCTGGTGCGATGCCACCCCTTCGGAGGGAAGGGCTATGACCCGGTGCCGCGGAATGATGTTGGTCAATCAACCAACTCATCAACCAAACGACCCCAGTGACGAGTACGCCGCTTCACTAACATTTTTGCTCGACTTGTTAGTAAGTGAGCGTATACTAGCAAAGCGATCGCTCGGGCAGGCCGATAGCGGCATATCCGATGGTGTTGATCGCTGGGTCTTATTTATCTAACTCATTGCACAGCAGGAGTTTACCGTGGGTCGTCTCCCCGCCGCACAGCGAAAGGAGCAGCTTCTGGATACCGCCGCGCGGCTGTTTGCCGTGCATGGATATGCGGGAGCCACGACGAGCCAGATCGCCAAGGCGGCTGGCGTGACCGAGCCCATCATTTACCGCCACTTTGAATCGAAGCGGGAGTTGTTCATCGCGCTGATTCATCGCACGAGCGAGGCGACGATTCGATTGTGGGAGCACGAGCTTGTGGCCGCGGCGGACCCGGCGGACCGGCTCAAGCGGCTGATCAATGCCAACCCGATGGTGGCGAACATGGGCGGGGGAATCTACCGGGTGATCGTGCAGGCGATGACGGAAGTGGAAGATCCGAAGATTCTGGAGGCGCTGAGCGAGCATGTGAAGACACTGCACGCGTTTTTAATGCGCGAGGTGAAGCAGGCACAGGAGACCGGGCGGGTGAGCAAGCGCTTCAGCCCGCAACTGACGGCGTGGGCGCTGATTCACATGGGATTGGGGTATGGCGTGCTCAGCGCGATGGGCGTGGCGGAGCATGGCATGGATGAGCATGGGCACACGATCGTGGACCTGCTGGGCGAGCTGATGCTGGGGCAGAACTACAAGCGGGAGTAGTCGCTGGCGGGCAACGCTGGCACCCGTTCGTGGGTGAACGGCGGGGCCGGGCATCTTTTGGGTGTTTTTCATCTGATATTCGGGTAGTCTTTCGGGTGTCCCCTCGTTTTCTCTCCGGGGCCCAGGAGCACTCCCGTGCGAACATTCTCAGCGTGCGCGATCGTGGCGGCGGCGGCTTCGTCCGCACTAGCTCAACCGACCACGGTCGAGTTTCGCGTGGTGGAGCGTCATGCGGTTCCGATCGCGACGGTGACGGGCACGGACAACAACGTGCTGAACTACGCGGTGCAGGCGCGGGTAAGGGGCGCGGTCGACACGGGGCTGGCGCAGTGCAGTTTCAGCGTGCAGCTTGCGGGAGAGAGCGAGAGCGCTGGAACGCTCGCGCTGAACACGATCAACGACACGAACGGAACATACTGGACAGGCGCGATCGGGAGCACGTCCGCCGCGGCTGGGCTGAGGGCGGGGATGGCCAACGCGTATCGCTATCTGGTCGGGGTGAATCCCGCGTTCAACGGTCTGATCAATACAACCGGCGGATCCTGGACGAACAATCCGACGCAGCAGGACATCGGATTGATCACGCTCTCGACCGACGGGAGCAACTACCTGGCGTACACAGATCCGTCGGGGCATGGATTTCCGGATAACCCGCTGAACGCCGCGACGGAGCTGAATCCGTACTTCGGCGCGAACGGAAACTGGGTGGACGTGTACCGATTCCAGTACACGGTGACGAATCTCTCCACCAACCGCACGATCCCGGTGAACGTCGTGGTGGAAGGAACGGTGAACGTGTTCTCGTCGTCGGCGATGGCCGGCGGGCTGTGGGGCCCGGCCGCGACAGCCGCGGCGGGAACGAGCGTGAGCGGGAGCGTCTTCACGGTCTCAGTGATCGGGGCGTGCTGCGACACGATGACGGCCTCGTGCTCGCTGAACAGCGCGGCGGGATGCACGGGGGGACTGTTCCAGGGTGTGGGGACGTCGTGCGCGAGCACAGCGTGTCCGGGGGGCGCGTGCTGCCAGAACGCCACGGGGTCGTGTACGTTCACGGGCACGCTCGGGTGCGCCGGCGCTCGCACGTTCTTCGGGACCGGAACCGCGTGTACTCCGACGATCTGCCCGGCGGGTACTTGCTGCGCGGCGGACGGAACGTGCCAGGCCTTGATCCAGAGTGCGTGTTCGCAGAGTTGGGTACAGGGAGGCGCCTGCTCACCCAACACCTGCCCGCAGCCGGGAACGTGCTGCTCGTCGGTGGGCGCATGCTTTGCGTCGCTTCAGGCCGCGTGTGCGGCGGGGGGAACGTGGAGCCAAGGCGGGACGTGCTCGCCGAATACGTGCCCACAGGTGGGGCGATGCTGCGCGGTTGCCGGGGGATGCTCGATAGCGCTGCAGAACGTGTGTACGGGCGGGGGCGTGTGGACGCTGGGGGGAAACTGTTCACCGAACCCCTGCCCACAGGCGGGGGCATGCTGCGCGACGAACGGCGCGTGCACGCTCGTGGTGCAGGCATCCTGTGTGGGCACGTGGACTTCGGGGGGGAACTGCTCGCCCAATATCTGCCCGCAGCCCGGAACGTGCTGCGCGGTCAATGGCACATGTACGTTCGTGTTGCAGGGAGTGTGCGTTGGAACCGGGCCATGGACGGTGGGAGGCGTCTGCTCGCCGAACCCCTGCCCGCAGCCGGGGGCATGCTGCCTGCCGGACGGATCATGCTTGAGCGTGGTGCGGTCGTCGTGCGCGGGTGTATGGACGCTGGCGGGAGTGTGCGGGGCCAGTGCGTGTGCGCAGCCGCATGTGGCGGTGGTGCGAACAGTGCGGGCGGCGGGAACGGGAACGATCGCGCCATGGACGATGGCGACGACGAGCTTGGCCACGGCGCTCGGCGCTTCTGCGCCGGGGGATGAGGTATGGATCGCGTCGGGGACGTATCTGCCGGGCAACTCGAGTGGATTCGCGGTTCCCGCGGGCGTGCATGTGTACGGCGGCTTTGCGGGGACTGAGACGGCGCGGGAGCAGCGATTGAGCGACCCGAGCATGAACATCACGGTGCTTTCCGGACCGGCGAACCATGTGGTGACGGCCGGCGGAGCGGGCGCGGAAGCGACGCTGGATCGACTGACGATTCGAGCGGGGGGAGGAAACTACGTGGGCACAACCGCCGATTCTCGCGGCGGGGGTCTGTACGCCGAGGGCGGCGCCGTCACCATTTCCAACTGCCGATTTGAGCAGAATCGGAGCGGCACTATTCCCGTGATTGCGTTCCTTGGCATGTCTCCCGGCGGCGCGGGGGCGGGGGCGTGCGTGGCGGGCGGGTGCGTGGCAACGTTCACGGGTTGCGTGTTCGACTCAAACGCGTGCAGCGTTGGGTACAGCAATATTTGCGAAGCGGGCAACGGCGCGGATGGCGCGCCGGGCGGCGATGGCGGCGCGACGGCGGTGTTTGCCTCCACGGCGCGCTTTGTGGACTGTGCGTTCACAAATAATGCTGCATCCGCCGGGCTGAACGGCACCAGTTGCAGTTTCCGCAATGGCATCGGCGGCCCTGGTGGACGGGGCGGAGCCATCTACAGCGAGGGCTCCATTGCCGAATGCACCCGTTGCACGTTCAGCGGCAACGTTGCCGGGGCGGGCGGGGGCGGCGGGAACTTTGGCGGATCGGGCGTGGCGAACGGTGCGGGTGGAGGCGGCGGCGCCGTGGCCGTGGTGGGCGGCACGGGTACGTTGACATCTTGCGTGTTCAGGGGCAATGCGGCGGGTCGGGGCGGATCGCAGGCAGCGGCGGGTTGGGGCACGGTCGGAGCGAACGGTGGTGCGGGCGGCGCGGTCTGGGCCTCGGGTGCGGGTGTTTCCATTGTGAACAGCGTGCTTTGGGGAAATACGAGCGGAGCGGGCGGCGCGGGAATGTTCAACGGCAACTCTGGTTGCTCGAACGGCGGCGGCGCGGCGGGACCAGGGGGCGCGATTGGCGCAACGGGCGGCACGGTATCCCTCATCGCCTGCACGATTGCTGCAAACAATCCCGGCGCGCCAGGCGCTGGATCGGCATCGCAGGCGAGCCCGACGACGTGCGCGGCAAGCCCTCCCGCCTGCTGCTTGCCGGGGCCGACGGGCGCGGCGGGCGTGGGTGGCATCGCGGGCGACAGCGGAACGGCGATAATCTCCGATTGCATCGTGTGGGGAAACGGCAGCGGACAGATCGTGCTTCCCGCGGCGACGGTTTCATTCAGTTGTGTGCAAGGGGGGTTCGCGGGGGCGGGGAATATCGGCACAGATCCTGCGTTTGCCAATCTGGCCGCGGGCGATGTGCGGCTGACTTCGGGCTCGCCGTGCATCGACACAGGGAGCAACACGCCCGTGCCGGCAACGGTTGCGTCGGATGTGGGCGGGCTGCTGCGATTCGTTGCCGGGTGCGGCGTGCTGTTGGATTCGGGCGCGCAGGCGACGATCGACATGGGCGCGTACGAATATCAGGGGGGAGGCGCGGATTGCAACGCGGATGGCGTGTGTGACTTGCGAGAGGTTTCGGGTGTGCAGGTGCTTCGTGCGCCGGCTCCTGCTGCGACCGATCGATTCGGATGGGCCGCGGATGTGCGCGGGGATGTTGCGATCATCGGGGCGCGATCGACGAACACGAGCGCGGGGATCGGGGCCGGAGCGGCGTATGTGTACGCACGGCAGGGCTCGGTCTGGGGAAACCGTCAGACGCTGTTGCAGGCGGATGGGGCGGCGATGGATGACTTTGGGAACTGGGTGGCGATGGGCGATTCATGGGCGGTGGTTTCGGCGCGATTCGCGGATGTGGGCGGACTTGTTGATGCGGGGGCGGTGTACGTCTTCCGCAACGGCGCATCGGGATGGGCGCAGACGGCCAAGCTGACTGCTTTCGATGCGCACGCGGGCGACGAGTTCGGGCACGGTGCGGCGATCGACCAGGACCGGATTGTGGTCGGGGCTTTGTACGGCGATGCGCCGGGGACGGCCGACTGCGGCGCGGCGTACGTGTACAAGTTCAACGGGGCGGGGTGGGCGTTGGAGCAGAAACTCACTCCTGCGGACCCCACGCCGGGGAAGGGCTTTGGCATCTGCGTGGCGATGCGGGACGACACGATCGTGGTGGGCGCGCCGTACGACGGGAACGCGGGAGTTGCGGGCGGGGCGGCGTACGTTTTCCAGCGTTTCGGCACGAGCTGGGTGCAGATCGCCAAGGTGCTGCCGTTCGACAGCGACGACCATGTCGGGATCAACTTCGGCGAACTGGTGGCGATCAGCGGGGACCGCTTCATCGCGAACGCACCGCGCCTGACGCACACGGGCCGCACGCAGGCGGGCGCGGCGTACATTTTCCACAAGTCCGGATCGTCGTGGGTGCAGGAGCGACGACTGATCTCGAACGCGCCGCAGGATGGGGAATGGTTCGGCTTCGACGTGGCCATTGATGGCGATACGGCGATGCTCGGCGGTTTTCGGCGAACGATCGCCGGGCAACCGTACGCGGGTGCGGCGTATGTCTACCGGCGGTTTGGAACGACGTGGATGATGGCGTCGCGCATCGACGCTCCGGAGCCGACTGCGTTCGGCTTCTTTGGATACGGGATCGGGCTGAGCGCGGGCCGGGCGATTGTGTCCGGCTTCCAGTTGCCCGCAGGGTCCGTGGCGGGCGCGGGGGCGGCTCGCACCTTTGATCTGTCGCTGCTGGACGGCAACGGCGACGGCATTCCGGACTCGTGCCAGATTGGCGCGGGGGTGCTGGCGGATGTGGATGGGAACGGGATTCCGGATGTGGTGCAGTTCAATCCCTGCCGCGCCGATTTCAACAACATCGGCGGTATCAGCGCGCAGGACATTTTCGATTTCCTGAGCGCGTGGTTCTCGGGAAGCCCGAGCGCGGACTTCAATGGCGTGAACGGGCTGAATGCACAGGACATCTTCGATTTCCTGAGCGCCTGGTTCACAGGATGCTGAGCAACTGCACGGGGCTACTGCTGCGATTCGCGTGAGTTCAAGACCGGCATCTCGGCGAGATATGCTCGAGCGGGCGCGAGATCGGAGGCGACGAAATCGTCGTAGGGGCCGTCGAAGCAGACAGTGGAATCGTTGAGCATCACCACGCGCGGGCGGATGCGGCGGAGCAGGTCGCGGTCGTGCGTCACGACGATCGTGGTGTGCCTGCTCCCGCGGTGCGAGATGGGCTCTGCGCCATCCAGGTCTTTGAATGCGAAGCCGGGGCCGACGGGGCGATTGTGCGTGGTGAATATGAGCTCGTGGATCGTGGCCGCGATGATCGGGTCCAGCCCGGTGGTGGGCTCGTCGTAGAAGAGCACGAGGGGATCGCACGAGATGGCGCGGGCGATGGCGACGCGTTTGGCCATGCCGCCGGAGAGCGTGTCGCGATCCTTGTCGATGACATCGTCCACGTCGAGGGCGACGCTGGCGAGACTTTCGCGGGTGCGCTGGTCGATGCTGGCGCTGTCGAGCGTGGTGTGCTCCCGGAGCCAGAGCGCGATGTTCTCGCGCACGGTGCCGGAGAAGAGCGCGTTGCGCTGGAAGACCACGGCCCAGTGGAGCCGGAGCAGGTCGAGGTCGTCCTCGGAGATGGTGGTCAGGTCGCGGAGCGGAGGTGCGCCCGAGGCATCGGGCGGAACGTTGTGGTCCGCGGCGAGCACGCGCCCGGTGGTCGGAGCGTGGAGACCAATCAAATGGTCGAGAAGCACCGTTTTGCCGGACCCGGACCCACCGACGACGCAGACCATTTCGCCCTGATGGACGTCCAGATTGATGTCGTGCAGCACCACCTTGTCGGCGAATGACTTGCCGAGCCGTTCGGAGCGGATTTCCGTCGGAGAGGTCTTCGCTGGCGGGGGCATGCGCGAACGGTAGCGTGCAGAGGATCGGAGAATGAGAACATGGGCGCCGCAGCAAAGGTCCGTACAATGGTGTTGTGACGATCTACCTTGATAACAACGCCACGACCCGGCCGCTGGAGCCGGTGTGCGCCGCGATGGCGGAGATGCTGGCGACGCATTGGCAGAATCCGTCGAGCGTGCATCGACCGGGGCAGCAAGCGCGGCATCGGGTGGAACTGGCACGGAAGCAGTTGGCGATGCTGATCGGGGTGCGGCCGCGGCAGATCACGCTGTGCGGATCGGGAACCGAGGCGCTGGATCTGGCGATTCGGGGATCGCTGCTGGCGCAGGGACGTGTCGGCGGGGCACGGAAGCGGGAGCCCGGGTCGATGATCACCAGCAAGGTGGAACACGTGGGCGTGCGGGACTTGGCCAATGCGCTCGAGAAAGAAGAGGGCGTGCGGGTGCTGTGGGCGGAGTTGGATGGGCGGGGGCGGGTGCGTGCGGAGTCGGTGGCCGCGCTGCTGGGGGGCAACGCGGATGTTGCGCTGGTGAGCGTGCAATGGGCGAACAATGAGACGGGCGTGGTGCAGCCGGTGCGGGAGATCGCGGCGCTCTGCCGGGAGCGCGGGGTGCTGTTTCATACGGATGCGACGCAGTGGGTTGGGAAGAACCCCGCGATGAACTCAGAAGAGTTCGATCTGCTGACCTACTCGCCGCACAAGTTCCATGGGCCCAAGGGCGTGGGCGTGTTGTACTGCCGGCCGGGCGTGCGGACCGCGCCGCTGATCCATGGGGAACAGGAGCAGGGGCGGCGCGGCGGGACGGAGAACGTGCCGGGGATCGTGGGTGCGGGCGTGGCTGCCGAACTGGCGATGGCGTGGTTGGCGGATGCGGGAAATATCGGGCGGGGGAGGGCGTTGCGGGATCGGTTTGAGATGGGTGTGGCGGCGGGGGTGCCGGATGCGGTGGTGAATGGGGTGGAACGGAACGCGACGCCCGGCTCGGAGAGCCGGGGTACCCAGACGCGGCTCTGGAACACCAGCAGCATCGGGTTTCCTCGGCTGGAGGCGGAGGCGTTGTTGTTGCTGTTGAGCGAGCGGGGGGTGTGCGCGTCGGCGGGTGCGGCGTGTGCGAGCGGGTCGCTCGAGCCATCGCCGGTGCTGCGGGCGATGGGGGTGCCCCCGGAAGTGGCCCATGGGACGCTGCGATTTTCGCTTTCGCGCGAGACGACGGCGGAAGAGGTGGATGAGGCGGTGCGGATCGTGGTAGAATGCGTGGGCCGGCTGCGGGAGTCGATGAGTGCGGTGGGGTAGCGTGGGCATCTTGCTTATGCACGGGGGCACAAGTCAAACTCGGGGTACGACCCGCGTCGGCGGTGGGTGGTAGGCCCCAAGCCGCCCCGCCACGGGCAGGATGCCCGTGCCACGATGAAACTGGCATCGTCGGCCGCCCAACACTAACCTTGGACCATGTCACAGAACCCTTATTCGCAGTTTGGCGGCCCGGGCACCCAGCAATATGGGGGAGATTTCATCGATCCGACGCCCAGCCGCACGAGTGTGCTGGCGATCATCGGGTTGGTGATCTCGATCGTGGGGTGCATTGCGTGCATTATTCCGGGACCGGGGGCGTTTGCGGCGGTCCTGGGGGGACTGGCGGTCTTCTTCATCGCTCGTTCGTCGGGACGGCTGACGGGTATGGGGCTTGCGATCACGGCGATCGTGCTGGGGCTGTTCCAATCGGTGGCGATCATCGCGGTGCTGGTGGGGGCATCGCAGGTGAGTTCGCAGTTCGGCAAGGAGTTCTTCGTTCCGATGGGGCAGACGATGGCCGCGATCGAGAGCGGGGACATGAAGGGGGCGCGGGCGATGCTGACGCCCAAGGCGTCCGCGGCGGTGACCGACGAGATGCTGCGTGACTTCGTGAAGCAGTATCACGCCACGGCGGGGACCTACCAGAAGATGCCCGAGAATCTGTGGGACACGCTGAAGATGGGCGTCGAGTTGGGGCAGGCCTCCAAGCACCAGCGCGGCGGGGGCAACTACAACCAGCGGCCGGGGGAGATGACTTTCCCACTTCCGGCGAAGTTCGCGCAGGGCTCTGCGCTGGTGATGATCTCGATGGACCCGACGCTGATGGGGCAGCACAACCAGGGGAGCAAATCGCAGCAGACGCTGCTGAACCTGGGGGTTGTGACGCTCGACGGCAAGGAGGTCTGGCTGCTGGACCCGGATGTGGCCAGGAAGTTGACCAGCAAGCCGTTTGGCTACACGCCGCCGGCCAAGCCGGGCAAGGGATCTGGAAGTGGCGATGGCTCGCCGGCCGATCCGGATGGGGAGAAGCCGGATGCACCGCCGGATGCCCCCAAGCCCGGGAACTAAGCGGGCGTTAGGATAGAGGCATGGCCGAAGCAGCTGACAGCTCCCGCGCCGGCGAAGAGCCGGTGATCTCGTGCCGCGAAGTGGTGAAGATGTTCGAGGGGCGCAAGGTCCTCGACGGTGTGACGTTCGACGTGCACGCTGGGGAAACGATGGTGATTATGGGGGGCTCGGGGTGCGGCAAGAGCACGCTGCTGCGCTGCATGGTGGGCTCGTACGACATCGAGGGGGGAGAGATCGACCTGTTCGGGCGGAACATCGCGAAGCTCGACACGGAGGGGATGGACGAGGTTCGCATGAACTTCGGGATTCTGTTCCAGTCCGGCGCGCTGTTCAACTCCATGACCGTAGCGGAGAATGTCGCCCTGCCGCTGCGCGAGCACACTGATCTGGACCCCGGCACGATCGACATTATGGTGAAGATCAAGCTGGAGCTGGTCGGCCTGCGTGAGCACGCGGACAAGTATCCGGCGCAGATCTCGGGGGGCATGAAGAAACGGGCGGGGCTGGCACGGGCGCTTGCGCTGGACCCGCGCGTGCTCTTCTACGACGAACCGAGCGCGGGGCTGGACCCGGTGACGAGCGCGGAGATCGACCGGCTGATCGTGGACCTGACACGGAAGGTGGGGGTGACGAGTGTGGTCGTGACGCACGAGATGGACTCGGCCTTCACCATCGCCGACCGGATGGTGATGCTGGACAAGGGCGTTGTGCTGATGCAGGGAACTCGGGACACCTTTGACGCGCTGCGCCGGACCAGTGTGGAGGAAGCCAAGGGCATGTCCGAGGACCGGCGGCTGGTTCGGCAGTTCCTGCGCGGCGACGCGGAGGGGCCCATCACGGAGCGCAAGGCCGCATCCAGCTATGCCGAGGACCTTCTGGGCGATCCGGGTGTGGTACGGCACTCTGGCCCGAGCATCGAAACGACCCGGGCGATGGGGTAGGGCAATGGGCCCTGGGGTGGAGTGGCATTTGCGCTCCGCCAAGTAGCCCGCTTCGCAAAGCCGTCACCCTCGGCACCCGGCGCACAAACTCGCTACGCTGTTGGCTCGGGGGAAACGGCAGCGGCGGATCGACCATGGCCATCGGACGAGCATCGCGGAACAATGTGCTGGCGGGTCTGTTCGTGCTGGGGGCGTGCGCGCTGGTGGTGGTCGTGGTGGTGGTGATGAGCAATCTGGGCGACACGTGGACGCCGCAGGCGACGTACATCGTGCGATTCAACATGCTGGACGGGGCGGAAGGGTTGGATCCCGGCGCGCCGGTGAAGCTCGGCGGGCAGCGCGTGGGGCGCGTGACGGCCTCCAAGATCCTGGACGACTCGATCTCCGGAGAGCCGGCGTTCGTGGATGTGACGATCAAGATCCCCACCCGCTATCGGCTGTACTCCGACGCGGATGTGCAGCTCCTCAAGCCGCTGCTTGGATCGGGAAGTTCGATCAACATCATCTCGCTCTCGGGCATGGCCATTGTCGGCGTGGACTTTCAGGGGCCGCCGAAGGAACTGCACAACGGGGACGTCGTTCGCGGACGGCTGGGCCCGCCGGGGTACATCGGTCCGGCCGAATACGCGCGTTTGCAGTCGATTCTGGCCCGCATGGACCGCATCACCGAGGAAGCCGAGCCGCAGATCAAGAACATCATGAACGACGCGGGCGCGGCCGTGGCGAACATCCGAACCATCAGCGAGGACGCTTCGACGCAGTGGCCGGCGTGGAGCAAGCAGGCGACGGAGATCATTGCTCGCGTGGAGAAGGGCTCGCAATCTTTCGATTCGATCGTGGCGAACATCAAGGACGTTTCCGTCGCGGTAAAGGATGGCGTGGAGGATGCCCGCAAGCTGGTGGACAAGGGACGGGCGGTCATCGACGAGAACCGTGCTTCCATCGACGCGGTTGTGAAGAATGTGAAGGACGTGACGGATCGTGTGAACGGGGAGTGGTCGCAGAAGGTGACTGGGCTGCTGGACCAGGGACATGCCGCGATAGAGAGCGCGACGGCGACGGCGCGGGATGTGGAAGAGCTGATGGCCAAGAAGAAGCCGCAGCTTGAGGAGATTATCGCCAACGCCTCGCTGGCCGCCCAGCAGCTCAAGCTGGCGACGGTGGAGATCCGGGCCTCGCCGTGGCGCCTGCTGTATCAGCCGACGAAGAAGGAACTGGAGAACGAGTTGCTGTACAACTCGGTGCGGCAGTACAGCGATGCGGTCGGCGAGCTGAAGGCCGCGTCGGACTCGCTGCGTTCCGTGGTCGAGAAGTCGCAGGGTGGTTCCAAGGCGGTGGACCAGCCGACGATCGACGCCATGACGGCCAAGCTGCGGACAGCGTTCGACACCTACCAGACTCGCGAGAGGGCGTTTTTGGAGCGGTGGGTGAAGCAGGACAAGTAGGTGAGGCGAGAGAGGTGGCGGCCGCGGCTTCCGACGGACCGGGGGCTTGCGCCCCTCGGCTCTGATGGGTTGATGTGACGGATCGCTGGCCGCGGCATCCAAGGGTGGACGAAGTGTTCCTTCCACCCATGGAGTTGCCATGAATCGCCTGCGTTTTCCTTTGATCGTTGCCGCACTTTTCTGCTTTGCGGGGAATGTGCTTGGCCAGCAACCCGCGCCGACGAAGCCGGAGCCGAAGCCCGCAGCCCCCGCGCCCCCCACGTCCCCCACGTCCCCCACGACTCCTGGGCCGGACACGAAGGACCCGAAGCTCGCTCGGGACGTGCACGACTACAACCTGCCAAAGCATGAGCCCGGCAAGGCCGCGCTGGCTATCGAGGGGTATGACCCGGTTGCCTACTTCCCCGAAGGCGGGGGCAAGCCCGCGAAGGGGAAGGCCGACCTCGCGTACACCCATCGCGGCGTGGAATACCGATTCGCAACTCAGGCCAACCTTGACGCTTTCAAGAAAGACCCGGAGAAATACGAGCCCGCGTACGGCGGGTGGTGCGCCTGGGCGATGGCCGACACGGGAAAGAAAGTGGAGATCGACCCGAAGGCGTTCCGCATCACCAACGGCCGACTCTTCCTGTTCTACACCGACATCTTCACGGACACACGCAACTCGTGGAAGAAGGACGAGCCGAAGCACACCGTGGATGCGGATGGGCACTGGAAGACGCTGACGAAGGAGGAGCCGCGGGTGACACCAAAGCCCAGCGGCCCCGGCCACTGAAGCTGAAGGATTGCACCGTGCTGGTTCCAACCCGGGGGCGTGCGCCCCTGGGCTCTGATTACTCCAGCGCGGCCGCACCGGAGATAATCTCGGTGAGCTCGGTGGTGATCTGGGCCTGACGGGCGCGATTGAACTGGCGTGTGAGGCGCTTGCCCATCTTGCCGGCGTTGTCGGTGGCCGACTTCATGGCGATCATGCGGGCGATGTGCTCGCTGACGATGGCGTCATTGATGGCCTGGAGCAAGGTGCTCTTGACGGCCGCGGGGAGGAGCGTGTTGAGCAACTCTTCGGCGGGCGGGCTGAACTCGTACTCCACGGCGTATCCACCCTCGCCGGTGGGCTTGGCGCCTTCGACCTTCGGGGGCTGCAGGGGGAGGAGCTGAATCACCGTCGGCTTCTGCCGTCCGGCGGAGAGGAACTTCATGTACACGACGTGCACGGAGGCGATCTCACCCTTGGTGAATCGCTCGATGTAGGACTGCGCGATGCGTTCGATGTCGCGGTAGTCGGGCTTGTCGCCCAAGGCGTGCAGCTTTGCGGGCATGCCGTTGAACTTCAGGAACGAGGCACCCTTGCGGCCGGCGACCTCGATCTCGCCATCCTTCGCCCCGGCGGTGGCGCGAAGGTGCGCCATGGCGGTGCGAAGGGTGGAGCCGTTGTACGGGCCGCAGAGGCCGCGGTCGGAGGTGAGAATGAACGTCAGCGGCTTGGCGCCGGGCTTGAGCCCCTCGGGCGAACCGTTGATGAGGGGATGGGAGACGCCGCCGCCGCCGCTGGCGAGATTGGCGGCGATCTCGCGGACCAGCTCGAAGACGCCCTCTGTGTACGGGCGCGTGGCCACGGCCTTCTGCTGGGCGCGGGCGAACTTGCTGGTGGCGATCATCTGCATCGTTTTGGTGATGCGGCGGATGTTGCCGACGGCCTTGATGCGCTTCTTGATTTCGCGGGTCTTGCCCATAGGGGCAGAAGGGTAGGAGCCAGCTTGCGGGTGGTGAAGCGGCGGGGCAAGAGGTGTTGTTTAGGGTATTTGCGGGTTCGCACTGAGGGGTCAGAGGGGATCCGCACGGACGCGGAATCGCAATTCGCCGCGTGAAACCGGGCGAAGTCGGCGTGTGCGTACGCTCTGGGGTTCGGGGGAACGTGGCGAGGGCGGGAATTACGGAGTACGGATATGAACCGTTCGCTGGCAACATGGCTTTTGGTCGGAACCTGCGGCTTGGCGACCGGGGTCGCAGCCGACACGTGTCTTGGACAGGGGCTTGGGGACCAAATCAAGGCGGCCAGCAAGAAGGCCGCGCAGGATGCGGCGGACAAGGCGGCCCAGAAGGCGAACGACGCGGCCCAGAAGGGCGTTGTCGGCGTTACCTCCCAAATCCAGAAGAAGAACATGGACGTGCCGCCGATGCCGACCGCGCCGATCGATCCGAACGCCCCGCTGCCGACCGACGAGCGGCTGGTGACAGGAACGCTCCCCAACGGGCTCTCGTACCTCATCGTGAAGAACGGCAATCCGCCCGGGCGGGCCAATATGTGGATCCACGTCGCCTCCGGCTCGCTCAACGAGAAGGAGAACCAGCGCGGCATCGCGCACTTCCTTGAGCACATGGCTTTCAAGGGCTCCGAGCACTTCGCGCCGGATTCGGTGATGGACTACTTCCAGTCCATGGGCCTGACGTTCGGTCGTGACCAGAACGCGTTTACCAGCTTTGAGCAGACGACGTACCAGCTCGCCTTTCCGGACGCCAAGCCGGAGACGCTTGAGAAGGGCATGCGGTTCTTCTCGGATGTCGGGGGAAAGCTGACGCTGGCGCAGGACGCAATCGACCACGAGCGCGGCGTGATTCTTGAGGAAAAACGCACCCGCGCCGGCGGTCGGCAGCGCATGCAGGACTACATCTTCGAGCGCATCGCCCCCGGATCGCTCTTCGGGAAGCGCGTGCCGATCGGCACGGAGGAGACGCTCCTGCGGGTGAACCGGCCGGACTTTGTGGAGTACTACGACAAGTGGTATGTGCCCAGCAACATGACGGTGCTGGTGGTGGCCGACGCCGACCCAGCGCCGATCATCGAACAGATCGGCAAGTCCTTCGGCGGTGGCGAGAAGAAGCCCAAGCCCGTGGCACAGGATCCGGCCGTGAGGCCCTACGACACCACGCGGGCGATCGTGGCGACCGACCCGGAGCAGACGACGGCGAATATTCAGATCGTGCGCATCGACAAGGCGTTGCCGCCGACGACAACTGTCGGCGGAATGCGGGCTGACATCGTGCGTGAGGTCGCGCTCTCGGCGTTCAATCACCGTATCGGCAAGAAGCTTGACAAGGGTGGCGTGAGCTATCAGCAGGCCGGGGCCTCGGCAGGGAACACCGCCAACGCTTTCTTCGAGACGGCCATCACCGTCGGCGGCAAGCCCGAGCAGTGGAAGCAGATGATCGAGGAGGTCGGCACCGACGTGCAGCGGGCCCGCCTGCATGGGTTCACGGCGCGCGAGATCGAGGACATCAAGACCAATCTGGTTGCCGGAGCCGAAGAGGGCGTGAATCGCGAGCGCAGCGTGCAGAACGCGCGGCTGATCGCCCGCTTCAACACGCAGATCGCCAGCGGCGAGACGATCATGTCCCCCTCTCAGGAGCTGGACGTGCTGCGCCGGGTGCTGCCGACGGTCTCGGTTGAAGAGTGCTCGAAAGTCTTCGCGGAGCTTTTCGACTCGACAAACGTGACGTTCATCGCGCAGCTTCCCAGCAACGTGGCCGGAGGGGTGCCCTCGGAGAGCGATCTGATCGCCCTTGGGCGCAAGGCCCTGGACGTGAAGCCGGAGGCCGAGAAGGAAGCGGCCCGCGCCACGGCGCTGATGACCGAGAAGCCCAAGTCCGGGACGGTGGCCGAGCAAAGCGAGCACGCCGCGTCGGGCATTTTCACGGCGTGGCTCGACAACGGGATCGTCGTGCATCACCGCAAGATGGACATCAACAAGGACGAAGCGACGCTGACGATCACGCTCGCCGCGGGCGGGATTCAGGAGACGGGCGAGACGCGCGGAGTGGCCGAGGCCGCGGGCCTCGCGTTTTCACGCCATGCCACCAGCAAACTCAGCTCATCGGACATCACCGACCTGATGAACGGGAAGAAGGCCCGCGTCGGAGGCGGAGGTGGTGGCGGACGAGGGGGCCGGGGTGGCGGCGGCGGTGCGGGCGGGCGTGACTCCATGACGCTGACCGTCAGCGGGGAGCCCTCGGACTTTGAGCCGGCGATGCAGCTTGCGTATCTGCTGCTGACAGACCCGAAGATCGAGACGGCCGCGTTCGATCAGTGGAAGACCCGGCAGAAGCAGGGTATCGAGGCCCGAGGCAAGACTGTGGAGAGTGTGTTCGCAATGGCTTTGGCCGAGACGCTGTATCCCAAGGACGCGGCGCGGACGCAGCCGATTACCTCGGCGCAGCTGGACAAAGTAACGATCGAGGCGGCGCAGGCGTGGCTGAACAAAGTGATCGCGACGGCCCCGATCGAGGTTTCGGTGGTGGGCGACATGTCGCGCGAGCAGGCGATGGAGCTGGCCAAGACGTATCTTGGCTCGCTGCCCAAGCGTGAGAAGATGAGTTCGACGACGCTGGCGTCGCTGCGGAAGCTGGAGCGGCCGCAGGGCCCGATCAACGTGGAGCGCACGCTGGACACGCAGACGGACAAGGCCCAGGTGGTTTGCGGGTTCTACGCATGCGATGCCTCGAACGTGGTGGATCGTCGCAATCTGAACATCGCCTCGCAGGTGCTGACGACGCGGATCTTCAAGCTGGTTCGCGCCGACGAATCGCTCGCATACAGCCCGCGGGCCGCGATCAGCCCGGGCGTTGAGTATCCCGGATTTGGCCTGTTTGTTCTGCAGACCACGACCAAGCCGACCAAGGCCCACCGATTGATCGAGGTCGCGACGGGGATCTTCGACGAGTTCTCCAAGTCCGGGCCGACCAGCGAAGAGATCGAGACCGTGAAGAAGCAGATCGCCAACACACTCGACGAGCAGATGAAGCAGCCGGGGTTCTGGCTGCAGGCCTCGCAGGAGATGGTGTATCGCGGCTCGAACATCGACGATGTTCTTGGCGCTCCGGCGTACTACGAAACGCTCAAGCCCGAGGATGTGCAGGCGTCGTTCAATAAGTACTACAAGCCCAGCGCTCGTTTCAACATCATCGCCCGGCCGGAGAAGGTGAACGAGAACAGCGAGAAGACGGCCTCCGCGGCGGACGCTGATAAGAAGGACGCGAAGACGGGGAACTGAGTCCCCGCAAAGTGGCTGGCTGTCCCGCATGGGTGTGTGGGGCGCTTTGTTTGACTGGTTCGCTCTTCCTTGCGGTCAACAACCAAATCCCTCGGCCGCGGCGGCCGAGACATGGGCCGGTAGGCCCATGCCACTTCAATCGAGCCCCGGATCATCCGGGGCTGTTTCTTTGGGGATGGCTACCGAGCCGAGCGTGAGCATGTCGTGGGCGAGGGCCATGCCAGGGGGGAGCGCGGCGTTGGTCTCGTCGTGCTTGAGGTCGTGGGCCATGTGGACGAAGAAGGTGCGGTCCGCGCCGATCTGGGCCGCGGCGGCAGCGGCCTGCTCGAGCGTGAAGTGCGTGGGGTGATGGCGGTGGCGGAGAGCATCGAGCACGAGCGTGCGGACGCCCTTGAGCATCTCGAAGGATTCGGGGGGGATCGCCGAGACGTCCGTGCAGTACGCCAACGGGAGGAAGTCGTCCTCGCCGGGAGTGTTGAACGCTCGTTCGATGCGGAAGCCGAGGATCGGCAGGCGGCCGTGGAGGAGGCGGATGGGCGTGAAGCGAACGCCGAAGAGTTCCAGCGGCCTACCCGCGGGGTGCGCGGCATCCGGCTCGATAAGGACCGGAATGAGCGTGGCGACGAACGACTTGTTGACGTTGTGCTCCTGGTCGAAGATGTGCTTGTAGACGCGGCGGAGATGATCCATGGCGTGCGGCTCGGCGTAGACCTCGATCGGGGCCTTCTGCACGACGTTGAAGCGCCGGAGCTCATCGACGCCGAAGGTGTGGTCCACGTGGTTGTGCGTGAAGACGACGGCGTCGCAGCGACGGAGCCCGGCGCGCAGGGCCTGCTGGCGGAGGTCGGGCGTGCAGTCGATCAGGATCGTGCGGTACTGGCCGCGGGCATCGACGAACTCCAGCGCGGCCCCGGTGCGCAGCCGGTTGTCACGCGGGTCCGCGCTGGTGCAGACGCGGCAATCGCACCCGATCGCAGGAACGCCCGCGGATGTGCCGGTGCCGAGGAAGGTGAAACGCATGGGGGGAGAGTATCAGAGCCGAGCGGCGCAAGCCGCCCGGTGCGGGGCGCCTTGCCCGTCCGTGGCGAACGTCGGCTCGCTCACGGCGCGTGTTGGTCGCCGGAGGCGTGCGCGGGCAGTCGCCACGCCGCGCCGCACTCCGGACAGATGATGCACCCGTCCTCCGCCGTGGGAATGCCCGCGATCGGATAGCGGCACGAGGGGCAGATCGCCTCGTCCAGCAGGGCTTCGATGCGGATGCGGGCGGTCATGCGCGAGCCGTACCAGATGGATGTGCCGAGAAAGAACGCATGGCCGAGAACCTGCGGAGCAAACGACCACCAACGCATGGCCATTCCACTACTCACGAACCGGTGCGGAAGGGACAACAAGGCAAGCCATGGGACCACGACAAGAATCGAAAAGACCACCGTCTGGGCCGTCCAGACAATCGTCATCCGCTCGCAGCGTGATCGCACGCGCCGATGAACATCCGGCGGAAGTTTGTGGATCTTTGACCACCACGCGGCGGGGTAGCCGCTGACAAACGTGACGTGCACTCGACGGCCGCGCCCGTCGATGGGTGGCGGACCAACGAGCCAGAGCCATGCGCGGCCGAATGCGTTCACGGCTTGGTCGGTTCTGGCGCTGGAGTCGGCGCAGGGGCCGGAGCGGGGGCGGGCGCTTCCTCGCGCGGCCGCCGCTCCATCGGGTTCGGCGTCGGATTCGACACCGCGTCGTAGGAGATGTAATCCTTCACGTCCTTGTCGGCCATGGCGGAGGCCTCCCACGCCGCGGCGTACAGGGAGCCGAGCATGGCTCCGCCGTCGCAGAGCCGTTCGGTGATGAAGACCTTGCCCGGTTCCTTGTCCAGATCGCCGGACTTCTGCAGGATGTAGAGCGGGCGCACCATGTCGTGCGAGCGCTGGATGTGCAACAGAACGTCGGCCCAGGGGTCGTTCTTGTCCACCGTGCGATCGATCTTGCACTGATCCTTGACGGTCTCGTAGGTCAGGTGGTGCAGGCCGAGCACGGTGGTGTCGATGTAGCGGTGGAAGCCGTTGGCCTTCGTGAAACCATCCGGGTTCGCGCCGACCCAGCCGTGGTGGTGCTCGGTGGTGTGCAGGGGCTGGGCCGCGTCGCCGACGAAGTGGGCGAGCTGGCCCATCTCGAAGATGACGTTGGCCCGCGCGGCGGCCAACTGCTCGGCACGCGCCGGATCGTGCAGAGATTCCAGCACGCGGATCTGGCGGTCGCTGGAAACGAGCTTGCCGTAGTGCTCCAGGATCGAATGCGGCAGGAATCCGGGCCATTCCTGCGTGCGGGCGATATCGCGCTTCTCGTTGTAGGGCGCCACGTTGTCGGGATGCTCGTGCTTGGCGATCGCCATGGCGCGCAGATACTCGAATCGCAGCGGCGGGACGGTGCTGAGCGTGAGCCCGAACTGGTCGAGTTTTTCCAGATCGATGTAGTGGTCCGGGTCGTTGATGTGCGTGAGCTGGCCGATGTGGATCGAGCGGTAGCGGTCCGGCTCGCCGGACTGGTAACCCACTTGGGCGCGGCCGGACTCGCTGAAGACAAAGGCGAGCGGGCCCTTCACCGCGTCTTCGGGGAGCTTGGACTGCATCTTGTCCATCGCGAGCCAGGCGATGGTGCGATGGCCGTGGGCATCCCAGGCGAACGCGCTGGAGGCGCACACCATCATCACCGCCGCGGCCGCAAATCTCAGTCTGATCTTCATGGTCCTTCCCTTCGTGGCAGAGAACGCTCAACGCCCGTGGCAGGGCACCATTGCCGCTCTGCGTGCAAACACACCGACCTACCCCACCCGTTCCGGCTTCTGCTCGCGGCTCATGAGCCGCCCGATCCCGTCGATCGGGTCCAGCCCGTCGTAGAGCACGGCGTACACCGTCTCCATGATGGGCATCTCAACACGGTACTTCCGGCCAAGATCGATCGCGGCCTTGCTGGTCTCCACGCCCTCGACGACGAACGGCGTGGATTTGAGATAGTCCTTGAGTTTCTTGCCGCGCCCGAGGGCCTCGCCGAGCGAGCGGTTGCGCCCCTCGGGGGAGAAACAGGTGGTAGCGAGGTCTCCGACGCCCGCGAGGCCGAAGAATGTTTCGGTGCTGGCACCCATAGCGGTACCCAGGCGCGTGAGTTCGGCCAGGCCGCGGGCGAGGAGCGCGCTCTTGGCGTTGTACCCGGCGTTGAGCCCGTCGATGATTCCGGCGGCGATGGCGATGACGTTCTTCAGCGCGCCTGCCAGTTCCACGCCGATCAGATCGTCGTTTGTGTACACGCGCAGGTACGAGGTCGCGAAGAGCCCCTGCACGCGTTTGGAAAACTCCGCGTCGTCGCTGGCGACGATCATGGTGGCGGGCAGGCCGCGGGCAAGTTCGGCGGCGATGGTGGGGCCGCTGAGGACGCCGATGGGGCGCGGGCGGGAGTCGGGATCGTCGCCAAGGGCTTCGGCGATGAGCTGCGTGGGCCGGAGGAGCGTCTGGGTTTCGATCCCCTTGGAGACACTGACGATGCCGGTCTGGGGGCGCGACTTGCCGCGGGCCTTCTTCCAGACATCGCGCGTGAACTGCACGGGGACGGCCGAGACGATCAGGTCCGCATCGCCGATGGCTTTCTTGAGATCGGGCGTGACGCGCACGGAGTCGTGGATCGCAAAGCCCGGGAGGCGATCACTGCCGCGGGATTGCAGGAGCGCACCCGCCTCATCGACGCTGTGCCCCCACATGACGATTTCGGCGACCCCCCCACCTCCACCCTTGGCGCCCTTCTCACCGGCGAGCTTGGTGGCCAGCACACCGGCGCAGACGAGGCCCATCTGGCCGATGCCCAGAATGGCGACGCGGGCGCCCTGCGGCGATGCCCCGGCGCGCGGGGTTCCGTTCGATTCGGGCTTCTTTGGCGGGCGGTTGGCGGGCATTCCCACAAGTGTATCGCTGGATTCGGAGAACTGGGTTGAGACACTGACAAGACGAAATCCACGGGATTCACTCGCGGACTCGCTCATCCCGGGCGTGCATGTGAAAAGCCCCCGGCTTGGGAGCCGAGGGCTTTGGGGAGTTGCGAACGCGATTCTTGCGTGAGCTACTTTGAGCCCATGATGCCAGCTTGCGCCGCGGCGAGCCGGGCGATCGGCACGCGGAAGGGGGAGCAGGAGACGTAGTCCATTCCTGCGGCGGCGAAGAAGTGGACGCTGGCGGGATCACCGCCGTGCTCGCCGCAGATGCCGATCTTGAGCTTCGCGCTGACGGAGCGGCCCTTCTGAATCGCCATCTTCACCAGCGCCCCGACGCCGGCCTGATCGATGGTCTGGAACGGATCGGCGGGGAGAAGCTCGCGCTTGAGGTAGTCGGGCAGGAAGCTGTTGATGTCGTCGCGCGAGAAGCCGAAGGTCATCTGCGTGAGATCGTTGGTGCCGAAGGAGAAGAAGTCGGCGGCCTGAGCGATCTCGTCGGCGACGATCGCGGCCCGGGGGACCTCGATCATCGTGCCGATCTTGATCTCCAGCTTCTGCGCGAAGCCCTGCTTCTTCTTCACCGCCTCGATGGTGTGCTCCACCTCGGATCGGAGCACGGAGAGCTCCTTCTTGGTGCCCACAAGGGGGATCATGATCTCGGGAACGGCTTTGACCTTGTTCTTGGCGCACTCGATTGCCGCCTCGACGATCGCCGTGACCTGCATCACGAGGATCTCGGGATACGTCACGCACAGGCGGCAGCCGCGGTGGCCGAGCATCGGGTTGGCCTCGTGGAGCTGGCTGACGCGCTGCTTGACCTTCTCCAGCGAGACACCGATTGCGGTGGCCATTTCCTGCTGGTTCTTGTCATCGTGCGGCAGGAACTCGTGCAGGGGCGGATCGATCAGGCGGATCGTGACGGGCAGGCCGTTCATCGCGGTGAAGATGCCGATGAAGTCGTTCCGCTGGTGCGGGAGGAGCTCGGCCAGCGCGGCCTCGCGGGCTGGGAGCGTTTCGGCGAGGATCATCTTGCGCATCGACTTGATGCGGTCGCCCTCGAAGAACATGTGCTCGGTGCGGGTCAGGCCGATGCCCTCGGCGCCGAAGTCACGGGCCCGCTTGGCGTCGGCGGGGGTATCCGCATTGGTGCGGACGCCGATCTTGCGGTACTTGTCCGTCCACTTCATGAGCTTGGAGAAATCGCCCGAGAGCGTCGGCTCGATGGTGGGGAGCGTGCCCGAGAAGACCTCGCCGGTGGAGCCATCGATGGAGATCACGTCGCTCCGGCCGAAGGTTTTGCCATGGACGCTGAAGGTGCCAGCGTTGGCATCGATGTGGATCTCACCCGCGCCGGCGACGCAGCACTTGCCCCAGCCGCGGGCCACGACGGCCGCGTGGCTGGTCATGCCGCCGGTGGACGTGAGAATGCCCGCGGCGACGTGCATGCCCTCGACATCCTCCGGGCTGGTCTCCTTGCGAACGAGGATCACCTTCTCGCCCTTGTGGGCGCGGGTAACGGCTTCCTCGGCGGTGAAGGCGGGCTTTCCGGTGGCCGCGCCGGGGGAGGCGGGAAGGCCCTTGGCCAGCAGCGGCGCGCCCTTCTTCTTGGAGGGATCGAAGGAGGGGAGCAGGAGCTGCGTGAGATCGCCGGCGGGGATGCGGAGGAGGGCGGTCTTCTCGTCGATCAGCCGCTCACCGACCATGTCGCAGGCGATGCGCACGGCGGCGAAGCCGGTGCGCTTGCCGGAGCGGGTCTGGAGCATGAACAGGACGCCGCGTTCGATGGTGAACTCGATGTCCTGCATTTCCTTGTAGTGCTTCTCGAGCGTGTTCTTGATCTTGATGAGCTGGTCGTAGACCTTCTTGTTCCAGGCGGGCATCTCGCTGACGTGCTTGGGTGTGCGGATGCCGGCGACGACGTCCTCGCCCTGGGCGTTGATGAGGAACTCGCCGTAGAAGGAGTTCTCGCCGGTGGAGGGGTCTCGCGTGAATGCAACGCCTGTGCCCGAGTCATCGCCCATGTTGCCGAAGACCATGCTCTGCACGTTCACGGCGGTGCCGGGGAGGCCCTGGATGCCGTTGATGCGCCGATAGGAGATCGCCTTGTCGGCGTTCCAAGACTTAAAGACGGCCTCGATGGCCAGTTCGAGTTGCTTCATCGGCTCTTGCGGGAACTCCACGCCGACGTGCTTGCGGTACACATCCTTGTACTTCTCGCAGAGCTCGATGATGCCCTCGGTCGGGACATCGGTGTCGAGCTTCGCGCCGTGCTTCAGCTTGACGGCGGCGAAGGCCTCTTCGAAGTAGTGGTGGTCGACGCCCATGACGACGTCGCCGTACATGTTGATCAGGCGGCGGTACGAGTCGAAAGCGAAGCGGCGCGAGCCGGTGGAGTTGGCGAGGCCCTCGGTGGAGACGTCGTTGAGTCCGAGGTTCAGGATGGTGTTCATCATCCCGGGCATCGAGACCTTGGCGCCCGAACGCACGGAGACGAGCAGCGGGTTCTTGTTGTCGCCGAACTTCTTGCCGGTGAACCGCTCAAGGAGCTTGATGTTCTTCGCGACTTCGACCATCAGCGCCGGAGGGAGCTTGTCGCCCGCGTCGTTGTACTTCTTGCAGGTCTCGGTGGTGATGGTGAAACCGGGGGGAACCGGGAGCCCGATGCTTGTCATGTCCGCAAGATTCGCACCCTTGCCGCCAAGGGTGTCCTTCATCTTAACGTTGCCTTCTGTCTTCCCCTTGCCGAAGAAATAGACCATCTTGCCGGCCTTTGACGCTGGGGCATGCCCGTTCAGCGAGCCGTTCGAGGTGGCGCGGACGAGCCGCTTGGAGGTCTTCTTCTTCATCCCGGGGGCGTGCTTGCGTGCGGTCTTCGTGGCCATTGCGGCAATCCTTTGCGGTTCGGGGAGGAGCGGGTCGCCGACACTGTGGCGAAGCAGGCACCAACCCGGTTTCGTGCGAGTTTTTCACCCCTTTTCACGCCCTTTCGAGCGGCCGGGGACAGGGGGAGAGCATAGAAGCCCAACCCGGGACCTTCGACTTTCCCCCGGCTTTTCCCCGGTCAGGATTTAAACGTTCTTTACGGGCGGAGGGAACACTCCCGTACCCTTCCCGAGTGCCCCCCCTCCCCCCGTACAGACCACTGGATTGCCTGCTGAGCCCACGGGAGGTATTGCGCGGCTGGCCCGGGGACAAGCCCTTGGCGGCCTTGTGTTCCTCCCCGGGATCGGGCTCGGGGCGGTGGGCTCGCTGGTCGGTATTTGCCTCGCCGCGGCAGGTGGTGACGATCGGTCCTGAAGACCCGGACCCGATCGGGCGTCTGGAAGCCGCGATCGGAGCAACGCGGCTGCCGGGATCGATTCCCGGGGAAGATCGGCCACCGTTTGTTGGCGGGTGGCTGGTGGCACTGGGGTATGAACTTGGCCGCGTGATTGAGCCGCGGGCGGCCGTGCATTCCAGTCGCACCGACGCCGATTGGCCGTGGTCGATTGTGCTCTGGCGATGCCCTTCGGCCGTCGCATTCGATCACAAGGCGGGGAAATGGTGGGCGGTGGGGGCCGCGGACGATTGTCCGGAGGCATTGATGCTGCACGGGGCGGGTGCCTCGGACGAATCGGGAAGGTTCGAACTCGGCACGCCCGAACCGGTGCGATCACGCGAGGAGTATGTTGCGGGGGTGCGCAGGGCCGTGGAGTACATTCATGCGGGGGATTGCTTTCAGGTGAATCTGGCGCATCGCATCGGCGCGGCGTTCAGGGGTTCGACGCGATCGCTGTTTGCGCGGATGCTTGATGCGGCGGGGCCGTGGTACGGGGCCTATCTGGAACTGACGCGAGGGATGGAACTGCACAGCGCGCTGAGCGTGAGTCCGGAGCTGCTGCTGAGCCACGACGCGCACACGGGGCTGGTGACGACGCGCCCGATCAAGGGGACGCGGCCGGGGAGCACCGATCCGGACGAACTGCGGTCAAGCGCGAAGGACCAGGCCGAGCTGAACATGATCATCGACTTGATGCGGAATGATCTCGGGCGTGTCTGCCGCGTGGGGAGCGTGCATGTGAGGGAGCATCGAGCGATCGAGCGTCACGGCTCTGGGCGTTCCGGCTCTCCGAGCCGGAAGGCCCAGCGCCGTGGGCCTGCGGGAGTTCACCACGGCGTGGCCACGATCGAGGGGACATTGCAGGACGATCGGTCGAGGGCGGATCTGCTTCGGGCGGTCTTCCCCGGGGGCTCGATCACCGGCGCACCGAAGGTGCGCGCCATGCAGATCATCGAGGAGCTTGAACCCTTCGCGCGGGGGCTGTACACCGGGGCTATCGGCTCTCTCTCCGACTGCGGCAACGTAGCGCTGAACATCGCCATTCGCACCGCGATTGTCCGCGGGGTGCGGACAGATGAACCCGGGCGCATGGACAACGTACGGAGCGGCACGCTTTCATTCGGCGCGGGCGCGGGCATCGTCGCCGATTCGGTGCCCGAACAGGAATGGCAGGAGACGCTGGACAAGGCGGGCGTGCTCTGGAACCTCTCGCAGGATGCCCCCGCCGTATCGATCCCACGCACGCACGCCCCCGGAGTTCGTACCTGACCATGCCCCCTCCCGACAACGAAGCTCCCGGTTACGAGCCCATCACGACGCACGGAGCGAAGATCCGCGCTGATGTGGTGGATGTGTACGTCTTTGCTCGCTCGACTGCTACACGCGTCGATCCACATGTTGATGCGGGCGATGCGTGGCCGAAGGCGCGACATGCTGTTGAGTTTCTGCAGCTCCTCCGTTCGGGCGCACCGCTGGACAAGACCTGGCAGCCGGTGATGGGACACGTGAAGCCCGGCGAGACCAGCGCGGCGTGCGCCCTGCGCGAGATGGACGAGGAGATGGGGCTTCGCCCTGGAAATCCGGCGATGCTCGGCATGTGGGCGCTCGAGCAGGTCCACCCGTTCTACATCGGCGTGATCGACACCGTCGTGTTCAGCCCTCGCTTTTGCGTGGAGGTGCCACCGGGATGGGTTCCGACGCTCAACGACGAGCACTCGGCGCACCGGTGGATCGCGCAGCGCGATGTTGATGCGAGTTTCATGTGGCCGGGGCAGAAGGCGTGCTGCCGCGAGATCGTGCGCGAGATCGTGGAGGATGCTTCGCTCAGCCGCGAGCGGCTGCGCGTTCCCTATGGCGTCGGGGGCTGAGCCGGGTCGGTGTGCCGCTGGTACACCATGTATTGCCCGTTCGGTGAGGACCGGAAGACCAACCGGTCCTTGGGGTCGACGTACGTTCCGAACACGCCCTTGGCCAGCATGTCGTCCCGGTACGCCGCCAGCGCGCCGGCGGGCACCTTATCCGGCGGGACGCCCGTGCGCTCCGATGCGCATCGTGGCCAATATCCTGTTTCGATATATGTCAGCGCGTCGATGCGGTACGACAGCCCGCAGTCGTACACCTCGCGTCCAAGCGTTCGCTGCGAGCGGACGAAGGCCATGAACTCGTTGCGTTCGGGCACCGGGAGTTCCTTGATCGCCTTGCGAACCGTGTGCGGCACATGCGCCAGCACTCCGCCGATCGCCACCACCCCCACCACCGCCGCCGCACCGGTCAGCTTTCTCACTCCGTCCGGGTTCCAACGGCGCGCCAGCCCGGCCAGCAACGCGCCCAGCGCGATCGCCGCCAGCCAGGCCGTTCCCGGGTGCATCACCATCAGGTAGTAGTTCCGCTTCCCGCCGAACACGGACATGGCCACGAACCAACCCACCGTCCACAGCATGACCAGCACATCTCCGCCGCGACCGCTCGCGGCCCGCCATCGCACGCACAATCCAAGCGCGGCCAGCCCGTACAGCGGCCACATCTTCCACGCCTGCTGGGCCTCCGGCACGGTTCCTGCGATCAGGCGCAGGTACCAGTCCCACGGCTGGTGGTCGTGCATCTCTCCGAGGGCCCGCTGCAGAGTCTGCTCGTGGATGTACGCCGATGTGAACGCGGAACCGTGGCGCAGGATCATGGAGACATGCCACGGCGCCGCGAGCGCGATGCCGACCAACACACTCAGCCCCACGAGCCCCAACCGGCGGCGCGTCAGTTGTCCGATCATCCCAAGCCAGAGCACGATCAGCGCCGCGGCGCCGAGCCCGAACACCGGCTTGGTCATCAGCGCCGCGCCCAGGCACACGCCCGCCAGAATCCCCCAACACGCGCCGCCCTCGGCCGGAGTGCGTTTCGACTCACCGACCCCGAGTCCGTCGCCGGGCCAGCCGGACTTCGCGGGAACGAACGCCCGAACCCAGCACGCGATCGCGCTCAGCAAGAGGACGGTGTGCAACGCGTCGAGCTTAAAGTTGCCGACGCGCCAGATCCACTCGTTGGTGAGCGCCAGAGCACACCCTGCGAGCACGCCCACCAGCGGCCCATGGAATCGCCGCGCCAGCCACGCCACGAGCACGCAGGCGACCATGAAGAAGATCGCCTCCGGCGCGTGCGTGCTCCAGTCCCGCTGCCCGAAGGCCTCGATGAACCCCGCGTGGATCCAGAAGGCCAGCGGGGGCTTGTTGAAATAGTGCAGGTCGCCCTGCATGGGAGACCACCAGCATCCGTCGCGCACCATCTGCGTGGCGATCGCCTGATAGTACGGCGTGTCGGAATACCACCTCTCACCGAAGACCCATGGCAGTGCAAGCACGCTCGCCAATAGCGCAGGAAGAAACCACCACCCGCGTCCCAGCAGCCAGCGACCGGGACGGAGCCCACCCGCCTTCTCCACTCCCGCCATCCCAGCCGCCGGCGCGGACCCGCTCACGATGTTCCCGCCAGACGACGCACCGTCATGTCGAAGTTATGGACGATGTTTGCACGCAGGCCGTAGACCACGGCGATGTACAGGCCCGCGGCGACGAGCGATCCGATGAACAGAGCGATCCGGGCGGTGATGAGTTCGGATGGCCCTGTGATTGTGTTCGTGAGCGCATCCTCCGCGAATGCGCCGGCGTACGCGGCCGTCAGCGGCGTGAACGCCGCGCCCACCGGGCCGGCCGTGTTGATGCTCTGCCCGGCCTTGAAGACGCACAGGCCGATCACCCCCGCGGCCACACCCACGATCGCCACCGTCTTCACCACGCTCCCGATCGTTCCCTTGCTCGAGAGCGACTGCTGCAACCCCACCACGCAGCAGAACGCGATGAAGGGAATGCTGACGATCGCCAGCACGATCCCGGACTCGGGAAGGATTGCGGGAATTGCAATCGCCATTGGCGTGCCGCCACCACTCGAGGGCGGGCGATACATGTGCACCACTCCCGAATCCATGACCTTCGAGCCGGGGACCGCGTGGTTCAATGCGCCGAACTGAACGAGCATGACATAGAAACCGGCGGCCAGGAGCGTGCCGACGGGGATCGCCAGCAGGGGGATGAGGTATGCCACCAGCCCACGCACCTTGCCGCCCATGTACGACGCGGGCGTCATAGGCGTGGTGAAGAGGAGATCGAGCGTGCCGTCTTCGCGTTCGCGGGAGACGGCCGTGGCGGACATATTGAGCGCGACAAGCGTGACGACGATCAACTCCCCAACCACCGTGTAGAGCACGACGCTGCGGAACTCGTCCACACCCATGCTCGCGGGCACGACGTGGTAGTAGATCACGGACCCCACGCCCCACGCCGCGCCGATGATGATGAACGACCAGCGGGCGACCATGCGCCCAAATGTGGCGTTGCGGGCCGCGGCCTCACGCCAGGCGATCGGATTGTTCCAGACATGGCGCGGGGCGCGATGCTCAGATCCCTTGGCGGCAAGGCCGAACATTTTGCGGTACCAGGGGATGCCACCACCCTCGGCCCCGCCGCCGATCCCCGCGATGCCGCCGAGCCGGACGGTGAACGTGGAAGCGCCCATGAGCAACACGCTGAGCCCACCCGAGAGAATGCAGAAGGTTTCGACGGGGGTTTCGAGGAACCACGCCCCGAATCCGATGTGGGATCCGGCCTCATATTTCGTGTAGCCGGTGGGATCGAGCAGGGCCTTGAGGGCGAGGAAGGGGTTGATCGCCGTCATATAGGTGACCGAGCCCGAGCCGCTGAGCTTGTCGATGGCGTATGTCACCGCCAGGAACGAGACCACGCCGACGTAGAACGCGAAGACCGCCCGTTTGCCCACCAGTCGGCTGACCGAGAGCGCGATCGCCAGCGCGCCCACAAAGAGCGCGGCACACGCGGCGATGAGGTACGACATAAAGATCGTCGTGCCGGGCACGCCGCCGAAGAGCTGCGTAAGGGCGAAGAGCGGCATGCTGGAGAAGAGCAGCGCGAGGATGAAGAACAGGCGGCCGAACAGATTGCCGAGCACGATCTCGCCCTCGCTCATGGGCGTGGTGAGCAGGATGTCCCACGTGCGCGGGTTGGCCTCCTGCGCGATGGCTCCGGCCATGAACACGGGGGCGAGCAGGCAGATGAGGGCGATCTGGAAGTACGAGGCCTTCTCGAATGAGCCCGCCGCGGCCGCCGCCAGGGCCCGCGTGTTCAGGTTGCCCTGCCCGACGCTGAACAGAAGCAGGTAGAGCAGGGTGAGGATGAGCACGCCGAGGTAGATAGCCCGAATGTACAGGTGGCGTCGCCGGCGCGAGCCGCCCTGGACGAGGCGTACGGCGATCGGATTGATCGGACCCAATCGCAAGAGCCAACGAAGGACAACAGGCATAACCGCACCTCACGACCGTTCTACAGCCGTCCGCGCGGCCAACCCGCCGCGGCCCGACCGATTTGACATCCCATGGTACCTGAACGGCTGCCTTCAGGTTCTGCCGTCCCGCTTACTCATCATCTCGTTCGCAGCCAGTCAGCCACTCAGCCGGATCGCCCCGAGACCTCTTCGGGAGACATCGGAGGCTCACGCAGCAGTTCCGGCGCCTGTCCCGATCCGGAGTCCATGCTTGCCATGAGTCGTTCGACGTGCTCCCGGTTCATCCGGGCGTTGGTCCGGTCCCCCAGATGCCGGTACACACTCGCCAAGTACCGGTACGCATTCAGGTATCCCGGCTGCATGGAGATCGCGGCCTTCAGGGACTGGATCGCGTGCGGAAAGTCCTTCATCCAGATCAGCGTCACACCCAGCGTGTAGTGCGCCTCCGGGTAGAAGTGCTGTCGCTCGATCGCCGAGAGGCAGAGCTCGGCCGCCCGCTCCAGGTTCCCGAGATACATCTCCGCAGAGCCGATCGCGTGCAGGGCCCGATAGTCGTCCGGATCGGTCGCCACCAGCTTCTCCGCCACACGCTTCGCGTCCTCCCACCGCCGCTGGTGCAGATGCACTTCGGCCAGCATGAGCGCCACGTCGCGCCGGTCCGGCATCTCTCGCTCCGCCCGCTCCAGCATCTCCCCGGCTTCCGCGACCCGCCCCGCCGCGAGCGTCGCGCTCGCCAGCAGGAACTTTGCGCCGGGGTTGTTTGGATGCCGCTCGAGCATCTTCGTCAGAACACCGCACGCGTCTTCCGCTCGCCCCATCTCGTACAGGCAATGCGCCATGTTGCCGGCGAACCTGGGGTCGTCGGGATACCGACGGTTCAACTCCTGGAAGATCGGCAGCGCTTGCGATGCCCGGCGAGTCTTCATGAACACCACACCAAGGTTGAACTGCGTCTCCCGTTGCACCAAGTCCAGTTGCCCCTGCGCGCCCTCGGGCAAATCGGCCAGGTATCCCAGGTCCACGAGCTGGCGGATGCTCTCGGCCGCCGCGATCGGATCCTGCCGTTTGTCCGGAGGATGCGATCCGCTTTCACCCTCCAGCGCATCCCACCCGAACACCCGCTCCAGCGACACCGGCCGGTCGATCGCCTCCACCAACACCCGTCCGTCCATGTCCGCCCCGGGGGACAGTCCCAAGAGCGTCAGCACCGTTGGCGTCACGTCAAGCAGATTGGCCCCGAAGATCTTCTTCCCTCCCGCTTGCGAACAGATGCCCGGGCCGGCGCACACAATCATTCCCAGCGGCCGGTGCCACGTTGCGTCCATCGCCGCGTGCTCGTCATCCAGGCTCGCCTGCACCGCCGGCCGCAGGTGGTCGCTGTGAAACCCATGATCCGAGAGCACGATCACGGTCGTCTCCGGCCCGGCCAACTCCAGCAGTCGGCCCAGCATCAGGTCGTGGAACTGGTAAATCCCGTTCATCACGTGCCGGTAGTGATCGAAGTCTTTCTCGGACACATGCCCCATCCGCGGCGGGTGGTACTGCATGAAGTAGTGCCCCACCACATCGATCGTCTCGTAGAACACCATCGCCAGATCGAAGTCCGGCTCCGCCTCCAGCAGTCCTGTCACCACGTTGTGCACCGATGCGCACCTCGCCAACTGTTTCACCAATTGGCTCACCCGGCGGTCGCCCGGATCGATTCTTGCCAGATCCGGAAGCAGCGGCAGCACCGCGTCGGGCGTGATCTTCCCGGGGTGCACCCGCGTCGAGGCCACATCCTCCGCCAACTCCCCCGGGTGCACGCACTCGGCGGGCGCCGGCCACGGTGCGTCCGGCTCGGCCGGCGCATTCTCCTGAAACAGGTTGGTCACGTTTGCGCCGCGGATGGGCTCGGCAGGATGCGTCGCGTACCAGTTCACGATCAGCGACTTCATGCCGTTCTGCGTCGCGATGTTCCAGATTGCCTTGGTCTTGCGCGTAGTCGAAGAACTCACCCGAAGCAGCCCGCTGGCTGGGTCTGGCTCCACAAAGTTGAGCACGCCGTGCTTATCGGCGGTCTTGCCCGTGGCGATGCTCGTCCAGAGCAAGGGTGAGAGCATGGGGTCTAGTGAGGTGATGTCGCCGCGCACGCCTCGATTGATAAGCCCCTGGAGGTTGGGCATAACGCCCAAGGCCAGGAGCGGGTCGATGAGCTTCCAATCGGCCGCATCCCAACCGACGACGAGGACTCTGTTGGCGATTCGCTCTGGCATCGGGGTAGTTCGACCAGCGTAGCAGACAAAAACACACTCGGGCGACCCAAAGGGCCGCCCGAGTGAGATGTATCAGAAGCTACTTCGAATCAGTTCTTGCGACGACGGCCGAGGAGGCCGAGGCCACCGAGGGCGAGGACGCCCATGCCCGCGGTCGGGGCGGGAACCGCACCGGCCTGGATGCCAGCGCCGGAGTTTTCGTAGGCGTACTCAATGACCGCCCGGGGCTGCGCCGTCAGATCCGTGCTGAGGGAAATGCGGAACCAGCCGTACTGAGTCTGGTTGGCCGCGGCCTCGTTCTGAAAGCGGAAGCCGACGATATTGTTGGCGCTGCTGAGGATAAAGGGCTGAGCGCCCGTCGTTGCGGCGGCCCCTGCGCCATAGGTGCTGGCGGCGTCAATCAACTGGCCACCGGGCAGGTTGCCCGGAGCGCCACCGCCGGTGCGCTGCACATACACGCCGCCCGCCGGTGCTGCGGGGTTGAACATGGTGAGACTGGAGGCGGAGTAGGGATTGATGTCCCAACCCGGAACAGTGCCGCCAGCGGTGCTGCCGGGCTGATTGGTCGCGCCGGTCACGACGTTCAGGTACAGGCCATTCGTGCTGGAAGTAATTTCCAGGTTGACCGGGCCGCTCCAAACGATCGCGGCCTGGGCCTTATCGGCAGCGCCGATGCAAGCCACCGCACCAACGGCGGCCAAAGCCGCAAAGTGCACGTCCAAACGCTTAGCAATAGTGCTCATCTCTCCAACCTCCTCAAATGCCTGACGACGAGGCGTCAGAACTTGTTGTTGAAGCGTCCTTGCGAGACGCCCCGTCGAACTTCTTCCCCACGATTCCGCCGGCCAACTTGCCGAGCGTCCCGCGTGGACACGATGCCGCCCATGCGACCTTCTCAAATTACGCTATTTTTAGGCGGCATGCAATAGGAAACTTCACAATTCGGCGAAGTTGCCAGAGTATCGGACCCCCTCATTTGCCAAACAAAAAGCCGGCCCGACTCTGGGAGCCGGGCCGGCACGTGGGTAAACAATCGCAATGCTCAGGTCTTTCCGGAGACTTTTTGTCCCTGAATCGAGGGCTCCACTGGGGCCGGCTCGGAGTGGAAGTAGAGGTGGTCGTCCGGCTTGCCCTCGGCGTTGTCCTTGCGGGTGACGGTGATGTTGCACGGCGGCTTGAAGTCCCCTTGCAGGAGCATCTCGGACATGGGGTCCTCGATGTACTGCCCGACGGCGCGGCGGAGGGGGCGGGCGCCGAAGTCCGGGTTGTACCCCTTCTCGATGAGGAAGTCCTTGGCCTTCGCGTCCATCGCCAGGTGGATGCCCTGCTGGGAGAGCCGGGAGGCAACCTTGCTGACCTCCAGATCGACGATCTGGTTGAGGTTGTCCTTGGTCAGGGGCTTGAAGACGATGACCTCGTCGAGGCGGTTGATGAACTCGGGGCGGAAGAACCGCTCGATCTCCTTGAGAAGGATGGCCTTGACGTTGTCGAAGTCGGAGGACTCCGTGCGCTTGGAGAAGCCGAAGCCGCCGCCACCCTTGATCAGATCAGCGCCGATGTTGCTGGTCATGATGAGGATGCAGTTGCGGAAATCGACGTTGCGTCCGAAGGAGTCGGTGAGGCGGCCCTCCTCCATGATCTGCAGGAGCATGTTGAAGACGTCGGGGTGGGCCTTCTCCACTTCGTCGAGGAGGATCACGCTGTAGGGGCGACGGCGGACGCGCTCGGTGAGCTGGCCGCCCTCCTCGTAGCCGACGTAGCCGGGAGGCGCGCCGACGAGACGGGAGACGTTGTGCTTCTCCATGTACTCGGACATGTCGAGCGTGATGAGGGCTTCCTCGTCACCGAACATGAAGTCCGCGAGGGTCTTGGCGGCGAGGGTCTTGCCCACGCCCGAGGGGCCGCAGAAGATGAACGAGCCCATGGGACGCTTCGGGTCCTTCAGGCCGGCGCGGGCGCGGCGGATGGCGCGGGAGATGGCCTTGACGGCGTCGTCCTGGCTGACGACCTTCTTGTGCAGCTCCTGCTCGAGTTCGAGCAGACGCTTGGCCTCGTCCTTGTCCATGCGCTTTAAGGGGACGCCGGTCATCTTGGAGATGACCTCGGCCACAACCTCTTCGTCCACGGTGCCGGAGGCCTCCTTGGACTTGTCGCGCCATTGCTTCTGGATGGTCTCTTTCTCGCGGCGCATCTGCTCGGCCTTGTCGCGCAGCTCGGCGGCCTTTTCGTAGTCCGCGGCCTTCACGGCCTCGTCCTTCTGCACCGTAAGGTGCTCGATCTCGGCCTCGAGGTCCGCCAGGTTCGGCGGCTTGGACATGGAGCGGATGCGGATACGAGCGCCCGCCTCGTCGATCACGTCGATCGACTTGTCCGGCTGGACGCGGCCGGTGATGTACCGGCCCGCCAGCTCCACGGCGGACTTGATCGCCTCGTTGGTGATCTGCACGCGGTGGTGCTGCTCGTACTTGTCGCGCAGGCCCTTGATGATCTCGATGGTCTGCTCGTTGGTGGGCGGATCAACGGGGATGGACTGGAAGCGACGCGCGAGGGCGGCGTCCTTCTCGATGTACTTGCGGTACTCGTCGAACGTGGTAGCGCCGATGCACTGGATCTCGCCGCGGGCGAGCGCGGGCTTCAGAACGTTGGAGGCGTCGATCGCCCCTTCCGCGCCGCCGGCGCCGACGAGCGTGTGCAACTCGTCGATGAAGAGCATGACGTTTCCGGCGCGCCGAACCTCGTTCATGACGGCCTTGATGCGCTCCTCGAACTGCCCGCGGTACTTCGTGCCGGCGACCATCATGGCCAGGTCGAGAACGACCAGACGCTTGTCGTGGAGAATGTCCGGCACCTCGCCGGAGATGATGCGCTGGGCCAGGCCCTCGACGATCGCGGTCTTGCCGACACCGGCCTCGCCGAGAAGGACGGGGTTGTTCTTGGTGCGCCGGCAGAGGACCTGCACGAGCCGTTCGATTTCGGTCTGACGACCGATCACGGGGTCGAGCTGATTCTCGCGAGCCAGTTCGGTCAGATCGCGACCGAAGGAATCGAGCGCGGGGGTGCGGCTCTTGCCCTTGGCGGCTCGTTCGCCGGTTGCGCCCGCCGCGCCACCACCGCCGGCCGCGGCTGCTTCGCCACCGCCGGAGGCACCGGACGCTGCGCCGCCACCCTGGCCGCTGGGGGCGGACTCATCGTTCTCGTTGCCCGCCCCGAGGAGGTTGAGGACTTCCTCGCGGACCTCTTCGAGCTTGAGCCCGAGGTTCATGAGCACCTGCGCGGCGACGCCGTCGTGCTCACGCAGCAGGCCGAGGAGCAGGTGCTCCGTGCCAACATAGTTGTGGTTCAGGTTGCGCGCCTCTTCGATGGCGTATTCGATGACCTTCTTGGCGCGCGGCGTCTGGGGCAGCTTGCCCATGGTCACCATGTCTGGCCCGCTCTTGACGAGCTTCTCAACCTCGAGACGGACCTTGCGCAGGTCGACGTCGAGGTTCTTGAGGACGTTGGCACCGACGCCGGAACCCTCCTTCACCAGGCCGAGCAGGATGTGCTCGGTCCCGATGTATTCGTGGTTGAAGCGCTGGGCTTCCTGATTGGCGAGGGCCATGACTTTGCGGGCACGGTCTGTGAATCGTTCGAACATCTTTGCAACTGCCTCTCCCCGGACGGACGCCGCCGCAAGCGGTGGCACCGGCCGGATTTTGCTGCGTTTCAGGGATCCATACGTCCCATGAGCACGCGCCGTTCTGACCCACTTCCCCGCAACGAAGGACACCCCTCGTTTGGGGAGAGCGTTCCATCGACCAACCCCGCGCTGGAGTTCATGCTCCGACGACAGGTGGCACCCGGTTGCGATATTCGGCGTTTCCAAACACCGCGATTCGAAACCAACTGCCTGTGAGTACATCGACAGCACGCGGCGTGCCGCCCCTGTCACTGGGAAGAAATGCCCCAGGTTGGTTTGAATTGGGCCTTTTAGGCCACCCGATACCAATCATATTGCGAACGAAAACGCGAATGCCGCCACGACTTGGGGATCCTGCGTCCCGAGTGCCGGAATGGCAGCAGATCGCACATGGCGAACAACCCAGATCCAGCGGAGGGATCGGCGGAGCGAGGTTGATGGCTCATCGGGCGAACGGCTCGACGACGTTTGCAGCAGGAGGTTGGGCTGGGCTCATCCCCATCCACCGGTGAACACGCCCGTACCGGAGTTGAACGAGAAGCGGACGTTCTTGGACTGCGGGCAGGATCGGTGAAAGTGGCGACGGTCGTTGCGCGATCGGCAGCACCCAATGCCAAACGCATGCTGCTGTCAGCAGTCAACTTCGGGTCGGAAGCTTCCCCCAACTGGTTGGCTTGCTTGGACGTGGCAGGTTCGGACGTAGGTGAAACAAACTCGGCCCGGCACATTGGCCGGGCCGAGCGATTAAACTTGATTGCGAACGATTGATCAGCGGCGGCGGCGGACGGCGACCAAACCGCCGAGGCCGAGCAGTGCAACCGAGGCGGGTGCCGGAATGATGTCGGCAGAAGAAGAGAAGGAAGAGCTGACGGTGTAGCTGCCCGCCGGAGTGGCGGAGACAGGATTGGCGAAACTGAACGCGAAGGACTCGTTGGTCAGGACCAGGCCGGCCAGGATGGGGCCCGTGAAGGTCACGTTGAAGCCGGTGAAATCGCTGGAACCGAAGTTCGTCGCGGGATTCAGGTAGCCGCCCGAGAAGGAGATGGTCATCAGCGGAGCGTTCGTCGAGTCATAGAAGCTCACGCTGCCCGCGCCCATCACCAGGATGGGGCCGAGCGAGCCAACGGCGGCGAGCGGGGTCATCTGGAACTGAGCATTTGAGTAATCAGGGAACGCGGCAACGCCGGGAGTCTCCAGAAGCAGATTCGGCTGTCCGAGCCACTGACCAGTCAGCACGTTGGTCGCAGAGTTGAACGAGAACATCGGAGCGCCGGACCCGGTGGTGGGGTCAGCAAAAGTCGCGATGGTGACGGCTTGGGCGGCGGTGGCCGCAAGTGCGGCCCCGGCGACCAATGCAAGCGACTGAAGTGCGATTTTCATAACTCGAATCTCCCTCTCTCAAGCCCGATTAAGGGCGTTCTTCTCATCCAAAGAATTTCGGCCGTAGAAAGCCGTTACGAATCAAGCGGTCGGCGTCGATCTGCGAACCAGATCAGCGGCGGCGACGAGCGGCGAGCAGGCCACCGAGGCCGAGCAGCGCGGCCGAGCCGGGACCCGGCACGACGAGCGTGGCCGAGGAAGTGAACGACGACGTGGTGGTGAAGCTGCCCGTAGGGACAGTCGTCACCGGGTTGGCGAAGCTGAAGCTGAACGCCTCGTTGCTGACCACGGCGAATCCACCGAGGATCGGGCCGGAGAACGTGACGTTGTAGCCGTAGAAGTCGCTGGCACCCAGGCCGAGCGAGCTCGTGAGAATCGCGTTGCTGAACGTGATCGTCAGCAGCGGAGCGTTGGTGGAGTCGAAGAAGTTGATGGCTCCGCCGCCCATCATGAAGATGTTGCCGAACGAGCCGGTCGCGCTCAGTGGCGTCATCTGGAACTGGGCGTTGTTGAAATCGGGGACGAGCGGGAGGCCCGGAGTCTGCAGAAGCAGGTTGGGCTGTCCGACCCAGCCACCCGTCAGCACGCCGGTGCCGGAGTTGAACTGGAACAGTGGCGTTGAGCCATTTGCTGCCGGATCGGCGAAGGTGGCCACAGTGTCCGCGGATGCGGCAGAGCTAATGGCGAGCGTTCCGATTGTCGCGGCGATCATTGCTTGAACGAGCTTCATGATCCCATCTCTCCTGTTTGCCACTCTCATGGCGGGACTGACTATCTGCTTGCAAATCCGACGTAACCCACCGAGCACACACTCTGCTGAAACTTCACCAGCCGCGACGCACAGCAACGTTTGTAGTCGACTCGTTTACGCGAAGCGCAGTGACGTCGAGCACAATCAAGCTGAAAATAAACCGCTGCACTGGGGTCATCTCTCCCTCTCTTCAGAAGGAACTTCTGTGGACGAGGTTCGGAAGAACGACGTCACTCCAAGACACAGAATAGTGCATCCCGGGGCGGACGCAAGGGTTTTTTCCCCCTACGTCGCAAATTCATTCGAAGTGGGAACAATTCAATTCCGATCATTTACCGTACTCATGAAGATAATTGTGGATTTGGGATAAATGGCGGCCGTTCTTGGCCTGATCGGGCCAAAATCGGGAAAACCCGGCATCGAAGACCGGCCGCTTTCAGCTACTTCACACTATCAGCAAAACGACCATTACTCTCGGTCTTACCCAACTGCCCAGAGTTGCTTCCACGAACGCTTTCGCGGATTGCCGAGGGGTCCGCCACGATGCGAATGGGAATAACTCGCTCGGCGAGGGAGTTGCTGGGAATGTCGCGCACGGCGACTTTCAGGTTGTACGTGCCGACCGAGAGGTTGCGGGGGAGGTCCAGTCGCTGGACGAGGAAGAAATCATGGCGGCGCGAGACCGACTCGTCTCGCACCAGCGATTCGGGCAACGTGAGTTGCTCGCTGCCATCCGAATCAAGGTACAGACGCACCGTCTGGCCCAGCTCCACACGCCATTTTTCCCCGGAATCCGTGCTGGAGACACCGGGTTCCTGCGATCGCTTCTGCGCGAAGTTCTCCACTTCGGTGTACACGATCATCGCGGTGGGGCGACCCGCAACAAAGGTGCTGACGCCCATGGGTGTGAACCTGCCGAAGCCATCCACGCGCTGGCAGAGAACGACAGACCCGAGCGAAAACCCTTCTTCCGCGGCAGCTGGCGCGAGCTGATCCGCCTTTTCTCGCAGCACACGTGCCATCGCGCCGGATTCGCCAGTGGCCAAGTCGGGATCGTTAGCGAGGGTACGGAGGAGGTCTCGGGTGATGCCGACGGTCTTGCGCTGGTCTGGGGAGATGGCCCGCAGCACGGTGTCCAAGTCGTTGGCCGCGGCTCCCGGAGAGATGGATTCGAGGGCGACCAGAGGCATGGCGGCACGCATGGGGAATCGCGCGCCGTCGATCCCCGGTTTGAGCTGGTTGGCGAGCTCGGTGATCGCATCCTGCTTGCGCTGCGAGGCGGTTCTGTCATCGGGAGTTCCCTTACCTCCCTTGGATTTCGCATTTACGCGGTTTGGAATACTGGAATCGGGGAGAGCGACGGGTTCGTTGGCCGCCAATTCGAGCGGGCCTGCGGACTTCTTGTCTCGGGCGCGGCTCTGGGGTTTGTATTCGGCCGGAGGGGGGGCGGGGCGATCGACGCTGGCATCGGAGCCCTGCTTGGCGTCCATGTCCTTCAGGGCAGATTGAAGGTCAATCGCGGCCTTGCTCAGATCCTCGCGCTGGGCCTCGGCGGGGGTGAGAGGCCCCTTTACGACTGGGCTGGAGAGCGGCTCGGGGAGGTCGGAGGTGCGTTTGGCGTTGTTTTCGCAGCCGGCGAGGATCGCGGCCGCGGCGGCACAGATTAGTGCATGGTGGACTGAACGGGTCATTTCGGCCTCCTGCCGGTGAAAGTCGGGCGTCCTGCCCGCGTGGAGATCGTGTGAACTGTGGGGCGGGGCATCTTGCCACGCCATGAGAGTGATCGGCGGTCGGCTTGCCGGGACTTGGGTTTCAGCGCGAGGGGGCGGTCGGGCGGACCGGGGCTCGGGTGGCTTGAGCGAAACGGATGGTCAGGACTTCGAGGTTTCGGACTGGCTCCCCGTGGCTGGACTTGTTCCAGCCGTCGGTTTGGACGGCCGCGGCGAAGAGGCGGGCGGCACGGGTTGGGCCGGTGGCCTTGGCGACGTTGGTGAGTTCCTCGATGCGCCGGTCGGAATCGGGGCCCCAGAGCCGCAGGGGCTTGGTCAGGGCGCGAATGGAAGAACCCTGGGCGACGGCGCTGGCGGCCATATGAATCTTGCGGGCGGCGTCCATATAGGACCAGCCGATGGCGACGGGGTCGTGGCGGGAGACCTCGATCAGTTGGCGGAGCTCGCCGATGGTCTTGTCGGTGCGGCCCTTCAGGAGCCCGTCCTGGATCGCCCAGAACTCTTCTTGTTTGGTGACGCCGACCATCTGCTCGACGAGTTCGACGGTGATCGGGGCCCCCTCGCCGCCTGCGGCGAGGGCGAGTTTTTCCAGTTCTGTGTCGATGCGGCCGAGTTCGGCGCCGACGGCGTTCACCAGATCCTCGGCGGCGCGGGGGCTGATGGTTGTTTGGTGCGATTCCTTGGCGCGGCGCTGGGCCCACGCGATCGCCTCGTCGTCGGACATCGGCTCGCATTTGAGGACTTCGCCGACCGCGGCGACGGCCTTGTCGAGATTGCCGGGACGCCAGGTGGAGGCCCGGAGCACGAGCGTGGCGGATTCGGAGGGTTCCGCGGCGTAGTTTTCCAGAAGTTCGCGCGCGGAAGCCGGGGCGTGGCCTCTTTTCCCGCCGACCTTTGCTGGTGCGGAGGAAGCTCCTCCTTCGTCTTCTTCACTGACTTTTACCAGCAGATCGGCATTGTCCACAAGCACGATTTTGTGCTGCTGCATGAGCCCGAAGGAGCGGCACTCGTCGAGGATGTCGGCGATGATGCGGGCCCCTTGCTGGCCGTCGAATCGCACCGTATCTACGCCGCCCTCGCCATGCTGCTTGATGAGCGCGGCGGTGACGGCCGCGAGTTTTTCGTCGGCGCGGAAGCGGTCCTTGCCATAGAGGATGAGCATGCGAGCCCCACCACTTCCACCCTTGGCGGCGCCGGCTTTGACTTCGCTCGTTGATGCCTTCTTTGTGGCCATGCGGCATCATGCTATCGCGCATGACGTTGGGCGACACCAGGGCTCAAACCATGTGTAGGGGGGGGCTCTACCATTCACGCTCGAAACCCCCCTTGGCGCCTGCCCACCCATCGAAAGACTCACCATGCCCGACAACGAACAGGAATATGACGAGTTCGAAGAGGGCGTCGAGGAAGAAGAGGATGACGAGGGAGACGACGAGCCCACGACGGTCTTTGTCGCGATGACCTTTGGCAAGGACGGGGGCGGGGGGGCCGACGAGGCCTTCCGCATCATCGGCGGGGTCTGCGATCGGCTCGGGATGGAGGCGCAGCGGCTGCCTTCCAAGGGGGGCGGCACCGAGGCGCTCTACGAGGCCGTGGAGACCTCGGACTTTGCGATCATTGATGTCACGCACAAGCGGCCGGGGCTGGCGCAGGAGCTGGAGATCATCGGCCGAGAGCTGCCCCCGGAGTTCATGGTGCTGATCGCGCGGACCGGCTCGCCGCGGCTGCCGGAGATCGAGAACCGCGAGGTGAACTTCTACGGCGACAAGGGGGATCTTCGCGCCCTGGTGGAGCGGCACCTGAACGCGATGGTGGATGCGTGGCATGAGGGGGGGGAGGGGGGGGAAGGTGAATAAGAACCGGCGCTTGTGGCCGTCAGTCCGGAGTGCGGCGCGGCCGCGGGTCCATCGGTAGAAGGGACTGATGGAACGTCGCACTTCTCTCCGACGCATCGCCGCTTGCTCGCTCGCGCCGCTCCTTGGCGGCTTGCTGATGACCTGGATCGTCGCGTGGCTTGCGTATCTGGCGCACCGAACTGAGCCACCTTGGCGTCAATACACCCCGATGTTCGTCGGATGGTTTGGGAGCGATCACGGCCGCATGCCGCTGTGCCGACTTCCAACGCCGAACGGAGAGGTAATGGTCTGCTGGACAGGCGGCCTGGGGTACGAGAACGTGCAGATCACGCCGAGTTGGGGCAGCGGCGTGCCACATCCGCTTCCCGCCGACTGGTTCGAAAACTACAACTATCCCGCCGAGGTTCCCGCGCAGGAGGCCGCGCTCTACCCGGGCACCACATGCCGGCTCCCTGATTGGACGATTATTCCCGGCCCCAACACGTCCGCGAGCGAGGCGGAAACCCACGCCGCGGGATGGCCGATGCTCGCTCTCAAGTACATCTGCGAGCAGCACGTTGCCTCGGGGCGGGCGCGCGTGACGTATTCGTCCGAGTGGGGCCTCCCGGTCTCGCGATGGTTCAGGAGATGGACCAACGAGTGTCTTCCGTTGCTCCCAATGCCGCTCGGATTCGCGGTCAATACGGTCCTGTTCGCCGCTGTGTTGTGGGCTTCGGCCCGCGGGGCGCGGGCGTGGCGCTCGTCGCGGAGACGGCGGCGGGGTCGCTGTGCGAACTGCAACTACGATCGCACCGGCCTTGCGGCGGGAGTGGTTTGCCCAGAGTGCGGCGTGGCCGCGGCGGCTTCTCCATCTTGAATCGTCTCGTGCTCCGTGCCCACATTCCCATCGGAATTCTTGGGCGCCCGGCGAACCCGCTTGCGCAGTCGCGTGTAGATAGCCGCGAACCCGGCCGCGTCTGTTCAGGCGTTTTCTCTCCGGCCGGCACAGCCCCCACGACGGAGCACCCTCCTTGGTTATCAACTGGTTCAAGCAGCTCGATGAGCTGCTGCGCGGTGAGCGCGTCCGCGGCGACCTTCTCCTCAAAGGCAAGATCGATCTGGATTTGAAGGCATTCGTGCCGCTGTCGATCATTCTCGGCGGGGTGTATGGCTTCTTCATGGGGCTGTATGCGCTGCTGGCATGGCGGGCTGGTTCGTCGATGCAACTGCTTGCGACGACGGTGAAACTCCCCGCGCTGTTTCTGCTGACGCTGGGCGTGACGTTTCCTTCGCTGTATGTCTTCAACGCGCTGGTCGGCTGCCGCATGACGTTTGGCGCGACGATCCGCGTGCTGGTGGGGGCGATCGTGGTGAATCTGGCAGTGGCCGCGTCGCTGGGGCCGATCCTCGGGTTCTTCTCGCTGAGCACGACGAGCTACACGTTCATCGTGCTGTTGAACGTCGCGCTGCTGGGAATCGGCGGAATCGTGTCGCTGGGGTTCCTGCTGCGGGCGCTGCGAGCGCTCGCGCGATCGCGGGCATATTCCGAGGCGGCGGATGATGCGGAGCGGGCGATGCACTCGCAGTACCCGCAGCAACAGCACTCGCAGGCGCCGCCGATGCCGCCGCCCATTCCCAGTCCCGGCGCGCCGCCGATTAACGCGGGATTTGCACGCTACGGCGAACAGGAAGACCCGGCCCGTGCGGCCGAGCGGATGCGTCAGGCGATGGCCACGGCCGCGGCTCGCAGGGCCGAGCAGCAGGTGGCCCGTCGCGAGGGCGTGGCGAACTTCATCCTTACGATCTGGGTGGTGATCTACATGCTCGTGGGCACGCAAATGGGGTGGATCCTGCGCCCCTTTATCGGCAACCCGAGCTCCGAGTTCACGTGGTTCCGGCCACGCGATGGCTCGTTCTTCACGGCAGTCTGGGGTGCGATGCACCACTTCTTCTTCGGCAACTGACTGGCGGACTTCACTCATCCACTCATCCACTGCGTTCGCGCTCAAGCCGCACGTGACATCCTCTCGCGCCCCATCCCCAACCATCCGTTTCGAGGATCACCTCCTCCACCCCATCCTCACAGGCGCCCGCCCCGACGGCGCACGTTCGCGCTGGTGGGTGTATCCGCTCACGGTACTGATTGCCGGGGCGATCTACGGCGCAGCGATGGGAAGCTGGAGCGCCGGGACGAGCGAACGGATGCTGCTGATCCCGTATGCCGCGGCGAAGGTGCCGCTGGTGGTGCTGGCCACCACGTTGATCTGCCTTCCTGGGTATTTCGTGCTTTCGACGGTGGTCGGGCTGCGGGCGGATTTTCGGGCCGCGATCGCGGCGATTGCGGCGGGGCAAGCCGCCGTGACACTTGCACTCTCCTCGCTGGCGCCGGTCGTTCGCTTCGTGTACTTCAGCGGCATCGGGCACGGACAGGCGCTGCTGCTCAGTGTGGCCATGTTCACGCTCGCCACGTGCGTTGGGTACGCGGTGATGCTCCGGCGCTACCGGCCCCTGCTGGCGAAGAGCCGCCGCCACCGCGTGATGCTCGCGGCGTGGATCGGGATGTACATTTTCGTGGGCATCCAGATGGGGTGGATGCTCCGGCCGTTCGTGGGCACTCCGGGCATGCCCGTCACATTTGTGCGTCAGGAGCCCTTGAGCAATGCGTACGTCGCCGTGGGGCGGATTGTCGTGCAGAGCTTGAAGGAGCTGGGCTGGGGCGAGAAGGACGCAACGGATCGGCCCTCTCGCCCGTATCGTTGAGGCGTGCTCATTCTCACCGTCATCCAGGGTCCGGACAAGGGGCGGAAGTTCGAGGTGACGGCGCAGCTGCCGCAGCTCATCGGGCGGTCCAGCGAGGCGCTGCCGATCTCGGACACCACGGTGTCGCGCCGGCACGCGGAACTCACGCCCGACGGGAAGCAGTGGTTCATCGGCGATCTGGAGAGCCAGAACGGGACGTGGGTCAACGGCGTGCGGATCGCCGGGAGGCAACTCCTGAAGCCCGGGGACCAGGTGCGAACGGGGGCGACGCTGTTCGTGTTCGGACAGTCGGACGATTCGGATGAACTGGACCTGATCCGCGTGATGCGCCCGGACCAGATGGACGCCACGGTCGAGCGGACGATCGCGTCCAACGACGATTCGGTGATTCTGGCCGAACCGGAGCCGCGCTCGGCGGCGATCCACCACTTGCAGGTCATCTACCGGCTGACGGCCTTCACCAGCCAGCAGACCAACAAAGAGGACCTGCTCAAGGCGGTGATGGAGCTGGTGTTCAACGAGTTCAAGCCGGAGCGCGGGTTCATTGTGCTGCGGGATGCTCCGCAGTCTTCGCACACAGGGCCATCGGCGCCGGAGGCGGAGCTGCCCAACTGGCATCCGGCGGTGGTGAAGCATCGCAACCCGCCGACGGACAAGAAGGACGCCCGCATCCATATCTCGCGGACGATCCTGAACCACGCGCTGCGGCACGCCGAGGGCGTGCTGAGCTCCAACGCCATGAACGACCCGCGCTTTGCCAAGGGGGACAGCGTGCAGCAGTTCGCGATTCGCTCTGCGCTCTGCTCGCCGATCGAGTTCGGCGGACGGGTGTTCGGGGCGATCTACGTGGACTCTTCGATCGCGAACTACACCTTTACGCAGGAGCAGCTGATGCTGCTCAACGCGCTGGCGCGGCACACGGGGCTGGCGCTGGCCAACGCGGAGGCGTACGCGAAAAAGGTGCAGACCGAGCGGCTGGCGGCGACCGGTGAGACCGTCGCGGTACTCTCACACTCCATCAAGAACATTCTGCAAGGTCTGCGCGGCGGGGCGGATGTCGTGGAGATGGGGCTGAAGAAGGACGACCTGAAGATCGCCCGCAACGGGTGGACGATCCTGAAGCGGAACATCGACCGGATTATGGCGCTGACGCTCAACATGCTGGCGTACTCGCGGCCGCGGACGCTGGAGTATGAGCTGACGCGGATCGGCGATCTGCTCGAAGAGTGCGCGCTGTTGCTCACGGACCAATGTACGGCCCGGCAGGTCGCGCTGATCGTGGATGCGGACCCGGAGATGCCTCCGGTGATGATCGACCCGCACCTGTTCCATCAAGCCCTGGTGAATCTGATGGTGAATGCGGTGGAGGCGGTGGAGCCGGTGACGGGGGCGGTGACGGTGAAGGCCTCGTACGTGGCGGATCCGCCCAAACCCCTTGCCGTTGGCGGGGCGGGGAGGCCGATCGTGCGGATCGATGTGATCGACAACGGCCCCGGGATCGCCCGCGAGCGGCAGGCCCAGATCTTCGAGCCGTTTCACACCACCAAGGGGATCAAGGGGACTGGGCTGGGATTGACCGTCACCAAGCGGATTGTGGAAGAACACGCCGGACGGATCGGCGTAGAGAGTGATGGCGAGCGGGGGGGCGGGGCAACCTTCACGATCGTCTTCCCAGCCGAATCCGTCCACGCGACCGACCCGAGTGCGACGACTGCGACGCGGGCCCAGCAGGTCGATCCGCTGCGAACGACGTGACGAGTTGGAGCGGAGAGGAGTGAAGTTCGACGCTACGCTCACACGAAACGTGCTTCGCTCTGTTCCGAATCACCGTATGAACCCGCCATGTCCACGCTGCACTCCAACCAACGCCGCACCAACACCACGCGCCGGGCGCGGGCGGCGTTCGTGCGCGAGTTTCTGCGCAATCCCGCGGCCACGGCCTCGCTGATTCCCAGTTCCCGCAAACTGACCGAACGCATGATCGAGGGGATCGATCTGCCTGCGTGCGGCTCGATCGTGGAGTTCGGTCCGGGGTCGGGGGTGATGACGCGGGTGATGCTCGAGCATCTGCCCAAGGGTTGGACGGTGGCGGAGGGGGGCGCGGGGAGGTTCATCGCCTTCGAGTTCAACCCACGCATGGCACGGCTGGTGGCGCGGGAGTTTCCGCGGGCCGTGGTGGTGGCCGAGAGTGCGGCGGAAATCGAGCGCGTCTGCACCGAGCAGGGTGTAGCGCCTGGGACACTCGACGCCGTGGTGAGCGGGCTGGGGTGGGCCGCGTTTGAACCCGAGCTGACGACGCAGATCCTGGAGGCCACGGTGCGCACGCTGCGGCCGGGGGGACAGTTCCGTACGTTCGCCTATCACCTGGGGCTATTGAAGCGGAACGCGTGGCACCTGCGGGCGGAACTGCGACGGCTCTTCACGCACGTGGAGTGCGGCCGCGCAGTCTGGGCGAATCTGCCGCCGGCGTTCGTGTATCGCTGCGTGAAGTAGCGGCTCGATCGACCATCTCAATAAAACACCCTCGCGAGCAGAAGAGCACCCGCGAGGGTGGAAGAGGGACTTCGGGATTTGCTCGTGCGCCGTCTTATGCGCACATGCTGCTGGGCCAGCATACTGCGGCCGAAATGTCTGACCGTACCGGGCGATCCTCCTGTGGAAAACCTGGCGCGCCCGCACGACCGACAGGGCTTGCGCTGCCGACTCAGGCGAGATCGAAGACCAGCACCTCTGCCGGCTCTGCGCCACCGATAGTCAACTTGGTCTCGTCGGTGATACCGGTGCCATCGCCCTGGCCCATGGGCTGGCCGTTGAGTGTGACGGAACCCCGAGCGACCTGCACCCAGGCGCGCCGGCCCTGCTCGATCTCGAGGTCCACTGTCCGACCGGGATCGAGATTGGCCGCGTAGACGCGCGAGTCGGCCCCGAGCGTGAGCGAGCCATCCACCCCTTCGGGTGATACGAGGAGCTGCAGCTTGTTGGTGCGGCCAGCGAGTGGGAACTCGGTCTGGTCGTACCGGGGGTCGATGTCCTTGTGGGTGGGCATGATCCAGATCTGCAAGAGATGGACGGGCTCGGTCTTCGAACCGTTGAACTCGGAGTGCTCGATGCCGGTGCCCGCGCTCATGCGTTGCATTTCGCCGGGCTTGAGCGTGCGGACGGAGCCGAGTGAATCCGTGTGCGCGAGTTCGCCGGAGAGGACCCAGGTGAGGATTTCCATGTTGTCGTGCGGGTGGCGGCCGAAGCCCTTGCCTGCGGCGACGACGTCCTCATTTATGACGCGCAGGGAGCGGAAGTGAACGTGCTTGGGGTCGTAGTAGTGGCCGAAGGAGAAGGTGTGGTATGTATCGAGCCAGCCGTGGTTGGCGTGGCCGCGGTCGGAGGATTTGCGGATGGTGATCATGCGATTTCTCCCTTCATTGGGCGGGTGGTCCGCCGATATACTTGTTTCAACAACTATTCTACGCCGCGTCTCCGGTCCGGGTTCGAATGGGCGCTGAATTTCTCAAGGGCTAGCTTGGGAGATCAGGGGCAGCGGCCCCGAACGCTGTCCTTCTCGCCACCCTTGCTATTGCGGGCCTGCACGAGCAGCTTGCTCAGGGCGAGCAGTTCTTTTCGCGGCATGTGGCCGAGTTGCTCGTGATGGAGGGATCGGAGGGGCCGGTCGATCCTGGCCAGCAGGTCCAGCCCGACCTTGGTGGGCCGCACCATGACGACGCGCCGATCCGCCTCGGTGCGAGATCGCTCGGCGAGCCCCGCCTCGACCAGGCGATCCACGAGACGGGTGATGTCCGGCACCTGGGCGACGAGCTGTTCGCCGATGGTCTGGCTGGGCACGCCGCGCGGGCCGTGGCCGCGAAGGATGCGCAGGGCATTGTACTGCGGTTCGCTGAGCCCGAAGCTCTTGATGAATCGCGCGGCCTCGGTGGAAAGAACACTGGCGGTGCGGAGAATGTTGAGAAATGCCTCTTCTTCGGGGGAGTCGAAGGGCTGCTTCTTGCCGATCTCCTGGCCAAGGGTGGGCAAGGGCACCGAAACGGGCTTTTTGGCCATGGCCGACTCCTGCTGGTTTCCGAATACTGTTTCAACAAGTATATGCGAGGTTCGTGCAAGGAGTGGGGGCGCGGTACGCTGACGCGCTCGTCAGGAGTGCCGCCCATGCGAACCAATCTCGCCGCAGTTGCCGTATTGCTTGCCCTTGCCGGGCCCGCGATCGGTCAGGATTCTTCAAAGCCCGTGGCCGCACCCGCGGCTGCGCCCGCCGAGCCGAATCCGGTCGATGTGCTCAAGCAGGAGGCCGAGTCGCTGCGGCCGCTGGTTGCCACTGATCTGGGCCGCGCGTTTCTTGCGGCGGCGGGTGGGCTGCCCGTGCCCGCCGCGCGCACGATCCTTCGCACGAAGGACCGGTCCGCCGCGTACACGCCGGAACAGGCGGCGAAGCTACCGGAGGAGACCCGCACGGCGTTGGTCGAGAAGACGTATCCGCCGGCGTTCTACTACACCACCGGGTATGGCACGCCGCTGGTGTACGCGCGGGTGGTTGATCTGTTGGCGCAGAACGGGGTAAGTTCACTCGCTGGCAAGAAACTCCTGGACTTCGGATACGGGACGGTGGGGCACATCCGGTTGCTCGCATCACTCGGATGCGATGCGCACGGGGTGGATGTGGAGCCGGTGTTTCAGGCACTGTACAGCCAGTCGGGGGACCATGGAGACATCGCGGGCGCGAACAACGCACCAGCCGGGCGCATTACGCTGCACTTCGGGCGATGGCCCGCCGAGCGCGCGGTGGTGCGGGAAGTCGGCGGCGGATACGACATCATCACGAGCAAGAACACGCTCAAGCGCGGCTACATTCACCCGGCCCGTCCGGTCGATCCGCGCACGCTGGTGCGGCTCGGCGTGGATGATGGCACCTACCTGCGAACGGTCTTCGATGCCCTCAAGCCAGGGGGCATCTTCCTTATCTACAACCTCTGTCCCGCGCAGGCGCCGCCCGACAAGCCCTACATCCCGTGGGCAGATGGCGAGTGCCCGTTCCCGCGCACGATGCTGGAGCAATCCGGTTTCGAGATCATCGAGTTCGATCACGAAGATCGTGCGACCGCGCTCGACTACTGGATGGCCCTGGGCATCAACGACGGCAAATCCCGTGAGGAGACGGGCAAGGACCTGTTCGCGTGGTACACGATCTGTCGCAGGCCGGGCGGGGCAACTACTGCGTCGTCGCCCAGTCGATGAGCTTGGACCCGTGCCAGGTCATGCGCGACCGCTCGAACTTGCCGAACGTGGTCGCGTGGTCGTCGATGAAGAGCAGGTTGCTACGCCCGACCGACCCGCCCTCGCGCGATCCCTTATGGGCGAAGAGCTCTCCGGGGAAGAAGACGGCCGGCTGCGTTGCATCGTCCTGATCGCAGTCCGGGCTGTTGGCTGTTGTTCCATACGGCGCGGCGTACAGCACGGGGTTGTCGCAGTCTCCAGCGAGCACGAACTCCGAACCGAACTGCACCTGGGCGAGGTTCAAACTGGTGTACGCGGAGTGCGTGGACGCGTAGGTGAAACGCGCCTGGAGGAAATACCCGAAGGGCGCCAAGTCCCGTGGCCGACTCGGATCGCGGTAGACCTCTTTGGAATCCAGATGGCTCATCAGCAACTCGGTCCACCCCGGCCCGGGCGAATCACCCCCGGTGCCGTCGCCCTCCCACAACTGCCACCCGGACCAGTGTGGGAAGTTGCCCTTGTTCTCGTCAGCGTACATCGACAGGCCTTGGCCGATCGAGCGGGTGTTGGCGAGACAGGTGGAGAGCCGCGCGGCCTCGCGGGCCGCGCCGAGGGCGGGGAGGAGCAGGCCGACAAGGAGCGCGATGATGGCGATGACGACGAGGAGTTCGATGAGGGTGAAGGCGGGGTTGGGTCGCGTGGCGCTGGTCATGCGTGGGTCCGTTGGGCCAGTCTACATCGTCGTTCCGCGCGGCGGTAGGACAATCTGACACCGGGTTGCCCCTGGCGGTACGCTCGTCGTGCAACCGGGGCTCCGAACGCCGCGCACCTGCTTCCAGTGAGTGACACCCCGCCTCCCATCCCCAGCACATACGCGCCAGGATTCATACCGAAATGCCTGGCCTGTGGTTATGACCTCTCCAATCTTTCCGACGGGCGATGCCCCGAGTGCGGCCGTTGGTTCGCGGCGGCCGTCCTTCACAACCTCTGGATTGAAGGGAGGCGTCCGGCACGGTTCACCGAGGCGGCGGAGCTCCTTCTCGCGATCCCGACAGGTCTTTCGCTTGTGGCTTGGTGGTTCCTGCTTGTGGAAACCGATGCGAGTGGCGCGTCGTGGATTGTCGGCGCTATCTCCGCTGGGTTCTGCGCGTGGTGGACTTGGCTTTGTCGAAAGCAACTCCTCATCTCCAGCCCGAACAATCTTCTCGTTACGTTCTTGATTGGGGTGCTGATGTGCATGATTGGAATGCGTTGTCTCTTCTGGCTAGGACTGCTAGGCCAGGCACCATGGATCGTCGGCGCCCTCGCGTCGTGGTCGTTGTGCCGAGACAGGCATCGACTGGTCCCGGGCATGCTTATTGGATCCGCGCTTGCCGCTCCTGGCATCGTCGGGCTTTTCTTCGGTGGGCTCGGGCTGCTATGCCGCGAGCATTGGAGCACAGTAGAAAAGCTGCTGCCAGGGGAGCCATACAGGCCGTTCCCTGTGAGCAACCAGATGGAATGTCTGCTCGGTGCAACTTTCATGGTCGCCAGCGCGGTGGCGCTATGCCTAGGAGCTGTCTGGGCAAAGACAAAGGCCCCATCAGCGACGCAACCACCGCCCGCAACACCCCGCACGGATTCACCGTGAGCGATCCTACTTTGCCAACTCCGGACGAGAATGTAGCGGGCTTCATCCCGCGATGCACAGAGTGCCGCTATGACCTTTCGGGCATCCCCGAGGGCGTCTGCCCGGAGTGCGGCACGCCGTTCCAACTCGCCGCGCTGCGCCAATCGTGGTTCGCCCCACAGTTAAAGCGCAAGGTCGATCCTCGATGGCTTCTCGCCGGGTGTATGGCGTTGTCGGTGCTTTGTCCGCCCCAGCATAATCCGACAATGCCCTTGGCCAACAACGCCGACAACTCCGGCCGTGCAACCGCCATCTGGATCCTTGCCCTTGCCTGGCTGCTCGCCGACCGGAATCGCATCTTTCGAGGCACCGGTCTGATGACGCTCTGGCTGACCGTGCCCTTGACGCACGTTATGGTCGCCATGTTGATCGCCAACTCGGGCGCAAACCTCGAAGAACTCGAAATCTTCGCCGGGAGCGGATTCGGCTTCGCACTGCTGGCGTGGATACTCACCAAACGGCGGCGCATGGCGCCGCTTCTCGCCACATTCGCGCTCATATCCGGAGCCCCGAGCCTCCTCCTCGGCCCCATTTGGCGATTCAACAACTGGTGGTGGACCCCGTTCAGCGATCCGCGCTGGGGACAAGCGCAGGTCTACCGCCAGTATCCGCTCACTCGAGAGGAGATTGCTCCATACGTGTGGTCGGTGTTCATCGCGGCCGTCGTGCTCGGGATTGCCGCGGTCTGGTGCGCATCAGCTGATCGCGGAACATCGTCGCACCAGAGCGACGATTGATTCATGCCGCTCACCCCATCCCCATCGCCGCCGCCATCATCGTTCCCATATCCGCCGGGCTCAGGGCCACCTTTGCCCCCGCCTTCTGCAGTGCGGCGATCTTGGAGTCTGCCGTGTCGTCGGCGCCGCCGATGATCGCGCCCGCGTGCCCCATCCGCTTGCCGGGGGGGGCGGTGCGGCCCGCGATGAACGCGGCCACGGGCTTCTTCACGTGCTGCTTGATGAACTCCGCGGCCATGATCTCGTCGGTGCCGCCGATCTCGCCGATCATCAGGATGCCGTGGGTGTTTGGGTCAGCCTCGAAGAGGCGGATGCAGTCGATGTGGGAGAGGCCGCGGACGGGGTCGCCACCGATGCCGACGCAGGTGCTCTGGCCGAGGCCCAGCCGCGAGGTCTGCCAAACGGCCTCGTAGGTGAGTGTGCCGGAGCGGCTGACGATGCCGACGGCCTTGCCGGTCTTGGCCTCGCTGACGTGCGTGTGGATGTAGCCGGGCATGATGCCGATCTTGCATCCCCCGCCGCCCTTGCTCGCCGACGTGTAGACGTCGGAGGACTTGTCGCCCGCGCCGGTTTTTTTACCCGGTGTGATGACGCCGGGACAGTTCGGGCCGACGAGCATGATCGGGGTGGCCCGCCGTTCCGCGGCGGTTCCGTTCCCGTTCCCGCCGCGGAGCGGCGGGCCACCCGCGTTCATCTCATCCAGCACGGCCCGGACCTTGATCATGTCGTTGACGGGGATGCCCTCGGTGATGCAGCAGATCACGCGGATGCCCGCATCCGCGGCCTCCAGGATCGCGTCGGCCGCGAAGGCGGGGGGAACAAAGATCATCGTCGCGTCCGCGCCCGTGTCGCGCACGGCCCGATCGACCGTGTCGAAGATCGGCACCGAGGCGCCGGCGTCGATCTCGAACTTCTGCCCGCCCTTGCCGGGCGTGACGCCGCCGACGAGGTGGGTGCCGTACAGAAAGCATCCTTTGGCATGCTGGGCGCCGAAGCCGCCGGTAATGCCCTGACAGATGACCTTGGTATTCGCGTCGATGAGGATGGACATGGGGCGGAGTGTAGCCCGGGGTGGTTGGTGCGGAAGGGGCTTGGAGGGGGCCGCACCACGGCCGGATGGAGCTATTCCCTTGCGTTCGCGCACATCCAGAGGTACACTTTGGTGGTGCATTATTGCACCAGAGGTACACCATGCCGCGAGCGACAGACATCATGCCCATCACAGGTTTTACGCGCTCCTACCAGAAGGTGGTGCGCGAACTGAAGAAGCACGGGAGGCCGAAGGTCCTGACGATCGACGGCAAGCCGAGCGTCGTGATCCTGGACGCCGCGGCCTACGAGCGGCTGATGGATGCCCTGTACATGGATCGCGAGGTGCTCAAGGGCCTGGCGGACGATCGTCCGATGATCTCCGTCTCGGAGGCCCGAGCTCGCATCGCAGCTCTCGCAAAGGCCGGCTGGCACAAGCCCACCACTCGCGGCGCTGCCCATCGGGCCGCATAAGCACGAATCCCCTTGCTCCGCGGGGCACCGATGGTCAAACGCAATCGTTCCAAGCCCGGCAAGTTGTATCGGGTGAAGCTCCACGAGCACGTGCTCGAGGACCTCGCCCAGATCGGCGCGTTCATTGCCAAGACTCATCCGTTCAACGCCGAGCGCTATGTCGATCGTCTTTTCGTCGCAATGGATCGCCTCGCCCGCCTTCCAAATGCACACTCGCTCGCACCATCATTGGCCGGCTACGGGGCGCGTCGGATGCTGGTCGGGTCTCACTACGTGCTCTTTCGTGTGCATGAGGACGTACAAGCCGTCCATGTCCTTCGGGTCGTTCACACGAAGGAAGACCTCGGGAAGTTCGAGAGAGATTTCACCGAACAGTCTCGCGGGTAATTCGCTTTCACCTTCGCTACAACGACACCGCGCGATCATTCTGTGATCAGAACGGCCGCTTCACCGGATTCGGCACCAGATTATCCCGCCCGAGCACCAGATAGTCCGCGATCTCCACTGCCTCGCCGAAGCTCTCGCGGGCCCGCATGACGTCCGCCGCGCTTTGGAGGACTTGGCCGCGTTCGAGGTGTTCGACGGTAGGGATGGCGTCGCCGCAGATGAGTGTGGTGGCGCGGGGCGTGGTGCAGAGCAGGCCGCAGCAGCCGGGCGTGACGCCGGGGAGGGGGAAGAGATCGACGCCCTCGCCGAGCCGGTCCGGCGCGGCCTCGCAGCGGCGCAGCACGGCGACATCCTGCTCGAGCATCTTCTTCAGGTCGTCATCACCATCCACGGCCGCTTTCTGCAAGCTTCCCACCAGCGGCACGCCGATCGCTTCGCGCTCATCGTTGGCGATCCACCATTGGGCCTTGTCAAAGGCCATGATGCCGCGCATGGTGTCGGGCTTGAAAGTGGTGAGGAAAACGTGCGTGATGTCCTTGACATGCAGGCCGGAGCGCTCGTTGAGGCGCATGGCGATCATCTGCGCGGGGAGGCCCGGATCCACGATAATCACGCGCTTGCCGGCGCGAACGAGCGTGCAGGTGGCGTGGCCGGTGCGAGCGTTGCCCTTTTCGTTCCAGAGGGTGTTCGCGGCCAGCGTCCCGATGCTGATGATGCGCAAGTCCATTGAATCACTTCACTCCAACGGTTGACGGCGACAGAACACTTTGTACATGGCCACATGGCACGTCAACCCAATGGCCCTTGTCTTTCATGTGCCATGTGCTCTGTGGCCATGTGCGATGTGACATATATCACCCTTCGCTCGCCGCATCGTGGCGATCAACCAACCGAACCAGCGCCGGGTGTCCCTGCTTTTTCTTTGTCCGCAACTTCGCCACCACCATCGGCGGCACCATGGTCTTGAGCGCCGTCAGGTCTTCGCCCATGGCTGTGACCTGCTTGATGAGCGAACTGGACGTGTACGCGAAGTCCTGACCGGCGACGATGAACGCGGTTTCCAGTCCCGCCACCTGCCGATTGGTGAGGGCCTGCTGCACTTCGCTCTGCAAATCCGAAAGGTTGCGGATGCCCCGGAGCAGAACGGTGGCGCCGACCTGTCGGGCGAAGTCCACCGTCAGGCCGCTGAACGACTCCACGCGGACGCGGGCCTCGCCGGGCTCTTCCTTCACGATCTCGCTGACAAGCTTCTCCAGCATTTCCACGCGCTCATCGGGTGTGAAGAGCGGGTCCTTGCCGGGATGGCGGCCGACGGCGACGACGAGCTCATCGAAGAGACGGCGGCCGCGGCGGATGACGTCCAGATGGCCGTAGGTCACCGGGTCGAAGGAGCCGGGGAAAACGGCCAGATGGCGCGTCGCGGGCTTGGATGTGCGGGTCGGGCGGGCGGGCATGGGGCGGAGTTTATGCCGAGACGGGCATACCCATCGCGTGGCCCTATTGCCTGTCCGGGGCCTTCCCGTCGATCGTCAATGGCACGCTCTTGGTCTGCTTCTTCCGCTTGGCACGCTTGGTGAGCCAGGGGATCGGCAGCACGCCCTTGAGCAGCCACGCCGCGGCGAGAAGGAAGACCGCCGTGACGACCCAGAACTGCCAGTCGGAGATGGGGAACCCGGCAGCGAGCATCACGACATCACCTGATAGACGAGCATGGCCGCAAGATACGCCACGCCGCTCATCCACGCCAGTTGCAGCAGGGCCCACTTCACATGCCCGCTCTCCTTGGCCGTGACGGCGAGCGTCGGCAGGCACTGCATGGCGAGCACGAAGAAGACGAGCAGCGACCATGACGCGGCGGGCGTGAAGATCGGCGTTACGCCGTCGGAACGCTTGGCGGTCTGGATCTGCTCTATCAAATGCTGCTTGCCGGCTTCGTCGTCGGGCGTTTCGGCTTGGCCGGAGATCACGACGTTCATGGTGGAGACAAATACTTCGCGTGCGGCGAAACTGGCGAGCACACCGATGGTGAGCTGCCAGTCGAAACCGAGCGGGCGGAAGACGGGCTCGACGCCGCGCCCGAGCATGCCGAGGAAGGAGTGGGTCTTCTGGTGGCGGGATTCGATCTGATCGGCGAGCTTAGTAGCATCGTCGCCGGTCAGCCATGCCTTGGGTTTCATCGCACCATCGAAGAACGTGTAATCAAGGGCCGCCTTATCGCGCCCAACAACGATCTCCTCCGGCAACAAGAGGCCCCGCCTCTCCGAATCTGAGATCGCGACAACTTCCGTCGTGGCCTTTGCATCAGATGCCACCACATGGACAGCCGCCTCACGAAGGCGACCCGCGATGGTGGGCGCTTCCACCCTCGGATACGCCCCCAACCACCACAGCACCACGCAGATGACCAGGATGTTCGTGCCCGCATTTCGCACGAACATCTTGGCGCGGTCGAACGTGCCCACAAATGCCGTGCGCATTGCGGGTCGCTTGTATGTCGGCAGTTCTAGCGCCATCGCCCGGCTCTTGCCGCGCAGGATCGTGCGTCGCGCGATTAGCGCGCTCACCACCGCCGCGAGAATGCCGAGCATGTAGCAGCCGACGAACGCCAGCGCGGCCATCAGCGGGCGATCCTTGAAGAGCAGCGTCGTCAGCAGCACATACACCGGCAGTCGGGCCGAGCAGGTCACAAAGGGAGCGACGAGAATGGTCGCCAGCCGTTCCTTGCGATCCGGAATGCCGCGCGTCGCCATGATGCCCGGCAATGCGCAGGCGTGGCTGGAAAGCAGCGGTACGAACGAGTGGCCGGGGAGCCCGAAGGGTCGGAGCAACCGGTCCATCAGGAACGCGCCGCGGGCGAGGTACCCGGTGTCCTCCAGCAGCGAGATGATGAAAAAGAGCAGACAAATCTGCGGCAGGAAGATCAGCACGCTCCCCACACCGCCGACGATTCCATCGGCGAGCAGGTTCGCCACCGCCCCGCTGCCCATGTGCGCGTGCACCAGCCCCTTGCCCCATTCGAAGATCGCACCGAGCCATTCCATCGGATATCGCGCCACCGCGAAGATCGTGTAGAAGAGCCCGGCCATTACGAGCGAGAAGACGAGCATCCCGCCCACGGGGTGCAGGAGCACGCGATCGACGCGGTCGCTGGTGGTCTCGCTCATCGCGCCGGTGCCCGGGCCGCGGTTGGCGCGGACGCACTGAGTCTGAATGTCATCGGCCCAGGCACGAAGCTGGTCCTGATCGCTGGGCACGGGCTTGGCGGGCGTGGGGATGCGGGCGTTGCGGATGCCGATGCGGGCCTTGTCGATGCCGCTGCCGTCGCGGGCGTTGGTCAGCACCACGCCGCAGCCGAGCGCGGCCTCCAAGCGCTGGGCCTCGATCACCACGCCATGACGGGCGGCGATGTCGATCATGTTCACCACGACGATCGTCGGCAGGCGGCGGCGGAAGACCTCGCCGACGAGCATGAGGTTGCGGGCCAGGTTGGCGGCATCGACGACAACGACCGCACACTCGGGCTCCCCGAGGGGCTCGCCGCGCGGCGCGGCCGTTCCCGCGAGCACCTCGCGGCAGACGCGGCTTTCCAACTGGTCGAGCTCGAGCGAATAGATGCCGGGGAGATCGATCAGATCGCCATCGCGCCCGCCCTCGATCCCGGCCTTGACGCGCGTGACACGGGCTTCGAGGGTGGTGCCGGGGAAGTTGCTGGTTTTGTGGCGCAGACCGGAGAGGCGGTTGAAGAGCGTCGTCTTGCCGGTGTTCGGGTTTCCGAGCAGGGCAATTCGGCGGACATCGGTGCCGCAGCGCTCTTCCGGCGCGCATCGTTCGGCGGGATCGCACCAGGCGCACTCGGGCTGGTTCACCTGGAGTTTGATAACGGGCGGAGATTCAGTGCGAGAGTCTTCCATCAGGCGCGGCTCATGCCAAGACGTTCACGAAGATCCGCTCGGCAAGTTCGCGTGCCAACCCGATGCGGCACATCCCGCCGCAGGAACAGGCCTCGCCAGCCCCCCCCACCGCAACGACGCACGGCTGACCGGCACGAACTACTTTGATGGTGGCGCTCGTACACAGGCCCATCGCTTTCAGGAGCGCAGCGTCCTCGGCATCAAGGCGAGATTCGCAGATGACACCCTCTGCCCCTTGGCGCAAACCGGCCAATGGCACGGCGTTGCGAGCAATCGCCGCCATGACAGCCACACCTTGATTCGCTGACTCCGCCGCCATCGCCCGCTCCTGCTGCCCGACCCCCATGAATCAACAGTACGCGCCTGTTGAGACTTGATCTCAACGAGGGCGCAGGCGACAGCAAACTTGGCAAGAAACCAAACATATTACTATCAAAAATCGCATTCCATCGGTGGCTAGCCAATGAACTCCGCATGCAGGGCCCGCACGGCCTCCGGCCCATCCTCGACGCTCGTGACAAAGCTGATCGAGAGTTCGCTCGAGCCCTGCGCGATGGCGACGATGTTGATGTTCTTCTTTGCCGCAGCGGTAAACACTCGTGCGGCGATGCCGGGGTGCCCGGCCATGCCACTGCCCACGGCGGCGACCACGGCGACCTGATCCAGCAGTGTGACGCCCCGGGCGATGCCGCCGCGCATGAGGGTTCGCTCCAGAACTGCCTTGGCCCGCTCGGCATGGTCCTTCGCAACGACGAGGGAGATTCCCGCTTCGCTCACGCTCTGGCTGATCATCATGATGTTCACGTTTGCATCGGCGAGGGCGCGGAAGACCTGCGCGGCGGTGCCGGGGCGGCCGATCATGGCCGCGCCGCTGACGGTGATCAGAGAGGCGTTCTTGTGGAGCAGCACGCACTTGACGGGGTGGCCGGAGCCCGCGTCCGGCGCGGCCGGAACAAGCATCGTTCCCGTGCTCTTCTGATTGAACGTGTTGCGGAAGCGGACGGGGATGCCGTGCTCGGCCGCGGGCTCTAGCGCGAGCGGGTGCATGGACTTGGCCCCGAACTGGCCCATCTCTATGGCCTCGGCGAATGTGACGGAGTCGAGCAGCTTCGCTCCGGACACAATCCGCGGATCGGCGGTCATCAGGCCATCGACATCCGACCAGATCCAGCACTCCTCGGCCTTGAGCGCGGCCCCGATGATGCAGGCGGTGTAATCGCTTCCCCCGCGGCCGAGCGTGGTCGTGACGCCGTGCTGCGTGGCCGCGATGAAGCCGGTAACGACAATCGTCTCGCCGCGATCCAGGTGCGGCTGGAGATTGGCCTTGAGTTGATACAGCGAGAGGTCCATCAGCGGCTCGGCCTTGCCGAAGTGGTCGTTTGTGACGATCCCGGCTTCCTGGCCGGTGAATCCCTTGCACCCCAGCGCGGCGGCCATAAGCACTGTCGACAGCTTTTCGCCGAAACTCACCACCGCGTCCTTGCTGCGCACGGTCAGCTCGCCGACGGCGTTGATGCCGTCGGCCAGATGCTCCAGTCGGTCGAGCATGGCCTTCACGACGTCCGGGGCGGTGCCGCCGATGCCTTTGGCTGCTGATTCGTGCTTGATTCGGATCTGCGACATGAGGGAGTTCACCGCGGCCCGATTGTCGCTGGCCGCCGCGTCGCCGAGTTCGAGCAGGAGTTCCGTCACCTGATCCATGGCGCTGACGACGCAGACAATGCCCTTGCCGGGCGCGCTCTCCCGCGCGATCACGGCGGAACGCTTGATCGTCTCGGCGTCCTTCATGGATGTGCCGCCGAACTTCATCACGATGGTGGAAGGCGTTGACATGGTCTTCTCAAAGAAGCACGCTGAGGTGCGCGGAGGTTACGCAGGGGTTCGCGGAGGGGAATGGGGGAACAGACTCTGATGGAATCGCTGGTTCGTTGCTTTCAATCCGCCCCCGTTTCTTCCTCTGCGCACCTCCGCGAGTCCTCCGAGCACCTCTGCTGCGGCATTTCCGGTTCACGAAACAGCTCCCGATGAGTGCCAAATATCCGTCAGATCGCGCAGGATCGCCGTCGCGGTCTCCGGCCCGCCTGCGCCGCGGCCGACGAGTGTCACCTCGCCCGCGGATCTGAGCGTGAACTGCACGGCGTTCAGCGCGGCGGGAACATCCATCGGGCCGTAGCGCGGCACGCACTGGGGAGAGACGCGCAGCGTGCGGGTGGTGGCGTCGATCTCGCCAATGAGCTTGACCGATTCCTTGCGTGCGGCTGCTTCGTCGATAAACCTCTTCGGGTAGTCGCGGATACCCGAGATGTTCACATCCTTCACGGTCGCGCCCATGCGCAGCACGGCGTTGGCGAGAATCACGACCTTTGTCGCGGTGTCGATGCCATCCACATCCGTGGTCGGATCGGTCTCGGCATAGCCCAGGCGAGTGGCTTCGGCGAGCGCGTTCGCGTACGTGTCGCCCTGCTCGGACATGCGCCAGAGAATGAAGTTCGTCGTGCCGTTCATGATGCCGCGGATTTTCAGGATCGTGTCACCCGCGGCGAGCGTTCGCGCACTGGCGAGCACGGGTGTGCCTGCGCCCACGGTGCCGGAGTAGCGCAGTTGCACGCGGTTGAACTTGGCCAGTTCGATCAGCGCGGGCATGGCGACGGCGAGCGGGGCCTTGTTCACGGTCACCACGTGCTTACGGCTGGCCATCGCGGCCTTCATCCGCTCGAACGCGGGCGTCGGGTTCGCCAGCGCGCTGGGCGTGGATTCCACGACCACATCCGCGTGGACGTCTTTGATCAGGCGCTGCTCGTCGATGGTTCCCGCGAGTTTGACACCCATGCCGGCGAGATTCGACACGCTCCCAGTGGTGGTTTTGGCCTCCAGCAGCGCGGCGGCACTGAGGCCGGAGTGGGAGACGGCCGCGCCTTGGGAATCCATCACACAGACGAGCTTGGGAGAAAGCCCCATGCGCGCGTACAGGTCATCGCGCCGGCTCTCAAGAAGAGAGGCCAATGCACGACCGACGGACCCGAAGCCAATCAACACGACACGCATTTCGAGCGAATCCTTCCTGCAGGTTGGGCGGGATGGGGGTGGGGAGGGGGCAGATGGTATTTCGGTCCGAGAACGTCGAACATTCAGTGCCCGTCAAACCTTCTGGGTCGGTCGAAGTGGCCGCAGTGCCCGGATGCGTGTTTCCAGATCCCGCGCGATCAGATCCCACCCTTCCCGATCATTCCCCGCCTGCGGGAACCGGACGGGTTCGCCCACATGCACGCTGATCTTCCGGGGCCGCGGAATCATCTTGTTCGGCGGCATGGCCTCGAAGCACCCCTCAAGCCAGCAAGGAACGATGGGCACATCCGTGCCGCCGACGATCATGCCGATGCCCGCTTTCACGGGGAGCATCTCGCCATCGCGTGATCGTGCTCCCTCGGGAAAGAGCACAAAGCCACAGGGCTCGCCGACAAGCCGCTCGCGGAGCTCCTTTAGCGCGTGACGTCCCCGATTGGACCGGTACATCGGAAGGGCGTTGAGCATGAGGGAGGCAAACATGGTGACGACGGGGGTTTCGAAGAAGACGTCGGCCGCGGCGATAGGGAAGATGCGATCTCGCAATCGCGTCGGTAGCGGGGCCGCGAGCGCGAGCACATCCAGATGGCTGGAGTGGTTGGCAACGATCACGAACGGCGGCTCGGCGGGAAGGCGTTCGATGCCGTGGACTTCCAGTCGGTGGTAGACGCGCATGAACCCCCGGACGCAGCCCCACCACGCCGCGTGGCCGACCGTGCCCACCAGCCCGGACTCACGCTTGAGCGATTTGGCGCGCTGCAGCGGCGGCAGGCCGTGGTCCTTCGCGGGTTCGAAACTCCAATCAGCCACGCATGCCCCCGTTCAATGTTGCCCCGTGAGAATTCGCACCGGCTGATCGGTGCCGAAGCCGTGATGGACGTATCCGATGTAGTGGAACATCGCGGGCGCGGCGAGCAGGAGCGAGTTGCACCGATCCAGCACGCCGCCATGGCCGGGGATGATCGCGCCCATGTCCTTGATTCCCACATCGCGCTTCACGCTGGAGATGGCCAGATCGCCGAGAATGCCGCAAACACTCAGGAGCAGACCGATGATGATCAGGTGGTGCGTCTGCGCGAGTTCGGTGCTGAAGATGCGCGGACCCAGAAGGACAACCGTGAGCGTTGTCAGCACGACGGCCCCAACGGCACCCGAGATGGTCTTCCCCGGACTGGTGTTCGGCGCAAGCTTGGGGCCGCCGAAGGTCTTTCCCACACAGAACGCGTAGATATCGTTGAGCCCGACGCAGGCGAGCAGGAGGAGCATCGGGCCGCGGTAGGCCGGGTCGTTGGCGATGAAGCTGATATGCGCCAGGCAGAGGCCGAAGAGGAGCATGCTCAGTGTTGAGAGCCCGATCCGCTGCACATACCCCTTTGGATTATCACGCAGGATTGCGACCGCCAGGATCGCCACGAACGCGAGCGCCGGGAGGGCCACGAACAGGTCCGCCCAGTTATCCAGCGCGGCGAAGTTCAACGCAACAATCGCGATGATCACCAGCACGGACATCACTTTGTCGCGGAAGAGCCCGGTGGCCCGGGCGAACTCGCGATAGCAGGCGAGACTCAGAATCGTCACAAGGATCGTCGTAGGGAGCTTGCCGAAGAGAATCGGCAGAATGACGACCGGAACCATGACGGCCCACGCGACGGTGCGCTTGATCAGTTCGGAGCGGAGTTCCGGCTTGAGCTTGCCCATCGCGCCAAGAAGCGCGATCGTCCCCCCTGCCACAAGCAGCAGGGCGACCACGATCGCAAGCAGCAGCCGGACGCCGGAGTTCTCCAGCGAGCCGTGCAACCCCCAGAGTTCGGGCATTGCGGCGAGGATGGTTGGGATTGGGTGCATAGTTCGGGTTCAGGCGGAACGGGTGCGGAGAGTACGTGCGGCGCGGCCGATGCGTCGGATTGCCGTGATCACGCAGCCGATGCTGATGAGGGCGAGCGCGGCGGAGGGGACCGTCCAAGCATTCCAGAAGGGCTCGCGCCAGTTCGAGGGGGCCAACCCCATGAATAGAGCAGCGAGCGTGACTATGAACATCCGCTGCTGTTTCGCCATTGGGCCGCAGAAGTCGTTGGGTGCGCCCGCGGCCTTGGCCATGGTCCGCACGTACGCAACGAACACCGCGAGCGCAGCGGCGAGGTACCCACCCGCAATGTCGGAGTACGCGGCGTACCCAAGCCCGATCAATGCGGCCATATCGGAGACCCGGTCCGGAATCTCGTTGTACAGCTCCCCCACCGGCGAGGCGATGCCGCGCTCGATGGCGACCATGCCATCAAGCATGTTGCAGATGAGGCGGAGTTGCACGAGCAGAGCCCCGGCGATCCAGAAAGCACGCTCCCACCCGGAGACATGGCCGGTGGCGGCGAACAATGCGCCCGCACCCAGGCAGGCGATCATGCCGACGATCGAGATCGCGTTGGCCGAGCAGCCACGGGTCGCCAGCGCGTGCGCCACGGACTTCCAGATCCGATGCTCGCGGCTGCGGATCGGGCGACGGTCGGGGGATGTGGGAGTGGCGGAGGTCAACTATTTTCCCATCAGGTACATACCGCCGACGAGCAGGAGCATGCCGGCGAGGTTGAGCGGTTTGATTGGAGTGCCAAAGGCGAGCAGGGCAATGATCGCGGCGAAGATGAACGTGGAGGCGTAGATCGGGTAGAGCACCGTGAGCGATCCGCCGCGTTTGAAGGCCGCGACGAAGAGCACCATCACCGCGATATAGCACCCCACGCCGACGACCAACCGCCAGTTGGCGACATAGGACATCACTCCGCCGGTCGCCAACTGCGCGCCGGACTTGTAGAGAAACTGCCCCACAGCCCCGAGAACCGCGGCGAGCACGAACATGGCGATTGAGACTGGAGGCGTGGCAAGGGGCATGAAACTCAGAATACATGAAACGTCACGAACCGGCTTGCATCGCCGAGTGCCTATCGCGGGCGCACGGGCAGTACCTTGCTCGGGTCGTCACACCCAGTGCGACTAATCGACGAGGGCTGGCTGATGCGGCTCGGTTTTGGCCTTGACCGCCTTCGGCGCCGCGCCCATCGGGGCGGACTGGGCGAGCATGCGGTTGATCGCCTCCAAGGCCCATTTCCGGGCTTCGGTGTGCACCATCACGCGATTGACCACCTTGCCCTTGGCCAGGTTATCCAGCACCCAGCAGAGGTGGGGCTGGTCGATCCTGAACATGGTGGTGCAGAGGCACTGGCAGTCCGAAAGAATGCGGACATGCACGCCCCGGGCAGCGGCCTCGCGGGCCAGGCGATTCACCAGATGCACTTCCGTGCCCACCGCCCAGCGCGAGCCAGAAGCGGCGGCGCGAATGGTATTGATGATGTATTCCGTCGAGCCGGCAAGGTCGGAGCGGTCCACGACTTCTTTCACGCATTCGGGATGGACAAGGACGGTCGTTCGCTCGCCTCGCGGCTTGGTTTCGTCCGCGGCGCGAATCTCGTCGCAATGCTCCGGTCGGAAGAGTTTGTGTACCGAGCAATGCCCGGCCCACAGGATCACTTGCGATCGGAGCAGCTCCTCGGGCGTGCAGCCGCCAAGCTCCCCGCCGCGCGCGAGCTGACGCGGATCGAAGAGGCAGGTCTCACGGGCGACATTCATCCCGAACGACGCGGCCGTATTCCGCCCCAAATGCTGATCCGGCAGAAACAGCAGCTTGATCTCCTCGTTTTTCTTCTTCGGCAGCGTGCCACCGGCCATGGCCCACTCGAACATCTGTGCCGCGTTCGAGGAAGTGCAGACGATCCCTCCGTTGGCCCCTACGAACGCCTTGATCGCCGCCGTGGAGTTGATGTACGTGATCGGAATGATCCGCCCCTTCCAACGCTGCTCCTTGAGCGACTGGTGGATCAGATCCCACGCGGCCAGGGCGTCGTCGTAGTCGGCCATGTCCGCCATGGAGCATCCGGCCGAAAGGTCGGGCAGGATCACGGAGACATCATCGGGCGTGAGCAGATCGGCGGTCTCGGCCATGAAATGGACGCCGCAGAAGACGACGTGCTTCGCGCCGGCCTCCGCGACCTTGGAGGCCGCGAGCTGGGAGAGCTTCAGCGAGTCGCCCGTGAAATCGGCGTGACGGATGATCTCGTCGGTCTGATAGTGGTGGCCGAGGATAACGAGGTTCGAGCCCAGCTCTTGGCGGCGCGCGGAGATGCGCTCGGCGAGCGCATCGGGCTTCGCTTTCGAGTACTCATCGGGGAGAGAGGGCTGCCAGAGCATCCGGCGGATGATAGGGGGATGTCCGCGCGGGCGGATCAGGCCGCGGCGGCTATTGATTCGCGGTGCAGATATCGCACGGCCACCAACTGGCGGTGCTCGCCGATGGCGAAGGAGCGAACGACGATACCCCGAATCAGCGCGGCCGAGGGAACCACGGCCTGCTGCGTCAACGCGATGCCGACATCAAACACCTCGCCGACATCGAACCCGCGCTCGGACTCGACTTCGAGCAGCGCCCCGCCGAACGAGAGGTCGCGCGAGTTGACCGGCACATACTGCTGGTTGGCCCTTCGGAAGACCTTGCCGGGTCGCTGCACGTCAAACCGCCGATGCGAGCGGCGGTCGTTGATCTCGTTGTGGGCGGGCGCGTCGGTCGTATCAGATGTGAGGCGAAGCGAGCTGGACATGGGCGGACCTCCTGAGCCAAGGCAGAGAAGCACGAATGCCGCGGCCAAGGGGTATCGGGAGCGGAGGCAGGTTCGATAAGCCCAAGTTCCGAGAATGCCGGGGGTGTGGGGTCTGAGGCCTAGGGATTATCGGCAACGTCCTCCCCATTATTGGGGAGCCCATGCCTTCGAACTCACTACACATGGGTTGGCAAGCCATCGCCACGGGGCCGATGATGGGACGTGGACGTGAGTGTGCTCATTCCGACGTACCAACGCGCGGCCAAACTGGCCGCGTGCGTGGGGTCGTTGGCGCGTCAGGCCGGAAATGTCTCGTTCGAAGTAATCGTCGGGCTCGACGGGGCGGATGAGCAGAGCGAGCGTGAGGCGGGACGGGCATGGGAGGAAGCCGGGGGCACGCGCACGGGGCGCGAGCTGAGGGTGATCGAGTGTGAACGGGCGGGGTACACGATCGTGCGGAACCGACTGGTGCGCGAAGCACGTGCGCGGGTGATGCTGAGCTTGAATGACGATGTGGTGGCCGAACCGGAGTTGCTGGCCTCGCACTGGCGCGAGCACGAGCGACGGCGTGCTGGCGGAAAGGGGCCGGCGATCGTGGTCGGGGCTGCGCCGTACATGCGTCGGCCGAAGGGCGAGTTCGATTCGATGCTGGATCGACTTGTGCGAGAGACGCCGATGGTGTTCTTCTATGACGTTATGAACTCGCCCGAAGGACTCGCCAACCGCGAGAAGGACTGGGGCTTCCGGCACTGCTTCGGGCTGAACTTCTCGGCGTCTTTGCAGTGCGTGCGCGAGGTGGGCGGGTTCTTGGCCAAGCCGCATGTGTATGGATACGACGACATCGAGCTTGGGTACAAACTGGCGACGCGCTTCGAGATGCCTGTGCTGTACCGTCCCGAGGCGCGGCTGCTGCACGATCACTTCTACACCGCGGCGGGACTCATGGAGCGCGAGCGGGAGTTGGGGAAGGCCGCGTGGGTGTTTGCGGGGGAGAATGCGGCGTTCGGAATGGCCGTGTTCGGGCGGGACATTCGCTCGCGGGATGAGATCGAATACTCCAGACAGTTCGTGCGGCGCGAGCGCGGTGCGGCGGAACGTGGGATGGAGACGCTCGCCGCATTGGAGAAAGTACCGAGCGAAGCCGTCGGTGGTCCGGCGGCGGGCACGCTGGTGCGGAGCGTGTACGAGCAGCATCTGATCACCAAGCGATGGAACTGGCGGGGCGGCCTGCTGGAGGCCGCAGGCGAGATTACGCCATAAAAGATTCAGCGGGCGCGAATGGCTCGCTCGATCTCATCCGCGGCTCTCTCCGCACCGTTCTCCTCTCGCATGGAGTCGCTCAACGCCCGGCCTTTGGCGACCATCGACGCATCGCCGGTGGCCTGTGTGATGGCCTCGGCCAGCGATCGTGCGTTCAGCTTTCGCCGCTTGATGACGAGCGCGAGACCAAGCCGCTCGGCCCGAGCGGCGTTGTCGAACTCGTCGTTGGCGAAGGGGACGATGATCTCGGGCGTGCCGGCGCGCATGGCCGCGGCCAGCGTGCCGATGCCCGCGTGGTGCACCGTCAGGCACCCTCGCGGCATGACGCGGGAATACGAGGCGTACGGCACGGCTCGCACATGATTTGGCCACTTCGATGCGTCGGCCGCGCCGCCGGTGAGGAGCAGCGCACGTCTGCCCGCACGCGAGCATGCATCCGCCGCCACGCGGTAGAAGTCCGCGCCATGGTGCGAGACGCTGGAGCCCAGCGTGACGACAACCGGCGGCGCATCGCTCTCCATCCACCTGATCGTTTCCCGCTCTTGCTCGATGTCTTCAGACGTGTACGGCGGACGATCCCACGTCGCGAAGCCGCAGATGGTGCCGGTGGACGGGTCGTCGAGGAGCCGGGCCCGAAACCGGGGCGACCAGAGGGCGAGCGTGGGCGTGCCCTTGGATGGATCGTTCAGTCGCTCCGTGGGGAGCACGCCATCACCACCTCGCGCGGCGTGGGAGATCAGATCTCGCAGCGGGGGCAGGCCCGCGTCTCGACGCAGCCGGTTGATTGCGGGATCGAACGTATGGCGGCCCATGAAACGAGCGACCTTGCGCAGGGCTCGGTCGATGCAGATCGGGGCGTTCGGCCAGGGCAGCGAGGGGAGCGCGATGCGCTCCTCGCGGGAGAACCAGAAGAGCGGCGCGAGGACGCACTGCGCAAATGGGAGGTTGAGCAGTTCGGCCGCCGCGGCGGCGCCGAACGCGATGTGGTGTGCGACGATGGCGTCCGGGCGGAATGTGGTTTGAATCTGCCGGATCGCGTCGATCGTCGGTGCGAACGCGGGCGTGATCAGTTCGTTGATGACAAACCAGGGCGAGCGAGCACCGGCGATGAGCTGGGCGTCTTTGATGAGCCGCAGATAGTTTTCCGCCGATCCGAGAGGCCAAAAGCCGAGTCCCGCGCCGAGGATGCGGTCTTTAAAGTGAGGATTGGTGAGGATCAACACCTCGTGGCCGCGGGCGCGCAGAGCGAGACCCACGGCGACAAACGGATGCACGTCGCCAGCGGAGCCGATGGTGTTGAGGAGGATGCGGGGCATGCGCGTGGGACGGAGTGGAGGTGTGGAAGAGGAGACTGTACCGAAACTCAGCGAGAGAAGCCATGCATGTCGTGATGGTGTCCAGTTTGCAATCGCTCGGCAATACGGTGTGGTTGGCGGAGGAAACGAAGGTCACGGAGGTGGCCGCTTTGCTGATTCAACCTCGATCCCCCACTTTTTCCATCTTTCTACGCCTTCTCCGAACTCTCCGCGTTCCTGCCTTTGATATTTAGACACTGCCCACCCCGTGGACACGGCACCTTGCTTTTCACTTCGTCACTTCCCCCCCACTTCCCTATCCTTCCGCATGATTCAACTGGGCGTGAACATTGACCATGTCGCCAGCGTGCGGAACGCTCGCTATCGCGGCCCCGGAGTTGGCGAGGGGGAGCCGGACCCGGTGCGGGCCGCTCACGAGGCCGAGCTCGGCGGGGCCGATGGCATTACTGTTCACCTGCGCGAGGATCGGCGGCACATCCAGGATCGCGACCTCAATCTGCTGCGCAGTCTGGTGAAGGTCAAGCTGAATCTGGAGATGGCGGCGACAGATGAGATGGTGAAGATCGCCCTGCGCTCCAAACCGCACACGGCGATGCTGGTGCCCGAGGGGCGGCAGGAAGTCACCACCGAGGGGGGACTGGATGTGGCGGGGCAGCTCGGCCACATGAAGGACGTCGTCAAACGCCTGAAAGATGGCGGGCTGATCGTCTCGGCGTTCATTGACCCGGACGCGAAGCAGGTTGGCGCGTGTGCCGCGGCGGGATTCGATGTGTGCGAAGTCCACACGGGGCCGTATGCCGCGGCCTTCGCCCAGTGCGGCGGGGACTTCCGCCGGGGCCAGCTCGCGGCCGAACTGGAGAAGGTGCGATCGGCGGGCGTGCAGATCCGGGCCGCGGGAATCCGCTTCAACGCCGGGCACGCGCTGAACTACCACAACGTTGATCAGGTGGCCGCGCTGGAGGGGATTGCGGAACTCCACATCGGCCACGCGATCGTGAGCCACGCGATCTACGTCGGGCTGCGTCAGGCGGTTCGGGAGATGAAGGAACTGATGCTGGCGGCGGCGCGTTAGGGTGCGTTTGGACACGTGGTGAAATCCAACGGCTTGGCATCCGAAAGCTCATGGGCAAGATGCCCATGCCACGGACCGCCGGTACACTCTGCCCCAATGCTCGCAATGACCTTCACAGGCCTGTTCACTCTCGACAGCGCGGTCGCCCTGCTCACGCTCACCGGGCTTGAGATCGTTCTCGGCATCGACAACATCATCTTCATCGCCATTCTGGTCGGGCGGTTGCCCGAGAGCCAGCGGAAGTCGGCGCGTCTGTTGGGTCTGGGCTTGGCGATGTTCATGCGTGTCGCGTTGCTGCTGGGCATCACGAAGATCATGCAGTGGGATCACTTTGTGCTCTTCCATCTGCCCGTCGCGGACCACGATGTCACGGGCAAGGACCTTGTGCTGCTGCTTGGCGGCCTGTTTCTCGTGGGCAAAAGCGTGATGGAGATACATCACCAGATGGAGTCCACGGAGCAGCCCACCGGATCGGAAGCCAAGAAGGGGTTGGGCTTTGCGATCGCGATCGTGCAGATCATCCTCCTGGACATCGTCTTCTCGCTGGACTCGGTCATTACGGCCGTGGGGATGGCCCAACGGATCGAAGTTATGATCGCCGCGGTAATGATCGCGGTCTTTGTGATGATGGGCTTCTCCGGGTACATCGCCCGGTTCGTCGAGAAGCACCCGTCGCTGAAGATGCTGGCCCTGGCCTTCCTCATCCTGATCGGCGTCGTGCTCCTCGGCGAGGGGTGCGGCCAGCACGTCTCGAAGGGATACGTCTACTTCGCCATGGCGTTTGCCCTTGGAATTGAGATGCTCAATATTCGGCTGCGGGCAAAGCGGAAATCCGCAAGCCCTGATTGAGAGCACGCAGAGGTGCACGGAGGGCTCGCGGAGGTTCGCTGAGGAGAAAAAGGGAAGGGGGGAAAGGGGGAAAAGGCAGGAACATCACCCCGCGGCATTCTTCGAGGGTTTGCTTGTTGCCACTCGCTTTTTCCGCTCTGTGCACCTCCGCGTGACCTGCGAGAACCTCCGCGGGCGCATTTTTACGTGGTCGCGGAATCCCACTCCGCGGGGTCCTGTTTGTAGTAACCCTTGAGGGTGTCGTACAGCCGGGTGTGATAGGCTCGGAGTGCGTTTGGCTGCTCAAAGAACGCCTCGGTGGCGACGGCGAAGAACTCGCCGGGGTTCGTCGCGCCGTAGGTGTTCAGCACGGTCGGCGCGCCGAGCGCCGCGGCCCGGGATAGTTCGATGAACTCGCCCGTCATGACGCTCTTCCAATCCGCCAGTTGCGCGCGGCTCTCCAGGATCGGCGTGCCGTTCACCGCCCCGTCGAGCATGTCGAGCTTGTGGGCGAACTCGTGGATCACGACGTTCTGGCCGCCGGATGCGGCCCCGCCCAGCCCGCCGCGGCGGGCGTCGGCGAGCGACAGAATCACCGGCCCCTGATGCCAGGCCTCGCCGATGTTCGTGAAATCCTCGCTGATGATCGCCACGGGCCCGACCGGCGCCACCGAGCGAGGCCCGGAAGAAACAAATCCCGCCGGATACACCAGCACGGACTCAACATTCGGATACAGCTCATCGCGCAGCGGATCCAGCCCGAGCCCCAGCAGCAGCACGCCCGCCTGCGCGGCGATGGCGAGCTTGGTATTCGCGCTCAGTCCGGAGGAGCGAAGTGGGCCGCAGGGCTCCCAGTTTTTCTCGGCCACGAGCACGCGCGCAAAGTCGCGGAGCTTGGACTTGGCCGCGTCGGGCAGACGCTTGTAGACGCCGACCTCTTCGGTGAGCGTGCGCTCCGCGCTCTCGTCGAGGGGCTGGGAGAGGAGCTTGCGCCGACGGTGGGCGGTGAAGAAGGGAACGAGCATGGCGGCCTCCGACAACAAATAGAACAACAAGCCCTCCCCCGAGGGTTCGCCGGCTGGAGTGCGAATGGCGTGCCACTCCGCTGAACTTCTCTATGTTGCCGCGGGATCGCGGGTTCGCGCCAGAATCAGGGTCGAGGGCTGCCGGATTGGCAGATGAGGTTGGAAGTACTGTGACATACTGCTGATTTCCGCCCCAGGCATTTGCCAGCGCTCAGCGACGATGGTCCCGAGGTTTCGCGCGACTTGGCCGTTTTTTTGCAGGTTTTGATTCGGAGTACGGTGCTCCCGGATTGCGTGCACCATTCCCGTCTCCCTTCGTCGCGCCAATGTCAAATACATCAGTTACAGGACTGCCATATATGATGCGGTGTGCTGCGGCCAAGTGGGCTGGAACGTGCGCTACGAAGCCCATGAGCACATCTTGAGCGCGTGCTGGATTCCATCGCTTGGAAGCGAACAAACGGTTGAGTTTGTGGAGATCAATGATCCAATCGCTGAGGTGAAACGCCGCTTCGTCGGATTGCGCCTTCGTCAAGAATCGGCTATGGGCCAGGGCCTTCACGAGCTTCGCTCGAAGGGGCGGGTATTGAACCCGCCAATCGTCCGCGTCCTTACGGGCTCTCACTTTTGTACGACGCATTTCCTTTTCGAACGATTTGCTTCCCATCTGGAGCCCTCACGAGTATCGCCCTTGGCAGAGCATAGTCAGATTCATGGGGACCAATCACATCTCACGATTCGTCAAGTGCGAGTCGGCACATCATCTCGATGCCCGTTTCCAGCGCATCGTCGTTGAAGTCATATTCCGGCTGATGCAGCGAGGGATAGTGCTCCACACCGGGGGGCTTCACGCCCAGAATGAAGAAGCACGCGGGAACGTGGTGGCCGTAGTACGAAAAATCCTCGCCCCCCAAGGAGGGATATGGGACGTGCTCCAAGCGGGCCGCGCCCACCGCGTTCTCGGCGATACGGAAGAACTTCGCCGTTGCGCCCTCATCGTTGAACGTAACGGGGTAGCCCTCCTCCCACGCGATCTCGGCGCGGCAGCCCATCGCCCTTGCCGTCCCCTCCGCGATCTCGTAAAACCGCTTCTTGCCCAGCACACGCGTGTCGGACGTGAGCGTGCGCATGGTTCCCGCGAAAACAATGTGCCCGGGAATGATGTTGCGGGCCGTGCCGCCATTGATTGTGGCGATCGTCACCACGATCGAATCCTGCGGCGCGATGTTGCGGCTGGCGATCGTCTGCAAGGCCGTAATCATCTGGGCCGAGGCCACGATCGGGTCGGCCGAATACTGCGGATACGCCGCGTGGGCCTGCGTGCCGCGGATCGTCACCACGAAGTTGTCTGTCGCCGCCAGCAGCGGCCCGGGCTTGGAGCCCACGATCCCGAGCCCATACTGCGGCCAGCCGTGCAGCCCGTAGATCTCACGCACCCTTGGCCCCAGCACCGTGCCGGCGAGCGCGCCATCATCGCACATGCGCTTACCACCCGCGCCCCCCTCCTCGGCGGGCTGGAAGACAAGCGTCACGCCGTTGGGCCGGTCCGGCAGCGCGTTCAGAACTCTCGCCACACCGAGGAGGTTCGTGGTGTGGCCGTCGTGGCCGCAGGCGTGCATGACGCCGCTGGTCTTCGAGGAGTACGGCTTGCCCGTGTTCTCGAGGATCGGGAGGGCATCCATGTCCGCACGCAGCGCGATCGAGCCGCGCGATTCATCAGCTTTGTTTGTCGGCGGGATGTACGCCAGCACGCCCGTGCCGCCGGCAAGGCCCGTCTTGTGGGCGATGTTCAACCGCGAGAGTTCCGCGGCCACCACGCCGCTGGTGCGCCGCTCCTGGTACGCAAGCTCGGGATGTGCGTGCAGATCGTGCCGGATGCGGATCAGATCCGGCAGATGCGAGCGGATGATGTCGCGAAGCTCGGTGGAGGGGGGCATGGGCAACGGTACGCGGGGAGGCGCCGGGAGAGTCTCACGATCCCAGCACGTTCCCACAGACTTCCATAGCTGCGTCCATTACATCCGCGGCGTCCTCGAAGTCGATGCTGGCGATGTGCTCCTCGGGCGGGAGCCAGGTGGCGAGTTCCTTCGCCAACTCGGGATCGACGGGGACGTTGCGCGAGTCGCTCGTGGCCATGGCTCGCTGCGTTGCCTTGGTGAGCAGAAAGTCGATGAGCGCGGGGGCATCTGCCGGGTTCTGCCCGCCGCGGACGCGGGAGATGGTGTTCGGGATCAGCAGCGTGCCGGTCTTGGCGATGGCCTGCTGCTCGGCCCAGCGCGGGTGATCGCGCGGCACGCGCTTGGTCATCGGCTTCGGGCAAACAATGAACGACATCTCAACTGGCCATCCCTCGCGCTTGCCCGCAAAGACATCGTCCGAGTCCGTGAAGCCCATGTGGATCTCACCATTGGCAACGGCCCGGACCACGGCCGAGTTGCCGTCGTACAAACGCACGTTGACGCGTTTCAGGTCGCGCAGCCATTCGCCGAAGGGCCCGCGCCCCCAGGCGTCCACGAGCATGGCCATGTGGCCGCGCGTAGTGCCGAACTGGGGCTTGGCCATTCCGACACGACCATCAAGAGAGTCGAGCGTCATGAAGGCATAGGCCGTTGGGGCCTCCTCCTTCGGCACGAGCTTGGTGTTGTACACAATAACGCGCGCCCGCGAGCCGAAACCGTACCAGCGCGGGCCCTTGGCCTTGGCTTCCGCATTCGGACCGGGCGTCAGCCATCGCTGATCGCGCAGCAGCGCGGGCCACCCTCCGTTGGGCTGCATGTCGCGCTCGGCCACGCTGCTGGTGGAATCATCCAGCACGCCCGCGCGAGCAAGGCGGATCGTGCCGAAGGGCTCGCTGGACCAGAAGAGATCGGCCCGGGGGCGGTCCTTCTCCTGCAGCAGGCGATTGGTCAGCCCCGTTGTCTTGGTGGCTTCGGTGTCGAAGACGGGATTGACGGCGATCCCTGTTTCCTTGGTGAAGGCCTCGAAAATCGGCTTGGCGACGTCGGAGTCCGCGGAGCAATAGACAACCAGCGAGCGTGCGGCCTGCGCGGGGGGTGGGGTTGGAAGAGGCGGCGTGGAGGCCGCGGATGCCGGCGCGGGAGCGGGCTTTGCGGCCGGCTTCTCTTCGCATCCCCCCGCAACGGCAAGCAGCGCGCCGGCCGCGGAGACGCGCAGCAGTTCCCGGCGGGTTAGACCATCGACGTGCGGCGGGCGCTTTGGGTGCATGGAGGATTGTTGGCGGGTGCTCGGCTCAAACGACGCGCGATCAATCGATCGTTACTTTCCCGCGTCCTTCGCAGATTCGGTCGGCTTGGCCGGGGCAGCGGGGGCAGAAGGCGCAGCGTCCTTCGCGGCCTTGCCGCCACCCTTAAGGTTGCCGAAATAGCTCTTGACGGCATCCTGGAACTCACGAGGAATCAGGTTCTGGTCGAACGCTTCGGTGGAGGACTGCTCGGCCTTGGTCACGGTGGCGGTGAACTCCGCCCGGCTCTCGCCCTTGATCGAATCCCCCTCGACCAATCGCGAGGAGACGATGGGGCCGTCGCCTTTCAGGCCGACGTTCTTGCTGGTGTACTTGTTGAAGCTCGCCTCGGCCGAAGATGCGTGTCCGCCTTGGCCGAGCCCGCCGCCGCCGCGGCCATTGCCCTGGCCCTGGCTCCAGTTCGCGCTCCACTGCTTGTTGCCTTCGCCACCCTTGCACTGGCCATCGCCTGGGTTGTTGCACTGGCCCTGACCTTCGCCTTCTTTGTCGCCCTTGCACATGCTGGACATCTTGTTCTGGCAATCGCTCTTGGCGGAGTCGGCGAGCTGCATCTCCTGCTGGAGCTGCTCGAGCTGGTTCATTTGTCCCTGGGCCTGGCTGGCGGCCTGCTGCATGCCCTGCTGATCGCCGCTCTTGGCGGCCTGCGACATCTGGCTGCACGCCTTGGAGAGCGCATCCATCGAGTTCTGGCAGGCGCTCTGGGCCTGGGCCTGCTCGGAGAGCGACTTCTTCTGCTCGGCCGTCAGGTTCTTGGCCTGCTCCAGGGCCTTCTTCATCTCCTCGGGATTCTGCGCGGCCTTCGGGTCCAGACCCGCCTTCTGCATCGCCTTCTCAAGCTGCTCCTTGTTCTTGGCCATTTCCGCGAGTTGCTTGGAGACATTCTCGAGCTGATCGGAAAGTTCCTTCTTCTGCTCGGCCGAGAGCGATCCCGCGGCCATCTGCTCCTTCATCTTCTCGATCTCTTTCTGGGCCCCCGCGAAATCGCTCTTGGCCATGGCCTTGGTCAGCTCGCTGGCCTGGCCGTCGGGAGTCTTCAGGTTCTTCAGCGTGTTCTGCACCGCGTCGAGCTTCTGACCCTTCTCGCCGTTGCGGAGGGCTTCCAATCGCTCGGCTACCTTCGTGAGATCCTTCAGCACCGATCGTTTGAACGCTTCGGGGTCCTTCGGAGCGGGCTTGTCGGTGGCAAAGGGTTCTTCCTTCTCCTTCTCGATGCCCAGCTTTTCCGCGGCCTGCTCGATTTTTTTTACGTCGATCGCGTCCTGCTTCACTTGTGTGATCGCGGCAGTGCGCTTCTCTTCTGCAACGGCGCGGGCCTTCCAGCCCATCATGTCCATCTTCGGGATGACCATCCACACGATCGCGAACGCGAGGGCGAGCGCGAAGGGGACGGGCCAGAACTTCGGCACATCGATCGGCACGGCCTGCGCCACACGCACGCCCCGGGCCTGTCGCACCGCCTGCTCGACGGTGACCTTGGCCCACGGATCATCGTTCTGATACTTCTCGATCGCCAGCGCGGTGGAGAGCGATTCCTTCAGGTTCGCGCCCTCATCCACCCGGCGCGCCACCGCCGACTTGTTGGGACGAACCACGACGCACCAGACGAGTCCGGCGAGGATGGCCGCGCCGCCCGCGCTGTACGCCATGATCCGCCATGGCATCGTCAAGCCGAAGACCTGCTGCACGACGCGAGTGAGCAGAAGCCCGAGCACGATCGCCGTTGCGGCCACGATCAAGCCCCGGAAGAAGTTGATCACGCCCATGCGCCACGCCGCGGCGGAAAGAACTTTGTTGATCTCGTGCATGACGATCGCTCCATCGGCGCCGGCCGCCGCACCCCTATCGGATGGCCCGCGGTCGGGCCATGTCTCATGGCGTTGCGGGCATTCGCCGCCCATCGCGCCACAAAGTTGTACAAGTGTATTCGGACATGAGAGGCATCCCGTTCGGGAATTGGCAGAGATACCCTAGGAATGACCGTACATTCTGCGAACACAAATCGCTCTGCCGGGTTGCAGTCCCCCTCCGGCCCGGCCATGATCCCCAATCGTGCCGACCAACCTATCCCACTCCCTTCACGCGCCGCGCCGCCACTCCCCCGAGCAGGTCGATGCGCTCTTTGCCCGCCAGCGTCTGCAAGACGCAACAGGCGTGCAGATTCATCTCGCGCTGGCACTCGGTGCGTGCTTCTTTGCCGGATGGTCCACCACGTTCACGGAATGGGCCGCAGGCCCCGTGTTGATCTGCTTTCTCGTCCGCATGACGGGGCAGCACTCGATCCTCGAGCCGCTGGCGTTCGATCGCGTGCTGCGCCTGCTGCTGGCTTGGGGTGCGTGGGTGGGGCTGAGCGTGCTGTGGTCCCAGGGACGGCGCGATGGGTCGCACGCGTGGCTGAACGATGTGCAGTCGCTGCGCTTCTTGCCGATGGCATTGATCTTGTGGCCCGTCATGGATCGGCGGAACTGGCTAATCGTTGCTCTTCTCGCGGGAATCGCCTGCGGCCAGTTCTCGCAGATCATCCACCTAGCTGCCATCATTTCACACAGCACGTGGCAACCGTACCACCGAATGCCGGGGCGCGTCAGCGGATGGTGGGATCCGGTCGTGGGCGGCGATGTGCTGTGCGCAGGGCTGGGGCTCTGGCTGGGCGCGGCGATCTTTGCCTCCGCGGCCGGCGCGAGATGGGTGGGGACGATCGGCTCGCTCGCGACGCTCGGATGCATCGCGCTGACGGGCACGCGCGGAGCATGGATCGGCGCGGCGTTGCTCCTGCTGATCGCCGGCGGGATCGGCCTGTGGCGGGTACGCCCGCGCGGCCGCGTGCTTTGGCCTTGGGCAATTTCGATGCTCGCCGCTGGGATGATCGCGTCGGCGGGCGGATACTTGCTTCTGCAATCCAAAGATGCCGCGAATCGCCCGGACATTGCCGCGCGCCTGCACCAGGGGATTGAGGAAGTCCGCGGCGCGTTCGGTCCAGACGGCTACCGGTCGGACACCGGGCTTCGCATCGCCATGTGGCGCTGGGGCCTTGGCGCGTTCCGCACGCATCCGCTTCTCGGCGTGGGCGCTGGGGGCTTCCAGCCGTGGGTGCAATCGCAGACTTCCGAGACCGCGGCCGCGCTCGATGTGCCGGCGGGCGCGATCCCGCACGTTCACTCCCACGCCCACTCGTGGTTCATCCACACGGGAGCCACGCTGGGGATCATCGGAATCGTGCTGCTCGTCGCACTCACATCGTGCGCGATCGTCGGCGGGTTTCTCCACCGACCGCTCTCTGCTGCACGGGGTGCGGCGGCCGCGCTCACGGCGAACCAGCAGCGTGCCCCCTGGTGGCACGACGCCTTCCTCGCGGGGCCCGCACTCGGCCTCATCGGGCTGGCATGCGCCGGACTCTTTGATTCCATCACCATCAACCAGCAGACGGCGTACATCTTCTACCTGCTCGTAGCGCTCTGCCTGCCGTCGCGGCCGCGGGAGGACGCGTGAGAGTGCTCGTCATCACCGGCCGCACGGCGCGCCAGCCGTGGTCGAACGGCGCTCTGGTTGCACGCGCTTGTGCCGCGCTGGCGGAGCGCGGACACACCATCACGCTCGCGGCCCAGAGCGTGGATGATCCCGCCCTGTTCGCCCGCTGCGAGCGCATCCACACCTTCGAATCATTCGACCAGACCGCCACCGACTGGCCCGCCGGATTCGCCTCGTGGGCGAACAGGCAACGGCGCAATGTGGCCCACGACGTTTCGATGTCTTTCGCGCGCGTCGCCGGCGCGGATGTCTGGTTGCCGCTGGAGCCCAGCGGCGGGGCATGGCTTGCGCAGGCCCGCCGATCGCTTTCTTTCAAATCACTCGCGATCTCGGTGACGCGGCACCACGGGGCCATTCGTGCTTGGGCATCGGACGCTTTCTTCGTGGTGCCGCCGACGGGAGAGGATGCACCGATCCGGCGCGTGCTGGCCGTTGGATCGACCGCCGCGGGAGAGACCGCCCGCGCCCTGCACCGTGCTCATGGCCTTGGCGAACGCGTCTTGAAAGTTGATCCCTTCACGATGACACCGGCGGGCCCGCTCGATCAGCGTGCCACACTGCGAGCAGCCACGCGCCGGATGCTCGACATCGCGCCGGACCGGCGAGTGGTGCTCATCAGCGTGCCGCAGGGAGTCGGCCGGCTGCTTGATCCACTCTTCACCGCGGCCCGGGATCTCGCCGAGCGAAACCTTGCCCGCTCGCCGATCCTGCTCGCCCTCGCCAAGGACTGCTTCGCTCTTCACGACCGGGCGGGCCGCTGCGCCGCGGCAGCGAACGTGCGAATCCTCGGGCTTTCAGAGCGGTTCGACGCCGCACTGGCTGCATCGGATGCCGTGGCGCTCCCAATTCGGGCCGCACGCGGCCTGTTCCATCAGGGCGGCGCGGCCCGTCTCGGCGCCGACGCGCTCGGGCACGGCAAGCCCCTCCTTGCGCTCTCCGGCGCCTCGGGATACGGCCTGGCCCGCGTCAAGTCCTCGCTCGGCGACGCCCCCGGCCTCGTCATCGATCACAACTCCCCCGGCGAATGGGGCCGCGCCATGGCCCAGCTCGCCGACGATGATTGGCTCGGACGTGCCACCGCCGCGGCGATAGAGATCGGCGCCCCCATGCCCTTCGAACGCTTCGGAGCCACGCTGGAGATTCTGCTGGCCGACACTGCCGCGGAGCGAGCCGAGGGACGGGGCATATGACTCTCGCGAGAGTTGGTCGCATCCAGAATGTGTTCGTATGATCCGCTTTGCGCCTGCCAGTCCGTCACCGAATCAAGGCATCCATCACGAATGACCGCCACGCTCACTCGCACGACACCTGTTTCCATTCCGATCACGCCTTCGATCGGCAACGAGCTTCCCGCGCGTGCGGCCGCCGCGCTGGACGAGGCGGTGAACTCGCTCCTCGGCAAGCTCCGCACCGATCGCGCCCCGGCGAGTGCGCCGAACTCTCTGCATTGGTGCGCCGAGTTGGAGGGCGATTCCATTCTCTCCTCCGAGTATCTGCTCATGAAGCTGATTCTCGGGCAGGAGAACGATGAGGATGTTTGGGAGACGGCCGGCGACACTTCACACTCGCCCGACAGGGATGAGCCCCGCGGGCTTCCCAGCAAGGTTGGCCGCGCCACGCTCGACCGCATCGCCAACCACCTTCGGCTCGTGCAACTGGCCGACGGCACGTGGGGCCAGTATCCCGGCTCACCGCCCGATGTCAGCGCGTGCGTGAAGGCGTACCTCGCACTCAAGGCCTTCGGCGAACCGATCGACGCTCCGCACATGCGCCGGGCCCGCGAACGTGTTCTCGCCCTCGGTGGCGCGGAGAAGTGCAACACGTTCAGCACCTTCTATCTTGCATGCCTGAACTGCGTTTCTTGGGACGCCTGCCCGGCGATTCCCACGGAGATCGCGCTGCTGCCGCGCTGGTTCCCCTTCCACATGGACAAGGTCGCGGCCTGGACGCGCACCATGATTCTGCCCCTGGCGATCTGCTGCGCCCTGCGTCCGGCGCGCGTGCTCCGCAACGCCGACGGCTCGGAACTCAACATCGACGAGCTCTTTGTGGACCTGCGCTGGAAGCGCCGATTGGCCAAGGAGTGGCAGCGCGATGACCCGGCCTGCTGGAGCAATCTCTTTCTGCTCACCGACCGATTGCTGAAGATCGTACAGCGGATGAAGCTCTCTCCTCTACGAATAAGCTCGCTGAAGCAAGCCGAGCTCTGGATCCTCGATCGGCTTCGCCCCGAAACCACCGAAGGCCTCGGCGCGATCTTTCCGCCGATGGTTTACCTGCAGGTTGCGTTCAAAGCCCTCGGCTACACGCGCGATCACCCCGTCATTGCCAAGGCCGAGCGCGACTTGGACGACTTCATGATCGCCGAGCCGAACCCGGATCCGAAGCTCGACCACGTCCGCCTGCAACCCTGCTTCAGCCCCGTCTGGGACACCGGCATCGCGCTCTACGCACTGACCGAGGCCGGGCTCACCGCCGCGAACAACGAGCGGATTGCCAGCACCTGCGACTGGCTGCTGGCACGACAGGTCAGAATGACCGGCGACTGGGTGCGCAACTTGCGTCCCGAAGATCGGCACATTCGTCTGGGCGAAGACGCCGCGGCATGGGCCTTCGAATACCACAACGACTGGTATCCGGACGTGGACGACACCGTGATGGTCTGCAAGGCCCTGATGCGCGCCGGCGACCGCCCCGGACACACCATCAACCGCCAGACCGCCGCCAAGGCCTTCCGCTGGATCGTCGCGATGCAGAATGACGACGGCGGATGGGCCGCGTTCGACAAAACCACGCACCGCGAATGGATGGAGCACGTTCCCTTCGCGGACCATAACGCGATGCAGGATCCATCCTGCGCGGATATCACCGGGCGCACGATCGAATCTCTCATCACCTGCGGCATGTCCCCCGGCCACCCCGCTGTTCTGAAGGCCGTCCGCTATCTCCTCGCCAAGCAGGAACCCGAGGGGTGCTGGTGGGGACGCTGGGGCTGCAACTATCTGTATGGCACGTGGCAGGCCCTCGGCGGCCTGACGTACGCGGGATTGTCGAAGGATCATCCCTCCATCCGGCGTGCTATTACGTGGGTGAAGAGCGTGCAGAACCCCGATGGCGGATTCGGCGAAACGGCCAACTCGTACCTCGATCGCTCCCTCATGGGGCGCGGCGTGGGCGAGAACAGCGATGGCAGCACCGCCAGCCAGACCGCGTGGGGCCTCGCGTGCCTGCTCTATGCCTGCCCGCCAAACGACCCGTCAATCGAGCGGGCGGTCCGCTGGCTCTGCGATCACCAGCTCTACCAGGACAAGCCCCCGTTCGAGCCCGCCTGCTGCACCGGCGTGGAGACGTTCGACGCCTCCTCGGACACTCTCAGCGGGACGGACTTCGTCCACGATCGCGCCGGCGGCTGGAGCGAGCACTACTTCACCGGCACGGGCTTCCCGAAAGTCTTCTACCTGCGCTACAACCTGTACCGGCACTACTTTCCGGTGATGTCGCTGGCGCGGTACGTGAACGCGGTCCGCTCCAAATAAAAACGCGGCGTCGCCCCGATGGACGACGCCGCGTGCAGAACTCAAGATTCAAGAACTCGGCCCCGACTCACGGGCAGCCGGCAAACCAGGATGCGAGGAAGGCGAAGATGTCCTGCGCGCTGACACTGCCGTTACCGTCAAAGTCGGCGGCGCAGACGCCGTTGCCAAGCCCGGCTCCCGCCGCGGGGGCCGCGGGATCGTGTACGGCGATCATGAACGAATAGTCGTGCGGCGTTCCAAACACCGTTGAGCCCCGCACCCACTGGAACGGGGACGTCTGACCCGCGGCCGGGCCGTACACCACACCTTCGCTCCACTTGATCAGGCAGGGGCGGTGGCAGTCCTGGTTATACAGGAAGAAGGCCCGCTGCGTGAGATCGCCGGAGCTGAGGCCGTACGCACTGACCCAGTAGTCGCCGGGAGTGAGATTGATGGTGCCGAAGTTCCAGAACTGCAGGCACAGAATCGGGTAGCGAATGCCATTGACCGTTGCGAACTGGCCCGTATCCACGATGCGATCGGGCGTGAGCGTGTAGGTGGGGGTGAAGCCGTTGGGAAAGATGCCCCCCGGGATGCCCTGCGTGGCGTTCGCGGTATTGCACGTGCCGGGATAGATCGAGAGACGCGCTTGGGGGCAGTTGCTTGCGATGTAGGCCTCGATGTAGCAGAGCTGTTGAGTCACACAGGGGGGAACAACGAAGTCGTCGGCCGTGCGCCCGAAGAGGGGTCCCTGCCCGCCGTCGAGCGAGATCGTGCCGCTGGGCAGATACGTGCCATTGTCGTTGAGGATCTTGCAGCCATCGGCGTTGACGCAGAAGGCGAAGTCCGTGCAGCCGAGGCATGTCGGGCAGTTCGGGCTGTCGATGGGCGTCCAGTTCGGGCGGCCAGCGATCACGCTCTTGAACGCGCCGGGGCGGCCCTTGATCTGGTTGCCGATGCCATTTCCTGCGGTACCCCAGAACCAGACCTCGTCGGGAGAGCCGAGGCCCTTGCCGATGAGCGAAACCCAGTAGCTCTCTCCGCCGCGCAGCCACAGGTCCGTGAACTCAAAGCGGACCTTCAGAACATGCTTGCCCTGGAAGGTTGAGCCCGTGTCGACGATCGACGTGGCCTGAAGAGCGGTCCGGATGGGCGGATCGGCCGGGAGGCCGTTGCAGTCCCTGTAGAGCTCCAGTTGGGCCTTGGGCAGGGTGGAGTCCGTGATCATTGTGCCCTCGATCGAGTGGATGTTGTAGATCTGCCCGGGCAGGAGGTAGAAATCGTCGGCGACGCGGAAGTCGAACGGCACCGTGGATTGGCCGGGCAGCTGGGACTGCTGCGCGTTGCGGAAATCAAACTCCCCCGAGCCGATCGGGCAGCATGGATTGACTCCCGGGCCGAGGAGCGGGGCGATGTCGTCGAGATACCGCTCGAGGTATTGCATGTCGGCCGTAGCGGCTGAAGTACCAACGGCGTGCGTGGCGGAGTAGTCAAGCACGATGAGATTGCCGTCGTTGCTCGCGCCATAGAGAAGGCCGGTGCCGTCGGCCGCGCCCTGATCCAGATCCAGATTGGGGAAGCGTGAAGTCAGGTCCAGCACGGAGACGATCGTGGGCGGGTTGGTCGAAGGATCGATCTGCGCAATCTGGTGCTCGCCGAAGAGAATCAGATTATTCGTGAACGGATCGAACTGCAGGCCGTGCGCGTAGTCAACGTTCGCGATGCGCCGCGTCGTGACGAACGTGGTGAGGTTGATCTCGCCGAAGTTGCCGTGCCCCGACACGCCCGAGGAGGTGTAGAACACCTTGCCCGCCGCCCACACAATGTCCGTGATCAGAAGATCGTCACCGGTGAGCACGTGCGAGGTGCCGGGTGCGAACGGATTCAGGGGGACATCCGCCAGCCGGTCGGGAAGACCCGCCGTCCACGCCTTGAGGCCGCTGGGGTCCAGCTTCACGTGGAAGGAACTGGACTGTCCGACCAGTTGGTTGGTCTGGACGCCCGTGGTGCGGTTCATCTTGAACAACCGCCCGGTGGCCTGTCCACCGACGAGCAGATCCCCATCCGGCGCGAACGTGATGCCGTCGGCGCCGAGCGTCTGCGCGATGTTCGTCAGCCCGTTGATCGCCGCCAGGTGCGTCGTCCGGTCGTAGGACACCGTGCACTTCTTGACGTTGTACTCCACCGCCGGATTGTCCACGCCGTACCGCGTGTAGAAGAGGTCGTGCGTCACGACCTGTGCCCCGGCCGCTCCGCACAGTGCAGCCGCCGCCATTCCCCCCATCGCCGCCCGCGCATACTTGCTTCGAATCGCCATCTGGAAAATCCTTTCCTGGAATGAACATGGGCCATGCCGGACTGGCAGCGCGCTCCTCCGGAGGAGCCACCACAATCCGCCAGTGCGGCAGAGCCCTTCAACACATGTTTTCGAGTTTGTGCCGCCCCAACGCAGACTTCCCTAGTCCGGGGCGACGAGGCACTCTACCAAACTACTCATCGCCGGTTCTGAATCAACGCCCCGTTGAGGGGAAGGCCGCGCAACCGACAAACTGTTCTTTGCCTCAGAGCACTCCGCAACCCTTTGTGTACAGGACACTTGCTTCACAGCGCAGTGGTCTCAAAAAAATCTCGTCCACTTCGCGAGATTCGAGCATTGTCACGCGAGCCCTACAGTGCGCCACGCGATCGAACCACCCCAAAACGGTCTCTTCCTTCATGCCCCCCACCACCGACACACGCCAGCGATTGATCGATGCCGCGTGCGAGTTGTTTTGGGAGCGTGGCTACGCGGCCACGGGGCTTTCGGACATTCTCGAAGCCGCGGGGGCGCGCGGCGGGAGTCTCTACCACTTCTTTCCAACCAAGGACGACCTGCTCCTGGCGGTGATCGAGCGTCACACGCGCGTGATCGAAGCGACCATCGAGAACACCTTGGCCGCGAAGGATGAGCCCCTGGAAAAAGCGATGGCCGCAGTCGAGTTCTACCGCGGATTCATGCACCGAACGGCATGTACCTTGGGATGCCCGTTGACCAACCTTGCCGGAGAGATCGCCGACTCGCACCCGAAGGCCGGCGCGGCAATCGCGGCCTTCAACGATCGACTCGTTGAGCGGCTCGCCGAACCCATAGCACTTTCTCGCGGAGTTTCTGTCGATCCCGCGGCTGTCGCGCTGGCACGAACCATTCTCTGCCTGGTGCAGGGTGCAACCCTGCAATCGCGTGCGAGCAAGAGCGAGGCCCCATTGAATGCCTGCGCCGATTCCGTGCGATCCATGCTCGGAGCGCCGGCATCATCGCCCGTGGTCATTCCACGTGAAGGCCGCTTCTCTCGTGCCTGATCACCCCTTGGTTTTCCTCGCCCGCCAGAGCGTCACCGCGTCCGGCTCGCGCGGATAGATCGGCACCAGTTCCACAGGATCGACCCCGGGGAGTCGAGCACCGAGGCGCAGACATGCCGCCGCATCAAATACCGGCTCTTGAATCTCCAGTCCGGCTGCTGCGGCCGCCGCTCGCATGGGCGCGGGAAGAAAGCGATCGGCAACCAGAATTCGCACCCCGTCGCGGGCAAGAGACGGAAAATCCCCCGCCACCATTAATCGTCCGTCCCCATGCGTCGTTCCGTCCGCGAAGACCTGCACCCACGCTGAGTCATTCTTTCCGGCCAAGGCCACGGCGACCGAGCCCGTTCGCGCATCCGGCGGAATGAACTCCACGACTACCCCCGCACTGGGAACGCCGACGCACCTAGCCCCGCACGCTTCGGCGATCAGCTTCCCCGCCGCACACGCCACGCGCACGCTGGTGTACCCGCCGGGACCGATGCTGACGGCCACGCGCCCGAGCGAACCCCCACGCGGATCGACGCCCGCTCGTTTAAAGAGCCGGTCGATCGCAGGCATCAAGTCGTCGTCGTGTCCGCCGCGTGCTGAGGGGCGCACGGGCTCCACGCCCATCACCTCTACGCCGCCGGCTCGCATCAACCCCAAAGCCACGCCCGGCCCCGAGCCCGAGGGCGCGTGCTCCGCCACCGCGCCCGGATTGGAAACCTCGATCGCCAGGATGTGCATCGATTCGGGCACGTTCAAGGTTAGAGGTCAGTCGTGCCCGCTTCCCCGGCCGCGTTTGATGTCGCTGCGGCGTTTCTTTCCCTCGATGCGCCGCTCGATGCTGCCGCGGCTGGGCCGCGTCTTGCGGCGCACCTTCGGCTCGGCCAGGGCCTGCACGAGCAGTTCCCGAAGTTTCTCCAGGCAAGCGCCTTTGTTCTGCGATTGCGAGCGGTGCTCTTGGGCAGTGAGAATCAGGTCCCCGCCGCGCGTGTGCGTCCGCCCATCGATACCCAGATAGGTTTCGGCCCCCACAACCCGGTCCCCCGCCGCGGCCCGGAACCGAGTCTTGGCCCGCCCCGGGATCGGCAGATCGTCCACGCCGACACGCAGTTCCGCCTTGGTCTCCAACTTATTCACATTCTGCCCGCCCGGGCCAGAGGACCGCGCGAACGCGAAACGCAGCAGCCCGGGTGCGATGCGCACCCCCGGCGCGATTTCCATGCCGCTGGGAACTGGGTCGCTCCCGGAATGTCCTGTCGCCATGCCCACGAAGGGCCCTCCTTCACGCACGCCCCCCACCGCCGGTATCCTCTCGGCCTGTGAACCTCACACGCGGGTCAAGCGTACCCGCACGGAGCCGGCGCATGCGCGATCCCCGAACGACCCTTGGCTTCTCTCTTTTCCTCGCCGCCATCGCCTGCGGGGGGGCCCGTGCCGACACTGATCGATTGAGTTTCCGCGATCCCCCGACTCCCACCGCGCCGGTCGACCCCGGAACCACCCCGACACTTCCAGACCGCTTCGCCCCGGACTGGATCGTGCAAGTTGAGCCCACGCTCTGGTTTGTCGGGCCTAGCGGCAAGTTCAAGCTTCCCGTCAACTCCGGCACCGGGCCGGGCGGATTCACCAGCGAGGGCGACGCCATCCGCGTGAACGACCTGAATCTTGAGTCCACGCGGCTTCGTCCCGCCGGCACGCTCACAGTCGCTTCGGGCAAGTGGCGGTTTTCCTTTTGGGGGTCCGAGTACGAGATGTCCCGCTCGGACGTGCCCGTGAACTTCTCCGGACGCCTCGGCGCGGCCGCCTTCTCCCCCGGCGACCACCTCAAACTCGACCTTTCTCTGGGCACCTACGAAGCGACCGCGGGATACCGCATCTGGGAGCATGATTTCACCGCCAGATCGTCGCATCCCGAGTCCGCCGTGGACGCACTGCTGACGCTCCACCTCTTCGGCGGCATACGGATGTACGACCTGGAGATCGGCGCGGAGAACCTGACGACGCCGGCACGGGCCGAGGGATCGCACTTCTTTGCCGAGCCCGTCATCGGGGTGCGCGCCGAAGCGATCATCGACACGGACTTCAGCGTGATCGTCCAACTCTCGGCGGGCGGGCTGCCGCTGTACTCAACCAAGAGCTACTCGCTCGACGTAGTGGCCGCGTTTCAATGGCGGCCATGCACAAACATCGGTCTGCAAATCGGGTGGCGGCAACTGGCGTTCGACTTGCAGGACGGGCGTAACTTGGACAAGTTCGACTACACCGGGCGCCTCGCGGGGTTGTTCACCGGCGTTGTGATTCGCTTCTGATACTGGTCCCCCGGTTTCACTTGCTTACCCAGACTCGCGCACGGACTCGACGAGCGATTCCGGAGTGCGCATGTTGCCCACATTCTCCCAAGTCCGCGACTCCCCAAACTCGGGCCCCCAACCTCCCTCCCAAACCGGGCGGTGGACATGAAGCCAGTAGAAAAACTCGCGCAATTGCGCGTAACTGTCCACAAGCACCGCACTTGGGTATTGACCGAGAGTCGCATTTCAGAGATACTGACGCCCGTCGCTCTCCCGACGCGGGACGGGTTCTCCGTTCCGCGGTGCGACCATGGAACTCTCCGGGCTCGTGGGGCCGCGTCGCGGCCCCGGGTAGTCAGGTCAGCCCTATCCGCCATCTTGGGCGGGGGGGCACCGGTCCCGAGTGAAGTGCAGCGCTCGATCCGGCGACATGTTCAATCTCCACCGTCCGCCGGAAGGCAGCCATGGCGACAGTGACCAAAAAGGACCTCATCGATCGGATCGCCAGCGGTACGCGCTGTAAGCGAGCCGACGTCAAGCTCATCGTGCAGCGGTTTCTCGACGACGTGATTGAAGAGCTGGGGAAAGGCAACCGCCTGGAGTTCCGGGATTTCGGCGTGCTGGAAACCAAGGAACGGGCACCGCGCATCGCGCAGAACCCCAAAACCCTGCAGCGCGTCAGCGTGCCCGCCAAGCGGACCGTGAAGTTCAAAGTCGGACGGTTGCTCAAGGAACGCCTCGACGGCAGGATACCGCCGCCGCGCATCGTGATTACGCCAGATGCGACGGAAAATGCCCTGAAGGGTCGCGGCCAAAAGAACCCAACCTGACCCGGTCGCCAATTGGCGGATCCAGCCACAGGCATTTCCGCGCGCGGAAAAAAAGCCCCGACCAAAGGTCGGGGCTTCTGATCAGTTCGATCAAACGTTCCGGATCAGCAACCGGCGAACCAGGCGCTGAGGAAGTCGAAGATGTCCTGGGTGTTCAGCCCATTGACACCGTTGAAATCGGCCCGGATGTCCGCGGCGAACCATGCGCCGAGGAAATCGAAGATGTCCTGCGCGTTCAGCCCGCCGACACCGTTGAAGTCCGCCGCACATGACGGGGCATCACCGGGGACCGGGAGTCCGACCACGCTGATGGTGTTCGCATCGCCGACCTGGACGCCTGGCTTGAAGAGGCCGAGCTGGATCGGCGAGTTCACGTCGGTCTTGGAGGGCTGATTGGCAATGAAGCGGAAGTTATAGAGAGTGGACCAGCGGATGGCGTTCGCATTGGCGTTCGCCGTGTACGGGTCGCAGTTCCAGACGATCGAGCCCGCGTTCACGGCCACGTCCCAGGGCTTCAGGGCATAGGGCTCTCCGGAGTGGTACTCGGGAGCGTGGGTTCCAAGATTGGAAATCTGCACCGCAGACGAGACGGACTTGGGAATGCTGAATGAGCCGGCCGAGCGGTCGGAGTTCATATTGAACACCGCGTACTCGTACGACCAGTACCCGGAGCCGATGTTCGTGACCTTCGCGGCTATGTAGAAGCGCCCATCGTTGGGGGAATCCACGGCGACCTTCACCACACCCGGATCAGCGGCCTGCCAGGCGTCGATCGCCGGATGCATCGCCACGCTCAGATTAGTGCCGAAGTCCAGGGCGTAATACTGCTCCGTGCAGCCGGTGGTGCCGCTGGAAGTCAGGTTGCCGACATTGAGCTTGCGATAGGTGTAGTTGTTGTACCGCTCGGTGGGCCACTCATCGGTGAAGATGTAGACGACCTCGCCGAAGTACTGGGCGCCCGTGGGATTCGTGGTCGCGCTGTACCGCGGATAGTTTGCCGGATCGAGGTCGCTCGAGCGAACCAGCAAACGCTTGTTCAGACATGCGTTGGGGTTCGAGCCCTGGCGAATGTACGGATAGGGATATACGCCGGTCCAAGCGTTGACTTCGGAGCGGGCGCCGAGATATCCCTGGCTGCCGTTCAGACCCGAGCCATAGGTATCCGTTGCGCGGCCGAAGCCGAGCCAGTCGCACCCGCTGCCGCCCGTCGCGGGCGAACCCTGGTAGTCCACCACGCAGCCGGTCGTACCGTGCGGATTTCCACCGATGTTCAGGCATCCTTGCTGACCGCCGGAGTTCGGGCCGGTGCCGCATGAATCCGCCGCGCAGAAGCCGTGCTTCAGCCACGACATGCCGACCTGCTCGAAGCGGCCGTTGAAGAGCCGGTACACCGCGCCGCCGATCACGGGGTGCTGGTTGTTGTTGGCGATCCAGATCGCGGGATTGAGGCCAATATTACAGGAGTCCGAGCCGATGGCGTATGCGGCCCATCCGCCGCTGGCGCCGTAGCCGCCGATTCCGCCGGAGCTGTCGTATGACCCGCCTGTACTCGACACGATCACATCCGGATACTGGCCGATGCGCGGACCGATCTGGCCGAGCGATGTGCCGACAAGACCGAGGACCGCCGCGACCGACACGATGGCGTTCTGAGCGTGCATCCGCATGATGCCTCCAAAACCAAAAGTTGCCTAATGACCATGTTCCCACGCGGCAGACATGCCGCATGAACCCAACCACCTGCTATTCCAGCCACCCCAGAATCATAACGAACTGGTTCGACGAATACCGCGCGATTCCAAGACAATCCACAGGTCTACTCAGTTTGACACCATTGCGTGAGGATTCAAGGGGCAAGCGAAGCAAATCCCTAGGGTTTTCTTGGGGTTCATCGCCGCCGGTCGCACTTACCACCCAGAACTGCCTTGTTGACCACTTCGAGCGACAGCCCGGACGGTGGGTAGCTGGGAGGGCCGACCACAGCTTCTACGATCACGGTTCATGAACGACCCATTCATTCTGGTAGTCGGCGGGGTTCTGCTCCTCGTGGGGAGCGTGATCGCTCTGGCGTGGTGGAAGCTGGCCAGCAAGGCGGCGCCCTATCGCGATGAGCGGGAACGTCCCGACAGTCCCAAGCCAACGGACGACGCCGAAGTCATCGTGATCGGGCGGAACAACGAGACCAATCGCGGCGGGTGAATCCGGCCGCTGGGACATGGGAGCGGCGTGGCTCGGTATCGAATGACCATTGCATACGACGGCACGGACTTCTGCGGGTGGCAGAAGCAGTCACCATATGAGGACTCCGTGCCGGCCGGGTTGCGCCTGGAGGCGCCGGGCGGAGTTGAAGAAGTCGCGCCGAAGCCCGAATCGCCCTCGCTTGAAGGGGAGGCCGGGCCGCGGGCACGCGTCGAGCTACGCACCGTGCAGGAAGTTGTGGAACGGGCCGTGCGCGAAGTAGTGCGAGAGCCGATCGTGCTGATGGGCGCGAGCCGCACGGACTCGGGCGTACACGCACGCGGACAGGTAGGGGCGTTCACATGTTCGGAGGGCGTGGATCGCGGCATCGGCTGGCCGGTGGATCGCGGGACGGAGGGGCTGCTGCGGGCGATCAACTCTCGCCTGCCGCGCGATGTGCTGGTACTGAACGCTTCCGTGGCGGCCGAGAACTTCAATCCGATCCAGGGCGCGACGAGCAAGCAGTATTCGTACACGATCTGGAACTCGCAGACGCGCCCGCTCTGGGAACGGCGGACGGCCCTGCACATCTGGGATCGGCTTGACGTTGCGAAGATGCAGGAAGTCGCTGCGCTCATCGAGGGGGAGCACGACTTCGCCGCCTTCGCGGCGGCCGGGCATGGGCGGCTGAGCACGGTGCGCACGGTCTTCGCCTGCCGCGTGCGGGCGGAGGAGACCGGACAGTCTGACGCTCAGCGCGTCATCATCGAAGTCTGCGGGAGCGGCTTCCTGTGGAACATGGTGCGGATCATTGCGGGCACGCTTGTAGAGGCGGGGCGCGGCCGGATCGGCCCTGATCGCGTGGTCGAAGCGCTTCGGACGGGGAAGCGTGAACTGGCGGGGGCGACGCTGCAGCCGCAGGGATTGTGTTTGGAGTGGATCAAGTACGAATGAAGCTTCGCGCTCGTCAACGCTGGCGGATCGGGCTGACGATCGCAACGGCGATCGTCCTCTCGATCAGCGCAGCGTCTTGTGTTGTGGGCGTATTTGTGTATCAACACGACGGGTCGTATCGCGAGAGTGCCTTCTCGCTGGCGCAGGCAACGGTTTCAGCTACCTACGCCGATCGGAGTAGCTGGGCCTCGCTGATGAGCCGCATGCCCGCGAAGGGCTGGAGGTGGGAGACGAGCACGAGCATTGGCAAGCCGCTTTGGAACTGGACGGCGCTGTGGACCACTCAGAGTGCGCCATTCCCATCCTGGGCGGTGCGGGTTCCTCTGTGGATCGTGCTGGCGCTGCTCGGGGCCCCGTGTGGCTGGATGTGGTTGAAGCATCTGAAGCGGACCACAGGTGGATGTGCACACTGCGGCTATGACCTGCGTGGGCTCACGGGAAACACCTGCCCGGAGTGCGGACACACAAGCCAGAGTGTCAAGGGCATCATCCCATGAACGTTCTCATCAGCGGTTCGTCCGGCCTGATTGGCGGCACGCTGGCCCGGCGCTGGGTCGCTCGGGGAGATGTCGTGCGGCGGTTGGTGCGCGGTTCATCGGGGCCGCCGGACGTTCGATGGGATCCGTCTGGAGGAGAGATCGACCGCACGGGATTGGAAGGCGCGGAGGTTGTTGTTCATCTTGCCGGCGAGCCGCTGGCGAATGGGCGATGGACGCCGGCCAAGAAATCCAGGATCGTTTCCAGCCGTGTGGAGGGAACGCGGGTACTCGCCGAATCGCTTGCGGCGATGGCCGAGCGGCCGCGGGTTCTCCTCTCGGCCTCCGCGATCGGCTACTACGGCTCGCGCGGCGACGAACTGCTGACAGAAGCCAGCACACCGGGCACGGGCTTTCTCGCGGAGGTTTGCCGCAGGTGGGAGGAAGCAACACTCACTGCCGAGGCGGCCGGGATTCGCGTGGTACACCTTCGCATCGGTGTGGTGCTCGACCCTTCTGGCGGCGCGCTCAAGACGATGCTCCCGGCTTTCAGGATGGGCATGGGCGGACGGCTTGGCAACGGAAGTCAGTGGCTAAGCTGGATTGCATTGGAGGATGTTGTCGGAGCCATCGAGCTCGCCATCGAGCGAGATGAGATTCGCGGCCCGCTGAACATTGTCGCGCCGGAGCCGGTCACCAACTCGGAGTTCACCAGCACGCTGGCCCGTGCTATTCATCGCCCGGCATTCCTGCCAGTCCCCGCGCCGCTGCTGCGCCTGGCGATCGGCGGCATGGCCGATGAGGCGGTGCTGGCGAGCGCGAGAGTGCGGCCGGAGCGACTGCTGGCGACGGGATACCGCTTTGCCCGACCGCGGCTGGAGGATGCACTGGCGCATCTGCTCGGGAATCCCCGACCCGATCGCGATGCCGCGACATAGATGCCCGGACCAAGGTACGCTCTGCCCCTTCGTTCTCCGCCCCCACCACTCGATGCGCATTCTGCACATTTCAACCCGGCTGATCCTCGGCGGCTCGCAGGAGAACACGGTTCTCTCGTGCGAGGGGCAAGCGCGGCTGGGGCACGATGTGCACCTGGCGTTCGGACCGATTTACGGTCCGGAGGGGTCGTTGCTGGAACGGGTGGAGAAGTTTCGGACGGCGGATGGGCGGACGATCACGACGCACGTAGTGGAGCATCTGGTGCGGGAGGTAAACCCCATCGCGGATGTGCGAGCGCAAGGCGAACTGCGCCGGCTCATCGCCGAACTCAAGCCAGACGTGGTGCACACACACAGCAGCAAGGCGGGTGTGCTCGGGAGAGCCGCGGCGTGGCGCGAAAGCCGCGGGCACGCAGGGATCGTTCACACCATCCACGGCCCGCCGTTCATGCCGGTCGATGGCTCTGTCTTGTCGGGATTGAAGACCCGGCTGAGCAACTGGCTGTACACGCACGCCGAGCGCTACGCCGCCAAACGCTGTCACATGCTCATCTCCGTTGCCGACGCCATGACCCGCGAGTTCCTTGCCCGCGAAATCGGCCGACCCGAGCAGTACATCACCGTGCGATCGGGGATGGAGGTCGAGCCGTTCCTGACCCCTGTGCCCGGAGAATCTCGCGATGAGGTACGCGCTCGACTCGGATTCGCACACGACGACTTCATCATCGGCACGGTGGCCCGCCTCGCCGAACACAAGGGCCACGACGATCTGTTGGACGCCCTGAGCGACGCGATGAAGAAGAATCCGCGATTGAAGTTGCTCTGGGTCGGTGACGGCTGGTGGCGGGAGCGGCTGATGGACCGAGTGGGCTCAATGGGCCTCGGAGCACGTGTGATCACGACCGGACTTGTCCCCCCAGGGCGAATCCCCGGACTCATCCGCGCCATGGATGTGCTAGCCCATCCGTCTTATCGCGAAGGGCTGCCGCGCACCGTGCCACAGGCGCTGCTCGCGGGCGTCTGCCCCGTGGCGTACGACTGCGACGGCACGGGGGAGGTCTGCCGCGATATGGAAACGGGGCGGCTGGTGCCGACGGGTGATCGCAAGAAGCTGCGCGGCGCGATTCTCTGGCTGATGGAACATCCGCGCGAGCGGGCGGAGATGGCCGCGCGGGGGCGCGAGGAGTGCCGAACGGCGTTCAGCGCAGAAACGATGGTGGCGGAGTTGGAGAAGGTGTACGCCCGCGCAATCGAACTGGCCCGGACGGCGTAGGCAACTTCTTGCCACCCGTCTCACCCGTGCCACCGGTTCGCCCGGTGCTCTGACCGGGCAACCGGTGGGTGCGCAAAGGGGGCATTGGAGAATCGCCATCGTCCCTCACCGGTTGCCGCCCAAAGCGGCGGCGAACCGGTGGCACGATAAACAATTACTGTTCGTGATCAGATCGCCGTCACGCCGCGCTCTTCGGCGCTCACACACAGATAGAGAGCCGCCATCCGCACCGCGAGCCCGTTGGTCACTTGGCGGAAGATCAGACTGCGAGGGCCATCGGCCACATCACCGGCGATTTCTATGCCGCGGTTCATGGGGCCGGGGTGCATCACGATCGCGCCATCCTTCATTCGCGCGGCTCGCTCGGCCGTGAGCGCGAAGCTCTGGGTGTATTCGCGTAGTGACGGGAACGCGGGCGAACCCTTCGCGGGCCCACCGCCATCTTTCTTGTCATCCCCGCCATGCCGCTCGAACTGGATCCGCAGCATGTTCACCGCATCCACATGCGGCAGGACGGATTCCAGATCATGCTCCACGCGGCAACCGAGCGACTCAAGCGACTTGGGCGCCAGCGTCGGCGGCCCCACACAGATCACTTCCGCCCCCAGCTTCGTCAACCCCGCGATGTTCGACCGGGCCACCCGCGACGAGACGATGTCTCCGACGATGGCCACTTTCACGCCTCGCAGATCGAACGCTTCCAGCCGAGCCGCTTCCGCCTTCTGGTCTTCATGTGCCATGTTGCCATGTGCCATGTGCCATTTCGTTCTCGCCTCCACCAGCGTGTACACATCCAGCAGCCCCTGCGTCGGGTGCTCGTGCTTGCCGTCGCCGGCGTTCACCACGGCGCACTTCACCGCCCGCGCGGCCACCAGCGCGGCCCCGGCGGCCCTATGCCGGATCACCATTCCGTCCACGCCCATCGCCTCGACATTGCGGCAAGTGTCCGCGATGCTCTCGCCCTTGCTCACGCTCGAGCCGGTCTCCGTCAGATCGATCACATCCGCGCTCAGGCGCTGGGCCGCGAGCGTGAAGGAGAGGCGCGTTCGCGTGGAATCCTCGAAGAACAGATTCGCCACGACACGCCCGCGGAGTGCGGGGACTTTCTTCACCGAACGGTTCGAGACATCCGCGAACGAGCGGGCCGTGTGCAGCACGGCGCGGATCTCCTCGGCCGAGAGTTCCTGCAGGCCGAGCAGGCAGCGCCGGTTCCAGACCGACGCCGGATCGCCCAGCGAGCCGGGGGGTATTCCCCCCGAAGCCGACCCGGGAGTCGACGATGCTGAATGGGATGAGGGAGGGGTGCTTGTCGGCGGACGCGGCGGCGGTGTCGTCGTGGTGGGCACGGGCAAGTGTATGACTCGTACCATCACCGCGTGCAATTCGATGTCTCCTCGAATCCTGTGCGGCTGACTTTCATTGCTCCGATCGGCGGCGTGGCTGTCGCCGCCACGCTTGGCGCGCTTTCTGTCGGAAGTCGGGGACGATTCGACCCCGAGTACATCGGCATGTGTGCGATCGCGGGACTTTTCGGCGGGATTGTGTCCATCATCTATGTCCTGCCGTTGCTCACATGGACGGACATTCGCAAGTCGGTGCCGCTGGTGTACGGCGGCTCGCTGGCCGCGGCGGGTGTGGCGGGCGTGATGAACAAAACAGAGATCGGCATGTTCGCCATTGCCGGCTTGCACGTCGCGCTCTGCATCGCCTCTGCAGTGTTGTTCCGCAAAACGGAGCGGCGTGCGATGGAGTGCCCCCAATGCCGGTACATGCTCAGGGGCGTGCGTGATCCGCATTGTCCGGAGTGTGGGATGGATTTGGAGCAGTGGAGGCGCAAGAAGATCTGAGTTTCAGTCCCCCCGCTTCTTCCCGTTCCACCGCGGCCGCGCCCCCGGCAACTCCACCGCCACGCCGCCGACCACGCGCACGCTCCCCTCGCCCAGCCGCTCCGAGAGCGCGGCCACAAACGTCGGGTTGGGCAGCACGCGGAGCGTGGGCGGCAATTCCAGTCGCACGCGGGCCTCGGCGGTATCCAGGATGATCTCGATCGGGAAGGTTTGCGTCTTGTCGGGCGCGGCCCCCTTCGCGCCGGCTGCCGCCGCGGCCGCACCACTCTTCACCATCTCCGCTATACTCCCGAGCGCGACCTCACCCGATCCGTTGAGCTTCTCGCAATCCACCCGCAGCCACATCCGCCCGGGCATCAGCGGCACACCGTCGATTGGCACCACGCGGTCCACCACGATCTGCACGTTCTCGTTGCCGCTGGCCCCGCCACCCGGCACGCCCCCGCCCTCTTCCTCGTCGCCCCCGCCACCCTTCTTGCGAGATGTCACCATCCCCGCCCGCGAGCGATCGACGCGGCCGAGCATGAACACCACCGCATCCTGCGTGAGCAGGTGGGAGAACTGCGAGAAGCAATCGGCGAAGAGCACGCACTCGACCGTGCCCAGCTCATCCTCAACGGTGATGATCCCCATCTTCTGCCCAGCGCTGCGCCCGTTCTTCACGATGATCGCGCGAATGCCCTGCACCAATCCCGGCAGCACGACGCGCTGGTCCTGGTTGCCCGAGCGCGCCGTCGCGCTTGTCGCGGTTGCAAAGACGCTCGCCCATTGCTTCCAGCGCGTCAGCGGGTGGCTGGAGACGTAGAAGCCGAGGGCTTCTTTCTCGCTCTGCAGTGTTTCGGCTTCTGTCCATGGGGCTACCTTCATCAGGCCGCCCGCCTGAACCGGATCGGCCTTCTTCAACGTGGCCGTTGCGGGGCCGCCGCCGAGGAACAGGCCGCCCTGCCCCGCGGCCTTGTCCGCGGCCGTCTTCTGGGCGGCGGACATGGCGGGCTCGATGCTCGCGATCATCGCGGCGCGATTCTCCCGCCCGTGCAGAACATCCATCGCGCCACACTTGATAAGGGCCTCGACGGTCCCCTTGTTCAGAATCGCACCTCCCGAGCCATTGGATGAAGGAGAGCGAGAGAGCACGCGATCGCAGAAGTCGTGGAGCGACGTAAACGGAGCCGTGTGGCGGAGCGACGGCGTGACGGCGTGACGGCGCACAAACGCATCGGATTGCGCGGGGCCATCGGTCGGCGACTCTTCTTCGGAAGGCGCCCGGTCCCGCTCTGAGATGATCGCCTCGATCGCCTTCTCGCCAACCCCCTTGATCGCCCCGATGCCGAACCGTACATGGCCGTTCACGGCCTCACGCGACTCGCCCGGCACGTACACCACGCTGAAGTCCGCCTGCGAGAGGTTCACATCCGGCGGGCGCACTTCCACGCCGACCTTGCCATTGGTGAAACGGACCTTCTTGCAGTCCTCGACATATTGAATCCAGTCGCTGACCTTCTGCGCCCCGCTCTCGAACGTGAGGAACGCGGCCATGTACTGGTTCGGGAAGTACGTCTTCAAATACGCAGTCTGATACGCCACGATCGCGTAGCCCGTGGAGTGGCTCTTGTTGAAGCCGTACCCGGCGAACTTCAGGATCAGCTCGAAAAGCTCATCGGCCGCCTGCTTGCTGAGGCCCTGCTTCTGCGCGCCGTCGACGAACTTGGGTCGCTCTTTGTCGATCTTGTCGTGCTTCTTCTTGGAGATGTTCTTGATCAGCGAGTAGGCGTCGCGCAGTTTGATGCCGCCCAGGCCGTGCACGATCTGCATGACCTGCTCCTGGTACACCATTACGCCGTAGGTCTCGGCGGTATATCGATCGACCACCTCGTGCACCGTCGGCACGCGCTCGGTGCCGTGCTTGCGCCGGTTGTAATCGGGAATCAGGTCCATGGGACCCGGGCGGAAGAGGGCGTTGGCGGCGATCAGGTCTTCCAGCCGGTCGGGCTTCATCTCGATGAGCAACCGGCGCATGCCGCCGGATTCGAACTGGAAAACACCGGTCGTGTCCGCCCGCTGGAAGAGCCCGAAGACGCGCGGGTCGTCGAAGTTCAGCCGATCGAGATCCAGAGGATGAGACGTCGGAGCCGACTTGGTCTTTCGCGACCGATCGGCAAACTCCGACTCGCGTCCCACGGCCTTCCAGATCTCCTGCTCGTCGAGTGTCTCGCGAATCAACTTCTTGGCCCGCTCGATCACACTCAACGTGCGCAGCCCGAGGAAGTCCATCTTCAACAGGCCGACTTTTTCGCACGTCGGTCCGTCCCACTGCGTAACAATCTCGTGGTCCGCCGCGGCGGATTGCTTGTACAGCGGCACGATCTCGTGCAGGGGACGCGTGGCGACAATCACGCCCGCGGCATGCACGCTCGCGTGGCGGGCCTGCCCCTCGATGGTCCGCGCGTTGTCGATCAGTTTGCGGATGCGGTCGTCCGAGTCGTACAGCTTCTTGAGTTCCGGCTCATCGATCAGCGCCTGATCGAGCGTCATGCCAAGCTGCTCGGGAATAAGCTTGGCGAGCTTGTCGGCCTCGGGGAGCGAGATTTCCATCACGCGCGCCACATCGCGCACCGCGGCCCGGGCCTTGAGCGTTCCGAACGTGATGATCTGCGCCACGTGGCCGTACTTGCGCCGGACGTAGTCGATCACCTCCGCGCGGCCGTTCTGGCAGAGGTCGATATCGATATCGGGAAACTCGGACCGATCCGGATCGGTGAATCGCTCGAAGAGAAGCCCGTACCGCACCGGGCACGCGTTGGAGAGGCCCAGTACGTAGCCGACCATGGTCCCGACACCCGAACCACGGGCGTTGGACGGAATGCCCTGGCGACGGCCCCAGGAAACGAAGTCCCAGACGATGAGGAAGTACGCCGTGATGTTCTTGTCCGCGAGGATCTTCAACTCGCGTTCGAGGCGGGCGACCTTCTCATCGTTTTTCGGGGCCGAATCGGGGTCGTAGCCGTACCGCCAGACGAAACCCGCTTCGGCGATCATGCGGAGAGCGGTATCGCACTCCTTCTTTGCCTCTTCATTCAGCCGCACGATGTCCTTCTCGCTCGACCCCGTGGCGATCGAGAAGGGCACGACCTCGAACGCCGCGCAGTAGGCGTTGTACCACGCCGTCAGGTCCCCGCCGAACCGCTCGTCCCCCACCTTCGGCAGGTTCTTCTTTGCGGGCAGATTCATGCGCACCATCGGTGCGTTGCTCACGCCCAGCGGGAGCGTCACCTTCCCGGCGCACCGCTCGGCAATCTTCACCGTGTTCTCGATTGCGCCGCGCCCGATCTTGCCATATTCCCCCTCGAAGAGCTCGCGCATTTCCTTCGGGCTTTTGACGTACAACTCCTCGGGGTACCGCATCCGATCCGGGTCCGCCTTCACCTTGCCCATCGAGATACAGATCAGCGTGTCGTGGGCGTCGTGGTCCTCGGCCTTCAGGAAGTGTGCATCGTTGTCGCAGACCAGCGGCAGGCGCAGGTCCGACGCCAGCTTGATCAGGTGCTTGTTGATCGAGTTCTGGTCCGCGACGTGGTGCTGCAGTTCGACGTAGAAGCGTGAAGCCCCGAACGTCTTGGCGTGCCAGAGCGCGCTCTCTTCGGCCTTGTCCCAGTGCTTCCGATCGCCGCTGCGCTCGAAGGCCAGCAGGTGCTCACCGAGCTCGCTTCCCAGGTGGCCGTTGATCGCGATCAACCCTTCGGAGTGCTTGGCGAGCAGTTCCCGATCGATCCGCGGCTTGAAATAAAAGCCCGTGAGATACGCCTCGGAGCAGAGATAGAGCAGGTTGTTCCAGCCCGTGTCGTTCTCCGCGAGCAGCACAAGGTGGTAACCACCATCCGAGACGCCCGTGAATGTTCGATCGGAGCGCGAGCGCCCCGGGGGAGTGACGTATGCCTCCACACCCAGGATCGGCAGCACGCCTTGGTCTTTGCACGTGAGGTAGAAGGTGGCCGCACCGAAGAGGTTGCCGTGGTCCGTCACGGCCACGGCGTTCATGCCGAGTTCTTTGACACGCTTCACCAGTTTGTCGACGCGGTTGCCGCCGTCAAGCAGGGAGTACTCGCTGTGCAGGTGCAAGTGAACAAACCCGCCTTGAATGGCAGGCGTTGCGGCGGCAGGAGATGGAGACCCAGGATCCGGCATTGGGAGAGCAGACAAGGAAAACGAACGGGGACAGCGACCGATTGGAACGCCCCGGGCGAGCCGCGTTCATTCGGTCCCACCGGCACTCCAGACGGTAGCGGGGATTCGGGCCGTGTTGGGATAACAGAGCGGCGATCCACCGAGACCTATGGGTTGTTCAGAGAATTGGTTCCGACAGCTGCCGAATCCCCTAAAAAGGTCTGATAAGAAACCAGACTTCACCTCGGAGGGCGGGAATCGCCTGATCCGGGATGTCCCGTATTGCCACGCGTCATAACTCGATGTACCTTCTAGTGTTACGGGGATTTACCCATGGCGGCGCATGAATCGGGCGGGCCTCGCCCGCCTCCTCCCGCGGCCTTTGCACTGTCAATAATCCCCCACAATCAGGGTTCCAACCGGGGCTCGCTCGTCCCGTCAAGTACCCTTCGGAGTCCCCGAAGGGTACTTGTTTTTTTGCGAGGGCCGGACCGAACGGAGAGACCCAGCGCACTCGTACGATTGTCGGATGACTCAGGGCTGGTCCAACCAAGTGGCGAGCGGATCGGGACAGGCGTTCCGATTCGTGGTGCGTCAACCCTCGTGGGTGATGCGCTTGGCGCTGATGGCCGCGGCGATCGTGCTGCTGGCGGTGTTGGCGGTCCTCGTGATCCCGGCGCTCGTGATCGGGATCGTGGCGTTTATCGCCCTGGCGACCGTGGCGCGGGTGCGGGCCTGGATCGGCGGCGTGCGACGGCCGAACGGCGCGCTGGACGGTCGGCGCAACGTGCGCGTCATCACCAGAGATTAATTCCTACAACGGCTCATCTGCGGCAGGAAACGAGGCGAGCCACGCATCGCGGAGGTCTTGTGCGATGCGCCCCGGCTTGGCCGAACTAATGTCGCTCGCCTCAACACGCACGATGGGAAGAACGCCCCAACTGGAGTTGGTGAGCAGTACCTCGTCTGCGTCGAGCAGGTCCTGCACGGCGAGCATCTTGCGTGTGACCGAGAGCCCCATGCGCTCGGCCTTCTCCATCGCCCAGGCCCGGGTGATGCCCGGCAGGACCGGGCTCGGGAGGGCATGAGCTCCTTTTCCCGCGGTTTCCTGCTCCTCGCCGCGTGCGATGGGCGTGAGCAGCGTGTCGCCCTTCACGATCAGCAGGTTGCTGACGCACCCGCCAACAAGGTGGTTGGTGACCGAAAGCACGATCGCCTCCGCCGCACCCTTGGAGGAAGCGATCTGCAGCTCGCGCAATCGCCACCAATAACTCAGAGTCTTGTGCCCCTGCGTGGGGTCCAGGGGATTGGCCCGCGCGTCGGCGAGCGTGGCTGCCACGCCGCGCTCAAACATCGGCGCTGGATATTCTGTGGCGGGTTGAACCACAATCAGCACAGTGGGATCGGCCTGCCGCGCCTGTGCCGCGCCCTGCGCCGCCGAGAGCATGGCCAGATCGCCCGCCGTGATGGTGAGCCGGACCCGTGCGTGCTCCAGCCCGGATCGGCGCACGCTCTCAACAACGGCCTCCGAAAGCGCAGGGGCGCGAAGCTGGTCGCTCAGACCAAGATCCCGAGCCGAGCCCGCCAGCCGCTCCATGTGATCGTCGAGCCGGAGCACCCACGTCTCGATCTCCTCGCCGTGGGTGCGGGATCCCTCGATGCCGCGGCGGAGGACTCCCGCGCGCATGGTCTCGAACAGACCGACGGCGTGCTGAAAGCCGGCGTCAAAGGCAGAGACTCGGGCCTCGGCGATGGGCGGAGCGCCCTCGCATCCATAAAAGTGGCCATTGAGAAAGACGGTGGTTGCGGGCATACTCGGCCAGAGCGTAGTCTGTGCCCACGCGATCGTGGATCCATCGAAGGGCACCCATGTGGATTGGCTGGAAGTCATGCGCGGCCCTGGGTATCGCGGGGCTCGCGCTGACGCTCGGCGTTGGCCAGTACGGAGCCCACACACTTCCGCCCCACGGAAACTCGCCGTTCTGGATCATGTCCTACGACGCCGGAGCCCAGACGAGCGTCTGGCTGCCTGAGGGGCTCTTCGCATCCGACCTGGCGGTGTACGCCGTGCCCACGCCCGCATACACAAAGTCCGAGCCGCAGCGGCTCGCGCTCCCGCATTGGGCCTCCACGACCCCGCTGGATGTGCAGGAGGCCACGCGCAACGCCCAAAACGGCAAGGAGTCGCGCTGGCACGAGGTCGCGTGTGGGTGGCCGTTGCGCTGCCTGAACTGCGTCGTCGTCTCACCGACCGATATCCGCGGCGGCTGGTTTGCCGAACAACCGCGCGACGCTTTCGACGCCCAAATCGTTCATGTCACCCCATGGCGACCGATCCCACTGGGGTTATTCGTCGATTGGGTGTGTGCATTTCTCGCCATCGCATCGATCTGGCTGGCGGGTGTCGGGGTCGTGCGGACTGGCCGCGCGATCGTCCGGCGGTACCGGCATGACCCAAGCCGCTGCTCCAAGTGCGGATACTCGCTGGCGGGCCTGCCGGGGAAGATATGTCCCGAGTGCGGCCAGGCGTTCTCCGATAACTATTTGCCGCAGCAGCCCGGCGACGGACCAAGGGACGAACCAAGCCGATAACGCCTGCGAGCCCTCCGTGTGTGCCGGTGTTGCGGCGCATGCAGGAGAGAACGGCGCGAGCGGCGCGGGCGTCCCCCCTTCTCGGTGAGACCGGACATTTGGGTTGCCGATCTACGACCCGAATGGTCGGCGCGAACCGCGCCCGACGTTCGCACGCACGGAGGCATCCAGTGGACAAGGCAAGTCTCATCGGCATCCTTATTGGCCTGGCCTGCCTTGGCTACGTCTTCACCGAAGTCTGCCACGGGCACTTCAGCATGTTCTACTCTGAGGAGGGGCTGCTGCTCGTCGGTGGCGGCTCGATCTCCGTCACGTTCATGGCCATGCCCATGGACAAGATGATGATGGTGCCCAAGTACGTCAAGCGCTTCCTCTTCAACAAGGGCAAGGGCCCCAGCGAGACCGTCACCATCATCAGCGCCATGGCCGAGAAGGCCCGGCGCGACGGCATTCTCTCCCTCGAATCCGAGATCGGCAAGATCAACGACACATTCCTCGCCAACGGCCTCAAGATGGCCGTCGACGGCTCCTCCCCCGAGGCCATCGAGCAGACCCTCCGCTTGGAGCTCGTCGCCATGGCCGAGCGCCACAAGGCGGGCAAGAAGTTCTTCGACCTCGTCAAGGTCTACGGCCCGGGATACGGGCTCGTCGGCACGCTCATCGGGCAGGTCGGCATGTTCGGCCAGCTCGGCTCGGGCTCGATCCAGCAACTGGGCCACGCACTGGCCGTGGCCGTCGTGGCCACCATGTACGGCGCGATCGTCGCCAACGCCATCATGGGCCCCATCGGCGACAAGCTCGGGATTCGCTCCAGCGAAGAAATGCAGTCCCGCGAGATGATGCTCCAGGGCATTCTCTCCATCCAGGCCGGCGACAACCCCCGCTCCACCATGGACAAGATGGTCGCGTTCATCCCGCAGTTCCAGCGCGGCAAGCTGAAGCTGGCGGCGTAAGAAGCTAGGCAGAAGGGCTCAGGGCACAGGCCACAGACGAGTGAACGAGGCACACCACGATGGCTGAAGAACACAAGGACGAGCACGGTGGGGGCGAGGGCCATGGCGGCGGCCACGGCGGCGGTGGTCATGGCGGCGGCGGACACGCTGGCGGAGCGCACGAGGAGCACGAGGGCGCGCCCGAGTGGCTCATTTCATTCGCCGACAACGTCGCGCTCATGATGGGCTTCTTCGTGATTCTCCTCGCCATGAACATGGACAAGCCCGCCGCGGGCGGCGTCGGCGGCGAGGACAAGTACCCTTCCAGCACCCCCTCGGAAAAGATGACGGACTTTGCGATCGAGATGCGAGAGGCTTTCCACAACAAAGTGGACATCAACTCCACGGACCCGCACGAGCAGGAACTGGTCAAGCGGCTCAAGGAGCGGAAGCTGCAGGGCGGCACTACCTCGCAGCCGGGCGCAGACGGCAACAAGCACGACGTGCAAGCCACGCGCCCGAGCGACTTCGTAAACGTCGTCGCGTTCGCGTACTTCCTCGACTTTGAAAGCCAGCTCAACGAAGAGGGCAAGCAATCCATGGCTCAGGCGGCCGAGCAACTCAAGGGCAAGCGATGGATCATCGAGGTGCGGGGGCACGTCTCCGCCGTTGAGGCGCGGGACAGCAAGGACAAGGCCATGCGTCTGGCCCACGAGCGGGCCTTCGCCGCGGCTACTGAACTTGTCGCTCAAGGACTGGACTGGAACCAGCTTCGCGTCGTGGCCTGCGCCGACAATGAGCGCGATGTGCCCCGGGCCGACAGCGTTGAGGGTCATCGCACCAATCAGCGGGTGCAGATTGTCACCACGCAGGAGCCGATGCCGGGCGACCCCTTCAACGGCTCAAACTCCAACGCGGGCGGCGGCGGTGCCGCACATCCGGGGGAGTGATGCACACGCGTCCGGAATGAGCGAGTCCCCGAGCGAATCCCGCGGATGCACGCACGATTTCTATTTCGGATTCGTCTGACGACCAAGGTCTCGACGCTTCAACGCCACGCATTCCGAAGGCGTACGCCGCTCGGCTCTGATTACGCCTTCCAGCCGTAGGTCTGGTATGTGCGCTCTACGCGGCCGTCGTCGTACAGATCAAGAATCGCGTACCCCTCGTCGCAGGTGTCATGGCGGCCCTTCCACCAGTTGCCGCTGACGGCCCCGTCGCACAGGTACCGCACGCCCTGATAGTCGATCTGGTCCAGATCGTGGATGTGCCCGCTGAGGCAGGCCTTGACGTTGCGATGCTGCTCGAACAGCTTCACGAGCCGCGGCATGTCCGTCATCATCTTGGCTGGGCCGACCTCGTGCTTGGCCACCACCGGCTCCTTGCCCTTGGTGATGGCGGTCACCGTCAGAATGGGAATATGCCCAAGCACGAGCACCGGGGTCGTGCTGGGCGTTTCGCCGAGCACCTTCTGCAACCACGCGAACTGCTCATCGTCGAGCTTGCCGATGTATCCGCCCGCGTCGCCATCGGGAAAGACGGTATCGATCACGACGAATCGCCAGCCGGCCTTCTCGAATGTGCGATAGGGCTTCTCCAACCCGAGAACATCCAAAGCCCACCGCTTGCCCCACATGGCCTCCTCGCCGGTGGTGCCGCTCTTTTTCTTGTGCCAGCCCCAGATGTCGTGGTTGCCCAGGCAATGCTCCACGGGCATCGAGTTGTTGTCCTTGAGCGTCTTGACCCAGAGCTCCCACAGTGCCTTGGTCCGCGTCGAATCCTGCGCGAGCGCATCCATGATCAAATCGCCTCCCGTCAGGATCAGTTCCGGCTTGTCCTCCATCGCGTGCATGTGACGCAGGCACTGGGCAACGCCCTCGAACGCCTTCAGTTCGGGCTGGATGTGCATGTCCGTCATGTGGACGAGCCGGAGCGCTCGCTTCGGCTTGGACGGCGCGGGCCGTGTCGGCGATGTCGGCTGTACCGCCGCACGCGCGCGACTGAGGATCGCGCCCGGGCCGAAGGCAAGCCCGAGGGCTCCCGCGGCCGCGCCGACTTTGAGAAGGTCACGACGATTCATATTGTGGTCCATGCTGCATTCTCCGCGCCCAATCCGGGCACGCCAATGTACCACGGTCCTGTCTCGTGCGATCTTCACTTTCCGGCGGGGGATCCGCCCTTGCGCGGATCGCTCGCGGCCTGCCAGCGTGTCTTCCCATCCTCCGTCACGCGCTTGATAAGCTGCACCGCGCAATGCTCCTTGGCCGGAACCGACTGGTGGTGCAGTTTCTGCATCCAGAACTTCACCTCCAGGCCGTTCCACTTCCCTGGGTAGTTGTCCTCGATCTCCAGCAGGTTCGGCATCCACTGATGGTGCATCCGCGGCCGGGCCACCGCTTCGGCCGCGGGGAGACCGAGCAACAGCGAGTTCAGCAGCACCTGCGCCGTCCCCGTGATAATCCGCGGACCGCCGCTGGCCCCGGCGATCGCTTCGACCTTTCCATCCTTATCCAGCACGATCGTCGGGGCCATACTGCTGAGCGGACGCTTGCCGGGGGCCGGCAGATTCTTGTCGGACTGCACAAGCTTGAAGGCGTTCGGCTCGCCGCGGCGGGTGGTGAAGTCATCCATCTGATCGTTCAAAATGAACCCAAACTTGGTCACGGGCAGGAGCGAGCCGAATACGAGGTTGATCGTCTCGGTGCAGGCAACGGCTCCGCCACGCGAATCGACGACGCAGAGATGGCTCGTGCCGCCATCATCCGGCGGCGCGGCCCGGGTGCCGTACGTCTCCGGCTCGTGCGTCCGAATGCGATCGAACTTGGCCGCACGCGCCTTGAGATACTCATCACTCAGCAGCCGCTTCACCGGCACCCCCCCATCAACAAACGAGGGATCGGCCATCCACTCGGCACGATCGGCGAAGGCGTGCATGAACGACTCGACCATCAGATGGTTGTAGTGTGCCCACTGCTCGTTCTTCACCATCTCCGCGACATCGCAGCGCTCCATGATGCCAAGGATCTGGGCGATGGCCACGCCGCCGGAGGAGGGCGGGGGCATCGTGACAAACGAGCGCCCGAAGGCGTCGAAGCGGATCGGCTCGAGCTCGACCGGCTTGAACGCCTTCAGATCGTCGATGGTGAGCGTGCCGCCGTCTCCGCTCGCCGCGGCACAAATCGCCCTTCCCAACTCCCCCTCCGTAACCGCCTTCGCCCCATCGCGTGCAAGAAGCTCCATCGCGGCCGCCTGCTCCGGAAGCTTGATGCGATCACCCTCCTTGAGCTTTCCTGATCCGAGAAATCGCTCCCATGTGAACGCGAATCGCGTCTTCCATTCCGGATGTTTCTCGAACTTGGCGATCGCATCCTCCGCGGCTCTCGCATACGCGGCATCCGCGGCGTACCCCTCGCGGGCAATCTTGATAGCCGGCGCGAGCACCTTGGCACGATCCATCGTGCCGTATTTTTCCAGGGCGTACAACAGACCGAGCATCGTGCCGGGCGTGCCCGCGGCCTTGCCGCCGTGCCTTGACGCTTCGCCCGCGGCATGCCAGTCCTTCGGCGCATCATGGACAAGCAGCGCCTCTTCGGCGGCGATCTTTTCGTAGTAGTCCGGCCCCACTCCCGCCGGGCACGTTTCGCGGTAGTTAATCGAGGTGGCGATGGCGGGCTTGCCATCGTGCGCGGGGAGCACGATCACCATGAATCCCCCGCCGCCGATGCCGCAGGAGAATGGGCGGACGACGCTGAGCGTGAAGCTCGTGGCCACGGCCGCGTCCACCGCGTTGCCGCCCGCGGCGAGAATCTCCGCACCGGCGGCCGACGCCAACGGATGATCCGCGGCGACTGCCTCACGGTCGAAGGTGGCAGCGTTCGGGGCGGGCTTGGCCGCGTCGGTCGGCTGGGCGAGCGATGCACAAGAGAATAGAGTCGCGCAAGCGACGAACGCGAGAGACATCAAGTGACGGTTCATAAGGCGATGCTATTCGCGGAGCGCGTACGGCCGAGCGGCACCCACCTGCCGCGAAGCGTCGGATACCCAAAGCAAAGCCCCGGGCGCGCCGTTGGACGCGCCAGGGGAATGTGTGTTACGACTTGGGCGGCATCGCCGCCGCGCCGCCGTGGCCGGAACTGGGGCCCGGTGACGCGCCCCCCGAGCCCATCGCCGTGGACTTGCCGGAGTCCAGCCCGGCGAGAATCTTGCCCCGAATGGCCGCGGCCCCGGGGCTGACTTCCTTGCCGGCCTGATTCGCCATGTCGAGCATGCGATCCGAGAGCAGGATGGTGAGCAAGGCCTCGATGACGCTTCCGCCACCGCTGTTCTGGCCACCGGCGCCGGAGCCACCGCCCGAGCCGCCGCCGCCGTTTCCGGAGATGACGATCTTGGGCACCATGTCCACACCGGATTCCTGGATGGCGTGGGCGAATCGCTCCATAACGGTGCTGGTGAGCTGGTAGACCGGCCCGCCGTAGGCACGGACCTGTTCCTCCACGGCCATGGCCTGGGCCACGCCGACGCGTGCGGCACGCTCGGCCTCCGCCTCGGCCATCATGCGGACCTTGCTCGCCTCGGCCTCGGCCATGGCCTTGATCTGCGCGGCCTGCTGGAGCGAGCGCTGGTAGTCGGCGCGTCCCTGGTTGGTCTGCACCGTGATGGCAATCTCGCTCTCGGTGAGCTTGCCCTGCTGGCCGGAGCGGGCCTCGGCCTCGCGAAGCTCGCGCTCCTTGACGGCCGCCTTCTCCTGCTGGGCGTACGTCTCGATCCGCTCTTGCGCCACCTGACGCGTGCGGAGCTGTTCGAGAATCTGCTCAAGCTTGTTGTCACCCTTGGCGCTCTTGGGCGTGCCGATGAGCACCTCTTCCAGGTCGAGGTTGTAGTACCCGAACTTGGCGCGCATCTCCTTGGCGGACTGGTCCTGGATCTGGGCGCGCTCCTGCAGAAGCTGGATGAGCGTGCGCGTCTGGGCCACGTTCTTGAAGTACGCCGAGACCATCGGGTCGAGCGTCTGCTCCACCAGCCGCTGGATATCGCCGAATCGCTGGATGACCAGGGGGGCCTTGCGGTAGTCGATGTGCACCACCACGCTCAGGGGCAGGTTGGGCTCGAAGGCGTCCTTGGTGATGAGCGAGACCTCCGTGAGGTGCTCATCGAACTTGTGCTCGCTGGTCTCAGTGGAAATCCACTTGAGCAGAAAGTTGGTGGTCGGCACGGTGATGACCTTGCCGGCGAAGGTGTTGAAGGCGTACTTGCCGGGGAGCAGGGGCTCGCTCCAGACGCCCCGCTGCCCGGCCTTTACGAGCTCGCCGTGCGAGTACTCCGTGCCGGAGAGATCCACACCCTTCTCGCCCGTGTACGACACCACCACTCCGACGAAGCCGACATCCACGATGGTCTTGCGGATGTACTCAACGGTTGCGAACAGGCGGTTGACGTAGTAGGTGCCTTCGACGAGCACCTGGGCCTGCCGGCCCCGTCGGCCGCCGGCACGCAGGAAGGCCTCGGGATCCTGATAGTTGTTGTGCATGCTTGCCAGGGCGCCCGGAACAGCAAGCGGGCCGACATCGCTGGCTCCCACGACCGGCGCGATGATCTCCCCGCTGGCAAGGGCAGGTCCGTCGTGTACGGTGACAACGCCGACCAGATCATCCGCGCCCTTGATCACCACGGGATCAAATCCATCGCGCTCGGCGATCAGCCCGCCCATCTCGTGGAAGAGCTTGCCGTCATCGCGCGAAATAGGCAGAAAGTAGATCTGCTCCTCGGTCAGCACGACAAACTGCGCCAGGTTCAGGGCGTAGGTGCCTTCGCGCAAAATCTTTCGCTGCGGGCCCCGCTGGCCCCCGGAGCGCAGAAACGTTGTCACATCCTCAAAGCTGTTGGCCTCGACATTGGATGCGAGCGCCTGCCCCGGCTCCAGCGGCCGCCCGTCGCGGGAAAAAACGTATCCGACTTTGTTCTGCGGAATGGTGACCAGCGGAACAATGTGTACGGCGTACTGCAAGGGCATCAGCCAGTGCAGCCCGCCGCGCATGACCATTGGCTGGAAACCCGCCTCGCCGGAGAGCGCGATAAGCCCGGAGCGCACGGACCCGCCGAAGCCATATCGCTTTTCAACGATCGCGGCGCGGCTGTTCGGCACGCGCCGAACCCCCATGAACAAGAAGAGCAGCACGAGGGCGACAATGCCGCCTGCGATCTGCAAAGTGGTGATTTGGGCCAGAAGCAACATGGAAACTCCCCTTTCGAAGTGGTGTGGTTGTCAGCGTACCGAGAATCCGCCCGATTCGTGCGCGGCACATGCGTGCGCACCCGAATCGGGACGAACCTCTGAAAACTCAGGCTTATGGAAGTGCTGCCACGATCATTCCGCACCGAACCCGTTCTGCGGCGGCACCATTCGTGCACCCGGCAGCTTCATCGTGCGGAGACAGTGGTTGGGCCAGACCCCTCTAGGGCGGCGGCAGGGGCTCGCCGATGGTCGTAATGGCCCGGCAATGCCCCGTCAGGATCTGCGGCCCACGGGATGTGAACGATCGATTCTGCATAGTGCCCGCTCCGAAAGCGTGCGAACAGACAATCATATACGGCCCAGCATCAGCTATATGTTTGTCGGGCTTGAACCGGACTTACCCCAAGCTGTTCGTACGAACGGATGGCGACTTCGAGCCGCGCCCCGCACGCCGCCCGTTCAGCATCTCATCCACAGAATCAATCATGGTTCTTTCCGAGGACTTGCGCCCTTCGGCGCTGATCAACAACCAGAGAACCACGCCGACAAATAGTCGAAAATATCCTGCACGTTCAGCCCGCCGACGCCGTTGAAGTCCGCGCGCGGATCGCCGGCGAACCACCGAGCCAGGAACGCAAAGATATCCGAGACGGTGATGCTCAGCGAAGCGTCCACATCAACCACGCCGCGCGAGCCCGGGAAGCTCGTCGCATCCCCGGGGTTCGAGCACGCGCTCTTCTCCTCGGCGTCGTACCACCCGTCCTCATCGCGGTCGATGCCCAAACGGACCTGTGCCCCGATCGGCACGGCCATGAAGACCACTTCGTTGCCGGGCGCGGCCCCGGCGCGCAGATTCGTCAGCGTGATCTGCTCACCGTGCCGGTCCGACTGCATGTTCCCCGCACCCAGGTACACCCACCCGCGATCCACTCCCAACCGCCGCCCCTTGGCGATCAGCCCGATCGAGGTTCCATCGGCCATTGAGGCCAGCGTTCCCAGCTTGGCGACGAGCGCCGGGTCGTTGTTGTTCGTGCCGTCGAACATCACCTGCTGCCCGATGACCGGCGCGGTCTCTGTCGGGAAGCAGAGCATGAATGCCTCCAGATCATGGCGCGTCTGATTGCCGGAGGCGTCGGCGGGCAGGGCAAAGTCCGAGCCGCGCAGCAGCGCATCAAGCGTGTCGAACGCGCTGTCGTGATTGAAACCGAACCCGCGCGTCGATTGCTGGCTCGTTCGATCCCACCCGCGCTTGCGGCTCAGGCCGCGGAGCTGCGCCATCTTCATGCTCTGCGGCGCGGCCGCCAGAAAAGCGGACTCGATGGTGCGATTCGTGCCGCTAGGAAGCGCGTGGCACGTCATGCACTTGATGTTGGAGCCGACAACGATCGTGTTGGTGAAGATGTTCTGGCCGCTCGTGGGATTCCCCGTGGTGCCGCCCGTGGTCGCAACGCTCGCCGGCATCTGGTCGAGCACATTACGATTCGGATTCGCCGGATACCGGATGCTCGCGATGAAGTTCGTGAACTGCGTGAGCTCGGTCGCTGTCGGCTCCGCGTCCATCCCTTGCAGCCCCGTGAACGCGGGGGCGAACGCCGCGACGTTCTCCCGATCGCCGCGCCAGTGCAGGGGCTCCGTGCCGACGATTCCCTGGAGCGATTGCGTCACCATCGGGCCCTTCATCGGATGCCACGGCTCACAGAAAGCGCCGAGGAAGCTGGGCTGGTTCACTTCTTTCATCGCCCCGGCAGGGTTGCCCAGGTCCCACGCGATGAAGTCCGAGCGCCCGTCGACGTGGCACGAGGCGCAGCTCGCCTGCCCCAGCCCGCTGGTGCGGTGCGTGTCGTACAACAGCGGCCGCCCCAGCTTCACCACGCTCGGCGTCGGATCGAAGTAGCGCACACGCGACGATTCCGTGTTTGTCGCCGTGGCGATCGTCGAGATGTTTCCATCGAACTTGTTCAGCACGTACACGCGCTGGCCATCGGGCGACATCGCCACGCCCGTCGGGCCCTTTCCGGTGGTGATCTCGGCGAATCTCGCACCCGACCCGTCGGTCACGATCACGTTGTTCGAGCCCATCCCCGCCACGTACGCGCGCCCGTTGGTCGGGTGCCACGCAATGCCGCGCGGATCGCCGATCGACAGATCACGGAACGCCTGCGGCACACTCGCCACGTCGTACACCAGATGCGGATTCAGATCGACAACGCTCGTGCTCGCGGGAGTGGTCGGAGCAAACGCGCCCATCTCCACGCGCACAAATCTCCCCTTCACGTTCGGCTCGAATCGCACCTCGTTGTGGGCGTCCAGACCCACCGCCGTCACTGTGCCATCGGGGCGCAGGCCCAGAGCCATCACCGTGCTGAGCATCCCTTTGGCATACGTCACGCCAAGCGTGCCCGCGTCGATGATCGCCACGTCGTTGTCCAAGACGTTCCAGGTCACAAACGGCGACCAGTTCCTTCCGTTGTCATCTCGCCATGCGCCCGCGCCATCGCGCCGCACGATCTGCGCCACCTGCGGCCCCGCGTCCAGCCCATTGGTCAATGGAGGATTGAACACCAGCCCGCTGTTCGGCGGCGGATTCTGCCCTGCATACGGTCCGCTCGCATTGCTCACATCCGTCTGCTTCACGCACCCCGTCGCGTTGCCGGACCCGAAGATCGCCACATACACCTTGCTCCCATCCGCGCTCGCCACCATCGCCCGCGGGTCCGCGCCCTGGATCGTGATCGTGGAGAGTGCTGTGGTCGGGATGTTCGGATCGAAGACCTGCACCACGCCCGGCTGGCCGCAGGAGACGAACGCACGCTCTGACGCCCCGGAGCCGCCGAACGCCACATCTGCCGGTTCATCGGCCGTGGCCAGAGTTCGGATCACGCGCCCTGTCGCCAGATCGATGATCGACACTGAATCCGAGATCTGATTCACCACCCACGCCTGCACACCCCCGGGCCCGGTTCTCACCTTCACGCTGACGGGGTCGATACCCACGGGGATGGACTTCACCAGATGCGGGCTGGCCGCGCTCGCGCCAGAGACGTCGAAGACCTCCAGTTTACCGTCGGCCGTGTTCACCGCCAGCAACGTCAGCCCGTCCGGCGTGAGCGCCAGCGGCGAAACGTGCGCCGTCTCCCAGTTCACAAAGCCGGACTGGCCCAGCGCGGACGAGGCGATCGCCAGCGACGCAAACACAACCGCTCTTCGAGCGTGCAGCAACTCCATGCCCGAATCATGCACCATTCGTCGCTCCGTGCCAACCTCACAACTCCCGAGCCGCGATCAATTCGCGGCTTCGCCCATAACTACGCTTCCCCATGCCCCCAGTCGTCGTTATGGACAACGCCGTGGACGCCGTGCGCCGACTGGCCCCGCCGGGCCGCCGCACCATCGTCGGAATCACCGGCCCGGTCGGCGCGGGCAAAAGCACGCTCGCGGCTCGCCTCTCCCCCTGCGTGATCTCCACCGACCACTATTTACCCGACTACGAACACACGCCCGAGCACGAGCGCGATCTACCCGAGCGTTCCGACCTGGCACGCCTGCTCGCCGACCTGCACTCCCTTCGCGCCGGACGGCCCACGCGCATCCCGCGGTGGTCGTTCCACACCCACAGTCGCGTCGGCGAACAGGAAATCAACCCACACGACCTGATCGTTGTCGAGGGCCTGCACGCCCTGCACGAGACGCATGCCACCGGGCTGGACATCCGCGTTTTCGTCGATGCACCTTCCAGCATCCGCTGGGCCCGCTGGGAGAACCTCGCCCTGACCGGCCAGCGCGGCTGGGGCGTCGAAGAAACTCGCACCTTCTTCCACACCGTTGCCGAGCCCACCTTCCTCGCCCGCGCCAACACCTACCGCAACAGCGCCCATCTCATCGTTTCGAACGAGTCCGGCGTGGTGCTCCCTTCTCCTTCTTCAGCCGGACATCCGTAGCCGCCAGCATCGCCTTGCGCTCCGGCGTGTATTTCCACCACTGCTTGCATGCCCCTGTCTTGGCGTACTCCACCGCCGCCATGAACACATCGATCACGCACGGATCATGGCGCTCGCCATCGAGTTTGCCGATGGCACGATACATCCTCATCGGGTCCCGCCCGGCGAGGTCCTCCATGCCGCGCACTCGCAGACGCACCATGTCCTCCGCGGTCGCCTTTCCCACGTTGGGAATCGTCTGAAACTCCGCGAACGCACCCGCGAACCCTGCGGGCACACGCCACGGCATGGACTTCGGTTTGGCCATGCGTTCAGCATACCACTGGCGCATCGCCCTCGACCCGCGTACCATCCGCCCAACTCCCGGGAACTCAATCCGCATGGCCTGGATCACCAAGAACTCCGCCGCAATGAAGGTCGAACGCCGCGCCCAGCCGTACTTCACGGACGCGATGAAGAAAGACCTTTCCACGCGCATCCTCCCCCGCTACGAGAACACCCAGGGCGCGCTTCTCCCGTGCCTGCACACCATCCAGCACGAATACGGCTGGATCCCCGCGCAGGCCATGCTGGAGATCGCCGAGTTCCTTAAGATCCCGCCCGGCAACGTCATCGACACCGCCTCCTTCTACGAGGAGTACTGGCTCAAGCCCAAGGGCAAGCACCTTGTCCAGGTCTGCCGCTCCATCGCCTGCGAGTTCTGCGGCCAGAAGGAAGTCACTGAGGCCTGCAAGAACGCTCTCGGCATCGATGTCGGGGAAACCACCGATGACGGGAATTTCACGCTGATCGAGCTTGAGTGCCTTGGCTCCTGCGGCACCGCCCCGGCGATGCTTGTGGACGAAAAACTCTACGAGAATGTCGATCCGGCAAAGATTACCCAGATTCTCACAAACCACGCCTCTCACGCACAGCATCACTAGTGCATCGCCGGGTGATGCTCCACGGGTCTGCTCATGAGCGCGGCCAATCCCAACCAGCCCCCGAAGTCCCTCCTCCGCAATCTCGGCGAGTTCTTTGGCCACGTCGCGCACGGCATCACTTCCAATCCAGATGCACCAAAACCCGAGATTCCCGCGGTGAATGCGGCCACTTCGCCCCCGCCTTCCGTTTCGCCCGGAACAATTGTCCGCAGCGAAACGCTCGAGCGCGAGGTCACGACGCCGGAAGGAAAACTCATCCTGCGGCGAACCGTGATCGACGAAGTGCATCGTGTTGACGATGGGACGTGAGCGGAATTGCCGTGGCCACTCCGAGCCAAAGGCGACCGAGAACATCGACCTAAACACCCAGATTATCGGGATTCAACGAGTCTGAGCGCAAACAGGGCTTGCACCATTCCCCACTTGTGCTAATGTAAATCCAGACAGCCCCACGACTGTGTCTGTCGATCCGGATGCGAGCGGAACTTTCGTGGGATGTGCTCGGGCTTCGGATCGACCAGTTCGCGTGTGGAAATCGCATATCACTTTGGCTTAGAAGGAATCGGGCAGCCGATTCCACAGCACGACAGGAAGAGGCCGGTGCGCGTTGCACCGGCCTGCTTCCTTTTTGGGGTTTTGGGATTTCAGAGCCGGGGAGCGTGATCTCCCGGCGGACATCAACGTGTTTTCCGGCCGCGTGCAATTTGAACCGGCGGCTCACGCCGCTCGGCTCGGATCAGCCCTTGCCGGGCTTGAAGCATGTGCGGCAGCGCGGCTGGTAGCTCTCCGCTCCGCCCACAACAATCGCCGCGTCCGACGCGAACATCCGCTGGGAATGCACCGAAGGCCCGCCGCAGACAGCGCACTTCCCAGAGAGCTTCACCACTTCATCCGCCTCGCACAGCAGCGCGGGAAACGGCTCGAACGGCCGCCCCAGATGATCCCGCTCCACGCCCGCGACAATCACCCGCACGCCATGCTGGATGAGTTCACGACAGACCGACACGAGCGCAGGGCCGAAGAAGTGGATCTCATCAATGGCCAGCACCGTCGCCTCGCTCGCGGCCACAACTACGCCCTCCGCATCGGTCACCGGCATGGCGGGAAACACCTGCCCGGTGTGCGTGGCAATTTCCAGCACGCGGTAGCGCGTGTCCCGCGCGGGCTTGATTGCCACAACACGCTCTCCCTTCGCCTGCGCATCAAGCAGCCGGCGCACCAGCTCGGTGGTCTTCCCCGCGAACATCGGGCCGCAGATGACTTCGAGACGTCCTGGCATTGTCAAACTCACGCGTGCTGCACTCAGACAGTACCCATACGTCTTATACGTCCTCTACAACCTATTCGATGAACAACCCCGCGATGCTCGCCGTCATCTGAGTCGCCAGCGCGCCCCCGAGCATGGCACGAAGAGCCAGCCGGGCAAAGTCTTTTCGCCGTTCCGGGGCCAGCACCGAGAGCCCGCCGATCTGGATCGCGATCGACGCGAAGTTGGCAAAGCCGCAGAGGGCGTACGCACCGATCTGCGCCGTGCGCGGCGTGATCGTGCCCGCATGCTTGGCCGTGCCCAGGTCCAGATACGCAACAAACTCGGTCAGCACCAGCTTCTCACCGAGCAGACTCCCCATCGTAAAGCAGTCCTGCCAGGGCACGCCCATCGTCCACGCCAATGGCGCTAGTACCCACCCGAAGATCACCTGAAGCGAGAGGCCGTTCTTCACGCCGTGATCAAGAAGCCAGGAGTGGATCGACTGCACCTCGCCGATCGCATGCAGGGGCCAGTTGATCAGGGCGAGCAGCGATACGAACGCGATGAGCATCGCCGCGATATTAATCGCCAGGCGCATGCCCGTCGTCGCGCCGCTGGCCGCGGCGTCGAAGATGTTGGCATGATCCTCCTCGGCGATGGTCGCGATGCTCCGGGCATCCTCCGGCGGCGGAATCTCCGTTTCGGGCATGATGATGCGGGCCATGACAAACGCCGCGGGCGCGCTCATCAGACTGGCCCCGATCAGATGCGTTGCGTATCGGGCCTGCTCGGCCTTGTCGTCCCCGCCGAGCATCATCACGTACGCGCCGAGCACGGACCCCGCGATGTGCGCAAAGCCGCCGAGCATGATGAGCATGAGCTGGCTTTGCGTGAGCCGCGGGATCAGCGGCTTGATGGTGAGCGGGGCCTCGGTCTGCCCGATGAAGATGTTGGCGGCCATGCAGGTCGCCTCGGCTCCGGTGACACGGAGCGTTGTCCGCAGGCACCACGCCAGTGCGGCGACAATTCGCTGCATCACGCCCGCGTAGTACAAGATGCTCATGAGCGATGAGAAGAAGATGATGATGGGCAGCACCTTCACCGCGAAGATGAATCCCCATGGCTGCGAAGCATCGGCGAGCTTGGCGCCGAACACGAACTCGATCCCGGCCTGCGACATCTGGATGACCCGGTTCACAAACTCCCCGAGCGCATGGAACCCGTCCGATGGCCCGGGAATGTGCCTCACCGCTCCGAACATGGTGATATCGAACCCGTGCATGCGCAGAATGACGGCCGCGAGAAGTATCTGAATCACAATCCCCGCGCCCACCAGACGCCAGCGCACGTCCCGCCGCTTGTACGACAGGCACAACCCCAGCAGCACCATCACCCCCACGCCCAGCAAGCCCGTGAACTGTCCCATGCGCGGCCTCCACGACCGGGCTCTCCAGTGGAATCACCGAAGGCGCGGCGGGCCACAGAGTAACAGATCAACAAAGCCAATGCAGGAAACACGGCCGGGAGGTCCTTCCCCGTGGCTCTTCGTGGCCTTCCGTGATTCCTGTCCGTCCGACTACACCATCACGCCCGTCGCCCGCGTCCGCACGTTGTCCAGCACATTCATGAAGTTGATGTAGCTGTCGTACGGCGAGTCGTAGGGGGAGAAGTACTTGTGCACGTCCCCGTCGGCCCAGTACTTCGTGCACATGTAGTAGAAGTGGTCGCTGGTTGTCAGCTTCCGCCAATCCCCGAGCAAGAACCCGGCCTCTTCAAGCTCCTTCTGGGCGGCCGCGTCCTTCGTGTTGGCCTTCACGGCCTTCAGAGCCGCGCCGTACCGCTCCTTGATCGGGCGCTCCAGCTTGTACGTCTCCAGCAGCGCGTTGGATTGCATCGCGTTGCCGAGCCACGCCGTCAGGTCGCGCTCGGTGTCCGCCCACGAGATCATGTGCGGCACGTCGTACACACCCACCGGCTCAAACTGCGTCAGCGCCTCGGTCGGAGTGTTGAAGTGGTTGTGCCCCGGGTTCACATCGAAGACCTTCTCGGGCAGCGCATCCAGGAACTGGAAGATTCCCGTGTCGGCCCACTGGTGCTCGCCAAGCGTCTCGTAGTCCATGAACAGGTTGCACAAATACCCGTCGCCGTTGATGTTGTTCACCCAGCCGGCGAACTTCTCCGCGCTCAGCGGCCACTCCGCCCAGCCGAGGTTGGAGAATCGGAACGCGATGTCGTCGCTGAGCCGGTAGTTCTTCAGCAGCATGCCGAAGGGCTTGCCCGTCGGCCCCGCACCCGTGGTCGGCGGCCTGTAGACATAGTTCGGCGAGCGATACCCGAGGATGTGGTCCACACCCTCGCAGATTCCGCCGAGCCAGCGCTTCTTGCCCTTCTCATCCACCATCTCGTTCAGGAAGTGCGCCAAGTCGTTGTTGTAGATCAGCTCGGTGTTGCGGAAGACCTTGGGGGTCTGCCCGAACAGGTCCTGGATCTTCTTCGTGTGCAGGTTCACCTGCTCGGTGAACTCGTGGCGCGAGTACAGAAAGCTCAGCGAGTGGTAGTACGTCTCACCGACGAACTCGCAACACCCGGTGTCCGCCAGCCGCTTGAAGATGTCGATCACATCCGGGCAGAACTCTTCCATCTGCTCCAGCACCACGCCCGTCATCGCGTACGAGACCTTGAAGCGACCCTTGTTCCGCTTCACCAGGTCGAGGATCATCGTTGTCGCGGGGCGGTAGCACTTGTCCGCCACCTTGCGGCAGATCTGTCCGTTCTTCTCCGTATCGAAGTAGAACGGTGAGTTGTCAAAGACCGTGTACCGCTTCAGACGGAAGGGCTGGTGCACCTGAAAGTAGAAGACGACCGACGCCATAGGGCCACCTCATTCAGCCGAGGACTGGTTCCGTCCAACTCACACCATCCGACTGCCCCGTTCTGGGCATCCACACCGGGCTTTCTATCGGACCATCATGTCCGGGCAGGCATTGTGTCCATTCCGTGGCCAATGGCAAGCCCCTGCTCCGGGGGAGTTGAACGTTATTCCCATCGTTCGTACCCGGTTTGCGTCCATTTTGTGTTATAGTGAATTTGGGGTCGTTTGCGATCCTCCGACGCACTCGTCAACTCCGGCGTGTTCTCGGTCGATGGGTTGAGGGGTCGGGGGCAATAACGCGCCGCAACTGGCGCAAGCGTTCCGGGGTGTGGGGCGACAAGTCGGTCTTTCAGCTGTTGGCCGCTCATGGATGGGCGGCACAAAGAGCCGGCGCACCGACGCCCCGGCCCAGGAAGGTGCCGCAATGGACGGCCAGTTGCAATCGCAGGACACGCGGCGCGCCCTTGGTCTCTCGGGACCCGTGGTGGTCGATCTGCCCCTCAGCAGTCCAGGTTGGCACGACGGCGTATACCGGGCCGCGTCCGGCGAGCTCATCAAGGTGCCATGGGCCGAGGGCAGGCCAACAGCCGCGCTCGTCTCGTGGCTGAACGCCGAGGCCGCGGGTCGCGTCCGCCCGGGCAGCCGCGCCATCGTCATCGGCTGCGGCTTGGGCGACGACGTTATCGAACTCCTCAACCGCGGCTACGACGCCACCGGCTTCGACATCTCCCCCACGGCCATCGACTGGGCCCGCACGCGCTTCCCCGCGCACGCCAACGCCTTCAATGTCGGCGATCTTCTCGCGCTCCCGTCGCGCTTCCGCCACCGCTTCGAGTTCATCGCCGAGTGCTGCACGCTTCAGTCCATCGTGCCCGCCGCACGCGAACAGGCCGTCGCGGCGATCGCCTCTCTCCTCGGCCCGCGCGGCGTTCTCGTCACCATCGCCCACGGACGCGACGAGAACGAACTACTGGAAACCGTTCACGGCCCTCCATGGCCGCTCACGCGCTCCGAACTCGCCGGGCTGATGGAATCCAACGCTCTCAAGCCGATTCGTGCGATCGATGATTTCAACGACGATGCCGGACGGCGCAGACTCCGCGGCGTCTTCGAGCACGCGTGATCGCGTTCCACGCCCGAGATGAGCGAGGCTTCGAGCGAATCCCGAGGATTTTCGTCCGTTCGCGGACCGCCATCAATGTCCAGCGCTTGGCGGTGCAACCCGCACCTGGTAGAGCGTGAACTCGTACCGCCGCACCATCGCCTTTGAAAGCTGGAACAATCGCCCATCGCGCACGTGTTCTGAGTAGCGGACACCCTCCGCGCTCTCGTGGTCCGTTCTCAGAAGCAGATACCCGCCGATCGGCGGAAGCTCTCCTGCGAGCAAGGGCGCCTTCGCCCACCGAATCTTCAGCTGCGCCGACTCTCGGCCCACAAGCCACAGCACATCCGGACGCGCCTCAATCGCATCATCCGCCCACAGCTCCGAGTCGCTCGCAATCCCGCCCATCAATGCCGCCGCCGCCACACCCGCCTTCTGATCCTCCGTCGCAACGATCCCCGTCAGAATCACAAACCACCACGCCCCCATCACCATCGCTCCGGCCCAGCCCATCGGCGGGAGTACCCATCGCCGCACCATCCCGACAACCCCTTCGCCCTTGGCCGCAAGCGCGCCCAGCCGCGGACGCAGCACATTGATTGCATACGGCAGCAACGCCGGCAGCAGCACCGCCGCGGGCATCGCGTAGCGGGCGTTGCTCACGCCCGTACACACGAGAATCAGCACCGCGATCAACCAAGCCCACGCCAGCACGCGTGCGATCGGTCCGCCCTCTTCGCATTCAGAACCCCCGCGGTCACGCGGGGGCACTTCACGACCAACGTCTTGGCTTGAACCGTTCGACCGGCGCGCCCCCCCATGACCGCGGGGGTTCCGCATGAAGGGCACGAGCAAAGCCAGAGACGCGGGCATCGCGCTCGCCCAAGCCAGCGGAAGCAGCGTCAAGACCCCCACTACGCGCCGCCCCGACCACAGGAACTGCCCCGCCACATCCTCGCGCACCGCGTCCGGCTGGTTGTTGGCGATCAGGAACTTCATCCCGAGCAGCACGATCGCGCCTACGCCGAACAGCAGCGCGATCCACACGCCCCGGCTTGCCAGCGGCCGCGGCGATCGCACGGCCACCCACGCGCCGATCAACACTCCCCCCAACACCGGCCCGCTCGCCGGCCCCTTCGCAAAGGCCGCAATAAACAGCCCTGCTGCCGGCAAAAGCACATCCCGCGAGGACGCGTAGACCTCCCACAGAAACGCCATCGGTCCCGATTCCTCGCTCTTCTCTTGCGTTGCCCCCTCCCGCCGCACCGCTTTCCCCATCAGCAGATCAACCATCCCTAGAGCAAACATCTGTGTCCCGAGGTTGTTCAGCATTTCGATTTCGGCCGTCCGCCCCGGCGACCACATCAGCGGCAGCAGCGCCTGCCCCAGCCCCGCGCTGACCCCCGCCAACCTCGCCCCCGGCCCGCCGAACCATCGACGACCATACCACCACGCGATCACGCTCATCAGTATCGCGGAGATCGCACTGGGCAATCGGGCCGCGAAGGGCGTCTGGCCAAGCCACGCCGAACTCGCCGCGATCGCCCACGCCATCCCCGGTGGCTTGCGGATATACGTCAGCCCGAACATCTTCTGGTGCCAGAAGTCGTACGACTCCAGCATCGTCCACCCCGGCACAGCTCGATGCCCCTCGGAAAAATCCAGCGGCCGCACGCCAAGGAACGGCAGATACACGCACGCAGCCACAAGCACAACGAGCGCCACTTGCATCCACGAATGTCGTGCCAGGCGGTCAAACATCGGCCAGAGCGTACCCGATCCCCCTCTCCCCCTACTCCTCGGCCGTCAGTTCTCAGGCCTCACTTCCCTTTCGCCGGGCTCACAATCTCCGCCTTGGGCTGCCCTTCGATCAGCGTTCCCGCCTTGAACGCCTCCCCAATCTTCGCGTGCCACTGCTCCAGATACGGCTTCATGCGCGTGTTCTTCGCCGGATCGTGACCGTGCTCGTAGGCCTCGTTCATCTGCCCCGCGATCGGCTTGCCCTGCACGATCTCGCGGTACAGCAGCACGCACGCACTCGTCCGTTGGCTCCCCGCCGAACAGTGCACCAGCACCGGCTGCCTGGCCGGATCGGTGATGATCCGAAGCGCCTCCACGTACGCATTGGGGTTCCCCGTGCCATCCCCCTCCAGCCGAAACACCCGCCGCTCCACACCCAGCGCCTCGGCCGTACGCTGCGCCACCCGCTCCCCCACGGCATCGTCGCTGTACCCGCCCAAGTCCACAATCGTCCTGATGTGTCGCTCGCTCACCACCCGCTCAGTCGCGCTCGGGGTCAACTCCCCCGAGCGATACAGCAGCCCCTCCTCCACCACGCCGAAGTTCTTGGGCACAATGTTCGGGCGCACCACCTTGGAGTAGACCAGCGCGCCACCCCCGAACGCGATCGCCCCCACGATCAACGCCCAAACCCACCGGCGTTGTGCCCTAGCGTGCTCCATTGCCTCATCATATCGAACCAATCCGCCCCTCATCCCCCACTATCATTCTCTCGACCATGCCTGATCCCGCACCAACTTCCGCCCCCGCAGCGCCGCGCCCCAAGTCCGGCAGCGCGGCCTACCCCGAGTCCGTCACGCGCCTCATCGACGAGCTCGCCAAACTTCCCGGCATCGGCCGCCGCTCCGCCGAACGGCTCGCCTTCTACATCCTCAAAGCCCCGCGCGACGAGGCCCTCCTGCTCGCCCGCGCCGTGAGCGATGTCAAGCAGCGTGTCCGCCACTGCCGGGTCTGCTACAACCTCGCCGACGCAACCACTCCAAACAATGGTGAGGCCGATTCGGCGCCCGGCCTCTGCTCGATCTGCGCCGATGACCGACGTGATCGCTCCCAGGTCATGGTTGTCGAACAACCCAAGGACCTCATCTCCCTGGAACAAGCCGCCGTGTACCGCGGTGTCTACCACGTTCTGATGGGACGCATCGCCCCCTTGGAGGGCGTCCGACCCGGCGACCTCACCATCCACGACCTGCTCCACCGCGTTGATGACCCAACCACGAATCCCGGGTCCACCCCGATCCGCGAAATCATCCTCGCCCTGAATCCGAGCTTGGAGGGGGACGGCACCGGGCTCTATTTACAAGACGCCCTCGCCCGCAAGGGCGTCAAAGTCACCCGTCTCGCCCGCGGCCTGCCCACCGGCTCCCAACTCGAGTTTGCCTCCAAGGCCGTTCTCGCCGATGCAATCCAGGAGCGAAGAGAAATGCCGGCATAAGGGCATCGAGGCGTAAAGTCTCACACCCCATCGATCACCTTCCCTCTTCCACACCCGTACGCCCCCACGCCTCTCCTTCTTCTTCCCCACCATGAGATTCGACGCCTCACAACACATGAAGCTCGGCCAGCACATGAAGCTGGCCCCGCGCATGATTCAGTCGATGGAAATCCTCCAGATGTCCCTGATGCAACTGGAGGAACGCATCGCCCAGGAGCTCGAGTCCAACGTCACGCTGGAGACCGACGAGGGGGAGCCGGGCCCGGCCTCCGACGACGCCCAGGATGCGGCAGATGCCGCCTCGGACGCCGAGCTCGACGGCGGCCCAACCACCGAATCCACCGAGGCCAGCGAGACCGCCGCCGAACTCGACGAAGATTTCGACAACCCTTCAGCCACCAGCGAGAGCGAAGCCCTCAGCGAGGACGAGCGCCCCCTCACCGTCGACGAGGGCTCCGGCAAGGACGACTTCGAACGCCTCGATACCTTCGAGACGGACAACCCCGACGCCGCCGACAACGAGTTTTCCGAGCCCGAGCGCCCCGCACCCGACCTGGACATGTTCGAGCGCGGCCAGGCCTCACGCCTCGACGGCGAGCCCGACGCCAAGTCCGCGGCCATGGCCAACGCCGCCAGCCGACCCGAATCCCTCGTTGAGCAGTTGCAGGAGCAGTGGTCCATGGCCGATGTGGACGAGCACATGCGCCCCCTCGGCGCGGCCATTATCGGCTTCATCGAAGATGACGGCTATCTCCGCACGCCCCTGGAAACCATCATCGATCGCCTTCCCACGGACTTCCCTCCGCCGCGCCCGACCGCCGCGGACATGGAGCGAGCCCTCCAGGCCGTGCAGCTCCTTCTCGAGCCCCCCGGAACCGCGGCCCGCGACACCCGCGAGTGCCTGCTCAACCAGATCGATGCCCGCTCTGACATGACGCGCAACCCGGACGAACGCGCCGAGTGGGCCATCGTCCGAACGCTCGTCTCGGAGCATCTGGAAGACCTCGCCCAGAACCGCCTGCCCCGCATCGTCGAGAAGACCGGCCTTCCCATGGAGACCATCAAGAAATCCCTGGAGAAGATGAAGTTCCTCTCCCTCGCGCCGGCCAAGCAGCTTGTGAGCGAGCGCCCCGGCGTGCTCGTGCCGGACGCCATCGTCGAGTACGACACCGATCAGGACCGCTACATCGTCTACCTGAACGACACCCGCCTCCCCGGCCTTCGCATCAATCAGGAGTACGCCAAGCTCGCCCGCGAGAAGGAAGCCCCCAAGCCCACCAAGGAGTTTCTGCGTAAGAACCTTTCCAACGCGGCGTGGCTCATCGACGCCGTCGAGCAGCGCCGCAAAACGCTCCTCCGCGTCATCCGTGTCGTCGTCGATGCCCAGCGCGACTACTTCGACTACGGCCCGCAGGCCCTCAAACCCCTTCCCATGACGCAAGTCGCCGAGCAGCTCGGCATCCACGTCGCCACCGTGAGCCGCGCCGTTGCCGACAAGTATCTTCTCACCCCGCGCGGCATCGTCCCACTCCGTGGCTTTTTCTCCGGCGGAACCCACACCGACACCGGGGAAGAAGTCTCCTGGGACGCCATCAAGGCCGCGCTCAAGGATGTGGTGGACGCCGAGGACAAGGCCAACCCGCTCTCGGACGACGCGATCGCGGACGCCCTGGCCAAACGCGGCGTAGAAATCGCCCGGCGAACCGTGGCGAAGTACCGCGACCAGCTCAACATCCCCGCCGCCCGCCTCCGCAAACAGTTCTAATCGTGGCATGGGCTTACTAACCCATGTCCGAGCGTCCTCGCCCGCGACTTTGTATTGCGCTGCACATGTGTTTACACACTCACGCCGCCACCGCCGCCCCATCCCCATCCTTCGCCAGCCGCAGCTCGTTCACGCACGTCTGATCCGCCATCTGCCGCAGCGACCAGCGAAGCAGGTCCCGCATCGTCACGATCCCCACGCACGCCCCGTTGGCATCCAGGACCGGCAGGCACGAGATCTTGTTGTTCATCATCAGAATCGCCGCGTCCCCGATCGGCGTCTCGGGCGCCACGGACACCAGCCCGCGCGTCATGATCTGGTGCGCTTTGCGATGCAGACTCGCCACATCCATCGTCCGCTCGCTCGCCTTGCCGATGAACGGACTGACGTTGCGCAGCAGATCGCGATCCGAGATCACCCCCACCACAAGACAGTGGTCGACGACGACCACGTGATGGAACCGGTACCGGTCGAACAACTCACGGATCACGCGCAGCTCATCGTCCATGCGAACCGTAACCACGTGCCGGGTCATGATGGTGTCGATCGTCATAGCAACCTCCATTCGCTTTCGCCGCGCCCTTCCTGATCCACTACTCCTCCATCATCGGAGCCGCGGCCGAATCCCACGACCCGCCGCTACGCTTTCGCATGGCCCCCGCCGCACCGAACCCCCCCGACCCCGCACAACCCACGCATATTCAGCGTGCCCCCGGGAGTTCCGCCGGCGCGTTCTCGGACGCACGCCCACCAACGCCACCCACCAACCACGCCGCGCTGCACGCCCCATGGCGGCTGCAATACCTCGAATCGATGGACGAGCAGGACAAATCCGGCACGCCCGCCCAACCGCCCAAGCCCGGCAAACCCGCGCCCTCCGGCTCCTTCCTCCACGACTACTGGCTCTCTCCCACTGATGATGTGCAGAATCACATCATCGTCCGCACCGACGCGGGCCTGATTCTTCTCAATGCCTTCCCGTACGCCAGCGGCCATCTCCTCGTCGCCCTCGGCGAGCCCCGCCCCACGCTGATGGACTACTCCCCCGCCCAGCTCGCCGCGCTCTGGCGCATGGTCGATTGCGCCGCCGACCTTATCACCCGCACCCTCGAACCACAGGGCATCAACATCGGCGTGAACCAGGGCCGCGCCGCCGGCGCAGGCGTCCCCGGCCACCTGCACGTCCACCTCGTCCCCCGCTGGGGCGGCGACACGAACTTCATCACCGTCGTCGGCCAGGTCCGCATCATCCCGGCATCGCTGGAGACGATGGCGGAGCGGTATCGGAAGACGTGGGAGAGGATTCGGTCACAATGGGATTGATGTGGTCAACGAATCGCCATAGCTCGCGGACGGCGTACTGGCTCTATTGGGCGAGCGGCATCGCCGGGATCGCGATGATCCTGAATTTCGTTGTTTTTTTGTTTCTGGCTGCGTGTTCCACTGCGGCGGATTCGGAAGCAGAGCCGTAGACGGACACTATTTTCTGCGGCAACACGGCTCGCAGTTTGTCGAAGTTTCGCCCACAGTGTTCGTCTGGAGTCGTTGGCTGGCGTATTCCATTTTCGTCACACACCCGTTGGCGGGGCTCCTCGGCTTGGCTTACTCGATTGTCGCTCGAACACCAACGGCGCCAAAGGTGCCTTAGCCGCCACAAGTTGAAATCTCGGCAACGCACCCTCCGTCGAATCACGCCGCGGCCGCGCCCGCGCAGTACTTCAACCCCACCACAAACTCCCCCTCCCCCTCCACGCACCTCACCGCTTTCGCGCTCACCCACGGAATCGTCGATCCCTCCGGGCAGATCGTCACCATCTCCCCCGGCTCGATCCGCACCCGCGTGCGTACGCCCAGCCCCTGGGCCGAGCGATCCAGCAGTTCCAGATTCGTGATCCCGAAGCGGTCGCGCCCGTTCGAATAGCTCGCGCTCAGTTCGCCCTTTGCCTCGTGCCGGTCCTCGCGACGTCGCTCCAGCTTGAACGGATCGCGAGCCGCGATGTGCGCCCCGGCGCGCCGGGAGATCTTGAGTTCAAACTTGTCCGGCGGCGTGCTGCCCATGTCGTACCTCGTTGCAATGGCCGTTTCCTCCGGCCACTGCGACATCGGCACGCACCGATCGCGGCTGAATTGGCTCTCGGACTTTCACACTCGATTCGCGGTTTGGAAGGGTCGAGCAAAAGGACCCCGCCCCCTCATTTCGCGGCCGGAGCCACATCAAATCGAAGCACGAACGCCGGCTCCCACGTCGCGCGGCCATCTGCGAGCTAGTACGTCGATCTGAACATCGCGTGGAATCGCACCTCGTGATGGCCCCGCATTGGTTCTACGCACCCCGCCCTTACTTGCTCGGCTTTTCCAGCTCAAGCTCCACCGCCCCGTACACCACCAGCGTCTTTTCATCCTGCCCGAAGACCACGACGCGCCCGTTGGCCTCCTTCACGCCCTCGGGCAGTTTCAACTCCACGTCCGCCGCGCCGTCTTTCACTGTCTGCACCCCCAGCGCCCGCACCACGCGATCGTGCGTGAGCGTCTTGCCCTTGTTCTCTCCCGCCGTCACAACCGAGCTCAACCCATTCTCCACCACCACCACACCGAGCTTGATCCAGCGCGAGTCGCCCATCACCTGCGCGTGGACACGCACCGGTTCGCCCGACTTGCGAGGCCCCACGCTCGCCTCAATCTTGAATCGGGCCCCGCCCGAAGTCGCCTTGTCGATCGCCGCGCTTGCGGTCTTCGCGTCGGCCCCGTTGAACCCCGTCGTGCCGTTCACCACCATCTCCGGCGTAAACACGCCGGCGTTCCCTCCGGACTTTCCGAACGCCGCGGCGTACGCCCGCTGGCGCGTCGTGAACTCGTGCTTGGCAAACGGGTCCTTCCACCCGAGATAATCCCAATAGTCCACATGCATCGCCAGCACGAAGACGTTCTTGCCCTGCTCCTTCGCCTCGCGCGCGATCTTTGCGGCCAGGTCGTCCGCCGGCGGGCACGAATCGCACCCCTCGCTGGTAAAAACTTCCACCACAGCCACACCCGTACCTACAACAGCCGCGGGCTTGGCATCCTTCGTCTCGTCCTTCTTTTCCGGCGCGCCCCCCGGCTGCCCAGCGGCCGCCGCACCCGCGAGAATGCAGCATGCCATCCCCAGCCCCGTCACACACGCCGCCATTGCCCGAGTCTTCATGTTCAACCTCATCCTGTCTACCCATCCCCCGTGACCTCGTGTCCCGTGTCCCCGTCCCTCTGCCGGTTCTTGAGATGCCGAATACGCTCCCACGATGCTCCCGGCCGCACTCTGGCTTCTCTACGCCCTGCCCGCGTACGTGCTTTGGACGCTGCTGTTTCCTCTGCGCTACGGCTTCTGGCCGGTGGCGGGTCGCTTCCCGCCGCGGAATCTGTATGCATGGGTCGATTCCACCCTCGGACTCACGCTCATCGGCTATTCCGCGTGGATCGTCGTGGGTCCGGCATCCGATCCGGCCAAGGTCATCAGCGTTCCGGCCGGAATCTGCTTCTGGAGCGCGGGAGCACTCTTGCGCTTATGGGCTGTCGTCACACTCGGTGAACACTGGCGCATCGGCCAGAACGACTCCGACAGACGAGCCCGGTTCGTCGCCACCGGCCCCTACCGACTGATCCACCACCCCATCAACGCCGCATTCATCCTCGTGGCGATCGGCCAGGCCCTCATGACCGGCCTCGACGCGCGGGCGATGCTGCTGCTGGTCGTCAGCGTCGGATATTTTCTGATTCAAGGCAAGGCCGAGGAGCGGCGGTGGCGGCAGCCCAAGTAGCACATCGCACATGGCCACATGGCACATCAGGACCAATAGCCATCGCCCCTGGCTTCATGTGCCATGTGGCCATGTGCGATGTGCAATGTTCACCAGATATACCGCATCCGCCCGAAGTCCGGCACCGGAACCGGATCGCCTTCCTTCTTCAAGCTCGGCCAATACACAAAGAACGCCCGCCCAAGCAGCAGATCGCGATGGATCACGCCCGCCGCGGGATACGGCCCCGCCGGCGGCGGAAAGTGCTGGTTGATCCACGGGTCCACATCCTCCCAGAGCCGCCCGTCCAAGCTCGCGGGCGAGTTGTCGCCGCAGGCGAAGAACTGGTCCGGGCTCAGGACGAGCGGGGCATACGGGCTGGTGCCCAACCCCGCGATGCCGCTGCCGCGACCCTTGCTCGTCGGCTGATAGTGCAAATCGCGATCCAGGCCGACGCGATAGAGCTTGAACGCGCCTCCCTCGAATGCAAATCGCACCGACGCTTTGCCCGGCTCGTAGATCGCCGGGTCCATCAGCACGTTCCGCCCGAGCGGGTTGATCTGCTGCGGCCCAAGCAACTCCGCCAGCGGCTTTCCCGTGGCGTACCGAATCCGTTCCCCCGGCGTCCAGTCATACTCGAACTTGGTCACCAGCTTGTCATCCAGCCAGACCTGCACGCTCTGGTCCACGTGCCAGAACTCGACGTTGCTCACCTTTCCCGATGGCAGAGCCGGAGCATCCGCGCTCGCCACGTTCTCCCACGCTCCGAGCGCGCCCACCGCCCCGATCGGCTTTCGCCACGCAATCGTCGCCTTGCCGCCGCCGAGCGTTGCGCGGAACTCGTGCCCGCGCGCCGTGAGCAGCATTGAAATTGTCTCCCCACCCTGTGCCGGCTCGAAGCCGCAGCGCAATCGCACATCCGCCACGGGAAACCGCGCCATCCCGTTCTCGTAGTACCACTCGTCGTACGGGTAGTAATCGTCGATCGCCCACGACATCGCCCGTCCGCCGCGAATCTGATCCGCCGAACGCCGCACCGTCTGATCGAAGACGAGTTGGGCCGCGCCCGTGCCCTCGTATCGATACTCCCGCGGCGACATGTTCCATCCGCCCTTCTCGCTGGGCACCCACGGAGCGCTCCCCTTCGCCGGCGGCGCGGGCGCGAACGCCGAGTCATACACCGTCTGCCAGACCGCCCGCTGCGTGATCGCGTCCTTCCGCTGCACGTGCCAGCCGGGCTGTTCCCACAGCTTGGCCCGTTCCGCGGCGTCCGTGCTCGTCGTCGTCTGATTCTGCGGATCGGTCCGCGCGAAGACATCCCCATCCGCCAGCGCGATCTGGTCTCCCGGCAATCCGATCAGCCGCTTGATGTAGTTGTCCGCCGGATTCGTCGGATTCTTGAAGACGATCACGTCAAACCGCGCCGGATCGCGGATCGCGTACAGATATTTCAGCACCAGGATCCGATCTCCCGCGTAGCGACGCCGGTCGCTCTGCGGAATCGCCGCGCCGCTGATCGGATCCTGCACGTTCACACGCGTCTGCGGATCGGTGTAGTCCGTCTGGTCCCCCGGATTCGACTGATACGCTCCCACCGGCCACTGATACCCCGTCTCCGGTCCGCGGAGCTGCATGTGCGCGCCCATGAGCGTCGGTGCCATCGAACCCGTCGGGATGACAAACGCCTCCACCACGAACCCCCGGAACACGAACGCCATCGTGAACGCGATCATGATCGAGATCAGCGTGTCCTTGATCGTCTCCGGCTGCTGCTGGGGCGCGCTCGGGGCCGCGGGGGCGTTCAGGGGCATGGAGTGGCTCGAAGTTCGTGCGTGTGGGGCGAAGTTGCCGAGTGTAGTCTTTGCCCCGTGGTACAGGCATCCTGCCCGTCTCTTGCTCACACAGGCATCCCCCCCGCGCCCCCCGCGTACCGACGCAGGACCATGGTGGACCAGGACTCTCCCCCCATCTCCCCGACTTCTCAACCATCCGACGAGGGGGACCAGATCGACCGCGCGCTGGTTGCCAAAATCCGGGCCGCGGGCATCGGCAGCCGCGAGGCCTGGGGAGGCCTCCTGACCCGCTACCAGGACCGTCTCTTCGCGGTCTGCCTCCGCATGGTCGGCAATCGCGACGTCGCGGCAGACCTCACCCAGGACGCCTTCGTAAAAGTCCTGCAGGGGCTGGATACCTGGGATGGCCGCTCCAAGCTCAGCACCTGGATCATCCGCGTCACCATGAACGTCTGCCTCTCGCACCTTCGGGCCGCCAAGCTCCGAAAACACGCCTCCCTCGAAGACGACTTTGCACCATCCCTTGTTCGGGGGGTGAACGGTGGTTCATCCACCCGGACCCGATCTCCTTTGACAGACAGGGAACCCGGTCCGGATGAGGGCGTCCAATCTGTAGACCAGCGGCGGCGAGTTCTCATCGCCCTGGCCTCTCTGGACCCCGATCAACGGGCCATCATCGTGCTCCGCGACGTGCAAGGACTCGACTACGACCAGATCGCCGCGGCCCTTTCGGTCGCGACGGGTACCGTGAAGAGTCGCCTGTTTCGAGCCCGACTTGCCCTTCGTGAACTCCTGGAACAACCCCACTCGACTCCTCCCCAATGACCACCGGCCTTCCCAACCCCCTTCCATTCGGCATCACCGAGAGCGACTTGATCGATCTCGTGGATGGCGTGTTGGCGCGCGAACGCGAGGGCGTGGTCCTCGGCGCGATCAAGGCCGATCCCCGTCTTGGTCAGCTTGTCATGAAGTTTCGGTCCGATCGCGAACTGGTCGTTGGGCTCGGTGAAGTACATGCTCCTCACGGGCTGGCCGATGGGATTGAATCCCGCCTTGAAGCCGCGGCCCTCCGCGGGCTCTCCACCGCTTCCCGAGATATTCCGCGCCCGATCCCGATCTCGCAGGTCGAGCGACGCGAGCCCAGCTCGCTGCGGCTGCTCATGGAAAGCGCGTGGCCGCGACGCCTTGCCGTCGCCGCGTCCCTCGCCATCATCGCCGGGCTCGGCACGATGGGCGTACTCGAACTGATGCGGAAGCCCGTCGCCGGGCCAGCCCCTGCACCCATCGCCGTCAACCTTCCGAAGCCGGACCCGATCGCGCCCCTCGCACCAACGCCCTCGATCGAAATCGCTCTGGAGCCGGATGCCGAGCCCACGATCCCACCCAGGATCATCGCCGCCGCGCCCGCCGTCGAACCCGTGGAAATGACCGATGCCCGCGCCGCGATGCTCGCGAGCGAAGGCCGCCTGGCCATCGCGCTCCGCACGTCCGCCGCCGCGCCCGCGATCAAGCGGCTCGATTCCCTCACGCGTGCCCGTGACACCGGCTGGCGAACGATCGCGATGGACAATGTTCCCAAGCAGTATGCCGCCCTGCTCACGCCCCCCGCCGAGGCGCGCCCCGCACCCGCGCTTCCCGCAGCTCCCGAGCCCACGGTCTTCGTCAGCGCGCACGGTGCCAATCCCCAAGTCACTGTCGTCGCGCCAGCTCCCACGCTCCCTCCGCTCCACCCCGTCGTGAAAGCTCTCTACTCCGTCGATCTCCCCCCCGGCGAGAACTCCTTCGCCGCGCTGGTCCGAAGCATCAAGGAATCGGTCCCGGAAGGCGTCACACTCACGCTCCGCGAACTCCCCAAGCCGGTCGCGGCGCCCATTCCCGTCGATCCCGACAGCGTGCTCTGGTGGAACAGCCCCGTGGGCAAGTGGTCCCGGCGCGCCTCGGTTCCGATCGTCGTTGAGGGGCTTGAATAGCGTGGCAAGGAACGCGGCCGGGGCTTCACGCCCATTTCTCATCTGAACGATCCGCTCACCAGCGTCCCATCCGATCGGATCTCCACCCACACCGCCCCGCTCCGCGGCGTGGCGTACCACGCTTTGCCATTCATGACATTGACCCATCGCCGATCGGCTGCCCTTCGCGCGCCGGTGCTCTGCACAACCACGCTCGGATCCACAACGCGAACCAGTTCCACCGCCGGTTCGATGTACGCCCCATGGTGCGGAAGCTCGAGCACGTCCGCCCGCAGAGCCGAACGGCGTTCACCGCCGGTTTGTACCTGCTCGCTCACCACCTCCGCTCCGGGGGCTTGCGCCCCTCGGCTCTGATCGGGCAGCAGATTCGCCAGAGCTTCCCGCGCGGCATCCCCCGTCAGCAGCACACGCCTCTCGGTTTCGCCGCACCTCACCGCCAGCATCGCCACGATCGACGAGTCGTTCGTGTCGTGAAACTCCCGGTCCCGCTCCGGCCAGAGCACGCTCGCGCTCAGCCCGGCCAACTCCACCCTCTCTCCCTTGCCCAATGTCAGCACTTCAATGTTCCGCTTGGCGAGATCCGCCAGCAGCTCCGCCGGAGCCGTTCCCGGGTGCGTCTTCGCGTACCGCTCGAACTGCGCGGGCAGATACACCCGCCGCACGTGCAGTTGCTCCACGATGTCCGGCAACGCGGCGAAGTGATCGATGTGCGCGTGCGTCACCACGACCGTCGGCACGGTCCGCACACCAAGCTCCCGCAACGCCTGCGGCACCAAACGCTCGCCAAGGCCCGTCGTCAGCGATCCGCAATCCCAGAGCGTCGCCTCCCCGCCGCGCCGAATCAGGTGGCACGATCCATCGCCCACCGCGAGCGAGTCGATCCGCAGCGCAACGTCCGAACCCAGCCGCGTGCCGAAGTACATCTCTCCGCTCAGCCAACCCGCGAGCCCGATCACAATCACCCACGACCACCGATCGCGATTGGAACCTCGCATGACCAGATACGCCGCGCCACCCACCCCCGCGATCGCCCACCACGCGCTCACCCGCGGCATAAGCACCGACGCCCCCGGCACGCGATCCAGCAAGAGCACCACATCCACCAGCAGGCGCGCCATCGCGTCCAGCACGCCGCCGGCGATCCCCGCCGCGCCGGGAATCACCAGCCCCGCAAGCAGCGCAAGATACCCGCCCCACAGCACCACGACCGTCATCGGCAACACCACCAGTGTCATCAGCGGCGTCAGCAACCCCAACTGCCCGGTGTGACACGCGATGATCGGCATCGACACCGCCCATGCCAGAACGCTCGCGCTGATCTGCGTCTGCATGAACCGCGCCAGCCAGCGCCACAGCGCGGGAATCCAGCGCCACCACCATCCCTCCCACGCGCGCCGCCCGTGCGCCTGCCACTCGGGCGTCAGGCCGCGCAGGGGCACGCCCCAGAGCCGATGGTGCATCGTGTCCCCCATCAGTATCAATGCGGCCACGATCCCGAAACTTAACTGAAACCCCAGCGACCACGCATCCAGCGGGCGCACGATCAGCAGCACGCAGGCGATCCACCCCAGCAGCGTTGCACGGTCATAGCGCCGCCCGCTGGCGTCGGCGATCAGAAGCACAAGCACCAGCACGCCCGCACGCACGATCGGCGCCTGCGCCGGCAGCACGAGCATGTACCCCACCACCAGCAGCGCGACGATCGCCGGCTCCATCCACCCGCGATCCCCCGAGAAGCGCAGCAGAAACATCGCGAATGAGGCCATGATCGCCAGGTTGAAACCTGAGATCGCCACCAGATGCACAAGCCCCAGACGTGTGAACGCCGCATTCACCTCGCCCAGCGCGCCATCTCGCTCGCCCAGCAGCAGCGCGCCGAGCAACGCGCGTGCCTCGCGGGCTCGCTTCTCCTTGGGCGAATCGACGGCACTCTTCGGCCCATCGATCGCAAGCTGACACCGCTCGTGCATCGCCCCAATCGCCCCATACCACCGCGCCCGCGCGCCCTCAACCCATCCGGCCGGCTCGCGGGTTTCCAACAACGTCGCGTTGGGCACTTCCAGTTCCCCGATCCTTCCCTCCTGCGCCGCCAGTGCGGGCCAATCCGGCTCGCCTGGATTGCTGGCCGGCCGCACCGGCCGCAGCTTTCCAGAGATTCGTACCGCCACACCAGGGCGCAGCCACGCGGGCATCAAAGTCGGCGCACCCTCCACCCGCACGCGCAGCTCGCCCGAGACATCACTCACCACGCCGCCGTTGCCCTCCACGCCCGAGAGCGCGATCGTGAACCCCACCGCTTCACCAGCCCGGGAGAACTTCCCCAGCGCGCCGCGCGATCGTTCCAACTCCTGCGGCGAATCCACCACCACGCCGCGGACCGTGCCCAGCACCGGGTCGGCCGATGCCCCAACCTCCTCCTCCACCGTCCACGCCAGCGACGCGCCGGCCCGCTCATTCACCCGCGCCCCATACCACCCCGCCGCGAGCAGCAGCACCGCCACGCTCAACGCCACGCGGCAGACCCACCCGCGCGTCAGCACCGCAATGATCAACAACACCGGCGCACCGCCCAACCACCACGTTGCGCCCACACCGGGGGCAACGAACCCGGCGAGCCAATATCCGATGCCGATCAATGCGCAGACGTACAGCGACCGCCGCGCCGGCGGCTCACCGGAGCCGCGCCGACGCAGAATGAGATCGCGCCCGATAGACCACGGAACCGTGACCATGGGCGAGATATTCGCGGATAATGGGGTCGCGCGTCAAGTGGCCCATGCCAAATCAGTTCCCGGCGGTGCCGATCATGTCATCGAACAGCGTGCCGCCGAAAGGATCCTGATTGACCGCGTACGGCACAAACCCGGCGCGTGCACCCTTGTCGCGTAAGCCGACATAGATGCCGTCGGGACCGGCGGACTGGAACACGATCGGAGCCCGGGGCGCCAATGGCTTCGGCGTTCCCGCGGGCGCGGCCGGATCGGGCTGGCTGGCATTCCCGAGCAGCGCTTCCATCGTCCGGGACAGATTTATCGCAACCACGCTCGAGCTCAACGCACTCCCACGCATCGTATCTGTTTGATCCTCTTTGATCTTGCCAAGCGATTTAGAGTTTAGGAACCCCGCGTTCTGCACCTGCCAGTACCGCGCGCTCATGGAGGAGTCGATTGCCGCAAACGTGCCTGCGCTGGGAACTTCGTCGCCGACCCACGCCAGAATCGGCGAGCCGAACGAATCGATAAGCGTCGGGAAATAGGCAAGTTCCGGCAGGGATCCCACCGCTCGCGTTCCCCCGGCGGCACCATCCTGCGGCACAAACCGCTTCGCATCCATCGTGAGATACGACTTGCCGATCGAGCCGTTGCTGTTCTGCTTCGTCGTGCCCATCGCGGCCAGATCGATCGTCACCAAGTTCGTCATCGTGGGGCCGATGCTCAGGATCGTTGTGCCGTTGGCCCCCTGCGTCGTGATGCCGCCAAGCAGGTCGATGAGCATGTTGTCCATCGTCGTGAGCCCGCGCCCGCCATTCTGGGTATCACCCATCTGCCGCGGACTGAAGTACCCCGGCAACCGGCGCTGTTCGTTCTGGAACGCCGCCGCGGCCTGAGCCAAATTGGAGAGCAGCACGCGCGTGTCAGACTTCTTCGCCGCCGTTCGCGCCCCCGCCATAATCGGGAGGATGATCCCGATCACGATCGCCAGAATGGCGATGACCGTCAGCATCTCAATCAGCGTGAACGCTCGCGTGGGTTGGGCGGGGCGGGAGACGTTCATCCGAGCAATCTGTGTGTTCATGGTCTGGGTTCTCCGCGCCGTTGGCCGCGATGATGTCCTGCGCGGCCGGTCCATCCGTCCCGCGCCCTATCTGTTCGCTCTTCCCCGGACGATTGATCCGGGCTTTTCCCTTACCCTCGGCATTCTCTACCTTCAGAATCCCGAACATCTGCGTGGCACGGGCTTACCAGCCCGTGTCTCGACTGCCTCGGCCGAGGACTTTATTGAGGTGAACTACGAAACCCTCTCGGGCGAAGCACCCGAAACATGGCTTGGTGTGCCAACACCACATCATACGCCATTCCCATCCACGCCCTGCCCCCCACCCTTTTCACGGTTGAACATTCGCCCCCGCTCCCGCATACTCCCTTCCGATGCCCTCTGTCACGCTCGATCTGAAGTCCCTCTCCGCCGCGGCACGATTGGCCGCGCAGGCCGACGCCCTGGCAACCCTCGAACGCGGCGAGCTCGTCCTCGCGCCGGGGGATACGGGCTACTTCCTCTTGACGGCCCTCGAATCCCCTCTCGCCCTCAACCTCTGCCGCGCCGCAGCACGGCTGGGCACCTCTCCCTGCGCCTGCTGGCTCATCCCCCCCGCCCCCCCCACCTCCGCCGACGCGGCCGCCGGGATCCCCGGCCTCACCACCGTCGCCCGCAAACTCCTCCGCACACTCACCCCGGGACCTGCCGTTTTCCAGATCCACCTCTCCGAAGCCGCGCTGGCCGCGGCTCGCTCGGAGGCCGGCGTCGCGCCCGGCATCTTTGACTCAGGCGAGGCGATCCTGCTCCGAGTCCCCGGGCCGTCGGTGGCAGCGACGCTCGCGTCCGCCCTCGCCGCGCGGGCTGGCGAGAGACTGTGCTGCGTTGAGCCGATGGATGCGCACGGCCGCTCGATCATCGAGGCCGACGCCGCACTCGATGCCGCAACCAGGATTGGCCTTACTCCATCCCTCGCCCTCTCGGACGCCCCGCCCACCGCCGGCGGCTCGCGCGGCCGCCCAACCACCATCGCCATCGAGCGCACCGGCGCCGTCCGCATTCTCTCCGAGGGCGCGTACGAGGAGCGATACGTCTTGAAGCACGCCAAGCTCAACGTGCTCATGGTCTGCACCGGCAACACCTGCCGCAGCCCCATGGCCGAGGCCATCGCCACCGGCCTCGTCTCGCGCATCTCCACTGACTCACCGTCGATCAGCATCTCTTCGGCGGGCACAGGCGCCGGCGGCGGCGCACCACACACACCCGAGGGCAACGAGGCCGTCAAAAAGCTCGGCTTCGCCCCGACCAAGTCCACCTCCCGCCCCATCTCCCGCCAGCTCATCGCCGAGAGCGACGTGATCTACGCCATGACGCGCTCGAACCTTGCCGGCGTGCTCGCCGCGGACCCTTCCGCGAAAGATCGGGCCTTTCTCCTGGACCCCAAGGGCGAGGACGTGCCGGACCCCATCGGTCTCCCGCAGCAGGCGTACAATGATGCAGCACGGCGCATCGAGAAAATGCTCGTGGAGCGTCTCAAGGAGTGGCGATCATGAAGTTGGCTCTCAGCGCGGACCACCGTGGCGTGGGCGCGACGCGGCAACTGGCCGACCGCCTCCGATCCCAGGGACACACCGTCACCATCCTCGGACCCATGTCCGCCGAAACCTGCGACTATCCGGACCCCGCCTACGCAGTCGGCCACGCCGTCTCCCGCGGCGATGCGGATCGCGGCATCCTGCTCTGCGGCTCGGGCATCGGCATGTCCATCGCCGCAAACAAGGTCAAGGGCGTTCGGGCGGCGCTCGTCCACGATGAACTCACCGCCGAGATGAGCCGCTCGCACAACGACGCCAACGTCGTCTGCATGTCCGCCGACCTGCTGGGCCAGAAACTTATCGAGAAGATCGTGGAGATCTGGCTGACGACGCCCTTCCAGGGCGGCCGCCACGAGCGGCGCGTCAAAAAGATCCACGCCATCGAAAACGGCGTCGATCCCGCCACGATGCAATAAGCCCACTCACACGCCCGGGATGAGCGACGCTTTGGGAGCGAATCCCGGGGTTTCGCGCACCACCAACTCGCGTGTTCGCTTTTCCCGCCTTTCCCACTAGCCCCGCCCCCACTCTCAGCGGACGATTGCGGCTTGTCACGCGATGATCTCATCCTCCTCGGCCTCAGCTCCGCCGGAAGCGCCGCCATCGGCTACTTTCTCTGGCGCTGGGACGTCATCCGCCCCACCTCTTTTCCGCCCAGGAAGCAGCGCGATGTCGCCGGCGTGCCCACCGTGGTCTGGATGCTCTGCGCGATGGTGATCTACCTTGGTCTGGCCGAAGGGGCCTTCATCGCGGGCCACATTCCCGCGAGCGTGCTTGGCGAGCCGACGTCGCTGCGCCATACCGCGCTCTTTCAGTTGGCCGCGTATGCCATCGCCATCGCCGTGGCCACGGTGGTCGTCTTCCTGCTGCGTGCCCGCGTGAGCGACAAATCCGGGCTCAACTGGCGGTGGCCCGACGCGGGCCGCGGCGTAGTGGCCATGGTGCTGCTCGCGCCCGTCTGCGTGCTCGTCTCGCTGCTCACCCAGAAACTCGCCGGCCTCATTACGGGCCAGTCACCGGACAATCTGGACCACGAAACGCTCAGGCAGATCGTGGACAATCGCCACTCGGCATGGGCGTGGATCATCGCCGCGACGGCCGTGATCGGGGCGCCGATTGTCGAGGAGATCCTGTACCGCGTCATGCTGCAATCCTGTTTCCTGCGCGTGCTGGATCGCGCCTGGCCCGCGATCATCGGTACCTCCGCCATCTTCGCGGCGATGCACTTCGTCGGCGGCGGCCCCGTCTCCTGGCGCGCCCTGCCAACGCTCTTCACCCTCAGCGTCGGCATCGGCATCGCCTTTGAACGCACGCGCGGCTTGGCCACGCCCATCACCATGCACGTGCTCTTTAACGCCGCTAATATCGCGCTGGCCATCCTGCAACGCTGACCACCACTCTGTAATGCACACGCCTCCGTCAGACCCGATCCGCGAGCGTCGCTTCGCCGCGGCCCGGCGGATCGCTGCCCATCACGAGCGCATGCTGGATCGCTGGCCCCGAAGCACCCGCTTTTTCGATGCGCTCGCACGTCGCACACTCACCGCTTGTGCCCGCTGCGAACTCCCCCGAACTGTCGGGCTGATGGAACTGGCCATCGTTGCGCTCCCGGGCGCGTGGCCAAACGCCGGCACACATGAATCACGCGGCATGTGGCACGGACAGCGGCTCATGCTCGACTGCTCCGACTACTTCCAGCGATTCGCCCACGCCCTTGGCCGCTACCACGAGGTGCCCATCCAACTGCTCGTGCGCCGCGCTCTCCGCCCCGGCGACACCTTCATTGATGGCGGCGCGAATATCGGGCTGCTGTCCATCATCGCGGCGTGGTGTGTCGGCGCAACGGGCCGCGTGTACGCGATGGAACCCAATCCCGCGATCTTCGAGCGGCTTGCATGGCACGCCAGCGCGAACAGACTTTCGCAACTTGCTCCCCTCCCCATCGGCCTGAGCGATCGAGCGGAGGAACTTGTACTGCGCATACCGGGGACCGACAACTCCGGTGCGGCCACCTTCGCGCCGGTACCCGAGCGCTACCGCGGCGTTGTTCGGCATCACAGCGTCGCACACGTCACGCGGGCCGACGCCATGCCCAACCTCAACATCCGCGGCGAGCTCTTCGTTAAGCTCGATGTCGAGGGATTCGAGCTCCGCGCGCTCCGCGGCATGGCTTCCCTCATCGACACACACCGTCCGCTCATCGTCTGCGAAGTCAACGACGAGATGCTCACGATGGCCGGCGCCTCCCGGGCCGAGGTCTTCGCGTTCATGGCCGAGCGCGGGTATCGCCCTTTCGCGTTCGAGGCACGCCGCACGATCGTTCGTCTCCGCCGCCTCGTGCTGCGCCCAATTGAATCGGCAGACGTCCAAATGCCGTTCGACGTGCTCTGGATGCATCCCAATGGTGCGCACATGAAACGACTCAACCGCTGCATCATCCCGCGATGCTGTTGAGAATCCCCCTCCCCCCCTCCCCCCCTACGCCGCAACCGCACGCGCTTGGGCCCCCGTCAACCCTCGAATCGAGTTGATCAGCCGGGAGAGCCGCAGCGGCAGCACCACTTGCTCCACCATCCGCTCGCCCAGCATTCCATCGGCAAAGAAGCACCCCACGCCCGCGCCCAGCACCAGTGTCGGAAGGTTCTTGACGTTCCGTTCCTGCTCGGCCGCGCGAAGCATTGAAACGAGTTGGGCCCGCTCGCGCACATGCCCGATCCGCACGATCGCGATGTTCGGTGCGTCGGTCTGCGTCCCGGGGATGAGTCGGTCCATGAGAATGCGGATGGCCCCGCAATCGGCGTTGGCCGTCACGTGCAGCGGCCGCACATTGTCGCCGAGCTTGGCCCGAGCATCATCGAGCATCGTGGAATCGCTTCCCCCGCCGTGCGAGAGCATCTGCAGTTTCATGTCGAGCGTCTGCTCGGGAACGGTGGTGCACATCTCGTGCAGATCCTCGCTTGAAATCTTGAGGAAATCCACGAACTCCCCGATCGGATAGAGCGACTCATTGCCGCTGGAGCCCAGCAGCAGCGCATGGCCCAGCCGGTTGGCCATCGCAAGCGTGGCAACCGTGTCGGCCATCTTCGGGGCCACCCGCCGGATGTTGCCCACGCTCAGGTGGTGCAGCGCGATCGGGTTGATCAGCTCCGGCGAGAAGTTCCAGGCCCGCAGCAGGCGATCCGTCAGGTCCGCGTGGTTCACCAGCAGCAGGCGGGACTCCACGGTCTCCAGGGGCATCCCGAGCCGGTCGGCCGTGTCGATCACCGCCGTGTACTCCTCCCCCAGCCGCTCGGCGTAGATCACGCGCCCCACATCATGCAGCAGCCCCGCCGTGAACATCGCGTCGATCTGCTCCGGCTTGCACCCGCGCGCACGCGCGATCTTCGCGGCCAGCAGCCCCACCGCGATCGAGTGCTCCCAGAACCAGTCCGTCTTGATGCGTCCGGCCAGCCCGGTACTCCCGAACGAATCGATCACGGCCAGACTCATCACCGTGGTGCGAATCTGCGCCACGCCGATGCGCGCCACGGCCTTCTGCACAGTCTCCACGCGCTCGCCGCGCGTATAGATCGACGAGTTGGCCACCTTCAGCACCTTCAGCGAAAGGGCTTGATCCTGTTTGATCGCCTTGGAGATGGTGTCGATCGACGCGCTGGAGCTCCCCGTCAGCGAGAGCACCTGCTGCACCGCCGGCTTGGCCGCTCGAAGGTCGGCCCCCTCCAGCACGCGCTTGAGCAGCTCGGATCGCGTCATCAGCGGCTTGAGCGCCTTGAGCTGCTCTGTCGCCTTCTCGATGTCCGCCCCCTCGCCGTCGAGCTGCAGAATGCTCGTGCTCAACGAGTCGCGATCCTCCTGCTCGGAAATCGCCGCGGGCACGCTGCTCGCAGCGCCCGCTCGCAACACCGGAGTTGCAGGAATGGCTTCGATGACGGGCGGCTTGGCTGGCGGGAGCGATACCGGCACGCGCTCGATCACGGGTGGCTTGGCAGGCGGCAGCGACCCGGGCAGTTTCTCGATCACCGGCTGCTTGGCGGCAACAGCCGGAGCAGGAGCGCCCTGAACGGCCGCGACGATCGGAGCGGCCGGCATCGTGGGGCCAACCGGCGCGCCAGCCGCCTGATCGCTTTGCTCGGCCACGATCTGCCGGACGCGCTTGGCGATCTCCTGCACCATCGTGTCGCTCTTCACGATCAATCCCTGCACGCCCATCTTCGCCACTCGCAGAATGATCTCTCGCTTCGGTGTCGCGGAAACCATGATTACCGGCGTGTTCCGGCACGTCGCATCGGCGCGAATGTCGCGCAGGCACTCCACCCCGTCGCGCCCGGGCATCTCCAGGTCCAGCAGAATCACGTCCGGTCGCTCCCGCCGCACCATCTGAAGCCCTTCCACCGCCCCGCCCGCGGCGGAGACAGTGAACCCCTCCCGCTTCAGCGCGTGCTTGAGCAGTTCGCGGATCAGCTTCGCGTCGTCAATAATCAGCACATGCGCCAATCCGTGGCTCCACTATCGAGTCGTTCGAAAAGCGTTCGCGAGTCTCTAAGACCCGCGCCCCTGCCCCATCGGGAAGATTCAGTTGCGGAACTTCCAGTGCCGCGCCTGCACGAGACAGCATCGGCATCCGCAGACCCCGTCTGCGGGAAAACCACCTATTCATTCAGCTACGACGCATAACTCAGGCGCATGAAAAATGGGCGTTCCTGAGAACGCCCATTGCAGGGGTCAATCCATTCACCCGCCAAGATCCTTCACCGCAGCCCGCTGAACCATCGCTCCCAACGCGGCCAATACCCGCTCTCCGGGTCCAGCGAGAGCGCCACCGCCGTACACCGGCCGTAAAAGCTCTCCAGCGGAACCATACCGATGAACCGCGAGTCGTTCGACATGTCGCGGTTATCGCCCATCACGAAGTACATCCCCTGCGGCACAACGATCGGTGCGAACGTGGACCGGCTGACAATCGCCGGAATCAACTCCACCGCGTGGTCCACGCCGCCGAGCGTCTCTCGGGCCAGCGTCGCGGGCACCGATTGTCCGTTCGGCAGCATCTGCTTCGAGTTCAGCGTCGGCTGCAGCGCCGACTCCACGCCGTTGATCACCAGCACGTTGTTGCGAAGCTCGATCGTGTCCCCCGGCACCCCGATGATCCGCTTCACGAGCCGGATCCCGTCCGCGGGCGATGCGAACGTCGCAATGTCCCCACGACGCGGCTCATCCCAGCGGGCAAGCCACGTCATGGTGAACGGCAACCGCAATCCAAACGAAAGCTTGTTCACGTAGATCCGGTCGCCCTCGAGAATCGTCGGGCGCATCGAGCCGGAGGGGACATCGTTCCAATCCGCGATCACGGACCGGATCGGGGCCATCACCGCCATTACCAGCCCGATCGGCAGCACCCATTCGCGCAGGAAGCGATGCGTCGGGCCACGCCGCGCTCGGGCTTCGGCCGCGGCTGCCTTGGCGTCGGACGGAATCGGCGCGGACTTGCGGAGTGTGAACCAGGCCATGCGCGTGTCTTCCTTTGTGCCGCAATCTTTGCGGCGGCCCGGGGTGGGGGTGCTCAATCATGCCAGACCTGCTACGTGGAGCCAGCAATACGAGTTCGGCGAACAACCCAGCCATCGCGCAAGCCCGCACCAACGGTATTGGCCGCCGCCCTTGCCCGATTTCACGCCGGAGCGAATCGCACCCGCGGCGGTTTCCCTTCCGAACCCCTACCCTCCGCACCATGACCGCCGCCCCCCCTTCCAACAGCGTCAAACCCCGCATCCTCACCGGCGACACGCCGACCAGCACCGGCCTGCACTTGGGCCACTTCGTCGGCTCCCTGGAGAATCGCCTCGCGCTCCAGGACGAGTACGACTGCTACTTCCTCATCGCCAACATCCACGCCTTCACCACGCTCAGCGCCGAGCCGGAGCAGATTCGCGCCAACACCATCGGCATCGTCAAGGACTGGCTCGCCGTCGGGCTCGATCCCGACCGCTCCACCTTCGTTCTGCAATCCGAAATTCCCGCGATCGCCGAGCTCACCTTCCTCTTCTCCATGCTCCTCCCCTTCAACCGGGTCATGAATAATCCCACGATCAAGACCGAGATCGAGGTGAAGAAACTCGGCGACACCTATTCCTTCGGCTTCCCGCTGTACGCCGTGGGCCAGTGCGCCGACATTCTCACCTTCCGCCCCGAGCTTGTCCCCGTCGGCGAGGATCAGGAGGCCCACATCGAGATGTGCCGCGCCGTGGCGGGGAAGTTCAACCAGATGTACTGCGCCGTCGGCAACCGCGTGGAGCCGCAGGACCACGTCAAGGCCGGGGGCCTGTTCCCGATCCCCAAGGCCAAGATCGGGCGCATCGCCCGGCTCGTGGGGCTCGACGGCGTGCAGAAAATGTCCAAGTCCCTCGGCAACGCCGTTTTCCTCTACGACGACGCCAAGACCGTGCAGAAGAAGATCAACAAGATCACCACCGGCCGCCAATCCCCCACAGACCCCGGCGACCCCAACAACGTGCTCATGCAATACGTCGACGCCTTCATCGGCGGCCACGCCGGCCCGGGGCGTGATCGCGCCGAAGAGATCAAGCGTCGCTACACCGCGGGCGACAACATCGGCGACGGCCACGTGAAGCAGGAACTCGGCGAGGCCATCAACGCCCTGCTCGAACCCATGCGCGCCCGCCGCGCCAAACTCGACGGCCCCGAAGGCGACGCCATCGTCCACGACGTCATCCGCCGCGGCGTAGCCAAGGCGAACCTCGTCGCCGAAGAGACGCTGTACCTGGCGAAGCAGGCGATGAAGCTGGACTTTGGGAAGCGGCGCATCAGCTAGGTTGGGAACTGAAGGAAGCGCTGCCCGCCTTCATCAATCTGACTGACGTTGTTCCAAATTCTGATGCCCGCTTTCGCTTTCGACGCATACAGCAGAGTGTAAATGTCTCGGTCCTGGCTGTTCTGAACTTTCAAGTCTGCAAAGTGGGCATAGTCCAACGCCCGCAGTTTCTCGTGATAGCGAGCCCTCAAGCGTTCCGCGCCCCGATCGGCTGGCGACCCTTGCAGAATCTGTCGCCATCCCGGCTCTCCCATGAATCGATCTAACGTCGAATTCGGGTTTGCGAGGTAGTAGCTCGCCCAGTTGCGAAGGGCATCCATGTTGTCGGCGAAGAGAATCACCAGGTCCGACTGGAGTTGGGCCACGGCTTCAACGGTCTCGAAATCGAGATGCAGCCCGAATGGATCAGCAAACGTCATGCAAAGAGCGTCCCGCCGAGGCACCGCTCTGAGCACTTCGCTAACGATCGCGTTGGCATCTCCGCACACGATGCGAGGAGGCTTCGCAAAAGCAAAGTTCTTGATTCTGCTTTGAAGAGCTGCCACGTTTTCGGGATCTGCATCGCAGAGGTGGACCTGCGTAAACGGAACCTTGAGATTGGCGGCGATGAGCGGACTACCGCGAACAATCTCATCCGTGTTGCGAATACGTGCCAAGCCCGCACCCGCAAAAAGGTCAATGTAGTGCAGCTCTTTCCACTTCCCTCGCATCGCGACGGTAAACGCGTCGAGATAGCGGCCGAGGAAGTGGTACTTGCGCTTCGACCAAGGACCCACGATGGGCATTTTTAGGCGATCATCCGCCGGCGATTCTGACATGCTCGCTCCTCCGACGGCATTTCGTCCCACAGACGGCTGTCCAATTCTCGGCCCGTCTTGCTCTTCTGCACGCCCCCCCACTGCTTGAAGAAAAACGGCACGTCCTGAGCGACGCATCGATCACGAATTTGAGTCACCCACTCCGGCTCCATCGGACGCGCCCCCGGCCCGCTCTCGCCCCCGACGATCACCCAATGGATTCCTTCAAGTGGCAGCCGCGGGATGCGGCCAATGAGCGGCTCGCAGGAAAGAAAGCGGGTCTTAGCCGGAATGCGCCGAAGCGTGTGGATGCGATGAATGTACACAGCGTTCTCTACAGACGTCCCCATCCACACATTCCCCGGCCACGGCAGTTTCTCCGCAAGTTCCAGTGCCCGCTCGGGCCGCTTGGTCAGCACTTGAAAATCATGCTGCGGACATTCCTCCATCACATTGAACACCCGCTGGATGAACTCAACGGGCACACCCTCGTGGAACAGATCGCTCATCGAGTTCACAAAGATCCGCCGCGGCTTGCGCCATCCGCGCGGCAGATTCAGCGCGCCCTCATCGGTATTGATCTTTCCCGTAAACACCGGCCGCCCATCGCGAGCACGCTTGGCCGTGCCGATGTACTTCGCGCATCCGTTTGCCGCGCCGCACGCTTCCAGGCGCAGAGCCATCCGCGCCGCGTAGCAGTTCAAACACCCCGGCGAAACCGGCGTGCAGCCCGCAACGGGATTCCACGTCGCCTCAGTCCACTCGATTGCTGAGCCGTTGGCCATGCAAAGCCCCTCTAAGGAAAATAGCAAACAAACGCCGAACTGTCAAATCCAGCGCGTGTTCAAATCGTCCATCGCACCGTTTGCCGAGATCAAACGACAAAACGTGTGGCTCATTCGCGCGAATGGCAGGTCCACACTCACGATTACCCGCCCCATTCTCCAGACTGATAGACCCCCACGTGAGAATGCTCGTTCCAGGTACCACGAAGATTGAGCCCCTCAGAAGATTCCCGAGGGCATTCGCGCGTTCGAACACGTGAATCGCGCAGCGTGCGCAACCCGGTGCTTCCACCAAACTCTGAATGAATGCTCACTCACGGGTGATGCTTCCGCGTAAATCCTTCACTCCCACAACCGGAATTGATGCATTCCCCTCCCCCCGCGGCCATTATCCTGCAAGCCGCTTTCGTGGAAGGGTTTGCATGAGGATTGATCGTCTTTGCCGCGTCGGACTTGTCGGGATCTCCTGCGCGGCCGCTGCGCTCACGCTCGCGGGGGGCTTACCCATGGCCCGCGCCGACCAACCCCTCAGCAAAGACGCTGCCGAACTTGCCCTCACCGAAGGCCTGTCCATCTCCGATGTTTCCAGTTGGGGCCGGCGCGCGATCAATCTGGATGCCGTCGCCGAGGCCATCGCCCGCGGCACGCTCGGCTCTCCCAAGGACGGCGACGCCCTCAAGCGACCCGTCGGGCTCGGAGACGGCGAACGCAAGTGGACGGCGATCAAGGCCGGAGACAACGCTGCCTTCGCCCCGCCCGGCCGCGGCGCATACATCCTCTGCACCGTCACCGCCGATGTCGATCGCGTGATGATCCTCGACGCCACCGGCGACTCAATGGTGTACGTCAACGGCGAGCCCCACGCGGGCGACTCGTATTCCAACGGCAAGCTCCACCTCCCCGTCGCGCTGAAAAAAGGCGAGAACCAGTTCTTGTTCGCACACGCCGGTCGGGGCGCGCTCAAAGCCAAACTCACCACTCCCGCCGCGGATGTCTTTGTCTGCACCGACGACCTCACCCTTCCGGATGTGCTCACCGACAAGCCGGAGGAATACTGGATCGGCGCGCCGATCGTGAACGCCACGAACCAGCCGCGATCGCTCGTTGTCTGGGCCGTCGCCGATGAGGCGAGCGCTCCTCCGGCCCTGCACCAGGAGCAGATCGAACTTCCCGCCCTCAGCGTGCAGAAAGTCTCGATGCGGCTCTGGGCCTCGAAGTCCTCCGACAAACCATCCGTGGGAGCGACCATCCAGATACTCGCCGCCGGCAAAGGCGCGGAGCCCAGCCGCACCAGGATCTCACTGCGAGCCCGCAGCATCGATGAAGTCCACCTCCGCACCTTCGTCAGCGACATCGACGCCAGCGTGCAGTACCTCGCCATCACGCCCCAAGCGAAAGAAGGGCGCATCGAGCACCCGGCGCTGGTCCTCTCTCTCCATGGCGCATCGGTCGAGGCCTCCGGTCAGGCCCCCTGCTACAACCCCAAGCCAGATTCCATCGTCGTCTGCCCCACCAACCGCCGTCCCTACGGCTTTGATTGGGAAGACTGGGGCCGCGTCGACGCCATCGAATCCATGGACCGTGCCAAAGAGTGGTTCCACACCGATCCGCGCCGCCAGTATCTCACGGGCCACTCCATGGGCGGGCACGGCGCGTGGCAGCTCGGCGTTCTCCTCACCGATCGCTTCGCCGCAGTCGGCCCCAGCGCGGGGTGGTTGAGCTTCGACACCTACGCCGGCAAACGCGGCGAGCCGACCGAGACCACCGAATCCCAGCTCCGCTCCATCTTCCGCCGCGCCGGTGCATCCAGCGACACCCTCGCCCTCATGCCGAACCTGAAAGATGCAGGCGTCTACATCCTCCACGGCGATGCGGACGACAACGTCCCCGTCACCGAGGCCCGCCACGCCAGAGACGAGCTGACCACGCTCGGCATCCCTTTCGAATACCACGAGCAGCCCGGCGCAGGACACTGGTGGGATTCGGAAGGCCCCGGCACGGGCTGCGTGGACTGGCCCGCGATGTTCGATATGTTCCACGCGCGCTCGCTCCCCAAGCCCGGCGAACGCAGCGACTTCCACGTGCGCTCCCTCACGCCCGGTATCGCCCTTCCCGCCGGCGACGGCGTCCGCATCCACCGCGCCGAGCACGCCGGCCTTCTCGCCACCGCCGATGTCCATGTCGATCGCGCCGCGGGCCTGATCTCCATCACCACGACCAACTCCGCCACCATCTCCCTCGGCGCTCAACTCTGCCCCGATACGCCGACCTGCGCCATCGAGATCGATGGCAAGTCCGTCAAGGCCGCCCGCCGCGGCTCGCACATCTGGCTGGTCAAGCTCGAGGGGGGCCGCTGGGCCGACGCCTCGGAGAACCCCGCGCGTTCATCCGCCTCCGGAGAGCTCGCGCCGCCCCCCGTCGGCCCCTTCAAGAACGCCTTCATGAATCGTTTCGTCCTCGTCTACGGAACCACGGGCACGCCGGAGGAAAACGCCTGGTCCCTTGCCCGGGCCCGCTTTGATTCCGAGCAGTGGTGGTACCGCGGAAATGGCCGCGCCGTACTCGTCAGCGACACCGCATTCCTGCATTCCCTCAACTCCCCCACAGACACCGGCAACGCCATTTTTTACGGCAACGCCACCACCAACTCCGCCGCGGCCCACCTGACCGAAGGTCAATCCGCCCGCGTCGAGCGAGCCGCCGTAACCCTCGCTGGCCGCCGCATCGAAGGCGATGACATCGGCCTCCTGGCCATCGGCACGTTCACCACCGGCCCGGAGCACGCCTCCCGCATGTACGCCCTCATCGGTGGCACCGGCCTCGCCGGTATGAAAGCCACGGATCGCATGCCCTACCTCCTGTCCGGGGTGGGAATTCCGGATGTTTGCGTGTTTCGAGCGGATCTGTGGACCAAGGGCACGGCGGGCATTGAGTCCGCTGGATTCCTGGGGCGCGACCTGACCGAGCCCGGGTCCGAGATAATCTGGAGAACCGCCGGCGAACCCCCGGCCGCCTCCCCCACCAAATAAACACCAACTCCGCGGTTCGTTTGCAAAGAACCAATCCGCGAGCAACATCTGAACGAAGACCGTAGCGGCGTGTGCCGCAGGAATCGCCGCAACGCATCAGCGTCGTTGTCGGGCGCGTGTGTTGGTTCCGTTGCTTTGAGGATGACTCATGAAGTACCTGCTCCGCTCGATTCTGGCCATCGCCGCGTGCGTGCTGTTCATTGCCTCCCCCGCGAAGGCCGCCTTCCACACCTACCGCATTGTCGAGGTCTACTCCAGCGCTGATGGCTGCGTGCAGTTCGTGCGGCTGCACGAGTCCTTGGGCGGCACGTTCCAGAGCTCCTGGTCCGGGCTGACCCTGACTTGCACCAGCGGCAACGTCACCAATACCTTCACATTCCCGAGCAACCTTTCATCCACGGCCACGGCGAACACAGACGTCCTCGTTGCCACCGCCAACTTCGCCGCGCTCCCCGGCGGCATCACCCCCGACTTCATTCTTCCCCCCGGCTTCCTTTTCACCGGTGGCGGCACGCTCGTCTTCGGTGGATTCGCCAGCACCGTCACTTATGGAGCGCTGCCGACAAACGGGCAGAGCTCGGTCAATGCCGCCGGCACACCCGCAGTGAACACGCCCGCGAACTTCGCCGGGGCCCACGGCTCGGTCAACGTTCCCTCCGGCGTCTGCTGCGTCGGGGCTTCATGCTCGATCTCGGTCCAAACATGCTGCACCGGCACATGGACCTCCGGCGGCTCCTGCGCCGCCAGCCCCTGCGCCCCGCCCGCTGGCGTCTGCTGCGCCGGCGTCACCTGCCGCACGGATACCGCCGCCAACTGCACCGGAGCCAACACGCTGTTCGTCTCCACCCCCGCCTGCAACGGCGCCGGCAACAACGCCACGCCCTGCTGCCGCGCCGACTTCAACCATGTCGGCGGCATCTCCGTTCAGGACATCTTTGATTTTCTCTCCTTCTGGTTTGCCGGCAGCACCACGGCGGACTTCAACGGCAACGGGGCGGGCATGCCCTCCGTCCAGTCAATCTTCAGCTTCCTGAGCGCGTGGTTCGCCGGATGCTGATTGCAAAGACCCTGCTCACCCGCGACATCCCTACTGGGGTGCGTTGCGAGTCCCCCCGTTTCCGCATCGTCCCATAAGCCCATCCACACCGCCCCGCTTGGGATCCCAACCGACCCTTGCGGGGCGTTTTTTCGCGCCCGGCCCCTTTCCCCCCGATCCAAGTCCGAACGATCCGCGTACGAACATTCCCCCGGAACTGCCCGTCACACGGGGCGAACAGTTCCTTGTGTTCTACCGGTGCCGTCTGCACGATCATTGACGATCCCCCGCCCCGCTCCTGCCCCACAATCCTCTGGGTTGATTCCCAATGTGGGGCATGATGGTTCGTCCGAGTTCGATGTCATCGGTTCGTGGAAAGGATTCTTCCGGATGCCTTGGATTCTGCGCGCTTGTTCGGGTGCAATGCTCATGGCCGCCGCGTTCGCGGCCGGCCCCGCCCGCGCCCAAACGCCATCAGACCATACCTGCCAGCCCGACGACTCCCCCTCGCCCCTGATGCTCGCCCTGGATCGCGCCGCCGCCAAATCCGACGCGCCCGCGCACGCCCGCCTCCAACTCCTCGCGCGGCTGCAGCTCTCCAATGCCTGCTACCCCAACGACCTCACGCCCGAGCAGCTCGACGACCTCATCGCCCGCACCCAGCTCCTCCCCCCCACTGTCCGACCCTTCGGCCCCCGCTTCTTTGCAGACACCACCTGCTGGGTCGGCGCCGGTTCCACCATCGATCCCGCTACGTCGCAGCCAACCCAGGTCGGCACCTCGCGCCCGGCGCAGCTCACCTACTCCTTCCCGGACGACGGCGTGCACTGGGGCCTGACCTGCGCCGGCTTCCTGCAAGGCCCCAACGACCTTGGCGCCAAGCTCATCGCCGCGTACGGCTCCCTCGACCGCGGACGCGAGTTCATCCGCTCCTCGCTCGGCGCATGGCGCTCTGTCGCGGGCCTGACGTACACCGAAGTGCCCGACAACAACACCTCCGAAGATGTCTCCACCGTCCACATCTCCGCCCGCGGCGACATCCGCATCGGCGGACTCGCCTTCGGTGCCATCGGCAATCCCCTCGCGTACAACGCCCTCCCCGGCGCGGGCACCTCCGCCTGCTCCGGCGGGGACATGACCATCAACACCAACTACTTCACCCCCGTCTACTTCACCAACACCATCGGCAACTACCTCTATTTCCGCAACACCGTCGCCCACGAGCACGGCCACGGTCTGGGTTTCCTCCACTCCGTTCCATGCAATCAGACCAAGCTCATGGAGCCCAACATCTCCAACAACGTCATCCTCCTCTCCCCGGACGACGTTCGCGCCGCCATCCGCAACTACGGCGACCGCTACTCCAACATCACCAACCACGCCCCCGCATTCGCCAAGGACTACGGGGACCTCACAACCCCAACCGTCCGCTCCGTCATCGAGCGTGATCTGGGCGTCAACGGCACCGCCGTCCTCATCAACTCCCAGCCCCCCATGCCCCTCTCCGAGGATGACTACTTCAAGTTCACGCTCTCCTCCACCCAGTCCGTCACCATCACCGTCGACCCCACCGGCTACTCCCCCTCCGGCGCGTGCTGCGTCGGTTCCGTGTGCTCTCAGACCACGCCCGTGAAGTGCGCCGGAACCTTCGTCCTCGGCGGCGTCTGCCAGCCCACGCTCTGCGGCGCGGCCACCATGCCCACCACCTGCACCGGCTCCAACAACGATCCCAACTGGTGCCAGGGCCCGCAGAGCGGTTCCTGCACCGGCACCATCACCTCCATCGAGGCGCAAAAAGCGGGCAATCTCGCTCTCGAACTCCGCGCCGCCAATGGCACCACGGTCCTGGCCAGCTCCGACTCCCCCATCCTCGGCGTCTCCGAGAGTATCTCCCAGCCCACGCTCGCCGCGGGAACGTACTACGTTCGCGTCTGGGATTCCGGCGGCGGATCCCCCAGCAATCAGATCGTGCAGACGTACGACATGACGATCCGCGTCGGCACCTCCAAGGCCCCCCCATTTGCCTGCGCAGGGACGAACCTCAAGCGCGTCCCCGCGGATGTGCCCGCCTACTTCATCGGCAACCACGTCTCCTATGCCACCGAACCCGCCGCCACGCTCCCCGTCGCGAACTTCGCATGGGACTTCGATGGTGACGGCGTATACGACTCCGCCGGCAGCGGCCAGCCGCAGCCGACGTTCACGTACCGCTCCAACGGTACCTTCAACGTGACCATGCGCGTCACGGACAGCAACGGCCTCTCCGCCACCGACTCCATCCAGGTCGTTGTCTCCGGGGCCACCACCAGTGTCAGCTCCGTCTCTCCGAACAACGCCACACAGGGCGTCACCCAGCCCGTCACCATCATCGGCACGAATCTCAAGGGCGTCACCAGCGCGTCGCAGGTCTCTGTTTTCGGCACCGGCATCACCGTCACCGGCACGCCCGTGCCCAACCTTCTCGGCACGCGCATCACCGGCCTCTCCTTCGTCCTCGCCCCCTCCGCAACCCCCGGCGATCGCGATGTCACGATCACCAACTCCGACGGGCTCGGTTCCACGGGCGGCGGCGCGATGGTCTTCACCGTGAACTCCAGCACCCCCATCGGCGCGTGCTGCGCCGCGGACGGCTCCTGCTCCCTGACCGACTCGGGCACTTGCGCCGCCGCCTTCCAGGGCGCGGGCACCATTTGCTCCCCCAACCCGTGCCCACTGCCCACGGGCGCATGCTGCTTCGGCACGACCTGCTCCGCCACGACCCAGGCCGCCTGCGTCGGCGCCAACCACGCCTTCACCGCCGTCGGCCAGGCCTGCAACCCTGCCAACAACTTCGTTGCCCCCTGCTGCAAGGCCAACTTCAATCAGAACGGCACGCTCGAAGTCCAGGACATCTTCGATTTCCTCGGCGCGTGGTTCTCGCTGGACCCCGCCAGCGATTTCAACGGCGGCGGCGTAAGCGTGCAGGACATCTTCGATTTCCTCGGCGCCTGGTTCGCCGGCTGCTGACTTTCACACGTCCGGGATGAGCGACGCCTGGGAAGCGAAACCCGAGGATGGCCGTGCGCTCCCGCCCTCCGGATTGCCTCCCAATCCATCGATCGCGCCCTGAACCGCCCACTCGGTTATGCTTTGCCCATGGCCACCCCGTCCACCATGCGCCGATCGATCGCCTCCCTCGCACTCCTTTCCGCGGCCGCGCTCCTGCCGGCCTGCGCTGGCAGCGTCCACGGGGTGGAGATCAATAACACCACCGATCGCATCGTCCGCGTCGAGCTCCTCCAGCTCCGCAAGACCGGCGAGATGACCGTCTACTCCACGCAGATGCTCGGCCCCGGCGGCGATTTCAAGAACAAAGTTGAGGCCGACGAGCGCCGCCCCGGCATGCGCGTTCGCCTCATGCTCGCCGACCAGAAGGTCGAAGACGCCAACTGGATCCTTCTGAACCTTCCCGACTCGCGCGATCGCGTCTACGACCTCACCCTCTCGGGCAACCGCCTCTCTGCCCGCGAGCAGACCAGAAACCGCAAGCTCAAGAACCCCGACTGATCCCACCTATCCCTCGTCCCGGCCGCGCATGGATGCACGCCGCACCCCGAAAAGGTGCCCTCATGCCCATCCTCCTCGCGCTCATCCCCTCCATCGCCCTCTCCTGTTCCTTCGACCCGCCCGACGCGGCCCCGGCCAAGCCGCCCGCGCCGAAGGACGCCGCGCCGGAAAAGCCCGCGCCCAAACCCGCGCCACAGCCCGCTCCGCCACCCGCCGCACCCGGCAAAGCCGACCCGCTCCACGACGTCGCGCCACTCGCCGTCGCGTTCCCGCATCCGCTCATCACCGAAGTTCTGTACGCCGTCCCCAGCACCGGCGAGGCCGACGCCAACAAGGACGGCAAGCGCGAGGTCTCCGGCGATGAGTTCGTCGAGCTTGTGAATCCACACGACCGCTCCATCGAGCTTCGCGGCTACACCATCACCGACGGTTCACCCTCCGCCAAGACCACCCTTCGCTTCACCTTCCCCGCGTTTCTCCTCCCGCCCCACGCCGTCGTCGTCGTCTTCAACGGCCACGATTCCAAGATCCCCGGCCCCGTCGGCGATTCCAAGAGCGGCCCCGCCGGCGGCAACGAGCACTTCCACCACGCCTCCGTCTTCACCATGCGCATCGCCTCCACGCGCATCTCCTTCTCCAACGCCGGAGACGCGGCCTGCCTTCGCGCCCCCGACGGCAAGCTCCTCCAGCGCGTCCGCTGGGGCAAGGCCGACGACAAGGCCGGCGGCACCGGCTTCGTGCTCGACGAGATCGCTCCCACCACAAGCAAGGGCAGCGTGCAGCGCGATGGCCCCGGCAAAGACGCGGCGTGGAAGGGCCACACCGAAATCGACTCCACCCCCTTCAGCCCGGGCACGTTCGCGCCGTTCGAAACCAAGCCGGCGGCCCCCGCTGCTCCGATGCCCCCGACGAGTCCCGCGTCCGCGCCCACGAAGGATCCCAAGGCCGCGACGCCGTGACAGATCCTGCGCCGCGCCCCGAACCGGATGCACCAAACCCGATGCGCATCCGCCTTGGCGATGTGGGGGCTATGGCTTTCTTCTTGATTCCGCTCCTTTGCCTTCCTTGGGTAATCGGCCTGTGCGTTCAGTTCCTGACTGCGTTCTTTCTGCTCTCACGCGAGTTCGCCTTAGAAGACTCGACGACCGTCGTCTCCCGCTGCAAGGCCTGCCGGTATGACCTCGCCGGGCTGACGCTTCCCACCAAATGCCCCGAATGCGGCACGGACAACGTGGCCATTCTGTCCAGAACCCAACTCCGATCCAACTGGATGTCCCGCGCCGACCTGTCTCTCTGGGTGTTCATCGGTTTCGTTGGCGTCCTCTCAATCACGCCGTTGACCTGGATGGCCCTCTACCGCGTTTCCGGTTCCTTTCCAATCTCCTTTCAGTTCGCGCTCTTCGCCCCGAACGCGGACGGTGCCGATCTGCCCAACGCTCTCGATTGGTACGTCTCCGTTGCCACATTCGGCGCTCTTTCACTTTCGCTCCTCTGCCCTCGCCTCTCCAGGGCTGCGGCCATTCACGCCACAGGCATCTGCTTGTTCGTCATCACCGGTGTGCTATTCATGTTCACGGTCTTGATCTGGTTCTCCCAAACAGTCCATTGGCAGAACGGCAAGAGCGGATGGTGGCTCGGCTTCTGCCCATTCCTCGGAATCGCTGCTGCCATCGTCGGCGCGACCCTCGCCCGTCGCGGCGGTCCTAACCTGCCGCAATGAAGATCCTCCTCACCAACGACGACGGCATTCGCGCCCCCGGCATTGCCGCGCTCTTCGACGCGCTCACCTCCTCCACCCCGCCCTTCTCCAAGCCCCTCGGCACGGTCGTCTACCCCATCGCCCCGCTCACGGTGCAATCCGCTACCGGCCACGGGCTCACGGTCCACACGCCCCTGATGGTCTCCGAGGAGCGCGTCAACGAGCGCATGGAGGGCATCGCGGTCGATGGCCGCCCCGCCGATTGCGTCAAGCTCGCCGTCTCCAACCTCTGGCTCGACAAGTTCGGCCCCTCGTCCCGGCCGGATCTGGTCATCTCCGGCATGAACGCCGGCGCGAACGTCGGCATCAACGTCATCTACTCCGGCACTGTCGCCGCCGCGCTCGAGGCCGCGTTCCTCGGCATCCCCGCCATCGCCGTCTCGCTGCATCTGGGCAAATCGAAGCCGGACTTCGCCCTCGCCGCCCGACACGGCCGCGCCGCCATCGAGCACGTTATCGCCGCCGGCCTTCCGAACAAGCATTCCTGCCTCAGTATCAACATCCCCATCACCGAGCTCGGCGCGCCGCCCGGGCGCACCGCGAACTACCCCATTCGCGTCTGCCCCATGAACACGCACGGCCTGAACGACAAGTACGAGAAGCGCACCTCCCCCGGCGGCGAGGTCTACTACTGGTCCGCCGGCAGCGGCCTGGATTTCCGCACCACCGACGAGGGCTCGGATGTCCAAGAACTCTGGAACCGCTGCATCACCGTCACACCGCTGCGATACGACCTGACAAAGAAATCCATTGTGGAGATGTGGCGGGCGAGATTGAAGGACACCATCAGCCACGCCCACTAGCTCAGCCGGGCAAGACGGGGCCCCAGTCAGTACCATGTCAGAACCATGCCTGCAATCCCTACCTCCCCAATTGACCCCCGCCGAAGCAGAAAACGACTCTGGTTTCGCATTGTGCTTGGTGGCGTTCTGGGTATAGGGCTCGCACTCGCCGGGTATGTCTGGTGGATGCAACCGGGAACCCGTTCGGTCGCGCACGATCTCAGTCTCCCCGTGCGGTACGACGAGCATCGCTTCTACGCCGAGCCCATCACGACCAACGGAACAAAGCTCACGCTCCTGACCGACACCGGCGGCGGAATGTTTCTCACGCAAGCCGCGCTCTCGCGAGCCGGAGGAACGCCGACCCGAATGTTTGGGCGCACTGTCTCCCGACTTCCCGCTTTCAAGCCCGACGCCGCCATTCCCGAACCGAGCGGGGGCGACCGGAGGATGCCGATCTGGGACGACACCGATGGCGACGGCATGCTTGGCCAGCGATGGTTTGCCGGGGGGGTGTGGACATTCGACTATCCGGCCCGTTCGCTCGTCCTGCGCGCGACTCCATTCATGCCAACTGCGGCCATGGCGCTGCACGCCGCGCCCGTGGGGTTCCCCACCTCGCTGGGAATCCGAGACGGACACCATCCCCGCTTCACCGTCTCCATTGCTGGCGATTCGGTCGAGGCATTGCTCGACACCGGCGCCACCGCATGGCTGAGCCCGCAGGCCCTGGAGATCATGAATGATGGCGGTCGATCAGAGCGGGCTACGAGTTTTATCCAGGGATCGCTGTACGACCGTTTGCACTCCGCCCACCCCGAATGGCGGACGATCGTCAACGGCTGCGTCAAAAGCCACGCCGACATGATTGAGGTCCCCGAAGTTGAGATCGCCGGGCTGAAGGCCGGGCCAGTCTGGTTCACGCGCCGCAGCGACGCCACGTATGTCTGGATGTCGTCCTTCATGGACAAACCCATCGCCGCGTCCGTGGGCGGGAACTTCTTCCGGCACTTCCGCATGACCGTGGACTACCCGCGGGCCGTGGTGTATTTCGAGCAAGCTGCGCCCTAGATCCCCAGGAACCTGCGGGTTCGAGGGCAGGGCAACTTGTGCGAGAATCACTTCTCAGGTCGCGCCGAACGGCTGGCGAGCCGCGCCGTCATCGCGGCCCGCTGCTGCTCAAGATCCAGCGTCTCACACAAGAACCGCTCCTCCAACTGCGCCTGCTGTGGCGCGGTATGGCTCTCTTTCAACCTCTCCATCTCCTCCAACTGCACCGGGCGCAGTTTCAGAACTTCCCGCACCTGGCCCCAATGCGTGTACACATCCCGCATCTGCCGGTGCAGAGACTCGAACACCTCTCCGGTCGAATCGAAAAACGTCTGCCGCAGGTTCAGGATCGCCGATCGCGTCGGATCGTTCCCCGCCGCCGCGTCGATCTCGCCTTTGCGCGCCTTGTCGTAGCCCAGCAGCGTCTCATCCAGACGCACGCGCTGCGCCATCGTGATCGCTTTCTCCCGCTCAAGCCGATCGATCAATCGCTCGAACCGCAGCGCGACCACCACATCCCGGGCCGCAAACAGTTCATCGAACGCGCTCGCATTCTCCACTTTCTCGCGCATCTTCCGCGCCGCCAGCACTTTGTCCAGGTTCTGCACGACGAACCGATCCAGGTCCAGCTTCCTCGCCGCAGCCACCCGCTCAACCCTCTCGCGGCGCGGCGCATCCAGCTTGTACGCCGCCACCGCCGCCTCTTCGGCCGTCCCCTTCAGCGGCTTGAGCTTCCCACTCTCACTCTTCTCAACGATCGAAGGCGCCGGCGGCTCCACCTCCGGCACCTCCACCTGCGCCGGCGGCACATCCCGCTTTTCAGGCGGAACATACTCCGGCGTCGGCGGCGTCGCAGGCGGAATCGGCCCAATCAGCTGCGCGCCCGCTGTTGCAGCCAGGCACACCCCTGCCGCCATCACCACGCTCGTTGTCCGGAACTTCATGGCTCACGATAGGAATGAGACGTCGAGGGGTGGAGGAATACAGACGACGGCCATTTCACCTCCACTCTTCCACGCCTCACCCCCTCCACTTGCTTACTTCCCCGTCCCCCGCTTCACCCGATTCTCCTCCCCGATGTACTCCGCCAGACGGTGACGCTGGGCCGCATCCAGTTCCTTGTAGATGTTCAGGAATAGGCCAATCTGCTGCGCCTTGGTCGGCTTGCCGTACGTCTTCTGGAACAAATCTCCCGCCAACTGCCGCACCTTCGACTCCTGCTCCGGCGTCAGCACGAGCATCTTGATCAGGTTCTCGAAATCCTTCTCGCCCCCTGTAATGCGCTGGAATGATGCCTTCGCTTCGGCCGCAAATCCCTCGAACCCCTGCGCCAGCATGGCCCCGAACTTATTCTCCTGCTTCGGCCCGCTCATCGGGTCGCTCATCTTGTCCCCCGCCGCGCTCCGGTTGTACTCGTCCACCATCCCCTTCAGCTCGGCAAACTTGCCCTCCGGCAGCGCACTTCGCACCTCATTGATCAGCGGCCCGCGCTTCAAGAACGGCTCGGCCTTCTTTAACACCTCGGCCTGCAATCTGTTCCCACCCTCGTAGTCCCCCGATTGCTTCGCCTGCGCCAGTTCCACGATGAGCTTCAGGTTGTCGCGCACAATCACATCCAGCGCGGCCGCGCGATCCCCAAGTGCCTTCTCAACCTTCTTCTTCTCCTCTTCCGTCAGCGTCAGCTGCCCGAGCGCTACAAGTGCCGGATTCTCCTCCAGCTTCTTCACGCGCCCCTGAAAGTCGCGCTCCACGATCGAGCGCTCCGGCCGCTCCTCATGCTTGATGATCGAAGGCCCGCGCAGCACATCTGCATCCGTCGCCGGGGCTGCGGCCCGCTCGCCCTCCGGCGGCGGCTCCGCCCCGCTCGCAACGCTTGCAACGACCAAGCCCAATGCCACCACCATCGCGTTTCGACGCTTCATGGAAGACCTCCTCGGCCCAAGTCCAACGCCCGCCCGGCGATCCCATTTCTGATTGGGGTTGGACACCGAGCTCTTGCATCAACCGCCCGCTTCCCTCCAAGATACCATCGCCCATGCCCCCCACCGCAACAAACCCACCCGCCCTGAGCCCCCTTGCCCAATCCATCGCCGATCTCGCCCTCCTGCGCGGCACGTTCACGCTGCGTTCGGGTCGCACCTCCTCCTATTACCTCGACAAGTACCTTTTCTCCACGCGCCCGGAAGTCCTCGGCCCCCTGGCCGACCTCTTCGCCACACGCATCGCCGCCATCGCCGCGCGCACCGGCAAGCCCATCACACGCCTGGCCGGAGCCGAACTCGGCGGCATCCCCCTCGTTACCGCCGCTTCGCTCAAAACCGGCCTCCCCTGCCTTTTCATCCGCAACGCCAAGAAGGACTACGGCACGGCCAAGCAGCTTGAAGGCAAGCTCGACAAGGGCGACCGCGTCATTCTGCTTGAAGATGTCGCTACCACCGCAGGCCAGGCCCTCGAAGCCGCCAAGGTGCTGCAAGACCTGGGTGCCGAGGTTGTCGCCGTCATCGCCACTATCGACCGCCAGGAAGGCGCGGCCGAGAACATGGCCAGCGCCAACATCCCTTTCGAGTCGCTCTTCACCAAGCGCGACCTCGGCATCAACGACTAACGTGCCACGGGTCTTGTGCCACGGGTTCGCCCGCGCTTCGCGGGCAACCCGTGCCGACACTCGGCAGACCCACCATCGCTCACCACCAGATCACGCCCCCGACCGCCGTAATCACAAACGCCACGACGATCACCAGAATCGTCACCACCACCCACTTGGGCGTCGCCGACGACCCCGCCCGCGTCCGCTCAAACGCATACCCGCAGTGATAGCAGACGGCCGCGTCGTCGAAGACTTCCTTCTTGCACTCCGGGCACGTCCGCGTCACATCCCCGAACTTCTGGATGTCCTCTTCCGACGGATTCTCATCCGGCGGCCGGCGCAGCCGCACACGCCCCGGAACCACATCGCCTTCGCGCGGCGCAAGCTTCAACGGCCGCGGCAGCGGCCTGCGTCCCGAACCACCTTGTTCATCATCGCCCGCCATGCCCAATCATATTCAATCAGAGCCGAGGTGCGTAAGCACCCGGCCAAGCGCTCCGGCACGTCCCAAACCCCCACGGGCCTCACGCCCCTCGGTTTCGACCCGCCAAGCGACCGCCCAACCCGCACCCTTTTCATGTGCATTCCTGGCCGCCCCCGGGTACATTGAGAAGCCCGGAGGTGTCCATGACCTGTACCCCGCGAGCAATCCGATTCGCTCTCCCCGCCACGTTCATCGTCGCGGCCTTCGCCGCCTTCGCGACGGGGCAGACCATCCGCACCGTCAGCACCATTGGTCCCGGCGGACCCGGACCTTGGGCCACGGCGACGACCAACCTTGCCGCCGCGCTCGCCGCGTCGCAGCCGGGGGATGAAGTCTGGATTGCTGCGGGGATTTACACGCCCGCGACGAGCGGCAATCAAACCGTGAGTTTCGTGATCCCGAGCGGCGTCCGCGTCTTTGGCGGGCTCGTCGGAACCGAACTTGCCTTGTCGGACAGGGCCGCCGATCCACTCTCGCACCCGACGATTCTCAGTGGCGATCAACGGGGTGATGACCCCGCGACCCTCGGTTTCTTTTTGCCGACAACGCGCGAAAACTCGTTCCACGTAATCAAAGTTTCCAACACTGCTGCGACGATTGTTCTTGATCGGTTGACAGTGACGCACGGGACGCCGAGCCACTACTACGGCTCGACCACCGTGGAGGCCAACATGGTCGGCGGCGGGCTTTATGCCACGAACGCGCAGCTCATTTGCTCCGATTGCGCGTTCCAGGACAATCTCTCCGGTGGATTTTCTGCGCAGTCTTTGTGGCACCCCGTTCTTGGCAAACCCGGGGCAGGCGCGTATCTGTCCAACTGCACGGCGCAGTTCATTCGTTGCACGTTCGCCCGCAATATCGCCGGCGCCGGAATTTCGGGTTCCTGCGCCAACGGATCGGCCATCGGGATTGGCAACGGTGGAGACGGGGGCGGCGCATACATCCAATCGGGGTCCACCACGTTTCGCGATTGCACATTTCTGGCGAACGAGGCTGGCTCCGGCGGATCGGGCGGGTATTGCACGTTTTCCGCTGGAGATGGCGGTCCTGGCGGCAATGGCGGTGCCGTGAGAGGAGTCAATGCCAGTCTGCTCTTCCATGGGTGCGTCTTTAACTCCAATCGCGCGGGAAATGGTGGTGCCGGCGCCCAAGCGCTCGGGGGTGCACCCAGCGCGAACGGCTCGGCGGGCAGTGGAGGGGCTATCTACTGCACGGCGGGATCACTCGTCGTGGATCGCTGCACATTCCGATCGAACGCCGCGGGGGCCGGTGGCGGGGGTGGCGATGTGGGCCTGCCCGGCGGCCGCGGCGGTGCCCTGTATTTGTCGAATACTCCCTGCCGCGCAACCAGCTCACTCTTCGCGAGTAATCGCGCGGGCAACGGTGGAGTCGGGGGGAACAATGATGTCGTGCTGTTCGCCGGTGGTGCCGGGGGAAACGATGGCGCGTGTTGGATGGACTCCGCTTCGGGACCGATCTCGATCTCAAGCTGCACGTTTGCGAACAACGCTCCCGGTATGCAAGGTGTCGGGAATCCAAACGGTGCTGCTGCTTCGACCGGTGGACTGGAAATCTCTTCAACTTCGACGTCGTCCATAGCAAACTGCGTCTTCTGGAACAACACCGGGGCGCAACTATCGGCGAGCACGGCCGTCTTGAGCTCCAACTGCATCCGATCCCAACCCCCCGGCCCCAACGGCACCAACGCCGACCCCATGTTCGTCAACGCCGCCACCGGGGACTACCACCTCCTCCCCAACTCCCCCTGCATCAACGCCGGCATCAACGCCGCCGGAGCGCTCCCGTCCGACGTCGATCTGGACGGCAAGCCGCGTTTCGTTGACGCCTGCTCCATCGCGCTCGCCGGTCCCTCCAATCTCCCCGCCGTGGACATTGGGGCGTACGAGTTTCAGTTCGCCGTACCGGATTGCAACGCCGACGGCATCTGCGACGTCCGCCAGACCAGCGGCACGCCGCTCACGCCCGCCGACTCCGCCACAGGCCAGCGCTTTGGATGGTCCGCCGCACTCAACGCCGACTACGCCGCGATCGGCGCGAGATCCAAGGACACGCCGCGCGGCCTCGCCTCCGGCCAGGTCAGCGTCTACGACCGCGCCGGCTCCTCCTACGGCAGCGTCTCCAACCTCGTCCCCGCTGACGGCGCGCCCGGCGATGATTTCGGCAACATAGTCGCCCTCAGCGCCCCCTGGCTCGCCGTCGGCGCCCGTTTCGCCGATGTCGGCGCCAACGCGGACGCCGGCGCGGCCTACATCTACCGGCGCGACGGTCTCGCCTGGACCTCCGCCCAGAAACTCACCCCAAACGACGCCCACCCCGGCGACGAGTTCGCCCATGGCCTCGCCATCGACGGCACCGCCATTGTCGCCGGAGCGCTCTTGGGCGATGCGCCGGCGATCGCCCACACCGGCGCGGCGTACGTCTTCCGACTTGGCCCCACTAGCACCTGGGCACAGGAAGCCAAACTCAACGCCGCTGATGCCGCCGCCAACGATGGCTTCGGCATCAGCGTCGGCATCTCCGGTTCCACCGCCATCATCGGCGCGCCATACCACACCGAGACCGGCCTCGCCACGGGCGCGGCCTACATCTTCGACCAGTCCGGCGCGGTCTGGACCCAGACCGCCAAGCTCCTCCCCCCCAACGGCGCCGCAGGCGACACATTCGGCGAGCTCGTCGCCATCAGCGGAAACGCAATCCTCATCAACGCACCCCGCCACACCGTCGCCGGCCTCTCGCAGGCCGGATCGGTCTACATCTACCGTCGCATCGGCGGCGTCTGGACCCTCGAAGCCACCCTTACCTCAAACTCCCCACGCGCCGGCGAGCTCTTCGGCTTCGGGCTCGCACTCGACGGCGACACCGCAATCATCGGCGGATTCGCCCGGAACTCGCAGGTGGGCATCCCCCACTCGGGCGCGGCCTACGTCTTCCGCCACATCAGCACGCAGTGGCTCCTTGCCTCGCGCGTCGAGAATCCCGAGCCCGCCGCAAACGCCGACTTCGGTTACTCCGTCGCTCTCGGCGGCGGCAAGTTCATCGCCGGCGCGATGCGACAGCCCGTGCGCGGCGTCGCCGAGGTCGGCGATGCCCGCGTCTTCGACCTCTCCATGCTCGACTCGAATCGCAACGGTCTTCCCGACTCTTGCGACATTGCCTCCGGCCTCCTCATCGACGCCAACGGCGACGGCATCCCCGACGCCATCCCCGCCAACACCTGCACCGCAGATTTCAACGGCGACAGCGCCCTGAACGCTCAGGACATCTTCGATTTTCTCTCCGCCTGGTTCGCCGTCGATCCCCGCGCCGACTTCAACCACATCGGCGGCATCACCGCGCAGGACATCTTCGACTATCTCGCCGCATGGTTCGCCGGCTGCTAGTTCGCTCCCCAACTCTGCACCCAGCACTCATACGTATCCTGTTTGATTCACACGCCCGGGATGAGCGAGTCTTCGAGCGAATCCCGTGGATGCACGCACGATTACTATTTCGGATTCGTATTAGCACCCGCCAAACCACTCCGCCAGGAACGCAAACACATCGTCGGCGCTCAGCCCCGGCACCCCATCCGCCTCCGCGCTCGCGCTCCCCGCGAACCACGCATCGAGATACGCGAAAATGTCCAGAGCGTCCAGCGACCCGGACTGGTCAAAGTCCGCCACACAACAGACCATTGCCCCACCGCACACCGTCCCGATGCCCGCGAACCTCGCGTTCGGTCCCACACACTGATCGCTGCTCGCCTGCACGCACGTCGCTCCGCGGCAGCACGCCCCTGCACCCGGCAGCTGCGAGACTAGAAGAGCCCCACTGGTGGTCGAAAACTGCACCGTGTAGGCACATTGTCCCTGATCGTTCAAATATCGGATCCGCCCATCGTCATCGCCACCCGGTCCCAGGAAGACGCTGATCGCCGTGACCGGCGCCGCCACTCCCGGCGCCACGGTCACCACATCCCCGAGTCGCACCACACTCAGCAGCCACGCCGACGCGTCGTAGGCCCACAAACCATCGTCGTTTCCCGCCGCCACGCCCCCGGGGCCATCCTGCAGCTTCCATTTGAAGAAGACCTGGCCGCGCACATTCACTTGATACGTCCCACGCGCAGGCAGTTCCGGCGAGAACATCGCCCCCGGAATCCCCGGCGGCGAACGGCCGGTGTCCGCAACATCCGTCCGCAGAATCAGCCGCGGCACACTCGTCGCCGGCTCGCACACCCACAACCCCGAAACCAGCACCCCCCCCGGCGTGTTCACCGATCCCGCGAACACCACCGTGCCCACCGAGTTCATCGCCGGCGCCTGGATCGTCGCGAACGTCCCGAGTATTCCCGTCGGAGTGCCCGCGCCCACAGCCACGCCCCGCGCTGCCAGCAACTCAAACTCCCCGGTGGCCCTCCGCCTCCACAATCGCGACACGCCCTCCGTCGGCGCATCCGATCCATCGATCTCGCCAAATGCCAGATCCCCCGACCCATCGATCGACATCCCCCCCGTCTGCACGAACGCGCTCAAGTCCAGCGACTTAAACACCACACCAGGATGCCCCGGCACCTCGCTGCCCTCGCGGGCCGCATACGCCATCGTGCCATCGGCGCGCCGCTCCACGATCACCGTGTCGTTCGTCGCGTCCACGCCACCCAACAGATTCATCGCCAGCGTTGCCCCAAACGCCACTCGTCCGTTGTCCGACATCACCAGCGACTTCGGATTCATCGTCACATACGTTGGCACAACCAGCCCCACCCCGCCCGGCGGCGAGCCCGCTCCCACCGGAATGCCGGGACGCGCGATCAACTCCAACTCGCCACTCCCACCCACCCGCGGCCCCCAGATTCCCTGATAGTCGTTGATCGTCACGCCCCCAAGCCCCACCGCCATCTGCCCGCTGAAGGCCATCCCCGCACCGCTCATCACGCACGGAAAACCCGTGATAAACCCATTGAACTGCGCCCCCTCAACGCCCGGCACGGAGGTGGACCCGGAGCGATACGTCAGATCCAGACCCGCACGGCTTCCCGTCCAGTATCCCGTGCTGTTGCTCGCGTTGACCGCCGCCCCGCTCAGAAAGCTCACCGAAGCGATCGATCCGTCCGCACGCAGGCGCGGAAAGAATGTCGCGCTGAACTGCGCCCCCGGCACATACCCCATGGCCGCGCCCTGACCGCTCAGAATCCCCGTCCGCTGCAAAAGCACCCCGGCACCCGATCGATCGAACGAGAAAAGCCCGAGATCATCCGCCGCATACGTCACGCCCGGCCCAGCGAACCGGCAAGTCACCAGCACGCCCCCGTTGGCGTCGAGCTGCGGCGCACCAAGCACGCTGAATAGTCCCCCCGACACGCCCGGCGCAGCAAAGCTGCCCACACCCGCGGCCGTCACCACCCGCGTCGGCGGCGCGCCCAACGCGCACGTGCTACCAGCGCACAGCGACAAGATCGCCGCAAGCATCATCCCCGCGCCGCTGGTACAAAGTACCGACATGTGGGCCAACGCTCTCTGCTCCTTCCCAGCACGACCGAGAACATCACGCCGACGTTCAGAACTCAGAGAGTAATGCATTATCGACCCAATGCAAGGCCAAACACCCAACCAAACCCCTTTGCGGTGTCACGATGCCCTGGCCGATCCCCTCTCCCAGTGAAAATGGGATGAACGCGGCCAACGTGGGCCAGCCAGAGAGCATCTGCTCGCGGATCCCCAATTTGCGCGCGGCTAACCCCATTCGTTCCGTCAGCATCACTTGCGCTGGACGGGGCTTGGCTTGGCCGCACTTTCGCGCTCAAACACAAAGCCCCCGGCTCGATAGTCCGCCAGCACCTTGTCCCCCGCACCCAAATCCCCGGACAGAATCCGCGTGGCGAGGGGATTCTCGATGCGCTGCTGAATGGTCCGCTTGAGTGGCCGCGCCCCGAACGCCGGGTCCCACCCTTCGCTGGCGATCTGCTGCTCCGCCTCCTTCGTGAGTTCGATCGTCATCTCGCGCTCCGCCAACCGCTTACGCAGCCGCCCGAGCTGGATCTCCACGATCCGTCCGATCTCCTCGCGCTTGAGCTGGTGGAACACCACCACCTCATCGATCCGGTTGAGAAGCTCCGGGCGCATGAATCCGGCGGTGCCGGCCATCATCTGCTGGGCACGGATGATCGCGTCACGCACCTTCACCGGCATCCCCGTCGCCTTGCCCATCTCCTCCATCGCCGAGCCCGTCGGGCCGCGCCGCAGGAACTCGCGCACCGCCGCCTCCACCTCCCAGTCCTCCGCCCCGCTGGCCGTCAGTTCCTGAATCATCTGGCTGCCGAAGTTGCTCGTCATCACCACGATCGCGTTCTTGAAGTCCACCGTCCGCCCCTGCCCATCCGTCAGCCGGCCATCATCCAGAATCTGCAGCAGCACGCCGAAGACATCCGGGTGTGCCTTCTCGATCTCGTCAAACAGAATCACCGCGTACGGCCGCCGACGCACCGCCTCCGTAAGCGCACCGCCCTCCTCGTACCCAACGTACCCCGGAGGCGCGCCGATAAGCCGACTCACCGCGTGCTTCTCCATGTATTCGCTCATGTCGATCCGCACCATCGCCTCTTCGGTATCAAAGAGGAACTCCGCAAGCGCCTTGCACGTCTCCGTTTTGCCCACGCCCGTCGGCCCGAGAAACAAGAACGATCCGATCGGCCGGTTCGGATCCCCCAGCCCGCTCCGCGCCCGGCGCACGGCATTCGACACCGCCTTGAGCGCCTCATCCTGCCCCACCACGCGCTTCGTCAACGCCTCCTCCATCCGTATCAGTTTCTCGCGCTCTCCCTCCACCAGGCGCGACACCGGGATCCCCGTCCACTTGGCCACGATCTGCGCCACCAGCTCATCATCGACTTCTTCCTTCACCAGAGCATCGCCCTTGGCCTCGCGCGCCTGCATCGCCTTCTCGGCCTCTGCCAGCCGCTTCTCCAGCTCTCGAATCTCTCCATACTGAATCCGCGCGGCCGTCTCCAGATCGCCACGCCGCTGCGCCTGCTCCAACTGCGTCTTCTTCCCGTCGATCTCCCCCTTGATCGTCTTCACCGCGTCCAAGTCCTTCTTCTCACTCTCCCAGCGCCCTGTCAACGCCCGGTTGGTTTCCTGCAACTCCGCAAGCTCCCGCTCGATGCGATCCAGTTCCTTCTGGGTACCCCGGCTCTCCGAGCCGGGTTGCTTGGCCTCGGAACTCCCGGCTCGGAGAGCCGGGCTACCCGGAAGTTCGATCTTCAGCGCTTCCTTCTCGATCTCCAACTGCATGATCCGCCGGCGCAGCTCGTCCAGCTCCGTCGGCATCGAGTCGTTCTCCATCCGCAGCCGGCTCGCCGCCTCATCAATCAAATCAATCGCTTTGTCCGGCAGGAAACGCTCGGTGATGTACCGGTTGCTCAGCGTCGCCGCGGCCAGAATCGCCGAGTCCAGAATCTTCACGCCGTGGTGCGCCTCGTATCGCGCCTTCAAGCCGCGCAAAATCGCGACCGTCTCTTCCACGCTCGGCTGATCCACCATCACCGGCTGGAACCGCCGCTCGAACGCGGGGTCCTTCTCGATGTGCTTGCGATACTCGTCCAGCGTCGTCGCGCCGATGCAGCGAAGCTCCCCGCGAGCGAGCGCGGGCTTGAGCAGGTTCCCCGCGCTGATCGCACCATCCCCCGCGCCGGCTCCCACGATCGTGTGCAACTCATCGATGAACAGAATAATCTGCCCCTTGCTCGCCTGCACCTCGCGCAGCACGGCCTTGAGCCGCTCTTCGAACTCCCCACGGAACTTCGCCCCCGCGAGCAGTTGCCCGACGTCCAGCGCCACAATCCGCTCGTTCTTCATGTTCTCCGGGCAATCACCGTTGATGATCCGCAGCGCGATCCCCTCGGCGATCGCCGTCTTCCCCACGCCCGGCTCGCCGATAAGCACCGGATTGTTCTTCGTCCGCCGGCTCAGCACCTGCATGCACCGCCGAATCTCCTCGTCCCGACCGATGACCGGATCCAGCTTCCCCTGCTGCGCTTTCTCCGTGAGATCGATCGAGTACTTCTTGAGCGCCTCGTACTGCGTTTCCGCGTTCGCATCGTTCACGTTCTGCACGCCGCTGGATTCCCGAATCTGCTTGATCGCCTGCTCGATCTTCTTCCGATCCGCACCGCCCACCGTCACCAGCACATCCTTCGCCGAGCCCGCTCCCCCGCTCGATTCGGCCAGCGCAAGCAGCACATGCTCCGTGCTCGTGTACTCATCCCCCAGCTTCTTCGCCTCCTGCTCGGCGCGCGTCAGCAACTCCATAATCTGCCGCCCCGCCTGCGCACTGCCACCACTCACCGTCGGCAGCCGCTTGATCTCGCTCTCCACCACTCCCATCACGCGCGCGGCCGCCCCGCCCACCTTATCCAGAATCGACCATGCGGCACCACCCTTCTCCTTCAGCAACGCATGCAACACATGCAGCCCCGTCACCTCCGGATTGGAGCGCGCCATCGCATCGCTCTGCGCATCCGCCAGCGCTTGCTGCACCATGGTGGTCAGTCGGTCCATCCGCATGTCGGTCCCTTTCCTGTGCGTTCGATCCAACTCCGCTCAGACGATAAGGGGCCGATAGCGCGAACCATCGGCCCCCTTACAAACTCCACAGTGTGCCCACATCATGGTGGGCCCACGGCAAGGCCAGCCATCGCCACCTTGCCATGCCCAGCCCATGCAACCCGCGCGCCACCCTGCGGACGCAGCGCAATCGCCCATTCAATGAACAAGGGCTGCCAGTTCGGCAGCCCTTTGACTCACGCACACAAGTTGTACCCGAACATCCTGCCGCAATCGCCGACAGCTCAAGCGGCAACATCAATCTGGCGGCCAATCCCATCCGGGCTCGCGCCGGGAGCGTTCTGCGCCGCCGACTCCAGCAACTGGATCGCCGCCTCCCCCTGCTGCTTGGCCGCGTTGTTCGCCTTCACCGCCACCGCGATGGAGATGTTGTTCGACAGTTCCGCCTGCTTGATTCCGGTAGCGAGTGTTGCGATGTCCATACGTTGCACATCGGGCAGCGCCGGGGTGCTTCACCAGTACGAACCGCCCTAAACGCGAGAGATCATCAATAACTTCGGTCGGACCAGCCCGCAATCCGGGGCTCGCTCGCTCCATCCATCCTCGCGCATTCGCCGTGCGTCGCGCCCCTAAATCCCCGCTCCATCATCCATCCATCCCAAGTCCACGCCCCGATCGACCGCCCGCTTCTCCTCCGCCTTCTTCACCCCTGCGTGTGCCGTTGGCTTCAGCACCGGTTCCGGCCGCGTCTGCTGAACCACGTGCCCCGGCGCAACACTGCTCGTGACGAACACACCGCCGGCGATCACGCAGTCGTCCCCGATCACCGTGTCCCCACCGAGAATCACCGCGCCCGCGTAGATCGTCACGCGATCTCCGATCGTCGGATGCCGCTTGATCCCCTTGATTGCCCGCCCTCGGTCATCCTTCGGAAAACTCCGCGCCCCCAGTGTCACGCCCTGGTACACCTTCACCTGCTTGCCGATCACGCTCGTCTCGCCGATCACTGTTGCCGAGCCGTGATCAATGAAGAAACTCTCCCCGATCACCGCGCCGGGGTGCACGTCGATTCCCGTGCGGCTGTGCGCCCTCTCACTCATCACGCGCGGCAGCACCGGCACGCCCAGGCAATACAGCACGTGCGCCAGTCGGTGCGTCACGATCGCCTCCAGCCCGGGATAGCACAGGATTACCTCGTCGGTGTGCTCCGCCGCGGGATCGCCGTCGTACGCCGCCTGCACATCCATCCCAAGCATCCGTCGCACCTCCGGCAGCCGGCGCATGAACTCCACCACCACCACACCCACAAACTGCTCCTCCGAGATTCCCGCCGGCACCACGCTCTCGTACCCATGCTGCGCCCGCCGCCGCCCATATCGCAGAACGGCCCGCACCTCTTCGGCGAGCACCCGCGCCACCTTGGCGCACACTCGCGTTACGTGCGCTTCGAGCTCCCCATCCCACAGCGGCTCCGCATCGAAGAACCCGGGGAACATCACCCCGCGCAGGTCCTCCACCACCTGTCGCATCCTGTCCACATCCGCCGCGCGGAACCCCCCACCAGCCCCCGTGCCCGCCCACGACGACAGTTCCTCCCCCCCACTCACGCCGGCGCGCAGCCGCGTCACCCGGTCCAGCTTCATGGACCGTGCCAACTCAGCCGCGGCTTGTTCCGCGGCTGCATCCACCGACCTGTCCGGCTCGTACCTCGTCATGCGTCCGTGAGTATCGACCATCCCCGGCCCGATGGCGAATCACCCCCCACCCGCCCACCCCCCTCGTTCCCTCACGATCGGGGCAAGTTGGGGGTGGCCCCCCGAATTCGGCCCCCAGAGCGACCAACCGCCCGTTTCCAGACCCACCGGCTTGACGCTCACCCCCGACTGCGGTACAACCTCCCTCCTCAGACCCGCCTTTGCCCCCGTTCCAGGAGTTCGCCCATGCAGCGTCGCTTGTCTTTCGTCCTCGGTGCCCTGCTTCTGACCAGCGTCGCTGGTCTCTCCGGGTGCAGCTTGTTCCTGGGTTCGGGCGATGACCGGCTTGATGCTGTCCGTGCCGACCCGTCCCCGAATATCGACACCCTCCACCAGCGCCCCGTTGACGTCGACAACGCCATGGTTGTCACGTTCGATGAAAACGGTCGGCAGTTCTGGCAGGACATGGGCCGCGTCTGGCTCACCGACCGTCCCACTCGTCTGACGCGCGAGCCCTCGCTCCAGCCCTGATCGATCCATGCTGATCGATCCATGCTGATCGATCCCCGCAGGTCGCTCCATAGTTCTCAACAATGAAAGAAGCCCGTCGCACACGCGACGGGCTTCTTGCTTTTTGCCAATAAACACTGCGTGAGCCGCTCACTTCGCGGTGTACTGCCCACGATCGACACGCTTGAACTTGCCGCTGGCGATCAGCGCCTGGTTCACGATCGTGCGAAAGTTGGGCGACGTCGTCGCATAGCCCGCCTTCTGCACGGCCTCCGTCACGTCCGTCACGGACATCACCTTGTCCGTAAGAACCTTCTGAAGGGCCTCAACAAGATTGGACGCGTTCTTCGGGCGACGACGCCCGGAGATTGCGCCGCCCACGAGGCGAACCGCGCCGCCCAGTTCCGAGATCTGGACATTGATGCGTCCGATCTTGTCGAGCAAGCGCTGGCGGCGCTTCTCCAACCCCGTGACGCGCTTCGCACGTCGATTCAACTCACGTCTCAACTCCGTCACCGACGCACCCGACAGTTTTCCTGTGGCTCGTCTGCCCATAACTATTCCTTTCGATGCGTCCACGACGGACCCATCAACAATGTTGCGCAACACACCATGCGATGCCCATGCGCACCGCCGGCACGTTGCAACTTGATCCTACCTTGTGTCCGATGCACAAATCAAAGCCCTCGTCGGGGCCAACTTCGTGCTTGCGACATGCACTCTTTTCTCTTGTGCGGATCGTGTTCGGCTTAGCAAGGGTTGAGGTGCGAACCTGATTATCTCAGTACGAACCCTACTTTGCTCATGAGCCCGTCGAAATGATCCAGATCGTAGAACTTGATCACCAGCGAACCACGCTTCCCGCCCGCGCTGGCGCGGATGCGCACACTTGTTCCAAGGTGCTCTCCGAGCTGGCGTTCCAGATCCATCATTGCCGCGGCTTTCGAGATCGCCTGTTCTCCGATTCGCACTTCCGGTGCGGCTCCGCCCGGGGCCTGGGCCGCTCGCGCCGCCGCTTGCTCGAGCCGGCGCACCGACCATCCCTGGCTCGCCGCCTGCTTGGCGAGCCCAACGCGAACCGGCCCGGGCGTCATGCCGAGAAGCACTTTGCCGTGACCGAGAGCGATCTGACCGTTTTCCAGCAGCTCGTGGATTTCTTTTTCGAGTTCGGTCAATCGCGCCAGGTTCGCCGCGCTCGAGCGATCAATCCCTAGTTTCTCGCCAATTTGGCCGTGAGTGAGCCCGAATCGCTCGGCCAAGCCGCGCACCGCCCATGCCCGCTCCATCGGCGAGAGTTCGGCGCGCTGGATGTTTTCGATCAGCGCCCACTCCGCCGCCTGCTCGTCGGAAAGTTCCGCGACCACCGCCGGCACGTGCGTTAACCCCGCGGCCTTGCACGCACGCCAGCGCCGCTCCCCTGCCACAATTTCGTACATTCCCGGTGCACCGCGGCGCACCAGGATCGGCTGCACCACGCCCGCACTCCGGATCGACGCGGCCAGTTCTTTCAACTGCGCCTCATCAAAGACCCGCCGCGGCTGAAACCGATTCGGCTCCGCACTCTCCAGTGTGATCTGCACAACGCGAGTCCCGCTTGCGTCGGCACGCTCCGAGTTGTCCCGAATTGCTCCGCGGCTGGTCCCTGCTTCAGATTCAGACAAAGCCCGCCCACCCACGTCTGACTTGGGATCAACAATCGAAGGCATATTCGTCGGAGCCACCTGCACCGCAACTGGCTCTCCCAGCATCGCACTCAACCCACGCCCCAGCCGACGTGGCTTCTGATTCTGATCATTTCCTGCCCCCACAGATGTTTGTATTTTGTTCATATTCAGACTGTCTTTGTTTGGCTCTGCCGGTTGGATACGCTCTACTATCCTACTATATATTGATCACAGAGGTGAACTTTGTCAAAGCGAAAACCTGCGAAGAAGACAAAATCGAGTCCGGGCCGGCAGAGCGTTCCACGTGGAACAGGCGGAAAGGTACGCCCCAAAGCGGCGCCGCCCCAGAAGCAGATACCGAACACATCCGGCAAGATTGAAGTCATCGCCCGTGGGGCGCTGATTCGCGGCTCCAAAGTGCTGCTCTGCCAGAACCTCAAGCATGGGTACTTTTACCTCCCAGGCGGCCACGTTGAGTTTGGTGAATCGGCCGCCGCCGCCCTCGCACGCGAGTTTGTTGAAGAGTGCGGCCTCCGTGTCCAAATTCGCGACCTTGCTCTCGCCAGCGAAGGTGCGTTTGCTACCAAGAAACGTCACCACCACGAAATGAACCTGGTGTTCCACGTGGAACAGAGTGGGGGACGTGGAACTGGGACCAAGGGCGGAGAACACCCGCCGGTACCTTCCCGAGAAGCTGGCATTGCGTTCGACTGGGTAGACCTTGCGGCGATTCCCGAGACCGATGTCCGGCCCGTAACAGCCAAAGCATGGCTCGCCGCGGGTGCTGGCAGCGCACCCGCTTCCATCGAATGGGTCTCGGAAATCCTGCCCCGACCTTCATGAGTTCCGCTGTTCTACGTAGAACGTTCCCTCAGCCCTCCGCACACACGTCCGATCATCCGCGACCGGTGCCTCCCCAGGTTCTCTGACCGGAACACCCGTCGCTGGAGCGGATTAAACCGCGCGCCGAGATTGCCCATTCGCCACCCGGATGCCGGGACGGCCGATCACATCGCGTCTGCATCGGGCCCTCTGCCCGGGCGCCGGACGCGGCCATGTCAAAAACACGCCTCAAACCGCCCCCCACTCCCAGCATCCCTCCCGCGAGCGATGACGCACGAACCCTGCTAGCCAAGCTCGACGCGGCACAATCCGAACTTACCGCACTGAACTCTCAGCTTGAGCGCCTCAATCGCCTCGCCACCATGGGCACGATCGCCGGCATGATCGCCCATGAGTTCAATAACATCCTGACCCCGATGCTCAGCTACGCCCAGATGGCGGCCGCATCCCCCGATGACCTTCCGCTCGCACAGAAAGCACTGCAACGCACCATCACCGGGTCCGAGCGGGCCGCCAAGATCGCCGATGCCATCCTGAACTTTGTCCGTGACGCCGACTCAAAGGCCGCGCTCGGCGGCGTGTTCCATGAGGAACACGAGAACGCCCTCCCAACCGCGAATATCGCGCGTGTCATCCGCGATACCCTCGCCTGCCTCGGGCGAGATCCCAGTCGTGATGGATTCTCGCTCGTCATCGATGCTCCTGAGTTCCTGGAAGCTCGCATCCAGCCGATCGCCCTCCAACAGGTCCTGGTGAATCTGGTTCTGAATGCTCAGAACGCGATGGGGAGCAAGGGCGGAACTCTGGAGATCGCCGCGAGCCGCACTACGCGTGAACCTGCCGCAGTCACCGGCGCGGCTGACAGCCGAAGCAGTGAAGATCCCGCTGGCACGTATGCACGTTCCACGTGGAACACGCTCCCGGCGTCAGGATGGGTAAAACTTGCGGTCCGCGACACGGGCCCAGGCATTCCATCTGATCGTCTCGAACGCATGTTTACACCGTTCGGTTCGCATCACGAAGCCGGCCAACCACGTGGTACAGGTCTGGGCATGGTCATCGCCCGCCGCCTTATCCACACAGTAGGGGGGTGGATGACGGTTCAATCCACGCTTGGTCGCGGGACAACCGTCTTGGTCGTGCTTCCGACATAAGATACGAACATTTGACGAACATCGAATGGCCTGCAATCACGCTTTCGTGCCGGGCTCCATGAGCAGCGCGCTCCGCCCCGGTCGCTTGACCTTGCTCCAACTGAATCCGAACTGGCGCTGCATCGCGTCCGCGATCCGGTCCACCGCCTCCTCCGGCGAATCGGTTAGTACCAGCAGGTTCAGATCGTCCGGGCTGATGGTCTTCTCCGTGAGCATGCGATCGCGAATGAACTCGATCATCGGAGACCAATAGTCCACGCCCATCAGGATGATGGGAAAGTCCTTGATCTTGCCGGTCTGGATCAGCGTGATGGTCTCGAAGACTTCATCGAGCGTGCCGAAGCCGCCGGGCATCACGATGAAGGCATACGAATATTTGACGAGCATCACCTTGCGTACGAAGAAGTAGCGGAACTCCACGAACTTGTCCACCCACGGATTGGGCTCCTGCTCCATGGGGAGCTCGATGTTGCACCCGATGGATGGGCCCCCGGCTTCGCGAGCCCCGCGATTGGCGGCCTCCATGATTCCAGGCCCGCCCCCGGTCATGATCGTGAAACCGAGCTTGCTCACGCGCCCCGAGACCTCGCGCGCGAGGTGGTAGTACCGATGGTCTTCCTTGAATCGGGCCGAGCCGAAGACCGTCACGCACGGCCCCACAAAGTGCAACGCGCGAAATCCCCTGATGAACTCCAGTGCAATGCGTACGACGCGGAAGAACTCGAACCGCCTCGTGCGCGGCCCTTCCAGAAACTCCCCTTCCTCCACGTTGCGCGTTGCCTTGCCCCAGCGCCCCCCCCCGGGCGTAGCGGGTTTGTCGGGTGGCCCTTCATCCAGGATGAAGCGCGACCTGGGTGCTTCGACCACCGGGTCGGGATTGGAATCGGCGCGGTTCTGTGATTCGTTGGTCATCGGTTTCCTGCCCCGCAGCGGGGGGAATGCATTATCGGCAGATGCGGAGGTCGGGAGTCAGACCGCGGCCAAACCCTTGGCCTCTTTGGGCCAAGCATGGTCCCACTTGCACAGCCGAGGCCGGCAACTACCTCCTCACACACAAGAAACCCCACTAGCTTGGCTTTTTCTGGGCTCGGGATACGTGGCATATCGATTGCAGACAACATGGTGTGGTATAGGAGGGGGCCAGGAGGCCGCATCATGTTCACGAATCACGACTCGGGCACATCCCGTCGAAGAACTGGCGGGTGGTCAAGCCGCATCGTGGCCGGGACGTTCGGCGCGATTGTCCTTGGCACAGCGATGTTGGTGTTTCTCGGGGGGTGGGTGACGGACCAGCCGGCGACCACGTACGCAGTCTTCGGGTACAACGAACTGGGCATGCACTGCATGAACCAGGACTTCAGTGAGATGATGATCCTGCCGCCATTCAACAGCGTGCGAGCGCAGGTGATTCGCAAGGGCGTTGAACCACAGATCGTGACCGGCGGCTTGAACTTACGGTACTGGATCCCAGGCAACACGCACTCCAGCGACAAGACAAACTTCTGGACGTACTCGCAGCAGTTGTTTGGCACGGCATTTCCGCCGGATGTGGGACTGGCGGGATTCGGGCTCAAGGGAAACATGGTCTCGCGTTCGCCAACGGCCAACGACTGGGAGGCGACGGGCGTGCCCCTCACCCCGGTGGGCGACGACGGGCGCGAGAATCCATATTCACTGGCCACTGTGCAGGTGGAGCAGAGCGGGGGCGTGCTGGCCAAGACGCAGTTCGTGGTTCCGGTGAGCTGGGAGATTTCGTGCAATATCTGCCACACGAGCGCGACAGAGAGCGTTGGGATAAACATCCTGCACGCGCACGATCGGCTCCACAACACGCAACTGGCGACGCACACGCCGGTGAACTGTTCGCAATGCCACGCCGATCCCGCGCTGGGTGCCCCGGGGCAGGCGGGAGTTTCCACGATGTCCAGCGCGATGCACATGGCGCACGGGCCGCGCATGGCAGCAGCCAATCTGGCGGTGAACTGCTATGCCTGCCATCCCGGCGTGCGAACACAATGCCAACGGGACGTTCACTCGGCACATGGGATGAACTGCTACTCGTGCCACGGGCAGATGGCGGATGTGGGGAGCCCGATACGTCGTCCGTGGCTGGATGAGCCGCGCTGCGCGACGTGCCACCAGGCACGCAAGCCGGAGTTCGACTTCGAGCCGGCGGGGGTCTTGTTCAAGAACGCCACGGGCCATGGTGGTGTGAAGTGCGTGACGTGCCACAGCTCGCCGCACGCGGTGACGCCGACGACCACTACGGTGGATAACTTGCAGGCGATGCGTGTGCAGGGACATGCGGGCCCGATCGGCGGGCCACTGGCGACAGGGGGAACACCGACGCCCTCCTGCTCGGCGTGCCATACCACACCGCCGGGGAACTTTGAGCACCATCGCGATTGACGCACCGGCGTGCGCACTGAGCACTGACACGGCAAAGAGCGATTCGAGGAGCGCACCATGGACCTGCGAATAAAAGCACTGGCAACAATGACGGGAGTTCTGGCGCTGATGGCCGGGCCGCTTCGGGCACAGACCTTCCACGTGCGTGACCTCGGCTCGCTTGGGGGGTTGGGGGACACGGAGTCGTTCGACATCGCGGGGGCGGGGCCGCTGATCGCGGGATTCGCGACGCGCGGCGATTCGCACCATGTGGCGTTCGTGTGGAATGGGAGCGTGCTGACACCGATCGCGCCGATCGGCACAGACACGCAGTCCGCGGCATTCGGCGTGGACGGGCTCGGGCGCGTTGTTGGCGTTTCATATTCGCTGGGGGAGCCGAGCGTGCATGCCTTTCGGTGGGACCAGGGCGTGGTAACGCAGTTGGGCGACTTCACCCCGCGTGGCGTGAATCAGGCGGGGGACATCGTGGGCTTTCTGGCCGTGACAGACTCATTCGGGCTGCGCGAGGATCACGCGTGCGTCCTGCCTTCGGGCGCGAGTGGTTCGACGGATCTGGGCACACTCTTTGGCGCAAGTTCAAGCCAGGCATACGCGATCAACACGCGCGGGCAAGTGGTGGGCGTGAGCGCCGGCCCGGGCGACCAGGGCACGCGTGCCGCAATATGGTTCCAGGGAAACAAGATCGACTTGGGCACGCTTGGGGGGAGCACCAGCGCGGCGTACGCGATCAACGACACGAATCTGGCCGTGGGCTGGTCGGACGCGGGCGGAACGCTGCCGACGAACCGGGCGACACAGTTCATGTTGGACGTGAATGGGATAGTGATGTCGCGTGTGAACATGGGCGTGCTGCCGACGAGCGTTCCCGGGGCCGGAGCGTGGAGCTACGCGTACGGCGTGAACAACGCGCGGCGTGTGGTCGGGCAGTCCAACGGACGGGCGTTTGTAGACTTGGGAACAGGAATGATGGATCTGAACGGGTTAGTACCGCGCCAGCCGGCGTGGTTCTTGGTCACCGCGCGCGGGATCGATGACCTGGGCAGAATCGCTGCGTGGGGCGTGGACGCGGTGGGGCGGCCTCGCCCGTTGCTGCTGGTGGCTTGCGATGCGGACTTCAACCGGGACGGCTCAATCGGCGTGCAGGACATCTTTGACTATCTGAGCGCGTGGTTCGCCAGGGACCCCGGCGTGGATGTCGATCGCAATGGAGCGATCTCGGTGCAGGACCTTTTCGATTTCCTGGCACTGTGGTTCGCCGGATGTCCGTTTTGACGGCGCGGGTTTGAGTCGCCGCAAGTGGGAGAAGGATGACGCGGGCACGGGCACGCGGGTGCGCGGCGCTACCCTTGTGCATGAGCGCGGAGAACGAACACACGACGGTGGTGGCCGAAACACGCACCGCGTTCGAGGCAGAGACCATCGCCGCCGCGCTGCGCGATCGCGGGATCGACGCCCGGGTCTTTGACGGAGCCACGAGCGCGGCGTGGGGCATCTCCCTCACCGGCATCAACAGCGTGAAAGTGGTTGTGCTGGAGCATGAGGTGGCCGCGGCCAAGCTTGCTCTGGAAGACATCCGCGTCGGATCGGCGAGCATCGACTGGGACCAGGTGGACCTCGGATCGGATCCGGCCGTGCAGCGCCTGACGCAGGTATCGCGCTCGCGCCGCTGGGTCTGGACGCTCATCGTCCTGCTTGTGCCCGCGGCATTCATCGTGCTCACGATCGGCGTGGATCGCGGCGACCAGATCCTCAAAATCATCGGCGGCGTGCTGCTGGCCGCCGCGCTGGTGATGGGCGCGGCCCAGATGATGCCGGATCGGGAGTAGAAGGCCGAGCAAGCCGCAATCACTCACTCCTGTGCGGCACGATCCAGTTCTGCCCTCTTGCGAGTGTGACACGGAACACGCCCGGTTTGCAATTGCTTGGCGTCTATTCGGAAGGAGTGGCTATGTCCCCTTCCGTTCTTGCCATCTGGGCTGTCTCGGTGCTGCTTGCCCTGTTGGGCGCGGCGGGTGTGGCTGGCGCGGTCTTGTTGAGCGCTGAACGACTCCGGGCGGCCGCGCCCGAGGCCGGCGCAAGCGGCGGACTCTGCCCGTGCTGCGGGTACCCGACCGCGGGTCTGGAGGAAGATCGCTGCCCGGAATGCGGGCGGGCGTTCGCTCTTGCCGCGGACGTGCGTGAGCGCCGTCGGCGTCGCGGCCTCGCGGGCGCCGGCGTGGCGGCGATGCTCCTGGGGGGCTTGGGGTTCCCTGTTTCGGACGCTGCACAGAACGGACTGGCCCATGCACTGCCGACCTATCTCCTCATCGAGTCGCTCACATGGGCTCCCAAATGGGGCGACTCGCCCGGAGTCGAACTTCGGACCCGCGCCGAATCGGGCACGATGCGGGCGTGGGAGCGCCGTGAGTTGGCGCAGGTCTGCAACAAGATTCTGGAAGGATCATTTGAGCCCACGCCGCGCCGGCGTGCTTCCATGCTGCTGACCCGCGTGCCGGAGGAGACGGGCGAAGCGAGAGGCGCGGCGATGCTGCGCGACGCGGACCCGGCCGTCCGGGCTGATGGAGCCATGCTCTTTTCGCGCCGGGCCGCGGCACAAGTCGCCGTTCGCACGAAACTGGCGCGATTGGCCTGCGATGATCGAAGCCCGGTCGTCCGCAAACGAGCCATCGACGCCCTGCGCGTTCTTGGAGATACCGGCCCCGAGGCGCGCCGCGCCTTTCGGCACGGGCTGGCCGACACCAACGATGGAGTCCGCAGACGAGCGCTGATCGCCATGGCCTCGGACCCGAGCGACACGGGTGCGGCCGTGGGCATGGCCGAGGTCGCGACGCAGGATCGCGACCAGGAGATTCGTGACCTCGCGGTCTGCATGCTCGACATGCTCACCGAGCGGCAGCGGGCACTGCCACGGCCCGGCCCGGCCGCGGGTGTGATGGGACTGATTGGCGGATAGTGCTCGAGCCATTCGCGCCACGTGCGGCGGCCACGATGGCCCGTACAATCCTCTGTGCCCGAAGATCCCGATCAGCTGTTGACAAACAACGTGCCAATGCCCGCGCTCGACACACTTCCTTCCTGGGGGAGCGAGGAGCGCGAGGTGCGTCTGTCGCGCCTGCTGCGCAAAGCCCGCGGTCTGCCCGATGCCCCGGGTGTGTACCTGATGAAGGACCACAAGGGCGTGGTTCTGTATGTCGGCAAGGCGGGGCGGCTGCCGGATCGGGTGAGCAGCTACTTCGTGCCCAGCGCGGATCTGGGGGCCCGCAAGCACCAGATGCTCGACCTGATCCACGACTTTGATCATCTCACAGCGGAGAGCGAGTGGGAAGCGCTGCTGGCCGAGGCGCGGCTGATCAAGGACATCGGACCGAAGTTCAACGTGCTGATGACGGATGGAAAGACGTTTCCGTATCTGGCCATCACGACGCGCGAGGATTTTCCCCGCGTGATCGTAACGCGCGATCTGACGAGCCCGGAGGTGAGGGGGGCCAAGGTGCTCGGGCCCTTCACATCGCCGGGGGCGCTGCGCGAGGCGGTGGCCCTGCTGCAGCGGGTCTTCAAGTTCCGCACGTGCTCGCTGGACATCGTGGATGGCGATCCGAAGAACCGGTTCTTCCGGCCCTGCATTCTCTACAACATCAATCTCTGCACGGCCCCGTGCGGGGCCAAGGTGAGCAAGCAGGACTACTTCCTGGACATCCAGCGCTTCGTGCGCTTCATCGAGAGCAAGCGGAGCGTGATGCTGCGGGAGCTGCGCGGCGAGATGGAACAGGCCGCGGCGGTACACGAGTACGAGAAGGCCGCCACACTGCGCGACCAGATCAAGGCCATAGAGAAGCTTGAAGAGCGGGCCAAGGGCGGCACCCGCGACGGCTGGCAGCCCGAAGCGGAGATGGCGCTGGTCGATCCCAGGAAATCGCTCGAGAGCTTGCAGCGCACGCTGGGGATGGATGCGCCGATCCGATGCATCGAAGCGATCGACATCGCGCACCTGCAAGGGGGCGAAACGGTGGGGAGCAAGGTCTGCTTCGTGGATGGGCGGCCGCTGCGGAACGAGTATCGGCGGTACAAGATCAAGGGAAGCGAGGGCGTTCGAGACAGTGGGGCGGGAATCAACGACGACTACGCGAGCATCCGCGAAGTGGTGAGCCGGCGCTACCGCGAGGCGGGCGAGGGGCAGGAGCTGTATCCGGATGTGATCGTGATCGACGGCGGTTTGGGACAGCTTCACGCCGCGCAGGAGGCGTTTGCGCAGATGAACATGAAGCCGCCGATGGTGATCTCGCTGGCGAAGAAGGAAGAGTTGATCTACGTGCAGGAGCGGAGCGAGCCGATCCGGCTTGGGCGGGAGAACTTCGGGCTGCGGCTGGTGCAGGCGATCCGCGACGAGGCGCACAGGTTCGCGCAGCACTATCACCACGTGCTGCGGCGGAAGAAGACGCTGGAGGAGGAGTAGCGATCGCCAAAGAGGCGGGATGTCGTATACGAAGCATGCGACCTGTTCATTGAGCCAAGAACGCTCATTGATCGGTGCGATTCGCTTCAGCACCCGCCGAACCATGCTCCCAGAAAATCAAAGATGTCCTGCACTTCCAGCGTGCGCGAGTAGTTGAAGTCGGCGCGCATATCGCGTGCGAACCAAGCCTCCAGATACGCGAAGATGTCGTTGGTCGAAAGCGTGCCGTTCTCGTCAAAGTCTCCCGGACAAATGGCGCGGCTCAGCGCGCTGATCGTCGTTCGCCCCCACGCCATGAACCCCGGTACGGCCAGGTGCGAGATGTCCGTACCACCGGAGAGAAGCCCGGACTCGCTCAGCTCGTCGGCCGTGGTGAGCATGGTGCCGGCGATCATCGTCACTTGCGGATCGCCCGCGACGATATTCCGCCAGCCCTGTTCATAGCCGGTCTGCGGCGAATCGGTGTAGGGCACGGGGTGGTACGGGCCGAGCAGGAAAAAGAGATTCGCGGGATCACGCCCGGAGACCACCCACGCGTTGCGCACCGAGAGGATGATGCCGCGGGTGTTGTCCTCCTGCCCCTCGGGCGTGGAGGACTCCAAGCCCCCGATGGGGCCCACGGAGGCCATGTGGGAGTTGATGTCGTTGCCCCCGTGCAGAATCTGCACCATGAGCACGGGCACATCGTTCTGCAACTGTGTGGCCTGACGCATCCACTCGATCATCGGCGAGAGAGCGCTCTGCATCGCGAAACATGCGTGGTAAGCCGAGAGGCCCCCAAACCCCCAGAGTGGCGAATAGGAAATGCCCCGGGGATGCTGCGTGTTCTCGACGCGCTGCCACGTCACGCACACCGGCCCCTGCGCGTCGCGGTCGTCGGCAACATTGGCGAGGCAGAAGAGGAGGCCATCGGGCGTGCGCGGCCCGGCCGGAACATCCATCGTAAAATCACCGAGTGCCTGCGAAGCTCCCGCGCTGGTCACCGTTGGACTCGCCACATAGTTCAAAAACGGGTTCCCGGGAAAGGCGGGACGGCACGTGGGATTGGTGTACCCCGGCGAGGAGGGACCATAGATCCACTGCGTGGCGTGATAGCGCAGCGGACCCGCGATGTCGATCAAGCTGTCGGCCATGATCGTCAGACCCGAGTTGTAGCTCGACGGCACAGTCGTGTCGTAGGGCAGGTGTGCGTAGCTCGCAGGAAAGCCGCCATCCTCGAAGGTACGAAGCTGCACATGCAGCGGAGCGCCCTCGGAATCAAACGGCGGGAACATCGTCGAGCTGGTCGATGCGATCGATGCGCTCCACCAGCCCACCCCGACACCCGGCTCCACAGCAGTGGCGTACGTGCCGAACCGGCCGCCGAACGCCACGCCCATTCCTGTTTCGTGCCCGCAGATATTTGCGCGCGTGTTGGAATCGCCGACGATGCACATGTCCACACGGCGCGTGGCGGCCAGCCGGAAGAATCGCCCCGCGGCACCCGCGCCCGTTACCGCGTACCGGTTCGGATTGTTGAGCGTTGGCGCAATCGCGCTGCCCAGTGGCTGGGCTGCGGCGGCCCCGGCCAGGAGGGCCCCGGCGATGGCGACTGCAAAGAGTTGACGTGCAGTGGTTTCGATCATGGAAGTACGCAAGTCTGCACACTTCGGCTGCTTACGACCATGAAATCCGACAGAAGAGGGCGGTTTTAACGCGCTGATACGCACACTGGGTGAAACTGGATGGGGAATGCGGCCTGTGCGGGCTGCATCGCTGCTGCGACTCGACGCCGCGGTGTGGCCGCCTCAGGCCGCAGCTTCAACATCCTCGCGGGTTTCATCTTCCTGCTCGCGCCCCTGAGCACTGCTGCCTTGATATGCCTCGCCCTGGCCGAGAGATTCGATCTTCGGTGCATCGGGAAGCGGCTTGCCCTTGCTGTCCGTTAGTGGCTTGCCATCGAGCGTCTTAATTATTGGAATCGGGTGTAGCTTTGCATGCGCGGCCAGATCGGCCTCGAGCTTCTTCTGCGCCGGCTCGGGCACATCGGACCATTTGCCGCGCCCGCGACACTTGGGAAACTTGGAGCAGCCCAGCCACGGCCCGCGAATGCCGTCGCGCAGATTCATAGGCGACTGGCACTTGGTGCAGGGAATATCCGTTAGCAGTGGGGGCTGACTGGGGGCGGTGATGAAGCCCTTGTCATTGATGTTCAGGATGCCGTCGCACTTGCCGGCGGGATCCTTCTCGTCATTGTTGAACTTGGCGCATCCGAGGAACGGCCCGAATCGCCCGTTGCGCTTGATCATCGGCCCGCCGCACTTGTGGCAGGCGACGTTCACATGCTCCGCGGGGCGCGGCCGCCCTTCGCGATCAACCGGGCAGGCGTAGGTGCAGGTTGGATAGTCCGAACAGGAAAGGAACTTGCCGTTCTTGCCGAAGCGATAGACAAGGTCGGACTGGCACTGCGGGCAGCGATACTCCTTCGGGGCAGGAGTCGTCTCGGCCTTCGCGTGCGTCATGGTTTCGTGGGCGAGTTCCAGAGCCTTGGTGAACGGGCCGTAGAAGCGCTTGAGCATGTCCACCCAGTCGAGATGGTCTTCCTCAATCTTGTCGAGCTGGAGTTCCATGTCGCGGGTGTAGCCGACATCCATGATGTTCGGGAAGCCCTCGATGAGTTTGTCGGTGACGACCTCGCCCAGATCGGTGGCGTACATGCGCCGCTCGATCTGCTCGACGTACTTGCGATCCTGGATCACCTGGATGATCGAGGCGTACGTGGACGGGCGGCCGATGCCCTCGGACTCGAGATCCTTGATGAGCGAGGCCTCGGAGAATCGTGAGGGTGGGCTGGTGAACTTCTGTGCCGCGTCAATCGAGAAGACGTGCATCGGCTGCTTCTCGGCGAGCGCGGGGAGCATTGCGACATCCGCCGGCGGCAGGCCCGAGGCCTTGTAGAAGCCGTCGAAGACCAGCGTGCGACCGGTCGCCTTGAACGTGCAGGGCTTGGCGGGCGTGGTGCCGCCGGAGATGAGCACGGTGGTGGAGTCCCACTGCGCTGGCGTCATCTGGCAGGCGACGAAACGCTCCCAGATGATCTGGTAGAGCCGGAAATGGTCGGGCTTGAGCGCGTTGCGCACGCGATTGGGCGGGAACTCCAGCGACGTCGGGCGGATCGCCTCGTGGGCTTCCTGCGCATCTTTGTTGGACGACGTGAAGAAGTTGGGCTTCTCGGGGAGGTACTTCGCGCCGAACGTGCGGCCGATGTACTCGCGGGCCATCTCCAGCGCCTGGCCGGAGACGTGCGTGCTGTCCGTACGCATGTAGGTGATCAGGCCCGTCGGGCCCTCGCCGGGGATGTCCACACCCTCGTACAGCGCCTGTGCGGCCTGCATCGTGCGCCTGGCCCCAAAGCCCAATCGCGTGGACGCGGCCTGCTGCAAAGTGGATGTGATGAACGGCGGCGCGGGGCGGACGCTTGTTCGCTTGGTCTCGATAGAGGAAACCGCGTACTTCGCGGCCGCATCCACCGTGCCTCGCACTGTGCGCCGGAACTTGGCCGGGCCCTTGCCCCGCTCGTCTTCCTTGGAGTCGATGCTGATGTTCTTGAGCCCGGCGAGGGTGGCCGCGTCGCGGACTTTGCCCGTGAGATCGCCGGCCGCGCCGCCGGTAGTGCCGATTTCGAACTTCGTGCCCGCGATCTCAACAAGTTCCGCCTGGATCGCCTTGTTGTCGGCCAGCCATTGGAGCTGGGCCTTGCCGGAGGGCGCGTTGCCCTTCTCATCCTTCTCGGCCATGAACGCGGGCCACGCCGCGGCCAGCTTGGTGCGCTCGGCCTCGGTCAGCGCGAAGTTCGCGTTGATGTTCCAATACTCATCGGGGATGAACGAGCGAATCGCCCGCTCACGCTCCACCACAAGGCGCACCGCTACGGACTGCACGCGACCTGCGCTCAAACCGCGGGCGACTTTCTTCCAGAGCAGCGGCGAGACCTGGTACCCCACAATGCGATCGACGACGCGCCGCGCCTGCTGGGCGTACACGCGGTCCATATCGATCGGGTGCGGGTTGGCGAAGGCCCGCTTGATCTCGTCCTTGGTGATCGCAGCGAACATCACGCGCTTCGCCTGCGCCGGATCAATGCCCAGTTCGTCGGCGAGGTGCCACGCGATGGCCTCGCCCTCGCGATCCAAGTCCGTTGCGAACCAGATCTGGCTGGCCTGCTTGGCCGCTCGCTTGAGTTCGTTGATCGTCTTCTCTTTGCCCTCGAGGATCTGGTAGGTCTGCTTGAAGTTGTGCTCGAGGTCCACCCCCGGAACAGGCGACTTCACACCCTTCGGGTTCTTGCTCGGCAGATCGCGGACATGCCCGACAGAGGCCATGACGACGAACTCGCCGCCGAGGTACTTATTGATGGTCTTGGCTTTGGAAGGAGACTCAACGATCACCAACTGCTTGCCCGCGGCCGACGCTCGAGGGGCGGATGGAGGGATTCCCCGCCCAGAATCGACCTTTGGGGAACCAGCCGCGGCTTTGGGGGCCTTGGCGGCCTTGGGCTTTGCAGGGGGGCGGGGTTTGGTGGGGGTCTTTGGCATGAATGTTCTAAAGAACTGCTTGGCAAGCCCGTCATCGGCTGGTTCTCGGGCCCGGCATCGGTCGGACGGGAGAAGGGATAGAGGACAGAGAGAGGTGATGTCAAGAAGTATGCCACGATCAGAGTAGCGAATGACCCAAACACAATCCATTCAAACGACGGATTGTGGCATTTGATCGTATTATGATCGGTCTTTTGGCGGTCAGGATGGCAGCTTGAGGGCGGCCAAGATCCGAGGCACCCAACTCTCCCGGGGTGATTCGGGAGTGGGGGGAGCGGAAAGGCGAATGGAGCCGGGGGTGATGGAGAGCCGTCGGAGCCAGGTGCGCTGGTTCTTGGCGAAACGCCGGGTGTCGATTTTGATGCGCTCAACGGCTTCTTCGATGGCCGCGGCGGGTGGGGGCCAGATGTTGGCTTCGATCGCGCCGCGCACAATGGGCATGAGTTGTTTGTAGCCAAGCGCCTCGGCGGACTGCGGCGTGAAACCGTTCGAGCGCACCAGCGAGCGAACCTCTTCAAGCAGCCCATTGGCCATCATCTGTTTTACCCGCGTGTTGATGCGCGAGTTGAGCGGCTCGGTCTGCCAATCGAGAATGGTGAGGAGGAAAGGGAGTGGGCAGTGGGCAGTGGGGAGTGGGAAAGGCGCGGATTCGGCTCCCCTGCCCACTGCACACGGCCCCCTGCCTTCCTCCCGGTCCCACTGGGTCTGATGTGCACTTATGGGTTTGCCGCTCAGGCGGAAGACCTCGAGCGCGCGAACGGTGCGCCGGATGTCGTTGAGATGGATGCGGTCCGCAGCGGCGGGATCGACGCGCTCCAGCTCGGCGCGGCGCGCCGAGGGGTCCATGGCGGCAAGTTCCGCCCGCAGCGCGTGGTCCGGCTCGGGGCCATCGAAGAGCCCATCGAGCAGGGCCTTGATGTACAGATGTGTGCCGCCGACGACGATGGGGAGGATGCCGCGCGCGCGGAGATCGGCAATGGTGCGATTGCCGAGCGTGAGCCAGTCGTCGAGCGTGAAGGGTTGGGTAGCCCGGCTCTCCGAACCGGGTCGGGCGGTGAACTCAGACCCGGTTCGGAGAACCGGGCTACCCACGATATCGATCAGGTGGTGCGGCACGCCGCGGCGCTCGGCAGGCGTGGGCTTGGCGGTGCCGATGTCCAGACCTGTGTACACCTGAAACGCATCAGCCGTGACGATTTCTGCGGGAATACCGTGCTTCTCGCGCAGCGTGAGGGCGAGTTCCACGGCGAGGTCGGACTTGCCACCGGCGGTTGGGCCGCAGATGACGGGGGTGAGGGATGGGAGTTGGGCGTGAGGAGGTGCCAAGCCCGCAAGTAAAGGGGGGGAGCGGCATGCAAGCGAATGTGGGATACTCTGCGTGCTCAGCAGCGCGGCAAAGGACACTTGATGACGGATGAACCGCTTCCAATTGGCTTCGCTTGCCCGACGTGTGAGTACGACCTTGGCGCCGCGACGGGCTGGATATGCCCCGAATGCGGGCGGTATGTCAACGCCATCGATATCGCGCAGTTCGAGGCGAGACAGGGCGCGCGCGCGGCATCGCGCCGACTCGCGAGAGTTCAGTTGGCATGCGGAACCGGAATCGCCCTCTTCTCTTCGCTGGCATTACTGGCTACCACAGGGAGGGTGGAGCTGTGGTTCGCGGGCTTCGCGAGTATCGCGGCCGCCGCGATCGGTTCGATCGGCGCAGGATGGTTGGCTGCCTTCACGGCGACGCGAGCGTTCCGATCTGCGTGGAGGCAGGCGTGGCTTCGCGCCCATTGTCGCCTCCACCTGCCGTGGATGATCGCCCCGGGGGTCGTACTGCTTCCATGGATGGTTCAAGCGGCGGAGTCTCGCTTCACCGGCCGCACTGCCATCAGCTTTGTCGCGGTCACCACTATCGCCTTTGCAATCATCGCTGGCCTCGCGATCGGAATCTACTGCACGGTGAGCTTCAATCAACGCTGGGAAGCCGAACGCCGGCGCATGGGCTTGGGCCGCGGCGGCACGGCGACTGCCTACACATTGCTCGTGGTGATGGTCATCATTGGATCCCTTGGTTTGGGCGCATTCTGGGGCGGCATGATGGCTGCCGTTCTGCCGGATTGGTCGCCGCTGATCCGAATGTGATTCGACGTGGACCGGAGCGCAACCGCGTATTGTTGAACATGGAGAAAGTCCGCATCGGCTGCGTGAAGTACCTGAACACCCTCCCGCTGATCGAGGGGCTGGGGACATGGCGCGATTGCGAGCTGGTGGCGAGCGCGCCGAGCGGGTTGATCGGCATGCTGCGCCGGGGTGAGGTGGATGTGGCGCTGGCGAGTGTGATCGATGCGGCGGGGGGAACACAAGGGCACATGGCACATGGCCACATGGCACATTCGGAGGGAGCCGAACCGGGCGTTGTCCTGTTGCCAGTCGGAATGATCGGGTGTGAGGGTGCGACGCTGACGGTGCGGGTCTTCTCGCGCGTGCCGATCGAGCAGATCACCCGCGTCGCGGTGGATACGGAGAGCCACACATCCGTGGTGTTGTTGCAGGTGCTGATGTGGAAGAAGTTCGGCACGCGCGTGACGATCGAGGTTTTGAGCGAAGAAAGGCATCGAGGCATCGAGGCATCGAGGCATCAAGGTGGGGGAACGCCGGAAGCGTTGCTGCTCATTGGCGACAAGGTCGTGACCGATGCGCCCTCGCATGCGGAGTATCCGCACCAGATGGACCTCGGCGCGGCGTGGAAGGAACTCACGGGTCTTCCCTTCGTCTACGCCGTCTGGATGTGCCGCGCCGGCGAGCAGGATTCGCTCAAGGTGCGAACCGCGGCCAAGATGCTGGAGCGTTCACGCCTGCACAACGCCACCCGCATGGACTGGGTGGTGGGCCAGCACGCCGAGGAGCGCGGCTGGCCGCGCGACCTTGCGGCCACGTACGTTGGCTCGCTTCTGAAGTACGCCATCGGCGAGCCGGAGCGCGAAGCGGTGGAGAAGTTCATCGCGTGGGCCGGGGAGATGGGGCTGTGCGGGAGTGGGGGAGTGGTGTGGGCCAGTGCGACATAGCACATAGCACATGACTACATAGCACATTCGGAAGAGAGTTGTTCTGGCCTTGATGTGCCATGTGGCCATGTGCTATGTGCTATGTTCCCTGAGCATGCCCCGCCTCCCCACACTTCGCACCCACGTTCTGCAGGAGCTCGCCCGCCAACTGCGGTTTGAGTCGGCGGATGCGGCCCGCCGCCAGCTCACGCGGGCCGAGGAACTCACCTTGCAGTTACTCGATGAGTCGGGCAAGCCCGACGCGCCGGCGGCCTATCCCGAAGAGTGGGTTGTCTTTCGCATCACGGGGCTGCGCATGGAGCCGGGAGGCGGCGATGGAGGCGTGGTGGTGCGAGAGGCGCTGCTCGGGGACCTGCCCGCGCTCATCGATCGCTTGAGCGCGGCGGGGAAGATCAGCGAGGCGGACCTGCGCGGTGCTTCGGGCAAACGTTCGAACAACGAACGATCTGCTGGCGGACGAGCCGCTGGTCTTATCAACGATGTCTGGTTGAGTGTCGCAGAACTATGCGCTCGCTGGAAAGTCAGCCGCAAAACCCTGGAGCGGTACCGACGCCTCGGGCTCATCTCCCGACGCATCACGCTGGGGCGCGGGCGGGAGAAGGTGGTGTACTCGGAGGCGTGCGCGCTCGCGTTCGAGCGTGTGCACACCGTGCGCGTGGAGGAAGCTGGCGGTTTTGCGCGGCTCGACGCTCGCGCTCGCGCACGGATCATCCGGCGAGCGGTGCGCTACCGAGCGCGGCTCGGCTGGTCGCTGCATAAATGCGCCCAGCGGCTTGCGGCACGCGAGGGGCGAAGCGTCGAGGGAATCCGCAAGCTGCTGCGCGCGCACAACGATCGTGCCGAGCGCCCCATATTCGATGAACCCGGCGTGCTGGACGCCGACGGGCGCGCGTGGGTGGAGCGCACGGCCAAGCGCGGCGGCAACCTCAGCGGCGCGGCGGCCCGGCTGCGCAAGGGCCGCACCACGGCGTATCGCGTTGTCGGAGCGCGCCGCGCCGATCGCCTGCGCGGGCTGGATCTGCGCGGGCCGGTAGGTCCGATGTTCGAGCGGAAGGACGCCGCGGATGTGATTCTGGGTCCTGCGGCGGCGCGAGCGGGTCTGGGCGGGCGTGGCGCGACGAGCGTCGGCGAACTGCTTCGGGTAGCGGCAACGATCGAGCCGGAGGCCGCGCCGTTCGAGCGAGCCCGCGCCGGGGCCCAGTGGTACCTCATCTGGCGTGCCCACGCGGGTATGAAAGGGCTGGCCCGTCATGGGGCGCGGATGCGAAAGGGCAAGGGGGCCGAACCCGGGATCGACCAGATCGAGACGTGGCTGATCTGGGCGTCACGGCTGAAGGCGGAGATGGTGCGAGCGCAGGTGCCGCTGCTGGTCCGCGCGATCGAGAATCAGACCGGGCGTGCGGCCGCGACGATCCCCGCGCCCGCGCTCAAGGAGCTCTGCGAACTGGGACTTGAATCGCTGATCGATGCGACGGACCGGTTCGATCCGTTCAAGGGCGGACGATTGGCCGCGCCTGTGGGGATCGCGCTGACGCGAACCGTATCGCTGTGGCTTCGGCGCGCGGGGGAAGGGTTGGGGCCCGCTGGGCGTGCAACGGCGCGCGTGGACCTTGACGGTTTGAAGCTGGCGGACTGGACGCGACGTGTACACCCGTGGCAGGAATGGCTGGAGTTGCCGATCGACGGCCCGGGCGTGCGTGAGCGTGTGCTCGCGCTGACCGAACCCGACCGCCGCGTGCTGGAGATGCGATTTGGTCTGGACGGCGGTCCGCCCCGCACGCTGGAAGACGCCGCCGCGGCCGCGGGTACCACGCCGACTCGTATCGCGGCGATTCAGCGCAAGGCGGTGGCCATGCTGGCACATGGGGAGCCCGCTCGCGCGAGCAAAGTGCGGCGGAAAGGGCGGACCAGTTGAGTTCCCCACTGGGCGACAACGTGTGGATCTTCCACGCCGGCGCACTGGGAGATCATGTGATGATCTGGCCGCTGGTGCGGGCGCTGGCACGACAGGGGGCGCGAGTGACGGTGGTGGCATCGGGCGAACATGCGCGTCTGTGCGAACAGGAGGTTGGACGGTCGCTTGGCGACGATACCGGGCGTGTGCATGGGGTGGACGCGGAGCAGGAGCGTTTCACGCGATTGTGGCGGGGCGCGGAGGCGGTGCGAGCCGAGGACGTGGTCGAAGGCGTGGCAACCTTGATCACGTTTCTGGCGGCCGACCGGGCGGGAGGCGCGCCGTGGCACGAGGCCGCGGCGCAGATGTTTCCGGGTGCGGCGCGATTGTTCATCGGCCCGCCCGACACGGCGGAAGGCGCAGGCGCGCGGGCACGCGCGTGGGCGCTTGCGGGAGTCGATCGGTACGGCAAGTTGGAACCGCGATGCCACGTGACCGGTCCGATTATCATTTACACGGGCGCGGGAGGAAGCCAGAAGCGTGTGCCGGATGATGTATGGGCGGAGATTGCGCGATCGCTGTTGGGCGCGCACTCTGCCTCGATCGAGCTGTTGATCGGTCGCAACGAGTTGGAGACCGGCGCGAGCGCGGACGGCGTCGTAGGCCTCATCGACGGTGGCATGCGCGTTACGACGCGCGCGTGCGCCGATGCGCTCACGCTGGCCGATGCGATCCGCCACTGCCGCGTATTCATCGGCGGCGATACCGGCCCGACGCACCTTGCGGCGCAGCTCGGGGTGCCGACGATTGCGCTGTTTGGGCCGACGGATCCCGGGGTGTGGGGGCCTGTCGGGCCGCGCGTGCGGGTGATCGCGCCGGCGATACGCGATGGATGGAAGGTCGGGGCATGGCCGGACTCCCGGCGCATCGCGCGAGAGATACGAGAGATCGTTCCGGGTTGGGATACGAATCCGAAATAGAAATCGTGCGAGCATCCATGGGATTCGCTGGGAGACTCGCTCATCGCGGGCGTGTGAATCAGACAGGATTCGTATGAGGTGGCATGTGCGGCCCAGTTCACTGAAAACCGCCTCGCCCCGTCCACTTTCCGACCTCTTTCAATACCGCTCCCTATGGGCTCTCGGTTCGATACCATCGCACATATGCCGGAGATCGTCAAAGTAGACCTGATTGTCGGGCTGGAAGTCCACGTCGAGCTCTCGACGCGGACCAAGATGTTCAGCCGCGCCGCGAATGTCGCCCATCCGGAGCACTTCGAGGCCGCGCCGAACGCACTGATCGATCCCGTGGTGCTCGGCCTTCCGGGCGCGCTCCCGGTCATGAACCGTGCTGCCGTCGAAAAGAGCGTCATGGTCGGGCTCGCCCTCGGCTGCCAGATCGCATCGCTGAGCAAATGGGATCGCAAAAGCTACTTTTACCCGGACCTGCCGAAAAACTATCAGATCAGCCAGTACCAGTTGCCGCTCTGCTTTGATGGCAGCGTGGAGCTCCCGCCGATCGGCGCGGATGGGAAAATCGACTTCGACGCGATGGCCGAGGGAGGTGCGAGGGCGGGCGCGGGCGAGCCGCTTCCGGGCAAGCGCATCGGGATCATCCGGGCCCATCTGGAAGAGGATGCCGGCAAGCTCCTCCACGAGGCCCCGGGGGGCGTTGCGATCGATCCGCCGGGAAGCATTGTGGACTACAACCGCGCCGGCACTCCGCTGCTGGAGATCGTCACACAACCGGATTTCACCAGCGCGGACGAGGTCGTCGTCTTCTGCCGCGTGCTCCGCAACGTCTGCCGGTTTCTTGGCGCGAGCGAGGGCATTCTGCAACGCGGCCACATGCGGTTCGAGCCGAATATCAACTGCGTGCTGACACTCTCCGACGGGCGCACGGTGAAGACGCCGATCGTGGAGATCAAGAATCTGAACTCCTTCAAGGCCGTGAAGGGGGCGATCGAGTACGAGAAGCGCGAGCAGCCGCGCCGGTGGCAGACAGACGGCATTGAACTCCGCTCCGGCGCGAAGACGACGCGCGGCTGGGACGATGCAAAGAACGAGACCTTCCTGCAGCGTGAAAAGGAAGAGGCCCACGACTACCGGTACTTCCCCGATCCGGACCTGCTCCCGGTCGTCGTCGATGACGCGTGGCGGGAGCGCGTTCGCAGCGCGCTCCCGGAACTCCCGCTCGATCGCACCAAACGGTACATGCGCGAGTTTGGATTGAGCGCCAAAGAAGCCGTCGCGATCACCGACGAGCGCGATGTCTGCTACTTCTACGAGGAGGCGACCGACGCCGCGGCCGCGAGCGGCGTGGGACGCGAGAAAGCCGGGCGGCTTGCGGCCAACTTCGTGCTGCAATCCGGGGCCAAGCGCGCCAACGAACGCAGCACGCCCGAGCACGCCGTGCTGGCCAGTGACCTGGGCATCAGCGCTCTTCAGGTCGCGGGAATCGTGAAACTCCGCGACGAGGGCAAGGTCGGCTCCAACGCCGCGGATGAGCTCTTCGGCCTGCTGTGTACCGGCGGTGAAGAACACAACCCCGCCGCGGACCCGGAAACCATCGCCGCAAAACGCGGCATGGTGATCGTGCAGGACACCGGGGCCATGGAGAAGTGGTGCGGCCAGGTCATCGCTGCCAACGCAAAGGTCGCGGATGATGTTCGCGCCGGAAAACTCCAGGCCGTCGGCCGCCTTGTGGGCGAGGCGATGAAACTCGCCGCGGCCAGCGGCGGCGCGGCGGACGCCAAGACCGTTCGCGAAACCCTTCTGCGAATGTTGGGCCAGGGCTGACCCCGCGGCCGATTGGGTGGGCCATGAAGACCCGGCGGCGACGTGTGGCGGTGCTTCTGGCGGAACTCCTGCTCGCGCTCGTGCTGGTCACGATATTTGTGCCTCCGGTTCGGGCCCGCTTCATCAAGCTGGTGCGGCCGCGTGCGGATATTTCCGCTCGAGTTGCCGAGTACGGCCTGACCGCGCGTGAACGAATGATCCCGGGATTCAAGCACGCCGGCGTGGAGTATCCGCCGCACTCGATCGTGCTGGCGGCTTTCAAGCAGGAGAAGCGATTGCAGGTCTACGCACCAGCTCCGGATGGAACGATGCGGATGGTGCTGGAGTATCCGATCCTTGCGGCAAGCGGCGGGCCTGGCCCCAAACTCCAACGCGGAGACAATCAGGTGCCCGAGGGCATCTACGCCGTCGAATCCCTGAATCCCAACTCCCTCTACCACGTCGCCCTCCGCATCGGGTATCCCAACGAGGACGATCGTGCCCATGCCCGTGAGGACGGGCGCGAGGATCTGGGCGGGGACATCATGATCCACGGAGGTGCGGGCTCGGTGGGGTGTCTGGCGATGGGCGATCCCGCGAGCGAAGAGCTGTTTGTCCTTGCCGCGGATGTGGGCGTCGAAAAGGTGGAGGTGCTGCTGAGCCCGGTGGACTTCCGCCGCAACGACGCGAGCGTGGCCGAAGCCAACATGCCCGCGTGGGTCGGCGCGCGGTACGAGCAACTCCGCACACGATTGCGACAGTTGCCGCGCCAGTGAACGCATGCACTTTCGTCGTTCATGCCACCTGCGCCAGTCTGTGGAATCCCGGCTGCGCATGCTCTCCCAACCCCTGCACACCCTTGCTCGCGGTCATCGCCGTCACACGCTCCGGCTCCGGTTCGGGCGTGGTGCGAAGTCTTCCCCCGGGCTTTGATTGCGTCTCAACCTGCGCCGAGGCCTTTCCAAGCGGGAGCGATCTCACTTTCATTCCCGTAGCCAAGCCCGGTTTGATCTTCGACGGCTGGTCCGGCGGCTGGGACGGCAACTGCTGCGGCACGGGCAATTGCTCATTCACCGTCGCGGGGCCGATCACGGCAAAAGCCGTTTTTCGCTGCCGCAACGACTTTTACAGTGTCGGCAGCACCAGCACGCAAGACATCTCCGACTTCTTGTCCGAGTGGTTTTCGGACGGCTCCCTCGGGGATTTCAACGGTTCGGACGCCGGCACCGTCCAGGATATTTTCGACTGCCTCGCGGCCCAGTTCGCCGGAGCTGTCTAAGGGCGAACCCGAGTTTTGCACGGTTCGGAAAGAGGTTGGGAATCAACAATTCGGGAACACCCGAAGAAGAACTCGCGGATCAGCAGTGTTGGGATGGACTTGGGCAATGACCTTCGGGTCTTGGCACATTATCGTCCGTGCGATTGCCCAAGTTATCGGAACGCAGCGCAGTTTTGACGGTTTTCGGTTGGATTGGGCTTGCGTACCCCGGTTCTCCGGCTAGTCTGGTCATTCTTGCGCCTTGTACTGTCATATGGAATGCTGGCCGAGGTGCAATTGCGGAGTCATGATTGTGTTTGGTCGAAAGCAGAGTCTTGAAAGTGATTTGTAGCGGGTCTTCGGCGGATGGGTGGATGCGTATTTGGGACGGGGAAAACCGAGTCGGCACTCTCCCGGGTGATCCAGGAGTGCGTCGACACATGATGGAGGTTTCGCCATGAGGTGTTCGGGAATGCAGAATGTGCGGCGGTTGCTCGCTGCGGGATTGCTCGCCAGTCTTGGGTGTGCCTCGAGCTCGCTCGCGGACGGCGTTGTGTACGACCAGATGACTGGCTTGGCCAATACGAACTGGTTCAGCGCCAGCGCTGTGGTCACCACCGGCGCCACGGGCTCGGGCAACAACTTCATGGGTCCGCCCGTGATCTTCGCCCCCTCCTCCAGCTTGGAAATCACCGGTTTCGACTCGACCTTGGTGAACGCCACGGGCGCCACTATCACGATCGACGCGGCCACTGGCGCGCTGAATCTCGTTCGTCTGCGCTACTGGGTCTGGAACCGCGTCGGCTTCCTTGCGGCTACGGCACCCGATAATCCTCGCGCGTACGGCCCTTATACCCCGATCACCCCCGCGGGCACTGGAAGCGTTGCGTTCAACGGCGGCGCGGCCCCGATCTCGCTGCCCACGGGCAACTTCCTGGCATTCACCGCCGGCACACTGGACGCGACCACAATCGGCTCGCCCGGAACGGCTCCGGCCATCCCCATTACCCCGCACGTCACGGTGACCTCCGCCGGTCCGATCGGCTTCACGTTCAACTGGCAGACCAGCGCCGACGGTGGCGTCACCTGGACCGTCGTCAACGGCCTCACCACTCTGATCGCGGCCCCCGGCAATCCCCCCGGCAACGTGCCCGCCGCCCCCCCCGCGACCGGCGTGAACGGTTTTGTGGCAGCTGGTGGCACCGGTGGTTACTTCCGTAGCCCGGCCCTCGAAGATCAGGACGGCACCGGCAGCTTCCTTGTGTCCTCCGGTCGTACGGCCGGTGTGGACTCCGGTGTCGCCATCCGCGTCTATGTTAACGGCACGGTCGTCGCGGGTGCCTGCTGCAACCCCGCCTCCGGCGCTTGCACCGTCAGCTCCACCGGCCAGACCGGCTGTGCGGCTGGCTCAACCTACGGCGGCAACGGCACCACCTGTGCTCTCAACTGCGCCGCTCAGGCCTGCTGCAGCGGCACGACTGGCTTCTGCGTGCTGACCGGTACCGACCCCTGCCCCAGCGGCCTCACCGCCGTCGGTGCGGGCAGCAGCTGCGCTCCCAACAATCCCTGCCTCTCGCCGATCAACGACGAGTGCACCTTCCCCGCCGTGCTGACCCTCAACCAGGTCTATCTCGGCAGCAACTCCAACGCGACCGCCGACGGCGGCTCCGACGGGCCCATCACCAGCACCTGCTACCAGGCCCAGTTCAACAAGGCCGTGTGGTTCAACTTCACCGCGCCCGCAACGACCAACTACAAGGTCTCCATGTGCGGCACACCGTTCGACTCGGTCCTCTCCGTCTTCTCCGGCCCGGACTGCAACACGCTGACCGAGGTCGCCTGCAATGACGACTTCGTCGCTGGTGATTGTGCCGCAGGGGCAACTTCCCCCGGCCCCGGCCCGCAGAGCGCCTTCGCCTCCCACATCCCCACCGTCGCTCTGACGGCTGGCACCACCTACCGCATCCGCGTCGCCGCGTTCGGCGCTGCTGGCGCTGGTGGCAACTTCGGCCTCCAGGTCTCCTACGTGGACGCCACGACCGTCGGCTCCTGCTGCACGCCCTCCACCTGCATCCTCACCGATGCCGCTGGTTGCGCTAACACCTTCGCCGCGGGCGGCGTCTGCTCTCCCAACCCCTGCACCGCTGCTGGCGTCTGCTGCCGTGGTGCGACCTGCAACACGACGGTCGGCTCCTCCGCCGCGTGCTCCGCTTCGCTGATCTCCGGCGGCCTCGCCGGCGCCGCCTTCCCCGCCGGAGCTGCCTGCAACTCGGGCCCCGTCTCTTCCAGCCCCTGCTGCTACGCCAACTACAACAAGGTCAACGGCGTGAACGTTCAGGACATCTTCGACTTCCTCGGTGACTGGTTCGCCGGAAGCAAGTACGCCAACACCGGTGGCAACGGCAACCCCGCCACCCTCTCCGTGCAGAACATCTTCGACTTCCTCACCAACTGGTTCAACGGCGGCTGCAGCTAAGCCAACCGCTACTGAACGTCGTCTACATTCCCAAAGCCCCCGCCTCCTCAGGCGGGGGTTTTTTCATTCCCCCCAGCAGGCCCCGAGGTTCGCTCTCTGGTTGTACAGGCCGCGCCTTGGCATCCCTGAACGGGGTGTCAAGACCATAAAGCATGGGTTGCACGGATCACAGACCCATGGTTTGCTGGCAGACACGAACTTACCGGGCCACAATGTGATAACCTCGAACGTCACGAGTTCGACTTGGGTCTGAGCGTTCGCCGCCCCTTCGGGCGATGCGTCGTCAAACCCCCACGGAGGATGACCCATGCGAAGGACGAATGTCTCGCGGCCGCAACTGTGTTCGGCCCTTCTTGCCGTTGCCACCTTCGGCCTCTGTAGTCTGGGCCTGCCCCTGCGTTCGGCCCTTGCGGACACTGTTGTCTACGACCAGATGACAGGCGTGCCGAGCACGACCTGGTTCTACGTACCCGTCGCAGCCACCACCGCGCCCGCGAACACCGGCAATGAGTTCATGGGCGTGCCCGCGAATCTCGCCACTTCCACCAATCTCTCCATTACCGGCTTCGACATCTGCTGGATGAACAGCACCGGCTCCACGATCACCCTCGACGCGGCGGGCACCTCGCTCCTGCGTCTCCGCTACTGGATCTGGAACCGGGTCGGCAATGCGGCCGATGCGCCCCGCGCGTACGGCCCGTACACCGCTGCTCCCGGCACACCCGCGGGCTCCGGTTCGGTGGTCTTCGGCAACGTCGCATACACGCTCAACAACAACTTCTTCGCCGCGTTCACCGGCGGAACAGTCTCTGCCGCAACGCTCGGCGCCCCAGGAACTGCCCCCGCCATCCCGATCACCCCGGTCACGGTCTCCAGCGCAGGGCCGATCGGGTTCACCTTCAACTGGCAGCTCAGCGCCGATTCCGGTGCCACGTGGAACAGCGTTCCGAACATGACGTTCATCGTCACGGGCCAAGCCGGGGCGCCTCCCGCGGCCACCGGCACCAACGCCTTCGCCACGCCCAACAACGGCTTCTTCGCCTCCCCAGCCACGGAGGATCAGGACGGCACCGGCAGCTTCCTCAGCACCTCGGGATACAACATCGGTGTGAACTCCGGCGTCACCTTCCGTGTCTACGTCGCCGGCACCGTGGCCTCGGGGGCGTGCTGCAACGCCGCGAGCGGCGCCTGCACGGCTAGCACCTCCGGCGCGGGCGGGTGCCCTGCGGGCACGGTCTTCGGCGGCAATGGAACCACGTGTGCGCTGAACTGCGCCTCCCACGCCTGCTGCAGCGCCACCACGGGCTACTGCGCTCTGGCGGGCACCAACGCCTGCCCCGCGGGCACCGTCGCCCAGGCGACAGGAACCACCTGCACCCCCAACACCTGTGCCTCGCCATCTAACGACGATTGCTCCGCGGCCTTTGCGCTGGCCTTGAACGTTCCGTATGTCGGAGATAACTCGAACGCCACTCCGGATGGCGGCACCGATGGTCCCGGCGGATCTTGCTATTTCGGCGGACCCAACAACTTCAACAAGTCCGTCTGGTTCACCTTTACCGCTCCGGCAACCACGAGCTATGAGATCTCCATGTGCGGCACGGTCTTCGATTCCGTGCTCGCCATCTACTCCGGGCCGGACTGCAACACCCTCACCGAGGTCGCCTGCGACGACGATTCCTGCGCCGCCGGCGCCACCTTCCCCGGCCCGGGCCCCGGCGATGAGTTCTCCTCTGACATTGCCTCCGTATCGCTCACCGCCGGAACAACCTATCGCATCAGCGCCGCCGCATGGAACATCAACGGCACTGGTGGTGCGTTCGGCATCATCGCCAGCTACGTGAACGCTGCGGGTATCGGCTCGTGCTGCGCCACCTCCACGTGCACCCTCGCCGATGCCGCAAGTTGCACCGGCACCTTCGCCCTCGGCGGCAGTTGCTCCCCCAACCCCTGCGCTCCCGCCGGCGTCTGCTGCCGCGGCGCGACCTGCACCACCACCATCACCACTTCCAGCGCATGCTCGGCCACCATCCCCGGCGGCACATTCGCCGGCGCCGCCTTCCCCACCGGCGCGGCATGCAACGCCAGCCCCACCTCCAGCGCCCCCTGCTGCTACGCCAACTACAACAAGGCCAACGGCATCAACGTGCAAGATATCTTCGACTTCCTCGGCGACTGGTTCGCCGGAAGCCCCTACGCCCGCACCGGCAGCAACGGCGCGCCGGGCGTTCTGGCCGTGCAGAACATCTTCGACTTCCTCACCGATTGGTTCAACGGCGGCTGCAGCTGATCAAACTGAGGGCCGAGCCGGGACCGGAGTCACCATCCACCAATGCAAAGCCCCCATCGATTTCGGTGGGGGCTTTTTTCTGCTCGCGGTCAGGCGCTCATTTTGATTCCGGCTTTGCGGGCTCGGGCTTCGCAGGAGCCGGCTCGGGCGGCGGCGCGGCTGGAGGTGGGGGGGGACCCAGCGGCGCGATGTCGATCAGCGTCGTCCCGGGGGGCCCGGCCAATGTGTAGATGCCCCCGATGACGGCCCGGGCCGCGATCGTCAGCCGGTCCATATCCAGTGTTTCGATGGTGTCGGTGGCCTTGTGGTAGTTCGGATTCCGGAAGTTGGCCGTGTCGGCGAGAATCACCGCGGGCACGCCGATGCCCAGAAACGGCGCGTGGTCGGAGCGGAGCAGATCCGGGGGCGCGATGGGAAGAAAGTCGAACGCGATTGTCTTCACCCGCGGCTCGGCCTTGTGCATCGCCTTGTCCAGCGCCTGGCTGAAGGGCCGGAATCGGAGAATCCCAGCCATCCCGATGAAATCGCCGACGGTCGGGGGCTTGAAGCCCGCCATCCCCGGCATTGCCGGAATCGTCGGCATCTTCTGGCTCCCCTCAACATCGGAGTAGAAGCCCAGCATGTCCATGCAGACCATGCCGACCACCCGCTCGCCGCCGGTCTTGCCCGCGTCCATGTCCGCCTTCAGACGCGCCGTGTACACCCGCGATCCCACCATGCCGTTCTCTTCGAGATTGAAGAGGATCAATCGGATCGACCGCTGTGTGGGATGATCCTTCAGCAACCGCGCCGCCTCGAGCAAAACCGCCACGCCGGATCCGTCATCGTCCGCCCCGGGCGCGATCGGCACCGCGTCCATGTGCGCTGAGAGGACCAGCACCTGGTCCTTCGCCGTCGTTCCGGGAATATCCACCACGATGTTGTTGAACGGCTTCTCCTCGCCCTCCTCGTGGTCCTGCACGCGGTGGCCCAGAAAGTCCACCGCATCAAAACGCGGCGTGTGCCCCAGCGCCGTCAGCTTATCGCTCAGCAGCTTCTCGGTGTCCCGCAGGCCCTTGCTGTGGGCGTCGTCTCCCCAGCTTGAGCGCTTGGTCGGCAGGGCTCGGATCGACTCGAGCAGGCGATCCTTCGAAACACCTGACTCGGGCCCCGGCATGCCAACCGCCTCGGGCGGCGCGGCCTTCTCAGCCGCCGGCCCTTGGGCCAGTGAACCAGCTGCGATTACGAGCCAGGCAACGGCGAATGCAGGTGTGCGCATGCACGAGCGTACCACAGTTCCTGCGCTCGCGGCAGTCGTGGATCGCTGTTATGCGGCCTTGGAATGAAGCTGCCCGGCCGTGGCGCGGTTCACCCACGCGGCCAACTGCTGCACGAGGTTGTCCTTGGAGAGGAACGCGTCCGCTCCGGAGGCCACACACTTCTGGGCGTTTTCCGGATCGTCGCTTGCGCTCACGATGATAATCGGAATGCCCGCCGTCTCCGGCAGCCCACGAATCGCCGCGACCACGTCCAGGCCCGTGCCTCCGATCACCGTCAGATCGGTCACGACGACGTTTACCGCGCGCGCGGGATTGGCCACGCCCTCACGCACGCGCTTCGTTGCGTCCTGAACGCTCTTGACCCACTCACCCTCCACACCGGGACACTTGGCGAGAACGGCAAGGGTCATGCGTGCGGCGAGAGAGTCGTCCTCGACCAGCAGCACCCGCTTGGAAACGGCGGGCACACCCTGCGCGGGCGGATGGGCCGCGGGCATCTGGAGTGAGCCGCCGATGGCCCGCGCCGGGGTCGGCGCTTTCTTGGTCTGGCCGGCCGCCGCCTGTGCAACGGGAGCAGGCGGGGCGGCGATGGCCGAAGTTGCGGCGGGGGACACCGAGGCTGGCGCCACATTCTGCTCGGTGCATACACGATTCCGGCCCGTGTGCTTGGCCGTGTACAGGGCCTTGTCGGCCGCCTCGATCAGCGCGCCGATCGTCGCGAACGATCCCGCACCGGCCGGTTCGTTGCACGCCACACCCAGCGAGATCGTGATGGGCAGCGTCGGGGGCGCGCCGGAAACTCCGGCAAGATCAAACTCGGCATTGCCCACCGCTTTGCGGGCCTGCTCGGCGATCGCCATCGCTTCCGACAGTGAAACGCCCGGCACGAGCAGCGCGAACTCCTCGCCGCCGTACCGGCATGCGATTCCGGCAGTTCCAACCGCCTCCGCGATGCGCCGCGCCAGTTCCTTCAGAACAGCGTCGCCGACGTGGTGGCCGTGAGTGTCGTTGACGCTCTTGAACTTGTCGCCGTCGCACATCACCAGCGCGAACGAACGACCGATCGTGCCCGACTCGGCGAACAGCCGTTCGGCCTCGTCGTTGAACTTCTTCCGGTTGCCGATTCCGGTGAGCGCATCGGTGATTGTCAGTTTCAGCAGCGCCTCGTTCTTCTCACGCATCGCTTCCGCGTCGCGCATCGCCGCGATCTGCTGGTTCACCAGTTCCTCGTTGGCCTGCTGCATCAGCACGGCCGCGTCGGGCACAGCCCCCACCTGCTTGCCGAAGAGCTTCGCCAGTTCCGCCGAGGCCTTGCCGATCTGCCCCAGCAGCTGCGCCATGTCTCCCGGTGAGAGATTGAACCAGAGCCGCGCATTGGCCAGGAGCGCGGGAAGGTGCTCGGAGGGATCTTCCGAGGCCAAGGCCGCGGCCGTGAACGTTCCCAACCCGACCGCCCGCACCAGGTCGCGGCAGTCCGGGTCTGCCCCATCCGGCGCGTGGTGGTGCTGAATGGTCTGTACGTAACGGTCCGGCAAGCGCCACTTGGTCGCCAGGGCCGCGCCGCACTCGGCGTGTGTGAAGCCCAGCGCGCTTTTTTCCAGCGCGAGGTGCCCGCTGTGATCCTTCAGTGATGATGCGATCGCCCTGGTGTATTGCTGCCCGAGCGCAGTGAACATCGCCAGCGCGCCCAGATCCTGGAATAACGCGGCGGCGAAGGCCTCCTCCGGGTCGCACTTGCCGACCTTCTGCGCGATGACCCGGGCCGCGGCGGCACCGAAGATGGAGCGGCGCCAGTGGTCGTTGATGTCGAAGGCGTCGTCCCCGTCCACGCCCCGCGTCGATTCCACAAGCGAGAAGCCCAGCACGATGGACTTTACCGCCGAGAGTCCGAGATAGTTCAGCGCACGCCGGATCGTCGTACACGGGCTCTTCAGCCCGTACACCGAGGAGTTCACGGTCTTCAGAACCTTGGCCGAGAGCGCGGGATCGGTCTCGATCACCTTGGCGATCTGGTCCATGCTCACATCAGGATCGCGCGTGAGCGTCAGCACCTGCACCCCCACCGTCGGGAGCGACGGCAGCGAAGTGCAGGAAAGCACTTTGACGAGTTCGGGACGTTCGGACATTCTGCGTGCCTCGAGAAACCGAGGTTTAACGAACGCTGTGCGATACGCATGCCGGGGCGTGCCGCGGGGGAGCGGGGACACGCTGAAAATCGGTTCGCGCTCGGTGCCGCTTCAGGGAAATCATCGTCCCCGGATCAGATGGTCGGTTCGGAGCCATCTGCGGCCGAATAACACTGATCCCCGAAGAAAATGCAGACGTTCTGCCGCGCAAGGGCCGCTCAGCTCAGCGTGATCTGCGTGCCGATGCCCTCATCGGTGTAGATCTCCAGCAGCAGCGAGTGCGGAATGCGACCGTCGATGATGTGCGCTTTGGGCACGCCCGCGTTCAGCGCGATCAGGCATGACTCAACCTTGGGCAGCATTCCCTCACCCACCACACCCTTGCGCACCAGATCGTCGATCTGCGAGCGTGTCAGGGCCGTCGCGTACGAGTCCGGGTCTTCCGGGTTCGTCCGGATGCCGTGCGTGTCCGAGAGCACCACCAGCTTCTCGGCCTTCAGCGCGCCGGCCACGTGCCCCGCGGCCGTGTCCGCATTCACGTTCAGTTTTCCCACCGAATCCGCCTCCGAGCCGGGCTTGGGCGCGCCGGTGCGCCGGGCCAGCGCCACCGGCGCGATCACGGGAATGAAACCATCCTCGCACAGCGCCGTCAGCAGCACTGTGTTCACCTCCGCCACGGTGCCGACGTAGCCGAGGTCGATCTTCTCGCCGGTGGCCGCGTCCATCAGCCATATTCGATCGGCCATCAGCACGCACGACCCCAGCGAGTGCAGCCCGATCGCGCGCGACCCCGAGGCGTTCAGGTTGTCCACCAGGAACTTGTTGCAGTCGTTCACCAGCACGTGCTCGGCGATCTCCAGCGTCGCGCGGTCCGTGTATCGCCGCCCCTGGATGAAGTGGGCTTTCAGCCCCGCCTCGGCCATCGCGTGCGTGATCGACTTCCCCCCGCCGTGGACGATCACGGGCCGAATGCCCACTCCCGCCATGAACGCCACATCCGTCAGCAGCGCCCGCATCCGCTCGTCGTCCTCCTGGATCGATCCTCCAACCTTCACAACGACGATCTTGTCGGTGAACCGCTGGATATAGCGGTGGGCCTCGATCAGTGCGGCGGCTTTGGCGATGGCTGCGTTCATGGGGGCGGAAGTGTAGAAGCCGCCCGGATTAAAAACCCCGTCCGGGGGGCCGGGCTCAGCCCTTGCGATCCCGCGCCAGCAGCGCGGCCCCAAACACCCCCGCGTTGTCCTTCAGCTTCGTCCCCACCACCTCCACCTTCCGAAGCTCCGGCGGAAATACCCGGACCCGCGTCGCATCTCGCACGGCCTTCACCCACGGCACGCCCAGCGCCTCGGTGAACCCGCCACCGAGCACCACGTGCGGCAAGCTCAGCAGCGTCACGCTCCCCGCGATCGCCGTCCCCAGCATCTCCGCCGCCTCCAATACCACGCGATGCGTCAGCGGGTCGCCCTCGGCATACGCGTCCGACACCTGCTTGGATCGCAGGATTTTGTTGTTCTCAAACTGCCAGGTGAGCTTGCCCTTTTCCTTCAGATCCTTCTTCGCCTTCTCCAGCAGCAGCTTCTTCTCGTTCTCCACCACGGCCTTCAGCGACGACTCGTGCCCCGAGGAGATCAGCGCCAGCAGCCGATCGGCAATCGCCGTTCGCGAGCAGTTCTGCTCCAGCGAGCGTCGCCCCATCGGCGCGCCAGGGAAAAGCGTCGTGTGCCCGATCTCCCCGGCCGTGTGGAAACCGCCCGAGTACAGCTTCCCCGAGATGATCAAGCCCCCGCCCACACCCGTGCCGATCCACACCCCGAGGGCATTGGTCGCACCGACAATCGCCCCGCGCGGATGCACCCATTCCCCGTACACCGCGCCGTTCACATCGTTCTCCACCACGACCCGCAGCCCGAGCTTGCGTTGCAGCTGCGCCGCAAGCGGCACATTCGTGAACCCAAGGTTGCCTCCCTTGAGCACCACGCCGCGTGAGGAGTCCACCGCGCCTGCCGCGGCGATTCCGATGCCGCCCACCTGACGCGCCGTCAGCCCGGCTCCATCCATCGACTCCCGCACCGCCGTGGCGATCCGCTCGATCACCACCGCCACGCCCTGCACCGCCTGCGTCTTCTTGTTCACACGCGATCCGGCGACCAGACGCATCTGCGCATCCATGATCCCGACGTTGATGTTCGTGCCGCCGAGATCGATGCCGACGATGGGCTTGTGACGGGACGTGGTCATGGGTGCGCTCCGGGAACGAGTGAACGGGGAACCGGGTCGGGTCAGAGGATGCAGAATATCGGACCGCCGCGAGCCGCGATGGAGCCCCCCTGCCACTTTCCCGATTCCGGCGGGGAACCGACCGAGTTTCACACCGTTCTCGCCCGAACAACAACCACTTCCGGGCGTGCCGCACGAATCGCGGCCACTACCCGCTCCGCTTCAGATCGTCCCGGCACACAGAACATCGTGCTTCCCGAACCTGTGACATGGATGGGCGTGGAGGGGCCCACCGCCGCCCGCAGCGCGCCCAGTGTCTCTCGCAGTCGCGGCTCCACAATGCACGCGGGCTCGGCCAGATCGTTGAACAGTGCGCCCGGGGCGATCGCGCCGCTGGTGTGCGCAGCCGCGATGATCGCCCGGACCCTGGACTCATCCGCGTTCGCAGTCGGCGCACGATCGAACGCGCCGTACACCGGGCCCGTCGGGCACCCGAATGGCGGCACGAGCAAAATCACCTCCGCCGTGGGCAAAGGCGGCAGTCGCTCCACCCGATCCCCCAACCCTGTCACAAGCGCGGGGCGTGCAATTGGACCCTCGTCCAGAAAGAACGCGATATCCGATCCCAGTCGCATTGACAGCCCGGCCAACGCCGCGCGCGACAGACCCAGATCAAACAACTTGTTCACGCCCACCATCGCACTGGCCGCATCGGACGATCCCCCGCCCAGCCCTCCTCCCACGGGCGTGCGTTTGTCCAGCGTGAGCGCGATCGGCAATGCCCGACCGGCACGTTCCTCCAGCAGCGCGTGTGCCCGCGCGGCAAGATCCTTCTCCACCGGCCAGTCGATCGGCGTTTTCTTGGGCGCATCGGCCGCCCAGCGAATATCGAACCGGCTCACCTGGCCCTCGGGCAGCCGTTCCAGCGTCAGCGTGTCGTGCAGATCGATCGTCAGGAACCACGACGCAATCGGGTGATAGCCCTTCGGCGGCATCGGCGGGCCGACCGCGAGGGCAAGATTCAGCTTGGCGTACGCCGCAATCATCAGCGGCTTGGAAGTCTTCACCCGAGATGGTAACGCCGTGACATGGGCTTACCAGCCCCATGTCTTGACCGCCGCGATCGAGGGCGGTTGCCTTGGGAAACAACTCAAACCAAGACGCTTCGGTCGAAGCGTCCGAAACACGGGCTGGTGAGCCCGTGACGCTGCGGACCGGCAACAATCCCCCATGCGCGTCTCCGACCTTATCGCCACCATCGAGTCCCTCGCCCCTCCCCATCTCGCCGAGGAGTGGGACAACGTCGGCCTCATCATCGGCTCGGCGTCCTCTCCCCTCCTCGGTCCAGTGCTGCTGACCATCGACCTCACCGAGCAGGTTGCAGACGAGGCCGTCCGCAAGAAATGCTCCGCCGTTATCGCCTACCACCCGCCACTGTTTGCACCCATTAAGCGTCTGACCGACACCTCCGGCGTCGCCGAACGCGTCGCACTACGCATGGCCCGCGATGGAATCGCTGTGTACTCCCCGCACACCGCCCTCGACGCGGCCATGGGCGGCGTTACCGACTGGCTCGCCGATGGCCTGGCCGGCGGGAAGGGGGCCGCGGGCGGAGATCGCCGCGCCATCCGCCCGCAGGCCATTCGCCACGCGAATCAGGAAGTGAAGATCGTCACCTTCGTTCCCGAATCCGCTCTCGACATGGTTCGCGACGGATTGGCCACGGCCGGCGCAGGGCTCATCGGGGCGTACGAGCGATGCTCGTTCTCGTCTCCCGGCACGGGCACGTTCATGGGAAACGCCGGATCACGCCCAGCGATCGGCAGGCCGGGAAAGTTTGAAGCCGCGCCCGAGCTCCGCCTGGAAATGGTCTGCTCGCGCCGCACGCTCGCTCTCGCCGTCATGACGCTCAAGCAGTTCCACCCGTACGAGGAGCCCGCGATCGACATATATCCGCTCGAGCCGCGCCCCGATCGCGCCGTCGGTGTCGGCCGCCGGCTCTGGCTGGATCATCCCATTGCGCTCGCCGAGGTCGCCCAACGGCTCAAAAAGCACATCGGCGTTTCCGCCGTCCACATCGCCGCGGCCGGCGAGAACCCGCAAAAACAGGTCTCCTGCATCGGCATCGTCCCCGGCTCCGGCGGCTCGCTCGTGAAGGAAGCCCTCGGTGTGGAGTGCGATGTGTTCATCACCGGCGAGATGAAACATCACGACGTGCTCGCCGCCGTCGCCAGCGGCCTCTCCGTCATTCTCGGCGGCCACACCGCGACCGAGCGCGGCTACCTCCCCGTCTTCGCCAAACTCCTCGCAAAGAAACTCCCCGCCGCCAAGTTCCTTGTCAGCGCAGCGGACAAAGATCCGCTGGTCGCTCGTTAACATTCTGCATCACTTGGGCGCTGCCGCCGGCTCCGCACTGGCGCTCGTACTCGGCGTCACCGGCGTCATGATCGTGGCACGCGACAGATCAATATCCCCCTCGAACGTGAACCCCACGCTCGGCGTGTGTACGCCCGAATCAAACAGCGTCTCGGCCAGCCGCCCGGGCGTTACGTAGTACATCGAGCCCGTCAACCGGTAGTGCGCCGTTCCCGCCACCAGCGCCTGCGTCTCCGGCGTCAGCACCACTACCGCGGGCAGGCGGATCTGCTGCGTTCCCAGACGGCGCAGCGTCGCCTCCGCCGAGCGCGTCCCGGAGAAGACCTCGCGCCCGTTCAGGTCCACGCGATACTCCACCGTCCGCAGGGGCAGCGGCTTTTCGTTCTCGTTCCGGGCATCGATCGTGAACAGCATGGCGCACCCATCGGGCGTCCGTTCTGTCGGCTCCGCCTTGGTCACACTCAGCGCCGGCGCGGTGTACGACTCACACCCGGCGCCGAACGCCGCGACAATCAACGCGAACAACACAACAACGAGTGATAGCAACTTGCACATGTCCCACAAGCGTACCAGCTTCCCGCCCGCTCTACCGGGTCTCCCCTGCGCCCGACGCCCCGCCGCCCCCCCCGGTCTGCCCGGCCCCCTCCGTCTCGATGCTCACCCAATCCGCCGGTCGGTCGGCCCCGGTCAGGTTGCTGATCTCCATGGTGCACGCCGCGGCCTCGTTGGAATACTGGATCCAATGCACGGTCAGGGCCGTCATCACGAGGCAGCAGACCCAGCAGGCCGCCTCCGCCGACCGCCGGTACCGGGCCAGCACGAAGATCAACGACGCCAGCCCCACGCACGCCAGTTTCCACAGGGACAGGAGCAGCGGCGACTGATAACTAATCACCATCCGGGCCAGGGGGTTGGCCTCCCCCATCCCCGCCGATCGCAGGTGCGCCAACGTCATGTAGAGATCCGCCACGCTCAGCACGATGATGGTGACGACCAGCAGCCACACCCGGATCGCCCGCCGATGCTCCTTCAGCGTCGGCCGGTGCTCCCGACCCAGCCCCAGCGTGCGAAAGGCCAGAAATGCCGGAATTCCCAACCGATGCGCCACGATTCCCGTGGCGGGCTGGCAGTTTGGCTGTTCTGGGTGATCCATTCGGTGGGCTCCCGTCCGACTTGCCCGAATCGACCCATGAATCCTCCAACTCCCGGCAACCACCCGCCCTTCGTGGCGATAAACTCTTCCAGAGTCTGTTTGTGACGGACGGTGGGCCTGTGACGGATCGCCCCACCCGGAGACCACGCTTGCCCCAACTCCCCCCACGACGGCCACCCACGCTCGGCCAACGCGCTCCCAGCGCGCACGTGCTCGTCGCGGCGGCCTGCCTCCTCTTCTCCACTTCCGCCATCGCTGCCCCCCCGGGCATGTTTGGCAACCAGCAGATCAACCCCGTCTACGTCGACGATTCCCCCGCCGCGGCCGATACCTTCGTCCGCGTCCGCGAGCATGTCGCTTCGGGAAACTTGAACGAGGCCGTCCGCGTCCTGCAAGTCCTGCTCGACGAGCAGGGAGACCGGCTCATCGCCTCTCCACGTGATGCCGAGCTCTTTATCAGCGTTCGCACGGCTGTCCACGACCTCCTCCTCGGATCGGCCCCGCTCCTGGAGCGGTACCGCGCCACCTTCGGTCCCCGCGCCGATCGTCTTTTTTCCGAAGGACGCTCCGACGTGGTGGAGCGCACTCTCCTGCTCACCCCCGCCGGGCTTGATGCCGCCGCCCGCATGGCCCAGACCGCCCTCGAAGACGCCCGCTTCGAGCACGCCCGCCAGTTCCTTGAGCAGATCGACAAACATCCGGATCGCAAGGATGAACGCTCCCGCCGCGCCGCGGCCATGATGGTCACCCTCGCCCGATACCTCGACCGCCCCGAGGTCCGCGAGCTTGCGCAGCGCTGGTCCCGCGAAGCCGGAGCCGGCCTCCCCAACCTCGCCCCGGAAATCTGGCCCGACGCCGCTCGAGCCCGCGCTCTCTCGCCGCTTCGCTCCCTCGGCCCCACCAACACCGAAGGTCTGGTCTCCAAGCCGCTCTGGACCGTCCCGCTGAACCCCGCCGCCAATCCACCGGAAGCCAATCTCAACGCCGGCAACGGCGGCATGGGCCCCGGCGGCCCGGGCAACGGCGTTGGGCGCGGCCAAGTCAGCTATCCCATGTTCGCCCGCGAGCTTCTCGCTCTGCCCACCATCTCCGGCGACACGGTCTACGTCTCCGACGGCGCCCAGATCGGCGCGTGGGACCGCTTCACACTCGCCCTCCGATGGGCCGTCACGCCCGGACTCGGCGATGCGCCCAATCCCGAGCCCGGTCTCCGCGGCGACAAACGTCGCATGATGGGCTTCCAGTTCGGCGGCTATGGCCGCACCGAGGACCTCTGCTCCGTTGCAGTCTCCGGACGCTTCGTCGTCGCCGCGACCGGTCGCACAGCCACCAACGCCCGCAACGGCGGCGGGGCCAACGACGGCGACGATCGCGTCCAGGCGCTCGACGCCCAGACCGGCCGCGTTCGCTGGTCCGTGCAGATGAACACCCTCATCACGCTCTCCACGCCGGGTGTTGTGGACCCCGGCGCGCTCTACGACTCCACCATCCGCGGCCCGATCCAGATCGTTGAAGACACCGTCGTCTTCGCCGCCCGCAAGCACCTCCCCGATCGCCGCCTCGTTTCACTCGCCCTCGTCGGGCTGGATCTCTCCACGGGCAAGCTCCAGTGGATCCGCTCCATCGGCAGCGCGGGCTCCATGCCCTGGGTCCTCCAGTCCATGGGCTCCGATGGCATCACCATCGCCGATGGTGTGGCGTATCGCGCCGACCGCCTCGGCGTCGTGGGAGCAGTAGACGCCGGCACCGGCCGCGCCCGCTGGATCCGTCGCATGGGCGTGGACACCCAGTCCAACGCGGATCAGCCCTCCGCCTGGCAGATGGCCTGCCCGATCATCGACGGCAACTCGCTGATCATCCTTGCCCCGGACATGCGGCGCATCCTCCGTCTGGATCGCGCCACCGGCGCGATCCTCGCGCAGCGCGATGTCGAGGACCTCAAGCCCGTTCAGCCCCACTACCTTCTGCGCGTCGGCGAAGCCGGCGGAACGCTCGCCTGCATCGGCGAGGATCGCGTCTCCTTCCTCCACGCCGCCAAGTTCGAAACCGACAAGCCCGAGACTTCCCCCGCCATCGGCCCGCCCGGCATCCGAGGCCGGTGCGTCGTCATGGACGGCAAGCTCATTCTCCCCACCGTCACCGGCTACACGCTCGTCGATCCCGCCCATCCCGCCGAAAACACCGCCGTCGCCCTCGAAGAAACGGGCAACATCCTTCCGCTCGACAGCCAGCTCATCGTCGTCGACGATTCTCGCGTCCACTCCTATTTGCGCTGGGAAGTGGCCGAAGGCCTCCTCACCAAACGCATCTCCGAGAACGACAAAGACCCTGCCCCCGCGGTCACCTACGCCGAACTCGCCTACCGAGCCGGCAAGCCGGAAAAAATCGCCGTCGCGGTGCGCCTCGCCATGGCCGCACTAAAGAACGGCCCGCAGAACGACGACACCTGGGCCGCCCGAGCTCGCCTCATCGAGGCCATGCAGGGCATGCTCGCCACCGCGCTGGAGCCCGCCCCTGCCCCCGGTTCCGTCGCGCCCAGGACTCCGACTCCCAACGGCATTCGTCCCATCACCGACCGCGCCCTTCTCGAGCAACTCGTCACGCTCCTTGGCGAGCTCTCCTTCCAACCGGAGGACAAGCTCGCCCACACCCTCGCTTTGGGCCGCCTCGGCGAAATGAACGCCAAGCCGGACGACGCCATCATCGCGTATCAGCGTGTGCTCTCCGACGCCGCGCTCTCGGGCGCAACTTGGCGCGGCCCACAGGTTTCCATCCGCGGCGAGCTTGAAGCCGCGCGGCGCATCGAATCGCTCCTCCGCGTGCATGGCGTTGCCATCTACGCCGCACAGGAGCAGTTGGCCGGGACCGAACTCGGCGCGCTGGGTGCATCCCCCACGCAGCAGCAGCTCGAGTTGCTCGCCGCCAAGTTCCCCCTCTCGCAGCAGACCCCCGGCCTCTGGATCCGAATCGCAGAGTTCCGCGCGATCGACAAAAAGCCCCAGCAGGCCGCTGCCGCGCTGGAGGCCGGCCTTCGCGCCGCCACGCGCCAGCCCGCGCCACCGCCCGCCGCCGTTGGTGAGATCGCCGGCCGCCTGATCGTCGGCCTGCGCGAGCGCAAGCAGCTCACCGCTGCCGCAGGCGTCCTGCGTTCGGTTCACACGCGCTTCCCTGGCCTCGCCCTCACCGCCGACGGCGTCGCCCTCGATTCGGAAAAACTCGGCGCCGAGCTTGCCACCAAGATCGCCTCCACCATGCGCTGGCCGCGTGTCGGCCCGGTTCGCCTCGATGGAGCCCAGGCCATCGCCGGCTGGAACATCATGGAGCCCCTCCTCACCGACCGCACGCCCAATGTCACCAATCTCCTCCCGCTGATGAGCGATGATGAGATAAGCGTCTGGGCCGTTCCCACGACCGACCACGCCGACAAGCACGAACTCCTCACCAAGGCCTGGTCCCAGCCCCTGGGCGACAACGCCAAGCCCTTCCTTATCCGCACCACTCCGGACGCGGCCTTCTTCGCCATCGTCAAGGACGCCGACGTCACCGTCCTCAAAGTCGCCGGCAGTGGGGGGGGGCACATGGAAGCTCGCTGGAAGACCGAGCCCCTCAGCAAGGTCTTCGGCGCGGCCGAATCACGCACCAATCTCCGCCGCAATCCCGGCGCACACGCCGGTTTCACCATCCCCGCCGAGGGCGAAACTCAGCCCAACAACCTCATCGTCGTCATGGACGATCGCACCCTCGTCCTCATACAGCGTTCGGGAAAGGGCGCGGCCTACGACACCGACACGGGTGAACTGCTCTGGACCGCCCGCGTCGGCGTCGGACGCGTCTACGACGCGGACCTCGGCGCAGGCGGTGGGGGAGTCCTCGCCGTCGGCGGCGATCAGGAGATCTACGGCTCCAACGGCGCCGTCATCGATCTCAAGCCCGTCGTCCAGATCATCGATGCTCGCACCGGACGCCCCGCCCAGCGCATCGCGTCCGTCGCGGAACTCGGCGGCCACGTCCGCTGGGTCGGCTTCGCCGAGAGCGGCGCGGCGGGCGTCGGCGGAGCCCTCATCGTCGCCCTCGATACCTCCGTCGTCTGCTTCGATCTCAACTCCGGACAGCCCAACTGGACTATCAGCCACGCCGACGCCATGCCCGTCTCGGCCATGTGGATCTTCGGCGATCAGTTGGTGCTCGCCGATCAGAGCCGCGGCCTCTGGCTCGCCTCCATCTCCACGGGCCGCCTTCGCCCCGCCGCGCTGGACATGCCCCGCTCCCACATCGATCTCAGCCAGACCATGGACGCTTTTCCACTCGCGGCCGTTCCGGGCACGGGCTTCGGGATCGCCACGCAGCAGGGCCTCGCCCTTTTCGGCCCCGAAGGCACGCTCACCGGCGTGGACGGCATGGACGGCGCGACCTCCATGATTCGCCCGCGCCCCGCCGACGGCCGCGCCCTCACTATCGAGACCATTGCCGACGGCCGCGCCTCGGACGGAATGATGCTGTTCAACCTCCACGCTCTGGATGTCGGCGGCCCCACCGGCGCGGCCCTCCTTGACTCCCGCCCCATCCTCCTCGGCGCACGTCCCAGCGCCATGACTCTCCTTGATGAACGCGTCGCCGTCTCCGCCGGAAACATGACCGTCGTCCTCAAAGCCCCCGCCAAATAGCCGTGGCATGGGTCTTCCGACCCATGTTCGGGCGCCCGCCGCCTGAGTGCGCTGGTTGCACATCACGGGCAGGATGCCCGTGCCACGCCGCCCCGCGCGCCAACAATCCCTCCCACCCCCCACCGCCCAATGGACGACATTCTCCAGCAAATCATCGCCCACAAGCGCACCGAGCTCGCAACGCTCATGGCCAAGACCTCCTTCGCCGAGCTCGAAGGCCTCGTCGCGCAACAGGAGCCCGCGCGTAACTTCTTCGGCGCCGTCTCCCACCACCCCGACGCCTTCCACGTCTCCGTCATCGCCGAGATCAAGCGCAAGTCACCATCCGCAGGATGGATCCGCCCCGAGTATCAGCAGTCCTTCGATCCGGCCGTCGTCGCCCAGCGCTACCACGCCAACGGCGCGGCGGCCATCTCATGCCTCACCGACGAGAATTTCTTCGCCGGTGATCTCCGCTTCATCGAACGCATCAAAGAAGCCGTCCCCCTGCCCGTCCTGCGCAAAGATTTCATCATCGATCCCTGGCAGCTCTGGGAGTCCCGCGCTGCGGGCGCGGATGCCGTTCTTCTCATCGGCGAAGCCCTCACCATCGCCGAGATGGTGGACATGATGATCCTCGCGCAGCGTCTGGGGCTCACCGTCCTGCTGGAAGTCCACAGCGTGGACACGCTCCTGCGCGTCCGCCCCCATGTCGGCTTCCCGCATCCGTCCTACTTCCTCCTGGGCATCAACAACCGCGATCTCGCCACGCAAACCGTCAACCTCAATCACACCCTCCGCCTGCTCGACATGGTCGATGACCCGACGATCCTCGTCAGCGAGTCCGGCATCAAGGACGCCAAAGACCTGACCTGGCTCCGCCACCACAACGTCCGCATCGTTCTCGTCGGCGAGCACCTCATGCGCGCCGCCGACCCCGGCCAAGCCCTTGCCACGCTGATGGGTCACCCAGCGCAGTAAGTGGCATCGGCCTACCGGCCGATGTCTCGGCCGCCGCGGTCGCGGGCCTTGTTTGTTGACCTGAGGAATCCCCTTCGGGCGATGCGGCGGCAACTCAAGCCAACTGGCCCCTGCCTCGCCTGAACCCCCTCCCCCCCTCGCCGGTATCACCTGTAGCCCACCTGATACCCCTGTTTTCGGTGGCCATTCGGCATAGCCCGCCCTCCTCACGCAATTCTGGGCAATCCCGATTCACCGGTGAACCGATACACCAGCCGAGCGGCGGCGCTCCTCGTCCGTACAACCTGCCTCTGGCGGGCCCTGCGTTCTCGGACCCGATGCATACCGTCTTCCCCCCCGTTTCCCGCTCGTTTTCAGACCGTTTCTTCTGCTCGGGCCGATGCCCGTGTACTTCGGATTTCGTTGAACCCCACGGCGCGTCTGCGCCAAGACCCTTTCAGGAGCGATCGATCATGCGAACGACTTGGATTGCTGCCGCGGCCCTGTGCCTTGCGGCCGTTGCCTCCCCCACACTTGCCCAGGTCAACGACGACGCCAAAGGCGTCCTCACCGAGTCGGCCAAGGCCATCAAGGACGCCAAGGGCGTGACCTTCAAGGTGAAGACCTACGCCACCAGCATCCTGAAGGACATCATCGATCTCGACGGCGAGGTGAAGCTCTGGCGTCCGCCCGGCTCGAACACCCTCACCTGGCGCGTCGATGGCCGCGCCAAGGATCCGGGTAAGGTTGACCGCAAGCTGAAGATTGTGTCCGATGGCACCATCATTCAGTGGCAGGACGACAAGGAGAACAAGATCTTCATCCGTCCCGCGACGGACTCCACCGCCATGGAAAACTCCAACATGTGCAAGGAGCTGATCCTCCCCGAGTGGAACAGCCCCACGCCCTACAACATGGAGCTGACCAACTTCCCGATCCTCGAGAAGATCGGCATCACCAACGTCAACGGCGAGGTCTGTGACCAGGTGCAGGCCATGCCCGCGACCAAGGATCGCAACCGCACGTGGGCGATCTCCGTGAAGGACCGCCTTCCCCGCCAGCTCGAGCTTGGCACCGGCAACGCGGCCCAGAAGATCAGCAAGTTCACCGACATCTCTGATCTGAAGGTTGCCACCTTCACCCCCGCCGACTTCGACCTCCGCAAGAACCTCCCGAACGGCTACGTCGTGGATGAGCAGAAGCCCATGCCCGCCGAGAAGCCGATGACCGACAATCCCGTGAAGGCCCCCGAGCTCGGCCTCAAGGCCGGCACCCCCGCCCCCGCCTTCACCGCCACGGACTCGGCCGGCAAGGACGCCTCCCTCGCTTCCATGAAGGGCAACGTCGTGGTCATGGAGTTCTGGGGCACCATGTTCAAGGCCAGCACCGCCAACGCCTCGGACATGAAGAACCTCTCCGGCATGTTCAAGAGCAACGTGAAGTTCCTCGGCCTGGCCTGCCGCGAGCGCGACACCAAGACCGCCACCGACTGGTGGACAACCTCCGGCCTCTCCTACCCCCTCGTCACCAAGGGCGACGCCATCGCCACGGATTACAAGGTCATGGGCTACCCCAGCTACTACGTCATCGACGACAAGGGCTCCGTCGCGGCGTTCTTCCAGAACTTCCCCGGCACCGAGAAGCTCAAGGCCGCCATCGAGGCCGCCGGCGGCAAGTAAGCCGCTCGAAGAGCCCCTCGCATAAGCGAGGGATGCCTTGCCCGCTCAGCATCCAGTTTCCAACACGCAACCCCCGCGAGCAATCGCGGGGGTTGTTTGTTTGTTGGTGCGCGCAAACATGCATTGGTGCAAACGGTGACTCGTGATATCATTGCTTTGTTCCAACGATTGCCGGGGGGTCTCCATGGACCGACGCGGGACAGATCTCATGCGGCCAGATCGCCAAGGCGCGTTCACGCTCATCGAGCTGCTGGTGGTGATCGCCATCATCGCGGTACTGGTCTCCGTGTTGCTGACTGCGCTCGGTGGGGCACGCAAGGCGAGCCGACAGGCGGTGGGGCTCTCCAACTTGCGCCAACTCGGAACAGTGCAGTTCGCCTACGCGGGGGAGAATCGCGACTCGTTCGTTAACCCCTTCGACAAGGATAACCGGGCACGCTGGAACATCTCTTGGTGCGAGGTTGTTGCCCAACAGTCGGCCAACGCAAGCGCGAGCGGCCCCGTGGCCACGTACTACTACGGACAGTCCGGATTCACAACCATGTTCTTTTCTACGACATGGGCGAGTCTCGTAAGCCAGTATGTTTCTGGATCAAGCACGTTCAGCCAAGTTCTACTCTCCCCCAACGACTCAACCGCGCAGGCACGGCACAAGCAGTTAGTTCCAGCCATTGTGGGAACATTCGAGGATGTACTCTTTGATACTTCCTACTGGGCCTCGCCGACACTTTGGCTAAACACCGACCCGTTCAAGACGCAGAGTCGCGTGGCGATCAATCCCACTGACGTGCGGTATTGGCGGCGCAATCGGATCGACGATGTGACGAGCCCGCAAGCCAAGGCCATGTTGTTCGAACGCTTTGACATGACGCAGAGTTCACGCCCAAGTCGTACGGGCGGAACCGAGCCGTTTGAACCAACCTTCAACAACTCGGCGGCCACAACTCGGCTGTTAACCGCGGACGGCAGCGTGACGGGCGTGAAATTGGCGCAGCTTTCCAAGTTGGCGAATGCTGCGGTGTCGTCGCAGGCGCAAGCAGACATATTCAAGCCGTCGGGTCAATGGGAACCAAGCGATGCGGCACTTGGTGATCCCTGGGCTTCGGTTCCACCGGGGGCATGGGCTGGCCGTGATGGGCTCGAAAACGGTGACGGCTCAATGCTGGGAATACCGGGAGGTTTTTTCAAGTTTCCCGCATTCTTCTGGGCCACAAGAAATGGGATACAAGGTCGCGACATCCCGCGCTAAACGCGCATGAGTGGCGGAGTTTTCCACTATGCTCCGTCATTCTGAAACTTTTCGAGTGAGTTGGTAGTCTCCTCCCAGCGTCTTATTCGTACACGCGTGGTCATGGCCGCGTGCCGCGAACGGGCGAACAAGGGCATTCTCTATGCGCGTCGTTTCGTTGGCCATACTTCCCCGGCACGGAAAAGCTCAAGGCCGCCATCGAGGCCGCCGGCGGCAAGTAAGCCGCTCGCTCGTCAACTCGTTCTTAACCGCAACCCCCGCGAGCAATCGCGGGGGTTGTTTGTTGGTTGGTTCGTGCAAACATGCGTTGGTGCGAACCGTGACTCGTGGTATCGTTGCGTTGTTCCACCGATTGCCGGGAGGTCTCATGGACCGACGCGGGGCAGATCACATGCGGCAAGAGCGACGAAGCGCGTTCACACTCATCGAGCTGCTGGTGGTGATCGCCGTCATCGCGATACTGGTCTCCGTGCTGCTGACCGCGCTGGGCGGGGCGCGGAAGGCGAGCCGACAGGCGGTGGGACTCTCCAACCTGCGCCAACTCGGAACGGTGCAGTTCGCATACGCGGGGGAGAATCGCGACTCGTTCGTCAATCCGTTTGACAAAGACAACCCGACGCATTGGGGTATCCCGTGGTACGAGATTGTGGCTCCGCCGTCCTTCAATGCCCCCACTGGTGGCACCATCGCGACATATTCCTACGGACAGACAGGGTACACGACGATGTTGTTCAGTCGGGGATGGGCGAGTCTAATCACTCAGTATCTCACCGATTCAAGCACGGTGAGTGCGGTGCTGGTTTCGCCGAACGACGGCGCCGCCTTCGCTCGCCATGCGAAAGGCACTCCCGATGTTGTGGGAAGCCGAGACTGGATTCTCTTCGACACGTCATACTGGGCATCGCCAACACTGTGGCTCAACAACGGTCCATTTAAGACTGCGAATCGCGATCCGGTGAATCCGACAGATGTTCGATACTGGCGTCGGAACCGAATCGATGAAGTGAGCAGCCCGGAGGCCAAGGTGATGGTTTTCGAGCGCTTTGACTTCTCAAGCAGCACGCGAGCAAGTCGCTCGGGAGGCAAGGAATTTTTTCCCCCGACATTTAACAACTCTTCGGCGGCTACGCGCGTCATAACTGCGGATGGGAGCGTGGTGAGCGTGAAGATTGCGCAGCTCGACGCCAGAACCAATCCGGCGACAGCGTCCCAGTCGCAGATTGATACATTCAAGCCCGCCGGAATGTGGGAACCGAGCGACCAACTCTTGGGCGATCCCCTGACTTCAATCGTCGGCAGCGTTTACTTCACCGGACGCGACGGCCTTGAGAACGGTGACGGCTCAATACTGGGAATTCCAGGCGGCTTTTTCAAGTTTCCCGCGTACTTCTGGGGCACAAGGAATGGAATCCAAGGGCGCGATATTCCAAGATAGGCCTAGATCCAAGGCGAATGCATGGAGCAATTCTGACCATACGGTCCAGTTTTCCGACCTTAAAAGAGCTACGCACGCCGGTCGGGCTTCGAGTGGCTGCAACACCCTCCTCGCAGCCCGACCGGCGTATTGCTTTCTATGACAGTCCAAGCTGTTGACACCAAAGGCGAGCGCAAGCTCTCCCAGCTCACGCCGCTGCCCGCATCCCCCCCGCACTTCGCACCGCAATTCGAACCCCCATTCCCGCCGCAACCATTGCTTCCGCCAACGCGCGCGCCGGCAGGAGTGCCAAAGTCCCGGCGTGGGCCAGCCGCGCCACGCTCGCCAGTGCGCTCGTCGGATCCATCGCCGGCCGGTGCGCCCGCGCCGAGACCATCCCCACCAGCACATCCGCCACGCCCACCGCCCGCGCCACATCGTGGATCATCTCGCCGCGCGTTCGCAGCGGATACCCCGTGCCATCCTCGCGCTCGTGGTGCTGGTACACCGCCAGTTGCACTTCCTCGGGAATCGTCTGGTCCTCACCCTCGGCGCGCAGCAGCTCCAGCATCGCCGCGGAATACGCCGGATGCCGGCGCACCGCATTCTGCTCGACATCCGTCAGTTCCCGCGGCTCGTTGCGCACATCCCACGGGAGCAGTCCCAGCCCGCAATCGGCCAGCAGCCCAGCCAGCCCCGCCGCCCGCACGCTCTCGACCCGCCACCCCATCCCCGCCGCAATCTCCACGCTCACGCACGCTGTCGCGTACGCGTGCGCCGCCAGATCATCCAGCTCGCGCACGCCCTCGATCGCCCCGCGCACCAGCGCGCCCGGCCGCCGCCCCGCCTCGTCCATCATCTCGTGTACCAGCAGGTTCGGCGTCCCCGTTCCCACGATCTGACCATCCGCCAGCCGCGCAAACATCCGGCGCACCAGCTCCACCCGCTCCGCGCTCCAAAGCCCCGGCGCATCATCGAAGCCCACCGCCACATCTTCCACCATTCGCACTCCGCTCATCTCTCCCTCGGCCCGCACCCGCAGGGCAAGCCGCTTCCACCGCGACGACCGATGTGCAATCACGCCATCGGTGGCGCGCCGCAGCGCGCTCCGCATCCGCGACCCCTCCCGCGCCTCCTGCACCGTGCGAATCCCTTCGCGCGCGCCGTCGGCCGCCGCATCATCTTGCCCGGACGACGAATCCGCCAGCAACCAGCTCCGGCGCGGCACATCCTCTCCGAGCACTCCCTCCGGCAACTCCTCCGGCGGGCGCAGCGGCAGCGCAATCACCGCGCGCGAATGCAGCGCGCTCAGCACATCCTCCGTAATCGACCGCCGCGCCGCCAGCAGCAACCGCCCGCTCCCATCGCGCACGTCATACGCCAGCCGCATCCCCGGCCGAAGCTCGCCCACAGGTATCGAAGCCATGCCGCACCTCCAACCAGACCAACCCCGCCCCGTACGTTCTCGGTCCTCATCGTCAATATTCACCCACGTCTGAAGCGCAGTTACACCGCCCAAACAATCTCCTCCACCCCTTTTCCCGGTGCCTGTTGCCCCTTTACACGCCCACGCCTTCACGCCTCTCATCTCTATACTCGCCCATGTTCCACATCTCCGTGGACCGTGAGTTCTGCGCCGCCCACGCCCTGCTTTTCCAGGGTGCGCGGGAGCCCATCCACGGCCACAACTTCAAGCTCTCCGTCACCCTCATGGGCACCGCCCTCGATGCCGACGGCCTTCTCCTCGACTTCCATGCACTCGAAAAGCTCGTTGACGAGATCATCCGCCCCCTCACCAACGTGGACCTTACCTCCGCCCCCGCCCTCCGCGGCCAGAACCCCTCCGCAGAACTCATCGCCAAGCACATCGCCGACCGAATCACCGCCTCCCTCCCGAGTATCACGCCCCCCGGCGCTCCGCAGCCCACCCTCGCCTCCGTCCGTCTCACCGAAGCTCCCGGCTGTGCCGTCACCTACTTCCCGCTAACCACCTGACACCCCTTCTGTTTTCCCATCCGACATCGCACATCCCATATCCACTTATCCGGACCCCCAATCCAGCCGATCATCTTTGTTTCCCCGCTCTTCATCCCACCATGGCCGCAGACGCACCCCAACCAAATCTCCCTCCCGCCGCCGCCACGGGCGCGGCCCCATCACCCGCGCTGCGCATCGCGGCCGCCCCCGGCACGCCCGCTCCCACGCCGATCGCCCCGAATCGCCCGGACGTCTTTGAGTCCTCCCGGCTGCTGAATCGCGATCTCTCCTGGCTTGAGTTCAACCGGCGCGTTCTCCAACTCGCGCAGGACGAGCGCACGCCCCTTCTCGAGCGCGTTCGCTTCCTCGGCATCTTCTCAAATAACCTCGACGAGTTCGTGCAGAAGCGAATCGGCATGCTGCACCGGCGCATCAAGGACGGCCACACCGCCCCGGAGTTCGACGGCGTGAAGCCCGCCGAGCTTCTCGCGGCGATGCGCACCACCATCCGCGAACTTCAGCAGCAGCAGGCCGAGTGCTTCGAGCTCTCCGTCCGCCCCGCGCTCGCCACCGAAGGCATCCATCTCACCGATTACCAACACCTCACCGCCGAGGACAAGCGCTGGCTCCGCATCTGGTTCCGCAAGTACGCCTTCCCGATGCTCACGCCCCTGGCCGTCGATCCCGGCCACCGCTTCCCCTTCATCTCCAACCTCAGCCGCAACTTTGGCGTGCTCTTGACGGAACCCGGTTCAACCGCGGCCGAACCCCTCTTCGCACGTCTCAAAATCCCGAGCACCGCCGCGCAGTGGGTCCGACTTCCGGATGACCAGGGCCCAGGAACGGGCGCAAGCAACACACGCACCGCCTCCCGCGGCCGCTTCGTCTCCGTCTCCGACGTCATCGCCGCGTACCTCGACGATCTCTTCCCCGGCATGCAGATCCTCGAGATCATGCCCTTCCGCATCTATCGCGACTCCGAATCCCCCGGCGAGCAGGCCGACGACGACGCCGATCTCCTCGAACTCGTCGAGCAGCAGCTCAAGCAGCGGCGCTTTGCCAGCCCCGTGCGGCTGGAAACCGGCCCCAGTCCCTCGCCGCAGATCGTCGCGCACCTGCTCGACGAACTCGAACTGACGCAGGCCGATTCCGATGAACGCACCGGCCTGCTCGACTATACCACGCTCTTCGAGATCGCGGATCTCGACCGCCCCGAGTTGAAGTGGCGCAAGTGGACGGCCGTCATTCCCGCGCGCCTCGCCGGTAAGAAGCAGAGCGTCGGAAGCATCTTCGAGGCCATACGAGAGGGCGACATCCTCGTCCACCACCCCTTCGAATCCTTCGAGCACACGGCGCAGCGCTTCATCCAGGAAGCCGCCCGCGATCCGGACGTGCTCGCCATCAAGCAGACGATCTACCGCACCAGCCGCGACTCCCCCTTCGTGCAGTCCCTCATCCGCGCCGCCGAGGCGGGCAAGCAGGTCGCCGTACTCGTGGAGCTTCGTGCCCGCTTCGATGAGCAGGCCAATGTTCGCATCGCCCACGCGCTGGAAAAAGCCGGCGCGCACGTCGCCTACGGCGTTCTCGGTTACAAGACCCACTGCAAGGCCGCCATGGTCGTCCGCCGCGAGGAGGGCGCGCTCCGGACCTACGTCCACCTCGGCACCGGCAACTACCACCCGCGGACCGCCCAGCTCTACACAGATCTCGGCCTGTTCACCTGCAACCCCGATATTTGCGATGACGTTACCGAGCTCTTCAACTTCCTCACCGGCCGCTCCCGGCTGGACACCTACGAGACAATCCTTGTCGCCCCCATCAACATGAAGAAGCGCGTCCTCGCGCTTATCGCCCGCGAGACAGCCCTTGCCGAATCCTTCCGCAAGGGCGAGTCCCCCGTCGGCGGCCGCATCGTGGCGAAGATGAACGCCTTTGCCGATTCGGACGTCGCCGAAGCCCTGTACACCGCCAGCCAGGCCGGCGTACAGATCACCCTCTTCGTCCGCGGCTTCTGCTGCCTCCGCCCCGGCGTTCCCGGCCTCTCCGAGAACATTCGCATCGTCTCCGTCCTGGGCCGCTTCCTCGAACACTCCCGAATCTTCCACTTCGGCGCAGGCAAGCCCGACCCCCTCGACGGCGAGTGGTACATTGCGAGCGCGGATTGGATGTACCGAAACCTCTCGAATCGCGTGGAGTCCGGCACGCCCGTCCTTGGCCGCGCCCCGCGCGCCAAGCTCCTGCACATCCTGCAGGTCATGAACTCGGACCGGCGCGGCGCGTGGGAACTGAACCCCGATGGCTCCCACACCAAACTCCAGCCCCCGCCGAACCTCCCCCCGGAGGCCCCCGAGCTGCTCGGCACGTTCGAAACCCTGATGCGCGAAGCTCGGGCGTAGACCAGCCCTAAATCCCATGGATTTCACGAAAAACCCTTGCCCTGCAAGGGTTTTTCTGCCATGCTTACGGACCGTTACCGGACTCTCCGCCAAGGCCGCGACACCCCGGTTATCAGCCCCAAAACTCGCCTTCCCGAGCAATCTGTTATGCGTTGCGCTCCCTCGACACGCCGTTCCTATACCGCCCCCATGCTCCGCGCCCTTGCCCAACTTACCGCCATATTAGGGGTGGCCGCGACCTCCCTTGCCCAAACACCGCAGGTTCGCATCAGCCAAGTCTTCCCCTTTGGTCTCGTCCCCAACGCCCCTCGCGCCACGTATGTCGAGCTCTACAACAACGGCTCTACCGCCGTCGCCGTGACCGGCTGGACCCTCCAAGTCGCCAACCCAGTCAACAGCGTCTGGCAGGCCGTCGCCCTCTTTGGGGCAATCGCACCGCACGGCTACTACCTCGTCCAGATGGCTCCGGACTTCCTCCCTTCCGGCGGCACGCCCCTGCCCACTCCCGACGCCGGCCCCTTCAACGTCATCATGCCCAGCGACAGCGGCAAGGTCGCCCTCGTCCTCGACTCCATGCCCATCTCCGGCCGCCCGGGCTGCCCATTCCCCGAAGACATCGTTGATCTCGTTGGTTGGGGCTCTACCGCCGATCAGCGCACGCCCTGTTCCCCCGCCAACCCCACCTTCAACAACGCGCCCGCGCCCACCGTCACCACCGCCATTTTCCGCAAGTGCGGCGGCAAGGCGGACATCGGCACCTCCTTCGATACTTTCACCACAGGCGCGCCCAATCCGCGCACCTCAAACTCGCCCGTCAACTCCACCGTCGACATCAGCATCACGCCCGTCGCCGCGAACATCCCTGCCTTTCCGGGCGAAACTGTTACCATCACTGCCACCGCCGCCACCAGCTCCTGCGCCGGTTCCATCACGGGCGCATCCATCAACCTCGGGCCTATCGGTGGTCCCACTAACGTCGTGCTCACGCCCATTGGGGGCGGGCAATACCGCACCACCGTCAATCTCGCTCCTCTCGGGCTTGCGCCCGGGTCCTATCAACTCAATCTCGCCGCCACCGCATCGCTCATCTCCGAGCCCGGCTCCGGCAAAGTCACCATCCACATCCGGCCTCCGAACGACGACTGCGCCGGCGCCGTCGGCGTTCCCTCCACCGGGCTGCCTGTCACCTTCACCGTGAACAATGACGGCGCGCAGCCCGATGTCGATCCCGGCACCTGCACCACGAGCGCACAAGGGGACCGCGGCGTCTGGTACGCCTTCGTTCCTCCCGCTGCGGGCGTGCTGCACATCGATCAAGTCTCCGGCCAGGATGCCGCCATCGGCGTCTTTCTGAACACCTGCGGCCCCACGGGCTCGGTGGTCTGCGCCAACGAGAACTCTGCCGCCGTCTCCGTCGCCGCCGGACAAACGTACAAGATTCTCATCGTCCGGCGCAATGCCACCCAGCTCACCGCGCCTCCACTCTCCACCACCTTCGGCTTCACCACCGTCGCGCCCAACGACTCCCCCTGCACCGCCACTCCCCTCACCCTCGGCGTCGCCGTCGATGGCAACAACGCCGACGCCACCAGCACCAACGACGGCCCCACCACCTCCTGCACCGGCGGCACCATCACGCCCATCAAGAGCGTCTGGTATTCCTTCACGCCCGGGGCGACGGGCCTCTTCCGCATTTCCACCTGCGGCTCCCCTATCGACACCGACCTCACCGTCTTCACCGTTTTCGGCTGCCCCAACACGCCCACATTCACCGCCGTCTCCTCCGGGTGCGATCGAATTAACTGCACCGGCGGCGAGATCGGCCCCGGCCCCGGTACGGGCAGCGGCGATGCGGCAATCATCGACAACCTCTCCCTCAGCGCGGGCGTCACCTACTCCATCCGCATTTCCAGCGCGGGCACGCCCACGGGCGGCTCCTTCCGCATTCTGGCCACCGCCGTGATCACCGGTGCGTGCTGTGATTCGTCCTCCGGCGCGTGCGCCATCGCCACCACCGGCTCCTGCCCCACCGGACAGACCTACCTCGGCGCGGGCACCACCTGCGCCATCGGCAACTGTGTCGCCGCCCCCACCGGGGCCTGCTGCAACTACACCACCACCGCCTGCGCCGTCACGCAGTCCACGGCCTGCAGCGCCGGTCTCACCTTCCTCGGCGTCGGCTCCTCCTGCACCGCCTCCGCCTGCATCCTGAACAACGACGAGTGCGCCGGGGCCATACGCATCTTCGCCGCCGTCCCCGTCATCGGCTCCACCATCACCTCTACAACCAGCGTCGCCCTTCCCCTCACCACCTGCGGCACAAGCAACGGCTCGGACGGCTCGGACGTCTTCTTCATCTTCACCCCCTCCGTCTCCACCATCTTCGAAGTCTCCCTCTGCGGCTCGGACTACGACACCTCCCTGAGCATCCACACGGGTTGCCCCGCTACCGAGGCCAACCGCCTCTTCTGCAACGACGATGCCGGCCTGCTCTGCAACACCGGCTCCTACTCGCGTGCCTCACGCCTTCCCACGGCGTTCCTCAACTCCGGCCAGACGTTCTACATCCGCGTAGCCGGCTTCAACGGCGCCACTGGGAACTTCCATCTCGTCGTGAACTCCACCGGCGTCTGCTGCCGCGGCGCAACTTGTGCCACCAATCTCTACACGCCTCAGGCCTGCGCCGCCGCGGGAACCCCCGAAGCCCACTCCGGCTTTGTGAACGCCGCGACCAGTTGCAACCCCAACGCCTCGGCCATCTTCCCCTGCTGCTACGCGGACTTCAATCACAACGGCGTCATCGAATCCCAGGACATCTTCGACTTCCTCACCGCCTGGTTCGCCAGCTCCCCCTTCGCCCACGTCGCCGGCGACGGCGTCGCACGCCCGACCCAGCAGGACATCTTCGATTTCCTCGGGTTGTGGTTCAACTCGCACTGCTTCTGAGCACGTGCAGCGACTGCGCTCCCCTCACGTCGCCAGTCTTCGCCCCCTCCAGAGCAGTGCCGCCCGCCTCCACAACATCCAAGTCTCCACCCCAAACCACCCCACAATCAGCGGCACCACCCACAGCGCATGCGCGCCCATCGCCTCCAGCGCACGCTGCACCAGCGCGCTGGCGTGACCCTTGTACACACCCTTCAGAAGGCCCACCAGCGGATGCACCCGGATCAGCGCGCGGTACTTGCCCGCCCGAAGCCACGCCGCACCGCGCTCGCCCTTTCCCGCCGCCTTTACCACCAGCCCCTCCAGCTTCAGGGCCTCTTCCATGCGCCCCGCGGCACGCAGTTCATCCGCGACGCGCAGCGCGTTGGCTCCCGCCGATCCCGTCACATGCAGTGCGGCCGCGCCCTGCTTTCCTTCGCGCCCCAGGAACCGCGCGAGCCGGGCCACATCCTCCGGGCTTTCGGCAAATCTCAGCAGGCGCACGGCGCTCCCCGGCGATGAACGCTTCGCCAGCTCCGCCGAATCCACCAGCAGCTTTTCCATCTCCCCCACGCGTCGGCCCTTGGCCGCCTTCACAATAAACGCACCGAGCTTCTCCCCCAGCGTCCCTACCTTCCGCGCCGTCTTCAGCACGCTCGGAGCCCAGTCAATCTCCGGCGCCAGCGTCGTCGCAATCCCCACCACGCTCAGCGCGACAATCACCGGATCCGCCTCCTCCCCCTCCATCCACTTCCATCCCTGAATCACGAGATCGCGCACATCGCCGACCACCAGCATGTCCGTCGCGATCGCCCCGATAAGCATCTCCACCGACATTCGCCCCGGCTCGATTCCCGCACCCCCCGTGAGCGCGCCCAACGCCACATCCTTCGCCCGCCGCACGAAGCTCCCCTGCTCAGTCACCGTCAGCACACGCTCCCGCTGAATCGCCGCACGCTTCTCAGCCCCGCCCTCAACCGTTCCCCCCACCACCCCCATCCCCTCCATCGCCCCATCCGCCAACACGACCGCTTCGCCATACCTTCCCGCCGCGCGTAGCTTCGCCACCTCCGCCGCGGCATCAAAGTCCGGCATCCGCTCCAGCACGCCGCGCTCGATCCGGGCTCTCATGTCCATCGCCACCGCCCACACTAGAAACGCCGCGACGCACCAGCGCAGCGCGTTCCACCGCGCCCGCCACGCCTCGCGCACAACATGATGGGCCCGGATCATCCCGCCACCATCGACCCCCTCACCCGCACCCCACAAAAGAAAGACCCCGGGCATCGGCCCGGGGTCTGAATGAACTGTGTTGTTCTTTGGATTACCGCTTGCGGCGGACCATCAGCATCCCGCCCATGGCCATCAGCGTCGCGGTGCCAGGAGCCGGAATCGTCGTGGAAGTCCAGTTCCAGGAGTCGAGCACGTGGGCCTCACGATCCACCGAACCGCCGGTCGCGGCCGTCACGCCCACCCACGCTTTGCCCACGCCGTTGCCGGTCGTGTCCAGCGAGAGCAGCGTGGACAGATCCACCGCCGCACTCAGCGAGGCCGTCAGCGAGCCGTCGAGATACACAGACATGATCCCCGCCGTGTAGTTCAGGCGCACGGTGTGCGTCGAACCGTCGGACATGTCGGAGGTGGCCGCGTTGGCGAGCGAGCCGCTCATGTCCGGCACGTTCTCCAGCAGGCCTTTGCTCTGGAAGCTGAGGTGGTTGTCGCCCGGCTCGGGCCAGTCCTTGGTGTTGTTGTTCCACATGTCCAGCTCAAGGGCGAATGAGTTGGCAATGCCCGGCTGGTTGTAGACCAAGTTGCGGGCGAAGCCCATGCCGCCGCCGGTTCCGCCCAGGGGCGTCGGCGCGGCGTTCTGGATCACCAGCGCGATGCCGTCGGCGCCGCCGCCCACCTTGTCCTGGATGTGGATCGTCATCGTCGTGTCGAAGCCAAGAGAGATGTCCTGCTTCTGAGCGGCCCACACCGCACCCGCGCTCCCGCCCACGCTCGGAGTCACCAGGATGCTGTTGGAGCTCTGCTGGGCCACTCCCACGAGCGAGAGCCCGGCGGTCGTGCCGAAGTTCGCGTAGTTGAAGTCGGCCAATGCCGAGGAGCTTGCTCCTGCAACCAGGGCCAGGGCGATCAGAGCGTTGCGATTCGAGAGAGTCTTCATGATTGCTTCTCCGTTCTTCTGGTGGATGTCGTCCAGCCGTACCTGCGATCCGGCGCCCCATGACGCGGGGACGACACTCGCGGCGAGCTTCGGAGCGGTGTGCTCCGACGATCGCATGCATCTCTCCCTCGTCCCGCGGCGACGATGCCGCGTTCGAGGATTTGAATAGACCATCCGCAACGCTTCCCCGCCAGAGCAGGGAACACTCGGAGGTGCTTACCGGTCGTCACACGCGCCCGCGGATCGCCAAATTCACGCGCATCAACCGTTGTACAGCGTACTCGGACCAGCCCCCGCGCCCCACTTCCCGCTTCCCCCCACATCTCATACCCACCCGCCTCTCGCGAACCCAGCCCGGAAGCCCGGCCGGAAGCCCGGCCCCATTCTGCGAGTCCATCCCCCAATCGCCGCCGAAGAACGACAAAAACCCAAACGCCGACCGCATGTGCGGTCGGCGTTTGTGCCTCGTATTCCTTTTTCTCTCGCCGAGTGGACCGCGGACTCTCCGCCAGCGGGGTGTTGAGGCGGGGCAAGCCGAAAGCGGCTCAGATCACTTGGTGCGCCGACGGCGGGCGACGGCCAGCCCGCCCATTCCCAGCAGAGCCACCGCGCCCGGCGCGGGGGCCACGGTGCCGAACGTCCAGTCCCGAATCTCGTGGCGCTCCACGTTGATCAGGGCGCCGGTGCCGGCCGTGAAGCCGACAAACGCGTTCTGTCCGCCGATGAGGTTCAGCGTGTTGGCGAGATTCGCGGGCACCGACAGGGCGGGCGTCGCGAGATTGTCGTAGAAGATGGACATCAGGCCCGGGGTGTACGAGATGCGGACCGTGTGCGTCGCGCCGTCGTTGAACGCGCCCGAAACCGCGATGCCGCCCAGCGAGTCCACGCTCGACGGCGTGTTGGGAGAGCTGGCCCCAAGGTGCGAGCTCTGCACCGTGATCACGTTCGCACCGGGGATCGTCTGCCAGTTGGCGCTGTTGTCCCAGGTATCGAACACCACCGCCAGAGAGTTGGTGATGCCCGTGTTCGTCGAAGTCACGGGAAAGGCCAGATTCGTGCCGAATCCGAGCGCTCCGCCGGTGCCGCCCAGGGCGTTGGCCCCTTCGCCCTGCACGATGAATGTCAGGCCGTCCGAGCCCGTGCCCGAGCGATCGCGGATCCGGAAGTGGAAGTCAGTCGTGAACCCCAAGTCCACACGCTGGGGGGTGCTGTAATAGAAGGATCCGGCGCTGCCGCGCACGTTCGGAGTGATCGAGAGCGTCTGCTGCTCCCCGCTCAGCCCTGCGCTCTGCGTCGCCACGCCGTTGAGCGAGAGCGCCGAGACATCATTGAAGTTGGTAAAAGCGAACTGGGCATGAGCGCTCGCGGCCAAGCCGCAGATCGCCGCAATCCCCGCCGCCATTCCCACGCCCATCATCTTGTTGCTGACCATTGGCAAGGTCTCCCAACCGTTTCTTAGTGTGTCGCTCGCCCGGCTGGGCGAGCGCGTACCGACCGCGCTCGGGAATTTCGTCCCGTCGATCACGTGCTACTCGCTTGTGAGCGATCGCCCGTGACGTGCTTCCTGCACTCACCGAGCCGACAAGGCCCGGTGCTCCAAGTTGTCGCGGTGGTTGACCGGCACCGCAAGAGAGAACCCGCGTCGTACACGTTTCCGCGCACGACCAGCATCACGGTCGGCCCCTGGGCCGACACTCTTCACGCGCTCTTTTGGACACCCTCGGGCATCGAAAAACTCGCGAGAAACAGCCATATTCCGCACGTTTTCACGTGTGAAAGGCCAACGTCTCTCGTCTTCTCCAATGAACCGACCGGCGCTCTCCCCACCTCTGCTGCCGGCCTAGACCCGCTGACTTCAGAATCTCTGAGTTCAGACTTTCGCGGACTCAACGCCCGCGCGGGCTCTCGGTTGTGAACATTAGACCACATCTTCCCGCTCGTGCAAGCCGCTTGGCCACAAACTCTTACGATTGCTCACCATGGCCCGTACACCCGGCCATTTCTACCCATTTTCCCGCGCCGAAATCTCGACCCAGCAAGCACTTGCCTCCGCCTGCTTACCCGTCTTCACATCCCCTCCCGGCCGCTTCACGAACGCTTCCGCATGCTCGCCGTCAGGGCGTCGGCAAGCACCACCTCCGTCAGCGGCTTGTGTACCCGTCGGTAGGAGGCGTACTTCGGATTGCTCAGCGCGGGGCTCATATATCCGGTCACAAAGAAGAACGGCACGCCGCGGCTGAGCAACCCCGCCGCCAGCCGCTCGCTGGTTTCGTCCCCCAAGTTCACGTCCAGCACGCCGGCATCGCAACCCCCCGCATCCACGATCCCCATCGCGTCGGTCACGTTCCCGAACGGGCCCACCACCTGGCAGCCCATGTCCTCAAGCATGTGCGCAATCGATGCCGCCGCGAGGAATGAATCCTCCACAAGCAACACGCGCAGACCATTGAGTTTGATTTCTGCATTCTCCACCATGGCGCACCTCGCTCAGAACGAGACCGTCGCAGCCGCCTGAATCAGTCGCCGCAGCCGTGGAGGCCAATTCACCTTCCCACAAAGCGGTCCGCGCGTCAACCTCCAATTGAGAATCTCCGGTTCCCGAACTCGGCGTACCCCGTTCAGGGCTGGTCCATATCGCGGAATCCCGGATCCAAGCGGGGCTGCTCATCCGTCTCCAGTCCGACTGGCACAACCATGGTGCAAACAACGCCCCCCGGTTCAAACTCCACGCCCACAGTTCCACGCAGCTCGTAGGCGATGGCGCCCTCGATCAACTGCGAGCCAAAGCCGCGCTTCTCGGGGCGCGCCACGGTTGGACCGCCGCTCTCCTCCCACCGAAGACGCAGAATCCGGGATACACCCTCTCCCTCGGACGTCCAGGTAACGTGTACCACTCCGCCCGGAGCGGAGAGCGCGCCGTACTTCACCGCGTTGGTCGCAAGCTCATTGAGCGCCATCGCCATCGCCTGGGCCGCCCTCGCCCCGAGCATCACGCTTTCGCCGTCCACGGTCGCCCGACCGGCCGAGTCGGAGCCAAAGGCCTCGAGCGTCTGTGTCACCAGCGTGCGCAGATCCGCCCCCTGCCAGCGAGATCGTGCGAGCACGCTGTGCATGCGCGACATCGCCCGGATCCTGCCCATGAACTTGTCCAGAAACTCGCGATACGTTCCCGCGCCGCGCCCTGTCTGTTCGGCCAGCGAGATGACCGCCGCAAGATTGTTCTTCACGCGATGGTCCAGCTCCGCCATCATGAAGTCCTGCCGTTGCTGAACGCGCCGGCGCTCCGTCACGTCTTCGACCACGCTTGCCACGCCGATCACCCGCCCCGACTGGTCGACCAACGAACTGTTGTACCACTCGCAAAATACCAGGGCTCCATCCTTGCGCACGTTCTGGTTCATGCTCCGCTCGCCCCCCTTGCCCAGCATCAGCCCGCGCCACACCTCGCCCACGCTCCGGCGCGCCGAGTCCGGCACCAGGAACGATGCGTGCCGGCCCAGCGCCTCCTGCTCGGTGTGTCCGAATAGTCGCTGCGCCCCCGGATTCCATCCCGTCACACGGAACTCGGTATCAAAGTAGACAACGCCCAGCGGTGTGTTTTCCACCAGAAGCCGCAGCCGCTCTTCGGATTCGCGCACGCGTCGCTCCGCCGCCTTCTGCTCGGTAACATCGCGCAGCAGCAGCAGCGCTTCGCCTGCCATCCCCTGCACCACACGAACCTCCCACAATCCGCTGCTCCCGTCCGAGCGCACGACACCGTATTCGTACATCTGGGACTCGCCGGTCGTGAACATCTTCTCCATGTTCTCGCGGCACTCGGCCGCCCGATCCGGCGGAAGCACGTCCTCCATCACTCTCCCCAGAAATCTCTCCGGAGGCACCAAGAGCCGGCGCGGATCCGGTGCGTGGTATCCCAGATACCTTCCCTCCCGATCCAGCCGGAACATCAGGTCGGGGTTCGCGGCCAGCAGCGCACGGTTGGTCGCCTCGCTCCTGTTCCGCGACTCCTCGATTCTGGCCCGCTCCATCGCGATCCCCGCGAGGTGCGCCGCTGTCGAGATCACCGCCAGGTCCCGTTCGCTCGGTCCGTGTTTCTCTTTGAAATACATCGCGAACGACCCCAGCACCGAACCGTCGGTCCCGATGATCGGCTCGGACCAGCACGCACGCAGGCCGTGCCTCAGAGCGAGCTCCTTGTACTCGGCCCAGAGCGGATCCGTTTCGATGTCCTCCACCACCACCCGGCGCTTGCTGTACATCGCCGTCCCGCAGCACCCCACGCAGGGTCCGATCTCGACGCCCTCGATCGCCTCGCAATATGCCGCGGGCAGCCCCGGTGCGCTCACGGTCCGCATACGCCTCAACTCATCGAGCCGCAGCACCGATCCGATTGCTCCGTGCGGCGGCCCCGCGTGTCCCTCGATCATCCGCACGATCGCCTCGATCGTTCGTTCCAGCGGCGCGCCCGCGGCCATCAGTTCCAGCACCCGCCTCTGCTCCGCGTCGAAGCGCTCCGCCTCGGCCCGCTCGGTGATGTCCTGCGTTACGCCGATCATCCGCACCACGCGGCCCTTGTCGTCCCGCTGGATCTGCGCCTGTTCATGTACCCAGCGCACCGCGCCGTCGGGGCGCACGATCCGATGATCGAAGTCGTACGCCCGCTCTCCCGCGATCGCCGCGCGAATCTCCTCCGCCACCCGGATGCGATCCTCCGGATGCACCATCTCCCGGAACGTGTCGGCGCGACCGTCGAACGTCCCCGGATTCAGCCCGAAGATGCGGGAAACTTCCGCCGACCACTCCACCATCCCCCCTTGTGTTCCGTCCGAAGTCCAGCCCCCGATCCGTCCCACTTCCTGCGCCTGCTCCAGCAGCCGCCGGCTGTCCTCCAGCGCGGCCTCCGTCCTCTTGCGATCCGAGATGTCCTGCACCACACTGATCAGGTGCTCGGGCCGCCCCTGCGCATCCCGCACCAGCGAGGCCGTGACGTGCGCCCACACAATCGTGCCGTCGGGACGAAGATAACGCTTCTCCAGCGCATACCGATCTCCCCCTCCGGCAATCGCCCGTCGAAGCAGCCGCAGGTTCTCTTGGAGGTCGTCGGGATGCGTCACCTCCGCGAAGTTGATGCCCATAAGCGTCTGGCGATCCCGCCCAAGCATTTCGCACAGGCGGTCGTTGGCCATCAACCAGCGACCATCCAGCGTCACATTCGACATCCCCACCGCGGCATGCTCGAACGTCGTGCGGAACCGCTTCTCCGCCTCGCGGGCCCCCTCCTCGGCGCTCCGACGTTCGGTCATATCCGTCACCATCGCCAGTGCGCCGGCGAACCGACCATCCTCGCCGGTGATCGCGTTGGTCGACATCATCACCCAGAGCGCCGATCCATCCTTGCGCTGAAAGCGGAAATCATGCTGCTCGGCGATCCCTTCCTCCCGCCTGCCCATGTTCCGCGTGCATTCCTCCCGCGCCTGGTCATCCATGAAATCGAGCAGGTGTCGCCCCATCATTTCCGCGGGCGTGTACCCCAGCATCTGCCCCATCATCGCGTTGATAAACGTGGTGCGCCACTCCGTGTCGACAACCCAGATTCCCTCCCGCGCCGTTTCCACGATGCGACGATACCGCGCCTCACTTTCGGCCTGCGCCTGCCGCGCTCGGTTGCGTTCCGTCACGTCGTGAATGATCGAGTACAGCACCCGCCTTCCCCTCATCCGGAACGGTCCCGTATACACCTCCACGTTCCGCACCTCGCCGCTGGCCAACCTGTGATTGGCCTCAAAGTGCGTGCTCCCGCGCTCCGCCTGATCGATTCTCCCCGCGAGCTCCTCGCGTGGGGCCATGTTGATGTCGAAGATCCCCATCGTCAGCAGCCGCTCACGCGTGTAGCCATAGAACCCGCACGCCGCCTCGTTCACATCCACCAACTGCTGAGTTTCAACGTCGATCACCAGCTTTACCGCCTGGTTCGTGTTGAAGGTCTGCCGATATCGCTCCTCGCTCTCGCGCAGCCGCTCGGCGGCCTCCTTGCGATCGTGGATCTCCCGGAGCGATCCGGCCATCCTCACCGGCCTGCCGCCTCCGTCGCGAATCGCCTTTCCCAAGGATCGGAACCACCGGTATGTTCCGTCCTTCATCCGCAGGCGGTACTCCTCGTCGTATGCCTCACCGCGCTCCAGGTGCGCCGTGAGCCGAGAGCCCACCCGCTCACGATCATCCGGGTGCAGCCGCTCTGACCACGACCAGTCCCCATCGAACAACTCGCCCGGCTCATACCCCAGCAGTTGTTCATAGCGCGGCGATCGGTACGTCCGGTCCGAGTTGATGTCCCAGTCCCAGATCCCATCGTCGGTCCCCTGGATCGCCAGTTCGTATCGCTCCCGGCTCAAACGCAACTCACGTTCGGCGCGGCGACGCCAGACCAGATTCGCAAGCAGCATCGCGATCACCGCGAGTTGCAGCGCACAGACCAGTATGGCCCAGCGCCAGTTCTCCCGTAGCGGCGCGTACCAGGGCGCCACCGGATCGCGCACCACCGCCCCCGCCGGCAGCATCGACGCGGCGATGCCCCATCGCTTCATCAGCGGCCCGTTCATCACCACCAACGACTTATTCTCCCGGATCGGAATCTCCCGAGGCGATGCCCCGCCCACCACCCGCGCGGCAATCTCTCCGGCCTCCCGGCCCTCCTCCCCAGCGCTCACCATCCGGCCCCCGACCAGACTTGGCCGCAGATTGCTCTCGTACACTCCAAAGGCCGGCACCGGCCATTTGACCGAATGCGCCTCCGGTCCGGGAACGTCCCCCTTCACCTCCCGGAACGCGATATACAGAATCGCCGAATCCGGCCCGAGCCCTTCCGCCTCCCGCTTCACTTCGTCGAGCGTGGCCGCGCCGGACCATCGGACCTCCGGCCCTCCGCTCAGCCCCATTAACTGCTCCTCGACTTCCCGCCTGTTGCTGTCGGCCATCGCCATTCCATGGCAGAGCGCCAGCACCGTCCGCGTCCGCGGAAGCAACTGTTGGATCAGCTCCACCGTTCCCGCGCCGTCCACGCGCTCCAGAATGCCGGTCGCGTTCAGATGCGCCGCGGCCACACTCTTGGCGTCCCACGTCAGCCCGCTGAAGACCACCGGTCGGTCGTCCACCAGATCGCGCCCCGGCCCGCTGAGCGCCTCGAAAGCCAGCGAGTCGATCGTCATGACCAGATCGAAGCGCTCGCTCCCGATCTTCAGCCGCAGCGATTGCGTCATCGAGGCCAGCAGTTCCGGCCCCGGCCCATCCGATTCCTTCCGCACCGCCGAGAGATACTCGGATCGAACGCGGGCCCGCGGCACGCGCTCGGCCAGCGCGGCGCGGATCGCGTTCTCCTGCGAGAGCGTGCTCATCGCGGACTTGTCGTACGACGCCACAATCAGAATGTTCGGCTGCGGGGCCTCGCCATCGGCCGCAGCCGCGCCCGGCGCGGCTCCGGTGGGCAACTGGGCGATCGCCATCGGCGCGCCCGCGACCCCCACGCACAAAGCAAGCCATACCAGGACGCGTGCAATCTTCGCCACGGGCCGTCCCTCCGCGCCTTGCGACGCCGTCCACCCGGACCCCCGTCAAGCGTACCATCCCGGCCGTTCCGCCGGGCCGGCGTTTGCCGCGCCCCCGCACATCAAATCGGAGTTTTTCATGCCCTCCCCCACGATCAACATCGCCTCCACCCTTGGCCCCGACGCCGCGTCCTTGCTTGGGTACGAGTCCAAGACCATCTCCAAGTCCAAGCTGCACCTTCCCGGGCCGGACTTCATCGACCAGGTGTTCAGCCAGACCGATCGCTCGCCGGTGGTGCTGCGGAACTTCCAGACCATCCTGAACACGGGCCGCCTTGCCGGGACAGGGTTCGTCAGCATTCTCCCGGTGGATCAGGGCATCGAGCACTCCGCGGGCGCATCCTTCGCCCCGAACCCGGAGTACTTCGACCCGGAGAACATTGTTAAGCTGGCCATTGAGGGCGGGTGCAACGCGGTGGCCTCAACCATCGGGGTGCTCGCGGCCGTCAGCCGCAAGTACGCCCACAAGATCCCCTTCGTCGCCAAGTTCAACCACAACGAGATGCTGACGTACCCGAACATCTTCAAGCAGTCTCGCTTCGGATCAGTGAAGACCTGCTACGAGATGGGCGCGGTGGCGGTGGGCGCGACGGTGTACTTCGGGAGCGATGACAGCCGCGAGGAGATCGCGTACGTTTCGGACATGTTCGAGGAAGCCCACGACTTGGGCATGGTCACCATTCTCTGGTGCTACACACGCAACAACGCCTTCAAGATGAAGGGAGCGGATGGGAAATCGGTGGACTACCACGCCTCCGCCGATCTTACCGGCCAGGCCAACCACCTTGGCGTCACGATCAAAGCGGACATCATCAAGCAGAAGCTTCCGACCAACAACGGCGGATACGCGGCCCTGAACTCCGGGGGCAGCTCGTACGGCAAGTGGGACAAGCGCGTCTACACGCAGCTCTGCGGCTCGGATGAGTCCGGGCATGGGGGCCACCCCATCGACTTGTGCCGCTATCAGATTCTCAACAACTACATGGGACGGATTCCGCTGATCAACTCCGGCGGCGAGAGCAAGGGCGCGGGCGACTTGCAGGAAGCCGTGTACACCGCCGTTGTGAACAAGCGAGCTGGAGGCATGGGCCTGATCAGCGGGCGGAAGGCGTTCCAGAAGCCGATGAAGGACGGGGCCGCGCTGCTGCATGCGGTGCAGGATGTGTATCTGGATAAGACTATCACGGTGGCGTGAGAAGCGCGGGTGAATCGAAGAGCGGATTCACCACTGAGGGCACAGAGGACAGTGAGACAGGCAAGGGCGCGGGCTGGGAGCTTTGGTTGCAACACTACGGGCATCGAGATGCCCGTGCCACCGGGAAAGCGCTTGGGATTGGCGTGCGGCGTGCGGGCTACTTCGCGGCGTCGGATGCTTCGGTGCGTTGCATCTTTCTGGCGAGCAGGAAGGCCAGTTCGAGGGACTGCTCGTAGTTGAGCCGCGGGTCGCAGGGGGAGAGGTAGTTTCGAGCGAGGTCGTGCTCGACGAGGTTGCGGGCACCGCCGAGACATTCGGTGACATCTTCGCCGGTCATTTCGAAGTGGACGCCGCCGAGGCGGGAGCCGAGGGACTGGTGGATGTCCCAGGATGCTTCGAGCTCATCGGTGATCTCGTTGAAAGAGCGGGTCTTGGTGCCGTTGGCGGTGGTCGTGGCGTTGCCGTGCATGGGGTCGCAGGACCAGAGGACGGGGCCGGCGGCGGTGTCTGTTTGCAGGTGCTTGATGAGATCGGGGAGTTTGCTTCGGACGTGTTTCGCGCCCATGCGGACGATGAGGACGATCTTTCCCTTCTCTTGCGTCGGGTTGAGCGTGCGGAGGAGGGCGGAGAGTTCGGCGGGCTGGGTGGATGCGCCAAGCTTGACGCCGATGGGGTTGCGGATGTTGCGGAAGTACTCGATGTGTGCGCCGTCGAGGGCGCGGGTGCGGTCGCCGATCCAGGGAAGGTGGGTGGAGAGGTTCCAGTAGCCGCGGCGGCGCGGGACTTGTCTCGTCTGTGCGCTCTCGTAGAGGAGGTTCAGCCCTTCGTGGCTGGTGAAGAACTCGACGCTGGTGAGTTGGTCGACGGTGCGCTCGCCGATGGCTTCCATAAACTTGAGGCCTTCGGCGAGGCGTTCGGTCATGCGCTGGTATTCAGCGCGGAGATCCGGAGGGAGACCGCCGTGGGACATGAAGCCAAGGTCCCAGTACTCGGGATGGTGGATGTCGGCGAAGCCGCCGTCCATCAGGGCGCGGATGAAGTTGAGGGTCATGGCCGCGTGGGTGTAGCCCTCGAGCATGCGGCGCGGGTCGGGCTGGCGGGCCTCGGGAGTGAAGGCGGAGCCGTTGACGAGATCGCCGTAGTAGGAGGGGAGGGTGATTTGCTTGCCGTCGCCTCCCCCAATCGTGCGCGTTTCGGTGGGGCTGGAGCGGGGCTTGGCGTACTGACCGGCGAAGCGGCCGACGCGGATGACGGGGCGCTTGCCGGCGTAGACGAGGACGAGGGACATCTGCAGAAGGATTTTGAGCTTGTTGGTGATGAGCTCGGGGCGGCAGTCTTCGATCTGTTCGGCGCAGTCGCCGCCCTGCAGGAGAAAGCGGCGGCCGTCCTGCGCTTCGGCGATCTGGGATTTGAGGCGCTCGATCTCCCAACTCGTGACAAGTGGAGGAAGGACGCGGAGGCGCGCCACGGCGGCATCCACGGCGGCGCGATCGGGATAGATGACTTGCTGCGCGTGGAGCTTGGCGCGCCAGGAATCGGGGGACCAGTCTGAGGGAGTTGGCGGAGTGGAGGTGGACATGGGTGTGTGTGCGAACGGATGACCCGAATGGGGCGGGCTGTCGGTTGAGTGAACGAGTTGCGATGGTAGATCGTCGCGCGGGGAGGGCTTCGTCATGGAAACGCGGCAAGGGAGGCGTGGGGCGCGGGTGTGTGGTGTGTGGAAGGAAGCGAAGACCACCCGCAAGATGGGGATGGATGGCACAACTGCCCGGAACGGGGGCGGAGGAAAAGAAAGGCAATATGCATTAGCGAAGGGGGATGGGGCGATGAAGGGTGGTGGAGTATCGAAGAGTTCTCCACGAGCCGGAGCGATTCGGCGGTTGGTGGAGAGGAATCGGTAGACTTTTCAACTGCTTCTGACAGGGCAGGGGACGAGAGATCAACGACGAGCCGGGCCGCGTGCGAGAGCGTGGCCCGGCTTGTGTTTTTGGGAGAGGAGGGAATCTGCAACTTCGTGTTTCAAGTTTCAAACGGATTCAGTTCTTTGCCTGTCCAGCTCTTCGTGATTCGATTGCTTGCTCGTGCGCGTTCCAGAATGCGTTGAAGCTGCGGGCGATCGTGAGGGGTTGGATTTTTTCGTGGGCGGCAGCGGACATGGCGTGGCGGCGCGCAGGGTTGGTGAGCAGGGAGAGGGCGGCAGTGATCCAGAGATGTTCGGCGCTGGGCGCGGGGGGAACGGGGAGGATGAAGCCGGTGTGATCGTGGTGGACGATCGAGCTTGGCCCGCCGCGGTTGGAGACGAGGGCGGGAAGGCCGGAGGATTGGGCTTCAAGGACGGCCTGGCCGAGGGTGTCGGTGGTGGAGGGGAAGAGGAAGAGATCGGAGGAGGCGTAGAGGGCGGAGAGGTCCTGGCCGCGGCGGAAGCCGAGAAAGAGGGCGTCGTGCGCGGCGAGTTCGCGCTCCATAGTTGGGCGGTAGGGGCCATCGCCAATGAGAATGAGCTGGGTGTCGATGGCGTGCGCGATCGCGGCGGCGCGGAATCGCGGCCAGAGGCGGGCGAGCATGGGCAGATTTTTTTCAATGCTGACGCGGCCGACGTAGAGGAGTTTGATGCTGTGCGGACGGGCGTTCGGGATCGTGCGCCAGATCGCGGGGTTGCGGTGGCGGGAATGGAAGAGATCGGTGTCGATGCCGGGAGGAAATGCGGTGCTGCGATCGGGATGGATGCCGACGGAGGCCAGGGGCGCAGCGCAGGAGGTGGAGCGGGCGAGGATGTGATCAAAGGGGGCGTAGAAGCGGCGGGTGGCGCGCTCCGAGAGCCAGGTGAGGGCTGGGTCGTTGAAGAGGTGGGTGATGTAGGCGGGAAAGTCGGTGTGATAGGTGCCGATGAGGGGAAGGTTGTGCGCGAGGGCGAAGCGGCGGCCGAGGAGACCGACGGGGCCGGGGGTGGAGATATGGACGGCGTGGGGGGCGAGAGCGGCGGCGCGGGCAATCAGGGCGCGCGCGTTCGGGAGCGCGAGATCCAGGGGGGCGTAGCCGGGCATGGGGATGCTGGCCAGCGGGGGAATGTTGTGGATGTTGGGGCGCGCGGGGCAGTCGAAGCGCGTGGAGGTGAGGCTGTGCAGGCCGCGCTCGGGCGTGGCGTGCGCGGCGATGGTGCGCAGGAAGCGGGAGACGCCGTTGACGTCGCCGAGGGTGTCGGTGAAGAGGGCGACGCGGATGGGCACGCGGGAGAGTATGAGAGATTGGGAGGGAAACATGGGCGGGACGCCCATGCCACGGGGCAAAAACGAAAGCTCCCCGGGCGGGGAGGCAAACCGCCCGGGGGCTTTCTGGAACACCGAACCACCTTGTGGCGTCGTGGCGAGGAAGGCGACAAGCCCGCTTCGTCACGGCGCCATTCATGATGTGCAATTCGAAGGACGGCGCGGCAAGGGAATGCGGCGGGGGCGCGCGATGATGTGCGGCGCAGGGGGGCGGAGCGGAGCGGGAGGGGTGATAACGATCGCGGCGCGTGGGGAATCCGCGGGATTCGCTCGCCCCCCCCAACAGACTCGCTCATCCCGGGCGTGTGAGGGTGGGGGCGTCGTAGACGCCGCCGGGGAGGGCGAGGGGGCTGGCGAGCAGGGATGTGCGGGCGAAGAGGATCGCGGGCGCATCGGTGTGACGGAGGGTGATGTGCAGGGCGTTGGGGACTTCGATGTGGATGAGATCGGCGTCGGAGAGTCGGATGGTTGTGATGGGGAGGGCGTCGGTGAGGGGGATGGAGTGGCGCGAGGAATCGGTGAGTTCGAGGGCGAGTTCGGCACGGGCGGTGGTTGAAGTGATGTGCCAGAGGAGCGCGGCCGCGACGAGGCGAGGGGCTTGGCCGTTGAGAAGTGCGGCGGCAGGAGGGGAGGCGAGGAGCGCACGCGGGGAGATTTCCCAGCGGATGGTGAGGGCGAGAACGCTTGGCGCGGGCTCGCGGATGTGCAGGGGGATGGGGTGGGTGGTGGCGGACATGAAGGAATGTCGGATGTGAAAGGCGGAAGACGGGGCTAGATGACTTTGGAGAGAAGTGTGGCGGCGAGTTTGAGGCCTTTGCCTTCGGAGCCGACGAAGCGTTCGCCGAGGCGGTCGACGGTCTGCATGAGGGAGACCATGGCGTCGAGGCGTTCGTTGTGGGTACGGATGGCGTCGGGGGAGGCGGGGGGGGTGGGGTCGGAGTTGGCTTTGGATGCGGCCGCGATGATGGCGGCGTCGGCGTGTTCGCCGGTTTGGTCGCGGATGTCGTAGAGGGAGGCGAGGAGGGGGAGGATTTCGCGGCGGAGGCGTTCGCGGATGACGGCGCGGGCCATGGACCAGGCGTCGGCGTCGGCGCGGAAATACTCCTTGCGGTCGCCGCGGAGGTGGATGCGTTCGATGAGGCCCCACTCGACGAGGGCGCGGAGGGACATGGAGGCGTTGCCGCGGGAGATGCGGAGCTTGTCCATGACATCGTCGGTGTTCAGGGGGTCGCCGGTGATGTAGAGGAGGGCGTGGACCTCGGCCATGGTGCGGGAGACGCCCCAGGAGGGGCCCATCTGGCCCCAGGCCTGGACGAACTGCTCCTGGGCCGCGGCGAGCTGGGCGGTGGAGACTGGGGGGTTGGACTTGGGGAGGCGGGGCATTGGGGAGTAGTGCGGAGTTCAGAGTGCCGAGTGGGGGACTCTGTGAATGTACGTGGCGGGGGGTTCATCGGCAACTGGATTTTCAGGAATCCGTGAAAATAAGCGATTTCGGGCTTATTTGGGCGCTTTCTGAGAACTGTTGGGGCCCCAAATGTGGGGCAATCTATTGGGTGGAAAGGACTTTAAGGCGGTCGCGAAGATAGTTGGTCAATCCCTCGGCGCGGAGGAGATCGCCGGTCACGCGAACCTGCTCGGTTTCTTCGGCGGCGCCTTCGCTCCGGATGGTCAGTCTGAGGTAACGCGCTCCGGACCTGCCACGAGCGATCCATGTTGGTTGGACGTGGCGGATGTGGGCCGCGGGGATGGTGCGTTCGGTTCGGTCGCCGTGTGCTGGGAGGGTGATGGTGCGGGCGCTCGGGTCGATTCTGATATAGCGGGCGTTGTGGCGGTTGTCGACGGCGGCGCAGTATGCGCCGATGGCGCCGATGGCGAGACCTGCGGCAATGGTCAGGAGTTCGGCCTGAGCGTCGACACGGTGTCCTGAGAACGTGAGCGCCAGGAGCGTGACGACGAAAGTGATCCACACGCAGGCGGCGGCTACAGCGATTGGCGAAAGCCAGCGCACGCGGATCAGGGTGGCGTCGTGCTGGTGAACGAGGCGAAGACCGCCCGCGAGCGGGGGCACGAGGGCGCGGTGGAGCATGCTTGCGGCCCGGCACCAGAGCATGATCGCGATGCAGGCGAAGAAGAGCAGGAAGACCATCATCGCGGGCAGATCGGGCGTGGCGCTTGTTTCGAGCACGGCCTCGGATGGGTCGGCGGGGTTGTAGTGAACGGAGATTTTCGTGCCGACGGGGAAACGCTTCTCTAGGTCGGCGGTTTCCGGCGTTTCCAAGCGAGGGGCGGGATGCTCGAAGGAGAAGCGGGAGGATGTGAGGTGCCGATCGCCGACGGTGTAGGCGTAGGCGATGTCGGCGGCGGAGTATCCGCTGCCGCGTGCTCCCCGGAGGAGAATCTTCCGGCTGGAGACGATCGTTCCTTCGGTGGTTGGGAAGGTAGCGGACTGGCGCTGCTTGTGGAGGGTCCAGCCGAGGGAGCCCTCGGCGACGCAAAAGACCGCAGTGAGCATAAGGGCCGCGACGATGTGGACGGCGAGAGAGATGACGATCTGAGTGCGCACCGTGGAGTGTATTGGATGGCGGGGATTCGTGATGCGATCGTGCGGCGATGGGTGGCGCGGCGGGCGAGGGTTGGCTGACGCGATGGCCTAAAAGCGAGAAGGGCCGCTGAAGCGGCCTAGGGGGCGGGATCCGGTCGGCTCGCGATTGAGTGTGAGGATCAGAGCAGCGTTACGTCGAGGATTCCGGCCGCGCCGAGGAGCACGGAGACGATGCCGTTGACGGTGAAGAAAGCCATATTCAGCCCGGCCTTGCCCTGTTTAGCAAGGATGGCGTGCTCGGTGATGAGGAGAGCGGCGACGAGGGCGGTGGCGGCGAGGAAGAGAGGGCCGAAGCGGGGGTCGCCGGTGGGCGGGCGGGCGGCGAGGAGGAGGAGGGTGAAGCCCGCGGCGTGGAGGGCGCGGCTGATCCAGATGGCGGACTTCCAGCCGACGGCCGCGGGAATGGAGTGCAGTTTGGCGGCGCGATCAAAGTCGATGTCCTGCAGGGCGTAGATGACATCAAAGCCGGCGACCCAGAGGAGGACGAAGCCGGCGAGGAACCAGATGGAGAGGTTGGTGGTGAGTGCGGCGGGGTTGATGGCGAGGGCGGCGGCGAGGGGGCTGGCGGCGAGCGCGCCGCCGAGGAAGATGTGGCAGAGGGCGGTGAATCGCTTGGTGAGGGAGTAGAAGGCGATCCACGCCAGGACCGGGACGCTGAGGGCCAGAGGCCAGGGGTTGGCGAAGAGGAAGTAGAAGAGCGAAGTTGCGGCGATGAAGAGGAGGGCGCAGGCGGCGCCGATGAGTTGGCCATCGCGCTTGGGGAGCGCGCCGCTGGCGAGGATGCGGCGCTGGGTGCGCGGGTTGGCGGCATCGATGCGGATGTCGGCGAGGCGGTTGATGAGCATGGCCCAGGTGCGGGCGAGGACCATGCAGGCGATGATGATGGCGAGCTGGACAGCGAAGCGCGGCCAACTGTGGGTTGGGGGCGTGGCGGTGGGGCGCGCCAGGAAGGCGGCGAGGAGAGCGAAGGGGAGGGCGAAGACGGAGTGGGCGAGCTTGATGTCCGCCGCGGCGAGGGCGAGTTTGGCGGGGAGGGAGAGGGGTGGGGCGGCGGATTGGAGCATGGGATGGGAAGGGTGGCGAATGTGAAGAAGGCATCGAGGCAGGAGGCATTGAGGCATCAGTTCGGTTTCTTTTGACCGATCTTCGGTTCGGTGCCCTTGATGGTGCGGACGATGTTGGCGCGGTGCTTGTACACGATGAGGAGGAAGAGCATGAGGGCGAAGCCGGCGTGTACGGGCGTGGCACGCTGGTAGAGGGGGAAGCGAGCGAGGGTGTCTTGCAGCGATGGCGGGGCGAAGTGGGAGCCGACGACGACAACGGTGAGGGCGGCCGCGGCGAGGACGCTGGAGATGCCGACCATGCGCGTGAGTTTGAGGGCGATGAGCCAGGCGATGAGGGCGACGAGCGCGGCGAGGGTGAAGACGGGGTAGACGCCGATGAGCGCGCCGAAGCCGGTGGAGATGCCCTTGCCGCCTTTGAAGCCGAGCCAGGGCGTGAACATGTGGCCGAGGACGGCGGCGAGAGCGACAGCGAGGGCGAGCGCGGCCGCGGCGGTGTCGCTGAGTGTGGCGAGGCGGGTGGAGATGAGATTGTTGAGAAGCGCCCCGGCGAGAAGGGAGGGGGCGAGGCCTTTGAGGAAGTCGAGGAAGAAGCAGAGGAGGCCGGCGTTGCGGCCGCAGACGCGCCAGACGTTGGTGGCACCGATGTTGCCCGAGCCGTGCTTGCGGATGTCGATGCCCTTGGCGCGGGCGATGAGGAAGCCGTTGGGGATGGAGCCGGTGAGGAAGGCGAGGAGGAGGAGGGAGATGGAAATCAGAATCGGCACGGGTGCAGCATAGTGGATTGGCGGGAATCAGGAAGGAACACAGAGGGGGCGGAGAACAGCGGAGCAAGAAGGGAGTTGGATTCTGATTGAATCCAACGCATCTCTCTGCTGTGCTCTGCTCTTTCTGCTTCCTCTGAGTTCCTTCTTTCTTCAGGCGAAGGGTGCAAGGGGGGGGAGTTTGGTGGAGGGATGCGCCCGCATGCGAATGAGGTGGGACTCGATCCAGCCGCGGGAGCGGTCGGGGTGGGCGGCGGCGGTGAGGATGGAGGCGTGGTCCATGGCGTTGATGCGGTCGTTGCCGGCGCGGAGGGCATCCATGGAGATTTTGAGGGCGGTGTCGACGGGCATGCGCTCGGGGTTGATGTCGATGCCGAAGTGGCCCTGGTAGCCGTGGAGTTTGAGGGCGTAAAGGCCGGATTCCATTTGTTCCGGAGAGACGACGCCGACGTTGAGATCCTGGTCGTAGTTGCCCAGGGGCTGGCTGTTCCAGTGGGTGTGGGCGAGGCGGCCTTCGCTGAGGGGCCAGGAGAGGGCGTAGGCGACATCCTCGAAGCCCATGAGGAGGTGGCCGATCTCGGGGTTCATGCAGAGGAGTTTGTGGCCTTGCTTGAGGAGGTCGGTGTTGGTCGGGTTTCGGAGTTTGTCTTCGACTTGGCGGCCGAGGAGGACGCCTTCGGGGGTTGTGCTGTAGATGATGCGGCCGCGGGGTTCGTAGGGCTTGGGCTCGAAGGCGATGCGGACGCCGGGGACCGCGTCGAGGGATTCGGCGAGACCATCGGCGAAGCGATCGCGCATGGCGGCCATGTCGATGCCGAAAGGATTCTCGAAGCCATCGATGCCGGGCCAGACGACCGCGAAGTCGGTGTTGAGGTCTTTGTTGAGTTGGAGGGCGCGCTTGGTGCGGTCGATGGCGATGCGGCGCGGCTCGGGGAGGGGATTGGAGAGGGAGCCGAACTCGAAGGTGGGGTCCCAGAAGAGCAGGGGGATGACGGTGAGCAGACGCAGGCCGGATTGCTTGCAGAAGGTTTTCCAGAGATCGACGTTGTCCTCGTTGATCTCGTTGGGGTAGTGGGCTTCGAGGGCGGCCAGGCCGTGGGGCTTGAGGGAGGCGGCGATTTCGAGGCGCTGTTCGAGATCGACGACGGGGCCGTAGCGCTCGTGGAAGCGGCTGACGAAGGGGGAGAAGAACCAGATGCCGGCGGAGAACTTCAACTCGAGGTTGAAGGATCGCATGTGGGCGATCTGGGCGTCGAGGGTGTGGGGGGTGTGGGGGGGGCGGGGGGCGGATTGGGGGCGGAGGTCTTGGATTGGCATGGGGATTCAGAAGAAGGGGTTCACCGCTGAGACGCTGAAGACGCGGAGGGGAGAATAGAGCCGAGCGATCGGGTTAGTCGGAGTCTGAGTCATCTGTTCGTCGATGGAAGAGCCGGCGGATTCCGTCACTGATCACGCGAAAGAGCGCGTAGACGAGCATTGCCGCGACGAACGCGATGACGAAGTAGAATCTCCATACCCCGATGTACGCCGCCAAGACCATTCACATGCCCCTATCTCATTGTCTTTCTTTCTCTGCGATTTCAACGTCTCAGCAGTGATTGTCTTCGGTGGTCGCGGCGAAGGTGGATTTGAGTTGGGGGTAGAGATTGGCGTGGAGAGAGCGCGGGTGGTGGTAGAGGGGGGAGGTTGTTGGGTTGGGGTGCAGGACTTCGGTTTCGTGGATGGTGGCGGCGCAGGCGGCTTCGACGGTGGGCCAGTGGTTGATGCCGACGCCGGCGAGGAGGGCGACGCCGTAGGCGGGGCCTTCGTCGCAGTTGAGCATGGCGACGGGGGTTTCGTAGATGTCGGCCTGCATCTGCCGCCAGAGGAGGGATTTGTTGCCGCCGCCGCCGAGGCGGATGCGGGTGATGTCGACGGGGAGATTGCGGACCAGATCAAGGATCTGCCGCATGGTGAAGGCGACGCCTTCGAGGACGGCGCGGATCATGTGGGCGCGGGTGTGGCGGGCGGTGAGGCCGATCCATGCCGCGCGGGCGAGGGGGTCGGGGAAGGGGCAGCGCTCGCCGGTGAGATAGGGAAGGAAGAGGAGGCCTTCGCAGCCGGGGGGGACGAGCGCGGCTTCGGACATGAGGGCGTCGAAGGGAACGCCGGGGGCGATGGTGTCGCGGGCCCATTGCAGCGCGCCCGCGGCGGAGAGCGTGCAGCCGGTGATGGACCAGTGGCCGGGCGTGTGAGAGGTTCCGTCAGCGGCGCACATGGTGAGGACGCGACCGGCGGGGTCCAAGCGCGGCTTCGGGGAATGGGCGTAGATCACGCCGCTGGTGCCGAGGGTGGCGAGGACGAGGCCGGGGACGACGATGCCTGCGCCGATTGCGCCGGCCTGGTTGTCGCCGGAGCCGGCGATGACGGGCGTGCCGGGAGCGACGCCTATTTGCGATGCGGCCCAGGGCGTGACCTCGCCGATGCGCGTACCGGATTCGACGAGCGGGGGGAGGATGGACATGTCGAGGTTGAGGACGCGGCAGAGGTGGTCGCTCCACGTGCGCTTTTCGACGTTGAGGAGGAGCGTTCCGGAGGCGTCGCCGACATCGGTGGTGAGTTGGCCGGTGAGCTGGAGGGAGATGAAGTCCTTGGGGAGGCCGAGTTTGCCGCCATTGGTGAGTTTGGCGAAGTTGTGCGGCTCGTGCTCGCGGAGCCAGAGGACTTTCGGGAGCGTGAAGCCGGTGAGGGCGGGGTTGGCGACGGCGCGGACGAGGGCTTCGCGGCCGCCGATGGCGTGCTCGATGGCAATGCACTGCGCGGCGGTGCGCTGGTCGTTCCAGAGGAGGGCGGGGCGGATGGCGTTGATGGGACCGGTGGCAGCAGCGCGGAGGGCGGCGGCATCGAGGAAGACGGAGCCGTGCATCTGGCCGGAGAGGCCGATGGCGCGGATGTCTTTGGGGGAGAGCTTGGCGGCGGCGACCGCCTGCGGCACGGCCTTGCAGGCGGCGGCCCACCAGCGCTCGGGGGGCTGCTCGGACCAGCCCTCGTGGGGGCGATCGACTTCGTACGCGGAACTGGCGGTGGAGAGGACCGCGCCGGCGGCGTCGATGATGACGGCTTTGAGGGAGCTGGTGCCAACGTCAAGGCCTAAGAGGAACATGCTGAGGTAATTCTCCGGGGGCACGCGGGCGATTGGTCGCGGGGATTGGGCGAGTGTACCGGGGCATGGAGTGTTTGGGTTGCCGGCGCAGGAAGGAGCGAAGCCCTCCTTCCCGCACCCATCCACCCAGAAAGGCGAAGCACGGAGAAGCCCGCCAACCAAACGGCGTAACATGCCCACCGCAAATGCCTGAATTCACCGAACTTCTTACGCGGGTCAAGCCGGCCAAACGTACCGACAAGTACGTCCTTTTGGCGGCCCTCTACTTCCAGCAAGCCCATCGGAAGCCGGTGACTACTGGCGCGATTAGCGATCTGCTAAAGCTCAACCTCAACAAAAAGGATCAGCCCACCAATCCCGCGACGAGCCTCAAGAGCTACAAGGGCGATGTTGCGCTAAAGGGTACGAGCCCGCACACTTGGTTTCTAACCGCGTCGGGTGTAAAGACTTTCTATGGCCTTAGCGGACTGTCGGGGGAGGAAGCAAAGGCGACTCAAGGGTACAAGACGGACATCGTTTTCATATGCGCTCTCGAGAATCCCGAACAGAATGCGCTGATCGCGGCCCTTGACGGCAAGTGCAAGTGGACGGAGGAAACCGATGGCTCAATGACACACGTGTATCGGCGAACAACGATCCCGCTTGAATCTGCCGGCGAGCTGACGGCGGTAAGCACGACTGCGACGACAATGGGGCTCACCGCCGCTGCGATCGCAACTTCGCAGGCGATCATGCTGTTTCGCCCTAGGCTCGTCGTGATGGTCGGAATCGCCGCCGGCACGCGAAAGGGCGGCAAGCAGTTTGGGGATGTGCTTGTTGCCGATCCCAGCGTCGACTACAACTCCGGAAAGGTTGTGGACGTCGGCGGAGTTCGGGAATTTGAGCCGGACCCCTACCCCGTAGGCGTCAATTCTCGCCTACGTGCGTTGCTAAACAAGTACCAAGGCCGCGAAGACGCCTTTGCAGGAATACGGAGCCGCTGGAAGGGCAAACTCCCATACAAGGGAAATCGGCTGCATGTCGGGCCATTAGGGGCCGCGGACCAAGTAATCGATGATCCTTCGAAGATTCTCGAGATTCAGAAGGACTGGAGAAAGCTCATCGGCGTTGAGATGGAAACCTACGCCGTGTACCGTGCCTGTCAGGAAGCACCCGAGCCGAAGCCCAGGGTAGTATCGTTCAAAGCGGTATGCGATTTCGCCGCGGAGAAGACGGACTCGTGGCAGGCGTATGCGGCATTCGTGGCCGCGAACTTCGCGATTGACTTCATCCGCGCAGAATGGACCTCCATGTGGTCGAGCGCCAAGTCAGGAGAAGACGAATGAGCAAGGGTGTAAAGACGATCACGAGTGATCCGGAATTCGAGGCCTGCCAAGTGGTATTTGCCACTCTGGTGGCGCTCGATGCCGCTGCTCGCTCCCGAGTGCTCCGCTACGTCACGGAAAAGCTGGAAATTGTTCCCGGGGACAATCATCGCTCATCATTTCTGGCCGACGACAACCAACCCGATGCGGAGCAAGCGGATTCGCCCTCCGAGCAACGGCCTGCTAGGCCGGCGGGGCCTCCAATGGCTGACGACGGGATCAGCCCCATCGCTAAGAATTGGATCCGCCGAAATAGCATCGCGATGGATGGGCTCACCCGATTGTTCAGCGTGGGCGGGGAAGAGATCGATCTCATCGCCGACAAGATTCCGGGCAAGTCAAAGCGCAGCCGACTGCACGAGGTTCTCTTGCTGAAGGCCATCGCGGCTTACCTGGGCAACGGCGTAGCGCGGGTCACCGACCAACAGCTTCGTGAAGTCGCTTCGCACTACAACGCGAACGACGAAGCCAATTTCTCGGCAAACCTCAAGGCGTTCGAAAGTATGTATTCCGGTAGCAAGCAGTCTGGTTATACGCTGAATCCTCGCGGGCTGGCAGCGGCGGCCACGCTCATAAATGGCATGCTTGCTGGTGTCGCTGCCAAGAAGTCTCAGGCCACCTGAGCGGCTTCCAGAAACCCCCGAGATGGGATGCGGTTCGTGCCTTGCGACCCCTCGGGTGGCGGGGGGTGCCAAAGCCGTTCGCCGAAGGCGATCCCCGAGCGATGGCGCGCGTGAGGCCCCTTCCCCCTCCCCCGCTCTAGCCGGCGAGTACTGTATTTTGAGAAGTCACGAATACCCGCTCTGGCGCACTGGCGCTCGCCGCTCGCAGCGAACGGTCACCGTGGCGGCGCGCCGTCTGGAGCGAGGGAGGGGCTTGCTGTGCGGGCTGAATTCGCTTGGACACGTAAAAGCAAGGCGGCCTCGGCTCAGTGATGTGCCGGGGCCGCTGTAGTTGTGGGGCGTTGAAGTTACTTCGACGGCGGGTTGTTGCCCCTGCCACCGCCCGACGGGTTGCCGGTTGTGCTCGGCGCATTGGCCGGGCCTTTGCCGCCGCCTCCTCCACCGCCACCCTTACCGCCACCGCCGCCCTTACCACCGCCGCCGCCACTGTTTCCCTTGCTCATTGCTACGCCCTTTCGGTGAGTTGCGCCCGTCGGTCTGCGCTAACGCGGCGACAACCCGAGGGGCACTGCGCGAATTTGTCCAACGAAACACGCGATGGTATGGGCCGATGTCCGCATTCCGGCGTGGATCGCACACAGTCAAGGCGCGCAGTTGTCGCGCGGCGTGTTCGACCCTTGCCGGGGCGGGGAGTTTGGCGCGTTCTTGTCCGGGGCGGCGCTCGGGGGCCTCGCTTGCCCCCGGCTACTTCATGTCAGCCCGTTGGGCTGGGGACGGGGACGCACCCACCGGCGGCTTACGCCGCTCGGCTCTGATTACGAACTCGTGCGCATCGGCGGGAGGTGCTTGGCTTTGTCGGCCATGGTGCGTTGAAGGGCTTCCCAGATTTCGTCCTGGGTTTTCGAGGCGTCGAGGACGGCGTATCTCGCGGGGTCGTGCTTGGCTTGGTCGAGGTAGCCCTGGCGGACTTTTTTGTGGAAGGCGGCGCCTTTGGCTTCCATGCGGTCGAGGAGTGGCGAGAGTCGCTTGGCGGCGGCGATTTCGTCGATGTCGAAGATGAGGTAGAGGTCGGGCATGAGGTTGCGGGTGGCGATTCGGGCGACGGCGGAGATGTCGGCGGTGGGGAGGCCGCCCGCGGCGCCTTGATACGCGAGCGTCGAGGCGACGTAGCGGTCGGCGAGGACGAGGTCGCCGCGGCGGAGGGCGGGGAGGATGCGCTTCTCGACAAGCTCGGCGCGGCTGGCCATGTACAGGAGCATCTCGCAGCGGACGGACATCTCGAGGCCTTCGTCGGCTTTGGCCAGGACGATGTGCTGGCGGATGCGCTCGCCGACGGGCGTGCCGCCGGGCTCGCGGACTTCGAAGATGTTCACGCCCTGCTGCTTGGCCAGATCGGCGAGGCGGCGGAACTGCGTGGACTTGCCGGAGCCGTCGGGACCTTCGAGGACGATGAAGCGGCCGGCGTAGGCGCGGATGAAGGAAGGAGGAGTTGGTAGGGAACGGTGGGGCACGGGGATTCGGGATTCGGGATTCGGGATTCGGGATTCGGGATTCGGGATTCGGGCGAGTGTATCGCTCGGCGCGGGCCGCATGTGACCGGTTCTTGTGTGCACTGTCGGGTGAACGTGCGACTCACCACGGGCAGCAAGCTGCCCGTGCCACCCCTATTGTCGGGCCATGATGGATCAGGATCGCAAGCGGTTGCCGACGGATACGGACGATGGGATGCTGCTGATCATCAGCGGGCCGTCGGGCGTGGGGAAAACGACGATTACGCGGGCTGTGGAGCGGTCGATTCCCGGGGCGGTGTTCAGCGTTTCGGCGACGACGCGGCAGCGAAGACCGTCTGATGTGGAGGGGGTGGATTACCACTTTGTGGATGATGCGGAGTTTGACCGGATGGTGCGCGGCGGGGAGTTCCTGGAGCACGTGGATTTGTTTGGGAAGAAGTATGGGACGCCGCGGAAGTGGGTGGATGAACAGTTGGCGCGCGGGCGGCTGGTGATCTTGGAGATCGATGTGGTGGGGGCCGTGAAGGTAAAGGGGAAGCTGCCGGGGGCGTATGGGTTGTTTGTGCTGCCGCCGAGCGAGAATGTGCTGCTGGAGCGGCTGCGGGCGCGGAAGCGCGAGGGGGAGGAGGAGATACAAAGAAGGTTCGCGGAGGCGAAACGAGAGATCGCCGAGGCGCACACCTGCGGGGTGTACGACCAGTTCATTGTGAACGACAAGCTAGAAGCGGCGATTCAGCAGGCGATTTCGGGGGTGTTGGGAGAGCTGGCGAGGAGGAGGATGGGGAGCGGGGAGTGAGGGCAGTGGGGAGTGGGGAGTGGGGAGTGGGGAGTGGGGAGTGGGGAGTGGGGAGTGGGGAGTGGGGAGGATTGTGAAGGGGCAAAAAGCAAACCGCCCCCGGAGATAGGTGGGGGCGGTTGCAGGGGAGGATGAGAAGTCGTCGTTGCTCTCGGGAGTATTACGACGGGGGGTGGTGGCAGGTTCGTGAGGGGAATGAGGAATTTTGTGAGCTGGGGTTTGGGCTGGAACGGCGGGGATTCCCGTGGGGTGGTGCCGCAGTACGGGCGGACGAGCCGCCTGTGCCGCCCATTGAGATATCGAGTCATAGTTTGGCGAGGGGGTCGGGCATGGCGGCCTCGGCGGGGGTCATGGAGCCGTACATGAACTCTTCCTGGATGATCTTGCCGTTTTTGACGGTGTAGACGCCGATCTCTTCCATGATGGTGCGCTTGCCGGAGGCGTTGTCCTGGATGTCCATGCGGAACTTGACGGCGAAGCCGGTGGCGCCGAGATAGGGGCCTTCGGCGGAGCCGCCGAGGGAGGTGTTGCCCTTGGACCAGAACTTGTTCTTGGCTTCGACATTCTTCATGCCGTGCCAGGCGAGGCCGCCGCCTTCGATGCCAACGAGCTTGGAGGACCAGAGCTTGGCGTTGATCTGCCACTTGCCCTTGTTGAAGTTCTCGACGAGCTGCTTGCCGATCTGCTCGGGGGTGGGGCCGGTGCCGGTGGAGATTTTCTTTGGGTTGCCGGGGTAGGTTGGCGCGGCGGGCTTGGGGGAGGACTTGGATGCCGACTTGGACTTGGGGGAGGTTTTCTTCTTGGCCATGGCGAGGGACTCCGGGTTGGTGGGAGAGTGGTATAGGGCTTGGGCCATAGAAGGAACAGCGGGAGCGCGTGAGGATCCTGCGAAAAAGAAAACGGGCGAGCACGCGGAAGCGTGGCTCGCCCGGGGGAGAAGGGGAATGTCGGGTGAGGGGGGAAAAGGGCTTATGGGCAGCCGGAGAACCAGGCGGAGAGGAAGTCGAAGATGTCCTGGATTTCGATGGTGCCGGAGTGGTTGAAGTCGGCGGGGCAGGAACCGCCGGCGCCGGGGACGGAGGAACTGAAAGTGACGGTGATGTTGCCGGCGGTGGTGGATGCGCTGGAAACACCAAAGTCGTCGTTGTACGTGTTGGCCGCGGCGTACGGACAGACGGCGAGGTAGTAGGTGCCGGGGTCCAATGCGCCGCCTGCGCCGACGAGGGTGTCCGGGACGGTCGCACCGAGGGGGACGGTGGGGCCGAAGGAGAGGACGCTCAGGCGGTTGCCGGTGGAGATGTCGTCGTTGAAGGCGATGCGCTGGCCGTCGCAGTTGTAGAGCGCGATGACGGTATCGGAGATGGGGCTGAAGAGGCCGGTGGAGGTGTTGATTACCAGGCCGTTGGTGTGGTGGGCCGAACCGATGAAGTCGGCGAGGTGGAATCTGTACCACTTGACGGTGTTGGCCTGGAACGGGGCGGTGACGCTGCGCTGGCCAGTGGAGAGAATGCCAAGATCCTGGGTGTTCGGAAGGAGATACGGGGGCCAGGTCGCGTCGCCGAAGGTGACGTTGAAGGTCTTCCAGCGGGCGTCGGCCCCGGGGCCGTCGTCATAGGTCTCATGAAACTCGAAGGTCCATGTGCCACTGGAAGACCAGCCGGCGGGCGGAGCGCCGAGCGAGTCGCTGTCGGAGTAGATGGTTCCGGCGGCCTGAAATGTGTTGTCAAAGGAGATGGCCAGATCAAACATGGGCCCCATGCCCGCGGGCGGGATGACGTGGACATGCGCCTCCGAGAGCGCGGTATTGGGGATGAGGGTCTGGAGCGTTCCGGAGAAATCCATGCGCTTGAGCGGGTAGCCACCGGAGAGCGTGATGGTGCGGATCGTGTTGGCGGGGTTCCCCAGCGTGCCTACGGAATCGATGTTGGCGAAGGAGACGGTTGTGCGTTCGCCGGCGAGGCAGGCGGTTGTGAACATGAGCGCGGCGATGGCGCACACACCGAAACGAATGGCGAGCATGGGGGGACTCCTGAAAAAGGTGCAAGACGGGTCCGGAGCGAATCCGGCCGGCAGGAGTAGTGCGACGGCGGGGCGTGGACCGGCCAGAGATTTGTTCAGGAAATCGAGAGGGTGGGGGAAGTGCGGCCGCGGCGGATGGAGGCGAGGGCGGCCTGGTTCTCGATGTTGGTTATCAGGCGTTCGAGGGCTTCGACGAGGGGTTTGTTACGGGGGGAAGTGTCGGTGAAGTTGGCGATGGGGTCGCCCGAATCGGAGTTCTGGCGGAGAGCGGTGTTGATGGGCACGGCGCCGAGGAAGGGAAGGCCCAGCCGTTGGGCCATGAGCTGCGCGCCGCCCTTGCCGAAGATGTCGTACTCCTTGCCGTCGTCGCCGATGAACCAGGACATGTTCTCGACGACGCCGAGGACGTCGATGCCGAGTTGCTGGAACATACGGGCGGCGCGGACGGCGTCATCCTGCGCCACCTTCTGCGGCGTGCAGACGACGACGGCGCCCGTCAGCTTGAGGAGCTGGGCCATGGTGAGTGCGACATCGCCGGTGCCGGGGGGGAGATCGATGATGAGGTAGTCGAGCTCGCCCCATCCGGTCTGTTCGACAAGTTGCTTGAATGCGCCGTGGGCCATCGGGCCGCGCCAGATGAGGGGCTTCTCGGGATCAACGAGCTTGCCGATGGTCATGGCCTTGATGCCGTGGACGAGGAGGGGCTCGAGAGTTGAGCCGCGGACGTTCACTTCCAGGCCGGAGAGGCCGAGCATGGTGGGGAGCGAGGGGCCGTAGATGTCGGCGTCCATCAGTCCGACGGCGTGGCCCTTGCGGGCGAGGCCGACGGCGAGGTTCACAGCGACGGTGGATTTGCCGACGCCGCCCTTGCCCGCGCCGACGGCGATGATGTGCTTGACGTCGGGGAGGAGGGGCGTGCCGGAAGCGGAGGGGGCGGAGGGAGGAACGGGGATGGGGCGATGGCCTGAGGATGCGGCTGGCGCGGATGGGAGCGGCGCTTCGTCGGCGAAATCGATGTGGGCTTCGTGGAAAGTATCGCCGGCGCGTTCGACGGCGGTGCGGGTGGCGGTGATGAGTTGCTGGGTGAGGGCGGTGCGCTGCGCGGGGGGGAGGCCCTTGCCGGCGATGCGGATGCTGGCGTGGCCGTCGCAGTAGTTGAGTTTGGAGATTGCGCCGGGGGGGAGGAGGGCGGCGAGGGCGGAACGAAGTTGCTCTTTTTCGAGGGGCATGGAGGAGGGTAGAGGATGTGGGAAGTGAGAGACGGAAAGTGGAGAACAAGGCACAGGCCATTCGCGCTTCCGAATGTTCGCTTGCCACAATCGACTTTTTCGCGTGGGGGGAGTTCGGCCGCGGCGGCCGAAACATGGGCTGGTAAGCCCATGCCACTTCATTCGCCGACGGCGGCGCGGACGTGGCGGATTCTGTCGGACCAGGGGGAGCCGCCGAGCTTGGGATCCAGGAGTTCCAACCGTTTGATCTGCACACGGATGTCGGGGGAGCGGGCGGCGTCGGTGTTTAAAGACTGCTGGATGGTGATCATTTCGCTCCAGGCGGACCAGTAGGCGGGATCGCGCTTGGCGGAGCCGGGCTCGCCTTCGAAATGGTCGGAAACTTCGCGGAGGATGGCGAGGGCTTGTGCGCTCTGCCCGGCGTGGTATTGGGCGCGGGCAAGGGCGAGCTTGAAGCGGGGCCAGAGCGCGGCATCGGGACGATCGATGGGGCCGCCGCTGAGGCCGGAGAGAATGGCGAGACCTTGCGGATCGGAGATGCCGGCGAAGGACTCGCCGAGGAGGAGTGCGTAGCCGGGCTCGCGGGCGGGGTCGTATTTGCGGGACCAGGCGAGGGTGCGGGTGGCGATGGGGATGAGGGATTGCCACTGAGATCTGGCGAGCGCGGCGTCGGCGCGATCGGTGGCGTCGGCGGCGGGAATGCGGCGCTGATCGACGGCGCGCCAGAGGGCTTCGGCGAGGGGAGCGATGGCGGGGCTGGCGCTTCCGATGGTTTCTGCGAGGGCGAGCGCGCGATCGATCGCGGCGGGATCGGTGGGTGCGGAGAGATCGTGGATGGCGAGTGTGGCCGCGTCGCGCTGCCAGCGCGGGGCGTTGTCGGGATCGCGCGCCAGGAGCAGGGTGAGTGCATCGCGGAGGGCGGGCAGACGGATGCGCCAGGGCTCGGGGAGTGCGGCGAGGGGATCGGCGGTTGGTGAGATGTTGGCTTGCTGGTGCGCAAAGAGATCGGCGGTGCGACGAGCGGCGGGGAGGACCTTCTCGCAGGTTGGGTCGGCGCGGAAGGCCGCGGCAACGGCATCGAGCTCGTCGATGGGATCACCCGCGGCGGCGATGATGACGGCGCGTTCCCAACGGGCCTGGCAGCGGAGCGCGGCGGAGGCGTCGGAACGCTTGACGAGTTTGTCGAGAAGGGCAATAGCGTCTTGACGGGCGGTGGCGTCGCCGGTAGAGGTCGGGGTGGTGGCGGGGGCCTGGCGGATACGGGCGACTGCGCTGGCGAGGGTGGCTTCGGGAGGAAGGCGCTCGACGGCGATATCCGCGGGAATGGCCGCGGCGATTTTTTCGTAAGCGCGGATGCGGAGGGCGTCGGAGTTGGGGCCGACGTCGTTGGCCGCGGCGAGGAGCGTGGTAATGGCGGAGGAGAGGAGGAGGTTGCGACCGGTGGGCTCACGGACGGCGCGGTCGAGGAAGGAGGCGGCGCGGGATTCAGCTTCGAGAGTGTCCATCTCGCGTTCGAGGGCGGCGTTCGCGGAGCGTGGGCGGACGGGGAGATCGCGCCCGGCGCGGAGGAGCCCCAGCCGGGCGCGGAGGGGGGAAGCATTGTCGGGCGCGTCGGTGCGGTAGGTGCGAGCGATGGGCTCGAACTGGGCGGCCGCGGCTTTCAGGGCGTCGGGGGAACGATCGCCGAGACCGATGGACGAGTGGATGAGCGCGGCCCCGAGAGCGAGAGCGCGGGCCTCGGCGAGTGGGCCGGTAGGGGGATTGGGAGGCGGGAGTGCGCCGAGGAGTTTGGCCGCGGATTGCGCGGTGTCGCGGGTGGGTTCGTCGGCGAGAGGTGCCGTTGCGCCGAGGAGGAGCGTGGCGAGGGCTTTGAGGTATGGGATGCGCTGGGCTTGCTCGATGTCAATGAGGGTGTGGAGGGATTGTTCAACGGTGTCGGGGCGGGCTTGGCCCCCGACGAGTTGGGCTTCGAGGCGGGCGATGGATTGGGAGGCGGCCTGGTCGGCGCGCTTGGCGAGATCGAGGGCGTCCTGAGCGCGGGCGCGGACGGCGCGGGATTGGGATTGTGTGGGGACGCCGAAGAGAACGGCGAGATCCGCGGCGTCGAGCGCGGCCATATCAAGAGCGTCGGCGGCGCGATCGGCGAGCCAGATGGGGACGCGGTCGTCGGCCGGAGCGGCGGCGATCAGGCGGCGCTCCAGCTCATCGCAGCGGGTGATGAGATCGAAGTGGGAGGCGGGCGCGGCGGAGACGAGTTGCTGTTTGACGGCGGCGAGTTGGGATTCGAGATCGTGAATGGAGGGTTGGGCGAGGCATGAGGAGGCGAGCGCGAGGGCGATGGCCGCGGAGAGGACGCGGGGGGCGAAAGGGGAGAATGTGGGACGGTGGAACATGGGAATGGGTGGAGAGAGTCGTCACGCAAACTGTGCTCATCACGGGCAGCCCCCAAACGAGCCAGCCGCGCCGCAGCGTGGATTGTGTTACGGCTTAAGGGGATCGGGGGTTTGCAGGTCCTGCTGGCGTTTGACGACTCGGTAGCCGGCACCGCCACCGTGGCGGGTGCCGATGGCCTGCATGATTCCGGTGGGATCTTCGTCGAGGAACTGGATGGTTTGGATGAGTACGGGGCGGCCAAGGATGCGGCGATTGGGATTGAGTTGCTCGAGCTTGGCCATGGTGGGCTCCAGGCCAATCTCCCAGACGCCGCCGCCGGAGCGGTGGATGGAGCGGGAGAGCAGGAAGATGGCGTCGGGCTTGAGCGTGAGGGCAAGCTCCACGCCTGCGAGGGGACTGGAGCGCCCGGAGGGCTCGGCGGCGATGAGCCAGTTGTGGAGGAGTTCTTTCGCGCTCGGCGTAGCGCGAACGAGGACTGGCGCGAAGGACTCCGCGCCGGAGCCAGCACCCCCGTTGTCGGTCGTGCGGTGGAAGAGGACGACACCAAACTTCTGGGAGGATGAGAGGCGCGCGACGGAGCGTTCGAGCTCGGCGATGATGATGGGGAGGGAGGTGACCATGGGGCCGGAGCAATCGACGGCGTAGACGACGCTGGAGACGCTTGATGCGCCGAGACCGCCGAAGGTGACGGAGGGGGAACCGGGAGCGACGCCGGGAACGGCTCCGCTGGTCGCAGGCGCGCCGGATGCGCCGGTAAAGAGCGAGCCGGAGCCGAGCGATGGGCCGGAGAGACCGGCGATCGCGGAAGCAATGGATTTGGGGGAATCGCCGGAGGAGAGGCCGGAGATGGGTGCGTCGAAGTCGGACGTGCTCAGGAGCGGCGCGAGGGAACCGGCGGAGGTGGCGCTGTCGGATGCGGAGGAGTTGGACGACGTGACGGATGTGTTGGGTGGCGCGTAGGACGCGGCATCAGGGATCGCGACGCCGCCGAGATTGTCGAAGGCGACGCGTGCGCCGGGGGAGGCGGGGGCGAGGGCGGTGCGCCAGACGACGGCCGCGGCGGCGAGGAGCACGAGCACGTGGAAGCCCGCGCTCAGGAGCATGGAGAGTGTCGGAGTGGCGATGCGGTGGCGCGGGCGCGCGGATGTTCCGGGGGCATCGGAGAGGGCGGCGGCAAGATTGTGCGCGCTACTTCGGGGCACTCGAACCTCCCGAAGGAGCGGAGCGTTTGAAGCGCTCGGGGACTTCGCGGTATCCGGCAATGGCACGATCGAAGGAGAGGGCACCGCACCCGAGACAGACGAGAGCGAGGGCGCAGGCCAAAAGAGAGAGCTGCCAGCCGATGGGCATCCAGAGCGAGGGATCCCAGGGATCGCGTGCGGGGAGGAATCCAATGAGCGTCTTGCCGCTGCTGATGGCGGGACCGATCTGGTTGATCCAGAGAGAGCCCAGCATAATGCCCGCAGCGGCGAGAGCGGCGAGGCGCGTAAACAGCCCGAGCAGGAGCATGGTTCCGCCGCCGACTTCGGCAACGAGGACGGCGAGAGCGATCCACTTGGGCCAGAGACCGTCACCGATGAACGCGGGCCAATAGGAAGTTGTGGGGGATTTGGCGAAGGGATCGGGGATTGGGTGTGCGGCGCGGTGGACGGCCGCGGCGACGCGCCAGATGGCGCGGCAGGGAACAGGATCGGGATACTCCGCGCCGGTGAGAATGGGGGGACCGGCGGTGACGGGAACAGGCTTGGCAGGGGGCGCCACTTGCGCAAGAATCAGGAGAGAGCCGGGAGTTGGGAGGGGCTTGGCGGGCGCGGCAGAGGGCGCGGGGACGGAGGTTGAAGGTCGCTCCAGGATGCCGAGGTTGGCCAGGAGCGCGGCGTCATCGCCTTGGACATTCATGACGGAGTACCACTTGCCCAGGCCGGACCAGAGAATGGTGCCGCCCAGTACCAGGCGCAGGATGAGCGGTGCGAGGCCGAGGGAGGCGAAACTGGGTCGGGTTGGGGGCATGGGTGCGCCTCAATATCGGCGGTGGTTGATCGTACGGGGGAAAGTGAGGGGAAAGTGAAGAAGGCATTGAGCCATTGGGCATCAAGGCATAAGGCCGATTCCTAGAGTTGGCGACGCGGGCGTGGCGGAACTGGCAGACGCGCGGGACTTAGGATCCCGTGGCCGCAAGGCCGTGCAGGTTCAACTCCTGTCGCCCGCATTCTCTTGGGGTCGTGATCATGGCTGTCTTTGGTGTTGGCCGGTCGGCTGCGAAACATTGAGCGCTTTCTGTCATCCGGTCCATCGCACGAGTGAGTCATGGCACTTGGGGCAGAGCCAGCCGAACGAGCCATCCGAGAATCCGCAGGACCGGTCGGGATCGCCGGAAGCGTCCAACTTCCACCAGCAGATGTCGCAGTGGTCGTGATCCCAGCCGCCCGGAACCACCTCCTGAACTTCGTCCGGCGACGGTTCGCTGGACCAGACGGGCCGGCCGGACTTGCGAGAGATGTAGGCGTCCTTCGGCTTCCAGTCGGTGTGCTGCCATTGGCGCGATTTCAACTCTTGCAGGTCCATCCGCGGGAGATAGTCGAGCAGGTTGCCGCCATTGCCGCATTCACCGCCCTTGCTAAACGACATTGGGCCTCCGATGCAGCCATGCGGGCTCAGTCCTCGGCGGAGATGGACTTGGGGCCTTCCTTGCCGGCGGTGCGTTCCATGTAGCCCTTGCCCTTGCGCTCGTACTTTGTGAAGCCCATGCGCTCGAGGTTCTTGTTGCTGAGCGTGGACTTCTCTTTGATGGGGGACCACTTGCCGGCAATGGCGGGGGCGACGATGGCGCGGCGGCACGGCTTGCCCGTTTTGGGCTGCTTGGTGAGCGCCGGATCCTTCATGGACTGGACGTACTCGAAGCGCTCGCCGGTGGGTTCACCTTTGGGAGTCAGAATCTCATACTCGTACGTTGGCATAAGTGATCATAGATGATGAGGCGGGGGATGGATCAGGGGGTTTTGGGCTTTTCCGGAGCGGGCTTCGCGCCGGGAGCGGGTGGCGGAGCGGGCGGGGGCGTCCAGGATCGCTTGTGCTGAATGTCATCGGCGGCGTCGCGAACGGCGCGGCCCGCGCCGGTGCCGTGGACGTTTTCGGCGGCGCGTTCGGCGGCGATGGTGTCGCGGCCGAATGAGTCGGGGCGGAGAAAGAGGGGAAGAAGATCGGCCTCCTGCGCGGTTGGGTGCAGGAGCGAGGGGGAGACGGCGTGCCAGAACATGTCACGGACTTCATCGAGTCCGTCGCGCTTGATGCGGGTGCTGTCGGCGAGGGCCGGGATGGCCTTGGTCATGCCGAGGAGAAGGGCGGAGTAGTCGCCGGTGTAGAACGCGCTGGGAATGCCGGCGAGTGCGACGCCGGGAGTACACGCGGCGGGGTCGTCCTTGGCGAGTGCGCCGAGGAGCTTGGCGGCCTCGCGATCGCGGCCGGTGAGGGCGAGTGTCCACATTGCGGACTCGAAATCCCGCTGTTTGAGCTGGTCGGGGAGCTTGAGCGCGATGTCGGCCGCATCAGCGAGCGGGACGGCGGGGGAGGTGGCGCGCGGGGGTCGCGGGCCGAAGGTAATGAGCGGGTCGCCGTGAACGGCGAGTTTCCAGATGTCGCCGCCGTCGGTGCGGCCCACTGCGCCCCAGGGAATGCCGGAGGCAAGTCGAGCCATGGCGTTGGGCGTGGGAACAAAGGCCTGGAGGTAAGGTTCATCGGTGGACCCGAAATAGGCATAGCAGCCGCGATCGATCCACATTCCACCGACTGTGGAACGGTACATGGGCATGGCCGCGGAGAAGGAGTGGACGAAGTAGACCATTCCGGGGCTGCGAAGAATGGGAACGTCGACGGGTCGAGCGTCGGCGTTGCCGAGCGTGAAGAAGTCCGGGTTGCCCTTGGAGTTGAAGGCGATGAGTCCGGCGTCAACGCCCATCCCGGCGGCGGGATTCGGCTGGCGAATGCCGGCGCATCGGGCCTGCAGATCGGCCACGCCCTTGCCGGAGGGACCGTCGTCGAGGAGGGACTTGATGCCGATGCGGGCGAGCTCGGCGGCGGCGGCGGTCATGTCGAACTTGTTCCACGGCTCGGAGGAGTCGTAGCCGTCGAAAAGCCAGGCGTTTTCGGGCTGAAGAAACAGGGCGCACATGGCGTCGTAGGCGGCGCGAGGGGAGTCCCCGAGAATCTGGCCGCACCATGCCCAGCGTTCGCGCTTGTGGGCCTCGTCGGCGCGGCCGATCCAGTCGGTAAGGGCAAAGTAACGGCGCTTGTCGCCTTGGCCGAGGAAGACTTTGCTGGGGGTGGTGGCGCAGAGAGTGACGGCGTCGATGTCGTCGCCGAGTGCGTTCCACTTGTAGGGAAGAGCGTCGAGCCCCTTGGCGATGGAGGATGCGATGGCTTCGGCGGCCTCGGGCATGAGGTAGGTCGGGGGGTCGCCGAAGGTGGGGATGTCGATCCAGATGATGGGCTGGCCGTGGCCGGCGGCGAGGGCGACGGCGGCGGTCCAGGCGGGGTCTTTGATGGAGCAGACAACGACGCCGGGGGGAGCGAAGCCGAGGGCGTCCCATTGCTTTTTGAGTTCGGCGGGCGTGGGAGCGCCCCAGGCCGCGGATGCGGTGTTTTCGATGAAACGCTGGCGAATGTCGAGGGCTTCGGGGAGCTTGGCGATGTCGCGGGGCGCGCTCCAGCGGACGATGCTCTTGGGGTTGAAGGCGTGGATGAATCGGGCGATGCGGACGCGACAGGCCCAACTGCCGTTGTCGATGAGGATGGGGTAACGGATGGCGCTGGTCGCGGCAGTCTGCCACTTGGCGATGGCGGCGAGGTAGGAGGCCTCGTCGGGGACGATCACGACGGTGGGTATGACCGTGAACTGGCGCTCGACGATGTTCACGCGGGCGCCGAGGCGGAGCACGGGGGGAAGGGACTGCACGGGGATGGCCTTGGCCGGGCTGCCCGGGGAAGTGGACTGGGCGGGGGGCTGGGCGAGCGCGCCGGGGGCGAGGGCGAGAATGGCCGCGCCGATGGTGAGGGGGTGCATCCTGCGGCGAGTGTCACTAGCATCGTTCATCATGGCATTTCCCAGTCGGAGCGAGTTCGCGGAGTTGGTGCGTGGCGTTGACGGGGCGAGAGCATCTGGGCGCACGGTGGTCGTGCCGGTGTGTGTAAGTCTGCTGGACGACCAACTGACGCCGGTGGTGGCTTATCGGCGATTGGTGGCACAGGACGAGCGGGAGGCGCCGTCGTTCCTGCTGGAATCGGTGGAGGGTGGGGAGCGGCAGGGGAGGCACTCGATTCTCGGAGCCCGGCCGACGCTGGAGATCGTGGCGCACGGGCAGACCGTACGCACGATCGACCATCGGGCGCGTGAAAGCGGGGGGGGATCGGCGGAAACGTCGGCATGGGAGGTTGATCCGCTGGATGTGCCGCGGCGGCTGATTGCACATATGGATCTGGTGGTACCGCCCCCGGTTCGGGGCGCGGCGTTGCCGAAGTGCTTTCTGGGTGGCTGGGTGGGGTTTGCGGGGTATGACACGGTTCGGTATGCGGAGCCGGATAAGTTGAACGCGGCCAATGCTCCCAAGGACGACCGGGGGCTGGCGGACTTGCACCTGGCGTACTACGACGGGGTGGTGGTGTTTGATCATGTGGACAAGCTGATTCATGTGGTGAAACTGGTGGAAGTGGGCGCGGGAGCGTCCGAAGCGGAAACTGTTCGGGCCTATGACGGGGGATTGGCGTGGCTGGAGCGGCGGATTAAGGAGTTGCAGACGCACAGCGAGCCGATGGCGTCGGGGCGGATGGTGGGGGCGGCGGCGAGGGTTGATGCGCTCAAGAGCAACATGACGCGCGAGCAACATGCGGGAATGGTGGCCCGTGCGCTGGAGTACATCCGGGCCGGAGACATTTTTCAGGTGGTAGTGGGGCAGCGGTTTGAGCGGCGGTCGAAGGCGGACCCGTTCGACGTGTATCGCGCGCTGCGGGCGGTGAACCCGAGCCCATACATGGTGTACATGCAGGCGCGGGGGTGCATGCTGGTGGCGTCCAGCCCGGAGATTTTGTGCCGGGTGCGATCGGGTACCCCGGCTCTCCGAGCCGGGATGGTTTCGGGAGATGGAACAAAACCCGGTTCGGAGAACCGGGGGACCCGGATCGTGACGAATCGGCCGCTGGCGGGAACGCGGCGGCGCGGAACTTCGCCGGAAGAGGATCGTGCTCTGGAGCGGGAACTTCTGGCGGATCCGAAGGAGCTGGCCGAGCATGTGATGCTGGTGGATCTGGGGCGGAACGATGTGGGGAAGGTGGCGGAGCCGGGGACGATCGAGATTCCGGCACGGCTGGTGATCGAGCGGTACAGCCACGTGATGCACATCAGCTCGACAGTGACGGGGGTGCTGCGCGAAGGGCTGGATTGCTGGGATGCGTTGCGGGCCGCGTTGCCGGTGGGGACGATCTCGGGCGCACCGAAGATCCGCGCAATGCAGATCATCGACGAGTTGGAGCCGGTGCGGCGCGGACCATACGGCGGCGGGATGGGGTGCGTGGGATTGGATGGGGACATGGATATTGCGCTGTCGCTGCGGACAATGGTGGTGCCAACGGCGCTGCGCGGGGCGGATGGGAGCTGGATGTACCACCTTCAGGCCGCGGGCGGAATTGTGGCGGACTCCAAGGCGGAGGAGGAGTATCAGGAGACAGTGAACAAGGCGGCGGGGCTGGCGCGGGCGATCGAGGTGGCGGAACGGGCGTTTGTGTAGGAAATGTGGGATGTCGGATGTAATTCGCATCCGAAATAGAAATCGTCGTGTATCCGCGGGATTCGCTCGAAGACTCGCTCATCCCGGGCGAGTGAATCAATCCCGATTCGCATAAATGGAGCGGCGGCGGTAGGGGACGTAGGATTTTGCAATGGCGACGATGACGACCAATCCCGAAACGCAGACCCGGACCGAGCAGCAGACGAAGCGGCCTTGGCTGTGGAATGTGGTGCTGTTGAACGATGAGGCGCACACGTACGAGTACGTGATCGATCTGTGCCAGAAGGTGTTTGCACACACGGTGGAGCGGGGGCACACGATCGCCTGCCGCGTGGACAAGCAGGGGCGGGCCGTGCTGTTGACGACGCACAAAGAGCTGGCGGAGCTGAAGTGCGAGCAGGTAATTACGTTCGGGAAGGATCACCTGATCGCCCAGAGCAAGGGAGCGATGAGCGTGATCATCGAGCCGGCGGAGTTTGGGGATGGGGATGAGCCGGTGGAAAAGGGCGGGGATGCGGGCGGCACGGCGGGGTGAGCGGGGTGAGCGAGGTGAGAATTTGAATGCCTAATCCCACGCGGAGCGTGGGGGTACCCAATCATCGGGCATGGGCAACAAGCCGCTGGTGATTCAGACGGAGCACATTGACGCGGCCGCGCTCGCGTGGCTTGCGGAGCGGTGTGAGGTTGTGCAATGCTCGTCGGATGATGGGGCGCGGTTCGCGGAGTTGTTGAAGCGGGCCGAGGGGCTGCTGATTCGGACGTACACGAACGTGAATGAAACCATGCTGGCGGGCGCGGCGCGGCTGCGCGCGGTGGCTCGCGCGGGAGTGGGGCTTGACAATGTGGATGTGGGGGCGTGCGCGGCGCGGGGGGTGACGGTGGTGTCGACGCCGGGGGCGAACACGCGGGCAGTGGTGGAGTTGGTGACGGCGTTCATGCTCGACGCGCTGCGGCCACGTGCGTATCTGGGGAAGGCGATCGGGAAGGAGGAGTGGGGGAAGACGCGGAAGGAGCAGATTGCACCGCGCCAGTTGTGCGACCTGACGCTGGGAATCGTGGGGCTGGGGCGCGTGGGATCCGGAATGGCGCGTGTGGGCGCGGCGATGGATATGCGGGTGATTTACAACGACGTCCTGGAGATTCCATTGGAGAAGCGGTTGGGAGCGAATCCGACGTCGTTCCAGGAAGTGTGTGCGCAGGCGGATGTGCTGACCATTCATGTAGATGGGCGAGCGGAGAATCGACATCTGGTCGGGGATGTGCTGGGCAAGTGCAAGGGCGATCTGATCTTTGTAAACACGTCGCGCGGGTTTGTCGTGGATGCCGGAAAGCTTGGAGCGTTTTTGCGGGCCCATCCAGGGGCGACGGCGTTTGTGGATGTCCACGAGCCGGAGCCGTTCGGAGCGGAGTATCCGCTGCTGGGATTGCCGAACGCGAAGCTGACGGCGCACATCGGCGCGGCGACGGCGACGGCGCACGCGAATATGTCATGGGTGGTGAGGGACTTGTGGCGGGTGCTCAGCGGCGAGGCACCCGAGCATGCGGCGCGGATTTGAGAGCTGGCGCTGCTTGCTCCCGTTTTTTGACATCGCGCGAGAACCCGCGGGATTCGCTCGCCCCCCCAACAGACTCGCTTATGCCGGGCGTGTGAGGATGTGAGCCGAGGCGGGCGGTGAGGGCGTCGAGGAACAGTGGGCGGATACGGGGATCGAGGCGTTTGGCGTAAGCGGCAATGGAAGAAGCGAACTCGAGGGCGGCCCCATCCGGGCCCGATTCGAGGAGCGTCTGATCCCATCGCACGATGGCGGTCGGGGGGCGGGCACTTGCGCCGGCGGTGGCCATAGCGGCGCGGAAGCATGCTTCGAGCTTGGGGAAGAGGACGGGAAAAGAGAGGCGGGCGAGGATGTCGCGCGAGGCGCGGGCGCCGAGGCGGCGGGCGACGTCGGGATGGGTGGTGAGCCAGACGATCGCGCCCGCGAGGTCGGCCTCGGCATCGCCGACGACCATGCCGGTGACATTCGGGTTGATCTCATCATCGACGCCGGGAGCGCGGGTAACGAGCGTCGGCGCGCCCATGGACATGGCCTCGAGGATGGTCTTGGGATGGCCCTCGAAGCGAGAAACCTGGGCGTAGATGTTGCACTTGCCCATTTCTCGCAGGATCTGGGCGTGCGGGAGGCGCGGCTTGAACTCGACGGGGGCTTTGAAGGACGCGGCCAATGCTCGCAAGTCGGGGGCGAGGGAGCCATCGCCGATGATGCTGAGCGTGATGGCGGGGTTGGTGCGCGCGGCCATGGCAACGGCGCGGATGAGAAGTTCCACGCGTTTCTCGGGTTCCAGGCGGCCTACATAGAGGACTGAACCGGGAGTGCGTTTGGAAAACGGGGGACTGTGGCCGTGCGGGGGGACGAAGTTGGGGACGATGCTGACATGGCCGGGGTCGAGCTTGTGCTGCCAGGAGAGCTGGTCGGCGATGCGCCGGGTCGTCGCGACAACGACATCGGCGGCGCGGCAGAGGTCGCCTTCGAGCATGGCGGCCGCGACGGCGCGGGGATCGGCGGGGGAAGTGTCCTGGGCGACGGTCCAGGACCAGTGGTAGCCGCAGCGGGCGACGAGACCGACACGCAGGCCACTGGCGCGCAGGAACCGGGCAGTCTGGGCCGCGACCTCCCCGCCGTGGTGCTGGTCGGTGTAGACGAGGGCGGACCGGCAGCCGGACGCCTGGAGTTGTTTCAGCACACTGCGCGGGACGGTGGATTGGAAAATCGCGGTTTCCTGCGCGGCGTCATTGCTGATGCAGGTAAGGGAGCCGCGCCAGGACTTGGGCTTAAGAGATTGGGCGAGATCGGCGTCGTCGGGTCCGCCGTAGGTAGCCATGACCACGTGCCGAAAGGAGGGGCAGAGGCGGGCGAAGACGGGGATTTCGCGGGAAAGCAGGCCGCGGGAGGAAAGGAGGGCCAGAGAGGTGTGCGCGCACTGCACGTGGACGAGTGCGTCGGCAATGAAGGCGGGGAGAGGGGGTTTGGATGGCTTCTTGGACATTAAGTGGCGAGCTTATCGGCCCAAAACAGGGGATGCTTTACCAAACTGGTTCCGTCAGCCGATATTCCCGGACGATGCGGGTTCCTATTGAAGACATGACGATTGTGATCCGGGCCGCGGGAGAGCGGACGCTGTCAGCGTGCGAGGAGTTGACGCGCCGACTCGTCGCGAAAGATGGGGGAAACCCGGAACGGCAGATGGTGGTGATTTCGGAGCGGCCGTTTGCGGTGGCGGTGCGAAGGACCTTTGAGATTGGGTTGGAGGCGAGGCGGCCGTGGGTGGTGGGGCTTGATGCGGATGTTCTGCTGTTGGAGGATGGGCTCGCACGGATCGGGGCGATGTGTGCGTGCGCCGAGGGGGCGACGTTCTCGATCACGCCGCGGGTGTTGTGCAGGTTCTTCGGCGGGTTCTGCTGCAAGGGCGTGCACATGTATCCGGCGGCGATGCTGGAGCGGGGACTGCGCGAGATGGAAACCTGCGGCTCGGCGGGGGATCTGCGTCCCGAGGGTGCGGTGGCGCGGGCGATGATGGGCAGGGGGCTGAGCTGCTTCGGGCCGCCGGTGGTGGTGGGCGTGCATGACTTTGAGCAGAGCTATGTGCATATCTATCTGAAGGCGCGGCTGCGAGCGCGGCGGGAAGCGGCGGATGGGGGTGGGAAGGCGGGCTCGGATTCGATGCCGTTCGTGATGGGGCGATCGAAGCACGATGCGGATTTTCTGTTGGCGATGTGGGGGATGCTCGACGGACATGCGGACGCGGGGCGAGCCGATGCGCCGACGCATTATGACTGGAACGCGGCGTATCCGGGGTTGTTGGAGCGGATGCGGGCGCACGGGCTGGCGGAGAAGAGGATGTTAGAGGGAAGCGCGCGCGGCTTTGCCGAGAGGGTGATCGGGGCACACGACTTTGGCGCGGATGTGTGTACGCCGGTGTGGATGCGGAAGCGGTTTGGTTTTGAAGGGGATCGGGGACGGGTGCTGGCGCGGATGGGCGTGGCCGAAGCGGGAATGGGTGGCGCATTGACGTTCGGCACGGCGGATGGGTTGTTGCGGCGGGCGTCATGAACGGAGGGGCGATGATGATGAGCGAGAAAAGGCCACAATTGAGCGTGATCGTGCCGCTGTATCAGTCGGTGGCGACGATCGCGGCGACGCTGCGTTCGGTGCTGGCGGATGGGGTGGAGGGCGGCGCGGGGGGGTTGGAAGTAATCGTGGTGGATGATGGATCGACCGATGGCGGGGCGCGGGTGGTGGGGGAGTTTGTGCGGAAGGATCGGCGGGTGCGGCTGGTGAACCGGATGAACGGGGGCTTGGCGGCGGCGCGGAATACAGGGATTGCACACGCACGGGGTGTGTGGTTGCGGTTTCTGGATGCGGATGATCTGGCAACGGCGGGGAGCACAGCGGGGCTGATCGCGTGTGCGACCAATCGGGGAATGCCGGGGGCGTGCGGAGCACATGCGCTGATTGATGAGAAGGGGGAGTCGATGGGGCGGACCTGTCCCGCGCTGGCGGGGCCGGACGATGCGATCGGGATCGATGAACTGCTGGCAGGAAATCGGTGCGGCGTGGGGACGGTGGTGATCCGGGCCGATGCGCTGGGACGTGAGCGGTTCGATGAAACGCTGCGGGTCTGTGAGGACTGGGATTTGTGGCTGCGACTGGCAAGCGGCGGAGTGCGGCTGGCGGTGAAGAGCGGCGCGCCGGCGAAGCTGTATCGCGTGCGCCGGGCGAGTTTGAGCAAGAACTTCGGGGGGATGCTGCGGACGGGGCAGGGCGTGCTGGAGCGGGCGTTTGCTCGCGAACGCGGGCGTGGAAGTTCCGGGCTGGATGTTTCGGCTCAGCGAGAGGAGGGGGCGATGGCCGCGCTTGCGCTGGAGTGGGCGACCATGAGGGCGCTCGGGGAGCAGGATGGATCTCTGGCGGAGGCGGTGGAGATGTTCCGTTTCTGTCGCGGCGCGGCGTTTGATGGGGCGCGGGCGGCGAGCGCGGCGCACTGGGGCGCGCTGCTGGGGCTTGGTCTGCGGCCGGAGATTGCGAGCGATGAGCGGCGGCGGTGGCTGGTGCACGTGCGGGCGTGGTGGACGTGCTGCGCGGAGCATGGGTGGCTGAAGCCGGAAGATGTGGATCGGGGGTGGGATGCTCTGGCTTCCCTGGCGGTTTCGCCCGAGGAGATCGGCGCGACCTGCGTGGCGGAGGCAGCCGCGCGTGGAGGGAAGGGGTTGGTCGTGGTGGGCATGGGCGTGAATGGGCGCGTGGTGGCGGAGACGGCGGCGGCGATGGGGGTAAGCGTGACGGCGCGGGATGCGCGGCTGGAGGATGGGCGGATGGGGAGCGGGGATCTACCGGCGGGCGTGATATTCGAAGCGATGGATGCACCGCTGCCGCGCGATCGGGTGGTGGTGATTTCGGCTTCGGAGGATGGCGGACTGCTGGCGCGGTTTGGCGGGGCGAATCCGATTCGATGGAGCGTGGTGCGGGATCGGCTGGCGTGGGAGATGAAGGGGATGATGCGTGAGGACGCGATGAGCGCGCGGATTCGACCGATTGCGGGGAAGGCGATGACGCGCCCGCGGGTACATGGCGGGTGATCGCAGGAACCCGGAGATTACAATGACACCAGTGCTGACAGTCGTGATTCCGATGTTCAACTCCGCCCGAACGGTGGAGGCGGCGATTCACTCCGTTCTGTGCCAGGAGGTGGATGGGCTGCTGGTGATAGTGGTGAATGATGACTCGATAGACCATGGACCGGCATTGGTGGAGGAGATTATCAAGCGGGATGGGCGCGTGCAGATGGTGACGCAGGCGAACCGCGGCTTGGCGGGTGCGCGGAACACTGGGCTGGAGGCGGCGATCGGGCACGGGACGAAGTTCGTGCACTTTCTGGACGCGGATGACTGGATGCTGCCGGGGTCACTGGCGGCGCTGATGGAGGCCGCGGAGGAGACGGGGGCGAGCTACGGCGGGTATGTGCTCGCGGATGATGACGGACGGAACCTGGGGCGCGAGTCGCCGATTTCCTCCCCGCTGGCCGGGCTGGATGAGGAGCTGGAATGGAATCGGGCGGCGACGCATGCGCGGATGCTCTCGTGCGAGGCGATCGGGGATGAGCGGTTTGATGAGACCTTGAGCGTCTGCGAAGACCTGGACATGTGGCTGCGGCTGGAAGCGCGGGGCGTGCGGTTCAAAGGGGTGGAGCGGATGGTGGCGGCGTACCGGCTGCGCCCGACGAGCTTGAGCAAGAAGTTCGGGACGATGTGCGCTGTGTATGAGGACGTGACGCGGCGGGCCTTTGCGCGGGGGGTGGAGAGCGGATGGGGTACGCGGATTGACCTGTCGGATGGTCGCCTGGAGCGCGTGGTTGGGCACAGCGCGTTGATGTATGCGACGATGGAGGCGCTTGGCGATCCCACGCCGAGCAAGGCGCGGGGCGCGGCGGTGCTGGAGTCGGCGATGCACCCGGCGCGTTTTACCGCGGCGCAGCTGGCGCAGGCGGCGTGTACGGCGGTGCTGTTCGGGGCGGGGATTGCGCCGGAGATTGACGCGAGAGCGGGAAGAGCGTGGTTGGTGCCGCTGCGTCAGTGGTGGGTGCGGTGCGCCGAGGAGGGATGGTGCCAGTACGAGGATGTGGATGCGGCGGTCCATGAACTGAGCGCGAAAATCGTGCACCCGGATGCGATCGTGGAAGCGATGCTGGAGAGCGCGGCGAAGCTGGGGCATGCCTCGGAGCAGGGCGCGATCGTGGTGGGGCTGGATCGGAATGGACGGCGACTGGTGCGGGCCTGCGCAGCACGCGGATGGCGCGTGCTGGCGGTGGATGTTTCGAGCGATCCGCGCGAGAGTGCGCTGCTGGAGGCGCACGGCGCGGTGCGGGTGGAACGTACGGAGCGCGGGGGCACGGGCCTTGGCCGCGCCGTGACGCAGGGATTCGCCGATGCGTGCTGGATGACGGGGCTGGTTGGGCTGGAGGGTCTGAACTGCGCGGCGGGAGTGGCGCGGGAGGCGGGGGTGCGGCTGCGACGCGTGGAGATGTGGGAGGAGCACCGAGAGCGGCTGGGAGCGCGGAACTTCGGCTTGATGCGGGATGCGCTGGCGGGGCGGGGGCGGATGGCAGGGTGACGGGTGCCGAGAATGCGGCACCACGGGCGGACGAGCCGCCCGTGCCACCCAAGGCAGATCAGGCACGCGATTCGTACCACGCGGCGAGCATGACGAGGGTGAAGAGACGGACGCGGCGGGACTCCGAGTCGTCGGTGAGGTAGGCATTCCAATCCGGACGGAGAACTGAATCGCGCACCAAGCGGGAGCGGGTGATGAGTTCGGGAAGCCCTGCGAAGGCGTGATCTTGCAGCCGGAGTGAGAAGCCCTGCTTCGGGCGGGCAAGGATCGCGGCGGGGATTGTGCCGCGCTCGATGGCGCGGGCGAGCATGGCGCGGGCGGACGGCTTTGCGCCGGAGGGTTGCCATTCGCATGCGTCGATCGGGCGGGAGAGGGACCAATCCAGCATGCGGCGGTCGAGATAGGGAGCGCGAAGCTCCAGGCCGACACCCATGCAGGCGCGGTCGAGCTTGGGCTGGATGGAGCCGGCGCAGAAGGCGCGGATGTCGAGACGTTGAGCCCGGCGGGGCATGGGGAGCGCGGGGGCGTCGGTGGGCGCGAGCCAATCGGCGAAGGTGGATTCGTTGTAAGGATCGCCGGTCGGCGCGATGAGCGCGTTGGCTTCGGCGGGATGGAAGCCGCCGAAGGTGCGAACGAGGTAGCGGTGCGTAAAAGTGAGGCGACCAAGAGAGTGAAGAGCGGCGGCACGATCGCGCGGACCGGCCGCGGGTTGGGCGACAAGCGCGGCGAGCTGGTGGTGGTGCTGGATGTCGGCGTGGCTTGGCGCGCTGAAGGCGGTGAGGGAGAGCGGGTGGGTTTCGGCATCACGGTGCCAGGCGTAGCCGCCGAGGGCTTCGTCACCGCCGTCGCCGGAGAGAACGACTTTGGCGGCGGGAGCGGCGGCGCGGAGGGCATCGGCGATGCGGGTGGCGGTGAGGAGGGCGGTGAAGCCCTGGGGCTCGTCGAAGCGGGCGGCCGCGGCACGGAGGGTGGGTTCGAGATCGCCGGAGGTGAAGCGAACGGTTCGATGGGGCATGCCGAGCGAGTGGGCGAGTGCGGCGGCGTCGGCGGCTTCGTCGATGGGATCGTTGGTCGAGAGTGTGTAGGCGGCGATCGAGGACATCGATGTGCCAGACTGCGCGAGTGCAACGGCGATCGACGTGGAGTCAAGCCCGGCGGAGAGGAAGATGCCGATGGGGACATCGCCGATGAGGTGGTCGGCGGCGAGACGGGAGAGGAGATGCTCGAAGGACTTGGGGTCGCGGGATTCGTGGATGTGTTCGGGGGGAGACCACCAGGGGCCGACGGTCGGCGGAGCGACGCCATCCCATTCGAGGAATGAGCCGGGGGGGAGTTTGTTGATGCCCTGCCAGACGGTGCGTGGGGCGGGGGAGTAGCCAATGCTGAGGATGTGGTGGAGGGCGGTGACGTCGAGGGACGGCTTGGAGGGGAGAAGTTCGCGGAGAGCGTCGCAGTCGGAGGCGAGGATGAGATTGGGCGTGCCGCTGTTGGCGGCACTCGATATGAGAGTCCAGCAGAGGGGCTTCATGCCGGCGGGATCGACAGCGGCGAAGACGGTGGTGCGGTTGTGTTCGTGGCGGATGGCGACGAAGGAGAACATGCCGCGGAGTTTTTCGAGGGCGGGTCGCGGGCCCCACTCGGCGATAGCGTTCAGGAGGACTTCGGTGTCGGAGCGCGTGCGGAACGTGTGGCCGAGTGTTTCGAGTTCGCGGCGGAGGTCGGGGGCGTTGTAGATTTCGCCGTTGTAGGTGATGGTGAGCGCGCCGTCAGGCGTGGACATGGGCTGGGCGGCGGAGTGGGAAAGGTCCTGGATGGCGAGGCGGGTGTGGCCGAGGAGTGCGTGGTGGCTGGCGACGCTGCGGATGTCTTGGCCATCCGGGCCGCGGCGGGAGAGCGCGGCGATGGCGCGGTCCATGCGGGCGAGGACGGGCGCTGGCCATGGGCCTGGGGCGGATTTGGCCGAACGAATGATGGCTGCGATGCCGCACATGGGGACTTGATGTTCCTGAACCTGGTTGCGATTGGCGACCCGCAGGATTCGCTCCCAAGGCGTCGCTGCATTCGGGCGTGTATGAGGGTTACATTGGTTCGGCGTGGACCCAGTACTCGCACCAGCGAGTGATGACTTCTCGGATGCGGAGGCCCGCGTCGTGCATTTCCTGCTCGATCTGCGGCAGGGTGTATTCGGTCTCGTGGGTGGGGTCGCAGCGCCAGTCGATGCCGAGCTCTTTCTTGAGGGGGACGCGCCAGTCGCGGTCAAAGGCGGGCACGCGGATGAGGGCGCGCTTGGGCGCATACCAAGCGACCCACTGGCGGAGTCGCTGTGGACGATCGGTGATGTGTTCGAGGACGTTGCTGAGCACGATGGCGTGGAAAGAGCCGGGGACGCGGGTTTCGCAGATGTCGCCCTTAACGAGCGTGAGCTGGTTGGCGAGACCGCGCTCGGCGGCGAGTGTGCGAGCGATGGCGAGGTTATGGTCGGACCAGTCCACGCCGGTGACGCTGGCGTGGCTGCGCTCGACGATGGAAAGCGCGACCATGGCGATGCCGCAGCCAAGGTCGATGGCGCTCTCGCCTGCGGCGATGCGATCGACGAAGAAGGTGTGATAATCGGTGAGGCGGTGCTTGGGGTGCACGCCGCCGAATGCATCGAGGATGGTTTCGTCGATGGCGTCGGCGAGAGGAGTATCGGCCTCCATGGCGAAGCGTTTGGCGCGCTGGGGGTCCAGCCGACGGGAGAAGCCGCGGAGGGAGCGGGCGAAGGCGCGGGCGGCGACTTCGGGGGGAGCGTCGAGGAGTTCGCGCGGCCAGACGACCTGCAACTCCGGGGGGGCGGCGGTATCGGGTTTCATGTCATGCGCTCCGTGTTCCGGCGTGGGCGGCGCGTCCCTCGGGCGTGTCGTACCAACGGGCCGTGTTGCCTGTGCCTTCGCCCGCAAGAGACGCGGCGACGAATGCGATGATGCGGTTGGCGAGGGCGTCGTAGGTGACGCGCTGGCGGGCGCGATCGCCGAGGGCCTGGGACTGTTCCGTGCGCCAGGCGTCATCCTCTACGGCTTGGGTGAGCACGCGCTCGAGCGTTGCTTCGTCGTGGAACATGAGGGCCGCGGGGTCGGGGCAGAGATCCCAGAGTGATTCACCGTCACCGTCGATGCGCTCGGAAGGGGAGGAGCGGAGCCGCTCGGCGTGAACGCCGTTGAGCCAGACGGCCTCGGGCGTGGGAAGGCCCAGCGCGGATGTGAATGCGCCGTAGCGGCGAGCTTCATCGCAGGAGTCGAGGGCGTAGGGCTCGTAGCGGTAGCCGTCGGAGGTGCGGCGGCCACGGTCGAGGGGGAGCGGCCTGATGTTGGCGCGGCAGGCGTGGGCGGCGGCGAGATATTCGAGCTGCGAAAGGTCGTCGGCCTGGAGACGGCAGATGGGAAGGCTGCCGGACATGGCGCACTCAAAGACGCGCTGGTGGATAGCGGTGTGCAGAGAGATGTGGAGGTGGGCGCGGGCGGCTTGGTAGCAGGCGCGAAGGTCTTCACCGTGCTCGAGCTGCCCGCGGGCCATGGGAGCGAGTGTGGGGTGGGTTTCCCAGCCGCGGCCGTAGAGGTGCATGCGCCAGTGGCGTTTCGCGGCGAGAGCGGCGGCCCAGGCGAGGGTCTTGTGGCGGAGGGCGCGATCGGCGATCGGGTGGGTGTAGGTATTGAGAAGGTTGCCGATAGAGGCGTCGTCACTGGGGAATCCGGCGCGCTGGACTTCTTCGAGCGTGGCGGCACGGAGGCGCGGCGTGAGGGGGCCGTCGGTGAGAGGCGCATCGACGATCCGCAGGATGCGCGGGAAGAGGGCGTCGAGGAGGGCGGGGGCGCGGGCGATGGACGCGCCCTCGGCGCGGCGGACGTTGTGCAGCTCTTCGGGCGTTTGTGAGTGGTGCGAGACGTAGGCGATTTCGCAGGCGTGGCGGCGGGCGAGGTCGGGAGCGACCGGGGCAGGGTGAAACTTGCGGGCGGAGGCGGCCATCGGCGCGGCGAGGGCGCGGGAGCGCGGATAGCCGTGGGATTGGAACATCTCCTCGCGGATGTTGCCCATGATGAAATCGAGTTCCCCCATGCGCTTGCCGACGTCTTTCTCGAAGAGGTGGGGCATAGCGTCCTGCACCCAACAAACGAAGGGAACGCTGGCGGGGTAGGAACTCCCGAGATTGGCGCGGAGGTAGTTCGGAATAAGGATGAGATCGGGGCGGAGGTCGGCGACGGCGCGCATGGTGGCGGTGGGTTCGAGAAGAGCGTGGGCGTCGGGCTCCATGTGGACAACAACCTGGCACCCTGCGGCGCGGAGCGCCTGGGCGAGGTCGGCGGCGCTGTGGCGGACGAAGGTGCTATAGCGGCTGGTAGCGATGAGGATACGCAGGGGCTCAACGCCACCCGCGCGGGCGTCGGTGAATCGCCGGGCCCAGAAGTGGCGATCACGCGGAGGATAGAGCTCGCTGATGCGATCGTTCAGCTCGGCGTTGACGCGACGGGCGACTTCGATGGTGCCGGCGACGACGCGGTCGAGCGCGGGATCGATGCGAAGGGTTGTGGATGGCAGCGAGAGTGCAGGACCGCCGGCGCGAAGTCCTGCGGTGGCACGATCATGCAGGAAGTGTTCGAGCCGGGGGCCGGCGTCTTCGCCGAGGAAGAGGCGGATGCGCGGGTCGGCGAGATGGGCGGAGAGATCGCATTGGGCGAGGCCGTCGAGGAATTGGGCAGGGTCGCGCTGGACAACGATGACGAGAGAGGTATGGCCATCTATGCGGTGGGGTGTGGAGTCACAGAGGCGTTGGAAGACCCACGGGGGGTCGATGCCTTCGATGAAGTAGGGGGGCGGGTAGACGCTGGCGGTGGGGCTGGGGTTGTGTTCGAGGCGGAGGGCCGCGGCCATTTCGCGCTGGCCGTCGAAGCGCTCCCAAGTACTTGTGTCAGCGCGGGTGCGCCAGACGAGGTCGCCGGTGCGGGCACGGAAGAAGTCGCGGGCGGAGGCACTGGTGCGCCAGGCGTCGGTTTGTTCGTTCAGATCGATGGGCTCGGCGGAGCGGGAGCGGAGGGCTTCGATGTTTGCTCGGAGGTTGGCTTCGAGTTCGGCGAGCTCCACACGGTCGGCGGGGAGGGCTCGGACGGCCTCGCGGAGGGCGAGAACATTGGCATCGGCTTGGAGGAGTTGGGGGAGGATTTCGAGTTGTTCGAGGGCGGGAGTGCGCAGGGCGAGTTTGGCGTAGGCCGCGGCGAGCAGGAAGCGGATTTCTGCGTCGCCCGGCATGACGCGTAGCGCGGCTAAGGCGAGAGGGACATAGTCCCAGGGGGAGCCGGCGCGGCCGGCATGAACAATGCCCTCACGAGTGACGCGGCGGGGTGGGGCACCGGCGGTCGGGGCGGATTGAACGGCTGAACTCATGCCCAGTTATCGGCCGTTGAGCCACCACTGGCCCATGTCCGGGGGGGATGCCGATAACAGAAGCATGAGCCGCTGGAATGGACGCAAGCCGCCCCTACATCTGGTGACAAGCCAGCCCAATCCCTCGCAACAGAGCGGTTCTGAGTCGATCACCCAAGTTCCGATTCCGGCTGCGGCGAAGATACTTTCGCACGAGCAGCTTGTGGCGAAGCGGGTGGAGGCGAAGGGGGCGGGGCGGCGGGTGGTGCAGTGTCACGGGTGCTTCGACATTGTGCATCCGGGGCACCTTCGGCATCTGCGGCATGCGCGGGCGCAGGGGAATGTGCTGCTGGTGTCGATCACGGGCGATTCGATGATTGACAAGGGGACCGGGCGGCCGCTGATTCCGCAGGAGCTGCGGGCGGAGAATCTGGCCGCGCTGGATTGTGTGGATTGGGTGTACATCGAAGCGCGCCCGACGGCGGTGGAGTTGCTTGGGGAGGTGCGCCCGGATGTGTACGTGAAAGGGCGGGAGTACGAGAACAACAACGATCCGCGATTCAAGGCGGAGCAGGAGATGGTGCAGAGGCACGGGGGGCGGATTGTGTTCTCGTCGGGGGACGTGGTGTTTTCGTCGACGGCGCTGATCGCCGCGCTGGAGCAGTCGGCGGACCCGTACCACGCGCGGCTGCGGACGCTGCTGGATAGGCCGGAGCTGGCGGGGGAGGAACTGGCGCGGATGATCGCGTCGTTCCGCGGGAAGCGGGTGGCGGTGATCGGGGAGGTGATACTCGATACGTATGTGCTTTGCGATCGGCCGGATGTGGCTGGGGAGAGCCCGATATTGACGCTGCGCCCGGTGGAGCGGCGGACGTACGACGGGGGCGCGGCGGTGATCGCGCGGCATCTGGCGGCGATGGGGGCGAGGCCGACGCTGATCACTGCGCTGGATGAATCGGCGGAGTCGGGCGAGCTGCGAAAGCGGTTGATGGATGAAGGGATCGAGGTTCGGGCGGTTTGCACCGATCGGCCGCTGCCGGAAAAGCAGCGGTTTCTGGTGGGCGCGCAGAAGATGATGAAGCTGGATCTGGTGAAGCGGATCGAGCCGGATGCGGCCAAGCAGGAGGAACTACTTGCGCTCGTGGCGCAGACGCTTTCGACGCCCACATCAGACATTCTGTGGGATGGCGCGATCATCGCGGACTTCGGACTGGGGCTGCTGAGCGAGAGCGTGCTGCGGAAGCTGTGTCCGCTGGTGCGGAAGGCGGCGCGGGTGATGTGCGGGGATGTGTCGTCAAAGCGTTCGCATCTGATGGCGATGACGGACATGGACCTGCTCTGCCCATCGGAGAGCGAGCTGCGAGAGACGTACAGGCAGTTCGATGAGTCGCTTCCGGCGATTGCCTATCGCATGATGGCGGTGACGCGGGCGAAGCAGGCGATTGTGACGATGGGGCCGGAGGGGTTGATCGCGTTCGATCGGCTGCCGGACTTTGAGCGCGAGCACGGGGAGTGGGGAACGAAGGTGAAGCAGGAGCATGTGCCGGCGCTGAGCGCGATGGCGGTGGATCCGCTGGGGTGCGGGGATGCACTCCTGGCAGCGGCGACGCTGGCGCTCTGCTGTGGAGGTTCGCCGCTGGCGGCGGGGTTCCTCGGCGCCTGCGCGGCGGGGGTGCAGGTGGGTCGGCTGGGCAACACAGTGGTTTCCGCTTCGGACCTGCGAGGAGCGATTGCTCGGCTGCACGCTTCGCATCTGGCATACGCACCGGAGCATATCGGGATGGCGCGGTCGATGGGAAGGACTGAGGCGGTCGCGTTGCCCAGGCCGCGGCTGGTCGGAGCGGGTCATGCAGAGGGGACGACCTGGGAGGAAGCGGGATGATCGCGTATGTGCTTCCGACGCGGAATCGGCCGGAATGTCTGGCACGCACGCTGGATGCGCTGGGGGCGCTTGCGCGGCATGATGCCGAGGTGATTGTTGTGGACAATGCGAGCTTGCCGCCGGCGCACGCGCCGGCGCAGCTTGCGAATGGTTTGCCGGTGCGCGTGCTTCGACGGCCGCGGAATGAGGGCGCGGCGGCGCGGAACGAGGGCGTGCGGACGGCTGATGCGGGGTGCGAGTGGGTGGTGATGCTGGATGATGATTCGCATCCGGTGCATCCGGGCTTTCTGCGAGCGTTGGATGAGCAGCCGGATGAAGTGGCGGCGGTGTGCGCGGAGATCCTCCTGCCGTCGGCATCAGGGACGATGCGGCACGAGTCGGGCGGGCTGCCGGAAGTGCCGATCGGGTGTGCGGTGGCATATCGGCGCGAGGCGTTTCTGGCAGCGCGTGTCGGCAACACGGCCGGGTATGACCCTTCGTTCGGGTTCTACGCCGAGGAGTACGACTTGGCGGCGCGGCTGATCATGTCGGGGAGGCGGATCGTCTTCGATCGACGGTTTGAGGTGCTGCACGAGAAGACAGCGGCGAACCGGAGCATGGACGCGATTCTGGGGCGGCTGGTGCGGAACAACTCTTGGGTGATGGCGCGGTATGCGCCGGGCGCGGTGCGTTCGCAGGAGTTGTGCCGGACAATTGGACGCTATGCGCGGATCGCGGTGAAGGAGCGTGCGCTGCTCGGGTACGCGGGCGGACTGGCGCGGACGCTGTACACGGTTCATCGACAGGCGCGGATGGAGATGAACGCGGCGGAATGGGACCGGTTTACCGGGAAGGCGGCATGCCGGCGAGCGCTGCTTGGGGCGTGGGCGGAGAAGCGGTTTGGGTCGGCGGCGATCGTCGCGCCGGGCAAGAACGAGCATGTGGTGCGGGAGTGTCTTGCGGAAATGGGCGTGGAGTTGGCGGCTGATCAACGGGAAGCTGATGCGCTGGTCATCGGCACGCTTTCGCCGGGGCCGGCGCTGGATGCGTTTGAGATGCTGCGGGCGGATTCGCGGATGGTCGCTCCATGGCCATGTCCGGCCACGATCGTCGAAGATGCCGGGCAGCGTGCGGCTAAGGACGCGGCCTGAGAGCCGTTGGGTTCCTTAATGCCCTGCTGAACCTACGGGATTCGCTCGCCACCCCAACGGACTCGCTCATCCCGGGCATGGGTGCGAACTACACTCTCCCCCTCCCCAACCTACCAGGAGCATCGTTCTCATGTTCAACTCCATTCGCTTTGCCGAGCGCTCCGCCAACGGCGCGTTGGTTGTCGGTATTTTCAACGATCGCAAGCTGGACGCGGCGACGAAGTCGCTGGACAAGGATGGATCGATTGCAACGGCGGCGGCGCGGCCGGAATGCTCCGGAGAGTTGGGGAAGTTCGGGGAGGCGTACCCATCGGGAAAAGGCGCGCCGTCGCGGGTGATCATTGTGGGGCTGGGGAAGCGGGAGGATTTCAAGACCGGCTCGCTGCGGTCCATCGGCGGGCAGATCGGGCGGCGACTGGCGGCGACGAAAGACGCGCACGCCCAGTTTGAGCTTGCGGGCTCGCTGGGCGGGGCGGACAAGGTCAATCTGGAGGAAGCGGGACAGTGTCTGGGCGAGGGATTGGGACTGATTGGGTGGAAGAACTGGCAGTTCAAGGGAACGGCCGGAGGGGAGAAAGGGAAGAAAACCGATCTTTCTGTGAGCGCGTCGAACGCGCGGTTTGGCGCGGGGGTGAAGCGCGGGATGGCGATCGCGGAGTCCGCGAATCTGTGCCGCGACTTGAGCGAGACGCCGCCGAACATCGCGACGCCGGCGTGGATCGCGGCGCAGTGCCGCACGATGGCGAAGAAGACCGGGCTCAAGATCACGGTGCTCGCGGGGAAGGACCTGGAGCGAGAGCGGATGACGGGGCTGATCAACGTGGGCAAGGCGAGCATCAACAAGCCGTGCCTGGTGCGGCTTGAGTACACGCCAAAGACGAACAAGTCGGCCAAGCCCGTAGTGCTGGTGGGCAAGACGATGACGTACGACACCGGCGGGCTTTCGCTGAAGGTGAACAACGGGATGGTGGGGATGAAGCGGGACAAGGACGGGGGCTGCGCGGTGATCGGGGCGATGCACGCGATCGCGACGACGATCAAGCCGAACCGGCCGGTGGTGGCTCTGCTGGCGGTGGCGGAGAACTCGGTTTCGGACGAGGCGTACCGGCCGGATGATGTGCTGACGTTCCGCAATGGCGTGACCGTTGAGGTGACGAACACGGATGCCGAGGGGCGGCTGGTGCTGGCGGATGGATTGATCTGGGCGTGCGAGAAAGAGAATCCCGCGTGCGTGATCGATCTGGCGACGCTGACGGGGGGCGTGGTGACGGCGCTTGGCTCGACGTTCGCGGGAATGTTCTGCGAGGATGATGCGCTGCGCGGCAAGCTGGGCAAGGCGATGGATGCTTCCGGGGAGCGTTGGTGGCGGCTGCCGATGGATGCGGAGTATCGCGACATGATGAAGTCGCCGATTGCGGACATTCTGAACTCGAACCCGAACCGAAAGGCCCATCCGATCCAGGGCGCGGCCTTTCTGTCGTACTTTGTCTCGCCGAAGATGCCGTGGGCGCACATTGATATTGCGGGCGTTCACGCGGCCGAGAGTGACAATGGGTGCTTTGTCAAGGGGCCGACGGGGTGGGGAGTGCGGCTGCTGGCGGAGTTCATCGGCAACTGATTATCCGGGCGGGTCGGATTGCGAATAGGATTGTGCGTCCCGACCCGGGGAGCAGAGGGGGAGGGGACACACCCACGCGATGTCTGTTGTTTCCGGCATTTCCTCGCTCGCACCTGCCAAGCCCGTTGAGGTGAAGATTCCGGCTGCGCTTTTGGCGGGGGGTGCGGCCGCGCCGATGCCTTCTCCGCCACCGCGCGGCGAGCCGACGCCGTTTTTCTTCGGGGCCGCGCGGCGTTCGGGAACGACGTGGCTGGCGGGGATGCTGAACGCGCACCCGGAGATCGAGTGCCGCAACGAGGGATGGATGTTCAATGACTTGGGGGCGTCGTTCCCGGAGTGGCTGGATGAGGGGCGGGTGCGGGAGTGGGCGGGGCGCGTGGAGGCGCGGGGGACGTGGCTGCGGCATCAGACGATCGACGAGGGGCTGCGGGCGATGCGCCGGGCCATGTGGATGGCGCTGACGCGCGAGGCGATTCGGCAGGAAGGGTGGAAGGACTGGTCGAAGCTCCGCTTTATCGGCGACAAAACGACAACGCATTTCTGCGTTCAATCGGCGGAGGTTCATCGGATCTTCCCGGATGCGCGGTTTCTGCACATGCTGCGCGACGGGCGGGACGTGGTTGTCTCCGACGTGTTCCTGCTGTTCCGAGAGCTGGATCGGAGCCGGCGGCTTCCGGAGGATGTGCGCCGGGAGGCGACGAGGTCTCGCGAGTTTCACGTGTTCGGGAAGGGGCGCCCCGCGCCGCTGTTGCAACCCGCGGTGATGCGTCATTTGGTCGAGAACTGGGTTGGGTGCATCGCCGGAGCACGGCGGGCCCGTGAACTGTTCGGGAGCGCGTTCCACGAGGTTCGGTACGAGTCGATCGTCGCGCGCCCGAACGATGAGCTGGCGGCGATCTTCCGCTGGCTCGGCGTGGAGAGTGATGCGGCGCTGGTGGAGCACATGGTGAGCACGAACACGTTCGAGCGCTTGTCCGGCGGGAGGGTCCGGGGCGAGGAAGACCGCGCGGCCGAGTGGCGCAAGGGCGTGAGCGGGGATTGGCGGAACCACTTCACGAATGATGATAAGGCGATGTTCAAATCTCTGGCGGGGGAGCTGCTGATCGAGCTGGGGTACGAGAAGGACATGGGCTGGTAACGGCATGATCGATCCGCGCCGACCGAACTTTGAATCGACGCCGGTCTCGCCGGACCGGGCGCGGTTCGGGTATGCGCCGTCGCCGCTGGCGCGGGGAGAGGAGCGGATCACGCCCGCAGTTACGGTGGTGACGCCGTTCTTCAACACGGGGCCGGTGTTCCACGAGACGGCGGCATGTCTGTTGGGGCGCGGCACGGAGTTGCCGCCACGGGGAATTGGGCAGACGCCCCCGCCAGGGCAATCGCTGCAGAACTTCGAGTGGATCATCGTCAACGACGCGTCCACCGACGCCAAGGCGCTGCAGGTGCTGGAGCACTATCGGGCGCTGGCGCGGCACGATGCACGCATCCGCATCATCGATCACGCGACCAACCACGGGTTGCCGGCGACGCGGAACACGGGGTGGCAGAGCGCCGCCGCGCCGCTGGTCTTCTTTCTGGATTCGGACGACCTGATTGAGCCGACAACGCTGGAGAAATGCGCGCTGTATCTGGCGTGCAATCCTGATTTCGCGTTCGTAAAGGGATATTCCGTCGGCTTCGGGGCCCAGGAGTATCTGTGGGATCGCGGATTCCACTCGGGCCCGGCGATGCTGGAGCAGAACCTGGTCACGGCGACGACGATGGTGCGGACGTCGGTGCTGCGAAGAGTCGGGGGCTTTGATGAGTCCATCCGGCGCGGCATGGAGGATTGGGAGTTCTGGCTGCGGGCCGCGGCGCTGGGACATTGGGGAGACACGATTCCCGAGCATCTGGATTGGTACCGCCGGCGAGACAACCAGCACGACGCGTGGGAGAACATCGCCAGCGGAAAGCGGCGGGAGGAGTTTCTCTCGCGGATCCGTGCGGCGCATAAGCACATCTTTGAAGGGAAGTTTCCCGGGCCGGAGCGGGCATGGCACATGCCGTTTGCGTATCCGATGTTGGATCTGCGAAGCGCGAAGGGGCCGGACATTCCGCAGACTCCGGTGCTCAACCCGCTCGTCAAGAACGCGCCGCGACTGCTGATGATCGCTCCATGGCTGCGGATGGGGGGGGCGGATCGGTTCAATCTGGATCTGGTGCGGTATCTGACGACGCGGGCCGCGCCGAACTGGGAGGTGACGATCGCCACGACGCTGCCGAAGCATCCGTGGCTGCCGGAGTTCGCCGCGCTGACGCCGGATGTTTTTCTGCTGGATCATCTGGCGCGGCTGCCGCACTATCCCGCGCTGCTCTCGCACCTGATCGCATCGCGCCGGCCGGATGTGGTGATGGTGACGAACTCGCAGCTTGGGTACTTCCTGCTGCCGCTGCTGCGCTCGCTGCATCCGGAGACGACGTTTGTGGATTTCAACCACATGGAGGAGCCGCACTGGCAGAACGGCGGGCATCCGCGCACGGGGGCAGGGTTCCAGGATCAGCTCGACTTGTCGATTGTGGTTTCGGGGCACTTGAAGAAGTGGATGAGCCAGCCGCCGCGGAATGCGGATGCGGAGCGGATCGAGGTTTGCCATATCAACGCGGATTCGACGACGTTCCGGCCGGATGCGGCGGGGCGGGCGGAGTGGCGGGGGGAGCTGCGGATTGATGACGACACACCGGTGATTCTGTATGCGGCGCGGCTCTGCCCGCAGAAGCAGCCGATGGTCTTTGCGCGGACGATGGAGTTGCTGCTGCGTGGCACGGGCGTCCCGCCCGTGGCGGGCGCGGGGGCGTCGGCGCATTCGCGGCCGGTTTCACACGCGGATTCGATGCTCGCCGCACGCCCGCATGGGCAGGATGCCCATGCCACGAAGGCACCGTTCGTCGCGCTGGTCGCGGGGGACGGGGAGTATTACGGGGAGTTGGAGGCGTTCATACATGCCAAGGGGCTTTCCGGGCATGTGCGGATGCTGGGGTCGGTGCCGGCGGGTCGGATGCCCTCGCTGATGGCCGCGGCGGATATTTTCTTTCTGCCCTCGGAGTGGGAGGGCATCGCGCTGTCGTTCTACGAGGCGATGGCGGCGGGGCTGTGCATCGTGGGGGCCGATGTGGGCGGGCAGAAGGAGCTGGTGACGCCCGAGACGGGGATACTGCTGGAGTTTCCCGAGCGCGACGGCGAGCTGGAGGCGCGGGCATATGCCCAGATGCTGGGCTCGCTGATCGCGGACCCGGCTCGCATGAGCGCCCTGGGGAGCGCGGCCCGGGCGCGGATTCGGGAGCACTTCGAGCTGGATGTGATGGGGCGGCGGATGCTGGGGATCTTTGAGCGGGCGCATCGATGGCGGCGGGAGTATCCGCGGCAGACGATCTCGGCGGGAATGGCGCGGGAGCTTGCGCTGCAGGGCGTGGAGATGATGCGGATTCAGGAGCTGGCGGAGGAGATCTGGCCGTATCGGCAGAAGTATCTGGAACTGGTGCGGGGCCCGGGCGCTTCGACGGCAACCTCCGGGGAGGAGGCGCAGCGCAATGCGGAGGCCGCGGCGACGCTGGCGCACCTGGAGGCCTCGCGGCCATGGCGGATGATCCAGGCGGTGAAATCCACGCCGCCGTACAAGCTGCTGGCGCGGGCGCGGTTCGGGGCCGACTGGCAGTTCGTGGACCCGAAGGAGCCGGCGGAAGTGCGGCTGGCGCGGATACGGGGGAGCCGGGCGTACAAGTTGGCCAAGGCGATGGGGCGGCTGGACCCCAACTGACAATCGCGGGGGGTGCGCCGGCCGCGAGTCGCGCTTACTCCAATTTCGCGTGGATGTCGTACCAAGCGTTGCTGATCGCGGGCTCCATCGTCCAGGTTCGCTTCAGGGCAACATACAACTCAATGATCTCGTCAAACGATTTCCACGCGCCTGGTGTCTCCTCGCCGAAGGGGCCGCTGGAGTGCTCGCCAAACGTGTGCTCGACGAACCGGCCTTCTTTGGCGGGGTTGGGGAGTTTCACGAGCCAGTTGAGATTCTGGTTCACGAGTTTGAACCGTCGGTAGCCGAGGACGTGCAGGAAGGCGAAATATCCCATTTCGTGCGCCTCGACAGAAAGTTACTTCGGCCGCGTCGATGTGCGAAGCAGCCCGTCGAGCACGTGGATGTCCCCGCCTTCAATATCGCTCTTGATATAATGGATCGTCGTCCCTGCGGCGTACGTGCCTAAAAGTGCGTCGAACGTCATCGCGGGAACCGAGATGGTCTCGTAGCGGGATCCCTCGCGTGTACCGAATGCCGGATCGGTCGAACTCCAATCGTCCTTGTCAAGATTGATAAAGAACTCGATCCCCGCCCCCGCCCCTTTGGCGATGGCCGCATGCACGAGCCGGCACCGACCGTCAGCGATCTCGCTGGAAAACCTGTTCAAACCATGCTTGACGTGCGCCGGATTGGCCTCAACGCCAAGCACGGCAAACCCCTTGCTCAGGTAAAACGCAGCATCGTCGCCCCTGTGCAGGCCAACATCGATAATCAGCGGCAATGGCGGCGGCCAAATGTGTGCCAATGGGTGCCTTTGAACGTGGTGTAGCGATCCACACGACCAGAACGCTAGCGCAACACGAGAGCCCGTCAAGATGGCTGCGCGACCCGCTCGGCAAAGCCGCTGGCCGTTTCGGCGGAAGTGCGCCCCCACGCCCCTCGCGCCTTGTTCCTACTCTTGTGCCATGCCCTTCACACTCAAGCCCGAGCACGGATTCGGCGTCGAGATCGAGTCCACCGATTACCTGAAAGAGCACGTAGACACCGGCGAGCGGTGGGTGCTGAACTTTGGGCCGCAGCACCCGGCGACGCACACGACGCTGCGGCTGGTGCTGGAGCTGGACGGAGAGAGGATCGCCCGGTGTACGCCACACATCGGGTACCTGCACTCGGGGTTCGAGAAGCTCGGGGAGCATCTGGACTACAACCAGTACGTGACGATCGTGTCGCGGATGGACTACCTGAGCCCGATCTCGAACAACATCGCATGGCACGGGGCGGTAGAGACCTTGTTTGGGATTGACATCACGCCGCGCTGCAAGGTGCTGCGGACGATCATGGCGGAGATGGGGCGGATCCAGAACCATCTGCTGTGCGTGGGCGCGGCCGCGCTGGACCTGGGGGCGATTACGGGGTTCCTGTTCTGCTTCAACCCGCGGGAGAAGATCTACGACATCTGCGACTACATCTCCGGGCAGCGGTTCCACCCGGACTGGACGCGGGTGGGCGGGCTGATGCACGACATTCCGGACGAGGAGATTTTCAAGACGCTCTGCCGCAACGCGATGCAGGACATTGAGCAATCGCTCGCGGAGGCCGAAGGGCTGCTGAACCGGAATCGGATCTTCATTGATCGCACGCAGGGCGTGGGGATCTTCACCAAAGAGGAGGCGATCGCGTGGTCGCTGACGGGGCCGATGGCGCGGGCCAGCGGCGTGGTGCGCGACCTGCGCAAGGACTTCCCATATCTGTGCTACGCGGACAACTGGGATGGGCAGGGGGCCAAGGCCGTTGAGTTCAAGGTGCCGATCGCGCTGGAGGGAGATTGCTACTCGCGCTTCCGCGTGCGCTGCGAGGAGATCAAGCAGTCGCTGGGGATCATCCGGCAGCTCTTGGACAACATTCCGGGCGGGCCGGTGGATGCCTTCGCGGACTCCAAGATGGTGAAGCCATCGAAGGAGCACGTGTACGGGTCGATCGAGGGGCTGATCCAGCACTTTGAGCTGATCATGTCCAACCGCGGGTGGAAGGCGCCGATCGCGGAGCTGTACAGCGCGCAGGAATCGGCGGGGGGAGAGTTGGGGTACCACATCGTCTCTGACGGCTCGGCGCGCCCATGGCGCGTGCGGACGCGGCCGCCGTGCTTCATCAACTACTCCGTCATGCAGAAGATGATGGAAGGACACATGCTGAGCGACATTCCGGCGGTGCTGGGGTCGATCAACGTGGTGGCGGCGGAGCTGGATCGGTAGGGGAAGGAAAAGCGGAGATGAGGATTGCGATTCGGAGGAAGAGCAGGATGAGAGGATGGGGGCGTCAGAACCTATTGACCGCGCCGAGATGGGAGATATCGGTGAGGGCTGGAATCCATGCCCGGGATGCAGCGATTTCCCAACTGTGCGCGGTCTGGACACGAACGATCTGTTGATCCAACTCCCAACATGACCGCTATTCCCCCAGGACCAAACCTTCCACTCGGCTTCGACGACGCGCCAGCGCCTGGGAGCACGCGACGATTCATTCTTGCGCTTGCGATCGCGGCGATTCTGCTTATCGGGGTGGTCGTGGGGATGATCGCGTGGATGAGAGCCACGGCCTCGCCGGAGTATCGCGGGCCGGAGAAGCTGAAGGAACCGGACCACCCGTACTACCGCTGAGCGAGTGCGGGCCCTGGGCGCGGGTCAGTTCGCCGTTACCGTCAGTTGTGCGATGGAGCCCGGTGCGCTGTCGAGCAGATTGGAGTCGGTCGCGACGGCGAAGAGGCCGATCGGGCCGAGACCCCAGTTGACGCCGATGGTGATGTGGAGCGTCCAACTGCTGCTGCCGTCGATGTCCGTGGCGACCGCGGCAATCCCGTCCTGGAATGCGCTGCCGAGGAGCGTGTCGGCGCTGTCCAGCACGCCGTTGCGATTGCTGTCGCGGTAGATCCGCACGGTATCGACGCGGATGAAGCGTGTGGACTCGGGTGTTTGCACCGTCGCGTGCACATCCCACATCGAGCCGGCCGGGCCGCGGGTGCCGGGATGTATCGGCGTGTCGGCCGAGACCACAAGCCCGCTCAGCACGCGCGGGCGCTTGAGCCCCGTGGTGTTCTGGATCACTTTGACGCCGATGGGGCCGTTCGCGGTTGGGCGGTCCAGCAGGATCAGGTCGCTGCGGCCAAGTGCACGCAAGTCTGCGAGGGTGTGGGCGGCGGCGAAGCTGGCCGCCGTCGCGAAGGTGACGCCCGTGGTGGTCTGCGACGAACCGATGACGCCCTGGAAGGTGGGCTGCGCCGAGCCGCCAAGGCCAAAGGGGATGAGCGTGGGAAGCTGGATGAGTTCGACGAACTCCACCTTCGTCTGACTGGGACCGGTTCCCTGGGTAACGGTCAGAGCGATGTCGAGAAGACCATCGCTATTCAGATCACTGATTCCGGTGATTCGATAGTCCTGCGATGGGATGAACAAGTCTCCGCCCTGGAGCACGCGGGAGTGGACAAGAGTGGGCGTGCCAAACTGCGTGACGGGAACATCGCCGCCGGGGGGCAGGCCGCGGAGGAGGTATGTGCGCCCGAAGACCGCCGCGAATCCCAGGGCCGAATCGAGGCCCTGGGTCGTCACGGCGGCGTCGATGATCTGGTTTCCGGCGATATGGTCGATGGCGAGGGAGTTCGGCCGGCCGATGAGTGTCGAGCGCGCGAGCTCGTTGAGGCGCGGCGGCGGAAGCATCTCCGGGATCCCGACTGGGAACTCTTCGTAGGAGTAGACGCGCAGGGTTCCATCGGCATCCGAGAGATGGTCGGCCATGCCGATGTAGATGTCCCCGTGATCTGTGCGCCGGATAACCGTCGGGGCTGTCATGGATGATCCGAGGAGCGTGATGGTTTCCTTCATACCCAGGAGCGTTCCAGGGGATGCGCCGGGGGGCGTGTTGAAGGTGGGATCGAAGATGCGCAGCACATCGTCGGCGGGATCGGCTTCGGCGGTGAGGATGAGGCGCTTGCCCGTGATGAGGACCTCGTCGCGATCGTCGGTGTCGACATTGGCGACGGTGAGGGTGACCGCGTTCATGTTCGTGAGTCGGCCGTAGGGGCCGATCGCGAAGTTTCCGGAGCCCTGGTTGAGCAGAAGGCGCGTCCAGCCGCGTTGGCCGGGCAGATCGGTCTGCTGCACAACGAAAAGATCCGGGAGGCCGTCGCTATTGAACTTGCCGACTCCGATGAGGCCCGCTCCGGCGTTGAATGTTGCGATGGTTCGCGCCGGGGCAAACTTGCCGTTGCCCATGCCCCGAAGGAACTGCACGGTGCGGCCGGCGGCGAGGACAACGTCCTGCACGCCGTCGCCATTGAGGTCGGCCGCAACCACGGAGGAGACCTGCTCGCCCGTGCGGTAGACGACGCCGCCATCCGGGTTGAAGGAGGAGCTCAACATGGACCGGGATTCGAGGGATTCCAGACCGATCGCGCCCGCTTCGCACCATCCAGTTCGTGATCGCATGTTGATCTCCTTCCCCACGCCCGGGAGTTTAACCGAGGAATAGCATGATCCGGTTCATTATGCGGCGATTGTGGGACAACAAGCAGGAGGGTTGAACATGGGTTGGCAGAACATGCGGAATCCCGCGCGATTCTGGTGGTTTGGCGGGCGGCGCTCGATGGGGCTGCTGCTGGCCGCGGGAGTGGTGGTGGCGATGGGCGGGTGCAAGGCCGACTATGCGGTGGACATCACGAACAAGACGCCGCAGCCGGTGTTTGCACAGATCATGCGAAAGGGTGGAACGAACGGGATGCAGGGCGCATCGGTTCGTCTCGGGCCGGGCGATCGCTCGGGCCTTGGCCCGGTGCGAACGGAAAAGGACCACGGCGCGTACCTCACCGTGGACACGCTGGGAAATCCTGGACGGCCCGTGACGATGGATCTGGCGCCGGGCGCGGCCTTTGTGGAAGTACAGCAGGATGGCGAGGGGCCGAACTCGCGGATCCGGGTTGTTGAGAAGCGCTGAGCCCGAGGAACGGGGGTCGTGCGGGGAGATCCCCGGGCGTCTATCAGTCGCGCCCCATGTCTTTGTTCATGCCCACGCCATCGATCTGCATGATGGTGATAGCACTGGCGCGCCAGGGGCCGTCGTTCCCCTCGCGTCGCCAGTCGATGCGGAGCCAGAGGCCGGTGGAAGCGCCGATTACCTGCATGTCCTTGCGCGGCTTGGCCCAGACGCGGACCTGCGTTCGCGCGAGATTGGTTCCATCGACTATGGCCTGCACGGGGCCGATCTCATGGCTTTCGAAGGGGCCGAACTCGGCGATTCGGGAGCGAACGGCGTCCAGAACTTCGTCCCGGCCGCGGACGCCGGAGTAGTTCACCATTCCGCTGACGAATGGGGCGATTCGGGATTGGTCGGTGAGGAGCTCGCGGAGACTGGTCGTTTGGGCGGCCACGGTGAACTCTCCCAAGGCCCGAGTGCGCTCCCGCAACACTTCGCGCTCGGTGGTGACGAGATAGCCAAGCATCAGCACGACGCAGGCGAGTGCGATGCCGGCAAACATCAGGCGAGTTCCGGATTCGGCCTTCCCTTGACGGCGGGCGATGAGCATGACGACCACGCCCGCGGCGGTCGCGGCTATGGCGACGGGCCAGGGATTCTCCAGAAAGTACCACGCAAGGAAGGGGGGATCGGGCAAATGCGGGACGCTTCCGGCGTCTGAGAGCCCGAGTTGTGCGAGGAGGAACATCTCATGAGGTGTACGTCCAAGAGTGGGGAGGCGTTGCACCCGAAAGCGGCGGTTTTTCCAGTCTCGGCGCGGATTCGGCCGATTCGGGCTCTTCGGGCTCGCCCATTCTGCGCGCCCGCGGCGCGATCGATGCGCGCCGGGAGCACCGGATTGCCGCATGGAGGCGGGCATTGTGACGCAGACTGTCCTCGGTCATCTTGAGACGAATCTTGCTTTGCTGTCGAGCGGCAGCCCGGACGCGGTGGCTCGTATTCGTGCGACGATGGCGCGCCCGGACGTGCAGTTTGTAGACACGCCGGACGGTGTTCCCACGGCACGGCTGGGTATAGGCGCCGAACAACGGCTGCTTGCCAGCGCAAGGCGGCCGCTCGAAGAGGCGCAGAAGCTGGTCGCGGCGATCGATCTGCGCGAGGCCGCGGTGTATGTCGTGGCCGGGTTCGGAATGGGGCACCACATTGCGGTGCTGGCGCGGAAGCTGGGGCGGAAGGGAGTGGTGATCGTCTTCGAGCCGGATTTGGGATTGTTGCGAGCGGTGCTGGAGCGCGTGGACTGCAGCGCGTGGATGGCGGCATCGAATGTCTGCATTCTCACAGACCCGGATGACGGGGCGGCAATGGGCGAGGCGCTGCGCGGACTGGAGGGGCTGGTGGGGCTGGGCGTGACGCTTGTGCAGCACCCGCCGAGCGGGCCGCGGCTCGGCGCGGGGGCGCAGCGGTTTCACGAGCGCTTCACGGGCGTGGTGGAGGCCGTGAAGATGACGGTGATCACGACGCTGGCCCACGCGCGGATAACGATCCGGAACCTGATGCAGAACGCGGATGTGTACGCGACGCGCGGGAGTATCGCGGAGCTTGCCGGGGCCTGCGCGGGCCGGGCGGGGATCGTTGTGAGCGCAGGACCGAGCTTGCAGCGGAATATTGAGCTGCTGACAAGGCCGGACGTGCGGGAGCGGTGCGTGATCGTGGCGGTGCAGACGGTGCTCAGGCAGTTGCTGGAGCGGGGAATCCGGCCGCACTTTGTGACCGCACTGGACTACAGCGAGATCAATCGCCGTTTTTACGAGGGCCTGACGGCGGAACAGATCGCGGGCGTGACGCTCGTGGTTGAGCCGAAGGTGAACCCAAGCGTGCTGGAGGCATGGCGGAATCTTGGGGGCAACGTGCTGTGCGCGGGGGATGGGACGCTGGATCTGCTGCTGGGGGAGAAGCTCACGCGGGACCATGGGAAGCTGCGCCAAGGGGCGACGGTGGCGCATCTGGCGTACTACCTGACGCGACATCTCGGATGTGAGCCCGTCGCGCTGGCAGGGCAGGATCTGGGATTCACCGATGGGCAGTACTACGCCTCCGGGGCTTCGATCCACGGCATCTGGGCGTGCGAGCTGAACGAGTTCAAGTCACTCGAACTGTTGGAGTGGCACCGGATCGTGCGGATGGGGGCGCACCTGCGGCGCACGGTGGACACGCTGGGCCGGGAGATGTTCACCGACTCGCAGATGCACTCGTACCTGCAGCAGTTTGAGACGGACTTTCGCGACGACGCGATGCGCGGCCTGACGACGATCGACGCCACGGAGGGTGGCGCGTCCAAGCAGCACACGCGCGCGATGACGATGCGGGCGTTTCTCGATGCGTACGCGGGGTCGGGCGGGGAGACGGTTGAGCAGATGCTTCGGAAACGGATGGGTGGCGGGTCGGGAGATGATCCGGCGCGGCGGGCAAACATCCTGCGCGAGCTGCGCACACGCGTGGTGGATGTGCGCGGGCAGGTGGGTCGGATCGGCGAGCTGAGCATGCGCACGGCCGTAATGCTGGCCGAGATGCGTGAACATCGAGGAGATCGGGAGCGCGTGAATCGACTTGTGGAAAAGGTTCAGGCCCACGGAGCCGAGGTAGAGCGACTTCAACCCGGTTTCAATCTGATGCAGTTGCTCGGGCAGGCGACGGTCTTCAATCGCGTGCGCGCGGATCGGCTCATCGGGCTTGAAGAGGGACTGAGCGAGCAGGAGATGCAGTGGCTGCAGATCGAGCGGGACATCGAGAATGTGCGCGGGCTGGAGAAGACTGCGCGGGAGCTGCGGGGGATGCTCGACGGGTGCCTGGTTATGCTCGATGGCGGCGAACGGGTGACGCGCGATCTGCCCAAGAGTGAGAGGGAACTGGCCCGCGAGGTGCGCGAGGCGCGTGATGGGGTGAAGCCGGGCGCGCCGGCCGAGTTGAAGAAGTCGATCGTGAGCGCGCTGGTCTCCGTGGATCTGGTGCGTGGAGGGCTGGGATGGGCCCGATCACTGGAGGGTGCACAGGGGGCGCATCGGAGTGTGCTGGCGGCCACGGTGGGCAGATTGCTGGCGTGCGGGGAGCTGCGCGATGTCGTGCTGGTCGGGGCGGATGACGAATCGATTCGTGCGCTGCTGGATCCGGGGCAGATTGCGGGTGGGCGCGTGCGCGTGGAGGCATGCGCGGCCGCGCCGGACCGGGCGCGGCGACGGGCGATTGCAGCGGCACGGCTTTGGGCCAGGGCCTGCTGGCGCGGCGGGCTGGCGGACCTCACCGTGTTCGACGAGGTGTTTGATCCGCGCTCGTGCGCGGCGATTCTGGAGTGCGTCGGGGCGGATGCCGCGCTGCTGGTCGGGGCGGACTGGTGCGCTGTTGATCCCGGACTCTGCGATGAGATCATCCGGCGACATCGGGAGGACCCGGCGCAGAATCGGCTGGCGTTTACACAGGCCGCGCCGGGGCTGTGCGGGTGCGTGGTGACGCGGGAACTGGCCGCGGATCTGGGCCGGGGACAGGGATGGGAGCGGAATCCGTTCGCATCGCTGGGCGGCATGTTGGGGTACATTCCGCAGGCGCCGCTGAACGATCTGATCGCACACCCAATCTGCGTCGGGCTGGCAGGAGTGGTGCGGGATTGCGGCGTGCGGCTGATCGCGGATACGCCGCGGATGCGGGAGATGATCGAGAATGCGACTGCGTCGGAGGGGGGGGCGAGCCTGGAGAAGATCGTTGGACGGGTAGTGGGGGCCTTGGCGGGACGAGGCGCGGCTGAGATGGCCGAAGAGTTGGTGATCGCGCGGGATGGTGTGGACGGGGGAGCGGTGGTGAGCGACTTTGCCGCAGGGGCAATGGGACGCACAGTCACATTCGGCGATGGGGCGTGGGAGCCGCTGGAGTCGGAGAAGCTGTTTGAGTGGATTGAGTCGGCACGGGCGGCGGGCATTGCCGGAGTGCATGTGCGAACGCGCTTGCAAGGGGCGGATGATGCGGCGTTGCGGCGACTGGTGTCGGGCGATGTGGATGTAATCAGCGTGGACTGCTTTGATGAGCGCGATGGTCTGACGAACGGACGCGCGGCCATGGAGCGGCTGCTGGCAGCGCGAATGGGCGTGCTGGGGCACGATGGGATGGGTGTGCCGTGGGTGGTGGCGCGGCTGGTACGCTGCGATGCGACGTACGGGATTGTGGAGGAGTTTGTGAACGAATGGATGATTCGGTGCGGGTGGGCCGCGCTGGACCCGCTGCCGGAGGCGCGTGCGGGGGAACGAATTGCGCCGCTGGTGGTGCCGGAGGCTGCGGCCGCGCGAATGACTCGCGCGAGGAGCATCGCTTGAGCGAATTGGGACCGAAGCACGCGGCAATGGGGGGATTGAGCCCGGGACGTCCTGCGCTTGCGATCATACTGGGGCGTGCCGGAAGCAAGGGTGTGCCGGGAAAGAACGCGAAGATGATCGGAGGGAAGCCGTGCGCGACGTGGACGATCGAGCATGCGCTGGCGAGTGAGACGGTGGGGCTTGTCGCGCTCTCGACGGATGATCCACGGCTGTTGGAGTTTGCACGGGAGATGGGGATTGCCGGAGTGGAGCGATCGAGGGAGCTGGCGACTGACACAGCGACGGTGGATGGGGCGGCGCGGGAAGCGGTGAAGTTGCTTGAACACGGCTCCGGAGCCCCGCGCCTCCAGGGTCGCACGCCGATTGTGATTCTGTATGCGAATGTGCCTGTGCGGCCGGCGGGTCTGGTGGATCGGGCGGTGCGCCGGATGCTGGAGACCGGATGCGATTCGGTGCAGTCGTACGCGCCAGTGGGGAAGATGCACCCGTGGTGGACGGCGCGGGTGGATGCCGAGAGCGGCCGGGTGGGGGCATGGGAGGGGGATGTGCTCAATCATGGCGTGTATCGGCGGCAGGACTTGCCGCCGGCGTTTGTGCCGGATGGGGGCGTGCTGGTGGTGACGCGGGCCGCGCTCTTTGAAGAGATCGTGGGCGTGGCGCCGGGGCCGCACGCGTGCTTCGGGGCGGATCGGCGCGGCGTGGTGAACGCGGAGGGGGCGGTGGTGGACATTGATTCGCCGATCGATCTGCTGGTGGCCGAGACGCTGCTGGGAAGAAAAGTCGAAGGCATGGAGGCATAGAGGCGTGAAGATTGGAGAGAGACAGATCGGTGCGGGCGGGGACGTGTATGTGATCGCCGAGCTGGGCGTGAATCACGATGGATCGGCCGCGCGCGCGATGGAACTGGTAGAGGCGGCGCACGGAGCTGGCGCGGATGCGATCAAGCTGCAGTACTTCGAGACAGATCGGCTGATGTCCAAGTCGGCCAAGCTGGCGGCGTATCAGAAAGCGGCGGGAGAGACGGACCCGATCGCGATGCTGCGCCGGCTGGAGTTGCCGATCGAGGAGATGGGGCCGCTGGTGGAACGTGCCCATGCGCGGGGAATGCACGCGATTGTGACGGTATTCAGCACAGAGCTAGTGGATCGTGCGGAGGAGCTGGCCTGGGACGCTTACAAAACCGCGAGCCCCGATCTGGTGCATTGGCCGCTGATGGAACGATTGGCGCGAACGGGGCGGCCGCTGGTGGTCAGCACTGGTGCGGCGACGATCCGCGAAGTGACGCGAACGGTCGGGTGGCTGAGGGAATGGGGGGCAATGGTGCGGATCACGCTGTTGCAGTGCGTGAGTTGCTATCCGACCGAGCGGGAGATGGCGGAACTTGGAGGGATTGGCGCGCTGGCGGATGTGTTCGCCGGGCCGGTGGGCTACAGCGACCACACGTCGAGTGTTGAGACCGGGGCGGAGGCAGTGGGTTGCGGGGCGGTGATTCTTGAGAAGCACATGACATACTCGCGCGGAGCGAAAGGGCCGGACCACGCGGCTTCGCTGGAGCCGGGAGAGTTTGCGCGGTATGTGCGGATGGCGCGGAGCGCGACAGAGCGAGGGATACAGACGAGTGATTTGGGCGAGCGCGTCAAGCGTGTGCTGCCGATCGAGGAAGACGTGCGGAGGGTGTCGCGACAGTCGGTTGTTGCGAATCGGGAGCTGCGAGTCGGCGAGGTGATTGGGGCGGCGGATGTGACGATCAAGCGGCCGGGAACCGGGATCGCGGCGTGTGAGATCGGACGAGCGATGGGGCGAAGGGTCGTGCGACCGGTGCCGGCGGACATGATCGTGGCGTGGGAGGACCTGGCATGAGCGCGCGGCGTGCAACCAAGCGGCGCGTGCTGGTGGTCACCGGATCGCGGGCCGAGTTCGGCCTGCTGCGCCCGGTGATGGCGGCGATCAGGAAGAACAAGAAGCTGGAACTGCGCGTCTGCGTGGCGGGAGAGCACCTGCTGGGGCCGGCGCTGACCTGGCGCGAGGTGGCGAAGGAGTTTCGGATTGATGCGAAGGTGCCGATGCAGCGCGCCGGGGATCGGGGGCGCCGGGATCACGCGGCGGCGTGCGGGCGTGGGATGACGGAGTTTGCTTCGGTATATAAGAGAATCGAGCCGGAGTGGGTGGTGGTGTTGGGGGATCGGATCGAGGCGTTCGCCGCGGCGAGCGCCGCGAGCATCGCGGGGATCGCGGTCTGCCATATTCATGGCGGGGATCGGGCCGAGGGGATCGCAGATGAGGCGATGCGACATGCGATCACGAAGCTGTCGCACCTGCATTGCGCGGCGACAAAGCAGAGCGCGGAACGGATCGTGAAGATGGGGGAACCGAAGAATCGGGTGTTTGTGACGGGGTCTCCGGCGGTGGATGGGTTGAGGGGAATCAAGATGATGGGGGATCGGGAAGCGAAGGAGTACGACAATCCGGACTTTGGGTGGCTACGCGCAGTGGTTCTCCTGCACCCCTCGGGATTGCCCGCGAATGACGAGCGTCGCCTCACGAGCTACATCCTGGAAGTCCTGCATTGGATGTTCTGTGGCTCAGTTCTCGTTCTGGGGCCAAACCGGGATCCGGGGCACGAGGTGATCGAGAAGGAGATCGCTCGCTGGACGGAGGGATGCTTTGTGTTTCGTCGTCATCTGCCGCGCGATGTGTTTCTGGGGCTGCTCAAGCGGCTTGCACGTCGCGTCGGCGATGGCCAAGATCACGCGCGGGGCATTCTGATCGGGAACTCGTCGGCGGGGTTGATCGAGGCCGCGGCGATGGGCGTGCCGGCTGTGAATGTCGGACCGCGACAGGCCGGGCGCGAGCGTGGGGATAACGTGGTGGATGTAGCGTACCGGCCTGGACATGCGCGTTCGACTTCGGGTTTGGCGGACAAGTGCATTCCGGGATTGGACGATGCGATACTTGAGGCCGCGCATGGTGTGCGGGCATCGTGCAAACATCCGTACGGCGATGGGCGGTCGGGGGAGCGGATCGCCGGATTGCTGACGCGGATTGACCCGCGGGAGGATGGGTTTGTGCGGAAGCGGATTGGGTATTGAGAAATGGACGTTGTTTGCAGCGCGTGGGAGTGTCATCCGCTCCGTGGGCTTGGAGGCCAGTGGACGGACGGGGTTATTAGACCTGGCTTTGCCGGGGCTTGCGCCCCGGGCGAGACGCGTTTGCTCGCTCAGTGGACCGAAGACGGGCCGATTGCGGCCGGAATTGGGGTATTCGTGGCGTGCGGAAGGCGCATGGGTTGGCAAGCCCATGCCACGGCGCGGAATACGGACTTGGGCGAAAGTGGGGGGGCGGATGGGCCGATTCTGAGGTCGAGAGCGCACTTCACCACCTTGCGCCGGAGGCCCCCCATGTCGACCGTTCAGCCGATGACCAAAGAACAAGCCGTCGCCAACGCGATCCGTGAGATCAGCCACATCGCGACGCTGCCCGAGATTACGCTGAAGATCATCGAGCTCGTCGAGAGCCCGACGTCGACGGCGCAGGACCTGAACAAGGTCATCTCGAACGACCCCGCGCTCTGCTCGCGCATCCTGAAGGTCGTGAACTCGGCCTTCTACGGCTTGCCGGGCCAAGTTGGCTCGATCAACCGGGCCATTGTGCTGCTGGGGCTGAACGCGGTGAAGAACATCGCGATCGCGGCCTCTCTGGCCAAGCTGTTCCGCGGCGGCTCGCTGACGCCGGACTTCAGCGCCAAGGACCTGTGGACGCACTCGATCACGACCGCGACCGCCTGCAAGATGGTGGCGGACCACCTGAAGCTCGGCTTGGCCGACGAGGCCTTTCTTGCCGGCCTGATCCACGACATTGGAATCATCGTTGAGATTCAGTACGACCGGCACCGGCTTATCGAGGTGCTGGAGCGGGCCAAGCTGGATGCCGAGGGCAAGCCCACGGCGGACTGGATGCAGGCCGAGACCGAAATCTTCGGGGCCACGCACCAGGACTTCGGGCAAGGGCTGTGCGAGAAGTGGAAGTTCCCGAAGAACTTCGCGCTCGTCACGGGCTATCACCACCGGCCGCTGGAACTGGCCAAGGAACTCCGCACGCTCGTCACGATCGTGCACGTTGCCGACAAGATCGCGGGAACGATTCCCGGCGGATTCCGCATGGACAACGCGGACACGACCGTGGACCCGGCGGTGCTGGAATCACTCGGCCTCTCGGCCGACGCGCTGGCCCAGATCACGGCCAAGCTGCCCGAGCAGATGCAGCAGGTCAACGCGATGATGAGCTGAGCGGAATACACCAAACCACGGATTCGCGGACCGCGCGGCAGGGATGTTGCCGGTTCGTCGAGAGAGAGATCGCCACGGAGCGGCGAAGAATCCTGAGACATTGAATAGCGGCGGGCCTCATGGATGAGGGCCGCCGCTGTTGCTTTTGAGGAGTAGCCAAGGGCGTGCGGGCGTCGACGGAACTCGCTCGCAAGGCGTCGCGCATCACGGGCGTATGGAGTGGGGCGCAGAGATGGAGAGCTTTGTGCCCTTCTCGGCGGCGCAGAGCGGCGTGGGAACGCCGGGCTCGTCGAGCATGTCCTGGAGGGAACAGGAGCCGTAGATCTCCATGACGGCCTTTGCGGCGGCGTCGGAGCGCCGGTGCAAGGAGCAAAGCGCGTGGGAGTGGGTGGAGATGTCGAGCGGGCAGGCCGTGATGCGATCAATCTGCGCCACGGCGCGAACGACCTGCAGAAGCGAGATGTCGCGCGGGGCGCGGCTGAGCTTGTACCCGCCGCGAACGCCGCGACGACCGACGATAAGGTCGGCCGCGGAGAGTTGCTGAAGCACCTTGGCAAGATAGTGCGGCGGAACCTTGGTCTTTTCCGCGAGCGCAAGCGTGGACACGAGTGAGTCGGGCGTGAGCGCGAGCCACGCCATAGCGCGCATTGCATATTCCGTCGTTTGCGAAAACATTCGGCCCCTTGCGTGGTCCGGCGTGCGTCCGGACGGGTGCCCCCACCGCGAGATCAATAGCTTACAGAAAATCCACGGTGGATGCCAGAGTGGAATACCCGCCTCAATGGGCGGTAAGGGGGGCGGGAGACGGGACTGCGTGGCTCAAATCCGGGGTGGGGCCAGCGGGCGCGGCCTGCGCGACTGATCGGAAGGCCAGCAGCAGCAAGGAGTTGGCCACTACCAGGAGGGTTCCCCCTTCGTGCCCCAAGACGCCCATCCAGAGGGGTAGAGGGTAGCCGATTCGCGAGCCGACCAACGTGGTGACGGCCATCAGCGCAATCGCGCCGAGGGCGAATGCGAGGTTGAGACGGATCGTCCGACGAGTTCGGCGCGCCAGTGCGACGGCCCAGGGAACCAGCGAGAGATCATCCGAGAGCAGCACAATGTCGGCGGACTCGAGCGCGGCCTGCGAGCCGATGGAACCGATGGCGATGGAGACATCCGCGGCGGCGAGGGCCGGCGCGTCGTTCACGCCATCGCCGATCACGCCGATGCCCGCGAGGGGATTCCAAGCTCGCATTTCCTTTCGGATGGCGGCGACGGCGTTGACTTTGTCCTGCGGGAGCATTTCGGCGTGGAAGCGATCCAGCCCGAGCGCATCGGAAACGGCGCGGGCGGTGGCGCGATTGTCGCCAGTGAGCATGACGACGGGCTTGACGCCCAAGGCGTGGAGGTTGGCGACGAGTCGCTCCGCGCCGGGGCGGACCGTGTCAGAGAGAATGACCACGCCGGCTTGCTCGTCGTGGGCGACCACGGTGCCGATGCGCCCGCGATGCTGCACCGAATCGAGCACCTCGCGAACACGGGCGCGGAGGCAGACGGGGATGAGGTCTTCGACGAAGACGAGCGTGCCGAGCTTGGCGGGTTTACCGGAGAAGAGGGCGGAGACGCCGCGCCCGGGAACGGCCTTGGGCTCCACGGCCTGCGCGGGCTCAATACCGGCGGCCTTGGCGGCGTTGCGAACGGCGGCGGCGATGGGGTGCGTGGAATCCTGCTCCAAACCGGCCGCGATGGCGAGAAGGGCGCGCTCGTCGGACCAGCCGATGGGGTGAAGTTCGTGGACGCGCATTTTGCCGACGGTCAGGGTGCCGGTTTTGTCGAAGCAAACGGCGCGGAGGGCCGCGAGTCGTTCGATGGACTGGCCGCCCTTAAAGAGGACGCCGGAGCGGGCCGCCCGGGCGATGGCCGCGAGGGTTGCGGTGGGGGTGGCGATGATGACAGCGCAGGGGGAGGCGACGATGAGGAGCGTGATGGCGGTGAAGAGTGCGGCGCTGAAGGGCTCGCCGAACCCCCACCACCAGATGGCGAAGACAGTGATCGAGGCGACAACCACAGAGATGGCGTAGGGCTGGCTGACGCGATCGATGAACCGCTGCACCGGCTCGCGCTGCTGCTGGGCCTGCAGAACGAGGTGGAGAATGCGCTGGATGCTGGATTCGCTGGCAGGGCGAACCACGCCCAGCTCGATGGGGTCGCCAACGTTGATCGTGCCCGCGAAGACCTCGTCGCCGGGCTCGACGGAGCGGGGAACGCTCTCGCCGGTGAGTGTGGCCTGGTCGATGGAGGAACGGCCACGGGTGACGCGAGCGTCGGCGGGGATGGACTCGCCGGGGAGGACCTTGACGGCGTCTCCGATGGCGAGGGATTGCGGATCGGTGGCGACCCACTCGCCGGCTGGGTTGAGCCGCAGAGCGCGGGTGGGCATGAGCGCGTGGAGGGCCTCGACGGCGCGGGTGGTGCGCTGTGCGGCGAGATCTTCGAGCGCGCCCGAGAACACGAAGAGGAAGAGCAGGAGCGCGCCATCGCCGGGGCTGTTCATCGCGGCGGCGAGGACAGCGCCGACGACCATGAGGGCATCGATGTCGAACTTCAACACGCGAACGGACTCCCACGCGGCCCGCGAGGCGTGGATCAGGCCCAGGGCCAGCGCAGTCCAGGAGCACACGAGCTCGGGAGTGCTCCAGGATTTTGAGACATTGAAGTGCAGGAGAAGGGCGGTCAGAAGCAGCGCTCCGCAGATGGCGCTGGAGAAAAGTTCGCCGCGGGTGGAGAAGAACCCATGCTCCTGAGTAGCGATGGACTTGTCGGGCGGCATGATCGGTGTTGGGTCGGGTGTGGGGGACATTTGGATGTTTTGCCGGCTCCGCGCAGACACTTCGGGGAAAATCGATGGACCCATAACGCGAAGGTGGGGGAATTCCCCTTGACATGCCGATGAAAGCGGCGAACGCTATTCCGTGTGGTCCGGGCTAGAAGGGGTGGGAACGCCCGCCTCGGTCCGGTCGAAAATCCAGTGTGTACGTGCTTGACGGGTTCGCCAGCAGGAACGATGTCGAGGCGTCACCGAAGCTCCAAGGGTTGCAGCTTTGGTACAGTCGCTATCTTATGGCGTGGAATGGTCGCTGATTGCCTCCGATGGAGGTGTTGGCGTTCTGATCCTGGATGGTCAGGGGCGAGTGCTCTTCATCAACTCGGTTGCGGCGGCGGTATACGCGAAGCGTCCGGCTCGCGAAGCTGTCGGGCTGCGCCTGGGCGATCTGCTCCCGCAGGCGGCAGGTGTGGAGCGAACGGAGCTTGCCAAGCGCGTAATTTCCGACGGGGCGGCGGCGACCGCCCACGACCTGTGGAACGGCTGGGCGCTGCGATGGACGGTTCGGCGTGTCGCCAACCCGGCTGATGCGCAGAATCCCGCGGCAGTGATAGTGATGTGCCATGAGGGCGCGCTGCCGGACGATTCAGAGGCCGGCGGCCCAGTCCCGACCGAGTTCAAGCACGTGGACTTCGGACCGCTGACGGGCCTGACAGCGAGTGAGCTGAAGGTCATGGCGCTGATCGGCGAGGGAATGAGCAACGCGGAGATCGCGAACAAGCTGCACCGCGCGGTGAAGACGGTGGAATCACACCGGGCCGCGCTGACAGAGAAGACCGGCTCCACAAGCCGCGTGCAACTGGGAATCATGGCGCGCCGAGCGGGGTTGCTGCGCAGGGTGTCGCTTGACTTCCCGAGCCAAACCGGGCCGCGCGTGGGCGTGTGAGGGTGATGGTCGGGTCCGAGATTGGGTTCCGACTTCGCGGGGGGTTTGCCCGCAAGGAATCGTGCTGCAACGGACATACAACCATGTGATGTCAACGCCAGCCGGCCCGGATGGGGCCGCGATGGGGGCTGTTGTAGGTGCGCAGACGGATCGGTTGGGTCCGGGGGATTTTGCGCGCCTGTATCAACGGCACTGGAGGGTGCTGTGGTGTGCGGCCGTTGGTGTGGTGAACGACCGCACGCTGGCCCAGGACATTGTGCAGCAGGCGGCGGTGGTGGGGCTGGAGCGGTTGGAGACGTTCGACCCGGGCACCTCGTTCACGGCATGGATGATGCAGATAGTTCGGAACATCGCGCTCAACGAGGGACGCAAACGCGCCAGGCGTCGCGCCGGACAGGTGGCGGAGGATCGCCTCGAAGGCGCGGAGGCCTCCCGCACTGCGGCGACAGGCGTATTGACTGGGCGGGGGCAGGTTGCCCCGGGAGCAGAGCCGTTTGATGATGATCTGCTTCGGGCGCTTGGCGGGCTGGACGAGACGGCGCGCGGGTGCCTGCTGATGCGCGTGGTGCTGGAGATGCCGTACAAGGAGATCGCCCTGGCAATGGACGTGCCCGAGGGAACCGCCGCGAGCCATGTGCACCGGGCCCGCGCGACGCTGCGGGGCGCGCTGCGCGGTGCGGATGCAGGAAGGGGGGTGCGATCATGAGCGAACCGATGGATTGGAGCGCGAAGATCAACGCCTACCTGGATGGGGCGATGGCGGGCGACGAGCGTGCCGCGTTCGAGCGATCGATATCTACCGAGCCGGAACTGGCCCGAGAGGTGGAGTTGCAACAGCGGATCGATGGTCGCCTGCGGATGCTGCTGGAAGTTCCCGAAGCTCCGGCCTTGCCCGAAGCGGGCGGAACGATGCGCATCGGGGATCGCTCGAGACGGATGCCGACGTGGGCGCGCTTGGCCGCGTTGCTGGTGCTTTGCGCTCTGGGAGTATGGGCCGCGTTGAACCAGCCATGGCGAGCGTGGATGGGACCCGCGTCGTCTGATGTTGCGGCAAACGTGGTGTTCAAGGAGCTTGTAAAGGGCGGGCTCAAGCCGATGTGGAAGTGCGAATCCGATGAGGTTTTCGCCAAGTACACGCGCGAGCATCTGGGGGCGGAGTTCACGCTGAAACCGGCCTTGGGAGTTGAGGTAGTGGGATGGACGTACACGGGCGGACTGCTGGAAGGGAGCGCGCAGGTGCTGATGTGCCGCGTGGAGGGGAAAGCGTCGATTGTGGTGGTGGGGAAGAAGGAGCAGGACAGGGCCATGCACGCGGACGCGGCATCGGGCGTAAAGGTGCATCGGAAAGAGATATGGGGCCTGGTGATGTACGAGGTGAACGAGCGGGACGATGCGCCGATCCTCGGGTTGGTTGTCGGGCCGGGGTGCGGGAAGTGAAGTTGGGCAAAGGCATGAAGGCGTAGAGACGTGAAGCGGCCTCATCGGGGCGATGATTGTTCGAGCATTCGCGCGATGCGGAGGAGCCGGGCGTCTTGCATCGCGGGGGCAATGAGCTGCATGCCGACGGGGAGGTTGGCGCCATTGGTTCCCGCGCCGGATGCATGGCCGCTGGGAATGGTGATGGCCGGGAGACCGGCGAGATTCACGCCGACGGTGTAGACATCTTCAAGGTATTCCGCGAGCGGATCGGCGGTCTTCTCGCCGATCGGCCAGGCGGGGGTGGGGGAACTCGGCATGAGAATGGCGTGGCAACCATGCGCTCCGCTGAACGCGGCGTCGTAGTCGCGCCGGATCAGGGCCCGCACCTTGAGCGCTGTGGCGTAGTAGGCGTCATAGTAGCCGCTTGAGAGCACGTGCGTTCCGAGCATGATGCGACGCTGCACCTCGGGGCCGAAGCCCTCGGCGCGCGAGCGGCAGTACAGGTCCATCAGATCATCGCCGGGGCCGAGCGCGGCACGCCGGCCGTAGCGGATGCCGTCGAAGCGTGCGAGATTTGAGCTGGCCTCGGCGGGGGCGATGATGTAGTACGCGGCGATTCCCGCCGAGGTAAGGGGGAGATCGATATCGATGACGCTCGCACCAAGCTCGCGGAACGCGCCGATGGCCCGCTCCAGCGCGGCGGCCACGGCGGGGTGGTTCGCGCTCGATCGCGCTTGCGTGGGAACGCCGATGACCATCTGTTCAACGGGCTTTTCAATATCCGCGAGCAGGTTCGGCGCGGCGGCGGGGGCGGATGTGGAGTCGTGCGGATCGTGCCCGATGATCGCGCCGGCGAGGAGTGCGGCGTCGGTGACGGTATGTGCGAACGGGCCGATCTGGTCGAGCGAGGAGGCGTACGCGACAAGGCCGTAGCGGGAGACGAGGCCGTAGGAGGGCTTGTAGCCGACGATGCCGCACATGCCCGCGGGCTGGCGGATGGAGCCGCCTGTATCCGAGCCGAGCGCGCCGGAAACGATGCCCGCCGCAACAGCGCAGGCGGAACCGCCGGAGGAACCGCCGACGATGCGGGCGTGATCGTGCGGGTTGCGCGTGGGGCCGAATATGGATCGCTCGGTTGTCGAACCCATCGCAAACTCGTCGAGGTTGGTCTTGCCGATGATGATCGCGCCGGCATCGAGAAGGCGCTGCGCCGCGGTAGCGGCGTACGGGGAGCGGTAGTTCTCCAGGATGCGACTGGCACAGGTGGTGCGCCCCCAGGCGAGACAGATGTTGTCCTTCAAAGCGATGGGGACGCCGGCGAGCAGGCCTGGACTCTTGCCGGAGGCGATCTGGGCGTCGATGGCGCGGGCCTGCGCCATGGCCTCAGTGTGGAAGATGGAGATGAAGGCATTGAGTTGTGGATTGAGCTGATCTGCGGCGGCGAGGGCGGCGCGCGTGGCTTCCTCTGCAGAGAGCTTTCGAGACGCGATGTCATCGCGGATGGAGATGAGTGAGGCGGGGGGTTGCACGCGGGGAGGGTAGCGGAACAGGGGTGTGGTCCGCCACGAACAGGGGGACGTGGGCCAGAACAATGTCATTCGAAGTGCGTGGGTCTGCCCGCTGATCACCGTGATCGCATCGGTGTGGGTGGTCGTCCATGTCGCGATGGCGACGAACGAACTGGGCACACATTGCTGGTTCCCCGCCGAGAGCGTGCACACGAGCCACGACGAGGGGGGCTGGACCTTCTCAAATACCCTTCCGACGGTGGCGAACGGGGCGATTCCGGTACACATCGATCGGCCGCGGGTTCCGCGCAGCTGCGCAGCATGGCCATCGATGAGCGCCGGAACAACCTATTTCATCCTGTCAACGCCCGCACCGGAGATCGCTGCGGACCCAACGGGATTCGTCGGAGCATTGGAGCACTGGCTGGCGAATGAGCCAGATGGCGAATCGGTACACTCGGTTACGTTGACGACCGTTCGAGCGATCTCAAGGGCGGGATCGCCGCTTGATCCGAACGGGAGCTTTCGCGTTACGGCGCCGGCTACGAACTGGGGAGGCGTGCTGCACAACACGGCGACGATCTCGCTTTTATTTGCGGGGTTCGTGGCGGCGTTCGGCTGGGCGAATCAGGCGGCCGCGCGGAGGCTGATCGCCCTGCGGTTGGCGTCGGTGCAGTGTCCAACATGCCGATACGACATGACGGGACTGAGGGGCGAGTAGTGCCCGGAGTGCGGGAATCCGCGGCCGCGGAGGGACGATTCGTAAAGCGGCGTTGCGAGCAGACTTGATGAATCCGACCCGGAAGTCAGGCGCCTCCGCCCTCTCCCAACACCTTCGGCACGCGGACAAACTGGCCCAGGGTTTCCGGCGCGATGTCCAGAAATGCACTTGTGGTGATCGTGTCATCCGGAATGCGCGGGGAGTCGTCCTCGAGGGCGTTGGTGCGGCCGCCGGGAAAGGGAGGATGGGTCATGGGCTCGACGCCGGACGTGTCGATGGCGCGGAGTTGATCCATGTATCCGAGAACGGCGGAGAGTTGAGATTGATACTGAGCAACCTGCGCGTCGGTGAGTTCCAACCGGGCCAGCTTGGCGATCCGGCGCACATCCTCGGCAGTGAGGGGTGCAATCTCAGGGTTTTCGGCTGGGCCTTGGGCGGGGGATGCACTTGGTGCTGGGAACTGCATGACAACATGATAGTGCGAAGAGATGAAAATCGCCTTGGGGAATCGGCGAAGGTGCGGTACATTGGGAGCGTGAGGATGCGGGCCGCGCTCTTGCGGGCCGCGATGAACCTGGTGCGAGAGTGGAGAGAATACATGAAAAACGTTCGTGTTTTGGTGTGCGCGGCCGGTGTGTGCGCGTGGACGGCGATGGCGCTGGGCTCGGGCTTTGATGCGATCGGCAGCGGCCCTGGCTCCACCAACGGGGGGAACTGGCTGACTTCCGCGACCAACACGGATCTGGGCGGGGATGCCACCACGGCCTGCGGCGTAGGTCTGATCGCAGTGCCCGCTGGAGAGCGCGTGACCGAGATTGATGCGGTGATCGGGACGCGCGGCCCGGGGGGCGGCGTGTCGATCGACTTCGCAAATGTTTCGGACTGGCGTGTGGAGTTCTGGTCCAGCCAGGCCGCGTTCGTGGCTTCGCCGACGATCGGCGACGTCAGATCGCTGCATTATGCCGCGCCATCAAACGCGGACTATGCCACGCCGTACGGCACGGACGCAACGGGGCGGCCGACGCACCTCGTGCGATTCCGATTGCCCGGCGGAATCAATCCATCGCAGGTGAGCAACTCGTACTTTGCGATCCGCATAGGCGCCTCACAATCGAACGTCGGGGCGATCGGCGTGCTGGAATCGGCGGCGGCGTACGACTCGGGCCTCTGGGCTTCGCAGACGCTTGGGGCTCCGGGATACATCGTGTTCAGCTCGCTCCCATTCCCGGTGCGCGCTCACAATGGCGTGTTCGCGTACAACATCCGCACCGGGTGTGCGGCAGACTCCAACGGCGATGGCGCACCGACCGTGCAGGACATCTTTGACTTCCTCGCGGCGTGGTTTGCGGGCAGCCCGTCGGCGGATTTCAACGGCACGGGGGGAATCGGCGTGCAGGACATCTTCGATTTCCTCGCGACGTGGTTTGCAGGATGCTGAGGACGAGGCCTGGGAAAGAAACATAGAGTGAAAAAGAAAGACCCCGCGAACGCGGGGTCTTTTGCGTGATGCCGATCGTTTTAATCGCTCCTTACTGCTTGGGCGCGTCTGGTTTCTTGGGAGCGGGCTGCGAGGCCAGGGCCTCGGCCAGGCCCGGCACGCCATCGGCGCCGGCGGGAACCTGGATGGTGGAGCCCTTGAGCGCATCGCCAATCGGCTCGGCGCGGCCACCGAGGTGCTTGGCGAGGAACTGCTCGGTCACCGCGTTGAAGCTGATGCGGTTGGGGGGGCGGGCGAATCCGTGGCCCTCGTCGGGGTAGAGGACGTAGGTCACCGGGATCTTGTGGGCTGTCATCGCGGCGACGATCTGGTCGGCTTCGGCCTGCTTCACGCGAGGGTCGTTGGCGCCCTGGCCGATGAGCAGGGGCTTGGTGATCTTGTCCGCCTTGGTCAGCGGTGAGCGTTCGTCGAGGAACTTGCTCCCCTCGGGCGTGCGGTGATCGCCGACGCGCTTGGTCATGATGTCGATCTCGGACTCCCAGTAGGGCGGGATGGATTTGAGAAGGGTGTTGAGGTTGGAAGGACCCACGATGTCCACGCCGCAGGCGAAGACGTCGGGCGTAAATGTGAGCCCAACGAGCGTGGCGTATCCCCCATAGGAGCCGCCCATAATGGCGACCTTCTTGGGATCGGCGATCTTCTGTGCGACGGCCCAGTTCACGCAATCGATGAGATCGTCGTGCATCTTGCCGGCCCATTCCATGTTGGCGGCGTTGAGGTGCTTCTTGCCGACGCCGGTAGAGCCGCGGTAGTTGGGCTGGAGAACGGCGTACCCGCGGTTGGCGAGCCATTGGGCCATGGGGTTGTACCCCCAGTTGTCGCGGGCCCAGGGACCGCCGTGGACGAAGAGAACCATGGGCAGGGGCTTGTCGGTCTTGCCATCCCTGTCGGCGTCGAGGGGAAGCGAGAGGTAGCAGACGATGTCCATCTTGTCGCGAGACTTGACGACGACCGAGTGCATCTTCGTGAGCGGCTGATCGGCCAGGAGTTTGCTGGAGACAAAGAGCGTGGAGAGTTTGGGCTTGCGGGCGGGATTCTTCAGATCGCCGCGGTCCAGAAGGCAGGTCTTGGCAGGCGCGTCGGAGTCAACAAACGTTACGGTCCAGAAGCGATCGTCCTTCGAACGGCTGGAGATATTGATATCGCCGGGACCCCCTTGCAGGCGCATGGCCATGAAATCCGTCTGGAGCGATGCGTCGATGAGGTTCCAATGCTCGCGGTCGAAGTTGGTCTTGGCGGCTTCCAGCTTCTTGGTGATGGGGTTGATCATCACGCCCTGGATGTCGGACTGATCATCCTCAAAGACGACGGTCTTCTGCTTGGTCTTGGCGTCGACGGCATACAGGCCGGCAGTGTTGCGGCCGCGGGCGTCGAGCATGTACGCAATCGTTCCGGTCTTATCAAAGCCCTCGATTGCGGTCGTGTCGGCGTCCTCGAGGGGGATCGTGTCGAAATCGGTGAAGCCGTTCTTGCCGCCTTCAACGGCCTTGTAGACGTAGATCGTGCCGTTCTTGTCCACCTTGCGGGCGAAGCGGACGGTGTAGTCATCATCGGTGACGAAATCGGCGTAGCCGGAAGAGTGCTCCTTGCCGTCAGCGCCCTTCTCCATGACCTCGTTCTTGATGAGGAGCTTCTTGGCGCCGGTGCGGATGTTGAGCGTGTAGAGGTCGTGGTAGATGGGGTTGCGGTCGTTCAGGCCGACGATGATCTCGTCGGGGAAGTTCTCGGAGACATCCTGGATGCGGGCCGCGACGCCGTCCATGGGCGTGAGGTCCTTGATCTCTTTGGTGTTGACGTTGGCGGAGTAGATGCGCCAGTTCTCGTCTCCGCCCTTGTCCTGTGTGAAGAGGACGTGCTCGGAGGTGTAGGCCCAGGAGTACTGGCGGATGCCGCGCCGGTCGTCGTTGGTGATCGGCTCGGCCTTGCTCAGGTCGTCCGCGGGGCCGACCCAGACATTCATCACGCCCTTGACAGGTGCGAGGTAAGAGATGTGCTTGCCGTCGGGGGAGATTCGCGCCTGCGACTTGTCGGGGTTTCCGAAGAGCACTTCGCGCGGAATGAGCGGCACGCCTTTGCTCAGATCGATTGCCGGGCGCTTGTCCGGCGAAACGACCGGCACAACCTGCGGCGTTCCCTTGGCGGGCTGGGCGGGTGAGACCTTCAGCGGGGTTTCTGCCGCGGGGGGCTGGGCAAGGGCGGGGAGCGCTGGAAAAACAAGCATGGCCGCGCCGAGACAGGACAGAAGGCGGGAATGGCGAATCATCGGGGTGGGTCTCCGGATCGCCTTGGAAGGCCAAGGCGAGGGGTGTGCATGAGTTGTTGGGACGACGGAAGGGTAGGTTGCAGCTCCGGAACGGCTTGGGTGCAAATACGCCCGCCTACTCCGGGGAGTGCTTATGCACAGCCCGCAAACCACGCGGCCAGGAAATCAAAGATGTCCTGCACGGAGATCCCGCCAACGCCGTTGAAGTTCGCGCGGGGGTCGAGCGCGAACCACGCTGCAAGGAAATCGAAGATGTCCTGCACTTCCAAACCGTTCACGCCGTTGAAATCGGCGGGACAGAGAATCCGGGGCAGAATCTTGTAGACGTTGCCGCTGAAGTAATCCGCCATGTACAACTCGCCCGGATTGTCTTCCCCGAAACAGGAGATAAAAGAGGGGAATGTACCGTCTGGCAGGGCGAACTCGGGCCGGCGGTCGACGAGTTCGCTCGCCACGCCGCCAACGACGCGGATGGTCCAGATTCCGCCATCCTGGAAGTCGGCGAAGAAGTAGCGGCCTTGCAGGGTGGGGATTGCCGCGCCCCGGTAGACGTATCCGCCGGTAATCGAATGGCCTGCGACGTGGTCATACTCAAACACTGGAAGCGTAAGTGCGGCGGACGGGCACGTGCATGAACCGGGTAGACCCGTGCAGTGGTTTCCTTCCATGCACTTCCAGCCGTAGTTTCGCCCGCCGACACTGGTCGAGGGCTCAACGTCGATTTCCTCCCACGCATCTTGTCCGACGTCAGCAATGTACAGCTCGCCGGTGGAGCGGTCGAAGGAGCAGCGCCACGGATTGCGAAGCCCATACGACCATATCTCGTCGTCGCCGAGGGCGTTCACGAATGGGTTGGTGGCGGGAATGTGGTAGTTGCGCAGCGGATCGGCGGGAAAATCGTCTCCGGCGTGTACGTCGATGCGCAGCATTTTGCCGGCGAACTGGTCGACGATGGTCTGCGCGCGGTTCGGCGCATCGAACGTGCTGCTGGTTCCGCCGTCGCCGGAGCTCAGGTAGAGCAGGCCGTCGACGGGGCTGAAACCGATCCATCCGCCGTTGTGCCCGATGGCGCGCGGGTATTGCAGAAGAATGGTTGCGCTGGCGGGATCGGCCACGGCGGCGCCGGGTGTGGCGTGGTAGCGAGCCAGGACGCGATCATTCGGCGGGTTCGGTGCGGCGTTGTAGAAGACGTAGAAATACCCATTGGTGGCGTATCCGGGATCGAAGCAGAGCCCGAGCAACCCGCCATCGCCAACCTGGCCGACGATTGTGCCGCGCAGATCGAGGAAGGGGGTGGGGCTGAGCGCGCCGGTGGCGACGTTCAGCACTTGAACCTCGCCGGGGAGCCCGGCGACGAAAAGGTGCTGGCTATCCCCGGGCGCGGCGGCGATGCAGACGGGCTGGTCAAGTCCGGTGGCAAAGACCCGCAGACTCGCGGGGGGTGTGGCGGCGGCGTGCGGCGTAAGAGCTGCGAGCGCAACGAGGACGGCGGTGTGAACCCGTGACATGTCTAGAAGGTAACGCGCCATTTGAAAAGCACAACATGAAGATGCACGACCACGGCCGCGCCGCCCTACCATGCACCGGTCAGGGGATCGGGGAGTGGTTGTACCAGACGCTCACGCCGGGTCACACGCTCGGCGATGGAGGATTTCCGCGATGAACATGATTCCCAAGCCACCCCCGCGCGAGGGGTCTCTCGGCTTTCTGTACCTGCCGCCGTATCGGGTGTTCGGCACGAGCATCGCCGGCGAGAGCACGACGATCGGGATCCCGGAGCTGGACATCTGCTTCGATCTGGGCATCTGCCCGCGGGCGATGCTGTCGATGAAGCATGTGGCGATCAGCCACGGGCACATGGATCACATCGGCGGCCTTGCGTACTACTGCTCGCAGCGGTGGTTCCAGGGGATGGGCGAGGGGTCGATTATCTGCGATGTGCGGATCGCGCCGGCGATCGAAAAGATGCTGGCGGGGTACGTCGATCTGGAACGGCAGAACACGCCGTTCAAGATCATCGCCCTGAAGCCCGGCGATGAGTTCATGATCAAGAACAACATCTTCATCCGGCCCGTGGAGGTGGAGCACACGGTGCCCACATTCGGGTATGCCATCATCGAGAAGCGGTCGAAGCTGAAGGAAGAGTTCGCCGGCATGCCGCAGGAGAAGCTCAAGGAGCTGCGCGACCGGGGCGAGGCGATCACCCGCGTGCTGGAAGTTCCGCTGGTGGCGTATCTGGGAGATTGCGCCCCCGGCCCGTGGCTGGTGCGTGAAGAGGTGCGCAAGGCGCAGATCGCCATTTGTGAATGTACTTTCACCGAGGAAGAACACGCGGACCGCGCCAAGGTGGGCATGCACATGCACGCCGAGGCGATCGCGGAGTGGCTGCGTGTGCTGGAGAGCCAGAACCTGGTGCTGACGCATCTGTCGCGCCGGACGAATCTGGGCTTTGCGCGCGAGCGGCTGACGAAGCTCGCGGGGCCGCAGTTGATGAAGAAGGTCGAGTTCCTGATGGACTACAAGATCAATAAGGAACGCTACGAGAAGCAGTTGGCGGACAACGGTCAGTTGCCCGACGAGCTGGCCAGCCGCGCCCCACGTGGCGGGCCGATGCGCGGCGGTGCGGGCCGTCCGGGCGGCGCGCCATCGCGCGGGGGATCTGGCGGGTATGGCTCCGGGCCACGCGGGCCATCGCGTCCGAGATAGGAGCGCACGCCGAGCCGGGCAAGCGTGCGCTCGTGGAACGCGCTCAGAACTGGGAGCGCATTTGCGTTTGCATCGCGATTGGGTGCGGGCCATTGCCGCGCATTTTCCGTGATTAGTTCTGTTGACAAACGCTGTAGATTGATTAGCGTTGGATCGTTGGTGGGAAGTGGTGTGTTTGTGGCGTCGGCGATGGGCCGACGAAAATCAACGCTCACGCTCGGGATATTCGATCGACATGACACGCACGATGCTGGAGTCGCGAATCGCGATGATGGGGCCTGATCGTCAACTCTGGTCGGGAATGCTCGCGCATCTTAAGCAGCATCAGCCCACCCTCTGCCGGCAGTGGTTTGAGGAGATCGAGCCACTGGGTATTGATGCGGGGACGCTGCGACTGCGTTCGCGCACCTCGATTCATCGCGACTATCTGCGTCGCCAGTGCGCCGATCCGTTCAACGATGCGGCCCGAACCGTTTCCAAGCATCTGCTCTCGGTGATGTTCCTCGGGCCGGATGATCCGGTGCCGGCGTCCAAGCCGATGTCTCCCATTTCAGAGATCAAGCCATCGTCCCGCAATGGGGCGTCCGGCCCAAAGTCCGGCAAGCTGGAGGGTGTACGAGACGCGGCCGGCGGTGCTCCGAGCAATGGTCACGCGGGACACGCCCCCGAAGTGATCGCTCCCAAGTGGGACCTCACGAGCCCGAGCGTGCGGTCCAATACCGATTCGCTCGTCATCAATCCCGACTACAGCTTCGAGAACTTCGTGGTCGGGCCAACCAATCGGCTGGCCCACGCCGCGGCGGTGGCGGTGGCGGCCAATCCAGGACGTTCGTACAATCCGTACTTCGTTCACGGCGGGGTGGGGCTAGGCAAAACGCATCTGCTGCAGGCAATCTGCCTGCGGATAAAAGAGACGAACCCGTCCACGCGGATCTTCTACACCTCCTGCGAGGGGTTCATCACGCAGTTCATGGAGGGCGTGCAGGCCGGAGAGATGTCCGCCTTTCGGCATCGTTTCCGCGATGTGGATCTGTTGATCATCGACGATGTGCACTTCCTGGCAAAGCGCGACCGAACGCAGGAGGAGTTCTTCCATACGTTCAACTCGCTTTTCCAGCAGCACAGGCAGATCGTGCTGAGTTCCGATGCGCCGCCGGAGGACATACCGGATCTCGAGGATCGGCTGGTGAGCCGCTTCAAGTGGGGCCTGGTGACAAGCGTCACGCCGCCGTGCTATGACACCCGCATCGCCATTCTGAAGAACAAGGCCCTGATGCGCGGCTTTGAGCTGCCCGATGACGTTGCCAAGCACGTCGCGGCCCGGATCGACTCAAACATCCGGGAGCTGGAAGGCGCGATCATCAAGCTTCAGGTGCTTGCGAGCGTGGAGGGCCGGCCCGTGGACATGGCCATGGCCTCGCAGGCGCTGGGGGACGCTCCGGTGCGCGGCGAGCGCCGGGCGGAGATTCATGCGATCATCGCCACCGTGACAGAGTTCTACGGCGTGAAGCTGACGGACTTGCAGTCCAAGCGCCGGCAGCGATCCATCGCCCTGCCGCGCCAGGTGTGCATGTTCCTGGCCCGGCGGCATACCCGCCACTCGCTGGAGGAGATCGGTGGGTACTTCGGCGGCCGCGACCACACCACGGTGATGCACGCCGTAAAGACGGTTGAGGAACGGCGCGAGACCGACCCGGAGTTCAATAAGGTCGTCGCGACGCTGAACTCGCAGGTCCAGGCCACGATGATGTGAAACCAAGATGAGCCCGCCGTGAAGCCCCCGGATCATGGCGGTGTCGCTTGCCGTGTGGAGAAACGGTGGGCAACCGGGCGCGGGCGCGCTGGGGTGGGCGATGGTGGTTGGTGGTTGGTTCGGGATGAGCTGTCGGAACCCTGTCGCGCCTCTCCGCGGGCACACTTTGGCGACACCAAACCGACAGTCTGAACACTTTTTCCAATGACGTTTAAGTCTCTATTTTACGGGCACTTGTGGAATTTTCCACCAGCTTGTCCACCTTGCGCCAGGACTTCCTACTACCACTACTGGAGATCTATTGAATTAGAGAAGAAGAAGCCTGACGAGGAGGCCAAGACGCGGCGTTGGTGGCAACGGATCGGAGTCGTCGTAAGCGTTCTGAACAACTTGTGTACAACGGCCGCCCCGGGCAGCCGCAGGCGAAAGTCAACGCGCTCCCCGAGATCGGGTGGGTTGGCAGTGGGGGCACCAGACCGTGGTGCGTTGGGCGAGCAGGGCGGAGGCGAGCGGGCTGGAGCAGGTGAGGCAGGACTCGCCGGCTCGGCCGTAGACGGCGTGGCGCGATTGGAAGGAGCCGGGGCGGCCATCGGCGTCGGTGTAGTTGCGCAGCGTGGAGCCGCCCGCGGCGACGGCCTGGGCGAGCACGTGGCGGATGGCGGCGGCGAGGGCGTCAACTTGCGGCAGAGCCAGTCGGCGGGCCCGAATGCGGGGGTGAATGCGGGCAAGGTGGAGCGACTCGTCGGCGTAGATGTTGCCGACGCCGGCGAGGACGGCCTGGTCCAAGATCGCGGCTTTAATGGGGCGGTCGGTATTGGTGAGGGCAGCGGCGAGCTGGTCGGTGGTGATGGTAAGGGCGTCCGGGCCGAGAGCGGACCAGTGCTCGTGCAGCGCGGCGAGGGAGCGGAAGACGCGGAGCGCGCCAAAGCGGCGCGGGTCATGGAAGTGAAAATGGCCGCGGGTGTTGAGGGACCAGTGGGCGTGAACGTGCGGCGCGGGATGCGCGGGAGCGGCGGGGAAGAACTCGAGGTGGCCGGTCATGCCCAACTGAACGATGAGGGCTCGATCGACGCGCGCGGCGACGATGGCGAGCTGTTTGCCGCGGCGGATGAGATCGGTGATGGTCGCGCCGAAAAGGAGATCGGCAGGCGTGATCAGCACCGGACGCTTGCGCGAGCCGGCGCGCTGTCGCGGGAAGCCGCCGGGCGGATCGCCTGGGGCTACAAGGATGTCGCGGCGGAGGAGCGTGGCGGCGGTGACCGTGTTTCCGAGCAGCCGCGGCGCGAGCGAGCGGCGGATGGACTCAACTTCGGGGAGTTCGGGCACGGGAAAGAATAACCCGCGAGCCGGGGGCTCGCGGGCGGGGGGAGTTGAGGTGGTTGTGTAGACGCGGAGGGGACTTCTTGTGAAGCCCCCAAAGCATGGGCCGGTAAGCCCATTCAAGTCAGGCGACTTGGAGGACGCGCATCGCGGTGGCGACGATGTCCTGGGCGGTCAGGCCGCACATCTTGAGCATTTCCTGAGGGGTCTTGGCGGACTTGGGAATGCGCTTGACGAACATCTGTTCGAGGGTGAAGCCCTCGCCGGATTGGGTGAGCGCGTCGGCCATCGCGGAGCCAAGGCCGCCGCCGTAGTTGTCTTCAAGGGTGATGATGTACCCGCCGTTGGCGTTGGCCAGGTCGAGCATCTTGTCGGTATCGAAGGGGATGGAGTAGGCGTCGACGAGGGTGGCGGAGACGCCGGCCTGATCGAGGAGGTCGAGGGCCTTATTGGCCTCGTGGACCATGTAACCGGCGGCGACGAGGAGGATGTCGCGGCCTTCGTTGAGGACCTCGAAGCCGCCGAGGTTGAAGACGGTCTCGTCGTTGTAGAGGAACTCGGTGTCGGGGCGGAGGGTCCGCATGTAGCAGGTCCCCTCGTACTCGGCCATGACGCCGGTAAGGGCGTACGCGGCATAGGCGTCGGAGGGTTGCAGGATGTAGAAGCCGGGGTTGCCGCGGTGGTCCTTCATGGTGGTGAAGGAGCGGAACCATGAAACATCGGGGAGGGACATCTGCGAGGGGCCGTCGGAGGCGAGGGAGATGCCGGCGTGGGAGCCGACGATCTTCAGGTTCGCACCGGAGTTCATGGCCATTTCGATCTGGTCGTATCCGCGGGTGACGAACTTGGCGAAGGTGGAGCAGAAGGGAATCTTTCCGCCGACGACGCTACCCATGCCCGCGCCAACAGAGAACATGTTCTGCTCGGCGATTTTGCACTCGATGAATCGGGGAGCCAGAGCGGCGTCCTTGCGGAACATGTCTGCGAAGGTGGAGTTGGAGACGTCGGCGTCGAGAACGACGACGCGGTCGTTGACCTGACCGAGGGCGCGGAGGGCGACGCCGTAGGCGCGGCGGGTGGCCATTTTGCCGGAGTGGACGACCGACTCCATGTCCAGCTTCTTCATCATCTGCGTGAAGGAGGGCATCTCGCCGTTTTTGGGCGTGCGGTCAGGGGCTTCGGGCGGGGGCTGGATGGTGAACTGGTCGGAGGAGACGAGCGCGCTGGTGAGCTCGATGCGGCGCTCGTCGAGCTCGGAAAGGGCCTTCTTAAGGGCCTCGCCCTCGGCGGGCTTGCCGTGCCAGCCGCCGCCCTGCATGGAAGGACAGCCCCAGCCCTTGACGGTCTTGGCCACGACGGCCATGCATTTGCCGGAGTTATCGCCGGAGCGCTTCTCGAACTCATCGAAGACGGCACGAATCTGCGCGGGGGCGTGGCCGTCGATGACCTTCACGTCGTAGCCCATTGCCTCAAGTTTGGCCTTGATGCGATCGGCGGACTGCTGCGGCGAGACGCGATCGGCCTGGCCGTACTCGTTGCAGTTGAAGATCGGAAGGACGTTGGTGAGCTTGCGGTCCATGACGAAGTCGAGGGCCTCGGTGATCTGGCCTTCGCGGCTTTCGCCGTCGCCGATGATGCAGTAGATCCGGCGGTCGAGGCCGTCGAGGCGGGCGGCCTCGCCCAAGCCCGCGGCGACGGAGAGACCTTGCCCGAGGGACCCGGTGGCGGCGTCGAAGAAAGGGAACCCTTCCATCGGGTTGGGGTGGCCGTCAAGTTCGGAGTGCCACTCGCGGAGGGTCATTGCGTCTTCAACTTTCAAGCGGCGGCGGGTGGCGGGATCCTTGCCGACCATGATGCCGAGCTTGCAGGCCGCGGCGTAGACGATGGGAACCGCGTGGCCTTCAGAGAGGACGAGGCGATCTGAGGTGGGGTAGTCGGGGTAGTCCGGGCTGTAGCGCATCGTGGCGTACATAAGGACTGTGACGATGTGGCCGAGGGACATGCAGGTGGAGGGGTGGCCTGCACCTGCGGCGGCGGTCATTTCCATTGAAAGCTTGTCGAGATCGATCGCCTGGGCGTGGATGGCGGCTTCGTATGACATGCTGTTAGACCTTTGCGTGAATGGGACAATTGGCGCGCTGGTCAGGATTGGCCAGCGCGATGGGAGCTTCCCCCAAATGCTTGGGGGTTGGGAAGGCACAGAGTAGGCGACCGTGGGGCTTCCGTGGGCGAAAAACGGGAGTTTGGCGGAATGGCACGGAGATTGCCGGGGCGGGCCGCTCATGAAATTAGTGAGCTGAAACGGCACGCGGCCCGCCTTGAAGGCGGGCCGCATGAGGAAGTGGTGGGAAGTGAAATTCGACGATCGGCGGACTAACAGTCCGTGCGGCTGGCGTTAAACCATGCGCCGAGGAAATCGAAGATGTCTTGTACTTCGATCGCGCCGGACAGGTTGAAGTCGGCGCGGAGATTTCCGGCGAACCAGAGGGTGAGGAAATCGAAGATGTCCTGCACGCTGATGAGGTGGTCGCCGTTGATGTCCAGAAGACAGACGGTGACGCACGTGAGCGCGGGTGGGGGTGGGGGTGGCGGCGGTGGTGGCGGGGGAGGAGGTGGTGGTGGGGTGGATCCCGTGTCGGCGTCCTGGGCGGCCGCGACTCCGCCAACGGCGGCACCGGTGCGAACGGTTTCGGGAGTGCCGGGTGACCAGGAGCCCGATCCGGTCGTGAGCGGGGAGCCATGGAGGGCGTCGATCTGGATGTAATCGTTGATGCCGTCGTTGTCGCAGTCGGGGGCGATGCGGAAGACGTAGGCGCGGGCCTGGGAGGTCTGGGCAGTGCACGAATCGGACCAGACGACAGCGGGAAGCCCGAAGACGCTATCGCATGCGAGAGTGTTGGGGATGACTCGGTAGATTCCGGGCGTGGGGTGGATGGAGCCGCGTGCGAGGCCGACGGCGCGCATCTCGTCCATGCCGGGCGTTGCAGGGTGCAGTACGACGTTGAACATGGAGTTTACATTGGTCCAGATGCAGGAGTCGGCCGAAGCGGCGCGCTGGATGGTGAAGGCCGCGTTGGGGTCGGTCTGTCCGGCGGGAAGAGCGGTGGGTCCATAGGAACGGATGATGACTGGAACGTTGGTCGGGGTGTCGAAGGCGGTTTCGACGACGCCGTCGTAGCGGGCGATCTGGTTGTTCGGTGGGGTGCAGTCGAGTTCATAGAGTTGGAAGGGCGCCACGCCGATCGCGCCGCCGCCGAGCGCGGCAGAGGGGCTGGGGAACATGTCGGCGGTGATCGTGGTGGTGGTTGCGCCATTGATGACGACGCGCCCGACCAGAACGCGCGGAACGGGGACGCCCCCGAAGCCGAGGGGCTTGGGTGAGTTCGTGGAATCAAGGATGATCTGGCCCGAGAGCTTGTTGGGAGAGCCGAGGGTGATGCGCGGCTGGGCGGAATCGGCGATGCCCTGATAGCCGTAGAACAACCCGGCGACGATGGATGCGCCCTTGGGAAGGCCGCTGGAGAGCGAGATGTTCAGCGCGTTCACGCCGGCGGAGCGGACGAAGCCGCCGTGGGCGGCATCGATGGGCAGGAGCGTGGGAGCGGTGAGTGAGCCGCGCAGGCCCGCGAATGTGGACTCGACACGGCGCACGCCCTCGGTACCCACGATTTCGGAGCGGACGTTGCGCCCGACGATCGCGTCGATCGTGCGGGCGACGATGGGCGTGGCGTGGTAGTTGTCGGCGAGGGACGTGCTGGGGCGCGCGCCGCCGATGTCACCGCCGGTGGATTCGACGCGGCCGATCGTTCCGGCGAGGGGGAACGCGCCGGACGCGGCGACGGGCTGGACGGAGATCGGGCACATGATGGTGCCCGCGGCGGTGATCTGTTCAATACGTCCGCCCTCGGAGCGGATGAGGGCTGGAGAGTTCGGGTCGTCGAGATTGTCGTCGATCGGGCCGCCGGAGGTGATGGCCGCGAGGGTGTCGGTGGGGCTGGTGTGGTGGATGGCGGACTGATGGATGGCGCCATCGACGTCGAGGCGGACGATGGTGCGGGCGGTGATGGATGCGAAGGGACCGATGTCGCGTCCGACGCGGGCCTGGAGCGTGACGGTCGCGGAGCCGGGATCGAGGCCGGCGGCCCAATCGAGGCATCCGGGGGCGAGGAGGCGGGAGTTGGGGTTGGCGGCGTTGTCCTGGGTTGACCCGATGATGAGCGTTACGGCGGAAGTGGTGTTCGTGAAGCTCACCAGACCGAGCGACTCGGTTGCGGGATCAGAGACGCGGACCCGCCAGTATCCGGCCTGGCAGCGGTCCAGGCCGACGTTCCAGACCGCGCCGGGAACGGGCGTGGGATTTTGTCCCTGGATGGACCACCCGTCGGCCGCGGCGGCCTTGTACTCGATGTAGATGCCGGCGCGGGCCGCGGGGGTGCAGGCGAGCGTGGCAAGTGTGGCAAGAACAACGCGGTGGTGCGCCATGACGAGGTCTCCGGGTGCGCGATGGCACCGGGGCGCGCGTGGGGGTGTTGGGGAATGCGCCGTAGGAGGCGTATCGGGGATCGCAGGGGGCGTCGTCAGCGAGAGCGCGCGGTGTGGCGGGGTGATGCGGGTGGCGCGGGATCGGAGGGTGTGCGCCCGGATCCGGGGGTGGGACGGCGCGGGCGTTGCAACTTCGCGCGGCGAAGCCCGTATCGTCGATTGTGGCGATCGAACACACGTGCCATGTCTGCGGGTGCGCGCTGGGGCGCGTTCGCGCGCCGCTCGACCCGATTTACAAGCTGCCGGTGGTGGTGTGTCCGGAGTGTGGCGCGGCGTGCGTGCGCAGGCGGCATCCGCTCGGGTTGGGGTGGAGGAAGTTTCAGCGGCTGCGCGTAACGCTGGGCGGGGTGATGTGGCGGATGTTTGTTGCGGTGACGATGGTGGCGACCACGACGGGGCTTGCCTCGTTGGTGAGCGAGACGTGGCGCGGGATCTCGTTCTGGGACCTGGTGAAAGAGTTTCGGACGGGAGGGCCGGAACAGGAGTCGATGATCGCGTGGCGAGATGACTTCGGGCCGGCGATCGCCGGGGTCGGCGCGGCGTGGAGTCTTGCGGCGGGGGCAATGCTGGCGGCGGGATTCGCGCATGTGCGCCGGCGCTGGGTGGTGTGGGGAGCGCTGATCGCGGCGGTGGCGGGAGCGATGCTGATGGCCGCGGTGCAGCAGTTCGTGGATCATGAGTGGCGGATGCTGCCGGGCCAGGAGGACCACGGCGCGACGCTGTGGATGGACTGCGACTTCTTTCGGCGCGTTGGGAGCTGGATGGTTCCGGGGTTCGGAATGGCGCTGCTGGGCGTGCCGCTGGGGCGATCGCTGCGTCGGACGCTGGCCAAAAGAGAGCGGATGCGATGGATCAGGAAACTGGCGCGGGCGCGCCGGCGGAGGATGGCGCTATGAGCACGGTTGAGATTCCACCACCGATCGTCGGTTCGATTGCCGCGCAGGGCGGCGTGAGACAGGGGGATGATCCGCGGATCGCAGAGCTTGTGGGGGATCGGCTCTGCGCCAACTGCTTTTTCAATCTGAGCGGCCAGACGATCGTGCGCGAGCGGCATTACGGTTTGTTGATGGTGCGATGTCCGGAGTGCGGCACCCCGGCCGCGCTGCAGGAATATCCCCTGCTGGGAAAGTGGGCCAATCGAATGGGGTACGCGCTGGGCGGGGTGTGGACGCTCTTCATGCTGGGGTTGATCATCGCGTGTGCGCTGAGCATTTGGGGAATGTCGGAGATGCTTACGCAACAGTTGTCCGCGCCGTACGCGCAGTACATCCAGAAGCAGTGGACCGACCACGTTGCGTCCAATGGTCCGCCGAACCCATACGCGTACGCGAATACACAGGCGGATCAGGCGTGGTGGGAATCGCTGGACAAGAAGGAGCTTTTTGTGGCTGCGGGGGGATGGAAGGGTGCGATCGCATGGAGCGCGTTGTGGCTGAGCGTGAACGTGCTGCTGCTGGTCGGGTCGCTTGGCGCCGCGCTGGCGGTGGCGACGCCGCACGTGCGATGGAAGGGGCGGATCGCGTTTATGGTCATCATCGGGGCTCTGGGCGGGTTGTTCTGGTGGATGAGCGAGTCGGGCACGCAGAATGGGTATCCGTACTACGGCGGGTACTACTGGACTGCGTGGCGGGACCTCTGGGGGATCATCGGGCCGGTTTGTCTTGGGATCGGGCTGGCGTGTCTGGCGATCGGGCTGTGGGCGGGAAGGCCGGTGGCGCGGATGATGGTGCGGCTGCTGCTCCCGCCGCGGCTGCGCGGGCCGCTGGCGTTCCTGTGGCGGGCGGATGGGAAGTCGATGCCGAAGGGGTGAGATGGAAGAAAGTGGTGCTGGTTGCGCCCCACGCGGAGCGTGGGGGAGGACTGGGCAAGCGACAGGAATCCCCGGAATTCACACACATTGCCCACAATCCCAGGAATGTGGATGAGGTGTGGACTGGGGCGGGAAATTCGGTCGCGGCGGGCGGCGAGGGCTTACACTGCCGCTTGTATCTACCTAGCAGAAAGGCCCGAGCTCTATGAAGGTGATCTGTGATCGCGGCGCGTTGTTGGACGCGGTGAACAATGTGGCGGGCGTTGTCCCTCAGCGGACGCCGACGCCCGCGCTGTCGTGCGTGAAGCTGGTGGCCCGCAAGGTGGGTTCGGCTGGGGAACTGACGCTCAGCGGCACGGACGCGGAGACGAGCTTGCACCTGACGCTGACGCAGGTGGATGTGCAGCACCCCGGAGAGGTGGCGGTGCCGGCGGACAAGCTGCGCGCCATTATCTCGGCCGAGGATGGCGAGCCGACGCTGACGATTGAGACCGAGGGGGACCAGTGCCACATCAAGGGGACAAACGCGCACTTCCGCGTGTTTGCGTATCCCGCCAAAGACTTCCCGGCGATGCCGGACTTCGTGGCCGCGGCGGGGGGAACGGGCCCGGACCCGGCCAAGGCCGTCTTCACGCAGAGCGCCGGCGCGCTGCTGGAGCAGGTTTCTCGAACGGTGTTCGCGACCGCCCGTGAGACGAGCCGATACGCGATCAACGGCGTTCTGCTGAAGCGCAACGGAAAGAAGCTGGAGATGGTGGCGACGGATGGGCGGCGGCTGGCGCTCTCGCGATCGGAGCTTACGGGTTCGAACGCCAAGGGCGACGCGGTGACGTGCATCGTGCCGACCAAGGCCCTGAACATCATGATGAAGCTGGCCCGCGACCCGGAAGAGAACATCCGGATGGCGATCAGCGATACGCGCATCTTCTTCGCCTTTGAACCGACCACCCCGGCGGGCGGCAAGGACCCGGACAAGCTCCCGGCCCCACGCGCCGTGCTCTCGAGCGTGCTGGTGGAAGGCACCTTCCCGCCATACGAGGATGTGATTCCCAAGGACCAGGACAAGAAGGTGACGGCAGGCCGGGACGAGCTTTCCAGCGCGGTGCGCAAGGCGAGCGTGCTGACGAACGAGGAATCCCGCGGCGTGCGAATGGCCTTCACGAGCAAGGACAAGCGGCTGAAGCTCTCCAGCCGCGCCCCGGAGATGGGCGAGAGCGAGATCTCCATCGCGCTTTCCAAGTACGAGGGCGACGACATCGAGATCAGCTTCAACCCGACGTTCATCACGGATGTGCTGAAGGTGGTGCCGGAGCAGGATGTGATCATGGAGCTGAAGGCCCCGAATCGGCCTGGGCTGATCCGGCTGGCGAACAATGAGTTTGTGTATGTGGTGATGCCGGTGAATCTGCCGACGTGAGAAGAAGAGAACTTGGTATGCGGTTGGACGGTCAGACGCGGTAAATCGACCATGAACATACTCACGAAATTGTTCTACGGCTCGGCTTTTGCGATGTCAATGATCATCCGCGCCGAGGCGGGTGTCGTCACGCCTCTGAGTTCTACCCGCGTCGTCTCCGTGCTCAATCGCGAAACTAATCCACAGACGACACAGTCATTCGCGGGTCCGGTGTTCGGTCTGTGGCAATCACAGGCCTACGCATACAACGATCCCAGCCAACCAAACTGGAACCCACTCGGCTCGCACGTTGCGGTGACTTCTTCGCAGCAGTCAAACTTCGACGCCAGCGGAATCGCATTCAGCGGATTTGTGTTTATTGACTACAGCTTCGCGGTTCAGCCCAATCCCGGGGTTTCTGCGACAAATCGTTGCGAT